>PAJP01000020.1 GCA_002706095.1 Methylophaga sp. | reverse complement strand
TGATTGCACCGATTGCGATGGAAGAAGGGTTACGTTTTGCTATTCGTGAAGGCGGCCGCACAGTTGGTGCCGGTGTCGTTAGTAAAATCGTTGAGTAATAGAAATGGCAGCAACCCAAACTATTAGAATTAGGCTGAAATCTTTTGATCATCGTTTGATTGATCAGTCAGCAAAAGAAATCGTTGAAACAGCGAAACGTACTGGTGCTCGTATTAACGGACCTATACCGTTACCGACAAAAAAAGAACGTTTCACTGTATTGATTTCGCCACACGTGAATAAAGATGCTCGTGAACAGTATGAAATCCGTACTCACAAACGTCTTATGGATATTGTTGAGCCTACTGATAAAACAGTAGATGCTTTAATGAAACTGGACCTCGCCGCAGGCGTCGATGTCCAGATTAAATTGAATTAAGAGGGGCTGGGTCAATGACTATCGGACTCATCGGCCGTAAGCGTGGTATGACACGAATCTTCTCTGAAGATGGTGTTTCTACCCCAGTAACGGTAATTGAAGTAGAACCAAATCGTGTAAGTCAGCTTAAGACTGTCGATACGGATGGGTATAACGCAATTCAACTTACAGTTGGCGAGCGTAAAGCATCACGTGTGACAAAACCACAAGCTGGACATTTCGCAAAAGCACAAGCTGCTGCGGGTCGTAAAGTTATGGAGTTCAGAGTTGATGAACTGAGCGACTTAGCACTGGGTGCTGAAGTTAAAGTTGATATTTTTGAAGACGGACAAAAGATTGATGTGTCTGGTCTTACTAAAGGTAAAGGCTTTGCAGGTGTCGTAAAACGCTATGGTTTCCGTGGCGGTGACGCTACACACGGTAACTCTCTGTCTCATAGAGCACCTGGTTCTATTGGACAATGTCAGACTCCTGGCCGTGTATTTAAAGGCAAGAGAATGGCCGGACATATGGGTGACAAAAAACGTACCCTTCAAAACCTGTCAATCGTCAAGGTGGATGCAGATCGCAATTTACTGTTAGTAAAAGGCTCAGTGCCTGGCGCTACAGGTAGTGATGTAATTATCCGCCCGGCTGTCAAAGCCTAGTAAGATTCTTAGGGGAATAAACGTGGATCTTCAATTACAATCATTTGACGGCAAAAAAGCGGGAAACATTACAGTTTCTGATGCTTTATTTGACCGTGAGTATAATGAGTCATTAGTTCACCAAGTTGTTACAGCATACTTGGCTGGTGCTCGCAGTGGTACACATGCACAAAAAACACGTTCTGAAGTGAGCGGTGGTGGTCGTAAACCTTTCGCTCAAAAAGGAAGTGGTCGCGCTCGTGCTGGTACAATTCGTAGTCCTTTATGGCGTTCGGGTGGTACAACGTTTGCTGCTAAAAATCGTGATTACAGCAAAAAAGTTAATCGTAAAATGTACCGTTCAGCATTAGCAGTAATTCTGTCTGAATTACGTCGTAATGATGCATTAATTGTAGTCGACAAAGTTGAAGTTGACTCACCTAAAACGAAAGATTTGTTGACTAAGACAGCAAGCTTAGGTGTTTCTAATGCATTGATTGTGACTGAGAATGCTGCAGGTAACCTTGCACTAGCATCGCGCAACTTATATGACATAGCTGCGACTGATGCAGCGCATGTGAATCCAGTAGCATTACTGCGCTTCGAAAAAGTTGTGATGAGCGAAGACTCTATTCGCAAATTAGAGGAGTCATTCGCATGAACTCAGAACGCTTAACAAAAGTAATTCTAGGGCCTGTGGTTGCTGAAAAAGCATCGCGTGTTGCTGAAAACAACAATCAGGTCGTACTGAAAGTATTACCTAATGCCAATAAAATCGAAATCAAACAAGCGGTTGAAACCTTGTTTGATGTGAAAGTTGCAGCAGTAACTACCACTAATGTTAAAGGTAAAGTCAAACGTACAGGCCGAGTAATGGGCAAACGTAGTGACTGGAAGAAAGCCTATGTGACATTAGCTGATGGTGCTGATCTCAACTTCCTTGGCGAATAGACATATAGAATACGTGTGAGGAATCAGGAATGGCATTAAAAAAGGCTAAACCTACATCAGCTGGACGCAGATTTGTTGTCCAAGTCAGTACACCTGGCTTGTATAACGGCCAACCATATGCGCCGTTAGTAGAGAAGAAGTCAAAATCTGGCGGTCGTAATAACGCTGGTCGTATTACTGTTAGACACCGTGGTGGTGGTCATAAACAACGTTATCGTTTGATTGACTTCAAACGTAATAAAGACGGTATCCCAGCAGTAGTAGAAAGAATTGAATACGATCCAAATCGTACTGCACATATTGCTTTACTGAACTATGTAGACGGTGAAAAACGCTACATTATCGCACCAAAAGGTGTGGTAGCTGGTGACCGTCTTGAGTCTGGTGAAGATGCAGCAATCCGTTCAGGTAATGCATTAAAACTGTCTGCTATCCCCCTGGGTAGTACAGTACACTGCATTGAACTTAAGCCTGGTAAAGGTGCACAGTTGGCACGTAGTGCAGGTAGTAGCGCACAGTATGTTGCTCGTGAGAATGGTTATGCAACAATCCGCTTGCGTAGTGGTGAAATGCGTAAAGTACCATTAGATTGCAAAGCAACAATGGGTGAAGTTGGTAACGGTGAACATTCACTACGTTCACTAGGTAAGGCAGGTGCGACTCGTTGGCGTGGTATTCGTCCTACAGTACGTGGTGTTGTAATGAACCCAGTTGACCATCCACATGGTGGTGGTGAAGGTCGTACATCAGGTGGTCGTCACCCAGTTACACCTTGGGGTGTACCAACCAAAGGCTACAAAACACGTAAGAACAAGCGTACTGACAATATGATCGTACGCCGTCGTAATCGTAAATAAGATTTAGGGAATCCTATGCCGCGTTCAATTAAAAAAGGTCCTTTTATAGACCAGCACCTTGAAAAGAAGGTCTTGGAAGCGAGAGAAACTGATAACAAACGTCCAATTAAAACTTGGTCACGTCGTTCGATGATTTCTCCAGAGATGATCGGTTTAACAATTGCCGTTCATAACGGGCGTCAACACGTACCGGTGTTTGTTACAGAAGATATGGTTGGGCATAAGTTGGGTGAGTTCTCACCAACTCGCACCTTTAAAGGTCATGCCGCTGACAAGAAATCTAAACGATAAGGTTAAGATATGGCTACAAAAGCTAAACTCAGCTACGCACGCATTTCCGCACAAAAGGTGCGCTTGGTTGCAGATCAAATCAGAGGTTTGCCAGTAGAACGAGCAATCAATCTACTAGCGTTCAGTCCTAAAAAAGCTGCAGAGCTTATGAAAGGTGTGCTGGACTCAGCGATCGCTAACGCTGAACATAATGACGGTGCCGACATCGACGAATTAGTCGTTTCAGCAGTCATGGTTGACGAAGGTCCTACCATGAAACGTATGCAGGCTCGCGCAAAAGGCCGCGGCAACCGTATTCTTAAACGCACAAGCCACATTACTGTGGTTGTAGACGAGAAGTAAGAGAGCAGACTTATGGGACAAAAGGTTCACCCAACAGGTTTTAGACTTGGTATAATTAAAGATTGGAATTCGATCTGGTATGCCGATTCAGCAGATTTCTCAAATATGCTGGGCAACGATCTTAAAGTACGTGACTTCCTTAAAGGAAAATTGTCACATGCTTCAGTTAGCAAGATCCAGATTGATAGACCAGCCAAAACTGCCAAAATCACAATTCACACAGCTCGTCCTGGAATTGTTATTGGTAAAAAAGGCGAAGATATCGATAAGTTGCGTCAAGAAGCGTCAAAACTGATGGGTGTACCTGTCAATGTCGGCGTTGAAGAAATTCGTAAGCCTGAACTTGACGCAACATTGGTTGCGGAAAGTGTAGCTCAGCAACTAGAGCGTCGTATTATGTTCCGTCGTGCTATGAAGCGTGCGGTTACGAATACTATGCGCCTAGGTGCTGAAGGTATACGTATTAATGTTGCAGGTCGTCTGAACGGCGCAGAAATCGCACGTACAGAATGGTATCGCGAAGGCCGTGTACCTCTGCATACATTACGTGCTGACATCGACTATGGTACAGCGGAAGCTAAAACTACATACGGTATCATCGGTGTCAAAGTTTGGATTTTTAAAGGTGAAGTTTTTGATGCATTTGCTCAAAACACACCTGCAGCTGAAAAATAAGGTTATAACCAATGTTACAGCCAAAAAGAACGAAATTTAGAAAGCAGCAGAAGCTGCGCAACAGAGGTCTTGCACATCGCGGAGCAAAAGTAAGCTTCGGAGAGTTTGGCTTGAAATCTCTAGAGCGTGGACGTATCACAGCTCGTCAGATTGAAGCAGCTCGTAGAGCAATGACACGTCATATCAAACGTGGCGGTAAAATTTGGATTCGGGTTTTTCCAGACAAGCCGATTTCAAGCAAGCCTTTGGAAGTACGTCAAGGTAAAGGTAAGGGTAATGTCGAGTACTGGGTTGCCAATGTTCAACCAGGACGCATGCTCTATGAAATGGAAGGTGTGTCTGAAGAGATTGCACGTGAAGCATTCCGTCTGGCAGCAGCAAAACTTCCCGTTAAAACCACATTTGTAACGCGGGCGATACTGTAATGAAAGCAAGCGAAATTAGACAAAAGTCAACTGAAGATCTAGTTAAAGAACTAGGTGAGTTGCACAAAGAGCAGTTTAATCTGCGTATGCAGAATGCAACAGGGCAATTAACTCGCAATAGTGAGTTACAACGTGTTCGTAGAGACATTGCTCGCATTAAGACTGTATTGAACGAAAAGAGATAGGGCACGGAAATGAGTGATCAGCAAAGTACAGCACGTTCGTTAACCGGTCGTGTCATTAGTGACAAGATGGACAAAACAATTACCGTTCTGATCGAACGTAGAGTTGCCCATCCGATCTATAAAAAATATGTAAGACGTTCTACCAAGTTACATGTTCATGATGAAAATAATGAATGTAACATCGGTGATACCGTCAGTGTTGCCTCAACTCGCCCACAGTCTAAGACAAAGTGCTGGAAGTTGGTCGAAATTATCGATCGTGCGAAATAAGCAACTATTCAGTTTGGAGTTTAGACCATGATTCAAATGCAAAGTAGCCTGGAAGTCGCTGATAACAGTGGTGCCAGACGAGTAGAATGTATCAAAGTGTTGGGCGGTTCGCATAAACGTTATGCAGGTATCGGCGATGTCATCAAAGTGACAATCAAAGAAGCTGCCCCGCGCGGTAAAGTGAAAAAAGGTACTGTTCATAACGCAGTTATCGTAAGAACACGTAAAGGTGTTCGTCGTCCGGATGGCTCAGTAATTCGTTTTGACGAAAATGCTGCAGTACTTCTGAACGCGGCTCAGCAGCCGATCGGTACGCGTATTTTTGGACCAGTTACACGTGAACTACGTGGTGAAAAGTTCATGAAGATTATTTCTCTGGCACCAGAAGTACTGTAAAAGGAGCGCTGAGATGGAAAGATTAAAACAAGGCGATCAAGTTGTTGTATTAACAGGCAAAGATCGTGGTAAACAAGGCGAAATCTTAAGTCGAATTGAAAAAGATGGAAAAGTTAAGTTTGTCGTTCAAGGCATAAACTTAGTGAAAAAACATCAAAAACCCAATCCGGCTTTAGGTCGCACAGGTGGCATTATCGAAAAAGAAATGCCAATCGATGGGTCGAATCTGGCTTTATTAAACCCTGCTACAGGTAAGGGCGATAAAGTTGGGTTTAAAGTGCTTGAAGACGGAAAGAAAGTCCGCTTCTTTAAATCAAATGGCGAAGTTGTAAGCGCTTGAGCTTCGTATTAGGTAAAACACAGTGAGCAGATTAAAAGATTATTATCGTGAAACAGTAGTTAAACAGTTACAAGACGAGTTTAACTATAAGTCAGTAATGGAAGTGCCGCGCATCACAAAAATCACTCTTAATATGGGTGTTGGTGAAGCATTGACTGATAAAAAAGTGCTTGAAAATGCAATGGCTGACATGGAAAAAATTGCCGGTCAGAAACCCGTTGTGACAAAAGCAAAAAAATCAGTTGCAGGCTTTAAAGTTCGTGAAGGCTGGCCAATCGGATGTAAAGTAACATTACGTGCAGACCGCATGTATGACTTTCTTGACCGTCTGATTACCATTTCAATTCCTCGTATCAGAGACTTTCGTGGGTTAAATCCGAAGTCTTTTGATGGTCAAGGAAACTATAGTATGGGGATTAAAGAACAAATTATCTTCCCAGAAATTGAATATGACAGAATCGATAAATTACGTGGTATGGATGTCACCATTACGACAACAGCAAAAAATGCTGAAGAATCACGTGCTTTGTTAACTGCATTCAAGTTTCCATTTAGAAAATAAACAAGGTTGGATGGTAAAAGATTATGGCTAAACGTTGCATGATTAATCGCGAAATCAAAAGAGCGAAACTGGTTGAAAAATACGCTGCAAAACGTGCGGAATTAAAGAAACAAATGTTGGATATGTCTCTACCTGCTGAACAACGTGAAGCAGCGGCGACAAAATTCCACGCGCTTCCACGTAATTCAAGTCCTGTACGCATGAGAAATCGTTGTGAATTGACTGGTAGACCACACGGTTATTACCGTAAGTTTGGTTTATCAAGAAATAAGCTGCGCGAGCATGCAATGAAGGGCGATATCCCTGGTTTGGTAATGGCTAGTTGGTAATTACCAACCTGATTAGTGGAGCTATATAAATGAGTATGACAGATCCTATTGCTGATATGCTGACTCGCATTCGTAATGCACAGCAAGCAAATAAAGTCGATGTGAAAATGCCTTCATCAAAGGTAAAGATTAGCATTGCAAAAGTATTAGAAGATGAAGGTTACATTTCATCATTCAATGTGAGTGATGTAGAAGGTAAATCAATTTTGACAGTTACTCTTAAATATTTTGAGGGTAAACCTGTAATCGCTGAAATTAACCGTGTAAGTCGTCCTGGTTTACGTGTGTATAAATCAGCCGATGAATTACCACGTGTTGTTGGTGGTTTAGGTGTTGCTATCGTGTCTACATCTAAAGGTGTGATGGCTGACCGTAAAGCTCGCGCCTTAGGTCAAGGCGGCGAAGTTTTGTGCGCTGTTAGCTAAGCCTTTATTTATTGGAGATTGTAAAATGTCACGTATTGCAAATGCACCAGTACAAATTCCGGCAGGCGTAGAAATTTCACTGAGTGATACAGAAGTTACAGTTAAAGGTTCTAAAGGAACGTTGACGCGTAATATTCACCCTGATGTTAACGTCAGCCAAGAAGATTCAGCTTTGAAATTTGCAGCAAATGTTAATTCACAAGCTGCAGTGGCTTTAGCTGGTACAACCCGTGCCCTACTCAATAACATGGTTATTGGTGTTACAGAAGGCTTTGTGAAAAAGCTGACTCTGGTTGGTGTGGGTTACCGTGCTAAAGCTCAAGGAAATAAATTAGATCTAACCCTAGGCTTTTCTCACCCTGTTCAATATGAAGTACCTGAAGGTATTACTGTTGAAACACCAAGTCAGACAGAAATTGTTGTCTCGGGTGCTGATAAGCAGACTGTTGGTCAGGTTGCAGCAGAAATTCGCGCATACCGTTCACCAGAACCTTATAAAGGTAAAGGTGTACGTTATTCTGACGAACATGTTGCTCGTAAAGAAGCTAAGAAAAAGTAAATAGGCTGAAAAATGGATAAGAAAATTTCACGTTTACGTAGAGCAGCTAGAGCGCGTGCAAAGTTGAAAGAGTTAGAAGTTTATAGACTAACTGTTCACAGAACGCCTCGCCATATCTACGCACAAGTTCTGACTCATGACAGTTCTAAAGTTATCGCTACTGCATCAACTTTAGATGCTGAAGTGAAAAAAGACCTTAAAGCTACAGGCAATATTGATGCAGCAACAGCTGTAGGTAAAGCTATTGCAGAGCGTGCTGCTAAACAAGGTGTTACTGAAGTCGCTTTCGATCGTTCAGGTTTTAGATACCATGGTCGTGTAAAAGCATTAGCTGATGCAGCCCGTGAAAACGGCCTTCAGTTCTAATTTAAAAGGTAATTAACATGGCTCAGAATGATCAAAGACAAGCCAATAACTCTGATGGCTTAATTGAAAAATTAGTTGGTATTCGTCGCGTTGCTAAGGTTGTGAAAGGTGGTCGCGTATTTGGTTTCTCTGCTCTGACAGTTGTCGGTGACGGAAATGGTCGAGTTGGTTTCGGCCAAGGTAAAGCACGTGAAGTACCTGTTGCAATTCAAAAAGCGATGGATGAAGCCCGTAAGAATATGAAAACAGTTGCTCTGAAAGGCGATACACTGCAACACGCAGTGAAATCTAGCCATGGCGCAGCGAAAGTATTTATGCAGCCTGCATCTGAAGGTACAGGTGTTATTGCCGGTGGTGCGATGCGTGCAGTATTCGATGCTGTAGGTGTACATAACGTACTGGCTAAGTCAAATGGATCAACTAACCCACTTAATGTTGTTCGTGCAACGATTAAAGGGTTAACTGATATGAATAATCCTGAAGCAATTGCTGCCAAGCGTGGTAAGACAGTTGAAGAGATTACGGAATAATAAAGATGTCATCACAAGCTAAATTGAAAGTCACCTTGGTGAAAAGTACCATCGGTCGTCTAGCAAAACATAAAGCATGTGTATCTGGTTTAGGTCTTAGAAAAACTGGAAGCAGTGCCATCGTGCTAGATACACCTGAAAATCGAGGCATGATTAACCATGTATCGTATTTATTAAAGGTTGAGGAAGTTTAAGATGAACCTAAATACACTTGCTCCTGCTGAAGGTGAAAAAAAATCAGCAAAACGCGTTGGACGTGGAATCGGATCTGGTTTAGGCAAAACTTGTGGCCGTGGTCACAAAGGTCAGAAATCTCGCTCTGGCGGATTTCACAAGAGAGGTTTTGAAGGTGGTCAAATGCCTTTACAACGTCGTCTACCTAAAGTCGGTTTCAGTTCACGTGTTGGTCGTACAACGGCAGAGATTCGTCTGGATGATCTGAAAAAAGTGACAGCAGACACTATTGACCTGTTATCGCTGAAATCAGCTGGCCTTGTCCCAGAAAATACATTGCGTGTAAAAGTGATTAACTCAGGTGAGATTAAATCTGCAGTTAATTTGAAAGGCATTGTTGCAACCGCAGGCGCAAAAAGTGCGATTGAGGCTGCAGGCGGAAAAGTCGAAGAGTAATATAAGTGGAAAAAAACAGACAACAAGCTGCTGCAGCTATGCTCGGAAACGGTAAGTTTGGCGAATTGAAAAGTCGCCTACTATTCGTTTTAGGTGCATTGATCGTATATCGTATGGGGACATTTATGCCTGTTCCAGGCATTGACCCGGCGGCATTAGCGATTATGTTTGAACAGCAAAAAGGAACCATCTTAGACATGTTTAACATGTTTTCTGGTGGCGCCTTGCAGCGTTTGTCTGTTTTTGCTCTCGGTATCATGCCGTATATCTCAGCTTCCATCATCATGCAGCTTTTAACTGTTGTTCACCCTAAACTTGAACAACTTAAGAAAGAAGGCGCAGCTGGTAAAAGAAAAATTACGCAATATACCCGCTACGGCACGCTGGTTCTGGCTACATTCCAAGCTCTAGGTATTGCTATTGCATTAGAATCACAAAGTGCATCTGGTGTAAATGTTGTCATCGATCCAGGCTTTGTTTTCCGTATAACAGCAGTTATTACTCTAGTTACAGGAACAATGTTCTTAATGTGGCTTGGTGAGCAGATCACTGAACGTGGCATTGGTAATGGCATTTCATTAATCATCTTTGCTGGTATTGTCGCGGGATTACCTGCTGCAGTAGGTGGTACGTTAGAATTAGCGAGAACGGGTCAACTTCATGCTTTCTTAGTTATCGCTCTAATAATACTTGCGCTGGCTGTGACAGCATTTGTTGTCTTCGTCGAGAGAGCACAGCGCCGTATACCTGTGCATTATGCAAAACGCCAGCAAGGTAGAAAAATGATTGCTGGGCAGGTTACACATCTTCCATTAAAGCTGAATATGGCAGGTGTCATACCTCCAATTTTTGCTTCAAGTATCATACTGTTTCCTGCTACAATAGCCGGCTGGTTCGGCTCAACTGATGGTATGGGCTGGTTGAAGGATATATCTACACTGATGTCTCCTGGTCAACCAATGTATGTTATGGCTTACGCTGTAGCTATTGTTTTCTTCTGTTTCTTCTACACTGCTTTAGTGTTTAATCCTAAAGAAACTGCAGAGAACTTACAAAAGTCTGGCGCTTTTATTCCTGGTATTCGTCCAGGCGAACAAACAGCTAGATATATTGATACAGTGATGGGGCGTTTAACCCTAGCTGGAGCTATATATATTACTGCGGTGTGTTTGCTGCCAGAGTTTCTGATTTTATATTGGAGTGTTCCATTCTATTTTGGTGGTACATCTCTGCTGATTATCGTTGTTGTGGTAATGGATTTTGTTTCTCAAGTCCAGTCTCACATGATGTCTCAGCAGTATGAAAGTTTGATGAAAAAGTCAAATAAAAATAATGGTGGGATGTCTGGCTTTTTAGGCTAGAACCACGAATAAGGTTTGCTGGAGATAAAACATGAAAGTTCAGGCGTCAGTTAAAAAGATTTGTCGCAATTGTAAAATTGTAAAAAGAAATGGTGTTTTACGAGTTATCTGTACAGAAGCTCGTCATAAACAGCGCCAAGGTTAATTGGCGAATATCTTTAGTTAGTTGTTGAACAAAACAATTGTATGTTACAATTCACTGTTCACTCCTGAGGAATTTAGGGTAAATCAATGGCTCGTATAGCTGGTATTAATGTTCCTGTGCAAAAGCACACTGTAATTGCTTTAACATCAATTTACGGTATTGGACGCACACGTGCTCAATCAATCTGTGAAGCTGCTGGAATCGCTCCAGACACAAAAATAAGAGATTTGTCTGAGCAAGAAGTCGAAGTGCTTCGTACAGAAGTTGCAAAATTCACTGTAGAAGGTGATCTACGTCGTGAAGTATCTATGGATATCAAACGGTTGAAAGACCTTGGCTGTTTCCGTGGTGTTCGCCACCGTAGAGGTCTTCCGGTTCGCGGCCAAAGAACTAAAACAAATGCAAGGACTCGTAAAGGTCCTCGCCGTATGGTTAAGTAAGGATAAACGATGGCAAATTCATCAGCACGACAACGTAAACGTGTTAAAAAGAATGTTGTTGATGGCGTAGCACATGTACACGCTTCATTTAACAACACAATCGTTACTATAACGGATCGTCAAGGTAATGCCTTGTCATGGGCAACATCTGGTGGTTGTGGTTTCCGCGGTTCACGTAAAAGCACTCCTTTCGCAGCACAGGTTGCTGCTGAGAAAGCTGGAGAAGTCGCTAAAGAATTTGGTATGAAGAACCTTGATGTAGAAATCAAAGGTCCTGGTCCAGGTCGTGAGTCAGCTGTAAGAGCTCTGAATAACTTAGGTTTCAAAATCACTAATATTTCAGACGTTACACCAATTCCTCACAACGGTTGCCGTCCACCTAAGCGTCGCCGCGTTTAATAGATTTCGGAGTAATACATAATGGGAAAATATCGTGGCCCAACTTGTAAATTAAGCCGTAGAGAAGGTACGGATCTGTTCTTGAAGAGCAGAGGCAACCCAATCGAAAGTAAATGCAAGATTGAAACAAAACCAGGTCAACATGGCGCTCGTAGAGGTCGTGACTCTGACTATGCAATGCAGCTTCGTGCTAAACAGCGTATTCGTCGTATTTATGGTGTTTTAGAAAAACAATTCCGTAACTACTACAAATCAGCAGATCAAAAGAAAGGTGCTACAGGTGTCAATCTGTTAAGCATGCTTGAACAGCGTCTAGATAACGTTGTTTACAGAATGGGCTTTGCTGGTACACGTGCCGAAGCGAGACAACTTGTTTCACATAAAGCTATTTTAGTTAATGGAAAAGCAACAAATATTCCTTCGTATCAAGTTAAAGAAGGTGATGTTGTAGAGATCCGTGAAAAAGCTAAGAAGCAAGAGCGTATTGCCAACGCAATGTCTGTTGCTGAACAATTAGGTTTTCCTGAATGGGTTGATGTGAATACAAAAGCATTTTCTGGCACATTTAAACGTTTGCCAGAACGTGATGAGCTTCCAGCCGAACTTTCAGAAAACTTGGTTGTAGAGCTTTACTCGAAATAATCATAACTAAACTTCATTAGAAGTTTACTAGAGGAATTTGCATGACGACTTACACGAGTCAATTTCTAAAACCAAGGATCGTAGATATCCAAAAGTTTAGTGATACGCGTACACGTCTTGTACTTGAGCCGTTAGAGCGTGGCTTTGGTCATACTTTAGGTAATGCACTGCGCAGAATCTTATTGTCTTCAATGGAAGGTGCTGCAGTTGTTGAAGCCCAAATCGATGGTGTTGTACATGAGTACTCTGCTATTGATGGTGTTCAAGAAGATGTCTTAGATATTCTTCTTAACATGAAAGGTATTGCGGTCAAACTTCATGAAGGCAATGAAGTCGTTTTGACTCTTAACAAAGAAGGTGTGGGCCCAGTCACAGCAGCTGATATTCAGTTACCACATAATGTTGAGATAGTGAATCCAGAACATGTCATCGCTAATCTCACAGGTGGTAGCCTTTCTATTACGTTTAAAGTAACTAAAGGTCGTGGCTACTCTGCAGCAAATACTCGTAATGTTGGTGAAGATGAAGACCGTGCTATTGGACAGCTCTATCTAGATGCCTCGTTCAGTCCAGTTCGTTTGGTCACATATAGCGTAGAAAGTGCACGTGTTGAAAACCGTACAGACTTAGACAAGCTAATCATTGATGTTGAAACAGATGGTACACTTGAAGCTGAAGACAGCATCAAATATGCGGCTACTATCTTAAGTGACCAGCTGACTTCATTTGTTGATTTCACTGTCATTGAAGAAAGTGTATCTGAACCAAAACAACCTGCTGTAGATCCAGCACTACTTCAAGCAATCGATGATCTTGATCTTACTGTGAGATCAGCAAACTGTTTGAAAGCAGAAAATATTTATTATGTAGGTGACTTAATTCAGCGTACAGAAATGGAATTGCTGAAAACACCGAACTTAGGTAAAAAGTCATTAACGGAAATTAAAGAAGTATTAGCCTCAAAAGGTTTGTCATTAGGGATGCACCTAGATAATTGGCCACCTGCTTCTTTAGAGCAAAAATAATACTGAAGTAATTCAGCATAAAAGAATAGGGTAACAACAATGCGTCATCGTAATTCTGGTCGTAAATTAAATCGTAACAGCAGCCACAGAAAGGCTATGTTCAAAAACATGGCTACATCTTTGTTTGAACACGAAATCATTCGTACCACTTTGCCTAAGGCTAAAGAGTTACGTGGTGTCGTTGAGCCTCTGATTACTTTAGGCAAAAAAGATTCTGTAGCGAATCGTCGCTTGGCTTTCGCAAGACTAGGCGATAGAGAAGCTGTAACAAAGCTTTTCAATGTTATTGGTCCACGTTCAGCTAGTCGCCCTGGTGGCTATGTCAGAATTCTGAAAACAGGGTTCCGTCAAGGTGATAAAGCGCCAATGGCGATTGTGGAGCTGGTAGACAGAGATATTCAAGAATCAGAAGCTGCTGAATAAGTATTAACTGATTTAAGAAAAAACAAAAAAGCCGGCTTTATGCCGGCTTTTTTATTTATGTAAGCATTAATTTAAAAAAGCGCTTGCATACATTAAAGGCTTCGCGTAATATGCGCTCCTCTTGCTGATGAGGGAGCCTTTCGGGGCTAAGTAAATCGGCAAACGATTTAAGATTTACACAGTAACAAAAACGTAAAATTTAAGTTGACAGTCAGGCAGAGAGCTGTATAATTCTCGCTTCTTTGTTGCAGCGAACATCGGCAACAAAACGCTCTTTAATAAACTGGTATCAAGTAATTTGTGTGGGTACTTACGTTAGGTCACTAGAAGATCTGACGCTTAGTATTTACATGCTAACGTCAAAATGAGTTTTGTAGTTTTTTTTAAAAGCTACGC
>PAJP01000019.1 GCA_002706095.1 Methylophaga sp. | reverse complement strand
TTGCAGTACACCAGCAAGATGCGCGGCACGTACCTGCATTTTCACGCTATGTCCAACCGCATAAAGGGCAAGCCCGTACACCGCCGCATCGGCAAAATTATCGAGGGACTCGCCAATCAGGCCGGTGGACTGGGCGATTAGACCGGCAGTCATTTCCACCACGAACAGAAGTGCATTGATGCCGAGCAACCAGCGCAAAGCACCGGATTCTTGCTTAGCAGAAGCTGTCGAGAACTCGGCGGCCTTGATGGTCTCCGGATTTGCAGCGACGGTTTCCTGAAGCGAGGCGCCTAACCCCAAGCTCTTCAGTTTCGAGGTGACGGGCTCGACCTCACCGTCATGCACGACCTTCAGCCGGCGGTTCGACAAGTCGAAGGACAGCGCTCGAATCTCCTCAAAGCCGTTCAGGGCTAGGCGAATCATTCGCTCTTCTGATGGACAGTCCATCTTCGGTACGATATAAACACTTACGCTTATCCCCGATGCTTCGGAGGAGGACTGCATATCGGTATCCGCTGTGTACGTTATATCATCGCCACGGGCGCCACCACAGGATTTGCTCATGATTCGACTCACTTGACCAATGTTGTGGTAACATTAAAAACCATAAAGTCACTACAAGGTCAATAGAGTAATTAAAGTCTTTTAGGGAGGAGGTTAATGCGTATTGGTCAGTTGGCGCAGTTGGTAGGGGTCGAAACACAGACGATCCGCTTCTATGAAAAGCAGGGCTTGTTGCCACCGCCGGATCGACAGGAAAACGGTTACCGTATCTATACCGAGAAGCATGGTGAGCGGCTGGCTTTCATCCGTCACTGCAGAATCCTAGGCCTGTCACTGGCAGAGATTCACGAACTACAAAGCTTTCAGGACGATCCTCATCAGCCGTGTAACGCGATCAACGCCTTGCTTGATGATCACATCTCTCATATGCGGTTGCAGATAACTGCTCTCCAAGCGCTTGAAAAACAACTCGTTTCACTGAGAGCGAGTTGTAACAATGACCGTGAAGTTGAGGCGTGTGGGGTTCTTGCTGGAATTAGCGAAGGAAGCTTGCATCACCAGTAAGTTGGAACACCAAACAAATAATTCGATGAGATGTAGGATTGCCTCACTCCTCCCATGCAAAGTTAAGATAAACAATTTAATCCGCTTACCCTAAAATTAAAAATACCGTAGCGGAAGCTTTAAAATCATTTAATCTAGCTCTCTAACATCTTATAAAAATCGGGCATAGAGAAGAAAATTGCAGGGATAAAGTCGATTACCAGAACAATCATTTATAAATCTTTTTACTGACTAATTTATGATGCTGCCTTAAAACATTTTATAATACATCTCTTACCATATCCTTAAATTTGGATATAACTATTGTGTTAAAAAACATTTAACACAAGCATACGAATAAAATAGCGCATCAAATTAATTTCATACATAAACAGCCAATACAGATCTTTTAATTATTTTTCCCACGATGCTTGGTTCCTTGTTCCTCATGAATGTCCATATGGGCATCGCGTAATATATTGATAGCGCCATACAGTGCAATTCCTGCTACTGCGACCCCGACAAGTAAATCGGGTAAATTGGAATCTGTCCATATAACGACAATGCCCGCCAGAATTACCCCGCCATTTGCGACGAAATCATTAATGCTGAAGGTAGTAGCTGCACGAAGATTCACATCCTTACTTTGCATTTTTTTAAGCAAATAAAGTGATAAGAGATTCACGACCGCTGCAACGGCAGCCATTGACATCATCATTGCCCCGGTTGGTTCAGACCCTTCAAAGTAACGACGAATGGCATCCAGCACGACCCCGGCAGAAAAAACTAGCAACATGAAACCGGAAAAACGTGCTGCCCCGCGTTTCCATGCGCGTGAGCGGCTCAATGCAAGTAGACTTAATCCATAAACAATAGCATCGGAAGTGTTGTCCAGACCATTGGCAATTAAAGCGTTAGAATTACCAACATATCCTGTCACTAAAAATCCCACTGCAATAGCAACATTGAGAATGAGAACAACCCAAAGCGTTCGACGCTTATCAGCTGAGCTGAGATCAAGATTGACATCTGTCATATATGTTCTCCCTTAACCATTAATTAATGAGCTGATTTAGTTAAAACTACTTGACATTGAATCAACGTATTGAAGTTTGAACTTATCAACTGTATTTTTAGAGTATCGTTGAATAGAATCCAATGTTAGCCACAATACGTTTACATTAGATATTATCAATTGCTCGTACTTGTGGTAAAGAAAATAGCCTCTGAAGTTACCCTTACTATAGCGAAGAGTACTAATTTTCCATGTGAGAGCCGACTAGTCTAGCGAGGATATCATTTTCAATCCGTTGTGCGAATGGAAGCTATTATAATCTTCTAATCAACCAACAAGCTGAGCCATTACCTTTACTGCAGATCGTTACCGTTGCGTCTTGCTCTGCTAACAGTTTGGCGCCGATAGTGAAAGTAATCCATGAAAAGATCGGTATTCATCACAGCTCTATCACAACTATTCAGTGCTTAATCAACAGTCAAAGTATTCTTGATCAGCCACACAAAGATCTGCGCCGAGCTCGCGCCAGCAGCTTAAGTTTGATCCCGACGACAACGGGGTCGGCCACAGCTATCACAGAAATTTTTTCCGGATTTGAAAGGACGTATCAATGGTCATGCTTTACATGTGCCAATGGCAAATGCTTCTTTGACTGACTGCGTATTTGAAGTTGAGCGTACTACTACAGTTGGCGAAATCAATCAGCTTCTGAAGAGGCAGCCCAAGATGAGCTTAAGGATATTCTTGGGCACGAGGAACGTCCGCTAGTCACCATCGATTATAAGATCGACCCGCGCTCATCCATTGTCGTTAACGGCCCTGATCTCGTTAGCGCTACTTCCTCGCATTTAGGCTCTTACCCTTTCATCTAAAACGTCTTCAACTAGCCTGTTTATACTAATCCCTTTTGATTCTGCGGTGATGGCCAGACGCTCATGCAACGATGGAGAAATACGAACGTTAAATCGACCCGAAAACTGTTTTGTGGGCTTGATACCACGTTTTCTGCAAGAATCAAGAAAGATTTGGAGTGATTTCATAGCTTCGAGCTTCAATCCACCCGTGTCGTCGGCATAGAAGTCAGCACCGCCATTAAGGCCAACAAACTCTCCACGAAACATTTCAATTTCCGGATCGTATTTGACCACGGCCTTATAGCCACCGACGTTCATTACATTATATTTGCTCATGGTTTGACCCCCTGGCTTTTTAACCATTCTCGAATACTCGAAACAGCACCCTTATCAGTGTCTGGCCTTGGGTGTGGCCGGTGGAAAACACGCACCTGTCCGAAGAGAAACACCTCAACACGTGATCCTTCACGTTCACTAATTTCAGCACCTAGCTCAACAAAGAGCTTTTCTATATCGGACCATTTAATATTCCCACTAACCGGTCTGGAAAATATTTGGTTCAACGTTATTAAATGCTTTTTCTTCATGTTATGGTATCACTATGTAGTACTACATGTAAGTGGTAAATATACCTATTACATACATTTACTATTAATTAATGTTTGGATCTTGGAGTCTCAGCCTGTTCTATACTTTATAGCAGGCAAGCTCGTTTTTAACGTCATCCAGAATTCCACGATGCATGGCCATGGAAATTGCATCCGGCTTGTTAAATTTGCCCCCGTGCTTGAATATCAAGTCTGCAAGCTCTCGTTCATTCATGGCCATGTATTCATCTAATCGGGCACCTTGTTCAGTTCTGACTTTAATGGCTTCCAGATTAACAGATCTCATAATTAACGATGCCAGGTTGTCGACAAAAATCATTTCATTTATTGCGTCATCGGAAAGGTGGTTGGGGTTCATGAATCGCAGTTCTACCAGCCCTTTAATTTCGCTGTAAAGCACGTATACGTCCATAAACTCGATGTAGTCTTCTGTAAGGATCTTAAGTGCCTCTAGGCGTGCTTTTTGCTAGTTTAACGATGTTTTGTTCGAGCATGTTTAACCTCCCTGTTATTAGCGTTATGGCTCTGGCCAACGAGAGTATAACTATCTGACAAAGTGATTCCATAATCTGTAGCGTATTTGTAAGTAAATTTTGAAACTCTTTATTTCTTACAGGTTTTTTAGAGTTTTCTTTTGTGTTTATAGCATCTTCATAGCCTTTGTTTTACAGGAATACTAATGGATCAATACCAAACTTAATCAAAGCATCACAATTTTCTGGTTCAGTACCTGATTTGCAAAGTTCAGTATAGTTGTATGGCTAATGTCTTTAAACATTGCAACCTCTAATGTGTCCATACCTGTCACAGACTTAAAAATTGCTGCCACAGTTACAGCACTGTCTATAACAGCCGACGGTAATAGTGTTTTTTGTGCAAAATTCATTTCTTCTTCTTTAGTTTTTCTTCAGGTAAATAACGATGGATATTAAGTATTGGGCAAAGCGGTACATCATCCAATGTAGCATCACTGCGCCGTACACGCAGTCTTTGCTCCCATTTTTTGGGCAGCGGTATGATCACCGGCAAACGTTCACCAGGTTTTGCAGGATAAAACAGGGGTAAATGGGCCGTTGTAACCGGCATTCTTTTTCCATCAATGATGATATTCATTTTTGGCTGAGGGGAAGGCTCGTAAACTCTGGCCAGAATTTCACCTTCTGGCAGTTCCATTAGCAAAGATTGCTCAGATTGCAGCAATTTGAGCTGCTTTTTATCTCGCGTCTTCACAATCTTACGCACAGCGACCGCAACAGCCTCATCACGTGACAATTTATGCGTAGTAGTTGATTGTGACCAGGTAAAACTGATAGATTCTGGTCGTCCATCAAGTACACGAAAGGTTCGCCCCGCCACTTTACGATTAAACCGGCGTAGTCCAACTTTATCCAGTAGATACTTGCTCAATCGCTGACCCTCGGGAGTTACCCCCTTGTCGGTCTCACGCAAAAACGATGCGAGATTGTCCCGCATATCGTTAATCGCACGTACTTCCGCCAGCATGCCATACGGTACACCCAAGACCGCAGGCATCGACGTTGTGCCGCCAGCATCCATATCGTCCTCTTGGTATTCCAACAATTCGATGTGAGCAGCTACCGTTTCCCGGTCAGCTTTCAGATGCGCCCAGTACGGATATTCCGAATCCCCACGAACAAAATCTGCCACGGCATGCTGTTGGTCTCGTAATGGCAAATACACGTCTTCAAAACGTTCAACGAGCTTCATTAGCTCTGGCGCCATGTTCATAAACTGCCCTTAATATTGAATATTAGTAGGGATAATATAACACAACCTTATTTAAGCAAAAGTTAACACCTCACCTGAAACATCACTCCTTTTCTTATGTTCTGCCGATGTGATCGTATTTCGATTCTTTAAAAACTGTTAAGCCGTTAAACGGCCTATTTCACCTGCCGTGATGAACCCCGCGTAGCGGTAAATAGATTGAATTAAGCAGTAAAAAAGACAAAAAAGAAAAACAAAATAGAAAGATTTTCGCAGCTAGCAAAAAGTGAGCTTTCATGGCGCTGGGCGTGGGTTTGGCTAGGGGGTTGCGTAACCGTGATTGTGTTATAATATGACAGTCATAAATACATTTTAACGGAGGTTTTTATGACGACGCTCACTCTTGATTCTACTAACCAAACGCTGGCCACTGCAGGTATTAAACTTCGCCTGTCTCATAAAGGCTTGGCTGCTGTCAGTAAGGTAGCTATGTTTGCTAAAGCATTAGAATATTGCCAGAAGAACACTCAGGCACGTGATGATGTGATTAGTATTCTGGCTCATTACAAAGATCAGCCTGAAATGGTTTTTGTCGAACAAGCACCCAAAGGACAACCGATGCTCGATGCACCTCCTGCTCAGAACAATATGGATTCACCACCACCAAGACAGCAACGGTCAGTAGCTCAATCAAAACCCGTCCAGCAATCCACTGTTAATCAGTCAGCACCGGCCAGAACAGTGGCACATCCCAATGCACCAGAAGCAGAACACCAACAACCTGCTGGTGGACAACAACCGGACTCTGAAAAACGCAATTTTGTCGGTCATCACGTCTATGGCAAACAATCAGCACTCTATTTTGCCTATGATGAAACCCGTGGCGGGGACGCAACGATTGCCGTTGATGGTGCCATGTCAGTGGCCACTCGACAGTACAATTGGAATCAAAAGTTACGCATTCAGATCACTCGAAGTGATCTACCCAGTGTTGCCGCGGTGATGTTTGGTTTGTTGCCGAAAGTAGAACTTTCCAACTACGGTGCAGACAATACCAAGCGATTACTGATCGCAAATCAGGGTAAAAACTACTTTTTGAATATGTCAGCCAAAGATTACAATCAAATAGCTGTGCCAATCACGGCCAGTGATGTTTATGAAATTCGTGGGCTATTTCTGGCTCAATTAATGAAGAATCGTCCTGAAATTGGTGTTGAGGGCATTCTGGCGAACCTGAAATGTCATGCCGCCATGCTCAAACAGGGCGTTCAGTAAAACACGATAATCAAGGTGGGAGACTGTAAAATTTGAACTTGAAAAGCAATGTCAATTCACTGATAAAGGCAAAAAGGATGGGGTTGAATCTTCATCAACTCATTATCTTGGGCCTTTTGCAATCGAAACCACATTACATAGGGCAATTGGCTACTAGTCTTGAGAGTAATCACGCTACCGTGAGAAGAATGGTTATGAGACTAAGTGATACTGGGTTGAAAGAGCAAGTTTACGATAAGGCTCCGACTGGTTATCAATCAAGGCCATTCTCTGCTTTGATTAAGTTAACTGATGAAGGTCTGAACAGGATAAAGTCTCTCTCATAATCAACCTTGCGTGAATAGTGATCCATGAGACTCTGAAGGTATTTATTGAACAGTGACAATAGATGACTATCAGACTAACTGAGAGAGATGCTTTACGTTTAGGGCTGCTAAATAAAGCAGGTATAAAGCAGACTAAGAAACTACCTACTGGTATCGGTAGAAAGCGATCAAAGACAAAATCCCCACAACGAGTTCTTTTTGAATGTTGCCAGGCATACTGGCCAGAATGCGTATGGGAATTGGAAGGTGCGATACCTGGTAGAAAGTTTCAAATTGATATCGCCTTCCCTGCTCATAATCTTGCGATCGAACTGGATGGCCACACGGCCCATTCATTCAAAGATAAATTTCAACGTGACCGTGAACGTCAAAACCTGCTTACACTGCATGGCTGGCGGATATTACGATTTACAGCAAAGGATGTAAAATCAAGGCTTACCGAATCATTGGATATGATTAGGCAATGTTTAGATGGTTAAAAAGGAGGAAAAAAGATTAAAGTCAGTAATAGCATTTACAGCTTGAAGTAAGTGTGTAGATTAAGCTGTACTGCTTGATTCGATTTAGTTTCTGAGTGTGAGAACCATATCATTCATAAACTTTTGCATTAAATCTCTCATTCTCATGCCTTCGCTATAAAAGATAGGAATAAACCTCTGACAGTTATTGTTCAAAATATCCCGTATTTCTTCACTAGCTAAACTCATCCCCTTTTCTCTATTGGCCTCAACAAGAACAAGATCAAAGTGGTCTTTTCCTTTCCATCCTGGAGAGCTGTGAACAAACCTATTTCTAGTAGCTATCATTCCTTCAACAGCAATATGGTAAGAACTCTTAATCGATTTCACTTCCTCCTTCGTTAATTTTCCCTGAGATTTAAGTCCATGTAGAATTTCAGCAAAAACCTCCCTGCTACGAAAGAATTCATTGAAGTATGTCCTTACAAGAAGGTAAATCCGCGTTTCTGGTGCCCCTGACCATTTTAAGTAATTATCCGGAAGAGAGATCAGGTCATTTATTACCAGGTTGAGACTATCAATGATTTCATTGATGCTGGTACACCAAATGAATATGGTATAGACAAAAAGATCATCACCTTCCAGCTTGCCAATACTAAAAATTCCACTTTCAATTGGAGTTCCATCATTTTCTAGTGATGATAGTATTTTGTTGTTGAATCCAGACAGGACACTAACCAGCTCCTTTGGAAAGGTCAAAGATTCAATATTTTTATTTTTAAACTCCATGCTCAAGCAGTGTTTCCATTTATTGTGCCTAGTTTTTTATGTGGCTTTGTTAATCAACCAGCCTGTCAGACCGTTTTTAACTGAGTACTCTGCTAACTTGTAAGCGTCCCAAAATATTATTCCATCATCTTCATCATCATTATTTAGCTGATTAATTAACTGTTGGGTCGGTGAATGTGTAACAAAATAAAATTTATTGAAGCCAATCATTGTTTCAAACCGCATTTTATAATCATTGTAATTACTTGCATTTGCTCTTGATTTAACCTGAACAGCAATCCTTTCACTTGTTATGGGTGAGATGAGGTCTAGGTCAATATCTTTTAGTGTTCCTCCACTCACACCTGTTCGTTGCCATCCAGCCTGACGAAAGATTAGGTCAGTCAGGATTTCTAGATCATCATGGTGAAGGTTTTTGATAATGGGTATGCTTGCTAGAACCAGGTCTTCCAAAGCGCTTTCAGCTTTCGCTATGTGTGGCTCAATTGTTCCGTTTATTTTATGTAGTAAATAGCTCAGTTCTCTTATTTCACAAATTGTGCCTTGAAAAGCTTGAGTGGCTAATAGTTTTCCGCTGAGTACAGCAGTGATTAAGTCTTCACCTTTTAAGTTTGTATTTTGCCATGAATTGATTACAGGACGCGTCTTAGTATCGTCATCATTAAAAGTGATTTCTTGTTTTGAGAAGCACCAGTAAAGCGCCCCGCCGTGGAAGGTTACCCACAAAGTAGTTTCAGGCTCTTCATAAAATTTTTGAACTTGATTGCGATGATGTGTCTTACTGCTGGCATTACTTCCATAGGGAAAGGTGTTTTTTATTTCTTCCCAACGTCCTTGCATACACATCTCATGATTTACACCTTCGTAACGAATTTGAAGATATCCATTTTCAATACAATCATGCGCTAAGCCACCACCCTCACCTAGTTTTATATAAAGTGCTTTGGTAGCTGTTATAGATTTCATATCTGACCTTTTGATTTATCAGGCACTATAAGCACTATGATTTATTTAGGTCAAAAAAAAACGCCCTCCGGGAAACTGAAGGACGTTAGATGTTGAGCTTAACTTACTTAATGTCTGTGTTGGATTTTTATGATTGCAGCCTGCTTCACTTGTTCAGCAAAACTATTGGCCACAGTTGCATCGAGAAAATCCTCAAGCCACATTTCGGTACCATCTTCGAGAACCCAGTAGGTTCCATAAAATTTTGGAGCTTCAGATGCATATACATGCCCTTCTCGCTCCTCCACACCGGTAACATCTATCTGGCCGGACCAGCCATACGGAATACTGGCCAGTTTCTCTTCAATGGTTACGGCATGGCCTCTGTCAGTAATAAATTTAGATTCAGTCATAATGATCTCCATTCACTAATCAAAGGCCAAAACCCTGTGAGGGTTTGTGACCCTCAGGGTTAAATAATTCTTAACAGAATACTGTTAAGACATTGAAGGATTAAACGATAAATCCGTTATAAATCCCCATTAAGCTGGTAGCCGTAAAACCCACTTGCATCACTAGCAGTGCGAAATAACGATTACTTATTGAAAATCGGATAAAGAAAAGATTTGAAATTAAAAAGAACACAAACCCAAACTCTGATCCAGGTGTCTGCATGGCAACCAAAAAAGCGCCCAGCAGTCCAAAAATTGAACCGGCAAACTCGCACCAGGTCATTTCTTTTGTTAAATTGAGAATTGCTTGCATAAGCTCCCCCTGAAAATGGAAAACTAAATGGCAGAAAAAAAGAAAACTCTGAAAGTCATCCACGGCGGACGCGAGGCTTTAGAAGTACAAAAAGCCAATGAAATCTTAAAAGCGTTGTTGGTGGATAAAGACAGAGATACTGCCTTTCAGATTGCAGATACATTGTCCCCCCGAGGAGGGACAACTCTTTCTGCAGTTAAACAGCGGAAGCCTAAATAGCGACAAGAACTGGTTTAGCAGCTCTACGACGTTGCTCTTCAGCAATAGCCTCAATTGCAGCTTCAATTGTCTTTTTGCCAGCTGGTGTAGTCATGCTATCTGACAATAAAATCAGATCGTGCATGGTATCTTCCAGCGTTTGCTCAGACGATTCCTCAAAGCTTACTTCAAGAACATTGATTGCAGTCATAAGTGTTACTCCTCAGATAAAAAAAAGGAGAACACTTATGCCCATGAGGGGAAAAAGTATTCCCCTATGGGTGAATTATCTGCTTACAGATAATCAATTCAGTAACATCATCTGCGTACAGACGAATAGTTGAGCGTCCAATTTAAGTGTTGGACGAACACTTCATACCTGGCTCATAAAAGACAGGTACAAAAATTGTTTACGTGAAGATATCGTTCATTAGTTTTCAAGTCAAACACCTAATATGAACTGAATCACAGCTTTCACTTTTTTAGTTCAAATTCGTATTAAAGAAGGCGGCTTACTAAGGTATGGGGAAATGAGGATTTATAGCTTATTATTTGCTTTTCATTCGTCTAGAATATCACTATAAGTAACTGTTATTACTTATTTTATTGAGTACACCTGCCCGCCTGCATATACAGATATTCAAGTAAGGGGATCTGAGGATTTATAGGTAACTTTCATGAAAATGTCCAACCTCATGAGTAAGTATAATCGCCCATTATTACTGGGCTTAAGCAGGATCTGGGAATTTATGTACAGTCCGATAACCGGCTTGAGGGGTTATGGGTATTAAGGATTTATAAGGGAAAGTGAAGAAAGCAAATTTCTAACACTCAGTTTTAATTACTTATTAATCAGCTAGTTGAGGCGGGTTTTGTAAAGTAACTTGTTTTAATATAACTAGAACACGCATGTATGGGGTAAAGGAGATTTTTACAGACGTATAGGGTAAAGAGGATTTATGTTGAGCATCTAAAACTGAATTTGCAGATCTTAAACAGCTGTGTTTCTATGCACCTACAAACTTTTACACCGGTACTGGGTAAAAAGGATTTTTAACTAAGTTGTTCAATTAATAATTATTGATACTAAAAGTATTGGGTATACAAGATTTATGTATGGGGTAAATAGGATTTTAGTGTTGGGTAAATAGGATTTTAGTTAGGGGTAATGAAGATAGTCAGAATTATCCACAGAATTTAGTCATTTAGAGTATTAAAAATCTGATTATAAGTATTGGGTAAAGAGGATTTAGACCCTTTCAGGTGCTGGGTATACAGGATAGATGTATAGGGTAAAAAGGATTTTGATTATTTTTCATCGTTCATTTTACTGCTGAGTATTGGGTAATAAAGATTTTCAGCTATATATCTATCTGAATTATTTAGCTTTATTATCTCTTCCTCTCCTCTTCTTCCTTCTTTATTACTCTTTTACCTCCCCATCTTGCCATATCCTAAATTTATGCGATTATGGTCGCTTCATCATGCTGGTAATGAATAATGAGCGAAGAAATAGACAAGGCAAAAGAAAATCAACAGTTCGAGCTATTTGCCCAGGTATTCAATCATGAAAAGCCGACAAAACACTTATCTAATCTAATATCTTTCTGGGATTCCATTCCTAAGTATTCACGTTCGAGACAGCTACAAGCTTCTATGCGTGATGAAAATGGACGACTTCCAACATTACGTCATAAGTTTGTTTCAAATGATGGTGATCAATGTGAAATGGTATTAAAGCCTGCATCAATTACTCGTGAAGGTAAAACCATTGATTATTACCCTAGTGAAAGTGAAGAATTATTAGAGGATATTTTTCTTAAAATCCTCATTCTCCAAGATCACGGCACTTTCAATCCAAAAAGTGCTGAAACATGGTGTCGATTCACAGGTAATATGATCTTACGTGAGCTAAAAAATCACGGTAAAGAACGAAATTATGATGAATACAAACAATCCCTAGAGATCATGCAGGATTGCAAAATTGAAGTTATTGTTAATGGAACAACCAGTTTAAGAACCTCAATCCTACCTGCAGTCATATTTTCAGATCGCGAACGCTACTTAAATGATTCAAATTCAATGACAGCTGTGATGTTGAGTCCTGCAGTTAGCAGTGCAATTAAAAATTACGGATATCGGCAGTATAACTACGAACTAGTCATAGATATGAAAAAGCAGCTAAGCAGATGGCTTTATAAAAGAATTGCAGACAGATATCTCAATGCTGGAGCAGGTGCTCCAGATTTCAGAATTACATATTTAGAAATTAAACGTGATTCTGGAATGCTCAATCAGAACAGTACATCAAAACAGCTATCAGCTATTCGTGAAGCTCTGGATGAACTTGTCGCAAATGACTGTATCTCTAATTATGATGAATCTGTTGAGAAAGAGAAAAGAACAATTATTGATGCCACCTTCCGTTTTCAAGCTAAAGAATCCCTAAGAAGAGACATTATTTTAGCAAATACACGTAGCAAAGGTATTAGAGAGATAGTTGGTAAGTCTCCAACTAAGAAAATTAGTCGAAGTAAATTAAGGCCCTAAGTAAAATCCTATACTTAGTCGTTAAATAGTATTAAGCTATCAATGCTTACCACACAAAGCGCTAAAGGATTCATTTATGAAACTTTTCGCTTTTATTGTGGTTAAAACGTTTTTACAGATTTTAATTTTGGCATTGCAACTATATCAGAGTGACAAATCTGACAAATGACAAGATAAAGGCTGTTTCCTACTTAAAAGGGAAATAGCCTTTTTTTATTTAATCGTAGTATTCCCAAGCACTCGATAGACTGCTTGGGAATACCCCCTCTTTGAGAGAGTATTCAAAGGCTGATGTATCATCAACCTCTCTTATCCCGTTATATCCGGGTAACTCAGCTTACATGTCAAAGTTATTAATCCACAGAACGATTATGTAGAAAATTAAAGTCATCAATTGCTTCTTTCATATCACCAATTCGGATGTGAAATAAAGCGGTATCAATGCTGTTTACTGCATCGTGATGTGGGTAATATGGAATTACCGCACTCGTTCTTGCCCAGTAATCGCCAAAGTCTGAGAATAACTCTCGGCCTTCAACGGTTGAACCTCGAAGCAGTGCACTTTCTAGTCGATTAAAATAATCTTTGTCTACCTTGGCCTTATCAACTGCCTTTTCAAGTAACTCTAAAGCGTCATGATGTAGTGTTGCTTTAAGGTAATACCGAAGTTTATCCAGTATTACTTCAAGTGTGAACGGCGTTCTAGCATTTCGTAGCTCCATGGTTGTCATGTTATCTGACGCTCTTGGTGCTCCAAACTCTGGTGTATTTTGCATCTTACTCTCCTTTTTAAAGGGAGCAGCCGCCCATATGGGGGTTACTCCCATATGGGTTTTGGATTCCAAACAGCATGCTGCTTGGACATTGAGGCCGGTTTTGATAAGTCCGACTGACTCTTCAGGACAACAATAAAATGCTGTCAAGAATTCGATATTCCGAAACACCTGGTCAGATGCTTTGGAATACCCTCTTCATATTAACGAAGAGAGTATTTAGAACTAATCAGTGATCAGCTCCTCTTATCTCGGATTGTCCGAGTTGTCTGGCATTCATACGAAACACGGTTCCATCAGGTTGTCTGTTGACATACCAACCTCGACGACTACCGGCAGGTCTATCTAACCGATAATCAGTTCCACCATACTGAACAACCATTCCGGTTTCATAGTTACGTTTAGCCTTCAGTCGTCTGCTTTCGTGATAAACCACTACTCGCTTACGCCATTGAGCATCCCAACTATCCGGTTCTGGTTCATCAGCGACCTTTAGAAATGAAAGCGGACAATTCACTTCGACCGGACCGACTGAGGCAGACATGCTTTTATAGCCCCATCCATCTTCACGGCCACTTTGCATGGCATCAAGACCAATCCAGATTTCTCCAGTTGCTCTAACTTTGGCCAGATACCAGTGATTGTTGCCAACAACACTTGATTTAAGAAGTTCATGTGCCTCTCCGACCCGTGTTGCATCTGAAAGATACTGAACCAATTGTTGTTTTGAACGCCATTCTGTCGAAAAACACCATCCCATGACTACTTCTCCAATAATAAAAAAGGGGAAGCAGCCAAACCCATAAGGGAAGGTTACTTCCCCTGTGGGTTTTGAGAATCCAAACAGCGTCCTGCTTGGACATTGAGGCCGGTTTTAAATAAGTCCGGCTGACTTATCAAATAGATAGTATTTGGCTATCTACTGGATATCTATTCCGAAACATACTCTGTGAATACGCTTTGGAATACCCCTGTTGCCAGGGGTAATGCTTTACCAGTCGTGCTGGTCCAGCTCTGGGATGGCCTCTGCATCTGAGTCAAGTTCAATCATTTGAAAATCATTGTTAAAAGCAAATTCAATAACTTTGCAAAGTGAAGGACTGTAATCTCCTCGGAGGTTTCCTGCCAAATCGTTCATATACAGCTTAATAAAGAAGCCGGATTCCCGCTCCATCACCATATTGGTCTGAAACGCTGCAATGCGTAAAGCACCGGTATCATCCTCTTCAATATGCGATGTGCTTAAAGCGATAACTTGATAGGTTTCCATGTCAAAAATACCTCTTAATTTAAGAGGGATCGACACCCCATACGGAGATATCGATCCCCGTGTGGGTTTGGAAAGCCAATGATGTCTGGCTAATGTAGGCAAAAAAGCATGCAAAAGCCCTTTTTAGCCCCTTTCGTGATTGTTGCCCGGTGATATACTCATTTACATGAATAAACCCAACAGACTTCAATTAGTGCATTCAACTAATAAACAATTACTTTCTGATGATCTCATCCGGGCAATTGTGCTGGCCAAAGATGAAGCTTTAGCAGAAAGCATCATTAAGAAAATTAAATACCGTGCTTTTCTAAAGCCAGTTAATCAATCTACTCAACAAACAGAAAGTTAATAAATCAACATTCTGTATTAGGTTAAATTCACAATTTCTAACGACTACTTCTGAAACATTCCGGTATATAGGAAAGTCGACCTGCTTCTTCTAACGATAAACGCTTTGCAGTAACTACGTTCGCATGTGGACGCCTTGCCATTTCAACCGACTTACCGAAGGTTTTATAACAATGGTCAAAAGCCACCAGCGTTTCACCTGTTAAAAGCAATAATCGAATCCCATTTGGTGGCATGTCCGCGACGTTTTTCTTTGTCTCAGTGTCAACTTTCAGTATCGGTGCCCATTCATAGGCAATAATGTCTTTAACATCAATTTCGATATTTTCTTCAAGCTCATCGTTAGCTATATAGCCAAGCAAACTTTTACCAAACATTTCCGATTCAAAATCTAACTCGGGAAAAACATCTATCTTGATACATCCCATAATGAAAACTCCATAATATTAGGGATGATTTCAACCCCAGATGGGTGAATATCACCCCTGGGGTTAAATCGCTTAACGTTCTAAGGTTAAGCATCTGTGTTCGGTTTTGATGAGACCGAATACTCTTCAAGATAACGATGATGTGTTATCAGGAAATCTGGCATTCCGAAACACCTGGTCAGATGTTTTGGAATACCCTCTCAGTGAGAGAGTATTTCGCAATAAAGCAAACTGTACTGCTCGTATCCTTATTGAACATTGCCGGCATTTTCCAGAGATTCCATATACGCATCCTCTGCAGTAGCTGTCATTTGTGAATTACATGCTGGACATGAATGGTAATCATGCTCAGATGCAACCATTGAAAAGTGACATCCGTTACGGCAAAACACCGCAACTCGCTTTGGTTGCTCAAACAAAAATGGAAGTGCTTGGCTTTTAGCTTGACGTTGATTTTGTAAGGTAGACACAATTTGTTTCTCCTAATAAATTAGGGGATGCAGCCGATCCCATTAGGGATAGAAACATCCCAGTTTGGCTTAGTGGTCAAAATGACCAGTGTTATCGGCTATGCCGTTTTAATCTCGAATGATGAAATAGAATTTAAGAAATCATGACCAGTGAGGTCAGCGTATATCGCAGGCTTTGCATTACCCAAAAATAAACGGGAATGCATTGCCCCACTGGGGGTATGCGTCCCCGTGTGGGTAAAAAAATGATTACTTACGACATTGCTGCCAATACGGTGAGGTTAGCGTTGTGATTTCATTGATCTTCTGATGAGCGCATGCTGCGTCCATGGCTTTAGAAAAGTCTAATGCCTGATCATTGAAAACAACCAAATGTTGTCCCCAGCTTGTTTTGATTCTCACACCATCAATAACATCTTGCTTGTTATCAGTGGTAAACGGACGAGTCGTATGGATTTGTATACATTCAAATGCTGCTACAGAATTTGAGTGAAGAGAAATCTTTGCCGGCTTGTCGTTTTGAGCATCAACACGAGCATCAAGATTTTTACCGAAATCGGCGTCGTTAAATTCAATTTCTTGAAAATGTTCGATGACTACGCATCCCATAGTGGTACTCCTAAAAAGTGAAGTTAAATAGAAACCATGGGATACATTTATCCCCGACGGGAATAGACAAAGCCCGTGGGGTAGTGAGGAATCAGCTTACTGATTCTCTAGAATAGTGTCAGCTTGGAGTGTGACATGACTCTTCAGTGCAACCAAAGGTTACAAAGATAGTTTAAGATTAAAGAGTGGGCTTTTTATTGTCAAACAAAGACTGTGATGTAGTTCTTACTTTGAGTAACACCCCACAGTTTCACTTTTTGCTTTTCATCGCCCTGGATTGCGCTTTCGCTTTCTCATGTTGGAAATAAGTATCAAAAAAGCCTTCCGTCAGCATGAATGCAAATCCAAGCATAGTTGTCTCGATTAAGAATCCCCGGTCAAAGGTGCCAAAACTAACCCATAAAAGGCTCATTGCGTACCATCGGATTCGCTTCATATCGTGAAATAGAAGCACGCCAGCAAGTAAGTAATAACCCATGGCATTCAATGGTGTAATCGTCATGTGGTTGATAAATTCAAGCATACATCTCTCCTGTTTTAGTACAAGAATGACATAGAAAGTAATCCGCGCAACCCCTCCTAGAAATGGGCTCTCAGGCTGCTTGCGTGGTTTTAGTTCCGTGGTTTGATGGTTTTGTCGTTTTGACACAAATCATTCAACCAGGAGAATACACAATGTCACTTACCATCTTAGAAACAGCAGTTCATCGCGAGCCTATATCCCAGAATCAATATCGCGTATTTTTCCGTGTGCAGCATGGGGAAAGAATCACGACTGTCCGGGCTATACATGTGTCGATACCATCCTCTCAGTCAGAACCTTATAAGCTGGCGGAGTTATTGGCCATCAAATATATCTTGTTGCATACAACGTATGTAGGAATGAACCGAACCGGTAAAGAGCTGCAGCTGAACGTGTCTTCAGGTACTATCCGTAAAAACTCAGAAGTTACAGACTACCAATACTGATATGCATCTCAATGGCCGCTTTATTCAAACTCGTTTTGCTGAAGCTGCTATCAAAGTGGCCCGTCGAACTGACTGGGTTGAAGAATTTAGTGGAAAAGTTGACGACATCACACCGAATGATTGTCTGGACCCGCCAATCAAAACGCATATTGGTGATATTCACTTGACCCGGCATGCTGTCGAACGGTTTTGTGAGCGAATGGCCATCAGCTCGATTGACCGTGCCTGGCGTCGGCTTTCTAAATTACTCACCTCATCTAACTGGAAGATAAAAAAGCCCCAGCAGCCTCTTCGTAATGGAAAACCAAACCGGACCACAGAAACCTGGGCGTTAATTCGAGATAATTGCCCCGGCAATCGATATCTTCATCGTTTGTAACTCTCGCGCCAGTCGTGTCGTGAGGGTGATCGCATGAACCTTAAAATGAAGTTGAAGGGATTAATGAACATAACTGTATTATCGCTATTCGCTGGGCCGCTCTTCTCTTTCCAGGCGTTGGCTGTTCGAGAATCATTTGAACAAGCAAAATCTGAGCTTCGTGATTATATTTATCATGACCAGAATCGTAATGGATCATTAGGAACACTCTATTCTGGTTGTGACTGGAACTGGCGAGGTCGTTCAGGGGGTGCTGTTGACGCCAAAAGTTGTGGGTACCAAATCAGAAAACAGAAGCTTCGTGGTGAACGCACTGAGTTCGAGCACATATTAAGTGGACTTAGCAACATGCTATCTATTCATAATTAGCTGCTTTAGTTGAAAATATGAATACATAACACTTTCTGAATTTCTATAGCTCAAGATCTTTCAGCCAATACATTTCTCTCGCCTCAGTATTAGCGAATTATAGTGTCTTAGTTTTGTTTATAGATCCGGAGACCCCGAGCATAAGATCTCATACACTATTCAAAATCATCACAAACTTTGTGTTTGTTACATAAAAACAGTGACAGACTCTCACAGACCCAGCAGAGAACTTTTAATTTTGCTAATCTTTTGGGAACTAAGTTAGTATCTTGTTAACTAAGACATCAGAATCCATTAATAAAATTAACGAATGTCAGTAAAATTATTTATCAACATGCTCATCTTTATGATTGTGATGCAATCAGGCATAGTTGCGGCTGACATTCATACATCTGATTCCAAGACACCACAAGAACATCAGCTTGTTCTTGATGATTCCAATGCAATTCAACAAGCGAACAATGCGTCTTCGCATGATGCACAAAGTACTGGCGATTGTGATTTTTGTATGCATTGTCAGTGTTCACATTTTATCGCCATCTTTAATATTGATGGAATTAATGTTCCTGCTATTCCAGACAATTATTTCAACCTCCACCCTAGATCGCCAAAACCTGACTTTACAGTCAGTATGTACCGCCCTCCGAGATCTTGAACTGCTGATGTTTTTGCGGACTTAACGTAAGTCCGTTGTTTGCAGTTAAACAGGATCTAATTTCATGAAAATACACTTTGATCGCACTACAAATGTGCGTGCGCCTGCTATCCGTGCATTGCTTTGTTCGATGCTGGTTGCCTTTTCTGTCTCGCCGGTATTAGCCGAGAACGTTCAACAAACGAAAACGTTGAGTTTAAACGAGGCCATGCAACAAACACTGGCGCAACATCCGGCATTACAGGTTTTTCCAATTCGTCAGCAACAACTTGAAGCCCAGAAAAAAACGGCCAATCTCAAACCGGCATATGTTGTTGGTGCTGAGATTGAAAATTTCGCTGGCACCAGGGAACTAAGCGGTATCAAGTCACTTGAAACCACGGTCACTCTCTCCTCTGTCGTTGAACTGGGGGATAAAAGACTGTCCCGTGTTGAACTAGTGGAACAACAAAGCGATGTTGTCCGTGTTGATCGCAAAATAAAAGCGCTGGACTTGCTAGGTCAGGTAACACGACAATTTATTGAAGTGCTCAATAGCCAAGAGCGTGTAAAGCTAGCCGAGACGGGGCTGGAACTGGCACAAACAACATTAACAGAAGTTAATAAACGTGTAGGTGCTGCCGTCGCGGCTGAAGCAGATTTGGGCCGCGCCGAAGCTTCTGTTAATCAGGCTGAACTGATATTGGCTGCCGAAAAACGTCAGCTGGAAGCCAACAAAGTGGTACTCGCTAATTTGTGGGGGAGTTATCAACCTAATTTTGAGACCGCCACAGGCTCATTGTTTGCCTTTAGCGAGGCCATGTCATTTGAAGCCTTATTTAATCAGGCCCAGCAAAATCCGCAACTGGAACGTTTCGCTGCAGAAACGCGGGTTCGTGATGCACAAGTACGTCTTGCCAGAACTCAGCAAGTTGCAGATCTGACCTGGTCAGTTGGGATCAGGCGAGATGAAGGACTGAATGATTCGGCGTTAGTTGCTGGTGTGTCAGTGCCTTTGTTCAGCCGCCAGCGAGCGCAAGGGGATATTGAATCAGCATTGGCCGCGCGTAATGAAGTCAGCTATCGCCGTCAAGATATGCTGTTGCAACTTCATGCTCAGCTTTATCGGGCCTATTCCGGGCGTGAACAAGCAATTGCAAGTATTTCCAAGTTGCAACAACAGATTATCCCCAAACTCACTAAAAGTCTGGAGCAAACGCAAACCGGTTATCAACGGGGACTCTACAGTTATCTGGAATTTCTTACCGTCAGACAAGACCTGCTAGGTGCCAGACGTAGTGTCATTGAGGCTGCAACGGCTGCATTGCTATATCAGACAGAAATCGAACAACTCACCGCCGAACCGCTAACAGCTGCAGAGTAAGCAATATGAATCAGGACAAAACTATGTTTAATAAATCACATTTCGTTTTTTTACCCATGAGCAGCCTACTATCAATAGCAGCGCTAATATTGCTCATCATGTCACCTGCCATTGCTGAAGATGGTCATGCGCATGAGGCTCCTCAATCAGATCAACAAGCACAAGCCCAGCTAGCAGAATCAAATCAGCAGCATGATCATGAGATAACACATGATAAAGATAACCATGATGAATCGATGCCAAAAGAGGATGAACATGATCATAGCGCTGAATCAAAACCCGAAGAAGAAGGGCATGCTCACGACGCTGAGGATGAAGGTAGTGAGCATGTAGAAATGGATGACGGTATGGCTCAAAAACACGGTGTGGTAACTGCAGAAGTTACAGCCGGACAAATATCGGTCACCTCCAAACTCTACGGTAGAGTGGTTTTATCACCTGATGAGATAAGTCAAGTCAGAGCACGTTTTCCGGGTCAAATCACCCGCGTTTATGTGAATTTTGGTGATTCTGTCAAAAAAGGTCAGCTATTAGCCAGTGTTGAGTCAAACAACAGCTTACAGAGTTATAACTTAACCGCGCCCATCTCAGGTGTCATTACAGCAAAAGATGCCAATACCGGCGAAGTCGCGGCAGATCAAAGTTTGTTTACGATCACGAATACCCAATCACTTTGGGCTGAACTCAAAGTCTTTCCAGGACAGGCCATGAATATAAAACCCGGTCAGAAAGTGCGTCTGTTACATAACAACACATTTTATGAATCGACGATAAAGCAACTGCTGCCAAGCAAAGATGATGCCCCTTATCGGATTGCCCGCGTTGCACTTGATAATCAGCAGCAAGTCTGGTTTCCGGGTTTGCTCGTTGAGGCTGAAGCCATTACCGAGCAAACAGAAGTCAAACTAAGAATTCCTAACAGTGCCATACAACAGTTTGAAGGCGCATCAGTCGCTTTTGTCAAAGTAGGTAATCAATATCAAGTCAGGCCATTACAACTGGGTCTTAATGATGGTCAATTCAGTGAGGTTATATCCGGACTCCGGCAGGGCGATGACATCGTCGCTGAAAATAGCTATCTGATTAAAGCTGATCTGGAAAAAGCCGGCGCAGCTCACGCTCACTGATTTAGGAAACAGACATGATTAATAATATTTTAAGTCTCTCAATCGAGAGACGTGGCCTGATGTTGTCAATGATATTTCTTATCATTGGCCTTGGGATCTGGAGCTTTCAGAAGCTGCCGATTGATGCGGTGCCTGATATCACCAACGTACAGGTGCAGATCAATACCAGAGCACCCGGGTATTCGCCGCTGGAATCTGAACAACGAATCACTTATCCCATCGAGAGAGCGATCGCCGGACTGCCGGATCTTGATTACACCCGATCCATCTCTCGCTATGGATTATCACAAGTCACCGTGATATTTGAAGAAGGCACCGATCTGTATTTTGCGCGTAATCTTATTAATAACCGTTTGGCAGTGATAAAAGGCTCACTGCCACAGGGTATTGAACCGGAGATGGGACCTATCGCGACCGGGCTGGGTGAAATTGTCATGTACACAATTACCGCAGAACCTGATGCCAGGCAACCTGATGGCAGTTCATATGATCCTACCGATTTACGAGTGCTTCAGGACTGGGTCATTCAACCCCGGCTGGAGCGGGTAAAAGGGGTCACAGAAGTCAATGTTAACGGTGGTTATCAAAAGCAATTTCATGTTCAGCCGGATCCGGCGAAATTGCTGAATTTTGGCGTGTCCCTCAGTGATCTGAAACAGGCGCTGATGCAAAACAATGATAATCGGGGCGCCGGTTATATTGAACGTTATGGTCAGCAGATTTTGGTTCGATCGCCAGGACAGCTTAAATCTATTGATGATATTGGTCAGGTGGTAGTGAAAAATATCGATGATCGGCCGGTGCTCGTCAAAGATGTGGCCGACGTTGTGATTGGTAAGCCGCTGCGCAGTGGTGCGGGTACCCGTGATGGTAAAGAGACGGTTGTCGGCACAGTTATGATGTTGTTTGGAGAAAACTCACGTGAAGTTGCTGCGACTGTGACTCGTGAAATGGCGGAGATTCAATCGTCATTACCGGAGGGCGTCATACTGGAAGCGGTATACGATCGCACCACCTTGGTCGATAAAGCCGTTGCCACGGTTGAAAAAAATCTGCTTGAAGGTGCTTTGCTGGTTATCGTTGTGTTGTTTCTGTTGTTAGGCAATATCCGCGCGGCCTTAATCACGGCTGCAGTTATACCACTATCAATGATGGCAACGATTACTGGAATGGTACAGGCAGGTATTTCTGCCAATTTGATGAGTATGGGGGCACTTGATTTTGGCCTGATTGTCGATGGTGCGGTAATTATTGTTGAGAACTCTATCCGAAGATTATCTATGGCACAAAAACAAAACGGTGGAGTGTTGCCTGTTAAAGAACGCTTAAATGTCGTTTATGAGGCCACCAATGAAGTGATACGCCCAAGCTTATTTGGCGTCATGATTATCACGATTGTCTATATCCCATTATTCTCATTGACAGGGGTTGAAGGCAAGATGTTTGAGCCAATGGCTGCCACAGTAGTTATTGCATTACTATCTGCCATGGTCTTTACGCTGACTATCGTGCCGGCTGCCATCGCTATGTTTATGGGGGGGCGAATCACTGAAAAAGAAAGTTTTATCATCAGTGGTGCCAAATGGCTTTACCGGCCAGTGTTGCTGCTCAGCCTCAAATTGCGTTGGCTGCTGATGCTTTTGGCTGTTGTGTTGGTTGCTTTGTCTGTCAACATGGCCAGCAAAATGGGCTCGGAATTTATTCCGCAACTGAACGAAGGTGATATTGCCTTACATGCACTGCGAACGATCGGTACCAGCCTTGAGCAATCTATCAAAATGCAGGAACAGCTTGAACAGCGGCTCAAAACTTTCCCACAGGTAGATAAGGTGATTGCCAAAATCGGTACACCAGAAGTCGCGACTGATCCGATGCCGCCTAATGTGGCCGATACATTTCTTATACTTAAGCCTAGGAGTGAATGGCCGGATCCGGAATTACCTAAAAGCGAACTACTTGCAGAAATTGAAGCGGCGGTTACCCAATTACCAGGTAACAACTATGAGTTTACCCAACCGATTGAGATGCGCTTTAACGAGTTAATTTCAGGCGTTCGTGCGGATTTGGGTATTAAAGTTTTCGGCGATGATTTGGACTTGATTAAGCAAAATGCAGAGGCGGTTCTGGCTGTGATTCAGGAGATCCCCGGCGCTGCTGATGCCCGGCTGGAACAGGTCGATGATATGCCTATGCTGACCATTGAACCCAAACGTATGGCCATGTCACGTTATGGTCTTAATGTTGATGATTTGCAAAACATGTTATCAACCGCCGTTGGCGGTGGCGAAGTTGGCCTGATCTATGATGGCGATCGGCGCTTTGATCTGGTGGTGCGGTTGCCTGAAGAAATTAGACAAGACATACCCGCCTTGTCAAATCTACCCGTGAGTTTACCTGGTGGTGATTACGTACCTTTGTCTGAAGTCGCAACCATCGAATTAACGGAGGCGCCGAGTCAGATTTCCAGAGAAAACGCCAAACGGCGTGTCGTGGTCACCAGCAATGTCAGAGGCCGGGATCTGGGCTCTTTTGTAGAAGAAGCTCAACAGCGTATTGCTGAGCAAGTGCAATTACCACCCGGTTATTGGATCGAATACGGTGGAACCTATGAACAACTGCAATCAGCCAGTCAACGACTGTCGATTGTGGTACCGGTTACGTTGGTTATCATTATGGGCCTGCTGATTACCTTGTTTGGTTCATTTCGTGATGCAGCGATTATCTTCACTGGTGTGCCATTGGCATTAACTGGTGGGGTGCTGGCGCTCTGGCTGCGAGATATGCCGCTATCTATTTCCGCAGGGGTTGGTTTTATTGCACTCTCGGGTGTTGCGGTGTTAAACGGTCTCGTCATGTTGTCATTCATCAGGGATTACTGGCACCGGCACGGCGATCTGCACAAAGCAATCGTTGATGGTGCAATG
>PAJP01000018.1 GCA_002706095.1 Methylophaga sp. | reverse complement strand
AGCCTTGTCTATGCCGCCGTCAGGTTTCAACAAGAGTGGTCGCGTGGCTTTTGGCGGTAGACGCCGGTCAATACTGGCATCTCTGAGCATGTTGCCGGCCGCCAGCTCCTGTCGAGTTTGGCTCAAGACCGCTGCCAACCGTTGTGTTTTATCGGTGCCTTCGATGCGTAGACAGCAAAAGAGTGATCGTAACAGGCCGGTTCTCAACGTGGATTCCGTATCCAGGTGTTGCCAGAACGCCTCATCCGCCGACTGCTTCTGATTGCCGAGGTACCGGCAGACTGAACTCAGCTCGTTGGCATTGAGAACCTGGAACGCTTGTTTCTGTACAGCATGGAATGACGTATTGGGGTCGATACGATCATCAACAAACAGGCACAAGATTTCTGCAGCCTTACTCACATTGGTAGCCGCCTTTTGCCAATCCCGATAAACTCGATCCTGCGCCAGCTGATGCGCTCGTTGCTTTACCTGTCGAACGTGGTGAATGAACCCTTCGGCCATGCGTTCCAACCCCTCCTGATATCGAAACTGTAGGTAGCAAAGCAGATATAGGCACTGGTTCTCTGGCGACTGACGCTTGATTTTGGCGCCGTAATATTGAATCCGTTCGGCATAGTGCTGCTGATTTTTTTGAGACAGAGAAAGCGAGTCGAGGACAACGGTCACCTCTGCCATCAGCGGTTGAATGTGGTGATACACCGCGAGTTCTTTCTGCAACTCGGTGCCGGTGAAATTGCGCGCGCCGCCGCGCAATTGTGTTAACGTAAGCTGGTCATTACCGGATACCAGTGTATTTAGTACAGTCGTCAATTTTGGGCTACACGCGGCGCCGATCTTCTCATGCAGTCGCTGCTGATGCTGGTTAACCACCTGACTGACGATCTTCTGCAGGGTGCTATAGGTAGGAATGGCAATTTTCTGGTGGGCCAGGAACTCAATCGCTGCATCAAAGAGAGCACGAGGTGCAACCCAGCTTTCAGCACAGGCCAATAAGTGTTCAACAAGCCGGGGTTGATGCTCAGGATCTTTCCAATTTTCATATTCGATCATGGAAAAAATCCGTTCATAAATGCGGGACTTTTGATCGGATTTCAGACTGAAGCGTCGAAATTTCAGGCCATCAAAGTGATTTTTCGCGATAAATCCCAAGTCATCCTGCATGGATTTAAACGTCGGATTGAGCAAGATGGGTTTGCATTTGAAATAGCCCAACAATGCGATGGCGATACAGCGGTACTTGCGCTGCCTTATTCTGGTCAGCTCAGCGCGCTCTTTATCATTCAGCGTGAAGTAAAACCGTTGATACGATTCGTTGAAGGAGGGGACGCCGTATAAATCCTCGATTTCAGCGGCAGTGAGAATTGATAGTCGCTTGGTTCTGCTCATTCTTTGACCCAAAGGCCGAAGAAGATACTGAAACTCGAGCTAAATTAAAATTAATAGTGGCTTGGAGGCCAGTAAATACGGGGCCTTCAACGGTTTTTGCAGTATTTGGAGGCAAAATCCCTAGGACCCCATAGTGGTTATTACTAACTTGAAAGTCACAATCGATATTTACAATTTCATATGCAACTGAATACTACCGTGCCTTGGGGACGCAGTCTGCAGGAATATCAAGACATGTTTCTACTTCACGAAAGTGAGTTGCAATCGTCTATATTGGCGTGTGCTGACGGACCAGCCAGTTTTAATACTGAAGCAAGAAAGCAAGGTGCAAGAGTCACGTCTGTGGATCCCCTCTATGAGTTTACTGCTGAGGAGATTAAAACACGTATTAATGTGGTGGCAGAGGAAGTTATCGGTCAGGTAAAAGCGCATCAAGATGATTTTTTCTGGACAGCTTTCGCTAATCCCGAGGCCTTGTATCAGCAGAGAATGCGATCGATGCAACTGTTTTTAGATGACTATGCCCTGCCGGCATCATCTCCCTTTTACATTTCTGCTCAACTACCAGAATTACCTTTTGCAAATAAGCAGTTCGACTTGGCGCTATGCTCACATTTTTTGTTTTTATATAGTGAACATTTCGATGCTCAATTTCATCTCGATTCGATGCATGAACTTTGTCGAGTTGCCAGCCAAGTCAGAGTCTACCCTCTTGTTGGGTTGGACAATACACCCTCACCTCATCTAGGCTTAATAGTAAAAGAATTAAGTCGACAAGGGCACGAGGTAAAACAACAGAGAGTCGACTACCAGTTTCAAAAAGGCGCCACACAAATGTTAGTGGTCAATACAGCCCCATAAGACAACATACAAAAAGGGAGACACATGCGAATTTTAATGATTTTGACATCTCACGATACCTTAGGTGATACAGGTAAAAAAACCGGTTTCTGGTTAGAGGAGTTTGCCTCTCCTTATTATGTCTTCAAAGATGCTGGCGTTGACATCACGCTTGCCAGCCCAAAGGGTGGCCAGCCCCCACTGGATCCCAAAAGTGACGATCCAGACGCACAGACAGAATCAACAACACGCTTCAAGCAAGATAAAGAAGCTCAAGCAGCACTCGCCAATACTCTGGTCTTAGAGAGTGTTCAGGCAGATGATTATGATGCGGTGTTTTATCCAGGAGGCCATGGTCCTTTATGGGATCTGACTGTCTCTGAGAAATCGATTGAACTCATTCAGCAATTCATCTTTCAAGATAAACCAGTGGCCGCAGTCTGCCATGCACCAGCCGTGTTACTCAATGTAAAAACACTCACCGAAGAACCCCTGGTTAAAAACCTGTCAGTCACTGGGTTTTCAAATTCAGAAGAAGATGCTGTGGGCCTTTCCGATGTTGTTCCATTTTTACTTGAGGATGAATTAAAAGACGCTGGTGGCTACTACCATAAAGCTGATGACTGGGCTCCGTTCTGCTGTGAGGATGGTTTATTAATCACTGGACAAAACCCACAATCATCAGAAGTCACAGCTCAAGCCTTACTGAGTCGCCTCCGTAAATTTGCCTAAACTGATATAATGCGGCTTTTATCACAAATTAGAGAGATAACATGGCAAAAGCAACAGCAAGACATATCCTAGTTGATAGTGAAGAAATCTGTTTAGAACTTAAACGTGAAATCGAACAAGGTGCCGATTTTGCTGATATTGCTAAAGAACACTCTTCATGCCCTTCTGGTCGCTCAGGTGGAGACTTAGGGGAATTTGGTCCCGGAATGATGGTGCCAGAGTTTGATAAAGTTGTTTTTTCTGCTCCAGTCAAAACTGTACAAGGCCCTGTCAAAACTCAGTTTGGTTATCACTTACTAGAAGTCACCAGCCGTACTGAATAAGGCATAAAAAAACCCGGCTTTCGCCGGGTTTTTTATTTCAATCTGAAACGTGCTTATGATTGACGAGCGTGCGTCTGTAAATAAGCATCACTGATAGGATTAAACTGTTGTTTACGAAGTAGCGTTTTTTGGCTATCCAACTGCTCTTTAAAGCTCAATACAACAGGCTGTTTTTTTGCTTGCACTTGCATATAACGGTCTGAGAAAAAGTTGAAAGCATGTGGGCGTAGCTGTGTTTTTTGTAACTGTAATTGCTCAGAAAATGTTCTGTTTTCAATATCAGCAAACGCAGGTGCTACGACAAGGCTCAATGTAGTTAAAGCAACAAGAGTTGTTTTTTTCATTTCAGATTCCTTCCTCAGGTTAAATAAAATTCAGTTGTTCTTGGACTATCTAGCTTGAGAAATAGAATAGAATATTGAGGATGGAATAGATGCAGTAGAACCTCCCAATCACCATGACAGAAAATCCTTTTGATTTAGGAAGCGCTTCCTGCTCAATGGGAAGTTATGACTGCTCAAGTTGATAATCAGGTAAATGGGCAAGCAGTTTTTTACCATAACCCTTTGTTAATAAACGTTTATCAAGAATAGTAATTCTTCCCGAATCGGTTTCCTTTCTCAGTAACCTGCCACATGCCTGAATGAGTTTTACGCTCACAGCTGGCAATGACAGCGCAGTGAAAGGCTGGCCCCCTTTACGGATTATCCACTCTTGTTTCGCCTGTTCTATAGGTCTGGTAAATACAGGAAATGGCAGTTTAGTGATGATCACATGCGTGCATAAATGACCGGGGAGGTCCACACCTTCTGCAAACCGATCCAAACCAAAAATAATACTGCCTTTACCTGATTCGATCTGACGAATATGCCGATGCACGATGTTTTTAGGTGACAAGCTATCACCCTGCACCATGGTGATGGCTGTAATCGCTGCTGGACATTGTCTGTATACCGCTTCCATGACAAGTTTTGAGGTAAACAGCACCAGAGTTGCCTCTTTAGTGTCTATAATATCGGTCAACTTTCTGACGACTTCTTGTTGCCATTGCTGCTGTTGTTCATTTGGCTGAAAGCGCATATCAGGAATACGCAAGGTCGCCTGTTTTTGATAGTTAAACGGCGATGGCACAGCTAGAAAATGCTGTTCATCAAAGCGATGCAAACCGCAATCAAGTCTAAAACGGTGGAACAAGCCCATACCCCGTAAAGTCGCTGAGGTCAGCACCACACCATAGGAACGTGACCATAAACTTCGATCAAGAAAGTAGGCAGCGGTCATCGGGCCAGCATGGATGACCAAGGTTTGCTGTTTAGAAAACGATTCCACCGAAAGCCAACGCACATTAGGCGGGCGGTCCTCCTGATCTGGCTCGAGAAATAAAGCCATAAAATCAATCAGGTAACCGAATATATTCTGGACGGTGCCCACTTGTGGTAATAAGGCCTCACCCACTTTATTGGACAACTGTGTTTTTTCCAGTCCCTCTTTAATCCATTTTGCTAATACCGAGTAATGTTTGTATATGGAATTGGCTCGCTGCAATAAACCCTGACACGGTATTAATAAGGCATTCACCAAGGGACTATTCCAGAAAATACGCGACTCACTGATATGCTTTTCTAATAAATCCTGCACGACGCCATCACTGTGCAAAATCGTCTCAATCTGTTGCAGATGGCTGATGACTGCCGGTAAGTCCCGTCGTAATTCTGACAGCATATAACCAAAATCATGTTGTCGATAAGCTAAAGCGGATGGAATTTTTTTCAGCACACTGTCTGCTGTTTCAGTAGTTTGATAAAGCTGAATAAAATTTAATGCTTTGGCGGCATGATCCAACGCTTTTCGTGGCAAGTTATGGGCTTCATCAAATACAAACAGGATTTCTTCAGGGTTTGGCAATACCAGTCCGCCACCCAGATCGGCATCGCTTAAAATTAAATCATGGTTTGCCACGATAACCTGAGCAGCCGTCATTTCACGACGTAATTTATAGTAGGGACAACGCATATAAAAGGAACAGCTTTTTCCGGCACATCCTTCTGAGTCTGTTGATATCTGCTGCCACAGATCTGCATCAATTTTATCGCGACGGCTATCTCGATCGCCATCCCAGCTTTCATTCTCCCACTCGCTCATCAACTGTTTCGCCTGGGCGAGATGAAGCACCTGCTGATACTTTTCATCTACATCGATATTGAGGGATTGTTGTTCAGGAGTTGTAGCAGTTTGACTTAATTTACTTGGACAGACGTAACGACGACGACCTTTTACCTGCACAAAGCGTATAGGCTCCTCCAGTGCGGCAGAAAACCGCGGTAAATCCTTTTGGATAAGCTGTTGTTGTAAGTTAACTGTCGCCGTACTAATGACCAGCGTTTTCTTTTGTAACAATGCGGTTTGTATGGTGCCGGACAGATAAGCCAGTGTTTTACCTACACCAGTCGGTGCCTCAACAACAGCAATTCGCTTTTGAGGTGGTTTTAACATGGCCTGAGCAATAAACTCGCTCATTTGTACCTGTTGTGGACGCGCCTTAAAATCAGGCATCGTTGTTTCGATGCGCTCGAATAGTGTTGTTACTGCCGTCACACGCCTACTCTATTTTGTAAACGTTCACCGTTGAGATAAGCCAACACATTCGTCACTGTCGTTTCGGCAATATGTTGAACTGCTTCCTGCGTAAAATAGCCTTGATGCCCAGTCACTAACACGTTTGGAAAGGTTAACAAGCGTTGAAACAAATCATCCTGAATAATATCCAGTGAATGGTCTTCAAAAAACAAGCTACCTTCTTGTTCATACACATCAATACCAAGATAGCCAATTTGTTGAGATTTCAGCCCATCTAACACAGCCCGGGTATCCATTAGCGCACCGCGACTGGTGTTAATTAACATGACACCCGCTTTCATATTGGCAATGCTGTCATGATTAATCATGTAGCGAGTGTCACTGGTTAACGGACAATGCAGGCTGATAATATCTGATTGTTTCACAAGTGTCGTTAAATCGGACGTTTGGAAGCCTTGTTTAATACAGTGTTGCGAATTAATAGGTTCATAAACCATCACCTCACAACCAAATGCCCTCATCCTCTCTGCGACTAATAAACCAATTTTGCCACCGCCAATGATCCCAACTTTTTTCTGGTAAAAATCAAAGCCGAGCAAACCATCCAGAGAGAAATTACCATCACGCACACGGTTATAGGCACGGGGAATTTTCCGGCTCAATGACAGCATCAGTGCAATAGTATGTTCAGCAACTGCGTAAGGTGAGTAGGCAGGAACGTTGACCACACTCACCCCTAATTCTTTCGCAGCTATAAGATCGACCTGATTATAACCAGCACAGCGCAAAGCAATTAGTCGTGTGCCACCTGCCGCTAAGATATGAAGGGTTTCCCGGCTTAAATCATCATTCACAAAGGCACTGACAATCTCATAACCTTGTGCCATCACCGCGGTTGATGGATTGAGTGTGACTTCATGACAGATAAACTCAAGCGTAGGCACAGTCGCTTTTAATAAAAAGCGTTCATCGTATGACTTGGCACTAAACACAGCAATTTGATGAGTGGACATGGCTTATCTACCTGATATGACTGATGGTCAGTTATGTGTATCTGTATTCGCTGGCATTAATTCATCAACCAGGAACTGCAAGGATTTTTGGCCACGAAATTCGTTCACAGCTATTTTATAACGGACTAATACTAAACTGTTTTCAGCTAACCAGCTCGGTTTATCCTGACCAAATGCCATGGCATTGATTTGCCTGTACCCATTCATCTCAAGTTGCAATCTTAGATGGTTCTGCTGCTGCCCTACCAGACGAAAATGACTTACTTTAAACACGCCATGAAATCTGGGCTCTTCAAATCCCTGTCCCCAGGGTGCGGCTTCTGTTAATAACTCAGCAAAAGATAATTGGCAGTCTGCTTCACTTAGTTCACCATCTGAAGGTAACTGCTGCAAATATGTCTCGGATGACACCATTTCATTGAGTGTAGATTCAAAAGCCTGATTAAACCGGGCTAAATCCCCTTTTTTTATTGTTAAACCTGCTGCCATGGCGTGTCCACCAAAGCGCTCTAACAGTTCAGGATGTTTTGCTGCTACGCGAGCTAAGACATCTCGAATATGTATGCCAGGAATAGAACGAGCCGATCCTTTGACCTCATCGTCATTCCCAGGGGCGAAAGCAATCACCGGACGATAGGTTTTTTCTTTAATACGAGAGGCTAAAAGACCAATCACCCCTTGATGCCAGTCTTCATCAAATAAGCAATAGCCGGTCCTTAAGGTATTTTCTTCAATATCAATCTGTTCCAGCATCTTCAATGCATCGACTTGCATTGTTTGTTCAACAGCGCGTCTTTCCAGATTAATACTGTCCAGCTGTGTGGCGATATTCAGTGCCTGCTGATTATTCTCTGTTAGCAGTAAATTAATGCCGAGGCCCATATCTTCCATACGACCAGCCGCGTTCAATCTGGGCGCTATACTAAATCCTAAATCTGAAGAGACCAGTTTTTCTCTTTCACGGCCGGCGATTTGAATCAGTGCTTGTATTCCAGTACAGCCTCTCCCCCGCCGAATCCGCTGCAACCCATGATTGACCAAGGTACGATTTAATTTATCCAGAGGTACCACATCGGCTACCGTCCCCAAGGCAACCAAATCGAGCCAATCTCCCACTTTGGGTTCAGGCAAAGACACTTCTTCAAACCAGCCAACTTTTCGTAAATACTGCCTTAGTCCCAGTAAGACATAGAAACAGACACCCACACCAGCCAGGTTTTTATAGGGAAATGGATCATCTGCTTGATTTGGATTCACAATGGCATCGGCTTCTGGTAAGGCCTCACCGGCAAGATGATGATCAGTCACCAACACTTTCATACCACGTTGATGCGCCGCTCTTACCCCTGATATGGATGCAATGCCATTGTCCACAGTGACAAGTAAGTCAGGCTGTTCAAGCTCTGGAATATCATCAAGTAAAGCCGGTGTCAGACCGTAACCATGGATAAAACGATTAGGGACAATATAATGAACCTGTTTCAAGCCCATTGACTGTAAACCACGTATCGCCAAAGCACAGCTAGTAGCACCGTCACTATCAAAGTCAGCCACAATCGTGACTTTCCATTGCTCTTTTAATGCCGTTGCTAATAATTCAACCGCCGCCTGCATACCAAGCAGTTGTTCTGGCCTAGGTAAGTCAGCCAGTTCAAAATATAACTGCTCCACATCAGTAATCCCGCGTGCGGCCATGATTTTTCGTAAACTGTCTGGCCATGTCTCAGGGAGCTTTTCCCAGCCATCATGAGACCGCGCAACAATGTCAGGCAATACACTCATAACCAGATTTTCCATACAGCTGCAGAGGTTAACTGGTAATGTCCCCAGCCCGGAATAATAATATTGATGCTATCCAGTTGAAAACGTTTCAATGCTTTATAGATAGGCGTAAACCAATTTTTATCAAGTGCTTCCAATTGCGAAGCCCAATCTTTATCTGAATCAAAGTTCACGAGATGAAGCGCCTGATTTGCCTGAATATCAGAAAAATCATGAATATCATCTCGCCATGTCGAACCACTATGGTCACTCAAAGACGCCAGTATTTCATGCTGACCAGACACATGTGACCAAGCATGCCACTCAGTAGGCATGGCACCCTTCCCCCAGAACCAGACACTATTGACCGGCACTTTGCCTTCAGCTTCTCTAGTCTGATTCACCGGACAATCAAATAGCGCCATCTGAATCTCATTCCATAAACGGATCCATAATCCAGCATCAGCGCCCCTAGGTAAAAACTCAGCCACCGCATGATGATCGACCCTATCAAGCCCCATAAATTCAACATCTGGCTTGATAGGCATTGTCAGTAACCATTGATTGGGGGAATGCATAGTCAGAGACCCACCTAAATCATCAAAGAGATATGCAATAGTATCAATAAGTTGCTCAGCTTCAGCTGGCTTAAGCGTTAAGCCTCGATGAAATAATAACAGCTGATCTCTATCAGCTTGCAAATAACATGGATCCACACAGAGACTGAACGCTGTTCCACCTCTTAAGCTGGCCATTGGAAAGTCATCACAACGCATTGTTTCTTTTGAAAACAATGCTATTAAGAGCTGCATCAATTTATCTTCAGACGCGATAAATTGGCCTCTTTTTATCAGTTTTCTTAACGACTGAGGTAAAAGAGATTGATTTATTGGATTGGCGACAATGGCCGAGAATTCAGTAAGAATTAACGTCAGTGTTTGCCTAGCCATTCGCCAAAACTTGTCGAATAAATGGAATAGTCAGCTTCCGTTTTGCTTGTAATGATGCTTTATCTAACTCTTGTAAAACCGCCATAAGAGCGGGCATATCACGCCCATAATGACGCAGTAAATATTGGGCAACATCCGTTGTCAGCATTAACCCACGAGATTGTGCCTGTAAAATAAGCGCCTGCTGTTTTTGTTCATCTGTCATCATTACCAGTTGATACACAAGCCCTGTCGCTAATCTCGAGCGCAAATCCGGTAAGTCAATTGAACTATTCGCTGGCGTCTGTTGTGCAGACACTAACAAATGCCCTTTCGCATCATGTAATCGATTAAAACAATGGAAAACCGCCTCTTCCCACTCAGGCAAACCAGCGATAGCATCAACATCATCCAAGCAGAGTAGATCAGCCTGCTCAATAGCCTGCAAGGCAGCAGGCTCTGCCGTCTTCACCAGCTCAGATAGGGACAGATATATCACCCTTTTTCCCATTTGCTGAACGGACTCTGCACAAGCAATCAACAGATGCGTTTTCCCCGTACCACTTTCACCTGCCAGGTATAAGAAATCCAGCTCTTCTAGCTGACAAAACGTCTGCAAGGCATGTTTGGTTTCTTGCTTGGCAAACAAGAAGTTATCTAGCCTGTAAATCTCCTGTGGAGACAAGCGTAGCGTTAATTGTGTTTCAGCTAATGACATAAACTCGACTAAGACTTAGGAATATAAATGGCTATCAATATAGCGTTGATGTGCATACCGTAATAACACCATCGCCACAGCTGCTGCGGGTAAAGCGAGTAAGACACCGGTAAAACCAAACAACTGACCACCGGCCAACACAGCAAAGATCACAGCCACAGGATGCAAACCGATACGTTCACCAACAAAGCGTGGGGTCAGCACCATGCCCTCTATCGCCTGTGCAACAGCAAACACAATAGCCACTTGCAATACTGGTAACCATTCACCAAATTGAAAAAATGCGGCCAAACCCGCCAATAAAATTCCGACAATCAGCCCTAGATATGGCACGAAGCTCACCAGACCGGCAATCACACCAAGCAATAAAGCTAACTCCAAACCGATGAGAGTAAGACCCAGCGTGTATATCACCGCAAGTGAAAACATCACCATAAGTTGGCCGCGCATAAAGCCGGCTAACATATCATCACATTGTAATGACATCTCAATAAAGGTCTCAGCATAACGTCGTGGTAGTAACTCTCTGAACCTAGCTACTAAAATGTCCCAGTCACGTAAGAGATAAAAAGTGAGCACAGGAATTAGTACTAAATTACCCAGCCACTGAACCAACACCATACCAGAGCGAGTCATATAGCTAAAAATACCTCCCGCGACCTGCCCAACTTCAGACCAATATTGACTGAGCGCCTGCTTCACCGTTTGGAAATTGAATACATCGGTAGGTAAACCCACAGAGTTCAACCATGGTTCGATGAGCCTTTGCGTCTGAGTTAAATAATCAGGCAGGTTAGTAAACAATTTTGCTATCTGAGCACTTAATAGAGGCAGCATCACCAACAACATTAAGGCCACGACAATAAAAATAGCAGCAAACACCAGGCTGACAGACATGGTTCTGGATAATTTCCAACTTTCTAATTTATCTACCAGGGGATCCCCCAGATAGGCAAAAAGTGTCGCAATAAAAAAGGGCATCAACACAGGAGAAAGTTCAAAGAGTAACCAACCTGCGATAATGAACAACACCACTAACAAAAATTTGTTGGCATCACTCATTAATGGTTTGCTTTCTGCTTCCATGCCTTATTTCCCCAAGTAAGAATATATTCAAGACCGCTAAAAATCACACTCACTACCACGGCCCACACGCCAATGCTGATAAGCAGTGTTAGTTCAGCAAACCACTGTTGCGAAATAATGACCAATAACACCAATATGATTTGCAAAGCGGTATTGATCTTACTGCTCCACACGGGCAGCAATTCAAACTCACCGATGAAGTAGTGATATGCCAAGCCACCAGAAACGATAATCACGTCACGAGCCAACACCAACCATAACAGCCACAATGGCAGCAGATCCATCCAGGCTAATGTGGCAAAGCTTGCCACTAAAAGGAGTTTGTCCGCTATTGGGTCTAAAATAGAACCTAATCGAGACTGCCAGTGAAAATGTTTTGCCAGAAACCCATCAATACCATCTGAAATACCCGCAACAGCAGATAAAATCAATGCTAGCGCATAACGTTCATCTACCAGTGCCCATACCACGGGAATCACCAGTAAAATTCGTAATATTGACATCAGATTAGGAATGTCACGTAAGCTCAAGGGGTTAACCGATAATATTTTTTATCTGTCGTGGCCTGCTCTGCTGACGTCAGCTCAGTTAACAGTCCGCCAACAGACAGAATGCGGTTCAATACGTCTGGATCACCACTGTAACGGATATCTAAGTCGAGAATATTGTCGCCAAGATTGTTAACACGAATATTTTCTATGCTATCGATTTGATTCAGGTAAGCCATGACTTTTGAAAAGTCGCCGTAATTATTTACCTCATCAATCTGCATGGAGAAGGTGTTGCCGGTATTAGTAGGCAAACTATGTTGGGCATATTCTGTCGCTAGTGTATCCACCAACACACCTAAGCCTCTAGTAATTGAAGCATCCACTAAACCTTCAGAGCGCCAGCGTTGAGACGACTCATCAGTACCCGATTGCCAGATGATTTTTGCAGTATCGTTACTAACCGACATATTGATAATCAGAATTTCATCCGCTCTGTAACGTTCAGAGGCAGCTCGAATAGCCTCATCATTCATAGACGAGATGTCCTCAACACTCAGAGCAGATTGATCCTGCAAATCCATCAATGGCATAAGAATGGGCAATCCACGCGCTTGTGCTGCCTGTTGTAAAGATTTGAAGATAAACTGTGGAATATTTTCTAAACCCTGTAAGGTTTGCTCACCCTCAATATCGGTGACCAACCATACCAGTACGTCAGGTCTGACTTTCCCCCAGCGTGGCAAACCGAGCTCTTGAATAACATCATTAACGGCATTTTTATCAAAACTCAATCGCAATGAAAGCTGATCCGGCTGAGTTAAATCCGCTGCTTCAATATTATTGCGTATGTATTCATAGCGTTCTACGAGCTGCTGTGCATTGGCCAATACTGGAGCAATATTAGCTTCGTTAACTTTAGATTGATTTCCGACGACTTTGATGAGGACTTGCTTAAGTAATTCCGGTGCGAGTTCGTCGCGTTCCTTTTGTTGTTGCGTGGAGACAGGAGCGGTTGCCTGATAAAGATCATTCACCTCAGCAGCATGGCTACTGAAACTGAAAAACAACAAAATAAGGGCATAAAATAATCGGTGCATTGTGGTATTCTAACACGCTGTTTTAAGCATGTGATGCACAACATTTTCAGGAATACATTATGACCGACAGTGTGGACTCTTCTCGCACCTCTCTTAGTTATCGTGATGCTGGCGTTGATATCGAAGCTGGTAACGCCTTAGTCGATCGCATTAAACCCCACGCAGCAAAAACCCGTCGACCTGGCGTCATGGCAGGTTTAGGTGGTTTCGGCAGTCTTTTTGAACTACCCGTCGATAAATACAAACAGCCTGTTTTAGTTTCCGGTACGGATGGTGTCGGCACTAAATTACGCTTGGCGATTGAGTCTGGTATCCACAACACTATCGGTATCGACTTAGTCGCTATGTGTGTGAATGATATCGCTGTATTAGGTGCCGAGCCTTTATTCTTTCTCGATTATTATGCCACCGGCAAACTAGACGTAGACATAGCCGAATCTGTCGTATCAGGCATTGCAGAAGGCTGTCTGCAAGCAGGTGCTGCCTTAGTAGGTGGTGAAACCGCTGAAATGCCAAGCATGTATGAAGAAGGTGATTATGATCTTGCGGGTTTCTGTGTAGGTGTAGTGGAAAAAGAAGCGGTCATAGATGGCTCAAAAGTGGCCGCTGGTGATAAGTTAATAGGTCTTGCTGCATCAGGCCCTCATTCAAATGGTTACTCACTCATCCGTAAAATTCTTGAACGTAGCGGTCAATCATTAAAAACTGAATTTGATGGTGCTACTTTGGGGGAGAAGTTATTGGCCCCTACCAAAATCTACGTTAAATCACTTTTACAGCTTAACGAGAAAGTCAGTATTCATGCTTTATCACACATCACTGGTGGCGGCCTGCTGGAGAATATTCCACGTGTTCTCCCTGAAGGTGTGAAAGCCGTCATTGACTCTGGCAGCTGGCAACGTCCTGCTGTATTTGATTGGCTTCAAGACAATGGCAATGTCACTGATAAAGAAATGTATCGCACATTTAACAACGGGATAGGTATGGTAATCGTGGTTGCAGAGAATGATGTATCTGAAGCTTTAGCCGTACTGAATAGTGCTGGCGAACAAGCAAGTTTAATCGGTCAAATTGAAACAGCCAATGCAGCTGACGAAATAGTCGATATCCAATAACGATGATGAGCAACGAAAACAAAACGCGGCTGGTGATTTTAATCTCCGGCCGCGGTAGCAATATGCGCTCGATAATTGAAGCCATTGATGCTCAACAGATCGATGCGACCGTCAGTGCGGTCATCAGCAACCGTCCTGATGCTGCGGGGCTTGACTATGCTAAAGCTCAGTCTATCGCCACGGCAGTGGTCGATCACAAAACCTTTTCAGACAGAGACAGTTTTGATAAAGCTTTAGCTGAACGGATTGATGACTATAAACCTGACTTTGTCATTTTAGCTGGGTTTATGCGTATTCTCACCTCAGGATTTGTTGAACACTATCGCAATAAATTGATTAATATTCACCCCTCCCTGCTACCCAAGTTCAAAGGACTGAATACACATCAGCGTGCTATTGATGCTGGCGAAAAAGAACATGGCGCCAGTGTTCATTTCGTTACAGCTGAACTGGACGATGGGCCCGTGATTATGCAGGCAAAAGTGAATATCCTGGCTGATGATTCTGCTGAAAGTCTTGCCGCAAGAGTGCTCGAGCAGGAACATCAGCTCTATCCTGCTGCCATACAAAAACTGGTGAACTCTAAACAGGACTAATCATGCGTACATTGTTCAGTGTTTTTTTGCTGCTCATTGCCTCAGAAGTGTCTTTGGCGGCAGATATACCTGACTTTTCAGCTAATTACGCCGTCAAATTAAATGGGATTCAAGCGGGAGAATTAAAGCGTACCCTTGAAACTGACCAGACGGGTCTCAGACACTTTACTTCTGTCTCGCAGGCCAAAGGCGTATTTTCCTTCTTCAAACCGGACATTATTGAAGAAACCAGTTTGTGGAGATTAAAAGACAACGTGGTACAACCACAATTTTATCGCTACCTTCGAACAGGTGGTAAAAAAGAAAAACGGCTGGAAATGAAATTTAACTGGCTGGATATGACAGCCCAGATTGATGATAGAGAACATCCGTGGCAATTGGATATCGAACCTAACACACTTGATAAACTGGTCTACCAAATCAGCTTGATGCGCGATTTAATCAAACATAAAGGTGATCAAATTACTTATCGTATTGCTGATGGTGGCAAACTGAAAACCTATCAAATACGCATATTGGGTGAGGAACGCATCAAAACTCCCATGGGTGAAATTGATGCCGTAAAGCTCACGCGCCATCGTGACAAGGACAATGAACGTGAAACCACACTCTGGTGTGCCCCTTCCCTTGCATATTTACCTGTAAAACTTGAACACATAGAAGATGGGACAACTTTCACTGCTGTCCTTCGCCGACTCAAGGGCATGGACTATGAGCAGGCATTTATCCATCACAACAACACATCCACAATAGACTCACATGACTAAAAAGTCGTTTAAAGTACTCAATCAGAAAACCGTATACAAAGGCTTTTTTAGCGTAAAGAAATACACACTCCAACATACGCTTTATCATGGTGGTTGGAGCCAGGTTGTTGATCGAGAAGTTTTCCATCGGGGCGACTGTGTTGCAGTGCTGCTTTATGATCCTTATCGTGATGAAGTGGTGATTATTGAACAGTTCCGCGCCGGAGCCATTCTGACAAAACAGCAGGAAGATGCCTGGTTACTTGAGATTGTCGCTGGTGCAGTTGAAGAAAATGAAACACCAGAAGATGTCGCTATCCGAGAAGCTCATGAAGAAGCTGGCTGTGAAGTGATGGAGCTGATGAAAATTAATGCTTTCTATACCTCTCCCGGTGGTACATCAGAATGTCTGACCTTATTCTGTGGCAAAGTAGACACCTCTGAGGTGGGTGGCGTTCATGGTCTTGCCGAAGAGGATGAGGATATTGCGGTTAGCGTTGTGAAATTCGAGGAGGCTTATAAGCTGGTTGAAACTGGCCGTATTCAGTCTGCGATACCTATCATCGCTATTCAATGGTTAAAAATTCATCGTGAATCACTGCGAGAACAATGGACCTGATTTAGTCATACTTCAACGGTTCACTGCCTGCACGCTGCCGTAACCAGTCAATTGAGCGTTGGACACTTTTTTGTTGAATTAACCATTTTTCGAGACGATATTTTCCTGGAAAATTCAGACAGATAAGACCGATAAATAAAGTTAACAACCCCTGCCCAGGTAAAACTAGCATGGCTAGTCCCATTACCACTAACACAAGTCCCAAGCAGTTTTTCAACGTAATAAGTACTGTCCTGATAACAATATGCTTATCAGCCCAAGGTGTTTTATGTCTCTTTTCTGCTGTGAAATAATCGGCTGGCATTCTCACAATCAGGTAAGGGATAAAGACTAATGAAGCAACAAAACTCAGGATGGAAATGATGCCTAAGGCCCATAACCATGTTTCGTTACTCCATATTGTCTTAAACAGCTCTTCCATTAAGGTGACGATGCTGTTGAACTTACGTTGTATTTAACCTGCATCTGATGCGATGCACCAGGTGCAATAATAACGCTGTTGGCCAGCGCATTGGCGGTCTCAACACAGATAAAATGCCCATAATCGTCTGCATTCATATCATTCAACAACGAAGCTCGGGTCCAGGGGTTCCAAACCACAATATTATCTGCGCCAGATTGTTCAATATCAATCTTTCGGCTCAACGATTGGTCAATAATCTGAACATGAGCGGGAGATTCGAGATAGACACGATCGGTCTCAGCAAAGGGCGTAATGTCACCGACCTGTGTATGTTTAGAAAAGTCTAAAGTTTTATCCAGATAATCGATCCCATCTAAGCCTACCACCGTGGTCTGAGAAATCTCACCAACCAAAAAATACGTGTGTAGCGCTTTTGAGATACTAAATGGTATTTCACCTCTATTTTCAGTAGTCAGGGAAATATCGAGCTGATCACCAATGACAATTTTCTTGCGTAGACGAAACTCACTCGGCCACCACTGTTTACTGGTTGCTGTAGATTCCAAACCTAATGTGATTTCAGCAATATCATCGTGTAACTGACAGTCAAGCACATTCCATAGCAAATTACGGGCAAAACCATGAGCTTGCCGACCTAAATTACTGGGATCTTCTCCAAACCATGGCCAGCAAACGGGTACACCACCACGTATCGCTTTGCCTTGTTGGTAGATGGCTTTGTCACTCAAATAAAAAAGATCATGTTCCATTCCATTTGATTTATACGACAATATTTGCCCTCCATAGAGAGCAATCGTCGCAGAGGCTTTTTTTGTGCTTACCTCAATGATAGGCATACCTGTTTGCCCTTCAACAAAGCACACTTTAGCCTCTTTACCAAACAGACGATTAAGCGTTTCTAAATCCTGCATATTCACTATTCCAAACGAAAAAACGGGCTTACGCCCGTCTCTCCATAGACAGTTAAGTCATCAACTATAAGGACAAATCCTTATTAGTGATGATGACCGCCTTCGCCATGAACATGACCATGCTCAAGTTCTTCAGCACTTGCTTCACGAACTTCACGGACAGTTACATCAAAATTCAAATGTACACCTGCTAATGGGTGGTTACCATCTACTGTGACGGTTTCATCTTTGATATCAACAACAGTCACAAGCACTGGGCCTTGCTCTGTTTCTGATTGAAACTGCATACCAACCTGAACATCATCAACACCGCTGAATAATTCGCGTGGTACATCTTGTTTTAATTCTTCGTGTCTTTCGCCGTAGGCTTTTGCAGGTTCTATGCTTGCTTTCACTGCATCACCTGCTTCTTTACCATTCAGTGCATCTTCCAGACCTGGGATAATATTACCCGCACCATGAAGGTAGGCTAATGGACCTGCTGCTTCAGAGCTATCGATGACGCTGCCATCGTTATCTGTCAGGGTATAGTCGATGACTACAACAGTATTATCTGCAACTTTCATTTACGTTCCTCACTTAGATGTTTTGGATTACAGCTGCAGCATAATCACTACAACCTATTGATGCTATCACCATTAAACTCGATAGATTTAATTATGGTTTTTCACATCCACAGTTATTAATGCCATAAAGACTCCTTGAGTAATATGGAGATAATAACTGTTACGCTAACAATATCAGGATGTCATATCCATCGGCTTTTGCTAGCCTGCACTGGTATAGTATCAATACCTGGCCCGCCATTAAAAGCCATCATCAGCTTAATTTTTTATCATCCAGATAAAGCGTAGTTGATTGATATTAAACGTGATGCTTAACCATCACCTGACCAATAAACGTTTTAACTAAACAACTCTATGATAAAAAAGTTGAGCATTTTATCATTAAACGCGTTCACACACTAATCATGACTAAGCTGATACTTTTTAACAAACCCTTTGATGTGCTGACACAGTTTACCGATGAAGCTGGTCGTAAGACGCTAAAGGACTATATCAATCTCCAACATATTTACCCTGCTGGGAGACTGGACCGTGACAGTGAAGGACTTGTATTACTCACTGATGATGGTCAGTTACAACACTTAATAGCGAATCCCAGATTTAAATTAGAAAAAACCTACTGGGTTCAGGTAGAAAATATTCCAGACACTAAGGCGTTAGAACAATTAATCACAGGTATCGAACTAAAAGACGGACTCACTCAACCTGCAAAAGCACGTCTGATAAGTCCACCGACTATCTGGGATAGACAGCCACCGATTCGTGAACGAAAATCTATTCCAACACAATGGCTGGAGCTGAAAATTACAGAAGGACGTAATCGTCAAGTCAGACGTATGACAGCAGCTATCGGACATCCAACACTTCGTTTAGTACGAGCGGCAATTGGTCCGTGGCAACTAAATAGTCTGGAACCAGGTCAATGGCTCTCCGTTAATGCCAATGACGTGATAAAATGGCGAGATGATTTGGAAGCCTCGAACAACAGTCGCCGCCGTCGTCGAACAGAACGATCGATTCCTTCTGGTCGAGGAGGAAATCAACGGCAAAATGACATTAAACCAGCCAGCCGGCCATCTCGAACCAGACGAAAGTCTTATCGACGCAGTGATTCGTGAGACAAAGGAAGAGACTGCCTGGACGTTTCATCCGCAATCACTGGTCGGAATATATCGCTGGATTCACCCGCGTAAGGGCGAAACCTATATTCGTTACTGTTTTTCAGGAACAGTGTCGGATCATGATCCTGACCAACCGCTGGATGATGATATCCACCAGGCCCTCTGGTTACCTTTTGAAGAGGTACGCCGCAGACAAGCGGATCTGCGTAGTACACTTGTAAGCGATTGTTTCCAAGACTATATTGACGGTCACCGCTATCCTTTGGATATTTTACGTAACTAAATATGAGCAATGTAAATAAAGTAGTCGTCGGACTTTCCGGCGGCGTCGATTCTTCTGTCGCCGCATTATTGTTAAAACAGCAATTTGAGCATGTTGAAGGCCTGTTCATGAAGAACTGGGTCGACTTCGCTGATGAAAGTGAGTGTACTGTCGAAGAAGATCGTAAAGATGCCAGCTCTGTTGCTGAAACTGTTGGCATCCCCTTTCATGAAGCAAACTTTGCCATGGAATACTGGGATTACGTTTTCAAGCACTTTTTAGACGAATACCGTGCCGGTCGTACACCCAATCCAGATATTCTTTGTAATCGTGAAATCAAATTTAAAACCTTTCTCGATCATGCTATTGAGCTTGGCGGCGACATCATTGCTACCGGCCACTACGCACGTGTTGAAGAACGAAATGGCCAATTTCATCTGTTAAAAGGCAGAGACCACAAAAAAGATCAAAGCTACTTTTTATATACGCTTGGTCAGGAACAATTATCACGAACACGCTTCCCGCTGGGTGATTTACCAAAAACCGAAGTTAGACGTATTGCTGAAGAAGCCGGTTTTATTAATCATGATAAAAAAGACAGTACGGGTATATGTTTTATTGGCGAGCGTCATTTCCGTGAGTTCCTAAGCCGCTATATTCCGGCTCAGCCTGGTGAGATGCGAACACCAGAAGGTGAAAAGATTGGTCAGCATGCGGGGCTTATGTATTACACATTAGGTCAACGTCAGGGACTGGGTATCGGTGGTCGAAAAGATAGCACTGGCGAACCTTGGTTCGTCGCCGGTAAAGATATGGATAATCAGATTCTTTACGTTGTTCAGGGAGATCATCCCTGGTTGTGGAGTCAAAACTTAACGGCAGACGAACTCTCTTGGGTAGCTGGCCATCCGCCACAGTTCCCATGTCGTGCAGCAGCAAAGACACGCTATCGCCAACCCGATCAAGCTTGTACGATAACTCAGGATGAGAACGGTCATATTCAGGTTGAGTTTGATGAAAAACAACGTGCGGTGACACCGGGCCAATCTGTTGTGTTCTATCTGGACGATGATTGTCTGGGTGGTGGGATTATTGTCTCGACTGATGCACCAGGAATCCATCCATGAGTATAAGTCCCCGTTTACGTGATCGAACCATTGCTATTACAGCCGTCGTGCAAGCTGCATCACTAGTTCAACAAGTCGCTGAAACCGGTCAGGTAAATAGTGCTGATATGAAAGTCATGTTGGAAAGTTTGCTGGTTGAGAATGCGCCAGATACTGAATCTGTGTATGGTTCAGTCAGTCAATTACGAACAGGAATTGAGGCACTCAACACCCAGCTTTCCAAGAAAAAAGACAAGAAAGATGTAAACCTATTGCGTTATGTTATCAGCCTGCTTCATCTTGAACGTCAATTAGCCAAGCAACCTGAAATGCTGGCATTAATAGATCGCGAAATTCAGCAGGTGCCCTCTCAGATAGATTACTTCGGTGAAATACTGTCACCACAAGTAATTGCTCGTTTTGCTGATATTTATCAACGCACCTTAAGTGAGTTAAAACCACGCATTCAAGTCTATGGTGATCCCGGCTTTCTACAACAGCCTGATAATATTAATCGGGTAAGAGCTCTGCTTCTTACGGGTATTCGTGCTGCCGTGTTATGGCAACAAAAAGGTGGACGACGCTGGCAGTTTCTATTTCAAAGCGGAAAACTCCTTAGCGCTACCGAAGCACTGTCGCGTGAAATTTAATTCATTCGTGCTTTAAACAGCCATAAGAAAAATACAATCGATAAACCTGAACCACCAAAAATCATACACATCACTACAATTTGATAGTGAGCAGCTGTGATGGGAGACACCCCTGATAAGATTTGTCCGGTCATCATGCCTGGCAAAGACACTAAACCTACAGCTAACATCGAGTTAATCGTTGGTATAAAAGCAGCCTGAAAAGCCTCATACCTGGCGGTGATGAAATCGATATTTCGTGATAATTCTGCAGATAACCGCTCTGCTGCCAAACTCACACTGTTCATCGCGTTAGCAAAAATCATCCCGGCTAATGGAATCATATACCGTGGTTCATACCAGGGAGAAAGACCAATCACGCCCTGGGTAACTAACATTAAGGTGAGCCCACTACCCAATAAAATACTGATAAAAACAATGGGATAAAGTGCGCGCCGTTGGTCTTTGACCGTTCCCAGTGCAATCCAGCTGGCAGTGCTAACCATGACTAACATGACCAGCATGACGATCCATGATTGTTCCGCAGCAAATACCGTTGTTAATACATACCCCACCAGTAATAACTGAATCAGCATGCGAATTAATGCATACACCGCAAAGCCAGCTTTTAATGACCAGCGCACCATCATCAGTAAAACCACAATGACCGGGATAAATGCCAGCGCCAATTGAAAGTTTGAAATAACTTGTACAGATGTATTCATTTACTACCCTGGATATAAAAAAAGGCTGCTTCTAATAAAGAAAACAGCCTTTTTTGCTTGATGCCACTATAGGTTAACTGGCAGCACGTCGATATTCATCCATTTCATGGAAATTAAGATAACGATAAATTTCCGCTGCCATTGGTTTAATCCCTGCAACCGCTTCTAGATATTCAGCCACGGTTGGCAGTCGTCCGATACTTGCTACCACCGCTGCAAGCTCAGCAGAAGATAAATAAACATCGGCATTGTTACCTAAACGATTCGGGAAGTTACGTGTAGATGTCGAAACAACAGTCGCGCCATCAGCTACACGTGCCTGATTCCCCATACACAGGGAACAACCCGGTGTTTCTGTACGAGCACCAACACGACCAAACGTACTATATACGCCCTCTTCGGTCAGCTGGAATTTATCCATTTTGGTAGGCGGAGCAATCCATAACTTAACAGGTAAGTTACGCATATTTTCCAACACTTTACTTGCAGCGCGGTAATGACCGATATTGGTCATACATGAACCAATGAACACCTCATCGATTTTATTACCTTGAAGCTCAGACAACGGTTTGATGTCGTCAGGATCGTTCGGGCAAGCCAATAGAGGCTCTTTAATTTCGTTCAAGTCAATTTCGATGACTGCAGCGTATTCTGCATCAGCATCAGGTTCTAATAACTGTGGATCATCCAACCAGGCTTTCATGCTATCAATACGACGACGCAGAGTACGCTCGTCCTGATAACCTTCCGCAATCATCCATTCCATCAGCGCCATATTTGAATTTAAGAACTCAATAATAGGTTCTTTATTCAAACGCACGGTACAACCATTTGCACTACGTTCAGCCGAAGCATCAGATAATTCAAATGCCTGCTCTACTTTGAGATCAGGTAAACCTTCAATTTCCAACACACGACCATTGAAAATATTTTTCTTACCTTTTTTCTCAACAGTCAGTAACCCCTGCTGAATGGCTGCATAGGGAATCGCATTAACCAAATCACGTAATGTGATACCTGGTTGCATTTCACCTTTGAACTTAACCAGTACTGATTCAGGCATATCTAACGGCATCACGCCCAGAGCAGCACCAAACGCCACTAAACCAGAGCCTGCCGGAAAGCTAATACCAATGGGGAAACGCGTATGTGAGTCACCACCGGTACCCACAGTGTCAGGCAAGATCATACGATTTAACCAGGAGTGGATAATACCGTCACCAGGACGTAATGAAACGCCACCACGTGTACTGATAAAGTCAGGTAGTTCATGCTGTAATTTGATATCTACCGGTTTCGGATAAGCAGCGGTATGACAGAAAGATTGCATAACCAAATCAGCAGAAAAACCTAAACAGGCTAGCTCTTTTAACTCGTCACGTGTCATCGCACCGGTTGTATCCTGAGAACCAACGGTGGTGACCTTGGGCTCGCAGTAACTGTTAGGACGAACACCTTCAACACCACAAGCACGACCGACCATTTTCTGCGCTAATGTAAAGCCTTTACCCGTATCCACAGGTTCGACTGGGCGTACAAAAATATCTGATGGCTCTAAACCGAGGGTTTCTCGGGCTTTATCTGTCAGACCACGGCCAATGATTAATGGAATACGGCCACCGGCACGGACCTCATCAGCCAGCGTGGTTGGACGCATACTAAATTCGCTGATGACATTACCCGCTTCGTTTAATATTTTGCCTTCATAAGGCAGAATGGTAATGATATCGCCAGTTTCCATATTCTGGACATCACATTCAATTGGCATTGCACCAGAGTCTTCCGCAGTATTAAAGAAGATAGGAGCAATATTATTACCGAGAATAACGCCACCCTGGCGTTTGTTAGGCACATAGGGAATATCATGCCCCATATGCCACAACACAGAGTTAATGGCTGATTTACGTGATGACCCGGTACCCACAACATCACCGACAAACGCCAGTGGATGGCCTTTTTCTTTCAACTTCTCGATGTCGCCAATAGGGTCATCCATTTTGCTGACAAGCATGGCTTTAGCATGCAGTGGAATATCCGGACGGCTCCAGGCTTCTGTCGCGGGTGATAGATCATCCGTATTTGTCTCACCTGGCACTTTAAATACGGTTAACGTGATCTGTTCAGCTAATTTAGGACGGGAGGTAAACCATTCTGCATCAGCCCAAGATTGTAATACGCGCTTGGCGTACTCATTGCTCTCTGCTTTTTCAACCACATCATGATAAGCATCATAAACCATCAATGTTTTGCATAAGGCTTTTTCAGCAGTCGCGGCTGTTTCTTCAATATCGAGTAGCTGGATCAATGATTGCACATTGTAGCCCCCCATCATCGTTCCGAGTAACTCGGTCGCTTTTACAGGAGAAATCAATGCACATGTCACTTCACCTTTTGCGATATCAGTGAGGAAGCCGGCTTTCACATAGGCCGCTTGGTCTACACCTGGCGGTACTCTATGAATAAGAAGTTCTAATAATTCTTCACTGTCATCGCTTCCGGATTTGAGCTGTTCAACTAAGGTAGAAACCTGTTCAGCATCAAGTGGTAACGGTGGTAAGCCAAGTTTGGCGCGTTCTTCAACTTGCGATTGATATTCTTTCAGCACGTATGTGTACCCCAAAGTTTGAGAATGAAACGGTGACATTTTACCTGAAAGCGTTTAGCACGAGCGAACTCTGCTATAATTTCGCACAAATTTATTAACTAAATCTTTCATCGGAGTATTCATGGATTTAACCGCTTTGACCGCGATTTCACCGGTTGATGGCCGCTATGCCGGAAAAACTGAAGCGCTACGCCCATTCTTTAGTGAGTATGGACTTCTGCGCGCCCGTGTAGAAGTAGAACTTCGCTGGCTACATTTACTCGGTAACAATGCCAGTATTCAGGAAGTACCGAAACTTAGTCAAGAAGCAGAAGCTTTTTTAGACAACATCATCAATAGCTTCTCTGTTGAAGATGCCCAAGAAATAAAAGATATCGAACGTGAAACCAATCACGACGTTAAGGCCGTTGAATATTTCATCAAAAGAAAATTTAAAGACAATGCAGAACTGAACGCTGTTAGCGAGTTTGTTCACTTTGCTTGTACTTCAGAAGATATTAACAATACCGCTTACGGTATCATGCTGAAAAATGCCCGTGAAAAAGTCATTTTGCCTGAAATGGATACGGTCATTGCTGCTATTCGTAAGATTGCACAGCAACACGCTGATACACCGATGATGTCACGCACTCATGGCCAGCCAGCATCGCCTACGACACTGGGTAAAGAATTGGCTAATGTGGTTCAACGTCTCGAGTTACAACGTACTCATGTGGCTGCAGTTTTACTCTACGGGAAAATGAATGGTGCAGTCGGTAACTACAACGCTCACTATGCCGCCTACCCTGATGTTGACTGGCCGATGATGGCAAACGCGTTTGTTACAGGACTGGGACTGCGTTGGAATAAATACACCACGCAGATTGAACCCCATGACTACATGGCTGAACTATTCCAGGCAATGATTCGCTTCAATACGGTATTAATTGATTTTTGCCGTGATGTTTGGAGCTATATTTCTATCGGTTATTTCAAGCAAAAAACAGTGAAAGGCGAAATTGGTTCATCCACCATGCCTCATAAAGTCAATCCTATCGACTTTGAAAATGCTGAAGGTAACCTCGGCATAGCGAATGCCGTGTTTGATCATTTGGCTCTGAAACTGCCTATTTCCAGATGGCAACGTGACCTGACAGACTCGACTGTGTTACGTAATTTAGGTGTCGGTTTTGCACACTCTTTATTGTCATATAGCTCCGCCTTGAAAGGTATTGGTAAACTCGATCCAGCACCAGAAGTTATGGCCGCTGATTTGGATGCTAACTGGGAATTATTAGCTGAACCAATCCAGACAGTAATGCGTCGTTACGGTATTGAAAATCCTTATGAAAAGCTGAAAGATTTAACTCGCGGCCAGCGCGTTAATAAAGACATCATGCAAGCATTCATTGATGGACTGGATATGCCTCAAGAAGCCAAGGATAAATTAAAGGCAATGACGCCCGCTAATTATCTGGGTAACGCGGCAGAACAAGCAACAAACGGTTAACAATGATTGAAGCTATCCCGACTGACGATCCAGCAATCCCATTCGACAGTCGGGAATATGCAAGCCAATACACTATCGAACTCATTGAGTCAGCTAGGCAAGAAATTTGTTTTTTCGGTCCTGAGTTGGATAGTGTTTTATTCAACAATCAAATGGTCATCGATAAGTTAATCACATTTATCAACCAGAGTCAGCGCTGTACAGTTCGGTTACTTGTTCACAATACACGGCAATCTACAGCACAAAGGCATCTGCTCATACCTCTTGCTCAGAGACTCTCCAGTAAAATTCAAATTCATATTGCTGACAGACAAGATCAAAAACTACGGCATATGAGCCTGTTGGTTGATAAAAAAGCCTTTTTATATTGTCCAAATGCTAATCGCTACGAAGGTGTAGTTGATTTTGATGCCACGGGTCAGGTCAGTAATCGCAAGAAAGACTTCGACGATATGTGGGCCAGAAGTGAGTTTGATTTGAATACGAGGCGTCTGCAGTTATGAAAAATCACATTTTGACAATTGCGTTACTCATGTTCTGCTCAACGATATTAGCAGATACAAACATCCATACCATTGCATTGAAACATCGTCTCGCCAATGAAGTCGTAGAGCAGGTTCGGCCCTTTTTGCCTGAGACAGCGACGATAAGAGCCTATGACAACATGCTGATTTTAAAGTCGGATCGAGCCACGCTTGCTAATGTTGAACAGCTCATCAAAAAACTCGACACACCATTAAAGTCTGTCGTCATTACTGTCTTGCAAACCTCACAAGAACTTCAGCAACAATCAGGGAGTGAAGCCAATATTACACTTTCAGATTCAAAGCCAAATGCTTCAGTCAAACTCAAGGCATGGTCAACAAAAGGTAAAGACGATCAAGACAATCAATATCAAGCTCAGGGGATTGCTGGTCAGCCCATCACCATTAAGTTAGGTAATGCAAAACCTGAGAAAGACTATCTTTATTTCATAAACGGCAGCGGCGACATTGGTTTGGCTACCAATACGTACTATACGTCAACGGCAAATGGTTTTAATGCTGTCCCATTTTTATTGGCTGATAACAGAGTTAAAATCGATATTCACCCTTTCTTTTCAGATAGAGCTCAACAAGGGCAAATTAACTCAAGTGAAGTGATTACTTCGGTACAAGGTGAGTTAGGTAACTGGATAAAACTGGCCTTTGTTTCAGAAGATCAACACGCCCAGCAAAATGGGATGAAACGTTATCAATCACATCAAGCACAACAGCAAATTATCTATCTGAAAGTTGAAACATCTTCAAATTAATCACAAGAGTATTTATGGATATTAAAGAAGCGATTCTTACACGTCGTTCTGTTAAGCATTATGACCCTGAACATCAAATGACCGCAGAAGAAGTCAACATGCTGATGGAGCATGCGATTTTATCTCCAACAGCCTTTAATCTTCAGCATTGGCGTTTTGTTAATGTTGAAGACAACGCTCTGCGTCAAGCTATCCGTGAAGCCAGTTATGGCCAGGCACAAGTCACTGATGCCTCAATGTTATTAATTCTATGTGCTGACTTAAATGCCTGGGAGAAAGATCCGCAACGTTATTGGCGACATGCGCCAAAAGAAGTTCAAGATTTTATGTTGCCCGCTATTGAGGGCTATTACACTAATCATCACCAAGGACAACGTGACGAATGTTTTCGTTCAGCAGGCATTGCTGCAGGAACAATAATGCTGATGGCTAAAGGTATGGGCTATGATTCTTGCCCGATGGATGGCTTTGACTTTGATAAAGTCGCCAGACTAATTAACTTGCCACATGATCACGTGATCGTAATGATGATCACGATAGGTAAGAAACTACAGGATGCACGTCCACGTTCAGGACAGCTTGATCTTGAGGAAGTATTTTTTACAAATACGTTCCCAGAACAAACTAAATAATAGGCGGTGGCGCTTCTGATACGCAGTTGCGCCCTCTCCTCTTCGACATATAAAGCGCTCTATCTGCACGTTGCATAAAGCTTTCACTGCCTTCAGATGGTACATAACGAGCGACACCAAAAGACAAAGTAATCGTGCCTAAGGATTCCCGGGTATCTTTACGCTGAATTCGTTTTGAGGCAATCTCCAAACGAATATTCTCAGCAACGTTTTTAGCATTTTGCAAGCTGGTATTCAATAAGACTATAGCGAACTCTTCACCACCGTATCTCGCCACCAGATCTCGCCCCTTAACACTATCCTTTAGTGAATTAGCAACAACACGCAACACCTGATCGCCGACCAGGTGTCCATGCTTATCATTGATATTTTTAAATAAATCCAAATCAGCAAAAATAATACACACATCTAAGCCAGAGTCATCTGCATCATGTGTCACTTTTGTCACGACTTCATCGAAAGCCTTACGATTTGCCAGTCCAGTAAGCGTATCGGTTTTTGCTTCCTGCTTAGACACATCAAATTCTTTCTTGAGTTTTTGTAACTCAGACATCGCCGTGTTTAAGCGCTCAGTTAATAATTCACCACTGTTCATGGCCTGGCGTGTTTCAGCCAAAATATCATCGACTATTTGATGAATTTCGGCTGCAGACATATCACGGTTAATTCGACTTAACAAATCATTTAAACGTTGATTTGTCTTGTCAGTATGCATAACACTGCTGTAGATGAAGTTGATCACTTCTTTCAGCAAACGCGCCAGTTCAAGACGCATTTGGAACACTTCTTCGCGCTCTTTTTCAATATTGAAATAGCTTTTAAATAAATGCTGACATTGATTCTGCGTTAATACTGGCGTTTCTTTAACCATGGAATTAATAGCTAAAGAAAGGGCTTCATTGGCACCGGAAACATGTTCATACCATACGGTATAATTATCTGGCGTCATTGGCACCCCATGCTTTCGCATTAGGGGCAACGCAAGCCGCATATATTCCGCGGCTTTATCAGATAATTCGTTGTAGTCCATATTTCAGTTTGGCCTTATTAAGCGCTATCAGAACTTACGTTTTGCTTTACCAGCAATTTTCAAACGCAGCGCATTCAGTTTAATGAAACCTTCAGCGTCCTTCTGATCATAAGCCCCCGCATCGTCTTCAAATGTAGCAATAGATTCATCAAACAGGCTGTCCGTCTCAGAAGCACGTCCAACAACAGAAACACTACCTTTATATAATTTGACACGGACTTTACCGTTAACGGTGGTTTGCGATTCATCAATCATCTTCTGCAGCATCACACGCTCAGGTGCCCACCAATATCCGTTATAAATTAATTTGGCATAACGAGGCATTAATTCATCTTTAAGGTGAGCTACTTCACGATCTAAGGTCAATGACTCGATAGCACGGTGAGCTTTCAACATCACTGTCCCAGCGGGTGTTTCATAACATCCACGTGACTTCATACCGACATAACGATTTTCAACGATATCAAGACGACCGATACCATTTTCACCCGCTACTTTATTCAGGTAAGTCATGACTGTCGCTGGTGACATAGCCTCACCATTGATAGCGGTGATATCACCTTTTTCATAGGTCAGTTCAAGGTAAGTCGCTTTATCTGGAGCATTTTCAGGAGAAACTGACCAACGCCACATCGCTTCTTCAGGCTCAGCCCATGGATCTTCTAAAATGCCACCTTCATATGAGATATGCAGCAGATTAGCATCCATTGAATAAGGTGATTTTTTACCTTGTTTCATTTCTACAGGTATGCCGTGTTGTTCTGCATAATCAAGTAATTTCTGACGAGACAATAAGTCCCATTCACGCCAAGGGGCTATCACTTTAATGTTCGGATTGAGTGCGTAGGCACCAAGTTCGAAGCGGACCTGATCATTTCCTTTTCCAGTCGCGCCATGAGAAACCGCTTCTGAACCAGTTTGTTGAGCAATTTCAACTAAACGTTTAGCAATCAGTGGACGAGCAATAGAAGTACCTAATAAGTATTCACCTTCATAGATAGCATTTGCACGGAACATAGGAAAGACATAATCACGAGCAAATTCTTCACGTAAGTCCTCAATGTAGATTTCTTTGATGCCTAAAGACTGTGCTTTTGCTCTGGCTGGTTCAACTTCTTCACCCTGCCCTAAGTCAGCTGTGAAAGTGACCACCTCACAATCATATTTATCTTGTAACCACTTCAAAATAACTGAGGTATCTAATCCGCCAGAATAGGCTAATACGACTTTGTTGATTTTAGACATGGGTGATATGTATTCCTGTAAAAAATGAACTGACTTAATCCCTAAATCACCATAGTTATAACATCGGCAATCTTGGCATTAACTTGAATAAAAAAGAACGCGTATTGTATCAAAAACCGCGGATTGCAAGCACTTCTTTCACCGCTTTCCGCCCATTTCCTTTACAGCTAATTAAACGTGGTGCATCAAGGTAACGCAGCCTGAAACCTAGCTGACGATAAAGCTTGATAATTCTGTCTGTCGCCTGATTAGACAAAAGAACCGGCCCCTCATGATGACTTAACCAATATGCCAGACGCTCCTGGTCTTCCCATTTAAATCCTTTTTGTGAGTATTGATGGAAAGGTGTGTCATATGGAGGATCGGCATATACAAAGTCATTCGCTTGGAGTGGTATCGATTCAAAATCCTCACAAGAAAATTGCCATCGAGATAGGATTGGCTGATAGTGAACAAAACTCTCTAAATAATTGATGGTTTTATAACGTCCGAAAGGGACATTGTAACCGCCCTGACTATTAAACCGACACAAACCATTGTAGCCTGTGCGATTCAGATAATAGAAGAGTTGTGCCGCCCGCGCTGGATTATTTTGTTTAGCATTAAGCCGATTAAATTCATCACGACATTGATAGTAGTTTGCCTCATCATTAATAAACGCTATATCGACTTCCAGGCCTTGACTTAGATGCTGATAGAAATTGATTAATGAGGGGTTTACATCATTGAGTAATGCATTATCTGGTGCTAAACCAAGCGCAACCGAAAGCCCGCCACAAAAAGGTTCCACCAGTCTGCTCGGCTGATGTTTATTCCAGTAGCGTTTAAGAACAGGTAATAACCAACGTTTCCCACCCGCCCACTTGAGTGGCGGTTTTAACGTGGCATCAAAATGGCCCTTGCTTGTCATTAACTCAAAAAAATAATAGGCAAAAAAACGGGTATATCTGTGTTGAACACAGATATACCCTCATCAATTGCTGGCAACAGCCAGTTTACGCATTGTTACTTAGAGTGCAAAGTCTTGCGTGGCGGCATCAGATCGGTGATTGATCCTTCGGCCATTTCTGCAGCAAATCCTAATGTCTCAGATAAAGTTGGATGAGGATGGATAGTCAAACCAATATCCTCAGCATCTGCTCCCATCTCGAGAGCGAGAACAGCTTCTGCAATTAATTCACCCGCATTAGGACCAACAATACCTGCACCAATTAATCGGCCAGTTTCTTTTTCAAAGATAGCTTTTGTCAGACCTTCATCTCTACCCAGGCTTAAGCTTCTACCACTGGCAGCCCAGGGGAAGGCACCTTTCACATAATCAATGCCTTGCTTTTTGGCTTCGTCTTCGCTCATTCCCATCCAGGCCACTTCAGGATCGGTATAGGCAACAGACGGTATCGTCATAGGTTCAAATACGGATTTTTGACCAGCAATCACCTCAGCAGCCACTTTCCCTTCATGCGTTGCTTTATGGGCAAGCATCGGCTGACCTACAATGTCACCAATAGCAAAGATATGCGGCACATTCGTACGCATCTGGCCATCCGTTTCGATAAAGCCATGATCAGTCACGATGACACCCGCTGCTTCAGCATTAATCAGTTTACCGTTTGGTGAACGACCAACAGCAACCAGTATTTTGTCAAACATCGCTTGTTCAGGTGCATCTTTACCCTCAAAAGTGACGAGTAAACCATCTTCTTTTGGCTCAATGTTACTGACTTTTGTGTTCAGATATATATTGTCGTAATTTTGCTCTACACGCTTGAGCAACGGTTTAACAATATCTTTATCCGCACCCGGAATCAGACTATCTTGTAACTCAACGACAGTGATCTTGGAGCCTAAAGCATCATAAACAGTCGCCATTTCAAGTCCGATGATACCACCGCCAATGACTAATAATTTCTCTGGTATATCTTCCAGTTCTAATGCATCCGTGGAATCCATCATTCTTGGATCGTCATTTGGGAATACAGGGATTTTTGTTACGCGTGAACCGGCAGCAATAATACAGTGGTCAAACGAGATCGTTTTCTCACCGTCAGGCCCTTCAACCTTCAAAGTGTTTGGGCTGGTAAAGCTACCCTCGCCTTGCACTATGGTGACCTTACGTGTTTTAGCTAATGCTTTTAAGCCGCCAGTTAACTGATTAACAACACTGCTTTTCCAAGATTCTAATTCGCGAATATCGATCTGAGGTTTATTGAATTTCACCCCATGATGCGACATTTCTTCGGCTTCATTAATAATCTGCGCTGTGTGTAACAATGCTTTAGAAGGAATACAGCCGACATTTAAGCAAACACCACCAATTCGTTCGTGACGTTCAACCATGACGACTTGCTTACCCAGATCAGCCGCTCTGAATGCGGCAGTATAGCCACCCGGTCCAGAACCGAGCACCAATACCTCGGCATGCAGATCCGCATCACCATGCGGTACAGCCGCTGGTGTTGGCGCTGCTTTTTCTGGCGAGCTTGCTTTAGTTTCCGTTGCTTCAGGTATTGACTCGGTGTCTTCAGTATCAGCCTCGACCTGTCTAGCTTCTAGCGTTAAGATAACATCACCTTCAGAGACCTTATCGCCTACAGATACCTTTAAGCTGACAATTTTTCCTTTGGCTGTGCTAGGAATTTCCATTGCCGCTTTATCTGATTCAAGAGTAATAATATCCTGATTCTCTTCAACAATATCGCCTTCACTCACAAGTACTTCGATGATTTCAACAGCATCAAAATCACCAATATCAGGGACTTTTACTTCTATTTCACTCATAGCAGCACCTTACGAATATCAGACAACATCTGGCTGAGCATCACGGTAAAGCGTGCACCTGCCGCACCATCAATTACGCGATGGTCATAAGAGACAGATAATGGCAGCATCAGTCGTGGAACAAATTCTTTGCCATTCCAGACCGGTTTCATTTGATGACGGCTCACACCCAAGATCGCCACTTCCGGCGCATTAACGATAGGCGTAAAGAACTGACCACCAATACCACCAAGACTTGAAATAGAGAACGTGCCACCTTGTAAATCTTTGGCTGTTAATGAACCTTCACGAGCACGGGCACTAATATCGCCAAGTTCACCAGCTAATTCCAAAAAGCCTTTTTTATCGACATCTTTGATAACCGGCACCATAAGCCCATTTGGTGTATCCACAGCCACACCCAGATTGTAATAATTTTTCAGAATCAGGCTTTCTTTATCTTCACTAAGTGAAGCATTGAATTCTGGGAATTGTTTTAAGCAAGCAACCACCGCTTTCATAATGAAAACTAAAGGTGTTAAGTTCACACCTTTCTTCGCTGCCATTTCTTTATTTTCTTTGCGGAAAGCATCTAACTCAGTGATATCGGCTTCATCAAATTGCGTAACATGTGGGATGTTTAACCAACATGCATGAAGGTGTTTGCCAGATATTTTCTTAATGCGAGACATCTCTTGCGTCTCGATATCACCAAACTGTTCAAAATTAACCACCGGTACTGATGGAATTGCACTACCACTTTGCGCTGGCGCAGAGGCAGGTGTCGTCATCACCTGTTTCACATAGTTTTGAACATCATCTTTAGTGATACGCCCTTTTGGACCAGTGCCACTGACCGATGTCAGCACAACACCTAAATCACGAGCAAATCGACGCACTGAAGGCGAGGCATGAGCACGACGAACACCTGCTTTATTGTCAGGTGCGTAGGGAATCGCCTCAGATGTGGATGCTGCAGGTGCCGGAGTTGATTCAACCTTAGTCTCCGCTTTGGCTTCTGTTTTTTCTGCTGATGCGGGCGCAGCTGGTTTTTCAGCTTTTTCTTCAGGTTTAACGTCTTCTTTTGCAGCAGAAGCGCCTTCAGCCACTTCAAGCATAGCAATAACGGTACCTTCACTGACCTTATCACCAACCGCCACTTTCATTTCTTTTATCGTGCCTGCTTGCGATGCTGGAATTTCCATCATCGCTTTATCAGACTCTACAGTAATGACTTCTTGATTTTCATCAATGCTATCGCCTTCAGCAACAAGCACTTCAATGATTTCAACTGCTTCAAAGTCACCAATATCAGGAACTTTTAATTCAATTAATTCTGCCATTATTTATGCCTTAACTGGGTTGATTGCTTCTGCATTAATCTCATACTTTTTGATTGCATCAGCAACCACGTCATATTTGATCTGACCTTCGTCGGCTAATGCATGTAGTGTTGCAACAACGACATGATAACGATCCACTTCAAAGAAACTTCTCAATGCTTCACGAGTATCGCTTCGGCCAAAACCATCCGTACCTAAAACGGTATAGCTCGCTTTAACCCACGGACGGATTTGTTCTGCATATAAACGTATGTAGTCTGTTGCAGCAACCACGACACCAGCCGCATCATCTAAGCATTCAGAAATATAGCTGCGTTTTTTCGGTGCGGTTGGGTTGAGGCGATTATGGCGTTCAACTTCCTGTCCATCTCGAACCAACTCGTTCATGCTAGTCGCACTCCACACATCAGCAGAGACTTTCCAGTCTTTTTCAAGCAGCTCTGCAGCTGCTTCCACTTCACGCAGAATAGTACCGCTACCCATAAGCTGGGCTTTAAGCTTATGTTTACCGCCAGTTTTGAGCTTATACAACCCTTTGATTATGCCTTCTTCAACGCCTTCGGGCATTTCAGGGTGTTTGTAATTTTCATTCATGGCCGTGATGTAGTAGAAAACATTTTCCTGCTTCTCATACATACGTTTCATACCATCATGAACAATCACCGCAACTTCATAGGCGTAAGTCGGATCGTAGCTGATGCAGTTTGGAATAGCATTTGCCATCAATAGGTTATGACCATCTTGATGCTGTAAACCTTCACCATTCAATGTCGTACGACCTGCAGTCCCCCCGATGAGGAAACCTTTGGCCTGAATATCACCAGCTAACCACCATAAGTCACCAACACGCTGGTAACCAAACATGGAGTAATAGATATAGAACGGCACCATGTTAACGTTGTAGTTACTGTAAGCCGTTGCAGCTGATACCCACTCAGCCATTGAACCGGCTTCGTTAATCCCTTCTTCAAGAATCTGGCCTTTGGTATCTTCACGGTACCACATGACTTTTCCTGAATCTTCGGGCTCATAACGCTGGCCAGAAGAAGAATAAATACCCACACTACGGAACAAGCCTTCCATACCAAAAGTACGGGCTTCGTCCGGCACGATTGGAACGATATTTTTACCGATTTGTTTATCACGAATCAGTGCAGTCAAGACGCGAACAAACGCCATTGTGGTTGAAAGTTCACGATCTCCGCTTGATTTCAATACAGCATCAAACAGTTTTAATTCAGGAATTTTCAGAGCAGGTGCACTGTTGTTACGTTTAGGTAAGAAACCGCCCAATTCTTTACGGCGTTCCAGTAAATATTTTTTCTCTGGGCTGTCATCCTTAAGTTTGATGAATGGGACGTTGTCTACTTCTTCATCTGTTAAAGGAATGTTGAAACGGTCACGGAACCGTTTCATTTGTTCAATTTCCAGCTTCTTCTGCTGATGCGTCGTGTTTTGACCTTCACCCGCTTCACCCATGCCATAACCTTTAACGGTTTTAGCTAAGATAACGGTAGGTTGTCCAACATGATCGACGGCACGTTTATAGGCAGCATAAATCTTTCTTGGATCGTGACCACCACGACTTAAATGCCAGATATCTTCATCTGTCATGTCAGAAACCATTTCTAACAATTCAGGGTATTTACCAAAGAAGTGTTTACGGACATAAGCACCATCTTTGGCTTTATAGTTCTGGTATTCGCCGTCAACGACTTCTTCCATTCGTTTAAGCAGTAAGCCTTTTGTATCACGAGCCAGTAACTGATCCCAGCCACTACCCCATAAAACTTTAATAACATTCCAGCCCGCACCACGGAATAAAGCTTCTAATTCTTGAACAATTTTGCCGTTACCACGAACAGGGCCATCAAGGCGCTGTAAGTTACAGTTAACGACATAGATAAGATTATCCAGCTTCTCGCGACCAGCCAAGGTAATCGCACCTAATGATTCTGGCTCATCCATCTCACCATCGCCCAGATAAGCCCAGACATGACGGCCTTCTGTTTTGACAATATCACGGTGCTGCATGTATTTCATGAAGCGAGCCTGATAGATGGCTAAAATAGGACCAAGCCCCATTGATACAGTTGGGAACTGCCAGTAGTCAGGCATTAGCCATGGATGTGGATAAGAGGACAGACCTTTACCGTCTACTTCAAAACGGAAATTTTCTAATTGTTCTTCAGTCAGTCTGCCTTCAAGGAAAGAACGAGCATAAATACCGGGAGATGAATGGCCTTGAACAAAAACCATATCGGCACCATTGCCATATTCATCACCTTTAAAGAAGTGGTTAAAGCCCACATCGTAAAGGGTGGCTGCTGATGAAAAACTCGCAATATGACCACCGACAGAACCGGGCTTCATATTAGCTTTCACTACCATCGCCATAGCATTCCAGCGAATATAAGATCTCAGCTTGTGTTCCATCGCCTGGTCACCAGGGATGCGTTCTTGCTGATCAACAGGAATCGTGTTGACGTATGCAGTGTTAGCGCTATACGGGAGGTTGATCCCAGTACGACGAGCCATATCAATGAGCTTCTCAATGATAAAGTGCGCTTTTTCCTCACCACCGGCCTCAATAACAGACTCAAGGGCATCAAGCCATTCTTGAGTTTCCTGTGGATCGTGATCGACAAAATCAGTCATAAATACCTTCTCAAATCATAACGCGATGAATAACAGCGGAACATTGTAACAGTTTTTGTTTGAATTCATGACTCAAACCACTATATACAATGCCACTTGACACAGAATTTAAACAGAAACTTGTTTACTGACTTATGGTTAGTTCACACCACAACGTTGAGGTGTTGTATATCAGTTTGCGAAAAAAATCAGCGAGTGACCAGCTTTTTTTTATTAAATGAATGTAAAAACCTGACAAAAAACAAGGCTAAAAGCAACAGTATGTAAATGACTGGTTCACGAATATCGGCCTTTACCAGCATAAGAAAATGAAGACACGACAAAGAAGCAACTAAATATGTCAGACGGTGTAACCTTTTCCAGCGTTTACCACCCAACCTTTTTATCATTTTATTAGTTGAGGTTACTACCAAGGGTAACAGCAAAATAAAACTGATGAAGCCCACAGTGATGAATGGACGTTTGATGATATCTTTCCAAATGTCATGAATATTAAAAAGTTGATCGAGACCAAGATATAACAGCATATGGACAAAGGCATAGAAAAAGGCATAGAGACCTAACATGCGTCGATATTTGACGACTACCGTCAGACCTGTGTACCAACGCATAGGTGAAACCAGCAAAGTGATTAATAAAAAACGTAATGCCCATAAGCCAGAGCTTCTGGTTAATGTCTCAACTGGATTAGCACCGAGGTTGTCAGTAAAGAGCCCCCAGATTAGATAAATGAGTGGCACAAGACAGATAAAAAACACTCCTGCCTTGACCATGCTTGCTTTGTTTTTTGCTGACATTTAGTTTTCAGAAATAACGTTTAAGATCCATGCCAGCATAGAGATCTGCCACTTGCTCGCCGTAACCATTAAACATCAGTGTTTTACGCTTCAAGAACTCACCGATACGGCGTTCTTTTGCCTGACTCCAACGTGGGTGGTCAACATTTGGATTCACATTTGAATAAAAGCCATACTCTCTAGCATTAGCTTTCATCCATGCCGTCTGAGGCATTTTTTCTACAAACCGTATACGCACAATCGATTTAATGCTTTTAAAACCGTATTTCCAAGGCACAACTAATCGAATTGGTGCCCCATTTTGTCCTAATAACTCTTTGCCATAGAGCCCCACTGACAAAAGTGTAAGAGGATTCATCGCTTCATCAATGCGTAAGCCTTCTACATAAGGCCAGTCAAGCACAGCACGTCGCTGCCCCGGCATTTGTTCTGGGTCATATAATGTCGTGAATTCAACAAATTTTGCATTCGCATTTGGCTGCGCTTTTTTTAGCAAATCAGCCAGAGGAAAACCAATCCATGGAATCACCATAGACCACCCCTCCACACAGCGCATTCGATATATTCGTTCTTCTAAAGTAAAGGGTTTTATCAATTCATCGTAATCGTATGTACCGGGCTTTTCACACTCACCATCTATAACCACTTTCCATGGTTCAGACTTATCTGGAAAAGCGGTCGCATTCAGTGCAGGATCCGTTTTTGATGTGCCAAACTCATAGAAATTGTTATATGTGGTAATTGACTCAAAATCCGTTTTTTCTTCTTCTGTAGAAAAAGGACTATTACTCAAGCCTTTGAAAAGTTGAGTCGGATTATCTTCGGTCGCAGCTAACGCCATTGATGGAAATGCACTGGCTAGACCAATCGATATGCTGGTATTGAGAAACTGTCGACGGTTTTGATAAATATCAAAGTCAGTGACTTCTGATTCAGCTATTTCCCAGGATTTTTGTTTTCTAAAAAACATTTACTTACCCTCCTCGCTCGGCTGACAGTATTGGCTTATCCAGTAATCAACACTGAAGTACTTACCAGCCCCGATAAAAAACAACACTAGCAACATCAGGAAATAGGTGGCGGCAAATTCAATACCATTATTAAGCACAACGAAATTACCATGTTGTGTTAACCAGTCGTAATGCCCATATTCCTGCAAAATCTCTTTCGCCTTGTGAAGACGCTCTATAGCTTCATTGACATCATTTGATGCAAAAGGACTCATCGTGTCATGTATTGCCTGCCAACCGTTTTGCCAATGGACAGTGACAGCAGCGACAATCATAGTAAACATTAACGGTAGTGTGACTAAGCGAATGCCCAAGCCCAGAATGAGAAAAATTGCACCAAAGTATTCCGCTCCCCAGGCCAGATAAGCCATCAATTCAGGAAAAGGTAACCCCAATCCCCAATCAGGATTCGCAAACCAAGCGATTGTGCTATTCAGAGAGCTATCAGCATCAAACGGATTCCATTTGTTGTTGGCAGCCACCCAAAAAACAGGCGCGAGATACACACGTAATAATAGTGGTGCCATAAAATCGACGGCACGTGTTTTATTTAAGCTGCTTGAGACACCATGATAAATATGACAGATAGACATACCTGTTCTCCTTAATAAATAAGGGCTCAAAGAGCCCTTATTTAGAAACTGCCAGTGTATTTTTAGTGATTACCACCACAGCTGGCTTCATGTGCTTTTTTATCTGCACCGCATTTGGCTTCTTCAGCTTTTTTATCGCCACCGCATTTAGCTTCTTTTGCTTTTTTATCCGCGCCACATTTGACTTCTTCAGCTTTTTTATCGCCACCACACTTTGCTTCACCACATTTCGCTTCGTCTGCATGATGTTCAGCAAGTTGCATATAACCACTCGAAAGTTCTGTTGAAGAGAATGGGTTGCTGTCGGCACTGGCTAAAGATGGTGACAAAGCCATACCTGCTGCTAATGTGGCTATAGCGACTGATGATTTATTTAAGGTTGCCATGATGATTACTTCCTTCTATTGTTATTAAAAAAATAAACGGGCATTGTTGTCCGTCTTGCATAGTAGACGAGCCTCACGAAGGATTGTTACAAACATAATGAAAAAAAATGTGAAGCATAGTCCAACACAAGAGCGCCTCTTAATTCAGCAGTTGATAGAGGGTGAAGCTAAAGCGTTTGACTATGTTGTATCTGAATACCATGGCTTAATGCTCACGATTGCCAGAGCTATTGTGGGTGAAGCGTTCGCTGATGAGATTGTTCAAGATGCCTGGCTGTCAGCCATCAAAGCATTACCAAACTTCGAGGCACGTTCCAGCTTAAAAACTTGGCTTTTGCAAATCACCAGTAATGCTGCCAAGACTCGGTTCAAGCGAGAGCAACGACAAGTTTCTCTGGATGAAGGCTGGGAATCAGTCCCTCGAGATAAATTTGATCAACGAGGCCATCGCTTAGATGATGTTTTACCCTGGGAACAGGAGACACCTGATGCCCTTCTTGAAAACGAACAACTAAAAGAACTGATTGAAACAAGCTTTCGTCAATTACCCGCAAACCAGCGTGCTTTGTTAACTATGTATGATATGGAGGGCTTATCAATGTCAGAGATCTGTAACATTCTGGATATCAGTTCGTCTAATGCTAGAGTGCTCTTGCATCGGGCCCGCACGACCATACACCACAAAATCGAAGAATACCGAGGAAGATAACAGATGTTTCAATGTAAAGATGTGGCAGAAGAAGCCAGTAATTATCTTGAAGGTGATCTGCCTATTAGAAAACGACTCGGTCTATTTTTACATCTGCTTGTCTGTAGTTGCTGCCGAAATTATCTACAACAACTTCGTCAGACCATTTCGACTGTTGCCACACTTCGACCAACAGAAGAAGATGCTACAGATACCAAAGCGCTGGCAGAAAAGCTGCGAACATTATCTGATTCAAAGCCCAGATAAGCGCGCATTTCATCCATTATTTTTTTGGGCCTGTCTGATATCTGTCCTTCCATTCACTATATGGCATGCCATAAATATGCTCACGCGCTTGATCGTAATCCATATCAATGTGCTTTTCTTCTGCTGCAGCCAGATACCACTTTGATAAACAATTCCGGCAAAATCCTGCCAGATTCATTAAATCAATGTTTTGTACATCGGTATTTTCACGCAGATGTTCAAGTAAACGTCTGAACGCGGCGGCTTCAAGTTCAGTTTGTGTTTGCTGATCCATAATTTTCCTCAAATAAAAAACATTTCACATGATGTGTTGGGCTGAGCGGTGTTGAGTCGGGATAGAGCTCCAAACAGATTGGCATAGCATGTGGACAGCGCTGATGAAAGTGACAGCCTTTAGGTGGATTCGCTGGCGAAGGCAGTTCACCATCAAGTTGATGAGCGACCACCACATTCTCATCTGCATGAATTCTGGGAACCGCTGCAAGTAATGCCTGAGTGTATGGGTGCTTTGGATTATTTAACACTTCATCCCGTGTGCCCTGCTCAACAATGCGGCCAAGATACATTACCGCCACACGATGAGCCAAATAATCTACCACACTGATGTTATGGGTTATAAATAAAAATGATAATCCAAACTCATGCTGAATATCTCTTAGTAAATTTAATATCTGTGCCTGAACAGATACATCCAGTGCACTCGTGGGTTCATCACAGATTATTAATTCTGGTTCAGCCGCTAATGCTCTTGCTATACATATTCGTTGGCGCTGACCACCTGAAAACTCATGTGGATAACGATGTTTGATATCTGTCCTCAATCCCACTCGAAGCAGTAATTCATCCACTTTTGCTTCCTGCAACGCAGGATCTTTAATTGAAGATGTCAACATCCCCTCTTTGATGACATTGTTAATGGTCATTCGCGGGTTCATTGACGCAAAAGGATCTTGAAAGATAATCTGCATAGAAGCGCGAGCTGAACGTAAGGCTTTAGATGACAATCGATTAAGCGTTTGTTTCTGAAAAATAACATTGCCAGAGGTGACAGGTACGAGTTGCAATATTCCTTTGCCAACTGTGGTTTTGCCACAACCAGACTCGCCAACTAATGCCAACGTTTCGGCAGAACGAAGCTCGAAGCTTAAGCCATCAACCGCCTTCACTGCACCAATAGTCCGTTGGAACAATCCTTTTTTGATAGGAAAGTGAACTTTTAAGTCGTTGACTTGCAGTATCGCATTATCTGCTGGTACAACCTGTGAAAGCTTTGAGCTATGGAAAGACTGTTGATGGGCTTTTTGCTCAGCATGCACATCACTATCATATAAATGACATCGAACACCATGTGCCTGATTGATGATCCAACGTGGTTCAACCTCATGACAGTCATCCCAAGCCAGCTCACAACGTTCAGCAAAACGACAAGCATGAAACTGGCGATTTAATGGCGGCACGCTTCCTTGTATCACCGTGAGTTTTTCTTCCCTTTTCTGCTTTGAGGGAATAGCCTGAAAAAGCTTTTGAGTGTACGGATGTTGAGTATTATTAAAGAATTGTGTTCGGCTGGCTGATTCGACAATTTGCCCGGCATACATCACGGCTACATGATCGGCCATCTGAGCAACAACACCTAAGTCATGCGTAATCAGTAGAATGGCCATACCTGTTTTCTGCTGAATAGCTTTCAGCAAATCAAGTATTTGAGCCTGAATGGTCACATCTAAGGCGGTTGTTGGTTCATCTGCAATCAATAACTCAGGTTCACCGGCAAGCGCCATAGCAATCATCACGCGTTGTTTCATGCCACCAGACAACTGATGAGGGTAAGCATTGATGCGTTCATTAGGATCAGGAATACCTACCGATCCAAGTAAGTCTATCGTTTTGTGATGAATCGCTTCCTTATCAAGATTGAAGTGCCATTTAAATACTTCAGCAATCTGCTGTCCTACAGTGAGAACAGGATTTAGTGAACTTTGTGGTTCTTGAAAAATCATGGCTATTCTACGACCACGAATTTTTTCCATTTCTGCTTCAGAAAGAGAAAGAATGTTTTGTCCACCCAAGCGGACTTCTCCAGCCACAATGTGGCTGGCTGGATAAGGGTTCAACCTCAGAAGAGACAATGCTGTCATAGATTTGCCACAGCCTGACTCTCCCACTAGCGCATAGGTTTGACCTTTCTCAATACAAAAATCCACCCCATCAACAGCTCGGTATGGCGCCTTATCATTTCCAAACCATGTTTTTAATGCTTTGACTTCTAATAATGCGCTCATAATGTACCCTGCATTCTAGGATCAAAGGCATCGCGAACGACATCAGCAAACAAGTTCGCAGCAAGCACCAAAACAAACATTGAAACAAATGCTGCAGTTAGAGACCACCAGACGACAGGTTCTCTTGCCATTTCAAGTCGTGCACTGTTAATCATATTGCCCCAGCTAATCATGGAAGGGTCGACACCGACACCAACATAAGAAAGCACGGCTTCCGCCAGAACCAAGCCACTAAAGTCCAAGACCACGGCAATAAGCACTAAATGCATCAAGTTCGGCAAAATATGTTTGCGTAGAATACTAAAACTCCCCGCCCCTAAAGCACGAGATGCCATGACGTATTCTGCTTCACGTAACTTGAGTGTTTCTGCTCGTAGAATTCGGCACAAGCCAGTCCAACTAGTCATGCCCAAAATAATGCATAAAAACAACAGCCGAATATCTGCACGCTCAGCAATGGTTTTAAAGTTCTCAGGATGATTATTCATATAAACCTGAAGAATTAATACGGCTGCAGCAATCAGTAATACACCTGGGATGGAGTTCAAAGTGGTGTAAATATATTGAATAAGATCGTCTATCCAGCCTCGGAAATAACCTGCGGCAATGCCCAGCATAATGGCCATAGGCAACATCACCAAGGTGGTTAACGTCCCAATCACTAAGCCTGTACGAATACTCTTTAAGGACTGATATAAAACATCCTGTCCCACTTTATCCGTACCAAACACATGATAGCTCTGACTCAGTAAAGCTAAGTTACAGATAAGTAATAAAAGACAAAAAGCGGTGAAATAAAAAGTATGAAGTGGATAGTCAGAGTGGTTGAGAAAGATGCGTTTGGTTTGCGGGAATATCTGGCTTACTTGACCACGCGAGGCAGTGGCAATATGACAAACATAAATCAGAAACAACAATAACAGGCTTAACAGACTGGCTTTTAAAATTGTTTGGTAAATATCAGACGTTTTGTGATCAGAACGTGCTAAATGGGCAGCGCCATATTTCAATTTTGGATAATCATAGTTAATGGAACCATCATCCATCGTCTGTATTTCTTTAACAAACAAACGATCAGCAAAAGGTGCTGAATAGGTTTTTTCTAATTGTTGTTTAAGTGGTAAAACAAACCAATCAAATACACTGAATACTTCTGATGAATAATAAACTTCTTTTGCGTTCTTTGTTGCGTCTAATGCCGGACGATAATGTAAAGAGTCCAGCAGGCCAACGATGATATACACACCGAGGATCATAACGGAAATCATGCCTCGCTTGCGCTTTATTACGGATTTCCAGGGCGTACTTAAATGAGGCTGTGTTCTTATATAAAAGGCTGCTACAGCGATAACGGCTACCAGCAGGAAGATGAGAATGTCTGTCCAAAGAAATACGGGCAAAAACGACATGGTCGGCCTTGTTTATTTTTTCAGACTTGATGTATCAATCTTTAGTTCTCGTGGTAATGAGAATTCAATGTTCTCTTTTAAACCGTCATCTTCGTATGACGAATCAACACCTAAGTCACGTAATTTTTCAACAACTTGGTTGACGAGTATTTCTGGTGCTGATGCACCTGCCGTCAGACCAATTCGATTTTTATCTACAAGCCATTGTGGATCTATTTGATCGGCATTGTCTATTAAAAAAGCGGGCGTGCCTAATTTCTCTGATAATTCACGTAAACGATTCGAGTTAGAGCTATTTACCGAACCGACCACTAGAACAAGATCACACTCTTTAGCGAGTTTTTTCACAGCATCTTGTCTGTTTTGTGTGGCATAGCAAATGTCGTCTTTGCTTGGGCCGATAATGTCGGGAAAGTGTTGTCGCAAAGCATCTATCACAACCGATGTATCATCAACGGAAAGTGTTGTTTGGGTAACAAAGGCCAGTTGCTGTGGATTTTTGACTTTTAGTCTGGCGACATCTTCTGGCGACTCAACTAAATACATGCCACCTTCTTTTGATGTGTATTGGCCCATAGTACCCTCTACTTCCGGGTGTCCTGCATGCCCAATCAGAATACATTCCATATTCTGTTTTTCATAACGTGACACTTCCATATGCACTTTGGTCACTAAAGGACAAGTCGCATCAAACACTTTTAGATCACGCTTTTTCCCCTCACTCTGCACCTTTTTTGATACGCCGTGAGCACTAAAAATCAAGGTATTTCCGTCGGGGACCTCATCCACTTCTTCGACAAAAATAGCGCCTTTGTCTCTAAGACCATCGACCACAAAGCGATTATGAACCACTTCATGACGCACATAAACGGGGGCACCAAACAACTCCAATGCACGCTCTACGATATCTATTGCTCTATCGACACCGGCGCAAAAGCCACGTGGATTGGCGAGGATAAGTTCTTTGCTCATAATACTGCCTTTGGATAAGAACCTAAAATGCGAAACATGGATGACTCATTCTCTAATAGAGTCAACGCTGATGCTACTGCTGGCTCGTCAATATGTCCTTCAATATCAATAAAAAACACATATTCCCAAATACCTTTTCTCGAGGGTCTCGACTCGATACGGGTCATGCTGATGCTGTAATCCGCTAATGGTTTTAACAGAGTCTGCAAAGCGCCAGGTTTATTCTTGGTGGCGACTAAAAGCGCTGTTTTATCAACCCCTGAAGGTCCAACATTCTGTGATCCAATTACCAAAAAGCGCGTCGTGTTATCGACCTCATCTTCGATATTACTGGCTAAAATGGATAAACCATAAATATCTGCCGCACGATTCGCAGCAATAGCGGCGGTATTTTGAGGTTCTGCTGCAACACGCTTGGCAGCTTCGGAATTACTGTTGAGTGGTATCAACTCAGCCTCAGGTAGTTGCTCCATCAGCCATTGGCGACACTGCGCGATGGCTTGAGGGTGAGCATAGACTTTGCTTATATCTTCGAGCCGCTTCTCTTTACTGAGTAAATAATGGTGTATGCGTAATGTGACTTCGCCATTAATTTTTAACGGTGAGGAAATAAACCGGTCTAAGGTATGCGAGACCATACCTTCGGTTGAATTTTCTACTGGCACTACACCGTAACAGGCATGCGAGGTTTCAACAGCATGAAAAACATCGGCGATGGTACTCATCGGATGAAGCTCAACGCTGCCACCAAACTGTTTTTGAGCCGCCGCTTGAGTAAAAGAGCCTTCAGGACCGAGATAAGCCACTTGTAAAGGTTTTTCAGCTGCCAGACATGCAGACATGATTTCACGAAATAATCTGGCCACCTCAGCAGAAGCTAATGGGCCCTCATTCCGTTCCATCACCGTTCTTAGCACCATCGCTTCGCGTTCAGGACGATAAAAATCGGCCTGTTCACCACTATCCATTTTTATCCGGGCAACTTCCTGTGCCATCGCCGCTCGGTCATTCAGCAATTGCTGGATTTTTAAATCGATATCATCAATTTTTTGACGAATATTGGCTAAGGCTTCTTTTTCATTCATTGGCAATAATTACCCGTGCTTACGCTCAAATTCATTCATGAAACTGATCAGTGCATCGACACCCGCTTCTGGCATAGCGTTGTATATGCTTGCACGCATACCACCCAAGTCTCGATGACCTTTGAGTGTCAGTAACTTGTGTTCTGCGGCTTGCTGCAAAAACAGTTTATCAAGCTTATCATCTGCCAATGTAAAGGGGACATTCATCCACGAACGATATCGAATATCGACAGGATTACTGTAAAAGTCACTTCCATCAATGGTGGCATATAGCTTAGCTGCTTTACGTTTGTTTAGTGCAGCCATTGCCTCTAATCCACCCTGCTGCTTCAACCAGTCAAAAACTAAACCAGCTAAATACCAGCTATATGTGGCTGGTGTGTTAAACATTGATCCGTTATCGGCATGGGTTTTGTAGTTGAGCATGGTCGGTGTACCAGGCAATACATCACCCAGTAAATCCTTGCGAATAATGACAATGCACAAACCAGCGGGACCAATGTTTTTCTGTGCGCCTGCGTAGATCATACCGAATTGCGACACATCAATCGGACGCGACAAAATGGTCGATGACAAGTCAGCGACTAACGGCACATCTCCAACATCAGGAATCTCCGCAAACTCAAGTCCATGTATGGTTTCATTAGGTGTGTAATGAACATACGCAGCCTGATCTGACAGAGACCACTCGCTTGGGTTGGCAATTGTGGTGAAATGGTTAGCTGTTGAATCTGTAACAATATTCACATCACAAAACTGTCTAGCCTCAGCGATTGCTTTGGTAGACCACGCTCCAGTATTGAAATAGTCCGCTGTTTTTTTTCCACGCAACAGATTCATTGGAATCATGGGAAACTGTAGCGATGCTCCGCCCTGTAAAAACAACACAGCGTAGTCATCAGAAATGCCCATTAATTCACGAAGATCAGTTTCAGCTTGCTCAGCAATGCGAGTGTATTCTGGTCCGCGATGGCTCATCTCCATCACAGACATACCTGTTCCATTCCAATCCAGCATTTCCTGCTGAGCCCGTTCCATGACGGCATCAGGCAACATCGCAGGGCCAGCACTAAAATTATAAGCTCTCAAATTTATTCTTCTGTTGTTTCGTCAGTATCATCCGCATCGTCGATCGCTAAATCGACATCTGGGTCTTCATCTTCAATAACGCGTTCCAAACCGACGAGTTTTTCACCATTGCTGAGATTAATTAATCGAACACCTTGCGTGTTTCGTCCGACCAAAGACACATCTTTCACCGGTGTTCTAACCAAAGTGCCACCATTAGTGATTAACATGATTTGATGTTCATCACAGACCTGTACAGCCCCGACCACACAGCCATTTCGTTCAGATGTCTGAATTGAAATGATGCCTTGTCCACCACGGCCTTGTACACGATATTCAGCCAGATTAGTGCGTTTACCGTAACCAAATTCGGTCGCTGTTAGAATCGCACCGTCTTCTTCAGCAATAATCAGAGAAATAATTTTCTCATCATCGCCGATACGCATACCACGTACACCACGAGAAACACGTCCCATTGAGCGGACATCTGTTTCAGCAAACCGGATAACCTTACCGGTATTACTAAATAACATCACATCAGAATGTCCATTAGTGACAGCCACATCGATCAACTGGTCGTCTTCTTTCAGATCTACGGCAATAATGCCGTTTGCACGCGGGCGTGAATAATCTACCAGAGGTGTTTTCTTAACCGTACCTGATGCTGTCGCCATGAAAATAAACTTATCCGCTTCAAACTCACGAATAGGTAGAACAGCATTAATCTTTTCACCTTCTTCTAACGGTAATAAGTTAATGATGGGTTTACCCCGTGAAGCGCGGCTTCCTTGTGGCAGTTCATAGACTTTTTTCCAATACACTTTACCGGCGCTGGAGAAACATAAAAGCGTGTCATGTGTATTGGCAATAAACAAATGCTCAATGAAATCTTCATCTTTCATGGCAGTCGCCGCTTTACCTTTACCACCACGCTTTTGTGCCTGATACGTATCAAGCTGTTGGGTTTTGGCATAACCAGCGTGCGACAGTGTGACCACCATTTCCTCTTCGGTGATTAAATCTTCAAGCGTTAGATCAAGATGATTGGCCAGAATTTCTGTACGACGCTCATCACCATATTCCGCATTAATAGCAACTAACTCTTCGCGAATCACCGCCATCAAATTATCCGGATCACTCAAAATAGCTAACAACTCTGCAATGACCTCCAGAACTTCTCGGTACTCTTGCAGAATCTTATCTTGTTCCAGACCTGTTAGGCGGTGCAAGCGCATATCCAAAATAGCTTGTGCCTGGACTGGCGATAGGTGATAGAGATTGTTCACCAGGCCGTATTGTTCAGCCAGATCCTCTGGACGAGAAGCTTCTGCGCCAGCAGCACCTAACATCTCCAGAATCATGCCTGAAGCCCATCCTTTTGCTAACAGAGCTTCTTTTGCTTCAGCAGGGTTGGGAGAAGCTTTAATAAGCTCGATAACTTCATCAATATTGGCTAATGCGGTTGCCAGACCTTCTAATACGTGTGCACGCTCACGCGCTTTTCTGAGATCATAAATCGAGCGACGTGTCACGACTTCACGACGGTGGCGAATGAAGGCATCCAGAATTTCTTTCAGGTTAAGCGTACGAGGCTGTCCATCGACAATCGCAACCATGTTGATGCCGAATACAGTTTGCATCTGTGTCTGCTGATACAAATTGTTGAGGATGACCTCAGGGACTTCACCACGCTTAAGGACAATCACCATGCGCATACCGTCTTTGTCAGACTCATCGCGCAATGCTGAGATCCCTTCAATTTTTTTATCTTTAACAAGCTCGGCGATTTTTTCTAATAATCGGGCTTTGTTGACCTGGTAAGGCAGTTCTTTAACAACAATACTCTGTTGACCTGAAGCCTCATTGGTCTCAATGTCAGCACGCGCACGAATGTGTACTCGGCCACGACCAGTTTGATACGCTTCAGCAATACCACGAGCCCCATTAATGATGCCCGAAGTCGGGAAATCAGGCCCCGGCACATATTCCATTAACTCATGTGTTGTGACATCTGGATTATCGATAATGGCAATACAGGCATTCAGAATTTCTGTGAGATTGTGAGGCGGAATATTGGTTGCCATACCCACCGCAATACCAGAAGAACCGTTGACCAGAAGTGCTGGAATTTTTGTTGGTAGTACCGCAGGCTCTGACTCTGACTCGTCATAGTTGGGAACAAAGTCAACGGTTTCTTTTTCAAGGTCGGCCAGCATTTCATGAGCAATTTTTGCCATGCGTACTTCGGTATAACGCATCGCTGCCGGAGGGTCTCCATCCACTGAACCAAAGTTACCTTGCCCATCGACCAGCATGTATCGCATGGAAAATGGCTGAGCCATACGCACCATAGTGTCATAAACAGCCGTATCACCATGAGGATGATATTTACCGATAACATCACCGACAATACGGGCAGACTTTTTATATGGGCTGTTCCAGCTATTACCCAGTTCTCTCATCGCGTAGAGAACACGACGATGAACAGGTTTTAATCCATCACGAACATCCGGTAGCGCACGTCCCACGATAACGCTCATCGCGTAGTCAAGGTACGACTGCTTCATCTCGGTTTCGATACCTATCGAATCCAGTTCTAAGGCAATTTCACTCATTTATTAACCGTCCAAATAAAGCATAAGGCTACAAATGCTGTTGCTCAGTATGATTATTCTGAACACATTTGTAGCGTAGCCAGTTCTACATAGTATGGTTTACCAACCAGCTTCAGAAGAGGAAACCAGTCGAAAGAATTCCAGCCACAACGTTGAGAAAAACACCAACTTCTTCGTCGTGCTCTGGAAAACACACTCACGCCAGAATCCGGGTAAACGTGTCTAAACCACCAAACCTCTTATCCTACCACTAAAGCCTATATCCTGCACGCTAAAGTCAAGATGCTACCTAGCATCTACTTTTGAAAAATATGCGCTTAAATCCTGCTCTAAAGTCGTTAGAAGTTCTTCGGTTCCTTGTTTCCAGCCAGTAACAACATGACTCGGGGTGGCTTGTTCAATGTCGACATCCACGCGTAACCCTGTCTGAAATAACAATTTTTCCGGGTTGTCGGCAGGTGACATAAAGAACTGCATTTCAATGACTGATTGTGGAGAATAGGCAGGACGTTTTTCGCCGTAAAAAGCCGTGACCGCGGCATCCATCACAAAATCCGCGGGTATAGAATCATCTGTAACCACATGACTGAATTGACCACTTTTTTGTAACCAGCGTTTAACGATATTGGTGAACATCACCTCAGGGTCAACCAGAAACTGATGAGGCTCAATAGCTTTATATTCATTTTCACCGATTCGAAAGATTAAGGTTTTACTTCTGAAATGAGGTACAACACGGACTGGCTTCAGCAGTAATACACGCTCTGCTGGGAAGTCAGAGGCTATATCTGTGCGGTCTACGTCCAGTGCATAATATCGCGGTGTCATGTCGACATCTTTTTCTTCACCACCCCAGCTAAAGCACGAGCTTAAAAACAGTGATGACAACATAATAAAAACAGAAAAAATCAATCGTGAGTGTAAAGTCAACATACTTCCTTTTGGGTTAATTTGTTGTGTCATTAAAAACCGGGCAATGACTGCCGATATAATAGACGCTAATCACCTTTTCGCTCAATGAGATTATTATGGAAAAGCTAAAAGCTAAAATCAGAGATGTTAATGACTTTCCTTCACCAGGCATCGTGTTCAAAGACATCACCCCTCTGGTACAGGACCCCATCTTGTTGAGAGAATGTGTAGCAGCATTAATTCAACCATACAAGGGAAAGGCGATAACCGCTGTCGCAGGAATGGAAGCAAGAGGCTTTATTTTTGGTTCATTAGCAGCATGGGAATTGGGTGTTGGATTTATTCCACTGCGTAAGCCAGGTAAATTACCTTACGATGTTCAACGTATCGACTATGATCTTGAATATGGTTCAGCTGCTCTGGAAGCACATATCGACGCAATTAAAGCTGGCGATAAAATACTAGTCATAGATGATGTCCTGGCCACAGGGGGTACGGCACGAGCCAGCTGTGAACTTATACAAAACTTAGGGGGCGAGGTGGTTGCCTGTGCCTTTGTCATGGAGCTTGGTTTTTTGCATGGTCGTGATGTTCTAGCCCCATACCCTATCCACACTCTAATAAGCTATTAAGATTATGTTGAAACTCTTTATCGCCGCACTCTTAGTCTCGTCACCTTTATTTGCTGAAGAATTTCAGGCCCCCGTTACCGATACAAATTGGCAAGTCATTGAATCACCGCTTGAGTGTTCATTAATGCAAACCATTCCCAGTTTTGGCAAAGCCGGTTTTTATAGACGAAATGGACAACCTTTACAACTGACGTTTGATACCGATAATCAACCTGCTGAAAACAGTCATGTGTTATTTGAAATGTCTGCAGCGCCGTGGCAGAACACTGAGGAGTTTGACACTTTAAAGCGTATACCCACCTCTTCAGGACAAAGACAATTCCAAATTGAAGGCCCCCTGGCACAACAAGCACTCGTAAAAATGCAGGATGGCCGCTTCCCTATCATTCGTTACCGTTCTCAAGCATACGCTGATGACATCACTGTAAAGTTATCCACCATTAAGTTCAGTGACTCATTGCCAGCGTTTCAGCAGTGCTTAAACAACCTCTACCCAGATAGTTTTTCTGAGGTAAGAAAACTGACTGTTTATTTTGAGTCGGAAAAGGCCAATTTGGATAAAGCCTCACTTCAAGCGCTTACTCGTGTAGCAGAGTACGTAAAAGTGGATGACAGTGTCAGTCAAATCATCATCACCAGTCACACTGACAGTTTTGGTCGCAAACGTTTAAATGTCCCACTTTCAGAGGCAAGAGCAAAAACCATACGAGACTTTTTTGTCGGCCAATATGAGATACCGGCAGAAAAAATTATCATGCGGTCGTTTGTCGATCATGATCCCGCAGCTACGAATAAAACCGCTAAAGGGCGTGCTTATAATCGTCGCGCTGAAATCGAATTAATCCGGTAAAAGGCTTTTCGGCGAAGCCAATTAGTGTCACCATTACATTCCGTTTAATCGTGCTCCAGTGAGCTAAAGGAAGAGAATGAATCACGAAGCAGTCATGGCACTGTCAGTCATTGGAATTATCGCCATTGTATGTCAATGGCTAGCTTGGTGGATAAAACTGCCTGCCATCGTCCTGTTACTGATCGCGGGTATTGTTCTGGGGCCTGTGACAGGTTGGTTGGACCCCGAGGCGTTATTCGGTGACCTGCTCTTCCCTACTGTCTCACTTGCTGTGGCTGTCATCCTGTTCGAAGGAAGCCTGACCCTCAAGTTTGAAGAAATTCGAGGACTTCAAAAAGTCGTCCGCAATATTTTGACGCTGGGTGTGATGATCACCTGGTCTGCCATCGCGATCGCGACCCATCTTTTATTAGATTTCCCCTGGGCGCTGGCTATTTTATTCGGTGCCATTATGGTCGTGACCGGTCCGACTGTTATCGTCCCTATGCTCAGGACTGTGCGTCCCAATGCCAAAATCTCTAATATTTTACGTTGGGAAGGTATTGTTATCGATCCATTAGGTGCGATTCTGGCCGTTTTAGTATTTGAAGTACTCTTATCTATCCAGCTTCAGGGGCATGCCGAAGTCGGACATACCCTTTACATGTTTGCTAAAACGATTGTAGTGGGCCTCAGCATTGGTGCTATCGCTGGTTACAGTTTTGGCCTGTTACTACGCCGTCATCTATTACCTGAGTATCTGCATAATGTGGCAGCCCTGGCGCTGGTATTTGGTACCTTTGCTGTGTCCAACGAAATCTCTGAAGAATCAGGCTTGCTGACGGTTACCGTGCTGGGTATCTGGTTAGCCAATATGAAAAATGTTCAGGTAGAAAATATCTTAGACTTCAAAGAAGATCTGAGTATTTTCCTGATTTCAGGCTTATTTATTCTGCTGGCTGCACGCCTTAATCTGGACTCATTCACTCAACTGGGTCTGGGCGCGGTTATTTTATTTTTATTTATTCAGTTTGTTGTGCGTCCCGTCAAAGTGTTTGTCTGTTCCATCGGCTCAGACTTAACTTGGCAAGAGAAAGCGATGATTAGCTGGATTGGACCGCGCGGTATTGTAGCTGCAGCCGTTACGGCATTATTTGCTCTGCGTTTACAAGATATCGGTTACGAAAAAGCCGACCTGTTAGTACCCTTATCGTTTGCCATCATTATCGGTACAGTTCTGGTGCAAGGTGCCACAGCTAAATTTATTGCAAAACGTCTCGGTGTGGCAGAGCCAGAAGATAGTGGTTTCCTGATTGTGGGTGCCAACTCTGTCGCGCGTGTGGTGGCACAGGCACTCAACGATAACGGCTTCAGAACTCGTCTTACTGATGGTAGCTGGAGTAATGTCAAAGAGGCTCGAATGAAAGGCATGGATACCTACTACGGTAATGCCGTTTCTGAACATGCCGATCGACACTTGGATCTGATTGGTCTTGGCCAGATACTTGCCCTGACACCACAAAGTGAACTCAACGCTTTAGCCTGTATGCGTTATAAGTCAGAATTCGGCAGCAACCGCGTTTACTTTCTATCAACGGATAAAGAAAAAGATAAGGAACGCAGTGTTGTTAAATCACGAAAAGCAATAAGTCATGACTCTCATGTCTTGTTTGGCAGTGAAATCACTTATGCCAAAATGGCCAGCCTGATTTCCCAAGGTGCCAAAATCAAACAAACTAAATTAACTGAAAACTTCAGTTTCGCTGATTACTTGCGTGAGCATGGTCGTCGTGTGACACCGTTATTTGCCTTCAATCCTCGGAAACGTCTGCGATTTTTCACCGCAGCAGAATCATTACAGCCTGAAATGGGGTGGACTATTGTGGCCTTAGTGCAAGATGAAACTGATCTGACGCCAGCAGAAATGAGTGCACCAGAAGTTGATGGTAGTCTTGATGAAAATCGTTTACCAACATAACAAAAGAATTCAGCTTTCAGGCCGATATATCAACTAGGAACACTGAGTTGAAGTAAGGGTAAAGTTATACCATGGCTGAAGACAATAACGACATTCTTGAAGAAGAAACAGAGACACCTCCCACATCAGACGACACACCTGAGCGAGAGGTGGATCCTGAAGATAACAATACAGCCAAAGCCAACAGCAAAGATAAGCCATTGTTATTTGGCTTATCAAAATCACTGTTAATAAAAATAGGGCTCGGTGTAGCTGCCCTCTTGCTTATCACAGGCTTAGCCCTATTTTTTCTGATGGATTCTTCAGATACAGAGGAAGAAGCAGAACCTATTTTGCTGGATGCTCCCACGGATTCAGACAATGAAGATACGGATAACCTCTCATCAGCAGATGAACAAAGCGCTGTCTTACCTGAAGTGGATATCAATCTAGAAGATGACGAAGAAGAAGGTGTGGTCTTACCGACAGTGGTAAAAAAACAAACGGATGAAAATGGCAACGTCATCCCAACAGAAAACCTTATTGACCCCATGCCTGGTGATGAGCCCCCTTTGAACGAAAATACTGCTTCAAGCGAAATGGCCAACCAGCAAAATAATGAAGCGGACACATTACCATCCATCACAACGGATTCCACAGACGCCAATATTGACGGTAGTTCACCTGACAAATTGCTGAAAGAAGTGATGGCATTACAACAACAGCTCAATAAGCAGCAGTCGACTAATCAAGAACTGATCAGGCAGATACAAGAATTATCAAATGAAAATAAATCGCTGAAAAATGAAGATCTAACAGCAAGCAATTATGTGGCACCGGCGGCACCTTCATTCACAGATAATAATGAAGCTCAGTCAGATAACGATAAACCCATTCAGTACCAGGACTATCGTTATAGCCAGCAACACAAACTCAATATAGGGCCACAATGGGGTGAGGTTAACCCCAATCTAGACAAGTGATGATTATTGCCACATTGCTAACAATTGCTGGGTTACGTGTTGATAGTCATTTGCTTTTGTGATGGCTGTAATCATGGCCACTGAGCCTACCCCAGTTTTTCTGAGCTGCTCAGCTCTTTCAACATTAATGCCACCAATAGCCACGATGGGATAATGCCCGTTCAATAAATCAACCCACTGCTGCAGACGCTCAATACCCTGTGGCGAGAAAGGCATTTGTTTGCTGGTCGTTTCATAGATGGGACCTAAAGCAATATAACTTGGATTCACCGCCAGCGCTCTGGCAAGCTCCCAATATGAATGAGTAGAGACACCTAATCTCAAACCAGCCTCTGAAATCTGCTTTATATTCGCATCATGCAGGTCTTCCTGACCAAGGTGAACACCATAAGCGCCAGCTTCAATCGCCATTTCCCAGTGATCGTTGACGAAAAAATGAACAGGTTTGTTTGCTACCGTACTCATGGCTGACTGCAGATGCTGCTGTATTAAGTCTTGATCAGCCTCTTTCACTCTTAACTGTATCGTTTTGATACCTTCATCAACCAGCTTTTTAACCCAATCAGCACTCTCCACGACCGGATAAATACCAAGCTCAGGACAAGTTGGAAATTCCAATGTTTGACCAATCAACTCAGGCTGATAACACAATTTGGGAAAATCAACTAACGCGATATCTTGCTGGCTATGATGAATAAGCTGGTATGGCCCCACTTTGTGTGAAAGCCTTATGCCACGTGCGACATAGGCTTTGGCTAATACCATAGCATCTCGTATATCTTGTCCTGATGCTAAATGTGAAGCCAGAGATGAAGCCATAACGCATCCTGTTCCTCTTACCTGAACAGCTGTTTTTTCGTTATAGAGATAAAAATCAGCTAATGTAGAAGAAACGAAATCTATGGCCAAAGCATTGTCGCTATGCCCACCTTTAACTAAACAGACATCAACACCTTCTTGACGCAGTAGTTGTGCACCCATCTCTACACTGATATCAGGCTTTGTGAGCGCATAGAGCTCAGGCAAGTTGGGGGTCACCACCGTCACCAGAGGCAAAATCTCTTTATAGATGTAATTTTTGACATCCTCCGGTACAGTCATGCCACCACTGGTACTCCCAAGTACGGGATCAAAAATAACCGGACCGTTAAATTTATTCAGAATATCTTTGATACATTTAGCTATCTCAAGATGTGGAATTAGACCTATCTTTATCGCTTTAATATCAAAGTCTGCCTGACAATTTTCAAACTGTGCTTTCACTTTAGCAGGACTGACTAGGCCAAACTCTGTTAATCCTTCTGCACTTTGTTCTGTTAAGCCAGTAATTAATGAGAGTGGATGGCAACCATGATTCAGAACCGTCATGATATCTGCCGACATGCCAGCACAACCTTGGGGATCCAATCCTCCAATCAGTAAAACAGCCGGTTTTTGATTCTGTGTGGCGTCCACGTATTACCTCATGTGAATAATTCTTTAGAGCGCGCTTTGAAATAAGCACTCTGTATTGCTGGCATCACCTTATTTGCCGGCCGATACTTAGGCATGTTGTTGCCAAATGGGCTGATCTAAGGTGGGTGTGCTAGGTTTGGCATTGTCGCGTTTAGGCATAACACCGGCTTCATAAGCCAAACGACCGGCATTGATGGCATCAGCAAAGGCATGAGCCATTGTCTCTGGCTCAAGCGCTTCTGCAATCGCTGTATTTAACAGAATGCCATCGTAGCCTAGCTCAAGAGCTTGAACCGCGTCAGAAGGTTTACCAATGCCCGCATCAACTAATAAAGTCATTTCTGGCAAACGTTCACGTAATGTCTTTAAGGCATAAGGATTGAGTAATCCCTGACCGGTGCCGATAGGCGCGCCCCAAGGCATTAATACTTCACAACCCAACTCTGCCAGTTTCTGACATAACACCAGATCATCCGTGCAGTATGGAAACACCTTAAATCCATCTTCTATCAGTATTTTGGTCGCTTCAACTAAGGCAAAGGGATCAGGTTGCAGGTTATAACTATCACCCAACACTTCAAGCTTAACCCAGTCGGTATCAAATAACTCTCTGGCCATATGTGCGGTGTTAACGGCTTCTTTGACGCTATAACAACCTGCCGTATTAGGTAAAAGATGGCAGTTGAGCTGTTCAATCATCTGCCAGAACTGATCACCACTTTGTTTATCTGCTGATGTCTGCCGACGCAGTGAGACGGTAATGACTTCCGCCTGAGATGCTTTAATGGCATCGATCATCACTTTTGGTGATGGATATAACGCTGTGCCAATAAATAATCGACTACTGAGTGTTTGTCCATAGACTTGCCAATCAGATGCTTTCATCTCAACCTCCACTTATTGGAGACACAATATCAATACGATCTCCATCATGAATCACTACATCCTGCCAGCGAGATTTAGGTAGCAGTTCATCATTAATAACAATCACAAAACGGCCCTGCACTTGTTGACTTTCAACAAACTGTGCCACGGTGTGTTCTGCATCGATATCCAGTAACTCACCATTGAATTGAATCTGTACGATTACATTAGACGTCATACAACGCTCCAAATTGTATTTGCCCACTTTGCCGTGCTAACAAATGACATAAATCATCAATAACGGCCGGAGCAAACAAATAGCCATGTCGATAAAAACCATTGATAACGTAACCCCAGTCGGTTCGTCTTATCGTGGGAAGATTATCGGGAAGGCCAGGTCGACAATGTGCAGCCATTTCCAGAATGCGTGCTTCAGCAAAGCCTTTATGCAAGCTGTACAAGGCCGACATTAACTCCAAACCACTTCTGACGGTTAGCTGAGAGCGATCATCACTTTCTATCACAGTGGCACCCAGTACATACTCGTTATTTGGACGTGGCGCCAAGTAAAACGGGTAACGTGGATGCATCAATCGTATCGCGTGTTTGAAGTTCACTTCAGGCGCTGATACACGAATCACTTCGCCTCGCACACTGCGTAATTCGGCTAAATTTGCTTTGCCACCGTTGCCACGACAATCCAGCACAGCATCAAAGCTTTCTGCTGAACACTGCAGATAACGTTGTGTGAGCTTTTCGATCTCGGTCGAATTCAACTCACCGATCTCATCCGTTATCACCCACTGGGCATGCAACTCAAGGAACGAAGTCAATTGCTGATAAAGCTGGCGATTATCAATGCATGACTCTTTTTCAAACCACATGGCTTGATCGAAGCGTTCAGCTAATTCTGGCTCGCGCAAACTCAGTGCCGCTTTATCCAGCTGAACATAATCACTGTCTGCCAGCACATGTTTGGCCCGTCTATCAAACCGTTCCATTTCGGCTTTATCACCCTGATGTGCTACGACTAAAGTGCCTTCATTCTGATAAAACACCCGGGCTTCTAACTCGCTGAGCCATTTAGGCCATAGCTGATAAGAACGCATACCAATCGTTTTCACTAAGGGTTCAGCTGTCACCGCTTCAGTTAATGGTGCAACCATCGAAGCGGCGACAAAACCAGCACTATCGCTACCGGTTTTGTCGTCTTTCGATAACAATGTCACTTGATAGCCTGCCCGAATCAGACGCCAAGCTGTCAGGCGTCCGATCAGGCCACTACCGATGATGAGATAATGGCTCATCAAACCTGGCGATAAATTTTGCTGCCGCCTTCCTTGAATTCCTGAGATTTCTCAGCAAAGGCCGCTTTCACGTCATGTGAAATTTTCATTGAACAAAACTTCGGACCACACATTGAACAAAAGTGAGCCACTTTTGCTTTAGGTTGTGGCAAAGTTTCATCGTGATATTCACGTGCTGTATCCGGATCCAGACCCAAATTAAATTGATCTTCCCAACGGAATTCAAAACGGGCTTTTGATATCGCGTCATCACGGATTTGTGCACCCGGATGACCTTTACCTAAATCCGCTGCATGGGCTGCAATTTTGTAGGTAATGATGCCGGTTTTGACGTCATCTTTATTTGGCAGACCGAGATGCTCTTTTGGCGTGACATAACACAGCATCGCCGTGCCAAACCAGCCAATCATGGCTGCACCGATACCAGAAGTAATATGGTCATAACCAGGTGCAATATCGGTCACCAGTGGACCCAAGGTGTAGAACGGTGCTTCATGACACCACTCCAATTGCAGATCCATATTTTCTTTGATCTTATGCATCGGAACATGACCCGGACCTTCGATCATGACTTGCACATCATGCTTCCAGGCAATCGTGGTCAATTCACCTAAGGTTTTTAATTCCGCCAGCTGGGCTTCATCATTCGCATCAGCCTGAGAACCGGGACGTAAACCATCCCCTAATGAAAATGACACGTCATAGGCTTTCATGATTTCGCAGATATCTTCGAAATGCGTGTAGAGGAAGCTCTCCTCATGGTGAGCCAGACACCACGCTGCCATAATCGAACCACCACGTGAAACGATACCTGTTGTGCGATTGACGGTCAGAGGAATATGAGACAAGCGAACACCCGCATGGATCGTGAAATAATCGACGCCCTGCTCAGCTTGTTCAATCAAAGTATCTCTGAACACTTCCCAAGTCAGATCTTCAGCCACGCCATTAACCTTTTCCAGTGCTTGGTAAATCGGCACAGTTCCTACTGGCACAGGTGAGTTACGGATGATCCACTCACGGGTTTGATGGATATGTTTACCTGTCGATAAATCCATAATGGTGTCACCACCCCAGCGGGTGCTCCACACCATTTTTTCGACTTCTTCCTCAATTGAGGAGGTAGTCGCTGAGTTACCAATATTGGCATTTATTTTTACCAGAAAATTACGGCCGATGATCATCGGTTCGGTTTCAGGGTGATTGATATTGGCTGGGATAATGGCGCGACCTTCTGCCACTTCTTTACGGACAAACTCTGCCGTAATGTAGTGTTCCATATTCTCAGGTAACTCACCACGCTGGGCTAACGCTTCACGTCCCATACTTTCACGAATAGCAATGTATTCCATTTCTGGTGTGATAATACCTTGGCGTGCATAGTGCATTTGGCTGACGTTTTTACCGGCTTTCGCTTTGCGTGGTAAGCGACGATGATCGAACAAAGGAATATCAAAGTCCTGAGCATCTTGCTCACGTGTGTAGGCTGAACTGAACTCGGCTAATTGTTCAGTATCATCACGCTCATCAATCCACGTTTGGCGAATGAGTGGCAATCCTTTTTCAATATCAATGGTTGCTTTGGGATCGGTGTATAAACCTGATGTGTCATATACGACAACAGGCTCGTTGGGAATAGCCGCCAATTCAGGATTGGCATTTGGTGTATCAGTCAAATGAATCTGACGAAATGGCACTAGTAAGTCGTCGCGACTACCTTTGATGTAAAACTTCTCACTCCCCGCCAAAGGCTCAGTCGTAATGCCGCTACGGTCTTTAATGTTAATAACTTTATTGGATTGTGTAGACACGTTTCTTCCCCTAAATGAAAACCACGACGGGGAAGATGAGATCGTTGCGCGAAAGCGAACAAGAAAACAGACACCAAACGAAAATGGATCTCGAGTGCAAAACAGGTGTCCTGCTTGTTTCCTACGGAGGTTCTAGCCTCTTCAGGTTCAACGGGTTTCATCTCAGCCTTTCCGGATTATTCCGGTCGGGCACCCCGACAAGTGCTTCGCATGGTAAATCAAAAAGGATTTTTTACACAAGCCTCATCTGGCACAATGGTCTACTATTTTTTCTCCAAACACGCAGGCAGCATCAGGTTCATGGCTAATAAAAAAGACGACTCTGAAGAAGATGAATTTGCATTATTCCGAGAGGAAATGCGCGATGCCATCCGTATACGCCAAAACCGTCTGATTCATAACAAACCGAAACCGGTTGCTAAAGCCATTCGCCAAAAAATCATGGATGATGAATATCAGGGAGAAACCTTCTCAGATATGTTTTCTCCAGAGACGGTTGGTAATGAAGAATATCTTGAATACCGTGGTCCAGGAATTCAACACAAACTGTTTAGTAAGCTTCGTAATGGCAAAGTCCATATCGAAGCAGAGTTAGATTTACATGGCATGACCATTGCCAAAGCCGAACCATCATTGTCTGAGTTTCTGGAGTTTTGCCAGCGACAACAAATCCGCTGTGTACGCATCATCCACGGAAAAGGCTGGGGTTCGCGTGATAATAAACCCGTCTTAAAAAGCAAACTGAATCATTGGCTGCGCCAAAGTGAGATTGTGCTTGCGTTCTGTAGTGCAACTATCGACGATGGCGGCACGGGCGCGTTGTATGTTCTTCTGAAAAGGTTGTTTCAAGAATAAGTAACCTAATAAGCCATACACAACAAAGGCATGAAAAATGGATTCATTGAGTACAGGCATCGGAAAAGTAGCACTTAGAACGGCTCTAGACAAAGTAATAAAAACTTATAGAAACAATAAGTTTGATAAATTAATTAAACGATTAGAGACAGGTGAAATAAATTTAACTGATAATGAACTCCAATCAGACGATTTTATTGCTTGTTTCATTAAAACCATTGATGCTATTGATAAAGCTATTTCAAAAGAAAAGGTAGCTATTTTAGAGAACTTGTTTATTAATGGCATCGAAACTCAAGTAATTCGAAATACACCCACGTTGTATGAAGAGACTCTTACTATCATTTCTGACTTATCTATTCGCGAAATAGAAATCCTATTCATTCTAAGTGAAGAGCTAAGCATCGAAGAAGCTCAAGAAGAATCAACCATTGTTCTTGAGCGTAATCAAAAAGCAAAAAAACGTATATGCCAACGCTATAATATTTCTGCTGTTTATACAGCGGCTTTGCTGCATCGACTAGAAAGAACAGGCTTGATTGTTGATGGCAATTTTATTGGTGGTCCTGAGTATTTTATGTCTCCTCTCTACCAAGAAATCAAAAAATTAATCCACTATGAAATCTGGCAAAGTTAAATAAATCATCTTTATTTATCTGATTGACTGGAAACAACAAAACAAGGCTGCTTGTTCTGCTTAAGAAACAGGCATAGTTTTTTTGCCTCAGGCTTAGCTGCAAAATTACCCAGTTGTAGACGATAAAAATCTGGCTTAACAGTATCTTCAACGGGTTCGGTAATGGTGGTTTGGTATGTTTGCCCTCTCAAAGCAGCTTTGTTTGTTAGTTGGGCCAAGGCGATATTAACCTGTTCTCTAGACTTAAATGCCCCTACCTGCACACGATAAACAGTCACTGCTTGCGGTTTGTCATCAGACACCTTTTGTTCGGCTTTAACTTTATGAGTCTTTTCGGGCTTTTCGGTTGTGAGCGTCGTTAATTTGTCAGGCGCTGTTTGAACAGTAGATCGTGCCATTACTTCTGCCGTTGGCTGAACGACCTTAATGTCAGATTTTTCTGTGATTTCAGGTAATCCCGGTGGCGCATCGTTAATCGAATGATTGTCACGGTTAGTTAACATCAAAGCATTCGCTTTTTCGATCTGGCTAGCGCTTAGATCATCTTTCAGTTGTGCTTGTTTCACAATAGCCTGTGGGTGGTTTTGTTGACTCGCCAAGCTAAACCAGGAATAGGCAGTAACGTTATCCTGCCTGACACCATCGCCACTTAGTAGCATTTCACCCAGTTGGTATTGCGCATGAGCATCGCCTTTTCTGGCGGCTTTTTCAAACCATTGAAAGGCTTGTTCTTTTTGCTGTTTTATGACTGTTTTTGAGGTTTGTTTGTCTCTGAATGCCGCCGTCAACATATCTGCTTTGGCTAGCTCTTCAACCGTTAATCGGTTTCGTATTGCTAGTCGATCAATGGAGGCTTGTTTATGTTTCTTTTCACTGGCTAGGGTTAACCAGGAATAGGCAGCGGCATTGTCTTGTTTCACTCCCTGGCCGTTTAATAACATAATACCTAACATCCATTGCGCCTCAGCGATATTCTGCTCTGCCGCTTTATGCCATGCTTGATAAGCAGTATGAAAATCTCTGTTTTTATATGCCGCAATGCCATCCTGAACGTCGTCTGCAAAAGCAACGCCAGTATAAAACGCAAGTAGCAGCAATACGCCAGAAATTGACCATCGTGTTCTTTGCAGAGATGTTTTCATTGTGATGTGAACCTTCTCAACTGGCTGCTGAATATGAGGGATAGCGTAAAGACTTTTTCAACTAGTGAGAAGACGTTATTATTCTGACAATCCATCTGGGCAGTGAAACGATGACACCTGAACAACTACAGCAGTACCTGTATCAACACATTCCTTTATCAGCAGCCATGCAGGTTTCTGTCACAAGCTTGGCAGATGACCATGTCACACTCCAAGCCCCCCTGACGCCCAATATTAACTACCATGAAACCGTATTCGGTGGCAGTGCCTCAACATTAGCCATCTTATCTGCATGGTCACTGTTAAATACACGACTCCATAACGCCGATTTGGACTGCACACTAGTCATTCAACGAAACTCGATGGAATATGAAAAGCCAATAACGGGCGAGTTTACTGCGACTGCGTACATACCCATCACTGAAAACTGGGAAAAGTTTTTACGTACTTTTGCAAGAATGGGAAAAGCACGAATTACTGTGGTATCGACACTAAGACTTGAGACTGACCGTGTGGGTTTGTTTCAGGGTGAATTTGTGGCTCTGCAACGCTAACCATTAACACCATCTACGAATAGATCAAGTACAATCGTCGATTTTTTATTCTCTATAATAAACAGAACTCATCATGGCTGACGCAAGACCGATTGGTATATTTGACTCTGGTATCGGCGGCTTGCCTATTGCCAAACAGATTAGAGAACGCATGCCTAACGAGCATCTCATCTATTTGGCTGATACGCTGCATGCACCCTACGGTGAAAAAAGCGAAGCCTACATCCTCGAGCGTTCCGTCACGATTACCGAAGAGTTACTCAGTCGGCAAGTCAAGGCCATTGTAGTCGCTTGTAATACGGCGACACTGGTCAGTATTAAAACTCTTCGGGAACGTTATTCATTGCCGTTTATCGGCGTGGAGCCAGGGTTACGCCCGGCTGCATTGAATACAAAAACGGGCGTCATCGGTGTGTTAGCCACGGCAAAAACACTCACCAGCCAGTCATTTCATGATTTAGCTGAGCGCGTCGCTATGGGTGCTCGGATTGAAATACAACCCTGCCCTGATCTGGTGATTTTAGTAGAAACATTAGCGTTAAGTTATAAGGACACATACAACACCATTCAGCGTTATATACAGCCATTACTGGATAAAGGTGCCGATACGCTTATCCTTGGTTGTACGCATTTCACTCATCTCAAAGCCGTTATACAACAGGTTGCCGGACCGAATATCACCATCATCAGCACGGAAGAGGCTGTCGCCCGCGAGGTCGATAGACGATTAACCATGGACAATCTTCACGCTGAAGTATCTGATCTGGGTTCGGTACTGATGTTAAGTAATAGCCATAAAACAGGTTTTGAAAAACAAGTGACAACGTTGTGGGGTAAGGCTGATATACAACTTTTTTAAAGGCTTCAATTCATTCTGCAGGTAATGTTAAGTCAGTGAAGACGTGATCAGCTGCTTGTCTCATAAACACATCTTCTCTAAAGTTATCTACAAAACAGGCGTTTAGCGTAACATCCTCATAAAGCCAATAGATATAGCCACTTTGTTCTACTCGGCGACGCCAATTATATCGACACTGCACCCATCCCTCTTCCAATGCTGAAATCAGCCTGGGTGCAGACTGTGCTGTTTTATATGCCAATGTCCGCTCAGTCAGAGAAAAATGAAAGCGGTCAATATAAAAATCCTCAGTGTCTAAATGAAACTGAATACGCTTATGCTGCTCAGGCTCACCATGCATATCCAGCACAATGCGTTCATCCGCTAGTGTATTTGCTGAAGCAAGACACACCAAGGCTCTGTCAGGCTGATGCAAACGCTGTCGTTTATCAGCTTCACTGCGCTGACTTTTATCCCACTGTGTCAAGAAAGTTTGTACGATAAGCATATGATGATTACGTTTTGGATAAATCCATCTCAGTCAAATGCCCTTTTGTAGCCAACGCTGATGTTTTTGCTGCAATTACTGACAATTTTTCACCATCAACAAGCCCGGTTTGACGAGCTTTAGGGGCTTTTCTGTATGGGCGTCTCATGTAAGCTTCTTGGCCAGGCGGTTATCAGGGCTTTTAATAATGTTGCCAGTGGAATGGCAAAGAAAACACCCCACACACCCCATATTCCACCAAAAAACAAAACGGCAAGAATGATAGAAACAGGATGCAAATTGACAGCTTCTGAAAATAAAACCGGCACTAACACATTGCCATCAAGCGCCTGAATAATACCGTAAGCAATCAATATATAAGCAAACTGTTCGGTGAGCCCGAATTGAAATCCCGCTACCGCTGCAACAGGTAATGTAGCGACAGCAGCACCAATAAATGGAATTAACACAGAGAAGCCCACCAAGACAGCCAACAGTGCGGTGTATTGCAAGCCAAAGAATGAGAATGTCGCATAACTCACCGTACCAACAATCGCAATCTCGACCACTTTGCCACGCACATAATTAGCAATTTGATCATCCATTTCACTCCAGATGCGGTTCATCAGCCCACGTTTTTCCGGCATGAATGACAGTACAAATCCAACCAGTTTTTCCCGATCTTTCAGCATAAAGAAAACCAGAATAGGCACTAATACCAGATAGATAATCAAACCAATCACATTACCCAGCGAAGCAATAGACAAAGACACCGCCCTTTGCCCATAAACCGTGAATTGTTTTGCGGTGCTGGAAATCCAGCTTTGAATTTCATCAGGTTTGATTAAATTAGGATAATGATAATGAAGGTTGACCAGCCAGTCCTCACCATTGGACAACATGTTAGGCGTTTCCTGCACCAGGTTAACCAACTGATTCCACAACAATGGCATTAATAAAAAGCCCAAAGCCAACATCAAACCGATAAACCCGAGGAAGACTATGGCTACCGCCACCATATTGGGTACACGCCTGCGGGTCAGCATATTCACGACCCCCTGTAACAGGAAAGCAATCACCAACGCCGTAAAAAATGGCGCCAACATCCCGCCCAACCAGATAACCACAGCAAAGCCCAGCACTAAAACAATGAGCAGAATAACGGCTTCTTCATCAGAGAAATAACGTTCTGTCCATTTGCGTAAAATTGATCGCAGTGTCATTGGTCGCTTTATCCTCAGCTATAATTGATTCGCAATAGCGATATTCTGTCACATCAGAACTTAACACGTTGAGAAGAAATCAGCGATGACATAGATATCGTTCATCTTGAACCATGGAGTAATTATGCACAGCCTGGGGAAGAATATAAGCTACATTGATGGTGATAGCGTCCGCTTTTATACCCTCCCATACACCACGCGAATGGTCGTCATTCGCTTAGCAGATGGTTCGCTATGGTTGCATAGTCCCATTCAATTCACGTCTGATTTAGCTAAACAAATAGATGCACTGGGTGAAGTACGTTATTTGGTTGCACCCAATAAATTACATCATTTATTTTTAAAAGACTGGCAACAGCATTATCCATCAGCCTTAGTATTTGGCACAGAACAAGTCTGCCAGAAACGCCCGGATATTCACTTCAATGGTGTACTTACTGCTGATTGGGTTCCACCATGGCGTGATGACATATCACAGCTCTTATTTACAGGCTCAAAGGTGATGCAGGAGTGTGTGTTTTTTCATCGCAGCAGCAGAACACTCATTGTGACCGATTTAATTGACAACTTTCAGGCACACTCTTTCACTCCTATCAAGCGCTTGCTCGCTAAAATCGCCGGTGTTTTAGCCCCTAACGGCAAGATGCCGATTGACTGGCGATTAACGTTTAAGAAGCCAATTGCCCGCCAGCATCTGCAGCAAATTATTGACTGGCAGCCAGAAAAAATTGTCATGGCCCATGGTGAAGTGATTGAGGAGCAAGCAGTGACATTTTTAAAATCCTCATTTAGCTGGTTAAATCTGAGTTCCAGTACTAAGTAATCATGACGCTGATGAGTGATAATTTGATGATGTTTATAGTGACATCGATAGTACTGGCCCTTGCACCTGGGCCGGATAATCTTTATGTCATCTCACAATCAGCATTATACGGGGCCAGAACTGGGCTCATCATCACGCTGGGCTTATGCAGCGGTTTGATTATTCACATTGCGGCGGTAGTGTTTGGCCTGGCTACCTGGTTAATCACTTCACCCATGACATTTGTATGGCTAAAAATCATTGGGGCTGGCTATTTGCTCTATCTAGCATGGCGTGCATTCAGGACACCAGTAATAACAGCTTTGACTGATACAAAGAGATTAGACACTTCACTCAGCTTGCTTAGAATCGGATTCTTAATGAATGTCAGCAATCCTAAAGTAGCGCTTTTTTTCCTGGCATTTTTACCACAATTTATTGATACATCAGGCGTATCTGTATCGTGGCAAATTGTCTATTTAGGGCTGATATTTATGCTGACTGCATTGATGATATTCAGCGTTATGGCATTGACTGCAGCCAGTATGGGTAGGTGGTTAATTGCTTCCAGTCGAGCTCAGCGCATCTTGCAGTCACTCACCGCCCTTATCTTTACCTTATTAGCGGCTCGATTACTGTTTTATCAGCTATAACTGTCTATCGTAGTGCCAACTTTGGTGTCCGATGTAGCTTCTGACGAATTGACCGTGGTGTTGGATGGCGTAGCAATGGCTTGATCTTTTTCTGCTGCTTTTTCTTGTTGTTTTTTCAAGGCTTCCAGCTGTTGAATTTGAAGCTGAAGTAATTGAATTTGTTGTTGTATGGCTTCTGCTTGCTTTTCGGAATCTTCACCAGGATTTTTCAACAATGCTTTGAGCTCATTAAACAAGTCCACCATCTTTTTCTTTAAAGCCGCTATACGCGCCTCCAGAGATGAGCCTGTTGAGGCAGCGTGTTTAGTCGTCCCATTGCTTCGAACAGATGACAGATCAATATTCATATATGACTCCCTACCATGCCTCATTAGCGTCCATTATGTTTTGCATCGACAACAACATGTATTTCTTTAACATTTGTTTGAAAAAAACGAAAACATCTCTTTCTGCCATACACGATTTATGTGACAAAAATAGGTCTTCATAACTGAAATTATTTGCTCTATATTGATAGCTGTCACACATTAAATAGTTCAATAAAGACTCATATCGACCACGCTTGAAAACCTTTCCGCTGAATGTCGTGCCGTTCATATCACTGATGATTTTTATATTGATAATCAATATGTTGATATGGTTATTTTCTATTTTAGTGTTACATAAACAAAGACGATGGGATGCTCGCGTCGGGATACAACCGTGCTAACGACAGCACTATTACATGCGCAATCAATAAAATTGATGCGCCAAAAAGCGACTGCGTTTATCACATTAACAATTAATCATCAGCGATTAAGGGATAGAAAATGAGTGGAAATGAATCTCGCCTGCAAGCGATTTCAAACATTACAAACCGTCAAAAAACAACTGTTCACAAATCTGAACCGATAGATAAAATCTGGGCGACAGATGTTTTCAATCTGGCAAAAATGGAGGAAGCATTAAATAAGTCTGCCTTCAAAGCCTTTAAACAGACTGTTCAAACAGGTGCCCCATTAGATCCAGCCGTTGCCGATGTTGTGGCTGCAGCCATGAAAAACTGGGCCTTGTCTAAAGGTGTGAAGTTTTTCTCTCATATTTTCTACCCGATGACCAATATCACCGCAGAAAAACACGATGGTTTTATTGTGACCAATGCTGAAGGCAATGCGATTACAGAATTTTCTGGCAGCTTATTGATTAAGGGCGAGCCTGATGGTTCGTCTTTCCCTAACGGTAGCTTACGCATGACCAATGCGGCTCGAGGCTATACTGCTTGGGATCCAACCAGCCCTGCGTTCATTATGCACACAGAAAACGGCTCTACGTTGATGATCCCAAGTGTTTTCATGTCATGGACCGGTGAAGCACTTGATAAGAAAATCCCATTACTACGGTCCATCTCAGCCATGGATCGTGCGGCCAGGAAAGTGCTGGCTTTAATGGGTGAAACCGAGATTGCGCCGCTTAACTCAAGCTGTGGCGCTGAGCAAGAATATTTCCTGGTCGATAGTAATTTTGCTCTAGCACGTCCTGACCTGCTTTTAGCTGGTCGAACATTATTTGGCGCTGCACCAGCTAAAGGCCAACAGTTTGATGACCATTACTTCGGTGCTATCCCGGAACGTGTCCAGGTCTTTATGCAAGACTTCGAAGACCAGTTATACCGCTTAGGTATTCCTGCCAAAACGCACCATAACGAAGTCGCTCCCGGTCAATTTGAGATAGCCCCTTATTTTGAGTCAGCCAATATTGCTGCAGACCATCAACAATTAATGATGACCTTGATGAAAGCCACAGCAAAAAAACATGGCTTCATGTGTCTGCTACATGAAAAACCTTTTGCTGGTGTTAATGGCTCAGGCAAACACGTTAACTGGTCGGTCAGCAATGCCACACAAGGTAATTTATTAGATCCAGGTAAAACACCGCATGATAATCTGAATTTCTTATTATTCTGTGGCGCAGTTATTCGTGGTGTACACAAATACGGCCCCTTGCTTCGTGCGGTGATTGCTTCTGCTTCAAACGATCATCGTTTGGGTGCTAATGAAGCGCCTCCAGCGATTTTATCAGTCTATCTTGGTGACCAGTTAGAAAAAGTATTCCAGGATATTAAAGCGGGTGATATTGCGACCTCGAAAAAAGGTGGCGAGATGGATCTGGGCCTGTCACAAATTCTAAAATTTGAACGTGATCCAGGTGATCGTAACCGTACATCCCCTTTTGCTTTCACTGGTAATCGCTTTGAGTTCCGTGCTGTGGGTTCATCTCAATCGGTATCTGGCCCCTTAGTGGCCATGAATACAATGCTGGCTGACTCGCTTGACTGGATTGCTGAGAAATTAAAAGCTGAATTAGATAGCGGCAAAGATCAAACCACCGCAGTACTGGCCGTTCTGAAAGAGTTAATGGAACAACACGGTAATGTGGTATTTGGTGGCGATGGCTATTCTGAAGAATGGCACAAAGCGGCGGTAGACGTGCGTGGTCTGAAAAACTTACCGACTTCTGCTGATGCTCTGCCTTACCTTCGTGATGAGGCTATCCGTGAGTTATTCTCTCGCACTGGTGTATTCACACCTGTCGAACTGGAAAGCCGCTTTGAGGTATACGCCGAGCAATATATTCTTTCTATTGAAGTGGAAGCCAAGCTCGTAGTTGAGATGGCAAAAACGCTGATTTACCCATCCGCATCGCAGTATCTGACAGAACTGTCCGTCACCCATACCAGTATGGCGGACATGGGAATAGAGATGAATAATTCCGTGGTGAGTCTAATTGCTCAGGAAACCAATGCTATGTTGGCCACGGTCAGCGAACTTGAAGCGGCTTTAAATAAGCATGACTTTGATTCAATTGAAGCACATATGAACTTCTGTGCAAATGATATCCGTCAGTTGATGGATAAAGTGCGTTTACATGTTGATACGCTTGAAGGTGAAGTGGCTGACGACTTATGGCCACTGCCTAAATATCGCGAGATGTTATTTATCAAATAACTGATGTCATTGCTATTAAGGCCGCTTTAAGCGGCCTTTTCTTTTAGTGGTGTCATATCGTTTCTACAGATACTGCCAGGAGAATTCCGGTGCCACATTGTATTATCGAATATTCAACGAAACTGGCTGACATCACTTCAGCTGAGACATTAGTGAATACTGTTCATCAGGCAGCGATAGATTCTCTTTTATTCAAACCTGAGCATATCAAAACACGCAGTATTGCTTACCAAACGTTTAGGCTCGGCGATCATCACACACACTTTTTGCACGTGACTGTCAGACTGCATCAAGGGCGCACCCTGGAGCAAAAGAAACGTTTAAATAATTTAATCGTTGAACGGCTTTGTACAACATTACCTTTATTCGATATCACTATCACCGCAGAAACGGTGGAGATGGACACAACCACATACGTAAAAACAACATTAGCCTAACCCAGCGTTATGAATGACGTAGTTTCATCATGCCGGCAGCAAAAGATATTGCAACGCGTTTATTGTTTGAATGTTAATCTTAAGTCATACAGTAGCCGTCATGATTAAGCTTTAAAGTAAACATGACTTCATACTCGGAATGACATCTAGAAAAAAGCCTATTTATGAACCAGCAACCTAACAACCCACTGCATGGCATCACCCTCGAAACCATTGTCACTGAACTGGTCGATCATTATGGCTGGGAAGGTTTCGCTCATAGAATTAACCTGAACTGTTTTAAAAACGACCCTTCTATTAAGTCGTCATTAAAATTTCTGCGTCGAACAGATTGGGCAAGGAAAAAAGTCGAGCAACTTTATATCACTACATTCAAAAGGTAAGTCAGTGCCACACTGGATATATCTCGCCATTGCCATCATCGCTGAGGTCATTGCGACCTCAGCGCTGAAAGCCAGCCACGAATTTACGCGACTTGTTCCGACACTTATCGTTGTTACGGGTTACCTGACTGCTTTTTATTTTCTGACATTGTCGTTAAGAGTGATTCCTGTCGGTATTGCTTATGCTATCTGGGCAGGCTTGGGCATTGTGCTCATCGCTATCATCTCGTGGATAGTATATGGGCAAAAACTCGATTTACCTGCCCTTCTCGGCATGGGCTTAATCATCTCAGGCGTACTTGTCATTAACTTATTTTCTAATACCGGCGGACACTGAATTTTTTATAAAAACATGCCGCCAGACGCCTCGATACGTTGACCCGTAACCCATGAACTGTCATCACTCACCAGCATGGCCAATGCCTTAGCAATATCATCGGGTAATCCCACTCTGCCTAATGCAGTTTGATTAGCGATACTGCGGTTCAACTCAGTGTTATCACGAACAGCACCACCGCCAAAATCAGTTTCAACTGCACCGGGCGCCAGCGTATTAACCCGAATCTGTTTAGTAGCGAGCTCTTTTGCCAGATAGCGCGTTAATACCTCCACTGCCCCTTTCATCGTGGCATAAGCCGTATAACCAGGCAGTGAGAAACGCGCCAGACCTGATGAAATATGAATGATTTGACCTTGAGGAGCGATCATAGGTAATAACAATTGGCTGAGAAAAAACGGCGCCTTCAGATGTGTATTCATTAAAATATCAAAGTCGGATTCGGTGGTGTCTTCAAAAGATTTATATATGCCCATACCTGCATTATGAATAATGACGTCCAGCTCTTTTCGACTAAACTCTGATTTAAGCTGAGTCTCTACAACATCAGCAAAGTGACTGAATGTATCTGTTTGGCTGACATCCAATGCCAACGCTGTCGCGCTTCGACCTATTTCTTTAATCCTGCTAACCACGTCATCAGCTGCGTCTTTATTTGAATGATAAGTGATAATGACATCACAACCTTTTTCAGCCAGATAAAGCGCACTTTCACGGCCTATCCCTCTGCTACCACCTGTAATTAATACTAATTTATTCATTGATTACCTCCTTTCCATTGAATGAGGTGACATCTTATGCCGCTATTAATTCATGATAAACAGACAAAATCCGATATCATTGTTCGTAAATAACTAACAGTAGAAGAAAAATGGATAAGTTTGAATCAATGAAGCGGTTTGTCACAGTGGCACAAGTCGGCAGTTTTACCCGAGCCGCCGAGATGCTTGGTTTACCGAAGTCCAGCGTATCGGCTTCAATAAAATCACTCGAACAACAAATCAATACACGCCTATTACAACGAAGTACCAGACAGATAAACCTCACACGTGATGGCGAGCGCTATCTCACAAAATGTCTTTCCATTCTGGAGCAGGTAGATAGTCTTGATAGCGAGTTTCAACAGCCTTCATTAATCTCTGGTTGCTTGCATGTTGACATGCCCAGCCGCTTTGCAGCCAATATTCTTCTGCCTCATTTAAACAGTTGGTACGAGCGTTATCCTGACGTCTCAATCAAGCTGCGTTGCAATGACCAACGGGCAGATTTGATCAAAGATGGTGTGGACTGTGTTATTCGTGCAGGTCACCTTGGCGATAGTGAATTAGTTGCCATGCCATTGACTCAGTTAACCGTGATTAACTGTGTTAGCGCTGATTATGCAGAGAAGTATGGTAAACCCCAATCAGTAAATGATTTAGCACACCATTACCTCATCGATTATGCACAAAACCTGCAAACACAGACCGCTGTATTTGAACATATTGCTCAACATCATCTTCAGCTAGTTGAGATGAAAAGCAGACTACAAGTCAACAATACGGATGCCTATTTATATGCTTGTTTATCCGGACTGGGTATCGCGCAACTACCCGCCATGAGTGCAGAGCCGTACCTTGCACGTGGGGAATTAGTCGAGATTTTGCCTGACTATCCCGCCCCGGTCATTCCTTTATCCATTATTTATGCCTCTCGTCGTCAAGTACCTAAACGTCTGAGTTTATTTATGGCTTGGTTACAAGAGTTAACAAACAATGCTGTCAAGACGAATTTGACCATGCTGGAGAGAAGCAGACAATCTGCGACAAAATAGACAGCCATTTTTTTCTGTGCTAAAACCATTTGAACATTACGTGTTTTCAACTAGATAATTGAAAACAGATAAAAAATGCTCACGAAATGGTTATGTAGAGAGGATTTTTGCGCTTGGATACAAACACGGTTTCATTACTCCCTAGCGAGCATGATGAAAAAATGGCATTGAAAGTCGATATCATCAATATGCTCTATAGCAGCAATCTTAAATCCGTTATCGTGGCCAGTCTTGTTGCCTTCACATTGGCTTTTGTTGAGTATGACCAGGTTAACAAGACAATCTTAATCGCTTGGTGTCTTATCTTTAGCGTTGTTTATGGATTACGTCTGTACTCCACCATTTATTTCAAACAACACAACACCAATAACTCAAACCCTGACACTTGGCTCAATATCTTCCGTTTATCCACTTTAGCTTGTGGCATGGCATGGGGGCTGGCTGGTTATTACTTTCTTTCAGAAACCAATGATGTCGCTCATAAAGCCTTTATCACACTCGTTATTGTCGGTGTCACAGGTGGTGCGATGGTCGTGTATTCAGTCGATGCGATAACATCGAAATTATTTTCCGGGAGTATCTATTTACTGTCATTACCCGGTTTTTTTAGCAATGAAACAGAATTATCACTGGCCATGGCGATTTTACTCGCCGTATATATTGTTTATATCTCTATTGCATCATCAAATCTGGGTAAAAAACTACATGAGAATATCTTGCTGCATCATGCGGCTATAAAACAACAAGCTGAAATTGAGAAGTTATCACAACATCAACGTATTCACTTAGACCACACACCGATGGGAGTAATTGAGTGGGACCTCGGCCTCCAGGTTGTGTCATGGAATGCTGCAGCTGAGCAAATATTTGGCTATCAACAAGATGAAGCAATTCATCAGCATGCCCGTTTCTTGTTGCCAATCGACATTCAGGATCATGTCATCCAAAAAATGGAGGAATTTATCGCTGAGGGAAGCTCCAGTCATTGTCAAAATGAAAATTTGACCAAGGAGGGTGACATTATTTTCTGCGAATGGACTTACACCGCTTTGCGTGACAATCATAACCATGTCGTTGGCTTGGCAACCTTGGTTCAAAATAAAACCGAGTTTAAAAAGAGTCAGGATGAAATCCAATATCTGGCTTACTATGACACGCTAACAGATTTGCCCAACCGACGTTTGCTGACCGATCGCGTCACACAGGCCATGCACACCAGTAGTCGCAACCAATCTCACTGTGCCGTGTTTTTTATTGATTTAGATAACTTCAAAAACATTAACGATCTTCATGGGCACTCAGTGGGTGACATGCTTCTCAAATCGGTATCCACTCGACTGAAAACCATTTTAAGAGATGAAGACACCATTGCCCGTTTTGGTGGAGATGAGTTTGTTATTTTGATCCAAAATATTGGTAACACCGCTAACAAAAGCAAAGAAATATCTGAAGTTATTGCCAACAAAATTATTAATGGTATCAGTGATATATATAATATTGGTAACGTGCAATATCGTACTTCATGCAGCATAGGCATTTGCACATTTCAGGGCGAAACCTTATCCGTTAATGAAGTATTTAAACGTGCTGATAACGCTATGTTTCAGGCCAAGTCAGATGGTCGTAGTTGTTTTCGATTTTTTGATGAAGCGCTTCAGCCCAGTATTGAATTCAAAGCCAGTCTGGAAAATGATCTAAGAGATGCCGTATTCAATCGCGACATTCTCCCCTATTTCCAACCCCAGGTGAACCACCGACATGAACCTATTGGTGCTGAAATTCTACTACGCTGGCAGCATCCTAAACATGGCATGATTTCACCGGCCGAATTCATTCCTATTGCAGAAGACTCAGACATTATTAACCGCATAGGCACTGAAGTACTTCAACATGCTTGTAGACAATTAGCTGTCTGGCAACAAGACCCGGCTACGGCTAATTTAGTTTTATCCGTCAACATCAGCGCTCGCCAATTTATGCAAAAGAATTTTGTTGATACGGTCTTATCCAGCATTGAAACACATCAGTGCTCCGGCTCACGTTTGCGACTGGAAATCACTGAAAGCCTAATGCTAAAGAACATTAATGAACTTGCTATAAAAATAGACAAATTACGGTCTCATGGCATCACTTTATCTCTGGATGACTTTGGGACAGGCTATTCATCACTCTCCATATTACGAAGTTTTCCACTGGATGAAATAAAGATCGATAAAAGTTTTGTGGATCATATGCTAAAAAATGCCAATGATGCTCATATCATTCGCACCGTTATCAATATGAGTAGTCACATGGGCATGACTGTCATCGCTGAGGGGGTCGAAACGGATGCTCAGGAAGCATTCCTAGCTAAACATGGTTGCCTGAATTATCAAGGTTATTTATTTGGCAAACCCATGCCAATGGAAGAGTTTAATAAATACATAAACCAACATGTGAATGTGGTTAAAACCTGATTTTACGTCTGAAGGTCCTAAAACACTGCTCTGTTTTCTCACTTGATAGTTGGCGCTTAACCCATTATCTAGATTTCATCTGTGCTTAACACACCCAAAGCACAATACAATCGTTTCCCTATGTCAGCCCTATCCCTCTCTGAAATCGGTTAATATATGCCCCCTTGTTCACCAGAAACCGCCTATCACAATGAAATCCTTACTCAGCTTAGCCACCTTGTTTAGTCTTTTATTCACGGTAAATAGTGTCAGCTCTGCTAATAATGAAGGCATAAATTGGCAGACAACATTTGCCCAATTAGAAAAAGAATATGGCGGGAGACTGGGCATTGCCGCTTATGACCTACAACACCAATTTCAACTGCATTATCGTGCTAATGAACGTTTTGCATTGTGTAGCACCTTCAAAGTTTTACTGGTTGCTAATGTCTTACACCGAATTGATCAGCATCAAGAAAGTCTGTCTCGTCCGATTCATTACGATCGTGCTGACATACTGGATTATGCCCCGGTCACCAAAACACATCTTGATGAAGGCGTCATGTCGGTAGCAGCGTTAAGCCAGGCGACATTACAACTCAGTGACAACACTGCGGCCAATTTACTATTAAAAACAATAGGTGGCCCAGAGGCATTAACCGACTATTTGCGTTCGATAGGCGATAACACCACAAGACTCGACAGAATAGAACCTGCTCTTAACAGCAACTTGGCAGGCGACCTTAGAGATACAACAACACCTGCAGCGATGTTGGCGACGCTGAACACCCTGTTGCTTGGTGATCATTTATCCGACGTATCCAAACAACGGCTTATTCAATGGCTAATAGGCAATCAAACAGGTGATGACAAAATACGTGCGGGCGTCCCGTCCACCTGGCTAGTAGGTGATAAAACGGGCTCTGGTCCTAACGGAGCCTTTAATGATGTAGCGATTATCTGGCCAGAAAAAGGTAAACCTTATTTACTGGTGATTTATTATTCTGAATCCACGCTGACGAAACAAAAAAAAGCTGAATTGCTCGCCAAGATAAGTGAGTCAGTTAGCAAAATCGTTTTCCCTGGTTTAAATCGATAATAAATAAAAACGTTATACAGACTTATCATCCACTGTTGATTGAGGATTCTCCTGCTGGTAATTGATTGCCCTGATAGGATAAGGAATCGTAATATTTTCTTCCTTAAAACGCTGATGTAAAGCCTTGATAAACTCAGATTTAATGAAGAAGCGATTGAAATATTCTTTCGCTCTTAACATGACCGTGAAATTAATACTCGAATTATCAAAAGTGTGAAAAATAACAAATGTCTGATAATCAGGCACACCCCACTTATGTGTTTTTAGGATATTGCGAGCCACTTCCAGCGTGACTCTTTCGACATGCTCTAAATCAGAATCATAATGCACACCGACTTCTACAGGTACTGAAAGCTGTTTTTCAGGCTAATAGTAGTTAATGATTTTTGACTGCGATAAAACACTATTTGGAATGATAATAAAGTTATTGGGTAACATCCTAATCCAGGTAGTGCGCCAGCCAATCTTCTCGACAAAGCCTTGCTCTCCCGAATCTAACTCGATAAAGTCACCAACACGTATTGGTTTGTCGATGACAAGCTGAACACCTGAAAAGAAGTTGGTTAATGTTGGTTGCAAAGCTAAAGCAACGGCCAGTGAAGTAATACCTAAAGAAGCAATGATAGGCGTGATGGTAATACCCATCGTGCCAAGGATAATCAACAAGCCGAGTCCAAGGATGATGGCACGGGTAATACCTTGCACAATAGAGCTACTATTTTTTAAGGTAGCCGTCTTATCGGCATAATGACCGACTGCACCCGTCAAAAAACCATCTATGAACAATACCAGTGCGGCGACGATCAATAGTTGTGCAGTAGCATGAAAAAATTTAAATTCTGTTTCTATATCAAATACTGAAGCGTGTGCTCTGCCAGTGTTATCGTTAATGCCAACAAGCACAATGTCAGAGGAAAACTCATTACTTTCACCACTAACTTGTCATAAAAAAAGCTTGTTCTAGCCGTGATTTTGCTGACTCTAAGCAAAATGAACTTTTTCATAATCAGCATGAGAATGAATAAACGTATGATAACCACAATAGCGACTGACCATTCTGGTAACGATGAAAAAATCTGATTCACTTTATCCATACTCATTCCTCAGAAGACACTCTTTTTTCATGCACATCTTATACCCATAAAAAAAGCCGGCAATGACCGGCTTTTTATAGTGGGTACTCAATAAATTTACATTGATTCCGCTTCTTTAATGGCTTTTTTGACAATTCGTCCGATACCACCAGAAACATCTTGAGCCTTAATCGCATCTAAGTTGGTTGGGTTACCAACAATGACCGCACCGCCCATGCCTGCACCAATATGCGGAGTGCATTTGTAAATGTAGATACCTTCTTTATCAAACGTATGTGTAACATCTTGACTCATGTCAGATTTAAAGGCTTCAGCACCTTCAGGAATCAAGTTATCGATCATTTCTACATTGTGTGTGCTCATATTGGTCCAGCTCACACTATCTCCAGGGGCCACTTTAACAACGAGCGGCGTATATTTCAGACCTTGTGCGGTAACAGTATGGTCAGCAGCAAAAGCATTCATTGACAAGAATAAACCTGCAATAGCAGCGCCAGATAAAACTTTTTTCATCATTTTCATAACTTCTCCTCTCTATGTATATGATTATTTCAACAAGTGACATGTGAAAATCATGCGAATATTGGTCAGATTAAGTTTGATATAGTTCTGATATAGATGGAAATTTATTTATGGGTGTGTCGTTTCTACCCTGTTTCTTCCGCATTCTTTTGCTATATACAAGGCTTTATCTGCATCACTTAACAACTGTTCTGATTCACTTCTACTTGGGGTTAAATCAGCGATCCCGATGGAAATGGTGATGCTGTCTATGTGTTTGCCGTTAAACACCATCTGTTTGTCGGCAACAATACGCCTTAATAGCTCGGCTTTTTCTGTCGCATCATCTATTGTCGCACCAGGCATAATCACAACAAATTCTTCACCACCATAACGACATGGTATATCCGTTTCACGGAAAAACTCATTCATCAATTGCGCTAATGTTTTCAGTACAAAATCACCGACTTCATGCCCGTATTCATCATTGAAATGTTTGAAATGATCGATATCACATATAAGGAGCGACAATGGGTTTTTCTGTCGGTTTGCCAGCTGAGTTTCTCTATGCAGTGCCAGATCAAAAAAACGTCGATTAGCAAGCCCTGTCAGCGCATCTTCAAATGAAAAACGATGCAGCTCTTCTTTTAACTTGATACTGCTAAGCGTCACACCTAAACGCAATTTAACCCGGTTGATGAAATCATTCAGATTGTCTTGTTTGATTAGTTTTTTTGAACTTAGATTATTTAAAACCAGATAAACAAATACGTTATAGCTGCCATCCAGCTCTTGCAGTTCTACTTGAGCCAATTGCCTCTCAAAAGATACGCCGTCAAATGATGTTGTTACGCTCAATTCTACAGGCATAAAAACGTCCGGAAGCTTTTTAATGAGTAAATGTCTTGCCTCAGTGAGATTGTCAACGGTTTGTAACCGACTGTTGAGTTCTTCTAATCTGGCTCCGAGCACATTCAGACGCTGCAGCTGTTCAGCACGTTCTTGTTCAGCTTCGGCATAAGCATGCAAGGAAGCTGTTCGTTCAGCCACCTTCACTTCTAGATGTTCATTCAGTTCTTTTAAGGCGCTTTGTACATGTGAATAATGACGTAAAGAAATAAGCATCAATACAAGCGCAAACAATAACGCGCCAACAGAAATATCCAAATGCATCCAGGGAAGAACACTATTAGCAATGCCCATATCCAATAAAAGAAACATGCCGTATACCGTAAAGGACAGCATGACTAGATGTTGATCGGAGGCCAACGAATATCGCTTACTGATGCCAAGCCCTATTATCAATAGTATCGTGATGGCGAATATGGCATCAAAAATAGGGAATGTAACAGCAAGCTCTATTAGGCCCGCTAAAGATAGGCCTATCACTGAAATAAGATAGATGAAATGGATGACAGCAATGTTTATTAACCATTTGTGTCGCCAGTCATCAAACCATGATGACAACAATAAACTCGTAATAACGGGTAATGCGTAATAGGAGATCGCTAATAAATAAACACGTACTAGAGGGTAATTAAAAACAAATTGAACAGCTGGATTCTCGGCCAGCAACATTACAGCAGAGGTCAGTGAAAATAAGGATAAATAGAGAAAATGTCGCTCCCCTCTATGCATCATCGAGAATGCCAAGGTAATAATAGCGACAAACAATGAGAATAAAGCGACCAGAACTTCAAAATACGCTTTTTCTAAAAGGTAAAACAGTAGATGTGTTTTCTCAAATAGTTTGACTTCACCCCACAAACCAATGTCTCGGTAGCTTGAAAAAACCCTGAAATAAATGGTTTTACCTGCATAATCATTTGGCAAATTAATCGAATGCCAAGGCCAACCATAAAACGACTTGTGCTGTTTATTGTTGAAGTCACCAAATTGATAAATCTTTTTATCTTCCAGGTAAACTTCAGCCATTAAGTCAATGCTGGTGACGTAAAGAACAGGATGCAAATAATCATGATCCGAATCAGGCAATGTTGCCTTAAACCAAACGGTATTATGTTGCCCCCGATCAGGCGGCATACCAGGGAAATCAATATCTTTCCAATCGCTACTATGTAGTTCAGGCGTGACAATCCACTCAGGCTCACCATTTACAAATTCGGAATCACCCCAGCGATATTGCCAGGCAGTAACCTGCTCGCTCTCATACTGCTGCATAGCAAAGACGGGAGGGAAGATAGTGAGCAACGACAAAAATACGACTAGCAAACCATAACTTGGCACAACCCTAGTCTGATACGGTGTAACTAAGTCCTTTATCAATCCAATCACTCACTGTCTAAAAAGAAAGAAACCCGAACTACTAGATATCCTTTCTAATCGTTGTAAATTTAGGTCAATCCAGGACCACATATTCCATTCATCACTTTACGGCAATAATGTCGATTACTTAAGTGGTAATTTATCACTCCAGAATACGTCATCAAATGACAGCCACTATTAACACCTTGTAATAGACGGCTTAGCAATAACAACTTGATATGCTCACTGTGGAGAGGCGACAAAGTCACTCATCATATACTAAAGAAAACGAACTATATGCCAATAACAATTTTAAATATCCATACAATTTAGGGTGACACTAATGAATCTGGCGACAAAACTCATGAATTCGCTAAGCTACCCCAAAAAAATGTCACTGATAACAGTGCTGCTGCTTATTCCTATCACGGTGACATTTTTGCTACTGATTCACCAATTAAACAACATCGTTAATGAAAGCCATAAAGAACAATCAGGCTTGGAATACATAAAAACCATCACACCACTCTATCAACAATTGCCTCAACATCGTGGCTTAACGAATGCCTATCTGAATGGCTCAGCAGAGTTCGAAGAAAAAATTCTCAGTAAACGGAAAGAGATTGATCAGAGTATTCAACAAATCAATATCATCAATGCTGAATATGGCGAGCACTTCGACACCAATCAACTATGGGACGAAATCAAACGTGACTGGACCAGTCTTATCAATACAGCAACAGAAACAGATCCCAATACCATTTTTACCGCGCATACTGAGTTAATTACAAAACTTAGACAACTCATGAATGCCGTGAATCATAATTCTGGACTCATACTCGATCCAGACCTCAACACCACATTCATTATTGAGACGATTGTCAGTTATATCCCAGTACTCGCTGAGAGTATCGGACAAACTCGCGGACTTGCTTCGGGCATCGCTGCCAATGAATCATTGACTACCAGTCAACGTATTAAACTGGCTTCATCATTTAGCAAGGTAAAACATGAAGCGGATACCACTCAACAAGCTATCGAACATATTATTACTCACAATCCGCAGTTGGCAGACGTTTTAAATAAGCTAGAGCTGGATAGAGAAAATGCACTCACAGAATTTCTCACTGTCATCGAAAAGGATATGCTCGAGAGTGAGAAAATTAACACCCAAGCAGCATTTATTTTCAGTCTGGGTACTGAAGCTATAGACACAAATTATGTGGTATATCATTATCTTGCTGACGCACTGGCTGAACTACTAGATAATCGTCTATCCATGCTACAGCTTGAGAAAAATGTGGTGATTGCCGTGATATTAATTGCCCTATCGCTGGCACTCTATTTATTCATTGGTTTTTATCGGTCTATCATCCAGGTAATCAACAATATTATTACCGCTACCAAGCGGATCGCCGAAGGTGATCTGACCGTCACCATCACCAGTCCAGCCAAAGATGAAACCGCTGATATCTTTATTGCACTTAACTCAATGACACAACATTTAAATGGCGTAGTGAATCAATTGAAACAAAACTCAACTGAATTAGCAGCTGCATCTGAAGAGTTATCCACTAATACAGTGCAATCTCAATCCAACTCACAAGAACAACAATCGCAATCTGAGCAAATAGCCACAGCGATGAATGAGATGTCGAGTACGATTAAAGAAATCGCCCGTAATGCTGAACTGTTAGCAGAAGAAGTACGTAATGCGAACAGTGAGTCAAAATCGGGACAAGACGTCATAAGTGAAACGGTAAAATCCATTAACTCTCTAACTGAAGACGTTGGAAATGCAGCGCGCACCATTGAAGAACTAAGTCAAAGTAGTGAGCAAATCGGTTCCGTGTTAACCGTTATTAAAGGGGTGGCTGAGCAGACCAATTTATTAGCCTTAAATGCGGCTATAGAAGCTGCACGAGCAGGAGATCATGGTCGAGGTTTTGCGGTAGTAGCTGATGAAGTTCGCTCACTGGCCAACCGTACTCAGGAATCGGCAGAACAAATTCAAGTCATGGTCGACAATTTACAACAGAAAACAAAAGAAGCTGTCGCCGTGATGGAAAAAGAAAAAGCCAATGCCGCTGGTATGGTTGGTTACACTGACTCAGCCACACAATCGATATTAAACATTGTTAATTCGATGACACAAATCGCTGATATGAGTACACATGTTGCCAGTGCTGCTGAAGAGCAAGGTTTGGTCTCAGAAGAAATCAATCGTAACATTACACGCGTATCAGACTTATCTGAAAATAACATGCATAGCAGCGAAGAAATTGCTACTGCTAGTCAAAACTTGGCGACACTCGCCACGCAGCTCAATATGATTGCACAACGTTTTAAAGTATAGCTCTCTTTACGTTAGCCATAAAAAAAGGACCTTTCGGTCCTTTTTTACATACAAGGTTAGTTCACCCAGCATCGCGCATTTTGGAACAATCTTGCCCACGGACCATCTTTGCCCCAGTCATCAGGGTGCCATGAATGCTGAACTGTGCGCGTTACACGCTCAGGGTGAGGCATCATGATCGTTACCCGACCATCGGTTGTTGTCAGTGCCGTCACGCCATTAATCGATCCATTTGGGTTCATTGGGTAAGCTTCCGTAGCTTGACCATAATGATCAACATAACGCATGGCCACTAGCGCATGCTCTTCAGAACCCGTCTCGGCATAGTCAACACGTCCTTCGCCGTGAGCCACAACGATAGGCATCACAGAACCGGCCATTCCTCTCAATAACACTGAAGGTGACTCTACAATCTCTACCAGTGAGAAACGTGCTTCAAACTGTTCAGACAGGTTACGAGAGAATCGAGGCCAATGCTCACTGCCAGGTATCAACTCTTTTAACTGCGACAACATCTGACAGCCATTACAGACACCCAACGCAAACGTATCTTCACGATGGAAAAATGCTGAGAACTGTTGACGGGCAGTGTCATTATGCAAAATGGTGCTGGCCCAACCGCGTCCTGCACCTAAAACATCACCATATGAGAACCCACCACACGCAACCAAGCCAACAAAATCATTCAGATCAATACGCCCTTCCAGCACATCACTCATGTGCACATCAATAGCATTAAAGCCTGCATGATCAAATGACGCTGCCATTTCAACCTGACCATTTACCCCTTGCTCACGCAGAATGGCAACCTTGGGACGATGACCACTCACGATCAGAGAGCTGGCAATATTTTCTGCCGGATTAAATGATTGTTTGGCAAATAAACCAGGATCACTTGCATCCAATAACGCATCAAACTCTTGTTTTGCACAGTCAGGATTATCACGCATTGACTGCATCTGGTAACTGGTCTCAGCCCAGAAACGTTGCAACGTTACACGAGACTCATCAATAACCAGTTCCTGCTCAACATGGATGCGTATTTGCTGCTGCTCAGTCACTTTACCAATGGCAAATGACATGGAGGTCAAATTATAGTCTTTAAGAATATTCATGACATGATTCAAATCAGCATGAGGCACTTGGATAACCGCGCCTAATTCTTCATTGAACAATACCGGCAAGGCTTCACCAAGACCATTCAAGTGAATATCCAGACCACAATGACCGGCAAAAGCCATCTCAGCTAAGGTAACAGCGAGGCCGCCATCACTTCTGTCATGATAGGCCAGCAATAAATCTTCATTCTTCAGTCGTTGGATAGCGTTAAAGAAGTTTTTTAAATGTGTCGCATCTTCGATATCCGGAGCTGTGTTACCCACTTGTTTGAATACTTGAGCTAAAGCGGAAGCACCCAAACGGTTGTGATTTTGCCCCAGATCGATATAAATCAAATCAGTATCACCACGATCAGTACGTAATTGCGGTGTGGTCGTTGCGCTGGCATCAGTGACAGGCGCAAAGGCGCTGATAATCAGAGATAAAGGTGAAGTAACCGCTTTGGTTTCGCCCTTATCTTCCCATACCGTTTTCATGGACAAAGAGTCCTTACCGACGGGAATAGCAATACCTAACTCAGGACAGAGATCCATACCAATCGCTTTGACGGTATCGTATAACAGTGCATCTTCACCAGGGTGACCACATGCTGCCATCCAGTTAGCTGATAATTTAATGTCGCCCAACTTTTCAATTTTGGCAGCGGCAATATTGGTGATGGCCTCACCTACTGCCATTCGACCTGAGGCAGGTGCATTGATCAGTGCAATCGGTGCACGCTCACCCATCGACATCGCTTCGCCTAACACATCATGATGATCGGCTAAAGTGACAGCACAATCCGCTACCGGCACTTGCCATGGACCTACCATCTGATCACGCGCGACCAAACCTGTGACACTTCTATCACCGATGGTAATTAGGAAGTTCTTACTGGCTACCGTTGGCAATTTAAGTACACGTTCCAGAGCCATTCTGGGTGAAACACCCGCAAAATCAAGATCTGGATACCCGTGTTGTGTATGTTTCACGTCACGCAGCATTTTAGGTGGTTTACCTAACAATAATGAGAGTGGCATGTCGATCGGTGATGTTTCATTATCGGCATCACCGAGTAATAAATGTTCTTCTTCAGTGGTCTCCCCCACAACAGCCCACGGGCAACGCTCACGTTCACAAATGGCTTTGAATTCATCAATACGGTCAGGATGTACACCCAACACATAACGCTCTTGAGACTCATTACACCAGATTTCCATGGGTGACATGCTGGGTTCATCATTAGGAATCACACGCAGTTCAAAACGACCACCACGACCACTGTCATCGACCAGTTCAGGGAAAGCATTGGAGAGTCCGCCGGCACCGACATCGTGAATGGCAATAATCGGGTTTTGATCGCCTAAGGCTACACAGCGATCAATCACTTCCTGACAGCGGCGTTCCATTTCAGGATTACCACGTTGAACTGAGGCAAAATCCAGTCCCTCATCACTGGCACCGGAATTGACTGAAGAAGCAGCACTTCCTCCCAGACCAATTAACATTGCCGGACCGCCCAGTACAATCAATTGCACACCTGGATCCATGATGCCTTTTTCAACGTGTTGTGGACGGATAGAGCCCATGCCGCCAGCCACCATAATAGGTTTGTGATAGCCCCGCACTTCAAAGCCATTATCTGTTGGTACTTGAACTTCAAAAGTACGGAAATAACCGCATAAATTCGGACGACCAAATTCATTATTGAAGGCCGCACCACCGAGAGGGCCATCGATCATAATCTCACGAGCAGAGGCCATACGCGCCGGTTTGCCATAAGGTGTTTCCCAAGGTTGTTCAAACCCTGGGATTTCCAGATTCGACACAGAAAACCCCGTTAAACCCGCTTTTGGTTTTGAACCACGTCCAGTTGCACCTTCGTCACGAATTTCGCCACCAGCCCCAGTTGAAGCACCAGGAAAGGGAGAAATCGCTGTTGGATGGTTATGGGTTTCCACCTTCATCAGGATATGCTGGATTTCACCTTCATAGTGATATTGCCCTGTCGCCATATCCACCTGGAATCGATGACTTCTCGGACCTTCAATCACTGATGAGTTATCACTATAAGCTTTGACGACCCCATCAGGGTTCAGGTCATGCGTATTACGAATCATGTTAAACAGCGTGTGAGACTGCGTTTCACCATCAATAATCCAGTCGGCACGGAAAATTTTATGACGGCAATGCTCCGAGTTAGCCTGAGCAAACATCATTAACTCAATGTCATTTGGGTTACGCTCAAGCAAACTGAAATTCTCAAAAAGATAATCAATTTCGTCTTCAGCCAGTGCCAGCCCCATTTGCTGATTGGCCGTGACTAAGGCTTCACGTCCACCGTTGAGGATATCCACACTCACCAGTTCACGTGATTTACCATGCATGAATAAACGGTCTGTCTCATCCACTGTTTCAAACACAGTTTCAATCATGCGGTCATGTAATAAACTACGAACAATGGATTTCTGATGCTGAGTCAGTGTTTCGTTGGCTTCAATAAAAAAAGCTACGCCACGCTCAACACGTTCGATGTCTTTTACACCACTATTGACCGCGATATCGGTGGCTTTGCTTGACCAGGGTGAAATCGTTCCCGGTCTGGGTGTGACTAAGAAAAAGGTTTCGTTTTCTTTGGCGTCACTATCACGCATTTCTGCTTCAAGTAGTGTTTCGATAACCTGGTGTTCTGCTGCTGGCAAAACACACTCACCTTCTATTTCAACAAAATAACGAAACTCTGTTCTAACAGCTGTAACAGCAGGCACTTCGGCCTGAATGCTGTTTAGTAATTTCTCCAGACGGAAAGCAGAAAAAGCCGGACGGCCAATCAATTGCAGCATGCGGATCCCAATTCAAGATAAACTAAAGCGATAATGATACTTTATGTAAGGTTTAACGCCCAAATAAAATCCATTGGAAATTGATAATGAGTGTAGTTATTCACAAGCGACCTGGTCCAATTCGCCAGATAATGGCGATGATTTATGACTTTTTACTTTTACTGTCCGCCTTATTATTTGCTGCCATTATTCCGGTTGCGCTAAATAGCGGAGAAGCCATTACACCAGGCAATGTGTTTTTTCTACTTTATTTACTGTCAGTGTGTTTTTTATTTTACGGCTGGTTCTGGACCCATGGTGGACAAACGCTGGGGATGAGAGCATGGAAAATAAAGCTGATTAGCTCAACCTCGCCGACTATCTCATGGAAACAGGCGGCTGTGCGATTTATCTTTGGGCTTATTTCCTGGCTTTGTCTCGGTTTAGGATTCTGGTGGCAGTGGCTCAGTAAAAACAAACAAAGTTGGTACAACCAGGCAGCAAAAACCCAGCTTGTTTTTGTCAAAGAATAACTTATTTAACATAAAGAAAGTTTTAACGTGGCTTTTTTTTGAATTCATGCCTAGAATTGAGCTTAACACGGCTTAAGGAACAAGGCTGATGACATGGATAAGCATCAGAGTCCTCATCACTTTATTGCTCCTGGTATCGCAAGATTTACCAGCTCAAACTCTCATTGCCAACGAACAGGTTGAGATAAAGCAATTAAGCAAAACCACTGCTCGCTCTATCTTTGCTATGCGAGTTCATGAGTGGCCAAATGGCACGCCAATCACCGTCTATGTTCTTCAAGATCAAGACCCTACGCATAATCAGTTTTGTAAGTCTGTATTGGGTATGTTTCCATACCAGCTAAGACGGATCTGGGACAGACAGGTCTTCTCTGGCACAGGTACTGCCCCTATCGTCGTTAACTCGGAGCAAGAAATGCTTGATGCTGTCGCCAACACCAAAGGGGCGATTGGGTACATCAGTGAAGATGATGCTGATACACACAAACGTATTCAAATTATTAAGGTGGATTTATGAGAGCGAGTTTACTTTCCATCTTACTTGTTATTCCAACAATGGCATTGGCCGAAGACAAAGCATGGTATGAACGCATTGCCCTGCATGGTTTTGCATCTCAAGCTTACATACATACTACTGACAATCATTTTTATGGGCCAAGTGATGATGGCAGTTTCGAATTTACTGAAGTCGGCATTAATGGTAGTTTCAGAATCAGCCCTAAGCTCAGGCTTTCTGCACAACTATTATCCAGACAAGCCGGCAGATTTGATAACGGATCACCAAGACTCGATTATGGCTTAGTGGATGTTTCTCTCTATGCCGATGCGCGTTACGCTACGGGTATGTACATTGGCAGAATCAAAAACGAAATCGGCTTATATAACGAAACTCGTGACGTCGCCCACACCAGAAGCGCTATCTTTCTTCCTCAGGTGATTTACTTTGATAAAGTCAGAAATACCATTATGGCCGCTGATGGTATACACCTTTACAACAATATTAACTTAGACAGTGGCACACTGTTTATGGAAGTGGGTACTGGTTATACCCTGGCCGATAAAAACGTTGAATATGCCTATCTGGGTGATGACTGGGCTGGCGCCATTCATAACGATAAGCTAGGGATATTCGGAAAAATTCTATACGAGCATAACGGTGGAGAGTGGATTTACTCCATAACTGGAACAAGAGTCACACTTGATTTTGATGCAGGTGCAAGTGACCGTGTGCTCTTCCCTTTTGGTCCAGGAATGAATTCGGGTGAAATTGATATCGATTACACCGTTTTATCTGCCCAATATAACGGTGAGAAATGGCAATTTACAGGCGAAGTGGCTTTTGAAAATGTTGATTATGTTGACATCGGTGGACCCGTCTCACAGATGAATATTAATTCGATCGGTTATTACTTACAGGCAAGTTATAATTTCACACCGGCCTGGCAAGCATTCATCCGTTATGAAGAGTTCCAGTTAAACAAACACGACTGGAATGGAAAAGAAGCTGCCAGACAAAATCGCATCAATAGCCAGCAGCTCGCCTCATTGGGGATTAATCAAGCCCCTGTGCCGGCTCATGAATATTATTCTAAAAGCTGGGTGTTAGGGGGACGCTGGCATGTGACACATAATGTAATGCTTCGTGCCGAATATCACATCGTCGAGGGTGTGGCCACATTATCGCCGCGTGAAAACACCGTTACTGACACCAGCAAAAGATGGGATATGTTCGCTATGTCCCTGTCTTATCGGTTTTAGTTCTGACGATGAGTATTCAGCCCCCATTTTTAAGTATCCGCTGGAAAGCGGGCTTATTTTTTAGTTTCATTCTGTTAATTTTTCTATTGATCTTTCATGTCATTATTTACTGGAACGTCCAACAAAAATTTGTTTTGTTCCGTTCTCAATTACAAGAGCAATATCATCAACAACTACTCGGACAAATCACGACCACACGAGATCAACTACAACGTCTTGCTGAATTACTCATCTCACCGGACGCCACACAGCAAGGTTCAGCACTTAAACAAAATGAGATATTAGATCGTATTCATCGCTACCGCAGTGATCTAGAGTTGAATTGGGATGTATCCCAAGTGCAGTTGTTTGATAGTAGTGGTCGGAACCTAGGTGGCTGGGGCCCGCCCACCCCAAAAGTCATTAAAGATAATATTACGCTGACCGCAGAAACTGAACTCGCCCAAAGTCAACTTAATTGCGAGGTCAGCTGCAAGCAATATCAACTGTTACCTATTTTGGCTGATAGTGAGACAAACTATGTATTGGTGCTTGGCTATAATCTGACACAATCATTATTAGATTTTCAGACACAAACTGGCGCGGACATTGCCATCATTTCCGATCAATCCAACACACAAGAGTTACGTCAAGCCGACTCATCACTCTGGGACCGTCATCTCAATGTGCTCACGTCATTTAATAACAATATCGCTTATTTGAGATTCTTAGCAAAACACTACCGTTTTCAAGACATTGACCAAGATAAGCTGATATTACGTGATTCAAATTTACCCGTTGAATTTCAATTTATTAAGCTAAGACAAGTTGATAATGTGGTGCTGGTTATCATAGATAACATTGCCAAACAGCAACAAGAGCTTAACAGCCTCACATACAGAACAATTATCTGGTCACTCATTGGCTTGATTGTGATTGGTGGCAGTCTGTTTTTATTATTATCAGCACCACTCAAACGTTTATCCAAAGTCTCTAAAGCGCTGCCCTTATTAGCCGAAAAAAAATACCTGCAAGTCAGAAACACTCTGAATCATGCCTCCCCGAAGCGTTATCTTGACGAGCTGAATATCCTTGAACAATCGGCTGTAGTCTTATCGGAACAACTAGAAGATCTTGAGAATTCGGTCAGCAAACAAACAGATTCACTTAACAAACGGACACAAGAACTCATACAAGAAAGAGATTTTGTTAGTAATCTGATAGAGACCGCCCAATTAATTATTATCACACTGGATAAAAACTACTGCATTTCCAGCTTTAATGAGCTTGCCACAAATATCACAGGCTATGAGGCCAATAACGTTATCAGTCACCCATTCGAGCAATTTTTTCATCCATCTGACTGGCAAAATATTCATCAATCATTACAACGACTATCTCATTATGATGAAAATATTGTTCATATGGAGTCAGATATTATTTCAGCTGATGGTCAAATTCATACCATCTCATGGATACATTCGAGTTTCCAAATACCCACCAATAATGCTGTGATTCTCTCTGTCGGTATCGATATAACAGAAAAAAAACAAAATGAAACCGAATTACGCTGGCTCGCCAGCCATGATCCATTAACCGAACTCTATAACCGAAAGAAACTGAAGAGCCAGTTTGAACACATTCTAAAACAGGCTATTTTCAATGATCGGCAAGGTATTTTACTGGTGCTGGATTTAGACCATTTTAAAGATATCAATGACAGTTGCGGTCATAACGTCGGTGACCAGTTACTGAAAAACGTAGCAAAAGCACTGACAGAAATCAGTCGTGACAATGATGTATTAGCCCGATTAGGTGGTGATGAATTTGCCATTATTCTTCCAGAAACCGACTTAAATATAGCCATTGATGTCTGTGAAAAAATCAGTGATCGATTGCATGGTTTGCATTTTGAATTTGAGCAGGTTCGCTACAGCATTTCTTCCAGCATTGGTATCGTGCCCTTCCCACTCAATGAATTCAGTGTAGATCGTCTTCTAAGCAGCGCCGATTTGGCGATGTATCAGGCCAAGTCACATGGTAAGGATACCTGGCATCTCTTTACTTTTGACGACATGCTTGGCAAACAGCTGCAAGAACGTATGCGTTGGAAACAGAAAATAGAAGATGCTCTGTCAGAGGATCGCTTTGTCCTGTATTTCCAACCCATCATGCAGATTCAAAAGCAGACCGTGAGTCACTATGAAGTACTGCTGCGTATGCAGGATGAGGATGGTCAAATACATAGCCCAGCGATGTTTATAGAAGTGGCTGAACAGTCGGGCTTGATTCATCGAATTGATCATTATGTATTAGAGAAAGGCATTGCCAAACTTGCTGAACTCGAGCAACAAGAACAAACCATCACCTTATCATTGAATTTATCTGCACATGCCATGCTGGATGCTGATCTCATCCCGCTACTCAAACGTCTTTTAAAACATTATCGTGCTAGTCCGGAACATCTACTGTTTGAGTTAACAGAAACAGCAGCCGTCGCCGATATTAATCAGGCACGTCAATTGATGCGAGAAATGCGTGATTTAGGCTGTCGCTTCTCAATTGATGACTTTGGTTCAGGCTTTGCTTCGTTTCGTTATTTACGAGAATTACCTGTCGATGTGGTGAAAATCGATGGCATGTTTATCACCCATATCACAGAAAATAATGACGATAAATTATTTGTGGAAGCCTTAGTTTCTGTTGCGAAAGGCATGGGCAAGAGCACAGTAGCAGAATTTGTTGAAAGTGCTGAGATTCTCGCCGTTTTAGCTGAACTGGGTGTGGACTATGCCCAAGGGTATTATATTGGAAAGCCGCAAGATAGATTGCTTGATAGTCCGCTTCAATTAGACTAATCGGATAAACGCGTTATGCCGATCAGTTTGTTATTGTTATCAAATTCGATAGAAAACAGGCCATTGACACCGGAGCTATCAATAAAGCGACGAATATGTTCAGCCGGAAAACTCACCCTTTGCCCTGTTTCAGCCGTCACAATGACTGTTCTCGCCATGCCTTGATAATAACGAAGCGCTTGTTCAGGAGAAAGAGTCATTCGAAAGCGTAATCGTGTCATGCGTCGTCTTTCTAGATCAAATAATCACCTAAAGCGTAGGTCAACTGTGACATCATCGCTTTTTTTGCTATTTCCGAGTAAGGCTCTGCTTGGCCTACTCCCCATACAGGTTTTGGCCAGGTCGCATCTGTTTTAAATCGGGCAATATGGTGAATGTGTAATTGCTCAACCATATTACCTAATGCAGCAATATTCATCTTATCGGCTGAAAATAAAGTTGACATAGCATGGCTAAGAAAACTGGACTCGTTGAGTAATCGTTGCTGTTCAGACTCTGTCAGCTGATAAATCTCGGTTTTATTTTCACGCTTAGGCACCAGAATAATCCATGGATAGCGGACATCATTCATTAATAAAACATTACACAATTCAAATTCACCAATATGAATAGTATCTTGTTTAAGTTGTGGATGAAGCGCGAACATTATTTTTCAGCCAGGTATTTGGTGACAATTTCATACACATCTGCTGACAATTCTTTTTCAGCAGCAATATGTTCCAGCGATGCTTTCATGAGTTGTTGTCGTTCTGCATCATAATGCCGCCATGAGTTGAGTGCCCCTAACATTCTTGCTGCGACCTGTGGATTGAGCTTATCTAGTTTCAGTATTTGCTCTGCCAGGAAACGATAACCCGAACCATCTTTAGCATGAAAATGTACAGGGTTATTGCGGCAAAACTGACCAATCAAAGCACGCACATTATTGGGATTTTTGATACTGAAAGCTTCATGAGTCATCAAGGCCTTAACGCGCAGCAAGGTATCAGGAAGCTTAGATACCGCCTGCACTGATAACCATTTATCAACGACTTGACGATCATGTTTCCATTGCTCATAGAACGCACGTAATGCATGTTCACGTTCTGGCCCGGCTTGATCGACCATCAAACGTAAACCGGCTAATAATTCCGTCATATTGTCAGTCACTTTCATCTGACGCAGACAACGCTGAAGCTGAAGGGGATCATGACTTGCCACCAGATAGGACAAACACAAGTTTTTCAAACTACGTGCCGCCATATCATCGGCATTGAACTCATATTTTTTGGTCTGACTCAGGCTTTCGTACCGTTTGTTAAATAAGCGTTTCAAAGAAATCGCTATCTGCTGTTTTGCAAATTCACGAGCCTGATGAATCGCATCGACATCAGCAACTTGCATCTGGGCAGCCAGGTAGTTTTCACTTGGTAATGTCAGCATTTTTGCGATAAGCGCTGGATCAAGTTGCTTATCCTGCAAAATAGCTTCCAGTTGTGACAGCAGCAATGGTGACATAGCCAGTTTATTTTGCTTCTGAATGTCATCAACAATGTCTAGCAACACATTAATCATCAGTTGCTGGCCAGCATCCCAACGATTAAAACTGTCAGTGTCATGGGCCATTAAAAAGGCCAGTTGGGTATTACTAAGATCATATTTCAGTTTCACCGGTGCTGAAAACCCACGTAAAACTGAAGCAACAGGCTCTTCGCTCACATGAATAAACTCAAACTGTTGCTGAGTATCGGTCAAAGATAAAACACGCGTGTCACCGTGATAGACAGTGCTCTCTCCCTGCAATTGCATAGGCATATTTTTACCTTGACTATCTAATAAACCGACAGCAACAGGAATATGAAAATCTGCCTTGTTATCCTGACCAGGCGTAGCAGGACAAAATTGACTGAGAGTCAGTGTAAAACGTTGATTGATGGGATCATAGTGCGTTTTAACAGAAAGCTCGGGAGTGCCAGCCTGCTCATACCAACGTTTGAACTGACTCAAATCAACGTTATTGGCATCCTCAATCGCTTTAACGAAATCATCCGTGGTAACAGCCTGACCATCATGTCTGTCAAAATAGAGATCCGTGCCTTTTCTAAAGCCTTCCTCGCCAACCAACGTCTTGATCATGCGCACGACTTCTGCACCTTTCTCGTATATGGTGAATGTGTAGAAATTACTGATCTCAATATACGAGTCTGGTCGCACAGGATGCGCCATCGGGCCAGCATCTTCTGCAAATTGCATACTGCGTAAACCATTTACATCATCAATACGTTGAACAGCGGCTGAATTGAGATCAGCACTAAAGCTCTGATCACGCATGACGGTGAAGCCCTCTTTCAGGCTGAGCTGAAACCAATCCCGACAAGTCACACGGTTGCCAGACCAGTTATGGAAGTATTCATGAGCGACGATACTTTGAATCGTATAAAAATCATCATCTGTGGCTGTTTCAGGCGTGGCCAGAACACAGGCGGCATTGAAAATATTTAACCCTTTATTTTCCATTGCCCCCATATTGAAGTCATTGACGGCAACAATCATAAAGACATCCAGATCGTATTCACGACCATAGACTTCTTCGTCCCACTTCATAGACTGTTTTAAGGACACCAGAGCATGATCACATTTATGTTTGTTTTCAGGGTCCACATAAATACGTAGGCTGACTTCACGTCCACTCATGGTGGTGAACTGATCCTGCTGGCAATATAAATCACCCGCCACTAAGGCAAATAAATAGCTGGGTTTTGGGTGTGGATCATGCCAGCGTACCCAATGACGGCCATCATTGAACTGGCCTTGTTCTTCCAGGTTGCCGTTTGAGAGCATGACCGGCCAGGCTTTCGCATCAGCCACAATCGTTACAGTGAAGATAGACATCACATCAGGACGATCAGGGTAATAGGTGATACGTCTAAACCCTTGTGCTTCGCATTGCGTACATAAAAGTCGGCCTGAATGATAAAGCCCTTCCAGAGCAGTATTCTGATCAGGATGAATCTCCGTAATGACTTCAAGTTCGAACTTGTCTGGCACTTCGGAAATAACTAGAGACTTATCACTAAGCTGATAATCCGTCTCTTCGAGTTCTTTTCCATTTAATTTGATGCTGACTAAGTCCAGTGACTCACCATCTAATACACATTCTCCTGCAGATGATTCGGGATTTAGCCGCATTTTTAATGTACTGATAACACGTGTTTTTGATTTATCCAGATCAAAATGAAGCAAGGCTTCATCCACCAGGTAACGGGGCACCTGATAGTTAGCCAGTAAAGTCATTTTGGGTGATTGTTCTGTGCTCGCAAGATCCATCATATTTCTCTATTTAAAGTCATCCAGTGTCAATACAGACCAGACTTCATACGCAGGGGTTTCATAAGGGTGTGAAGAAAGTAACGCGTTTAAGACAGGCTTTATTTGTTGGGCGGGACAAACCGTTTCTACCCGGTATTCAGCCACATATTCCACCTGGCCCTGCTGCCCAATATAAGGCTGACTGCCATCTAATGGGCGGAATTGCCCTGTTCCTTGTGACTCCCAACAACAACTGTCATAACCATCATAACGGCCGGCACCGGCAGCAAAAATGGCCTGTTTTACGGCTTCTTTATGTGATTCAGGAACAAAAAAAACCAATTTTAATAAGCTATCAGCCATACCTTATCTAATACGCCATTTTTGGCCTAAACCATTACCTAATTCACTAAAGATGTAACGGCCATCACGACTAAACGCTAACGCTTGTATGACTACACCAGGTTTTAAAGCGTCTTTTCGTGGTGTTAACCAACAGCCCAGAGCCTGTCCATTTTGTGCACGCCAGACACACAGCTCACGGTTGGGGTGGCCAGTCACGACATATTTACCATCGGAAGAATAGGCAATCGCGCTGGTTGTGGTTTTAAATACAGGAAAGTCACCCCAGATACCGTCTACGTCTACAGGTGATGTCGTGAGTACCGCGACTTGTTTACCACTTTTGACATTCCAGATACGTGTTTGTGCATTGCCAGCCGAACTGATCACAAACCCACCCATGGGATCAAAAGAAACCAAACTAACACCATTATTATGTTGCCATATCCGAAGTTGTTGTCCGGTTTCCAGGTTCCACATTCTTGCTGTGTGGTCATCTCCGCCCGTTAAGCCATATTTACCATTAGGTGAAATATCAACTGTGTTAATAAGCTGATCGATAGGTGAATTAACGGCTTTACCATCATGTTTCAGAATTTGGACGACGCGATTACCTATCACATCAAAATACACCGCTGTTCTGTCTTGCAACGCTAATAGCAGGTGGTCACCTTTAGGCGATAAAGCAATATCTTTTATCGTAACTGGAAACTCAAGACGAATCATCGGTTCACCGTTTTCCATATTCCATAAAACGATAACTTTGGATTCTACCGTGGCGGCCACTTTACTATCGTCAGAAAAAGCCACATCTGTCGTCGTACCGGCATCATTTGGTGTGTTTTGCCAGGTATATTTCACCTTATTCGTTTGAAGGTCCCAGAGTTTTGCTGGCAAATCAATATCGCCTACCAGCACGTAACGACCATCAGGTGAAAAGCTGGAAGCATAACTACCATTTTCGCTGTGTTTCCAGGATTCTGTCGGTGTTCTTTCTTCTGTACAGGCTGACAATGAAAGCAATACCAATGCAGCACTGAGCGTTCGGATTACATGGCGGGAGAATACAGACATCGGCATCAGGAACGAGGAAGAGTTACACCAGACTGGCCTTGATATTTACCACCGCGATCGGCGTAAGATGTCTCACACACTTCATCAGACTCGAAGAACAACATTTGTGCCACACCTTCATTCGCGTAGATTTTTGCCGGTAAGGGAGTGGTGTTTGAAAACTCTAGTGTCACCTGACCTTCCCATTCAGGTTCCAATGGGGTGACATTAACAATAATGCCACAGCGAGCATAAGTGGATTTGCCAAGACACACTGTCAGAACATTTCGTGGAATTCTGAAGGTTTCGACGGTTCTGGCCAGTGCAAATGAATTCGGTGGAATAATACACACATCAGAGGTCACATCTACAAAACTGCTTTCATCAAAATTCTTCGGGTCTACAACGGCTGAATTAATATTGGTGAATATTTTAAATTCATTTGAGCAGCGAACATCGTAACCATAGCTTGACGTGCCATAAGAGATAATGCGGTTATCATCACGATATCGAACTTGTCCCGGCTCGAAAGGTGAAATCATGCCCTGCTCCGCCATACGACGAATCCATTTATCTGACTTAATCATAATTGCTCGGTCATACCTTTTTATAATTGTTCAATCACAAGCCTATTAAAACACATCTTGAATAAGCTTTATTATGTGTTGACTAAACATTAGTCATTTTTAATCACAATGTTCGGGAACGCTGCAGAATAATCTTTACTTTGCATGGCTAATCTGGCGCCGACACGGCGAGCAATGTGGCGATAAGCCATTGAAATATCAGCGTCAGGATCAGTGACAACACTAGGTTTACCAGAGTCTGCATCCTCACGAATTTTTATATCCAGAGGTAAACTACCCAGCAAATTAAGATTGTACTGCTCGGCCATGCGCTTGCCACCGCCTTCACCAAAAATATGCTCTTCATGACCGCATTTGCTACAAATATGTGTGCTCATATTTTCGACAATGCCTAGAACAGGTACTTTGACTTTTTCAAACATCTTGTAGGCTTTTCGCGCATCAAGCAGTGATATGTCTTGTGGCGTAGTGACAATAACGGCACCACTCACTGGCACTTTTTGTGACAAGGTTAATTGAATATCGCCTGTGCCCGGTGGCAGGTCAATAATCAGGTAATCCAGATCTTTCCAGTTAGTTTCACCGAGCAACTGTTGTAGGGCTTGTGTCACCATCGGTCCACGCCAAATCATCGGTTCCTCTTCATCAATAAGGAACCCAATCGACATAGTTTGAATGCCATAACTGTCTACTGGGTTCATGCTCTTGCCATCAGGCGATTCTGGCCGACGATTGGCACCGAGCATGCGAGGTTGGCTTGGTCCGTAAATATCAGCATCCAGCACCCCCACAGTTGCGCCTTCTACAGCGAGCGCCAGCGCCAGGTTGGCTGAGGTTGTGGATTTACCCACACCACCTTTGCCCGATCCAACAGCAATGATGTTTTTGATATTATCCAGTGCCTGCACACCCTGCTGAACTTTGTGCTTGATGATTTCACTTGAGACAACAACATTGACATTGTCAGCCCCGGCTTGCTGTAGAGCTGATGTTAATGACTGATTAAGTTCATCAATATAACCTTTGACCGGATAACGCAGAACCACAGAGACGATTTGTTTTCCTGACTCCTCTGCGACCATAATCCCTAGATTGGTCTCCCCTAGTTTTATCTCGGTTGATGGGTCCTGAAAGTCATTAATAATCTGCTTAATCTGTGCATTATCTAACATGGCTCACTCCGGTCTATTCAGTGCGTAATCGACACAGACTCGCACTTTTTCTGTTTTTTGTATCAGACGCTAAATTCGTATTGTCTGACTAAACTGATAACTAAAAAAAACGCCATCTGTAAGACGGCGTTCGTTATCAATCTAATTTGGGGCCTCGCAACGTATTTTGCAAGGGCCAATCGCGATAATTAAATACTTGTCCCTGCTGGCGTACACGAGCTATCTCATTCACATCCAAATCGGCATACACCCATTGTGCTGTATCAGCTGAACCTTCAGCCAAAATACCATTATCAGGAAAGCCGTAATCAACCGGGGTGTAAATGCTGGCACGACCGGTGTTCACATCAACAGCTTCTGACCACAAGGCTTCACCAAATGTCGGCGATTGTAGTACGTAACACTGATTTTCCAACGCCCTAGCCTGACAACCAATTCTGACACGATAAAAGCCGGCTTGTGTATCAGTACAACTTGGTACTAAGACCACATCAGCCCCCGCCAGCACTTGTTGATGGGCAATCAATGGAAACTCACTGTCATAACAAATATTAATAGCAAGACGACCAATATCGGTATCAATCACCTTAATATCCTGACCAGCATGAATCAGCCACTGTTCGTTCTCGAAGCGAGTCATGATGAGTTTATCCTGATAATCAATCAGTCCCTCAACACCGTATAGATTAGCTCGATTTCTAAAGCTACCATCCGACTGTATTACTGGGAAAGAGCTCGCCAGAATCATGACATCAAATTGCTTCGCCAGCTGGGCGTATAAAGCCTCGTAGTCGGCATATATATCTTGCATGGAATGCAACTGCTTGCCCAAGTCTTTATAAACCGACTCCCCAAAAAGTGAAGCGAGTTCCATACTGCCATATTCAGGAAAGACCAGTAATTTGGCACCATTTTTAGCTGCGTGACTTACCCATTGGGTCAACTTATCTTCAAACTCAAACCACTGTGCGAAAAAGCCAATATCATATTGGGCTACCGCTACTTTCACTTTGCTCATTTATTTTTCCACGGGCATTGCACAAAAAGAGTCCGCAAGTCAGCACTCTCTTCGCACAAAAAGATTAGATTTTTTTCATCCAGAATGTCATTGGCTTTGGTGACTCAAGCGCTTCATCCACTTCTTTCCAACTGAATGTGGTATTCAATTCTGGATGTTTTTCATAGCCGCGTTTACGCCAAAAATTATCAAGAGGCTGATAGTCAGCGGGTCTCAATGGATGATCCTCAGGGCGTTGAACCCCACAAAAACAGCTGTAATCGAAACCACCTATCTCATGAGCATGGGCTTCACGCTCATCGAAAAATGCCACACCTGCACCTTGCCCGCGGTATTGAGACAATAAAACGGATTCACCGCAGTAAAAGATCTTGTCAATATCATAGCCAGCGGCGATAAAAGGCGCTTTGACTTCGTCGGTTTCATATTTCAGCGGAATACCGGTAGAGGCACCCACGACATGGTCACCATCAAAAGCCAGCACAATCACGCTATCAGGCGCTTCAATATAAGTTTGAAGATACTTTTCTTCGTATGTCAGATCCCCATCATAAAGATAAGGAAAGTCACGAAAAACACGAATCCGGAGCTCAGCAAGCTCCGGAATGTATTGATTGAGCTTATCGCCAGACAGTCTTTCCAGTCTTAACATCGCACACCTCTTAGCCTGCGACTTGGGCGATCCAGTCTTCTAAGTTGTAGTAATTAGTAATACGAGCGACTTTACCGTCACGCACCACGAAAAATGCGCCTGCGGGTAAACGGTATGTTTGACCAGCGGCTTCAGGCAGACCTTCATCAGTTGACATATATTCACCTAATACTGTGAACTCAACCGCTGCACGATCGCCAGCATCATTGGTGGTGATAGAAATATCAACGATGTTTTCTTTGTAGTGCGCATTCATACGATCCATAAACTTCTTGAATGCTTCTTTACCAATTTCACGACCACTTTGGTTTACATCATGAATCACGTCGTCTGTCAGCATATTAAGAAATGCATCCATATCACCGCGGTTAAATGCATTGTAGTAGTCTTCCAACAGTTTTACTGTAGCTTGATTCATGATGAAAAATCCCAAAGAGTAGAAAAAGGCCGAATTTTATCTGTTTCATGGAATGAGGAAAAGACTTAATTTCTTCATTGCCTCATATCCTTAGCCTACAAACAGGCCATTTGATTCATTCGTTTTTGAGTCGCGCACTCGTCCCGTTGATTAATGACGATTTCGTTGTACGATGCCCATCAATTTATAAGTGAGTAAAGACGCAGAAAAATCATAAGCATGGAACCCTTCAATGGGCGCAAATTCCATGATGTCAAAACCGATAATTTCACGCTGTTTGGCTACCGACTCGAATAAATTGAGTGTCTGATACCAGTCCAGCCCACCTGGCACTGGCGTTCCTGTTGAAGGAAAAACAGAAGGATCCATGCCATCAATATCCAGTGTGAAAAACACTTTTTGTGGAAAATCCTCTGGCAACTCGATTGACTGAATGCGGTTGGGTACTAACTCATCCGCATCCTGATATAACACACCGAATTCGTCACGAAATGCCATCTCTTCTTCACAATAAGCACGTATACCGAGTTGGTAAAGAGGAATCCCCATATCCACAGCACGCTTCATCACAGAGGCATGACTAAGAAAATCACCTTCATACGCCTGACGCAAATCAGCATGTGCATCAATCTGCACAATGCCAAAATCATCGATACCCGCGTCTCGCAAGCCTTTAATCACACCATAAGTCACCGTATGCTCACCACCAAGTACAACCGGCATGGCGCCAGCTTTAATGATATCGGTTGTCGCTTTAGCAATATTATCAATAACTTGCTGAGGGGTGACACTGCAATCCACTGGTTCACAGGTATAAATACCTTTATCGCAAGGTTTGCTTTTGCCATCCCACTCTTCCAGTTGCCAGGAAGCTTGCAAAATAGCATTAGGACCTAAAGCGGTACCACCGCCATATGACACGCTCTTTTCATAGGGCACGGGTAATACATGAAACATCGCTTTGTCTGGTTCTGGCTGTTCAATTTCTGAACCGAGAAAAATTGGATACTCTTCCATATGACTTAACTCAAGATAATCTGTGTTTAAAATCGTCGTAGCCGAACTCTTTCACAATGCGTAAGGCATCGGTTCCTGAGTTCCACAACGCAATGGCTGGTAATTTTGTGCCATTGAATGTGGTGGTTTTGACCATGGTGTAATGTGCCATATCTTCAAAAATCAGCCGTTGTCCGACTTCCAATGGTTGTTTGAAGCTGTAATCATCAATCACATCCCCAGCCAGACAAGTTAAACCGCCTAGACGATAGGTATATTCAAACTCATCCGCTTCACCCGCACCATGAATATCGGGACGATATGGCATTTCCAGCGTATCCGGCATATGACAAGTGGCGGACGTATCAAGAATCGCCTGGTTCAGTTTATTCCAGGTGATATCCAGCACTTCACAGCTCAAAATACCAGTACCGATCGCCATGGCTTCACCTGGCTCAAGATAGACCTGCACATCGTGACGAGATTGGAATGCCTGGATTAATTCGACCAACCCATTAATATCATAGCCATCAGCGGTAATATGATGACCACCGCCAAAGTTGACCCATTTCATTTGTGGCAAGATATGACCAAACTTTGATTCAACTGCTGCCACTGTTCGCTCAAGTGGCTCAAAGCCTTGTTCACATAAGGTATGAAAATGTAGCCCGCTAATGCCTGCTAATGCGCTTTCATCAAGCTGAGACAGCGTGATGCCCAAGCGTGATCCCGGTGAACAAGGGTCATAAATTGGCACAGCCCCTTCAGAGTGTTCTGGATTAATCCTCAGACCAAACTCCAGATCAGGTCGTTGTGTCTGCGCAGCAAGACATTGCTCCCGAAACCGTAACCACTGGCTGCAAGAGTTAAACACGATGTGATTAGCGAATGTGAGCAGCTCATCAATATCCGCTTGACTAAAAGCAGCAGCAAACACATGTACTTCGCCACCGTACTCTTCATATCCCAAACGAGCTTCATGCAAGCCACTGGCGCAAGTGCCATTGAGATATTTTTGTGTTAAGTCACCCAGCGACCACATAGAAAAGGCTTTTAGGGCACCAAGTACTTTTGCACCACTCGCGACCGCCACACCATGCAGAATGCGTAGATTACGTTCTACGGCAACTTCATCAACCACAAAACACGGTGATGGCAAACGAGATAAATCCAGTTTGCCAAAATCAGTAAACTGCATCGAAATTAGTCGTCCAGATTAAAGTTATCAAGTTCAATCACATTCCACGGCAAGCCATATTTATTCATGTCTTCCATAAATGGATCAGGATCAAACTGTTCAATATTCCAAACACCCGGCTGTTTCCATTTGCCTTCTAACATCATTTTGGCACCAATCATGGCTGGCACACCTGTGGTGTATGAAATCGCTTGAGACTGGACTTCCTGATAACAATCCTGATGATCTTTGATGTTATACAGGTAAACAATTTTTTCTTTGCCGTCTTTAATGCCTTTCACCACGCAACCAATACAGGTTTTACCTTTGGTTCTTGGGCCTAAAGTTGAAGGGTCAGGGAGTAAAGCTTTCAAAAACTGAATCGGTACAATTTTCTGGCCGTTATAGTCAATCGGCTCAATACCGGTCATACCGACATTACCCAATACTTCCAGATGCTTCAGGTAGCTCTCACCAAAACTCATCCAGAACTGAGCGCGTTTCAGAGTCGGGAAATTTTTGGTTAATGATTCCAATTCCTCATGATACATACGGTAAATATTGTAGGTACCGACTTCTTCTGGGCAGGTAAATGTCGCTTTTTTTGACATCGCAGGCGTTTCAATAAACTCACCATTTTCCCAGTGACGACACTCAGCAGTCACTTCGCGGATATTAATTTCCGGATTAAAGTTGGTAGCAAATGGATAACCGTGATCACCACCATTGACATCGATAATGTCTAACTCGTGGATTTCATCAAAGTAATGCTTGGCAATATAGGCCGTGAACACATTGGTCGCACCGGGATCAAAACCACTACCCAGCAATGCTGTTAAGCCCGCTTCTTTAAATTTATCCTGATAAGCCCATTGCCATTTGTATTCAAACTTGGCTGTATCCAGTGGTTCATAGTTAGCCGTATCCAGATAATCCACCCCGGCTGCCAGACAGGCATCCATGATCGTCAGATCCTGATACGGTAAGGCCACATTAATGACTAAATCGGGTTTTTCTTGTTCCAATAACGTGGTCAATTCAGCGACATTATCCGCATCAACCTTTGCTGTTTTGATAGGTCGCTCTAATTGGGCTGCGATCGCTTTGCATTTTTCTTCTGTTCGGCTTGCCAATACAATTTCAGAGAATACTTCTGGTAACTGTGCACATTTATGTGTGACTACGCCACCGACACCGCCGGCACCAATAATCAGGACTTTAGACATTGCTGAATTCCTTTAACTCGTCTCAATTAACGTTCAAAAAAAGTATAGCCATGCATACTTTCTTTGAAAGCATGCAACATTTTTTGGCGCATAGGCACCGAAATACGTCCGTCTCGCACAGCTTCTTCAGCGATACGACGGAATTGTTCTAACATGTGTTTAGGATCGTACTCAACGTAGCTTAATACGTCGGCGATGCTGTCACCATGGAATTCACGACGGAAATCAAAACCCCCTTCCTCGTTGATATGCACGCTGACGACATTGGTATCACCAAACAGATTGTGTAAGTCACCCAAGGTTTCCTGATACGCACCGACCAGGAAAACACTTAAATAATATTCCTCACCATGTTTCAGTTCGTGTAGCGGTAGTGTTTTTTTCACTCCGGTTGGTGAGATGAAGTTATCGATCTTACCGTCACAGTCACAGGTCATATCCGCTAAAACTGCATCTCTGACCGGCGCTTCGTTTAAGCGATGTATGGGCATAATCGGGAAAAGCTGATCAATTGCCCAGATATCCGGTAATGACTGGAATAAGCTGAAATTGCCATAGTAAATATCAGACAGCAATTCGGGTAATGCTTCCAGCTCCTGAGACACGCGTCTTGCCTGTGGCAGCAGATTAGAAATCTTTTCCAGAATAGCGAGTGCCAGGTTTTCTGCTAATGCTCGTTCACGAATGGTCGCTTGTCCATGATGAAATAACTCACGCATTTCATCACGGTAATACAAAGAGTCGTTATAGCACTCTTGTAAGTTTTCTGGACTCACATAGTCAAGCACACTGAATAAGTTAATGATGTGATCGTGACTGTCTTCAGGCGCTTCAGCTGGGAGCGGTTCCGCTTTGTGCTCTCGCACTTCCAATACATTAAAAAGCAGCATCGATGAGTACGCCACCAACGCACGACCAGACTCAGAAATAATGACCGGATGCGGAATATCGAGTGGGTCCAGGCTTTCCTGTAAAGCTTCAACGATGTTGTAGCAATATTCATCCAGACCATAGTTCATGCTGTGTGTGCTGTTACTTCTGGCCCCTTCATAGTCAACAGCCAGACCACCGCCCATATCGATGTAGCCCATTGGGGCACCTTCTTCGATTAGGCCCGCGTAAAACCGACACGCTTCCATAACACCGGTACGGATATTACGAATGTTAGGGATTTGAGAACCGAGATGGCTGTGCAATAACTGCAAGCAATGCAGCATATTCGCTTGCTTGAGTTTATCAACCACACCTAATAAAGCACTGGTGGATAAACCAAAGATAGATCGATCACCACTGTCTTCATTCCAGTGACCTTCCACCATAGAAGCCAAACGAATGCGAACCCCAATCAGAGGGTCAATCCCCAGAGCACGACTACGCTCAAGGATAATATCCAGCTCCATCGCCGTTTCCAAAACAAAGAAACACTTGATCCCCATTTGACGGGCATACAAACCAAGCTCGATGAACTCTTCGTCTTTGTAACCATTACAAACAATCAGACTGTCGTGATCACGTAGCTGTGAGAGAGCGATAATTAATTCAGCCTTACTGCCGGCCTCCAGACCATGATGATAACGGCTACCGTAATCTGCAATCTCTTCAATAACGTGACATTGCTGATTAACCTTGATTGGAAAAACACCACGATAATGATTTTTGTACTCCGCTTCTTCTATTGCACGTGAAAAGGCTTCATTAAGCTGAGTAATACGCTGATCGAGCAGATTTTCAATGCGTAAAACGGCCGGCATATCCAGCCCACGTTCACGCATGCCATTGACGATATCGATGATGGGCACTTGTATGGTTTTCTCACCAAACTGCACGCTGACAACCGCATTGCCATCTTCAGATACATCAAAATAGTCACTTCCCCAGTCCCTGACTCCATATAAACGAGCACTATGTTCAGCACTCCATTCAGTACTTAAATCCAGCTCGTTATCGATAGTAGGAAAAGGCGTTTTCTGCATTGACGATTATTCCCGTCTTGGTTAGTTAAAGGGCGCGATTTTCACTAGTTTGCAATGAAAAAGCAAAGAATTATTTCAATTATTACATCGGCGAGATGACATCAAAGTGACACCTGCTCAAATTATCGGTAATTCATCAGGCACTGCGGTATCTGTTGCTGGATCCAAATCCGTATGAAAAGCCAGCACACTATCAGCCACTTCGTCCGGTTTGTTAAACCTTGCGATATGAAACAAGGCCTCTCCCTCATTCACTAGTGGAATATTGGTACGGCCGATGACGATACCTGAACTACTCGCCAGCACCTCTGTTTCAGAATCCCCTTTACCATAGGGAGCAGCCACCATGCCTAATAAATCTCCTTTGTTCACACTGGCGCCCATGGGCACCAGCATTCTGAAGATGCCACTTTCCGGCGCTCTGACCCAAACACTGCTTCGAGCGACAAATGGCTCGTGTTGACGTTTTTTGTGTCGCGTCGTTGCCAACATACCAATGTGACGCATCACAGCCAAGACGCCTTTCACACCAGCCCTGATTGCCATTTCATTAAATCGTAAAGCTTCACCAGCTTCATACACAATTACTGGCACATCATATGAAGCGGCCGCATAACGTAGTGACCCCTGAATCAGACTCGAGTTCACTACCACAGGCGCATCAAAAGCATGAGCCATCATTTCTACGTCAGGATTGGATAAGTCAGCTCGTATCTGAGGTAAATTATCGCGATGAATGGCAGCGGTATGGAGATCGATACCATGCGTACACTGACTGACGACTTCTTTCATAAATGAGTCAGCTAATCGGGCAGCCAGCGAGCCTTCATCTGAACCAGGAAAACAGCGATTCAGATCGCGTCTGTCTGGTAAGTACCGGGATTGATTGAGAAAGCCATACACATTAACCACGGGAATCGCGATGATGGTGCCTTTCAGACCTTTTAAACTCTTACTTTTTACCAACCTGCGAATAATTTCAACGCCATTGATTTCGTCACCATGCACGGCGGCTGATACAAACAGAATCGGGCCTTTGCGACGCCCACGTATGACGTGCACAGGCATGCTCAACGCAGTCTGCATATAAAGGTCAGGCAAAGGCACATCGATAATCTTACTTTGCCCTAATCTGACTTCCTCGCCAGCCAGAACTAAAACGTCAGACATGCGCTTAGCCTCGACCCCGGGTTTTTGTTTTACCAGAACGGGCATTTCTCTCGATAAAATCGATGATCATGCTGGCAATATCTTTACCGGTGGCGTTCTCAATACCTTCCAGTCCCGGTGATGAATTCACTTCCATCACAACCGGACCGTGATTTGAACGCAGTAAATCAACACCACAGACATTCAAGCCCATAGTTTTCGCAGCACGCACAGCCGTGGCTCGCTCTAAGGGTGAAATACGGATCAAGTTAGCACTACCACCACGATGCAGATTAGAACGAAACTCGCCTTCCTTACCCTGGCGTTTCATGGATGCAACGACTTTATCCCCCACCACAAAACAGCGAATATCGGCGCCGCCCGCTTCCTTAATAAATTCCTGCACCAGGATATTGGCTTTCATGCCCATGAAGGCTTCAATAACACTTTCCGCGGCTTTTTCAGTTTCGGCCAGTACCACACCAATACCTTGTGTCCCCTCCAGCAACTTAATCACCAAAGGCGCGCCACCGACCATTTTTATTAAGTCGTCTACATCATCCGGACGATGCGCAAAGCCTGTCACAGGCAAACCAATGCCTTTTCTGGATAATAATTGAAGCGCGCGCAATTTATCTCGTGAGCGGCTGATAGCCACTGACTCATTAAGCGGATAAACATTCATCATTTCAAATTGACGAAGCACCGCTGTGCCATAAAAAGTGACGGATGCACCAATTCGTGGAATGACAGCATCATAACCTGTCAGAATTTCCCCTTTGTAATGCACTTCAGGTTTTAGCGAGGTAATGTTCATGTAGCATCGAAGTACGTCCAATACATGAACTTCATGACCTCGCGCCTCTGCTGCCTCAACCAGTCTACGCGTTGAATATAACTTGGGGTTACGAGAAAGAACGGCGATTTTCATCAGCTTTCTCCATCAAAAAATTCTTTAACAGGCTGTTCATCATGCTCCTGAACACTTTGGCCAGTCATAAATGACATGGCAGGATTGACAATAAGATTGCCGGCGGTCATAGCGGTTCGACCCAACAGCATTCTAAACAGCATATTATCGCGGTTTGTCAGAGTGACTTCTATAGGCCATTGTTGATTGCCCAGAGATACCTCAGTCTGAATCACATAACGTTTTTCAGTATGCCCTCCAGAATCCGTCACATTGCGCTGATCAATGACTATCGCTTCACACCATTTAATAGTGTCAGTATCACCTTGATTAGGATGAACGCCAAATCGCACCCACAGTTGCTGCTCTTGCTCAAATTCTTCTACTGAGAAGGCGTGGATGGCAGACGTTCTGGCCCCCGTGTCCACTTTCGCTTTAATTCGATTCAAACCAAGTTGAGGTAAACTAAGCCACTCTCGCCAACCTACAATGATAGGGTCGTTGGCGATAGGTTCGTTTTTATCTTCTGTCATCAGATATCAGCCGTTTGTTTAGCGAGGATTAATGATAGCACTGGGCAGAATGCGTCAACGATTCTGATAAAGCAGACGGTTCATTGTGGTAATAGCGCTGACCTTGATCTCTTTAGGGCAAACACGCTCACATTCTCGATAGTTACTACAACTACCAAAACCTTCTTCTTCCATTGCGTGCAATAATTTTGCGGGACGTTGTTTGTCCATTTGTCCTTGAGGCAAAACCGACAAATGTGCAATTTTTGCTGCTAAAAATAATGTAGCTGAGGCATTTGGACAGACTGCGACACAAGCACCACAGCCAATGCAGGTAGCTGCATCAAATGCCTCATCGGCAACGTGCTTCTCTATGGGTAAAGTATTCGCTTCACAGGCCGAACCTGTCCGGATAGGAATATAACCGCCAGCCTGAATAATACGATCAAAGGCACTTCTATCGACGATGAGATCTTTGATAATGGGGAAAGCAGTGGCTCGCCAGGGCTCAATCCACAGTTCTTTTTCATCTTTGTAATCCCGCATGTATTGCTGACAGGTTGTTGTTGCCTGTTGTTTACCATGCGGTGTGCCATTGATAACAAGATTGCAGGATCCACAAATCCCTTCCCGGCAATCAAAGTCGAATGCCACGGGATCTTCACCTTGTAGTGTCAGCTTATCATTTAGTGCATCCATCATTTCCAGAAACGAGGAGTCTTCACTCGCCTCAATTTCATACGATTTGAAATCACCCTTTTTATCGGGTCCGGATTGTCGCCAGATATTCAGTTTAAAAATCATTGGTAATTTCTTATGCTGGGTCGAACAAAATCAAAATGCAGATATTCACGATAAAGCGTTGGGTGACTGACATCACCACTATACTGCCAGGCCGCCACGTAGGAGTAATCCATATCGTTTCGTTTGGCCTCACCCTCCTCTGTCAGATGTTCTTCACGTGCATGGCAGCCGCAGGATTCTTCCCTGTCCAGAGCATCAATACACATCAACTCCGTCAATTCAAAAAAGTCGGCCACACGGCCTGCGCGCTCTAAGGTTTGGTTTACCCCCTCTTCCGAGCCTGATATTTTGACTTTTTGCCAGAATTGCTGACGCAGTTCTTGTATGGCTTTAATCGCTTGTTCCAGTGAAGACTTGGTTCGCGCCATGCCACAGGCATGCCAGAGAATCTGACCAAGTTGCCGATGAAATTCATCAGGCGTGATTGATGGTTCCGGCGCATTCATCAAACGGCTGATACGAGTTTTGGCTGACGCCATCGCTTCATCTATCTGACTGGAATACTGCTCTGCCTTGATCGGTTTCTGTTTCGCTAAAAAATCCGCTACCGTGGTCGGCAAAATAAAATAACCATCCGCCAGCCCCTGCATCAGTGCACTTGCGCCCAACCTGTTCGCACCGTGATCTGAGAAATTCGCTTCGCCACCGGCAAACAAGCCATTAACCGTTGTCATTAAGTTATAGTCCACCCACAATCCGCCCATTGTGTAGTGCACGGCGGGATAGATACGCATCGGGGTTTCATAGGGATTTTCAGCAGTTATACGCTGATACATTTCAAACAGATTGCCGTATTTTTCTTCAACTGCGGCTAGCCCCTGTTTCTTGATTGCCTGAGCAAAATCAAGATAGACACCAAGTTTTTTCCCTTCAATTTCAAAGCCGACGCCACGACCTTCATCGCAGATTAACTTCACTGCACGAGAGGCTATGTCCCGTGGTACCAAATTACCAAACGACGGATACATTCGTTCGAGAAAGTAATCGCGATCCTCTTCAGGAATGTCTTCTGGCCTTTTATCACAGTCCGCTTTGTTTTTTGGTGCCCACACACGACCATCATTGCGTAGCGATTCACTCATCAATGTCAGTTTGGACTGTAACTCACCATGTTGTGGAATACAGGTGGGATGAATCTGAGTAAAACAAGGATTAGCGAACAAAGCGCCTTTTTTATGGGCTCGCCAAATCGCCGATGTGTTACAACCTTTGGCATTAGTGGATAAATAAAAAGCATTACTATAGCCACCGGTACAGAGCACCACACAATCAGCAAGATGACTTTCCAATTCACCTGTCACCAAATCACGGGTCACGATACCAATCGCTCTGTCACCATCCATAATGAGCTCCTGCATTTCGCAGCGAGAATGGTGGGTAATGGTGCCTTCGGCAATCTGTCTGCTCATCGCCTGATACGCTCCGAGCAAGAGTTGCTGACCCGTTTGTCCTCTGGCATAGAAGGTCCGTGACACCTGAGCGCCACCAAAGGAACGATTGGCTAAATATCCCGAATATTCACGGGCAAACGGCACGCCCTGAGCCACGGCTTGATCAATGATCGCCGTGCTCAATTCGGCTAGACGAAAAACATTGGATTCTCTGGCTCTGAAGTCGCCGCCTTTAATGGTGTCGTAGAACAGACGCCAGACACTGTCGCCATCATTCTGATAATTTTTGGCCGCATTAATACCACCCTGAGCAGCAATACTATGAGCACGACGCGGGCTATCCTGAAAACAAAAGGTTTTTACATTAAAACCCATTTCGCCTAATGAGGCAGAAGCAGAAGCCCCAGCCAATCCCGTTCCAACCACGATGACTGTATATTTTTTGCGGTTGGCCGGACTGACAACGCGAGAGTTATATTTATGTTGCTTCCATCTGTCCTGTAATGGCCCTTTAGGTGCATGACTATCTAATTCAAACTCATTCATCACACTAACCACACATAAACAGGAATAGAAACAAAACCCAGTGCCAACACAGCCACTGCCGAATGAATAGCAATATGGTGCATTTTGGATGAAATCCCTAAGGTTTGAAGAACATTAATCAATGAATGCTGTAAATGCATCGTTAATATAAACACGCCCATCAGATAAAACAGTGTGATGAATGGAGAGCTGAACCAGTCAAGCACAGACGCTCTAACATCAAAGGGATTGACATACAAAGACTGCAGAATGTGAACGATAATAAATAGGAATAATAGGATAATGCTTAAGGTCACCAGGGAAGCGGGTATATGAAACTTATCGTGTTTTCTATAAGCAACTTGCCTGGCATGACTGTTTTTTCGGCGTATATTGACTGCTGCCCGAACATGAACCCACAAACAAATCAATACGATGGCTAACACTGGCCAACGTATCCAGGCTGAATTATAAATCTGATAAAACTGGTTAAAGCTATCACCAAAAAAGAAACTGAGATTGGACAACATATGAAACAGGAGATAAACACTTAATACCGTTCCTGCAATGGTCATGGTGCGTTTTTGTATCTGTAATAACGTCATGCTCAGCTTTCCATATCCAGTCTGGCATCCTTGCTGTCAGGTCGCGGTTTCAGGTTTTCTTTTTCAATGGTTCGGATACAGCTATTCCAACGTAGTGTGGCCTCATCATTATGTTCCGGCCTAATTTTTTCTGCCTTCTGATAAAACTGTAGCGCTTCGATAAAATAATCATAGGCGAATACTCTGGCCATACTTTGAGTCAGCATAAATCGTGCGCGGCGCTCATGAAGCAGTCCCGTGTAATAAAACTGTTGATAGCGACTTTGTAACTTTTCAATGGCTTCTTCAATCGACTTTACTTGCGTCTTTTTACCGGCATGATGCAGCTGGTCACTTAAGGCCAGTATGTAGAGTACGATGGCTTTTTGGTTATCAGGCTCGATATGCAAAATATCCAGACAAATACTTTCGGCAATCTCAGGCTCAGCAAGTGAACGATATTGGCGTGCTTTTTCCAGTGCCAGCTCAACCGAATCAGCATGAATATTATGTAGATGAAGATCCATTAATTACCCCGAAATGGCAGACGTAACACAAGCAGTGTTAACTCCAATCTAATGCAAAGACTGATGCATTTCAATATTACGATGAAACAGCGAGAGAAAGCGGATGTTTACATGGTGTAAACACCCTAATTCTGGTATCTTTTATGGCTTTTATCACGGTTAATTTCGGTTCACTCATGCAAAGAAAAATTCTGGTCACCAGCGCTCTTCCCTACGCCAATGGTTCAATTCATCTGGGCCACATGGTGGAATACATCCAAACTGACGTCTGGGTTCGTTTCCAGAAAATGCGTGGCAATCAATGTTATTACGTCTGCGCAGATGATGCGCATGGCACACCGATTATGCTGCGTGCACAAAATGAAGGTATTTCGCCTGAACAGCTGATTAGCGATGTCAGTAAAGAGCACCAGGCTGACTTTTCTGAGTTCAATATTGGTTTTGATAACTTTCATAGTACCCACAGTGACGAAAACCGAGCCTTAGCCAGTCAGATTTATTTAGCTAACCGAGATGCGGGTCATATTGAAGCCAGAACCATTAGCCAAGCCTACGATCCAGAAAAAGAAATGTTCTTACCCGATCGGTTTATTCGAGGCGAATGCCCAAAATGTGGTGCAGCGGATCAATATGGTGATAACTGTGAAGTCTGTGGTGCCACTTATGAACCCACTGAACTCAAAAATCCGGTGTCTGCTGTATCAGGTGCCACCCCTATTACCAAAGAATCAGAACACTATTTTTTCAAACTCGGTAACTTTGAAAAAACACTAAAAGAATGGACTAATAGCGACCATCTACAGCCTGAAGTCACACGTAAACTCAGCGAATGGTTTGATAGTGGTTTGCAAGACTGGGACATTTCACGTGATGCCCCCTACTTCGGTTTTGAAATTCCAGATACGGATAATAAATTCTTTTACGTATGGATGGATGCACCGATTGGTTATTTAGCCAGTTTCAAAAACTTCTGTGATCGTACAGGTGTGGATTTTGATGAGTTTATGAAGCCCGGCAACAACACTGAGATGGTGCACTTCATTGGTAAAGATATTATCTATTTCCACGCCCTATTCTGGCCTGCCATGTTAGAAGGCGCGGGTTTCCGTCAGCCGGATAATATCTATGCGCATGGGTTCCTGACTGTCGATGGCAAAAAAATGTCGAAATCTCGGGGTACCTTCATTAAAGCACGTACCTATTTGAATCATCTGGATCCAGAATATTTACGTTATTATTTTGCAGCCAAACTCGGTAGTGGCATTGATGATATCGATTTAAGTCTGGAAGACTTCCAAACCCGAATTAATGCTGACTTAGTCGGTAAAGTCGTCAATATTGCCAGTCGCTGTGCGGGTTATCTGAGTAAAAAATGTGATGGTCAGTTAACTGATTCATTGGCTGATGTAGCCTTGTTTGAAAGCTTCACCAATCAAGCTGAGTTGATAGCAGAACGCTATGAAAAACGTGAGTTTGGTCAGGCCATGCGTGAAATTATGGCTTTAGCTGATCGGGCTAACCAATATATCGATGAAATGAAGCCGTGGGCGCTGGCCAAAGAAGAAGGCAAAGAACAAGAAGTCCAGGCCATTTACAGCATGGGCATTAATTTATTCCGTGTGTTAATCGCTTATTTAAAACCAGTATTACCAAAAACGGCTGAACAAGCTGAAGCCTTCCTTAATATCGAACCATTGAACTGGACTGATATTGCATCGCCACTGCTTGGTCATACGATAAATAAATTCACACCGTTGATGACACGTATCGAAAAAGAAAAAATCAATGCGATCATTGAAGAATCAAAAGAAAATATGACAGAAACAAAACCAGCAGAAAAGCAAACTACAAGCAATACGAATATTGATCCGATAGCTGATGAAATCCAATTTGATGATTTCGCCAAGATCGATTTACGCATTGCCAAAATCGTCAATGCAGAGCATGTGGAAGGTGCAGATAAATTGCTTAAACTCACCTTAGATATTGGCTTAGGTGAACGTCAGGTGTTTGCAGGCATTAAATCAGCCTATTCTCCAGAAGACCTTATCGGTAAATTAACCGTGATGGTCGCCAATCTAGCGCCACGTAAAATGCGTTTTGGTTTATCAGAAGGGATGGTCTTGGCTGCAGGACCAGGTGGAAAGGATTTATTTATCTTAAATCCAGATAATGGCGCTCAGCCTGGGATGAGAGTGAAGTAATCTCACTTAGTACAGACGAAAAAAAGCCCCGCATTGCGGGGCTTTTTTAAGTCAGCTTAGTGAAGCTATTAACATAACTCGGCTCTCGCACAAACAGTAGTCCAAGTAGTTGTTCCATTAGCAAAGTTACCAGTCATAGTAAACGTATCTGCAGCAGTAATACCACCCACTGCATTAGGTGTCACAACAATTGTTCCTGCACCATTATTCCAAACAACATTGTCAACCATTTGAGTAGGGTCTGTACCAGCAGCCATGTTAGCAGGAACACCATTACTACCAGCCGCACAGCTAGCAAAACCATTATTGACTTGAGCACATGTTTCAACAGCTGTTTTAACAGCAGTAGCTGCCATGACTACTTCCGTGTAACGTGCTTTTTGCGTGTACTGTTGATAAGCAGGTAATGCAATTGCAGCCAAAATACCAATAATCGCAATGACGATCATCAACTCAATTAATGTAAAACCTTGTTGGACTTTTTTCATGTTTTATCTCCGTATCTTTTGATGTAAGCACTACGCTTAAACTTCACTAATACAGTTATTGTGCCAACTGTACTTCCATTGATTTTTCATACACTTATAGAAATAGATTGAATTACTTATTTATTACATATGTTAGCCAGTGTCAGAAAGTGACACTTTATGTCACTTTCTTGAGCAGGTTGCTAAATATTTCTTTAAGCCACCATTCCATGGATAAATCTTTAATGCACGTTCAGCAACTAAACAACTTTGTTGTTTAGCCTCTAACGCCTCAAAGCCGTTAATGACATCTTCAAATAGTTTTAAGTCAGGATTAATATCTAATTCCTGTTGAAACTGATTGAGTAGTTGGGTGATTTTCTGTTTATCGTCATTTTTAATTGCATAGTAGAGCACGCTACGGTTCGCCATCGCTCTGGCATCAGCTTGAAAATAAGGATTTATCAATGCCTGCTGAAGTGGCTTATCAGTTGAGCGACCATAGACATAATCAGTGATATCTTTTTGTGCCGAGGCTGTTTGTAATAAAAATATTAATGAAGTAAGGCCAAATACAAATGTAATACCCCGGATAGAATGCTTTGCCTTCTGACTAAGTTGATTACTTTTATCAGTAGATATGGCTTTTAGTGCAACAAAAATAAGAAATAACCACACGAACCAGTGTAATGATGAAATATAAAATGGCAGTTCAAGCATGTTATGCGTAGATATGGGTAACAACAATGAAAAATAGGCGAAACTTGTTAACCCATAAAACCTTGCTACAGACCATAGTGTTGAAACTAACGCTATCAGAATACCAATAACGGCTATCGCCCCCCCCTCAATCGCCCACATCAGAATTTCATTGTGTGGGTGGCCAAGCGTGTATGGCATATGCTCAACATTTGGATACTTTGGATACAACTCAGCTGAATGATTTAACCACTCACTTTTATAACTCCCGATACCATGCCCAAAAACAGGTGATGATTGAATGGAATCCAGAGCAGCACCATAGATAACCACCCTAGCTTCTGAGTTGTTTGCCTTAACTAAGCCATATGTCTTATCAACAGTTTTATTCAAGCCAGACGGACCAGAAAACAATACATATGATGTTACTGAGCCCACTGACAACAAGACAATCACGCCAAGGAGTTTTGTTTTATTTTTCCTTAGTGTTTTTGCCAATCCTATAGTGAGGAAAATCAGCCCCAATGCTAAAGAAAGTAACCCAAGTCTAGAGCCCGATGATACTAAGACATAGGTACTCAATGTCATAGATACATAGAGAAATGCTTGGATTGTTTTTTTTGTATTTTCTAGTGATATAAACAGTAGATAAATAGCAATTAATAATGTTGTAGCTAGATAGCTAGCTGTAACATTCACCTGCTGGAAAATCGTCGTAGGCAATAAAGTTTTGGTACTTGTTATCGAGTTTTCGTCACTAGCTTGCAAGGGGTGCATTTGAACTATCCCATACAGAGAAATGAACAAACCCGATAGAACAATAAAAAACAGCACACGCTCAATAGACAAGCTTTTGAACTGAAACAAACCAAACAGAAAAATAACGCCTGCAAGGATGTATAAAATTCTGAATAACCAAGTCACAGGCTCAACCACACCCGCTATGACAGCCGATAATAAAATGCCGGCTGGCAACATCAATAGATAAAGGTAATTTTTGGGTAGAGTAATCGTGTCACTACTGGCGATATGCCAGAGCATATAACCAATAACCAATGTTGCAGCAAACCAAACCGAAATATTAAACGGTAAATCAAAACCCGTACCACCAATACTCGATGTAATGTAAAACGGCGAAATAACAAATAATAAAAACAGCAGACCTTCAAGAATTCTGCTGGGCGATAAAGATTGGTTTTGCATTGTGCAATATCCTTTTGGCTTTATTTATTCAATTCACATTGGCTTCAAATCAAACGCAATACAAATACGTTCCTCATCTGAGCTGAATGGAATGGTGCGATGGAAGCAGGATGAGGGAAACATCACCAAGTCACCTACTTCTGGAGCAATAGTCTTTGTGGGAAAGTTGTCGTGTTTTTTTGGGTAATCGTCACCATGCGTGCTTAGCTCAATACTACCTTCATGTTCGTGCTGCTTATTTTTTGGTAATGACAAATATAGCGAACCACTGACCCAACCTTCCTCATGAATATGGGAAGTCAGGTGACCGCCACTTTTCATTTTCACATACCAGGAGCTGGCGAACTCGGTAGTTTTAGGGAACCCTTTCACAAACTGGCAGTTTTCACCTGCAAATGTTTGACGATACCGTTCCACTGCCTGAGCGACATATTCAGCCAGTTGTCGGAAGGAGGCTTCAGGGCGTTTAAATAAATTCCCAGAAGATTGCACACCGTTGTAGAGTCTTCCCTGCGACTTTTCATCCACATCGCAGGTATGAATATCTTGTAAAAGCTGATTTAAAAACACAGTATTGTTTTTTATCTCAGGTATTTCAGTATGAAACACAAAGTCCAGTGGATTTTTACAGAAGTTGTAATCATTCTCGGTGCCAAAGTTTTCAGCATAATGACCAGCCAGCGTGGCTAAAAATGGCGAGTTATCTTTACTGCGTTTTAATGCATCAAGGCCGTTTTTAAACTCCTCAAACTGCCCTGTTTTATATAGACAGTATAAAGAACGCTCCTGCCAGTCAGCATATTGTGAGCGTTGAAAATGTTCCAAGGCACCCTGCAAATCACCACTATCATAAAGGTAAACCGCCAAACTATAGTTTGCCATCGGTAAATCAGGATTGAGTTCTAAAGCCCGTTTATAGGCAGCAACGGATTCTTCATAGCGGCCTTGATCGCGTAACACTTCACCCACACTACGATGCACATCTGCATAATTCGGGTTGAGTTCTAATGCTTTGTTATACGCAGTAATGGCTTCACCTAATTTGCCTTGGTTTTTGTAGGCTGTGCCTAGGTTGAAGTAAATCTGAGCATCCGAATGAATGGCCAGTGCCCGCTTGTATGTGTCGATAGCTTCAACCAACATGCCCTGCTCTTGTAAAACAACCCCCAAGTTCACTATGGCTTCATAAAAGCCTGGTTCCAGATCGATGGCTTTTTGATAATTCTGACTTGCTTGGGGATATTGTTTTAAGGCTTGATGAGCAATGCCCATATTATAATAAGCGTCGACCAAACCAGGTTTGATACTAACGGCTTTTTTATAACTTTGAATGGCTTCTTCATGACGATTCATATTGGTCAGCAGCGCTGCCACATTAAAATGCATCTCAGCAATACTTGGATCAATTTTTATCGCTTTGCGAAAAGCGTCGACAGCCTCTTTAGTTTTACTTTGTCCCGCAAGCGCATTGCCATAGAGGTTATGTAAAACAAACGCATTGGGATACTGCTTTAACAATTTCTTCGACATGGATTCTGCTGTGGCTAGCTGACCAGCGTTTAATGCATTCACAATGGGTTGAATTTCTGCTTGAGAGACTGGTCTTAAGGGGGCGTTTTTTTTCATGTTGAGCTCAGGGTCTTGAATTCAGCGGTTAGAGATATCATTTAAAGCAGTTGAATGTAGCGTAGGGAATTTCTTCCCGCAACACTTGATTATGCATCAAATCACACAGTCATTGACTCATTTACTTTAAGGTTAAAGAAATCAGATGGATACAGTAACACAAGCTTTACTCGGTGGCGCCGTAGGATATATGGTCGCGGGTAAAAAAGCCCCACGAAAAGCGGTGTTATGGGGAGCAGCGATAGCTGTATTACCTGATTTAGATATTTTCATTCCTCATGAAACCGATTTAGCGTCCATGACTTTACACCGTAGCTGGACACATTCCTGGTTTGTACAGACAGCTATTGCCCCTTTACTAGCCATGTTATTCCATCGTTTCGACCGGAATAAAACGTTTAGCTACCTTACATGGTTTCTCCTTACCTGGTTAGCTTTGACAACTCATTCCGCTCTTGATGGCCTCACCGTCTATGGCACACAGTTATTCTGGCCGCTCATGCCAAGCCCGGTCTCTGGCGGCAGCGTGTTTATTATCGATCCAGCCTATTCTATCCCCCTACTAACAGGTATTTTGGCGGTGTTACTCTCCCCTGATAAAACATTTAGTCAAAAACTGATGCATTATGCCTTTGGCTTTAGTTGCTTATATCTGACGTGGGGAGTATTTGCTCAGCAGTGGGTGGAACACGAAGCTGAAACGGCTTTCAAAGAACAAGGTATCGAGATTGACCACATGCAAGTTTCAGCGACGGCGTTTAACACGCTTTTGTGGCGAGTGGTTGCCGTCAATGATGCTCATTACTACGAAGGGTTTCATTCTTTATTAGAAGGGAATCAGCCCATCATTTTAAAGACATACCCACGTGGTGCCGAACTCATCGATAAGGTAGATCATTATCCAAGCTATAAACGCATAAACTGGTTCACTCGTGGTTTATTCAAGCTTGAGTTGCAAGATAATCATGTAATTGCTTCCGATCTACGTATGGGTATGGAGCCAAGTTATTTTTTCCGCTTTCAAATTGCAGAAAAAAAAGAGCAACGGTTTATACCGGTTACACCAGAACGATTTCCAAGCCAAAGTCATCGACGGGATAGCGTACGTTGGGTGTGGCAACGTATCTGGAATCCGGCTGTAGAATTTAATCCACAACTGAATTAGGTAAACACCTATTAACAATATTTTTAACAGGTTTTCTGTATCGGTTAATTTTGATGTAATGGTGTCATGACACAGACAACTGAAACCAACTTTACTAATGGTCTGCTGAACTGGCAGTTTGATAATCAATTTGTTCAGCGTTTACCCGCCGATCCAGAAACAAAAAATTTCCGGCGACAAGTGTTAGGTGCCTGTTATTCCTATGTCACACCAAGGACAGCCACATCCCCTACGCTGCTGGCTTATTCAACTGAGATGGCTCAGGAACTTGGCTTGACTGATGAGGATTGTCAAAGTGGGTTATTTACAAACGTCTTTGTAGGCAATCTGAAACTCAGAGGCATGCAGCCTCATGCCCAGTGTTATGGTGGTCACCAATTTGGTAATTGGGCTGGTCAACTGGGTGATGGTCGAGCTATCAATCTTGGTGAAATCATCGGTGAGTCGGGTCAACGTTGGAGCTTACAACTTAAAGGCTCTGGTGAAACCCCTTACTCACGCTCTGCTGATGGTCTTGCTGTGTTACGTTCTTCGGTGCGAGAGTTTTTATGTAGTGAAACCATGTACCATCTTGGCGTGCCGACCACTCGTGCATTAAGTCTGATAACGACTGGTGACGAAGTCATTCGGGATATGTTTTACGATGGACGTCCACAAAGCGAACCCGGTGCCGTTGTGTGCCGGGTTGCCCCATCGTTTCTACGTCTCGGCAGTTACGAAATCTTCAGTGCCCAAGGCGATATTAAAACATTAAAAACATTGGTTGATTACACCATTGAGTCTTTTTTCCCTCACTTAGCTGCACCAGGTAAGCAAACCTATTTAGACTGGTTCCAAGAAGTGTGTGAACGTACAGCCGATATGGTGGTGGACTGGATGCGAGTCGGTTTTGTGCATGGTGTGTTTAATACCGATAATACCTCTGTTCTTGGTCTCACCATTGACTATGGTCCATATGGTTGGATTGATGACTACGATCCTAACTGGACCCCAAACACCACTGATGCTACCGGCAAACGTTATCGCTTTGGTGCTCAGCCACAAATTGCTCAGTGGAACCTATTACAAATGGCCAACGCTATCTATCCTTTAATAGAGGATGCTGAAGCCTTGAGAAACATTCTCAACGACTATGTCACGCTCTACACGGATAAATGGCAACAAATGCGGGCAGATAAATTGGGCTTAGCTGCGTTTAACGCAGCTGATGAAGAGTTACATCAGGAACTGAATCGTATCATGCAGCTCACCGAAACCGATATGACCCTATTCTATCGGCATTTAGCTGATGTCCGCATCGAAGATAAAGACAAAACAGATGATGAGATTCTTTCGCCCATCATGGTGTCTTTTTACTCTCCTGATGTACTGACTCAAGCAGATAAAAAAGATATCGCACAGTGGCTACGAACTTATCTCAGCCGTGTTGATGAAGACGGTATCAGCGATGACAAGCGACAGAGCAAAATGAATGCGATCAACCCGAAATATGTGTTGCGTAATTATTTGTCACAGCTGGCCATTGATAAGGCTGAGCAAGGCGATCCCAGTCTCATAAACGAACTATTAGATGTGATGCGCCATCCCTATGATGAGCAACCTCAATATGAACAGTACGCTGCTAAACGCCCTGACTGGGCCAGGAACAAACCCGGCTGTTCAATGCTCTCATGTAGTTCATAGTCCATTAATAAGGAAATGACCGTGAAACTCGCCAAGACACTCTCCGCGTTTGCCCTTGTTTTCAGTAGCCAGTTTATTGCTGCAGATATCACTCGGGATAAAGACCTGACCATCGAAAAGTTAACAACAGATATTTCTCTTGGTTGGGGAATGGATTATCTGAATAACAAAACCCTACTTATTACCAGTCGCGAGGGTCAGTTATTTCAATACGATTTTGAGACACACCAAAAAACGGAAATCCAAGGCTTACCTGAGGATATTTTGGTAGAGGGTCAGGGCGGTCTGTTTGATGTTAAACACGCGCCAGACTACGATAAAACAGGCTGGATTTATTTCAGTTATGCCAAAGACATTGATGGTGAGGGAGCAACTACACTTGCCAGAGCTAAATTGGATAATAACAAGCTGATCGACTGGCAAGAATTATTGGTGACTCAATCTCGTACAGGTAACGACGTCCATTATGGTGGTCGTATTACTTTTGATGGCCAAGGTCATATTTTCCTGTCTGTGGGTGATCGTGGTGAGCGTCCAAACGGGCAAAATTTAATGACTCATGCCGGCAGCATTTTACGACTGAATATGGATGGCACTGCAGCATCCGATAATCCATTTATTAATCAAGACAAGGCTCTGCCTGAAATTTGGAGCTATGGTCACCGTAACCCTCAAGGTTTGTTTTATAACCAACAAACTCAACAACTGTGGGAAATTGAACATGGACCACGCGGTGGTGATGAGATCAATTTAATCGAAGCCGGTAAAAACTACGGATGGCCAGAAATTTCTTACGGCAAAGAATACTGGGCCCCGCTTTCCGTCGGTCATGGCACACATCAGGATGGTATGGAACAACCAGTGAAAACCTATTTTCCATCTATCGCCCCAAGTAGCCTTATTCAATATCAGGGCACGTTGTTTCCTGAATGGCAAGGTAAACTTATTTCAGGCGCACTCAGTTTACAACATTTAAATATTGTCAGCCTTAATGAGAACAACGAAGCCGTTGACGAGCAACGTTTATTAGACACGCTCTCCAGCAGAGTTCGTAACGTCATTGAAGCACCCGATGGCGCTTTAATCATTAGTACTGATGCTGGCGCTGTATATCGAATTTCACCTGCAGTATCCACAAAACACTAAAACGCATGAAAACATTTCCTGTTTGACAGTCATCGCGCCTTATTAAATAATGATAATAATTCACATTTACATTAAGGCTAATTTTGAGCAATCTCACCTATCAACAAGATAAGGATGTCACCGCTTTATACACAGAACATAAAAGCTGGTTACATCGTTGGTTAAAAAACAAGCTGCAATGTGATGATCTGGCTCTTGATTTAGTGCAATCCACTTTTGTCAGGTTGATTCTCAAACCTGAGAAAATGACAGATTTGAAACAACCTCGTGCATATTTAACTACCATCGCACATGGTCTGCTGAATGATTACTGGCGCCGACAGCGAGTCGAACAAACTTATCTTGAAGCACTGGCTTTATATCCGGAAGAGTTCAGTCCGTCAGAAGAACATCGGGCCATTACAATAGATACATTACTGGAATTAATCGCCTTACTGGATAGTATGAAAAAGCCAGTCCGCGATACTTTTATTTTGTCTCAGTTAGAAGGTTGCACTTACCGACAAATCGCTGAAAAACTGGCCGTGTCTGAACGAACAATCAAAACCTATATGGCAGAGGCCATGTTCCAGTGCTTACGCCTTAAAAGCGCCAAACCGTAAAATGCGCCCAGAAAGTCAGCTCTTGCTTGAAGATAAGGTATTACAGCAAGCCTCTCAGTGGTTTGCGATTTTACAGGGTGAAAATGTCAGTGCCGAAGAACAACAAAACTGGCGTGATTGGTTATCCCTCGATCCTGCCCATCAACTTGCTTGGGAACAGATAGAAGCGATTCAGACCGGTTTTAATCAGGCAGCAAACTCATCCACATCTCATTACGTTCTAAGGCGGACAACTGCCAAGTCAGGAACCTCTAGAACAACGTCTATTTTTAGTATCGCTATTCTTGTCATCGTCTCATTGATCACGCTGTCTGTTTTTACACTTTATCCTGTAACAAGCGATAAAACACAGTACGCAACAGCCATTGGGGAAACACGTCAGATTACACTTGCCGATGGCACTCAACTTTGGCTTAACACCAATAGTAAAGTGGAAACACAGTTCAGTGTTGATTTACGTCAAATCAATTTGCTGCAAGGTGAAGTATTCATTAGTAGTGGCCCCGATACGGCCTACCAACACCGGCCCCTGGTGGTTGATACAGAAGATGGTCGGCTCACTGCATTGGGAACGCGCTTTAACGTGCAATATGACAATCAAAAAACCACTTTGAGTGTCTTTGAAGGTGCTGTAAAAACAGAGCCCAACCATCAAACGACATCGACCATTACGCCCGCAGGCAAACAAACCCTATTTAATCAACAAACCATACTCAAAGATACATTACCTGTGGATCCAATCAAGGAAGCTTGGACCAAAGGCATTTTACTAGCCAATGACATGCCTTTATGTGAATTTATTGCTGAAATAAATCGTTATCAAGAGCCGGTGATTATCTGTCCAGACGAACTCAGTAGCTTCCGACTCATGGGCAGTTATCCCGTCGACAATATACCTAGAGTATTAACAGCGGTTGAAACGTCTCTGCCCGTTCATATCTGGCAGGTCAACAAAAAAGTATGGCGTATCGATAAAAGACATTAACTTTTTACGATTTACTTCCCTTTTCCTTCTGCTATCCGGCATAGCTAGTAAAGACACTAAAGCAGATGAGGAAAAAATGAGAAATCAACAAAGAACTAAAGCACTATTGAACAAACGGCGTAAAACTCGCCAACTATTATTAAGTTCTATTGTACTGAGTAGTAGTTTGCTCTATCAGCCCCTTACCGTTTATGCCAACAATATCCAACAGCATTATGAAATTCAACAAGGAAATTTAGCCACTGTATTAACCCAGTTTGCCAGCCGTTCAGGCATTTTACTCTCAGCAGATGCCACCCTGACGACTGGAAAATATAGCTCAGGCTTATCTGGTGATTTCAATACAGAACAAGGCTTAGAAATGATTCTGGCCGGCACGGGATTAACGTATATCAAATCTGCCGATAATAGCTATTATTTACAAAAAATCCCGTCGCCAAAGCAACAACAAAATGTCACGCTAGAGAATCATTCTCAATCAGTGGAGTTAGATGCCTTAATGGTCATGGGCACACCACAATTTCGTTATGACAGTCGTGAAGTAAAAACAGGAGTTCGCACAGCTAAAGATATCACCGAAGTGGCTCGCAGTGTCGATATTATTCCAGAACAATTACTTTTGGATTCACAAGCACGTGAAATGGAAGATGTCTATAAGCTGGCACCTAATGTGGTCAACTCCGATGGTTATGGTGGCACACGAGAAGACTATCTGATTAGAGGCTTCAGACGGCCTGCTGATATTTATCGTAATGGTGTTCGACTAAAAACAGGCCGTCGTATTGATCCTGCTACAGTCGATAATATTCAAATTATCAAGGGCCCAGTCGCTGATATCGGCCAAATGATGCCCGGTGGCCTCGTTAACATTATCACTAAAAAACCCCAGTTAGAGAATGAACATCATCTTTCTACCAGCTTTGATGAGCATGGTCAGCGCCGTGCAGTGTTTGACTCTACAGGGGCAATTGCTAACAGCGATAACCTGGCATACCGCGTCACCGGTTCATGGGAAGACAGTGAGACTTTTCGTGACAACTCAGATATCGACAGACGATTTTTATCCACCTCGCTTTCCTGGTTTGGTGATCAAGGCCAATATATCAATGTAAATTATGAATACAGCAAAGAAAAACGATCATTTGACCGTGGCGTTATTACGGTTCCGCTGGCCAATGGCAAACGAACCATTGCGGATGTGTCAAGTGATACCAGTTATGATGCCGGCTTCAGCTTTAATGAAGTGGAATCCAATCTCATAGAAATTGATACCGTTTTTCCTATCAAACAAAGCGGCTGGAATATCGAATCCAAACTGTTTTATAACAGTGAAAAGGCCGATGACACCCATGTTGAAGTCAGAGGTGCAGCAACGGATGGAACGATAACTCGCCGTGTTCAGGGTAATGAAGATCGTGAATTGAATACCTTATTTGCTCGCTTACAAGCTCGTGGCGAGTTTGACTTAGTTTTGCCAATGACACTGGTGACTGGTGTTGAATATCACGAACAGGATGAGGAATGGATCAACTTTGTCGGTAGCGATCAAACTGGTGGCACCGTCACCAATCCAAACAGTTATAGCTTAATCAATGATATTACGACAGCAAGTCGAGATGATCGTGATGTGAATATGAAGTCATATGGCCCCTTTGCTCAACTTGATATGAAACCATCTGATGACATCACCATCACCCTAGGCTTACGCGAAGAATTTTATTCGGCAGACTTTGAACGTCGCATACTCAGTTCCGGTGCCGTCATCACAGCGGATACCCCCCGTGATAGCAAATTCACCAAAAGTGCCGGAATTGTCTGGAATGTTATTCCAGAAGTCTCTTTATATACCTCTTATGCTGATACGTTCATGGCGCAAAATATTTATACCGGTCAACAGCAACAAACTGAGTTGTCACCACAGCAAGGCCGCCAATATGAAGCCGGAGTGAAATGGTCAACGTTTGATGACAGACTACTACTGACGATGGCATATTTTGATATAAAACAAGACAATGTCTATGAAAGTGTCAATGGTGAAGCCGAATTAACCGGAGGCATTGAGACCAATGGTGTCGAATTAAGCCTTGCTGGTAGCCCCGTCCGTGGCTGGAATATCCGGGCATCACTTGGCTTACTGGATGCTGAGATCGTCAGTGAAGACACTGACACCAATGGTAACCGCCCTAGAAATGTACCAGAGCATACCGCCAATCTATGGACGAGTTATGAGTTCCAGGGAGCCGATCATCCTCTGAGTGGTTTTGGCATGGGGGGTGGTATTACTCATGTGGGTAATCGCTATGGTGATAGTGAGCACAGCTTCGACTTGGGCGACTACACATTGGTTGATGCAGGGATTTGGTATTACTTCCCAGCTATTGGCAATTCAACGCTCAGAGTGGATTTAGGTGTGAAGAATATCACCGATGAAGAGTATTACACCGCTTCTGGTGGTGATTACCGCATCTCTGTCGGTGCACCAAGAACGGTATTTGCTGGCTTGCGTTTAGACTTCTAAAGACAAAAATCAAAGGGCATGGCATCACACCATGCCCTTTTTATTCAGCTTAGACTGAATATTGGCCTGATAACTGAGTCGCTAAATAATCTCTGTGCTGCTCTTCCATAAAGGCATCAGTGATACCGTAATGACTGAGTTTCATCGTGTAAAAACGATCAAAATAATCTTGCACCGTCTGTTCAATTTCCTGATTAAAACCAACAGAAGCGGTGACAGTACTGCCATTAGTGCGTTGTGTTACACGACCATCATTCAGTACAAGCTCACCATTTTTAAATACTTTTTCAGCATGGCGGAACATAATCGATTTGTCGTCTTGTTCACGATAAACAGCAATGTCAGCTCTTGACCCTGATTGTAACGTCCCTCTGTCATTCTGCCCAAGTAAACGGGCAGGCGCCGCTCGGGTCATAATCGCTATCTCATACAAACTGAATTCTTTTTTCAGATCTTTTAATAAGGTCATTTCAGTAATTTCAGGATGCAGATTTTCCAAACAAGCCATGCGATACTCATAACTCATTAATAAATGTAATAAGTCTGGATAACGGGTAAATGGCGCACCATTTGGATGATCAGTAGTAAAAAATAATCGCCAAGGATCTTCTGATAGTAAAAATATCTCCAGGCCAATCGCCCACTGCAAGCCATTCACAAAGCTGGTTTGTTTGTATTGATAAGGCACGATACCACCACTGCCCTCATTCTCTGCATGCCAGACGTGCCATTTATTGGGACTGGCATCGCCACGACGAGCAAACTGTGCCATGACGTCACCTGATAAGGTCACCGTTTGACCAAATAGCACCTGCCCGACATCCATCGTAATATTCGGATAACGATTAAATGCTGCCATCAACTGAGCTGCAGCGGAAGAAAAACCAAACTTACCTTCATTGCCATAGCCATAAAACTGCACATGCGCTAAATGCATTGGCAATCCCTGCGCCGCTTCCATCGTATCGACAATCGTCTGGATATTGCCCGGCGTTCCCAAGTTATTACAATGAACATGAACGGGATGAGGTACGCCAGTCTGTACAGCAGCTGTCTGCAAGGTTTGTAATAACTGACGTGACGAAATGCCGTAATCACTTAAAACATCATCTAAATCAAAGGTTTCTGCACCCTCTTTAAATGCTTGTGATCCACCAGCGTTAATCACTTTTAAGCCTAGGGCTTTTGTTTTATGAAGCGTCCAGGCCACATAATCATTAATTTGTGACTGGCCCGCACCAGCACGGATTAAATTCACCAATAAATCATCACTACCGAGGATGGCCAAAGCCGCCGTATCAATAATAGGAATATCAGCAAATTCGGCATGCACTTGTGGTGCATTAACAGGCAACATCGCTGGTTCAACAACCATGCTATAGCCCATTTCAGTGTATTTATAACCAGTTTCGAACGAAGACCAGCGCGCATTAGAGAAGGGGGTGACAGCTTGTCGCATCAAATGATTACGATGCTGCTCTGGCAGCAATAATCGAGCGGTGTTGACGTTACCTCCAGCAATATGACTGTGTATATCAATGCCACCGGCCATCACAATGTCACCCTTCACATCATAGATGCTGGCTTTCTGCTGTTGATCTAAGTCTGGTGTGTCACAAATTCTGTCCTCTTTGAACCAGATATCACGAATCTCGCCATTCCAATTCTGAACAGGGTCAAAGGCACGGGCGTTTTTGATACAAGAATACATAAAACCTCACTGACGCTTGATAACACAGTCTGATAAAGCAGCTTGGACGGCCACTGGTGACAATGGTGTCGTACTAATAAATTCGATCAGGCTTTCCTTCACTGGCACGGGGTTCTGGCTAAAATTAAGTTCGGTGTCAACCTGATTGATAAAAAGTGTGCCCATCTCGGTACTGACAACCGCTTTGAGTCGTTCAACTTCCGATTCACGGCATAACTGTAATAAAGCCGACTCATCAAATTGATACGTATTATCGAAACGAAAACCAAGGCTTTGCCAACCATCGTCTTGATGTTCATAAACATCAAGGCCACTTTCAGCCTGTTTTTGACTACTTTTCTGGTCCTGTCTGGGCTCAGGCACCTTTTGCCAAACAGCACGTTTGAATGAAGAAGGCCTATCCAGAAATGAGAGTGATAGCTCGCCCCACTCTGTATGATGCGTAGGTGTGCTATGAGACTCGAACTGATGGAGAAAATTCTGCATCGATACTAAGTCTGCTTGTTGCTGATCATCATACTTATTCACGACAATCAGATCGGCCACTTCTAATTGCTGCAAAAATATCTCATGAGTGATGTAACGCTCATCACTAAAATGACGAGCATCGACTAAGGTAATGGTCGCCGCTAAATCAATCCAGTCTCGATATTGCCTGCTTGTGAGGATATCCAATACTTCTTTAGGATGACCGAGGCCACTAGGTTCAATCAATAACCTATCTGGCTGCACTTCCCGTAGGATCTGATTTAACGCTACGGTGACAGGTAAGCCTGCCGTGCAGCACATGCATCCGCCCGGTACTTCTTTGATGATTAAGCCATCAGATTCGGAAGAATCTGACGATAGCAACGCTTTATCCAGCCCCACCTCGCCAAACTCATTCACCAGAACGGCCCACCTCTCAGTTTCTGGCTTTTTCTTGAGTAAGGACATAATCGCCGTTGTTTTCCCTACTCCCAAAAAACCGGTGATGATATTTGTCGGAATTGGCTGCACGGTGTCAGCGTTCATGAAAAGCGCTTACCTTGCGCCACAGTAACACCCCAAACACCAAACTCAGTAACAACAGTTTCAAAGAGCCCTGCCAGATAAATGCAGCATTATCAGGCTGGTAATTAAAACTGGGGATATCAGCAAAATCTGTTTTTTCAAAAGCGGTATCGAAGAAATAAAATGACCAGAAGAAATCACGTAATGACTGTTGATACTCTGCAACTTGCTGATTGAAATCAACATTCGCCAACATATCGCTATTCGCCAAGCGATTAAAACTGTATTGCATTGTCATTACTGGGGAAAACCATGAAAAAGCCTGGCCTTGCTGGTGACTGGCTAACTGACTCTGGTAACGTTTTTCGACTAGATCACTAACCACGACATCACTCATCTGCTGCTGGCCGTAATACCAACGCCAGTCAAATTCATCACCCAACGGGGCGGTAGGCGTCCATTGTGGAAACTTCGCGAGATAAGCCTCAAAGTCAGCTTTCTTATCTTTATCCCAGCTATCATTCATATATTGACGCTGCTCAAACACGATCGCTGCATCTTTCCCAGCTTCTTGTTGTTGAATTTGATAGAGATAAGCCACGCCCGGCACAATAAATGTAAACACCAGCCAAATACTAATGAGTGACAGATAATTGAAACTGGCTTCTTTATTCAAAAATACAATCCAGCCACAAATCAGCCACCAACACAGTTGATACAAAACAACTTGTAGTAAGACTGCCAACCAACTGCTATCTATTGTGACCGATGTCATCCATGTGGCTAACACCAATAAAGTCATATTGACGGTCAATACCATCAAAGCGGGTACAGCCATCTTTCTGAAAATTAACTGTGTACCCTTCGATACCTGAGCCACTAACATTGGCCAGCGACCGCTACTTTTTTCATCGGCCAATAGATTAATAGTCATTGCACCAATCAATAGTGGCATCAGGTATAACCATAAAAAGGATAAATCAAATTGACCAAAACGCTGAGCGTCAGTATTGCCAAGCGCGTTAGCATTCACCTGACTCTGTAGACCTAACAATCTGACACGTAAATGATTGGCAGACTCATCACGTTCCCCCCGAAACAAGGCTGACCATGCCTGCGGTAGCTGAGCAACAGGATGAAATAAGTAATAGCCCATATAGCCAAGCTGTAATTGTTGTTTATCAAACTGCTCTTGATAGTGCTCAATCTCATTCTGATAAAAAGTTTCAGCCAACTGATAATGCTCTAATTCACGCTCATAGGTGACCTGACTTAGACTAATGGCAACAACGCCTGCAACAAGATAGGTCAACAGCAACCATTTATTTAGCCTGTTCGCCCAAAACAGTTTCATTTCAATAGCAAACAGATTCATAGACTCACCTTCGGTCTGGTAAGAGTAATGGCCGCCAACAAACACAGGAACCAAACCATAATAACGGCAACAGAAGCGGCCATGGTTGGCCATTCTTGTTTTAACTTCGTCGCTTGATAATCAAACTTGGCCAGTTCAGACCAATGTGACTGAGATATACGTGTCTCACGGTCCTTAGCCAGATCGACTTCATGGATATGGATATCATTCAAAGACTGAATTAATTGATAACGGTAGGCTTCAGCTGCTTGTTCGAACTCTCTGATATGCTCATAACTGGTACCACTGAGTTGGTTGGATAGTCGACTCGTTACCAGGTAAGGCGATATTAGGGACAAACCAGAAACCCAGGCATTTTGTTTGGCTATCTGAGCTAAAAGCTGCTCATATTGCTGCTCAAAGACTTCACTGGTTATTCTCTCACCTTCCTGCATCAACAATCCCTTCCAATTCACAGGCAAGTCTTCAACACGATCAACGCCATACACTTGTAGTGTTTTCTCTCGGAAATCATTGAAATACGGATCATCAGGATCGTGAGAGTCCCCGACTTTGGCAACAGCTTGTGTTGTTTGAATATCAAACACTGCTTTATCCGGTAAAGGATAACGCCACTCTGCTACCGCATAAGCCAGCTTTGGTAACACCACTACCATCACCAGCCACAGTAATAGAGATGAGGATAGGCTCTGATTATTCCCTTGTGCTAAGGTCGATACCAATAAAATCAGACCGATCCATATCATGCAATACAGAAAATACAGTGCAAATAACATGGAAAAGCGTGCATAAACATCGCCACTTGCCTCGCCCAGCACCAAAAACAATGCGGCCACAGAAAAGACCAGTGCCAGAAAAAGTAGTGAAATAAATAAGAACGCTAATGCTTTGCCGACAATCAGTTGACGAAAACTGACGCCAAGCGCAATTACCTGTCGTAATGTGCCCTGCTGACGCTCACCACTGATACTTTTATAAGCTAACGCAATCAGCACTAAAGGCCAGACGACCAATATCAGTGTTGCGCCGGATAAATAACCCAACTGCATATAGCTATGGCTACTTAAATATTGCTTAAACTGACTGCTGTTTTGTCGATGTGCTTCTAAAAACAACATATTACCCACAAATGGGTTTACACCAGCATCAATGAAACTTAATGGTGAGATAACACGAAACACCATGGCACCATAATGTGCAGCTCGGTGCGGGTGACGGTCCGGCTGAGCTTCCCACTTGGCATCATTGGTTTCCTGCCACTGTTTTTGTACGGCAATAAAATCTTGCTGCTGTTGCCAGTGGCTAAAAGCCACTAGCACAGTCAACATAAGCATCAGGGGTAATAAAATTTTCAGCGTTTTATGACGCCATTGCTCCACTAATTCGTGACGCGCTATCGTAAAAAGCATGTCCACACCCATTAAAAGCGATACAGGACAGAAACAGAGGCATTGATACCGTCACCAGGAGAATAAATAATGTCTGAACCATTCTGAGAATTATCATAGACATATTCATAATATTCGTTGAACAAATTATTCACTTGCAGATTAATCGTTCCCCAGCCAGCGTCGTAGTCAACACTGGTATTAACCAGGTTAAACTTACCGTACTTGCCCCCATCATTGGCTTCATTTACATAAGCACTAGCCTGAGCATCATAATGCACTCGCCAAGTAACGGCTGGGGTCACTTGATAACTCACTCCCATTGAGGCAGTGTAAGAAGGAATACTACGTAATTCATTCCCCTTATTCTCACCTTCTGTACGAATCTCAGAATCCGCAGTAGTAAAATTACCCCAAAGCGTGACGAGGTCAGTTACTCCCCAATTAAAGCCAAAGTCCAGACCTTTTCGCATGGTTTCACCAACATTTTGTGAGGTATTGTCAATGGTGACATATTCATCACTGGCTTTCTGCTGCCAATACGATAAACGTAATTCCAGACTATCGAGTGCCAACCACTTAGTGCCCACTTCCCAGCCATCATTCAACGAAACATCACGCTCCGAGCGATCACCTGCGGTATAGGCTGCTGCACTCGTTGGCGTTTGGAAACTTCTGCCATAGTTTGCAAATACGGTAACGCTGTCTGATGGGTAAAAGAACAAGTTTAATTTTGGCTGCATTATGTTGCCAAAATCATAAATATCTCTCTTCGTACCGGCAAATTTACCATCACCAGTAAATCTGTCTGCTCGAATCGCCACATTCCAGGCAAACCAATCTAATGGTGTATTGGCTAGCTCTAAATAACTACCATAGTTGATAAAATCGAACTCATAATCTCTGAGTACATTTGAGTTATCACGTTGCCGAGCGTTATTAACTGTGCCAAATCGTTGCTCGATGACCTTCTGTTTCTCTACATTCACACCCCAGTTCAATGTCCAATCAGGGTTTAACTGCCAATTAAGCGAAGAGATAACGCCATAATGATCTTGATCATCATAACGATTTTGTAAGGAGTTACCTGCAGTAAATCTGACCCAACGCTCTCTTTCATAATGATTAAAGTAGGACTTTAAGGACCAGTCCACACTATCGGAAAAAGCATGGTCAAAGTGCAAACTATAGGATTGTGTGTTTTTATCACCACCATCTTGTCTGGCATAGCTTGCTGAGCGAGTTGGGTGTTTTCTAGCCTCTTCTTGCGTTAAGTAGCCTGGGGCATCGGCATCATAGTCTGAGGCACGAACAATCAAGCCTAAGGAGGTATCATCTGAAAAATCATAAAACCAGCGACCTGAGACAGAATATTTATCCAGCTCAAAATTATCACGATAACCATCAGATTGACGGTAACCAAAGAAATAATTATGTCTCAACTTACCGGTTTGTTCTCCCGCATAGGCTTGTACTTCACGCGCGTTATAACTGCCTGCAGTAACTTGTACTTCACGCCCTAAATCTGAACGTGTTTCGATGTTGTAATTACCAGCAACATTCAACAAACCATAACGTGGATCACTGGTGCCTTTGAAGACGGTGATATTACTGATATCTCCAGGAAATAACTGATCCATTTCACTGTAACCATTATGTAAATTGGTAGGGATACCATCAATCAGTAACTTAGCGTGTGGTGATGAACCTTCAGCAGCAAATCCACGTATACCGATATCGGTATTAATAATGCCTTGGTTATAACGAGCAAAATAAACGCCGGGGACTTTGGTGAATAATTCCATCGTGTTATTGATATGACTTTGAGCCAACTCCTCACGTGAAATACTATCGACAGATCCTGCTAAATTCGTATCGCTATAATCTGGCGCATCCCCAACCACAATCATGGGAGAAATTGTTGCCGATGAGCTCTCATCAGCCAAGACTCCGACAGGAAATAATGCTGATAAGACAAGGCTGGTTATAAGGTTTTTTTTCACATTAAGACCTTTAAGCTGAAAATTGGTTGAAATAGTGTTCTGTTAGATCGGGTAACGTCAGTTGTTCGTTTTTTATGAATTGTTTTAACTGCCCCTGACTCATAATGCCGATGTGATCAGATAGCTGATGTGCACAGAGCAAGTCATGCGTCACAATCAATACCGCTGTGCCACGTTCTTTAATGGTGTTAACCACATCGATAAACTCTTGTGTCGCGACAGGATCAAGGCCTGAAGTAGGTTCATCCATCAACACCAGTTTGGCGTGCTTGAGTAAAGCAAAGGCAATAGCCACTTTTTGACGCATGCCCTTAGAGAAGCTGCCAACTTTGCGATCAAGTTGATGTTCTGTGATGCCAGTTCTGATTAAAACATCTTTAATCTCACCATCACTGACACGCATTTTGGCGAGTTCAGCAAGATAGGCGATATTTTCTATTGCAGTAAAACTAGGATAGAGATGCACATTTTCTGGGATATACATCATCTGTTCGCGGCAAGCCGATCGCTGGTGATACATATCCAGTCCATCTAAAACAGCACTACCAGAATCAGGTTTAATAAAACCCAGTAACATATTGATTGTAGTTGTTTTTCCTGCGCCATTTGCTCCAAGAAGACATAGAATTTCACCTGAAACGACAGTAAAATTTAAATCATTAACCGCATGATTTTTTCCATAAAACTTGTTTAAATTACTGACTTCTAGCATGTCTAATTCGGTTCCTCGAGGCAGTTTTTAATGAGAATCAATCGTAAAATAGTGATGTATCATATCATTATGTACACCAAATAAAACCCAGTCTTGCTGGGTTTTATTTGGTTTGGCAGTTTTCACACAAGCCGTGAAGTTCTAACTGTGGGCTATTAAGCTGAAAATGATTCTGTTGAATGCTTTTTTCCAAGGCTTCTATCAGCTTGGTATCAATACCCACTTCACTCACGGATTGGCAATTGTCACAAATCAAAAACTGCGGTGTTTCGTGTTTGTGATTACACGTGATATGTGAGCAGGCCAAAAACTTATTCGTTGAAGCCAACTTATGCACTAAGCCTTGCTCAATAAGAAATTCCAGCATTCTGTACACTGACATAGCTGGTATTTTTTCACCCATTTTGCGTTGATACAAATCAGCAAGTTCATAGGCTGACTGTGGCTGAGCGTTTTCAAGTAAAAGCTCCAGTACCAACTTGCGCTTAGGAGTCAGCTTGCCTCCATGCTCAATACAACTTTTTTCGGCTTGATTAATTGCTTTTTTTGTATCCATATCGTCACTTTGGAGAGTAGGCTCATCACTCACTATTATCATTAAAGAACGACTAATGATAACGGAATTTTAACAGTTAACCCATTCACTCAATAATGCACCATATAAAATCAGCCGTATTCCTAGCTCAGGCAAAGTCTATACCGAGCAGTAAGCGAGGTGATAATGCCGTAGCCGATGGCGATCGATGCACCAGTGCTGGCAATGATGAGTTCGGCCATGCCTGACCTTTCATCAATAAAACATCACCAGGAGAAGCCTGTTGAATCGCATCTTCATTCATATATATGCCTGACGTTTCATCTGGCTGACCATTGGCACCAGCACCCAGCTTGGTTCTGTCAACATTATCTTCAGTTAACCACTGCGTGGTATTTCCTGCATAAGTGGATACCAAACGACACATCAATTTATCAACATGAAAGCGTGGACACATTGTTTTATTCAATAACTCCAGTCGCAAGCCTACATGACTCAAATCAAATAAGTCTGCAAAGATTTCCGCTATGGAGGCGATATCATTTTCTAAGGCCGTGTATGTCTGCTGCTTTAAAGAGCCTCTCAGCCATTCATGAACTTCAGAGGGTTTAAGTACTGCTCGGAATGCAAAGCTGGTGTGGGTGTTGAGTAAAGCGGACACATCTTCTGTTATGGCCGCATTCAGTTGTCTCTGCCAAACAATCAGATTCACGAATTGATCATAAATATCTGCTAAATCAACAGCATCTGATGCATACTTGATGTGATTAATTGATTCAGTTTTTTTGATAGCTAATGCTGTCATTGTGATTGCCATGAAGGAAAAGGATCAGCTAATGTCTGCCATAGAGCTTTGCCTGCGAGCAGTTCCTCATCTGTTAATAAACAGGCATCAAGCTGCTCTTTAACTTGTGACTCATTCAGGTTCTGGCCAATAAAAACTAGTTCCTGACGCATGTCACCAAATGGTTCTTGCCAATGTTCCATGATGACTTCTCTAGACTCTTCATCTTCAGGCCAGCGATCTTCTGGCACGGCTTTCCAAAACATGCCCGCGAAACCATGATGAGCGATACCACCAGCCTGACTCCAATGACCAGCAAATTGTGGTCGGCTGGCTAACCAGAAATAGCCTTTAGAGCGAATTAACTTACCGTCTGGCCAATCCTGATGTAGAAAATCATAAAACTTCTCAGGATGAAATGGCTTACGTGCGACATATGAAAAACTACTGATGCCATATTCTTCGGTTTCAGGCACGTGCTCACCCCTGGCTTCTTTTAACCAGCCAGGTGCTTGTGAGGCTTTCTCAAAATCAAACTTATGCGTAGCCAAGACTTTGTCCAGCGACACTTTTCCTTGCTCTAAGGGAATGATGTCTGCTTGCGTATTCAGACTTCTCAATATGGAAGTCAACTCTTCCAGATCCTCTTTTTTGCATAAGTCAGTCTTGCTAACAAGAATGACATCACAAAACTCCACCTGCTCAATCAGCAGATCGGCCACACTTCGCATGTCTTCCTCACCGAGGTGTTCACCTTTATCTTGGAGAAGTTCAGCTTCACGAAAATCTTTCAAAAAGTTGATAGCATCAACCACCGTGACCATGGTATCCAGACGAGCTATGGTAGAAAGACTCTCACCCTCTTCATCCGCAAACGTGAATGTTTCTGCGACAGGTAAGGGCTCTGAGATACCAGTTGATTCAATCACGAGATAATCAAAACGGCCTTCATCTGCCAGACGTTTGACTTCAATTAACAAATCTTCACGTAAAGTGCAGCAAATGCAGCCGTTACTCATCTCCACCAGCTTTTCTTCAGCACGATTGAAATCAACTTCATTGTTAAGCTGTTGTGCATCAATATTGATTTCACTCATATCATTCACAATAACCGCCACTTTTCTACCTTCACGATTATTCAGAATGTGGTTGAGTACGGTCGTTTTACCTGCCCCTAAAAAACCCGATAAAACAGTGACCGGCAGTCGATTATCGTTTGTCTTCATAACGTCGTTCTCTTTTTTCATTTATGTTCTTAATATCCGTGCTGTATTCCGCTGTGGGTCTAATCAGTAAGCGTTCTATACCAATAGGATCACCGCTTTCCAGACAATAGCCATACTCTCCTTGACGTATTCGCTGCCGGGCTTTATCAATTTTAGGAATAAGCTGACGTTTACGGTCTGCCAGTCTTAATGCTATCTGCGCCTCTTCTTCGAGTGTGGCTCTATCAGACACATCGCTGACTCTGCCATAGTTGATGTCTTGCTTTGACGCTTCAATTTCGTCTAGTGTCTCTTGTCGTAATTGAAGCAATCTGGCATCAAAGAAAGCTAATTGTTCTTCATTCATATAGTCATCTTCTGACATGGCCATTAATGCTTTCTCATCCATTGCTAGGCTCCATCATCTGCACGTTTTTTGTAGTTAATTGGCGATTCCAGAAGTGCCCACTCATAATGAAAAGTGCTGCCGGAACGGTGATCCAAAACTCATAATGTTCTGGTAAGAAAAATGTTGAAACTAAGGCGCTAATGCCCAAGCTCACTAAGATCATGGGTAAATAACTACCGTGTTGTATGTATGAAAAAGGCAAACTCAACAGCGCTAAAATGATGACGGGGATCAACAACAATAAATGCACCCACGGTGATTCAAATGAGCTGCTTGCAGCGCCAAAGAAAGCCAAACTGATGATTATCGGTGTCGCTAAGCAGTGCACCAGACAAAGCCCTGAACAGGCGATAGCGATATTATCTTTCATCTCAACCTCACAATTAATGATATATCGTATCATATTGCCAATGATTGAATGATGCAAGAAAAAACAAAAACCTGAAATAACGGATACTAGATGCAGATAAAAAAACAGCAGATATTAGGAATAACGGATAGCCAAGACAAAGTAGACTTTTTTCTGACCTGCGACCTCTATCACGACTTCATCATCCAGCGTTTTACCCAATAACTGACGAGCTAATGGCGAGTCGATACTGATATAACCTTTTGAGGCATCAATCTCATCGGGCCCGACAATGCGATATTCTTTTTCATCACCGGCCTCTGTCTCGACCGTTACCCAGGCGGCAAAAAAAATCTGTGACTGATTATCCGGTGCTTCATCCACGACTTTTAAATCAGGCAGCCTTTTTTGCAGGTAACGAATACGGCGATCGATCTCACGTAATTCTTTTTTACGATAGATATATTCTGCATTTTCAGAGCGGTCCCCTTCTGCTGCTGCGGCAGACAATGCCTTAACCACATCACGACGCCGAGCCCAACGTTCCGTGAGTTCTTGATTAAGCAAAGCATAACCTTCTGCAGTGACATAGGGAGAGGAAGCCATATTTGGTCTCGAATTAAAAACAGCGGATTCTATCAATATTTAGCATGCTCAATCAGCCTAGAGTGACTCGCTTGTAATATCCAGCATCAATAACCTAAAAGGTTAACCACGTCTTTTACACTTTCGACTGAGTGCTGCAGTTTCATTTTTTCTTTATCAGCCAAATTGAGTTCAACAATGGACTCTACTCCATTTTTACCTAAGATAGCAGGTAGCCCGATAAATAAATCGTTATAGCCATACTCCCCATGGGTTAACACTGCACTGGGAATCAATCTTCGCTGATCACGAAGTATTGATTCCACTGTTAATGCTGTCGCTGCGGCCGGCGCGTAATAACTGCTATAACCGAGTAAACTCACAATCTCACCTCCACCATGGGCAGTTCTGTGAATGATCTGCTCCAGCCGGTCTTCATGAATTAATTCTAAAACGGGTATACCTGAAATCGTGTGTGAGTGGGTAATGGCACCATTGCATCCCCATGCCCGCCGATAACCATGCCATTGACATCTTTCACACTGACACCTAATTCCATTGCGATAAAGGTTTTGTAGCGTGTGGTATCTAAAGCACCAGCCTGTCCAATAATTCGGTCACTAGGAAATCCGGTGATCTGTTTCACGACATGACACATCGCTTCAATCGGATTGGTCACCATAATCACAATAGCGTCAGGAGCGAGGTTTTTAATATGTGCTGAAGCCTGCTCAATGACAGCTTGATTAATTTTGATGAGTTCGTCACGACCTGGATATTTGCCCGTCTGCGGATTTTTGCGACGGGGCACACCTGCTGACACCACAACAACATCGGCATCAGCAATAATGTCAGGATTATCACTCCCTAAGATAGAGCAATCAAACCCCGCTGCAGGCCCTGCTTGCATTAAATCTAAAGCTTTTCCTTCTGCCAGACTCTCATTGATATCAAATAAAACAATATCGCCTAATTCTTTCTGAGCCAACCATTGCGCCGTGGTCGATCCCACATTGCCGGCACCATACAGTGCAATTTTATGTTTCACAGTAATACCTTATTAAATATGGATATGTTCCATTTACACATTAAGCTTATACTTCAGATCCTTGGCTTCATCGCCTGTCATTCCTCTGAATCCCCACTGATAAGGCGCCTGCTCATGAATGGTAATTTCGATATCATTAGGCGAAATGGCCAGTTGTCCTTCTATTTCACAAAATAAAGACTTGATGAGTTGTTTCTGCGTGTCTGGTTTCCGTCCTGACATCATATGTATTTCGATGACGGTATAGTCATCACTCCTGCCGCCGGGATAAAAGAAATCCTCTTTATCCATCGGAATAAAGCGATGTGCTCGTTTATCCTCAGGCAAACCAAGTACCGATTGCATACAAGAATGGATAACATCCGACAGCTACATCTTGATTGGATTCAGCTTTTCTTTGATACCATAAATCACAATCACTTAATCTCTCCTTAATTGATAACCTAGCTATTCAATCATGCATTGGCGGGCTTGAGAATCAGTTCAGTTTGATGCATTTTTATACTGGTTTATGTGCTTGTTGCATCCAAAACAAGCTAAGTCAGATTCAAACCACCATCACATAACACGATTTCGCCGGTCAGGTAGGTGCTGCAAATAATCATAGCCGCTATATGCGCAATATCTTCTGGGCTGGCACCTCGCTGCATAGGCGACTTCTCTTTCCATAATGACTGTGCATCCAGCCAAGACGCTGTCATGGGTGTATCGACTAAACCAGGGGCAATAGCATTCACTCGAATAGCCGGAGATAAATTTAGCGCGAGCAGTTTTGTCATGTGATTTAATGCCGCTTTTGACGCAGCATACGGAATCGACGCCCCTTTTGGTCTGACGCCTGCGTGAGAACTAATATTAACAATACAGCTAGGACAAGCTTCAGAAGCTGAAGCCCTCAAGGCAGACTCTGCTTCGGCGATTAACACCAAGGTACAATAACATTCACTTCGTATAAATCACGCCAAATATCGGCATCCGCTTGTTTCAGATCTTTATGCGGAATCATGGCATTGATACCGGCATTATTGACCAAGATATCTAAACGACCGAATTCGGCAAGCACTGCCTCAACTAGGCCTTTTGTTTGGTGCTGGTCAGCCAGATCAGCTTGAAAATAAGAGGCTTTCTTTAGCTGACTGGCGAATAATTTCCCCTCGTCAACTGAATTTTTAGAGTGTATAGCCACGGTGTAACCTTCATCAGCCAAACGTTGAGCAATCGCTCTGCCTATACCGGATGTTGAACCAGTCACTAATGCCACGCGAGCACTATTTTTATTCGTCATTACTTTCCCATGAGCAGGTGCTGTGAACAGCAGAGTCATTAAAAATGATGACTATCACATAATAAGACAGTCTTTAAAACGTGACTGAAAAGGCCTCTTTTCAATTGTGTTTTTTAGTTTATTGAATTAAGACTCTATCACTGTTTCAACTGTGATTATTCTCTTCAAACACGACAAATTGATTTTTTCCAGCCAATTTAGCCTTATACATCGCGATATCAGCAGTTTTAATCATTTGTTTGGCATCAAGACTATTCCCCTGGCTGATAACCACACCAATGCTGGCTGAGATGGCAAGGGTCACATCACCAATAAATAACTCTTTCTGAATTAACGCCAGAATATCCTCAGCCACATTGATGGCATCTGATTTACTTTGTAACTGTGTGAGGGTCACGATAAATTCATCACCACCCAAACGAGAAACAGTATCAATCCCTTCTCTTACACAAGACAACAAGCGTTTACCGATTTCATATAACAATTGATCCCCGACATCATGTCCCTGTGTATCATTAACCTCTTTAAACCCATCAAGATCAATAAACAATAATGCTGTGTAGCTGTCATAGCGTGATGAAGCCAGAATCGCCTGTTCAAGCCGGTCCATACCTAACAACCGATTAGGTAAGTTAGTGACTGAATCATAATGAGCCAATTTCCGTAACTCATCCCGGTTATTTTCAAGCTGCTGGGCAGCCAGCCTGGTGTGCCTGATGTATTTATTCATGAAGGTAGAAAATACAATCAGGATAATAATCACACACAAAACGATGACACCCGTAATAGGCAATATCTCAGTGATATACTGCTTTCCTGGCTGGTGAGGCTTCCATGTAGCATGGCCAATAACATTCCCATCGATATCTTTAATATCTTTAGCGATATAGTTTTTTTTCAATGAGCTATTGGTGGCTTGGATAGTGAGGTCATGTAGATGAAACTGTTTATCCCATTTTGTCAGGAGAGCCTGATCTAACTTGCGAGTCATCATTAAGACACCATAAAGCTCACCTGTTTTGAGTTGGTCTGTTTGTTTATCTGCCACAATGACTGATGCAGCGATAACATGAATTTGACCAGAAATACTGATATACGACGTGATAGGCTCAGGCGATTCGTAATCGGTTTGTATGGCTTGATCAAACATCCGTGCAAAAGCAGGCTCAGTATAAACCGAGCTACTAAGCTCCTCTCTTACGCCGTTTACGATACTGTCTTTTAGATTGCCGTCGTGTTCATAGATGATGACTTGGTTAATAGTAAAGGTATTGAATAAATAATCACTATCAAAGTTATCTTCGTAATATGATGCATCATCAACACCAGAAAGCGCCTCAGCCGCATCATTCCAGAAGCTGTAGTCATAAACCACTTTTCCTAAACTTTCACGCTCATTGTAAAAAACACTGTCGGAAACAGTTCGGGATGATGAAATCGCATTGTCATTTAAGTGATGAAATGACTGCACCATCAAATAGAGAAAGTAACTACCCAGAAAAAATAATAGTATGAATAAGCTATACATACTGGCTCTCATGTATTTCAACATAATATTGATTTGATGATTACTCATGAAAACCTCGTTAATGTCTTATTTATTTACTATATCAACTACATACATTACTTGCTCACAACTTGGTGTTGAGTGGCATAGTAAAATTGCTATGTTAAAAGTGAAAGAGACAACGAGAGTTATACCAAACGACATCACCATCGAGCGGTAAACTATGTTTTATATGGATAAAAAGAACCCGCTTAATTGCGGGTTCCTATTAGATGTTTAGTGGATAACACCACATACCAGACGAGCGCCACCGCCGCCTAAAGGCTTGGGATTATCGGAGTAATTATCACCGTTTTCATGAATCATCAATGAACGATTATGTAATTCTTTTAGTTTAAGTTTTGGCGATAATACCGGTAATGTCGCATTGCCATTTTCATCAGCATATAAAACCGGTAAATCGCCTTTGTGACCTGCAAAACTCCATGGTTCAGCATGCTTGCCAGTGTTAGATGGATCATAATGACTACCTGCAGCACCGCCAGGGACTAACTCACCGTCTTTTTTCTTGGCATCACAAGAAGCTATCTCGTGCACATGGAAACCATGAATACCTGTAGGTATATTTTTTAAATTGGGTGTAAACACAGTTCCGTAAGGATGACTGCTGATAGTCACTGTGCCGACACTTTCACCAGTTTTCAGGTTAGTCATATCAACCGTAATATCATCTGCAGCAAAAGCCGTTGATGTCAGTAACAATGACGTCAGAAAAGCCGTTTTAAGTTTCATACCATCTCCTTTTGTGGTTATAACAACTCACTATTCTGGACTGTCATTGTCAGGAGATGTTCCAATAGCATTGAGTCAACATAACATTAGAAGGCAATATCCAACGTGGCTGATAAGGCGTTATTCTGATGAGAGTCTGCAAACTCGCCTGTGTAACCGACATTCAAAGACGTGCTTCCCGTCAGTTGCCCGGTAACCCCGAGAGCTAACTGTAAGCGATTATTATCTAGCTCCGGACCATCGATAGAAAAGTTTGATCCAGATATATTTTTAAAATTAGCATTCAGTGTTGAAACATTATCCATATGTTCATGTACATAGGCGATACTGGCAAAAGGGGTAAGAATCCGTTTATCCGCCATGTGGATATCGTGGCTTAAACGCACACCAATAGAGGTCAACAAGCTCTCGCCGGTTTCTTTATCTACACTCAGGTTGGCTGCACCTGCCCCCTTCTCATTAAAACTATCTCGTGTGCTGTGCAGATAAGAAACACCGGCAAATGGTGTGAAAGCGGTGTCTGCGTTGAGTGCAAAGTCCTTACCCGCCTCAATCGTGGCATTGACGTCAAAACTATCGTAGTCGGCTTTAGCCGTACTGACCGAAGAGCCCATGGTAACCGTGCGTGAAGCATCCATTTTATGCAACCCAAAGCCAAGGCTAGCATTAACGTAACGCTGATCCTGTTGCCAACTACCATAAGTGGCGGCTTGGTATGAGTCGATACTGCTGTTACCTGAATAAGGATCAACATCCGTGCGGGCATAACTGCCTGCAACACCTATCACAAAATCATTCCAATCGACATCGAACCCCATTGCCAAGCCAGTGGTTTGATAATCAGCACCGCGTGCATTATGGGTATCATCAATGTCGTTAAAGCTGCCAAAGCCCTGTGCCCACCACCCTCGTTGTTGTGGCAGGCCGGACGCTGAACCAGAATTCATCCCACTAACGTTGAACTGATTATTAAAGGCCAGTGAGCCAGACCCACTTTGACTGCCATGATTGAGTAATAATTGATTAAATTGTGAAGTTACGGAACGGGTGATCAGTTGGTTATTGCTGTGCTGAACACCACTCAAACTATCAAAGGCTTGTCTTGCAGCTAAACTGGATAAGGGCGTGATCTGACTTACTAAATCACTTAACTGGCTAGTGTTATTATCAATAGCCATTGCCACTGCTCGTTGGTTACGCGTGCTGGCCACATCACTAAAGTTAGTACTATTGCGAGTCAACTTAAGAAACACATTATTGGCATCATAACTCAAGGTCGGCGTTAAAAAGGCCAGATTGGCATTCACACTATCAAAGGTTGTACCACCCAGTCCGCCGCTGGCGGTGAAAATAGTATAGTCTGTGGCATACGCATAGGTACCTGGTGCCGCTTTCACATTGACGACACCGCCGGTTAACGTCGCACTGCCTGTTGCAACGATTTTATCGCTATTCCCTGCTGCATCCACTTCTACATCGTAGTTACCGCCACCACTAAAATCCACATTGCCCGACACATTGATGGTGCCGATGGAATTACCGGGAGCAAACGTACCGCCATTGATAAAGACATCACCCACAGTACCTGTACCACCTAACGTTCCGCCGCTATTCACGGTAGTCGTGGAATTACTGATTGAGCCATTCACTGACAGGATACCTGCGTTGACTGTAGTCGCGCCGGTGTAGGTATTGGTTCCGGTGAGGTTAAAGTTGCCGGTGCCGTTTTGAGTCACAGCACCGGTACCACTGATCACACCGACATAACTCGAATCATCGGAGCGGTTAAAGATCAGAGCGCTGTTGTTGGTCACATCCCCACTACCTAGCGAGCCTGATGTACCGCCATTACCGACCTGTAATGTCCCATCAGAAATAGTGGTGCCGCCGCTGTAGGTGTTGTTGCCAGATAAGGTGAACGTGCCAGTCCCATCTTTTGTTACTCCGCCTGTACCTGATAGCACGCCTGAGTAGATTGTTGAACTGTTGTCTTCACCGGTCGTCAGCGTGTTGGTATTTAGGTCTGTGTTGCCTGTGCCAGCAAGGGATCCAATATTTAAATTGCTGCTTAGTCTAAGTTTCCCACCTGCTACTGTAACAGCACTGCTGTTGCCCAGCGCTGATGCGTTTGCTGCATTTATGACGCCATTGTTGATGGTGGTGGTGCCGGTATAAGTGTTGGCATTCATTAAAACTAGAGTTCCGTTGCCTGTTTTAACCAAAGCGCCACTACCACTCATAACGTCGGTATAGTTTGAGGTGGCACCTGCCCCCAAATTTGATATATATATGCTGTTGTTAATGATATTGCCACGGTGTGTAGAACCGCGTAGTTCTAGTATTCCCGCTGAAATGGTAGTAATACCCGAGTAGTTTTGAGGCCCCGCCATTATTAGCTTGCCATCGCCAAGTTTGGTTAATGCGTTTGGAGATATACCGCCAGACATACCCACGACGGCCTCAATGGTCGCAGTATCCCCAGCGTTGGTAACAGTGTATGAATTGACAGCATTAGCAAATGAAACCGGAGTATTCGGAGCACGAGTTAATCTGTAGCCATCCGTAGAAAATGTAATGTCTCCAACAGACTGAGCGGAATCCAACGTTACTGTACCGCCTGTGCCACCAAACACCGCATTATCACCATCCCCCCAAGCTTGGTTAGTTGTGCCCGAAGCATCACTAGTCCAGTTGGTAGACGTATTCCAATTTCCCGAACCTCCGATGGGTGAACCATTGCCACTAGTGGTGTCTGTTCCATCCCAATAAAGCGTGTCTGCGATGGCATACTGGCTCATTCCAAAATATATCAACGGCAATATAGTTTTGGTCAGTGATTTTAGTTTTCTACGAGGCGATTTTGTGAATATTTGGTTCGGTGATTTCATCTTATTTCTTAATTTATTTTTAAACGTGGTTTGTAATTATAAGGTGTCTTCATGTGCTGGTAAGGTCACACTCAATATTTTTTGGCTTCCAGTTTATTTATTATCTTTATTAATCAATTAACTACAGATAAAAATAACTTTCTTTTGTCACATGCATACCCTCTATTTGGCAAAACTAGACTGATTGATTTTGTATGTTGGGCCGGGAAGAGCTAGTAACGATCGCCTTAAGAACCTAGTAAATAGGGATAAAGTAGAAAGTGTCTATGCATTTCTCATATCCGATTTACCTGTGTAATCCAGCTCATGTGGGCATTGCTCCTGAAGATTTCCGCTTTGATTCACATGATGTTTGGCAATCTTTAATTAACAAACTCATTAGCAGATGGAGCATAAAGAAATTTGGCATTAAAAACTATCAGCCAAAAGTATGATTTTTGAAAAAAGTGGAATTTTGAAATATTGGAGAGAATAACTGACAAAAGTCTCTTGTAACCATTTGAGTTACGTGGACTCTGCCAGCCATGATTGTAAGATTTATTGGACTTTTTGCTTTCTGTATTTAGCCACTTTATGTCTGTTGCCACAAAGCGCCATACTGCACCAGCGTCTTTTATGTGTTTTGGTGCGATCTAAAAACCACAGTATGCACTCCTCGTGTTCACAGACTCTGACCAGATTAAAATCTACCTCTGCTAATAGTGCAGCGGCTGCTTCTGTTATCGGAGCAAAAACTTGTTCGACCGTATCCTGCTTATAACAACGGTGTTGCTGCCATTGCCCTTCCGCATTTTTTTGCAGACGGACCCAGCTCAGCGATGCATCAAGAAAAGGTTCTAAAGACTTAATACTGTCTAGCGAATCCCCTTTCTTTTTTACCACCAGCTTACGAATGACTTCTCTTAATAATCTTGCAGTCTTGAGTAACTCGCCTTGCTTAAACGTTTTATGTGAAGTGAGCTTAATATTCGCTACAGTTTCCAACCAATAAATAACATCTTCATCCGTTTGCCAAAAATCGTCCTGCTGTTTATTCACGATAGCCACTGTATTCAACATATCCAATACAGGATGATCAGCAATAACAATAGGCTTTCTGGTTATATTTCTAGCGTTGGTCATACCTTCTCACTCAGTTTATTCACATAATATTGTAACCATTAAAACCACGATTTACTAGTTACATGAAAACTCACATACTGCACTGCACATGTAACCTGAAAAGTTACATTTTAGAAGTCACATAATAAAGGAGAGAAGAATGACTAAAAACAGACATCATCCTATTCGTTATAAATTTGTAGAGACTGATGGTGTGAGGTTGTTTTACCGTGAAGCCGGTGATGACAAATTACCCACACTGTTATTGCTACATGGTTTTCCAAGTTCATCACATTAATTCCGTGAACTCATTCCCTTGTTAGCTGATAAGTTCCATATTATTGCGCCTGATTTACCTGGCTTTGGCTTTACTGAGGTGCCTGCTACTCGCCACTACACTTATAACTTTGATAGCTTGGGCGACACATTGGTGAAATTTGTTGATACGCTGAAGCTGGATAAATACGCCATCTACGTATTTGACTATGGTGCCCCTGCTGGTCTGCGTCTGGCATTAGCTTATCCGGAACGTGTAACCGGCTTTATCTCACAAAATGGTAATGCTTATATGGAAGGTCTAGGTGATGCCTGGGCACCTGTTCAAGCATATTGGGATGAACCAAATGCAGAAAATCGTCAGGTGATTCATGATGCTATTCTTAATCTGGAAGGTACGCGCTGGCAGTATGCTCATGGAGTAGAAAATGAGGAGTTGTTAGCACCGGAAGCTTATTATCTGGATACATTTTTATTTGAACGTGCAGGCAATAAAGAGATTCAGTTAGACCTGTTTCTTGACTATCAAAATAACCTGAAAATCTATCCCAAGTTTCAGCAGTTCTTTCGAGACACTCAAATTCCATCACTGATTATCTGGGGTAAACACGATCCTTTCTATATCCCACCCGGTGCAGAGGCTTATAAGCGAGATAATCCAAATGCCGTGGTCGAGTTACTAGAGACCGGCCATTTTGCTCTGGAAACCCATGTTAGCTACATCGCTCAACGTATTCGTGAAGTTATCGGTGACGAATAGTTCTGATATACAAAAGCCGCTAGTTTTTTCTAGCGGCTTTTTTTGTAGCTTTATTTGTGCATAAGTTATTTCATATAGTGCTTTTTAATATAGTTAGTAATGACTTGTGCTGATTCTTCTATACTCAGCTTCTCTGTCTCAATCACAATTTCAGCATGTTCCGGTTCTTCGTACACATCACTGATGCCCGTAAAATTTTTCAACTCACCTTGAAGTGCTCTTTCATAACTTCCGGTTGTATCTCTTTTTTTACAGGTTTCAATATCCGTTTTCACATAAACAACAATGTTATTTTTCACCATATTTCTTAATGCTTTACGTGATTCTTTATAGGGACTAATAAAAGAAGCGACAGTGGAGATGGAATTATTTTGTAACGTTTTGATTAAGTGCCCCACTCTACTTAGATGTCTGTTACGTTCTTCTCTTGAAAAGCCGATGTTAGGAATCAGATCACGAATATCTTTGGAGTCTATTCGTTCGATGGGTATTTGCATTTTTTCTAATTCAGCGTAAACAGCATCTGCGATAACTGTTTTCCCTGAGGCGGGTAAACCTGTAAACCAAAGATTAAATGGTTCAATACGCTTTTTCCCCCATTTGACTTTGTGCCATACTCGTTCATGGCCCCAGTAAAGTGCAATTTTCAATACACTTTCGAGCAACCCAGCCACAATAGCCAGATCGAGCCGACCAAAAAATACATAAACGATAATCACTGTCGTCGTCGTTGCCACAAGGCGCCAAGTTACACCTTTAATAATTGATCGAGTGTTGGTCTCTTTGAACATTCTGATTGCTTCCCTACTTTAATTTTATGTCTAATATCTGAAGTTAGTTTTCACCTGATTATTTCATCACTTCGTTATAGAGAAACACAGCATTATCATCTCAATTTTATAAATGATTTGAATACTTAAATTTGACTTCATATTGAAGATCCATGCTCTGTCGCGATTAATTAAAACTCAAACAAAGCATGATAACCATACATCATGGATAAATAATCGTTCTATCGAATATGTCAGTCAACACGCCAAGAAAATTACTTGGTTTTAAATCGTTCACATTTTTAATCTGAAAAATTCGATTCTATGCATGAACTTTAAACACATTTAGTACCCAACTAGATAAGGAGGATAAGTTATGCAAAATACAACCACCACTCTGCAAGGCAAAAAAATTGCGTTTCTCGTGACCGATGGTTTTGAACAGATCGAATTGACTACGCCTTGGGAGCAAATCAAACTCGCAGGCGCTGACTCGGAACTCATTGCACTCAAAGCAGGGAAAGTTCAGGGCTACAATCATCTCGACAAAGCGGATGCTTTTGGTGTCGACAAAGCTATCTCTGAGGTATCAGCCAGTGATTATGATGGACTGGTATTACCTGGAGGTGTCGCCAACCCGGATGCACTTCGAACTGACTCAAATGTTGTCAATTTTATCCGTGATTTTTTCAGTCTACACAAACCAGTTGCTGCCATATGCCATGCGCCTTGGACATTGGTAGAAGCCGATATTCTTAAAGGTAAGACGCTTACCTCTTGGCCAAGTTTAAAAACGGATATTCAAAATGCTGGAGGCACTTGGCTAGATGAAGAAGTGGTAGTCGATAATGGTCTTGTGACTAGTAGAAAACCCGATGACCTGGATGCATTCTGTAGCAAAGCTATTGAAGAGTTTGCTGAAGGTAAGCATTAGTATGGCTAAATGCTGATCTCGTTGAAAATAGAAAAAAGCCCTGCTGATTTCAGCGGGGCTTTTTTGTGTATAGCTTAGGCTTGTTTACTCTTACGACGTAAACCGACCATGCCTAATATTGCTGGGCCAAACAAGAAAGCTGCTGCAGGGATAGGTACTTCAGAAACGCCAGGCGCTCCACTTTCTAAATTTGAAAAAGCCACTTCACCCAGAGATGTCATGAAGACTGAATTACCGGTTACATCAAACTTAAAAAATTGAGCCGTAACAAAGTTAAACGACAAAACATCGGCAAGATAGTCTTGATTGAGCAGATTTTTTGTCAAAGAAAAAGTCCCCAACGAGACTTCATCTGAAAAAAGTGAATCAGTGGCATATGAAATGGAGACGGTTTTCGTACCAATCGATTCTTCATTCCAAATTGCAATTTTATCTACAGAATAAAGTGCACCAAGATCGTAGATGAGCGTGTCTGTCTTGTTGCCACTTTTTGAAAACCATTCTTTCTGATGAGCTAGGTATGAGTGTTTTGTTGTCGCTGTAAACGAATCAAAATCTGTCGTGCCGCTTGTGTATGTGGCATGAAGTCCAGATTGGTTAATCGTTGTGTAAGGATTATTATTCACAGAAGACTGTGTTTTTGATGTAACTGATTTTGCACCGATGATTGTGCCAGCTGAAACGGCATGAGAGAGGCCCAGTGCAAGAAGGCCGGATAAGAGATGCTTTGCTTTCATGGTAAACACATTCCTGATAGTGCAACCCAGCCCTGATACATTTTTTGCACAGCTGTAGGCTTTCCGTCCCTGACTCACATCAAGTTTGGCCGTTATTTAAATGTTATATTTGCCCAAACGGTAGGCAAAATAAAAATATCAGGAGATTTAATTGTGCACTATTGTACTTAAGTACAATTTACAACTGCACCTGAGATAAAAGTGCATACCTTCAAGAATAGAATCTATTTATTCTGATTTTATTTAATAGAGACAGTTATTATTTCTGAGACAAAGTATAGAAAAACCTGAAGTTATCTTGCCGTTAGTTACCGACCACATAACAGCTTGAAATATCAGGTAGTTGGCCCGAACTGAAGCTGGTGTAGTAACTCCAGAATGTATTATCGATAGAACGTAATCTGGCGGGGGTGTTTTCACTTCGGTAGCGTGCCAACTGACTTGGACCACCGTTGTAGGCGGCATAACTTGCTTTTATCAAATTATCATCACCACCGGGTTGTTCGTGCTCGCCACGGCGGATGGCGTAATCAATCATGTAGTGTGTCAAAATATCAATACCGGCATTCACGTTGTAGTCCACTTCATCAACCAGGCGGTCGAGATCGTAAACCTTACGCCACACCCGACCATTGATCTGCATCATACCCACCGCCCCCACTGCCGAACGCAATACTTGGGGATTTTTAGTCGAACCAGAAAACTGACGCCAACAGGACTCTTTCCATGCTGTCGCCCGAACAAGCGGGTCGAGTCGCTCTGTCAGTCTGGCAGGCATCTTTTTATTATTCGCCAACCATGACTTAGATTGTTCTTGCAATAAGCTGGCAACCAAATCGAGATAATCATCAAGGTTGTCGCGCTGTGGCACCATGCCTTTTAAGGCTTCAGCAGGTGAGATGGTTGCAGCATGGGCGACTGGCATTAACCAGCTACCTAATAAACTCACCGTCTCAACGAGACTTTGTGTCACTTCTATGGTGGTGGCTGCAGACTTCTTTCCAGTATCAAAACCGAACAGGTCACGAAAATCTTCATCCACTTCCAACGGCAATGGCGTAAATCGCGGTGGTGCAGTTCCAGCCAGTAACAAGCGAGCAAGTCTACGTAGGCCATCCCGAGTAATTTCCAGACCATATTCAGGTCCAAGTGCATCTAGTGCACGAAGCGCGTCACCACCAGCAATAAACGCAGCTAGTTTGTAATCGACTTCCAAGCCTGGCGTATCCATTCCTTCAAGCTCACTCATCAGTGGGCGTAAGCGTTCCCACGTGGTTAAAAATAACTCACGAACAGGATCAGACTCGGGGTTATCGGTTGTCAGCGCCTCAGCAATCGCATACCTTGCATCCAGCAAAATGGCGAGCAATTCCATTCTTAACACATGAGAGTCGGTTGACTCAGCCAGTACTGAAATAATTGTAGTCAAGAAGCCATCGAATTCATCTTCAAGCGTTTGCCATTGTGCGGCTTCATCGGCATTCAAAACAGACTCAGAATGTTTAAGGCTCGGGTCAGATGCTCGAACCTGAAAAGCGATCCATGCTTTTAAACCTGTTTCTTCTGTCTGGAGACGTGAAATATGCGTGCGTTGCACCAAGGATTGCTCAACGCTTTGTGTGCTATTTGGCCCTAGTAACTGTTCTATTAAACCATCCAACTCATTAAGCGGCCCACCCAGATCAATTTTCACTGTTTTCATTCGTGGCAGCACCAAGGCATCCGTAATCACCTGTACAGGTTTGCTTAGAATACCGGGGCTATTATTGGGACGAGACAATTCAATCGATGTGGGAATAAACTCTATTGCAAGGCCAGACTCGGTCACTTGAGGCATCAATTTTAATGCCAGACGCCCTTGCCATGGTGTTAACCCTCGGCAGGAACCAAATACTCGGACTCCGGTGGTTGCTACTACAGCCATGTCAACCGACAGGTTGTCATCCTCTGTAGCCACCTTGATATCGGATAAATCAATGCGATTGCATGGATCTTGCCCGAGTGTCGCTTTGCCATTCTCATCAAATTCAAGGACGCGACTTATCGCCGTTTGAAGGTGACTGGTTTCAGCCAGGAGCGGGATTTCAACTTCGCCCGCAGCCAATGCGCTCGAACTGTATAAAATGCAAAGCAACCACCCAATGCGTATCATCTGATATTCCAATGATTAAATGCGTCATGACTTGTCAGTCAATGCCTGAACCAGAATTTGGTTTGCCATATTATGCCGTTCTTTTTTCATAACGGATATGAATTTTATCGTTTAAATTCAATATAAAAATCGCATATCAAAAGCTAGGCATCAGAGCTATCTCGTTAACCGTTACAGATCAAACGCAAAACGTCTCTTAACCGCATTCTCCAGTAATGAATCACGCTAATTCTGGCATCTTCCGTCCCTCAAATGTCGCCTCAAATCCAGCCAGACGTTTATGGATGGATTGCAGCTCAACGATCGTCGCCCAAGAATTGACTAAGTATTGAAATGAGCTTGAGACCTGCCCGAATGCCGTCAGGATTTGTTGCAAGAGACCAAATGTGATGGCTCCGGCGGCAATGGTTGGTATCAAGATCACATAGACAAAAATATTATCGGCCTGCAGATAGCTGTAGCGGAAAATATCGAAATAGCAATAGTGAAAGTAAAGACGGAAATAGTTTTTCCTGACGTTACCGAATAACTCTCTCAGTGTCGGTGGTTGAGCACGATCAGCATTGTCTTCACCATAAACCAGCTCCTTACGATAGGCCGCCTCCACACGCTGGTTTTTGAAATAAAGACCAGGCAACTTAGCACCAGCAATAGCCACTACCAAAGTACCGAAAATTGACCAGGCTAGCGCCGCATTAAATAAAGGGGCCGGTATTTGACCAATCAATGGAAACTCAGTGACATATTTCGACAAGGCAAATAATACGGGTAAGAAAGCAAACAATGTCATCACTGATTCAATGATTTTGACACCCAAGTCCTCAACAATGGAGGCAAAGCGCATGGTGTCTTCCTGGATACGTTGCGAAGCACCTTCGATATTTCTCACTTCTTCCCAACGAGACACATAATAATTATTCATCGCTGTGCGCCAACGAAACACATAATGTTTGACGAAGAAGTTTGTCATCACCAGCACAATAATGGCGACAAAAGCGATTGAAGCGAAATCTATAATCAGTCCATATAAAAGGTCTGAGGTGACACTCCCCTCCTTACTCAGTGCATTTTGCACGGCATCAAAAAACGGACGTCGCCACTCATTAATGGCAACCATGACCTGAACTGAAAAGTAAGTTGTAAACAGAATCAGCTGGGAACCGACAACTGACCACCACTGCCAGCGATGCGGTGAATAAGTGAACCAGAACAAAGCAAAGACAGCAGAGACAAACAGGTAATAACAGTAAAACCAAAGGAACTGGGGTGTCACAAAAAAACCGACGCCGATAACGGGCTCGGTCTCACCATCCGGCAAATTAAATCCTAACCAACGCCCGATATCGTCACCTAATAAATACCAAAAGGCCACCACAATGGCTGTCCAGATAAGTGCTGATAGAAAGAACAGTTTAGGCTGAGGGAAAAAGGAACGAAACACAGAGGTAAATCCTTAAATAAAATTAACAGTTAATTATATCGGGCTTGAACCCAGCAAAAGACATTTTCGACCGAGATGTTATCGAATAATATCCCTATTTGTGCTTATCACTGCATCCATACAAGAACAGCGGTAGCAGAAAAACGTCATTTTGTGTTCGTACTAGCCTACAGGAACAACCTCTTCCACCGTGCATTTCCCACTCGAAATTTTTAGCTTATTTAGCTTTGCCTTACCACCAGATTGTTTCAGGCCCTGTCTAATCTCAAGCAATTGCTCTTTTTTCATGGCTTGTGTGTAGGGAATGGTATTACCGCAATAATGATGTAGTGTTTCAGTTGTTATTTCGCCATCTAGAACACGAGGCGTGTTGACCCCTTTAAATCTGAGCGTAAGATAAGGCACTTGCACGTCCAAATCACCTTCAAAGCTAAAGCCCTCTCTTTCCTGAATGACTTTTTGCTTCTCTTTTTCTCGTTGCTCAGCCAGTTCCTGTCGCGTCGCCAGCACGTCAAAATCAGTAAAGGTACAGTGCAACCGTTTATTGTTTAAATAGACTTGATGGACATTAAGCAGCCTGACCTTTGATCTCGAATACTGTTCAGCAAACGCCTTCATTTCATCATACGAATAGTCCTTGTCGAGAAAATAAGTAGAGCATAAAGTATTTTTTTTCCCTGACATATTCACTTGCAATGGCATATCCGCGTCAAAGGCCCCGGTGTTGGTATAAGCTGAAAGCATTATTTTGTATAAACTTTCGTCGTGCCTGAAGAAGATTTGATCACCTTTCCAATACCCGTGAGCGGTAGCCATCACACCTTCAACATTGCCAAGATTTTCTTTTCGTATATCGCTAGCATGAGTATTCACCGAACTTAAAGAAAAAAGCACGACCGGTAATAACAGTTTCAACATCACATATTCCTCTATTATTTATTCGCAGTTAACATCATAAGAATGGTGTCATCCTTCCATATCCATTAGATTAAACGTATTTGATTAACTGAGTGTTGAGGGCAGTTGAGCGAGCAGATTAGGTGAGCAATCTGCCTCATTCATATTGAATCTTACAAATAAGTAACAGCCTATTTGCCATCAATCTATAACACTTTTGCTTACAGTGTCATTACTGATAAACATAATGGTTCAGGCCTACACCTAACAGTACTGTCAGTGCCGGGCCAGCCAGAAATATGCACTAAACCGTAACCTTATGATTTATATGAATTTGCACATTTCTCACTTACCATTAAAATGAATGCATTGACTTAATCTTGTCACCACACCATTAGCTAAAATAAAAAAGGATTCTTTTATGAAGCAAAATCGATCAGATGTACCTATCTTGGTATTGCTAGCTCTTTTAATGTGTTGTGGTCAGGTGAGCGCACAGGATAAAAGTGAGCGTTACTATAACGATTTGAATGACTTCATTTTGCATGAAGGCAAAGGATTCACCACCATGTCTTCCTTTTACTCATCAGGCAGTCAATGGTGCTCCCATCCTTATGTCAGAGTAGTCGTTGAGTACGACAATAAAGCAGTCAGACAGTCGGTTCTGACTTCTAACCCTGCTACTTACTTACAGCAAACCATCATTCCTGAAATCAAAAAAATATGTCCGAAGTTTCCTCATGCTGCCTTGTATAACAAACAGGTGATAGATTTTAGATTTAGGCCTAAGCAAGGTGGCATTGCTGATGAGCGTATCAACCCTGACAGATTAGGTTTCAATATAGATGATCAAGGCCAAGTAAAACTGACTAAAGATCTGGCCTATAGAAATTGGAAGGACGCCAATAAAGGATCATATGCTTTTGAACAAGAAAACCACAACAATACTAATCGGTCATTGATAACGGGCGTCGAAACGCTTATGAAAGCAGTAAAAGTTGCTATTCAAAAAATCGAAAAGCCACTGCAAACTGCATTGCAACGACGTGAAGATTACAGACAGTTCTTTGCCAACACAGCAAACCCAATATTTTTTGAAGCACTCAACTTGAATGAAGACGCGATAGCTTATTTCAATTCCGCATTAACTGAGTATAAACAAGCCTTTACATCTCTAAAAAATGCGCACTCGCAGTACAGTGATCCCTCAGGCTCCAAATCGAGCTTAGCAAAAGCTGCTCAATGCATGGAAGACTTCAAACAATTTAGAAAACAAGCTAAATCTTTTGAAGAAATGGCCTGGGAGAAAGCCTTACAAGGCGATAAAAAAGTGAAGGAAGGCTACCAGGAAGTCATGAAACAAAAAGAACAACAATAAGATGACTCAAGCTTATAAAACAGATTACTCAGTTGCAAAACAGCTATGATTTCCATCACCCGAACAGAATATGCGTTCGCCACCATTGATGCGTCTACCCGTGAATGGGAGGCAATCAAAGCGATTGTTCGATACTGTGCTAACAATTATCGAAACACCGAATTACTATATCGTATCCCTGGCCCGGAAGAACAGCGGCTTGATAAGCTTCAGTCATTAAGTGAAATGATGGATCATGTCTGGGGGGCTCCTCCGCATGAGGATATCTATAGAGATCAGCTTTTCCTGATCACTAATTGTATTACAGATACAGACGGTAAGGCCCTTCCTGATGTTGACGATGAATTGCATGCAAATTTAGCTGAGCAAATGTACAGCTTGGGCGTTTACGATATTTTCAATGACGACAATGTCAGCGATGAACAATGGGCATCATGGCAGATTGAGCGGTCAATCCATAATATAAAAACATGGATTATCAAGCTCCATTCCAAACAAACAGATAAAGCTGGGCAGCCCTATGTACAACATCCTCTACGTGTACATATGCGATTACAAAAACTGTTTCCAGATGCAGATGAAGATGTGCGTCATGCCGCCCTGCTACATGATGTGATAGAGGACTGTGGCATCACTTCTCAGGAACTACGAGAGCGAGGTTATTCGGACAAGACAATCCACATTGTCGAGGCTGTTACCAAACAAGCTGACGATGGGCTAACGTATAAACAACGCATTCAACTGCTGGCCAAGACGGGCCCATTAGGTGCAATCCAAGTCAAACTGTGTGACCTGCTCGACAACACAGATCCTGAAAGACTTAAATCCCTCCCCCCTGAAAAAGCAGCCTCACTTTCCAAGCGCTATTCAAAAGCCATTGAAATACTTCAGTCACACCTAGACAACTCAGATTAAGAAGATTCAGTGAAAAAGGAACGGATAAATGAATGTATCCTCAAGCTTAATTAAAGGAAACTAAATGAAAAAATCAGCCCATGTGATGTACTCATTAATAGCGGTCTTTGTTGTCAGTTTCGGTCCGAAGGTGCTAGCTGAACCAAAAGAACTGACATTTGAAGTTGAACCTGAAGAGATTAAAGCAAAGGCACGTGAGGGACAATTTCTACCAATCCCCGTGCTAAAAAAACCGCTGGATTACCAGACTTTCTGGAGAATGTACGATGAACATCTCAAAAAGCAAAAGGCGGGTATTCATATCGCCGTCATTGTTGACGCTAAAAACGAAAGTTGGCCGGACAAAAACACCACGATGCATATTAAACAGGTTCACAACTTTGCTAAAAAGGCCATGACTGGTAGCAAAAATCCACAACAACCAGGCTACGCAGAATTATATGGTGCCAGAATCAACAAAATCATACCCGTTATCTATGATCCCAAGAACCAAAAGCCAGCTTCAATAAAAATCGCTGATGGTCAATTCAAGAAAATCAATGTCCCCGTTTCAGTGAATGACATTATCTTGTTAGTCAATGATCATAACCCTGCTGAGAAAAACAATGGGGCATTCATTAATACCGTTGAAGAATTACAAAACCATCTGGACACCTATCTGAAAGAAGGTCGTCACACGATGTCTAAATCACAATATTTAGAACAACTACTAGTACAGATTAAGCAATTAGACTCAGAGCTTGACGATTTATATGAACACAGAAAAGAATTAAAGGAACTACAAGAGCAGTTGCCTTATATCAATGAACCATAAAGTCTGGAGCTAGTCAGTAAATCCTAAGTCAGTTGATAGGTTTCTAACCTACTCCCTAGACTCATAATTTCTATCACTTAGTTTACAAGAAATCACCAAAATATCGTCTTTTTTGATATGGTCAAAGGCAGCCTCTTTTAAGTCCTTTGTCATGAAAGACTGCTCAAAAGGTATCACTTTGCAATGGTTTTCCTTAGCAAACGACGCTAACGCAGTTGTGTCATCCCTATCCTTCTGCACCTGCAGAACCAAAGCCATGCCAGGATTGACACAGCACCCTATCCAATCTTCAAGATACTCATGATCTAAAGCCAACAACACCCCACCCAATACCGGCAGCGGCTTGTTGGTGATGTAGATATGATTGTAATCGGCAACAATATCAGGTTCATTATTGATGATGCCTTGTTGTTTAAGCGTCTCTAATGCATTTTGAGTTTCTGATGATGCTTGAAGGTTTTCCGGTGAGGCTTCAAGTATAGACATTAAGGCTTCCTCTGGTGCCGCCAATGAGATGACCGGACACAGTAACAGCGCTAATACAATCATCCTTTTCATAGACTCACCTCATCATTCAACTGCATAGTATTTTTCATATGCGCTTAGCTGGTCACCACAACAACGGCCAATGCATACAGTATTAGCACCATAAAGCCTTCAAAGCCAATATTGCCAATACCATTTCGCTTCCTACGCAATAAACCTAGCAGCAAAACCGTACTCATCAATAAATTAATGGTCAGAATGAATGCCGTGTCTTGTGTTGTGGCGTGATAGATTGAGCCATCTTGATAAGCAAAGTCAGAAAAGGCTAAAAACAACACATCGAAACTGTTTCCGCCAATAATATCGCCAACAGCTAATGTAAGCGCCCCCATCCGCACAGCAAACAAAACCGTCACTAATTCAGGTAGTGACGTCGCAACAGAAGTGAATAGCGTCCCAACCACTGTCTCGGAAAGCCCTGTGATTTTGGCGATGGCAATACCGGTCTCACCTATGCCATAACCAGCAAAAGCAATAGCCACAGCATAGCCACTAAATTTCCACCATAAAGTAGATAACTTACCTTCTGGGATGGATATCTCACTTTCTGGCTTGGTTTCTTTGGTGTTCGAAGCAAACCAAAGTGGTTGATGTTGAGTATCGGAAATTAGGCGTAAACCAAAACCGTAAGCCAACAATAAAATGATAGACACAGGATGAATGGCAAACAAAGTGACTTCAGGGCCGGTTAGCCCCACCAAGGCAATCGACAGCAGAGCAATCAACAAAGTGCATTGAACTAAATTTTCAAGTGAGGCCGCTGCGTGCTCCAAGTTAGCACGGCGGTAAATCATATCAGCGAATATTAAAAAGGTCGTTTGTGCAGCAATGCCGCCCACCGCATTACTGACAGCAAGATCCGCATAACCTTGCCAAGCTGTGCTCACTGACGTGATGATGCCCGGTAGTGAAGTGGTACCGCCCAAAAGCACGGCACCAAATAAGGCAGATCCTATCCCAGTACGTTTTCCCAAGGCATCAGCTAACCGAGTGATACGCACACCAGCAAATAAAATAATAACGGTACAAATAGCGAAGCTAATGTAGGTAGCGGCAGGCCATCCCACGAACAAATCAATCATGAGAGAAAAAGCCTGTTAATGTGATTGCTTTATTTCGCACTTTTCGCACCTCATATGAGCATTAGCTTATTGTGTGAAATGATGAATACTTGATTAAGCGATTAGTTTACTTATTGATTTTTAAGGATCAGTCAGCATCTTTGATATATACCGTTTCTATTAGTATGCAGGCTAAACGCCTTTTTTGTTAGCCCTACCAATGAAGAGGTTGAATATATGGCTGGACGGCGCTCCCTATCCACATAATAAATGACCAACAGGATTTTTCTTAAAAATTTTACTGGCGAGGAAGATCAGAAGACTTGTATTTGACCGGTACCACTTCCTCTCCCTTCTTGTTTATGTAGCCCCATAAGCCACCTTCGAGTGCTTTGTGGCCATGTTCCATTGGAGTCAGAACACAACCCTTACAGACAAGAGCCAAACCGTCATGAAACGGCCACGCCCAATCATAGCCAGTCGAAAGTACCAACTCAAAATGCTTGTCATAGAATTCGATTTTCCCGTTTTTCCGGGAGCGAGTTAATCCTTCTCGAAAATAGTCAGCGCCGTTATCATAAAACATGACAGGAAGAAATCTACCATCCGATTTCACGTAGAAATACTGACCAGAAGTAAAAAATACAGCCAAGTCGTCAGTTCCAAAATGAAGTCTCTTTCTATGCTCTTGTGATATTCGCAGCACCCCAAAGTCATATGAAGCACAGCGATCAAACACTTTCCATTCTGGATAATGATATTGCTCAGTCTTCTTTGGAACATAACCACAAGTTCCAAAATCTTCGGCCTGCACTGAGCCAATAAAAATCATGATGAATATTGAGATGACTCTTTTCATAAACCTTGTAACGCCTCAATTTCTGGGTACGTCAATGTTCTGCTGCATGGCTTGGGCTTGATTATGAATAAATAGTTAACCCGCCTTTTATCACCAGCAATATCATCCTAAATCAAGTTCGCAGCCACCTTGATTCTTCTTTTTTAGATTTCCAAACTTGGACTAACTTTTTATAGAAAGCCTCATCGAGATTGCCCTTATTCGATACTACTAAAAAAAAACTTAAATCTCCGTTTTCATATACTTCGATTACCGAATCATCCAATAGACTGTCTGACTTGTTGAATTTAATATCAGAGATATCACCATAATGTGCGTAATACACATAGCGCGAGTCGGACTCTTGATCTACCTCATATGATATAACCCTAATATCAGTGAATAGATTTCCATAATCTACAAACGATAAAATACCTTCAGAATAATAGTATTCAATTTTCTCATCTTCAGAAATAATTCCTGATTCGATAAGCGCTAGCTTTGCTGAATCTGGTAACTCATCACCCGTGACTGCCTTTTCATCCGGAATTTGGCCTATGAATATCAAAAAGTTGTTTACTGCACCCAGTAGTAACATAAAGAAAAATAGAGATTTAATAAATTTGAACATTTCAACATCCTTATTGTTGACTATTTGATATATAAAGCCCAGTTCACGGGCTCGTTGGAGCGCTTAGATCAAGTTGAGTGTCCTCTTGATTTCACGCTTTTTGTGGTCGGAGTTTTCTTGAGCGCCTTGTTATGTTTTTTGGCATAGATTATAGATACTTAATAAAAACCAAGGTAAGGCAAGAACAACGCTAGTATAAGTAAGAGTTCTTGCCCATTTACTACTAACAGGATAGTTGGTTTTCATTTCATCGTAGAATGGCCAGAACTGAAAAAAGCCTTTAAAAGCCTCTCTATTTAATTCAGAAAAGTGCAAAACGTGCATAGTAATCAACAGCCATAACAGGCTAGGGATAATTGAAATTATTGCAAGAGTTTTGATTGTCGCTTCCATTCCAACCATCTTCTTTCTTTAATTAAAAATAACACTTTGTATGCGAGTCATGAGCGATCCTGCTTGAATAACTATCGAATTAATTTAATCTCTTTATTTAAAATCAAACACTCTGACCCTGTACGATCCCCACAAAAATTATAGCGTTTCAAATAAGTAAGCACTTGATAAATGAAGTGCCCTGACAGACTTCATAAATTCTCTTATCT
>PAJP01000017.1 GCA_002706095.1 Methylophaga sp. | reverse complement strand
ACCACCAGACATTTCACCCAACACTTTGGTGATCGCCGCTGTCAGCGTAGTTTTACCATGGTCAACGTGACCAATAGTGCCCACGTTGACGTGGGGTTTTGTACGTTCAAATTTTGACTTGGACATTCTCGTCTACCTCGTTTAACTTACGTTATTTAGTTTTGTTAATGATCGCTTCTGCAACATTGTTTGGTATTTCACTGTACTTGGCGAACTCCATAGAGTAGGTAGCTCGACCTTGTGTAGCAGAACGCAAATCAGTTGCGTAACCAAACATTTCTGCAAGAGGCACTTCAGCCTTAATAATTTTTCCACTAGGCGCATCGTCCATACCACTGACCATACCGCGACGGCGATTCAAATCACCCATCACATCGCCCATATATTCTTCGGGTGTTACCACCTCAATATCCATTACAGGTTCTAGCAGAACCGGAGATGCTTCTAAAGCGCCATTCCGGAAAGCCATTGAGCCTGCAACTTTAAAAGCCATTTCGCTGGAATCGACATCATGATAGGAACCATCAAACAGGGTTACCTTGACATCTTCCACAGGGTAGCCGGCTATTACACCATTTTTCATCTGCTCTTGTATACCTTTATCTACAGATGAAATATATTCTTTTGGCACAGTGCCGCCAACAACCGCATTTTCAAAGGCATAGCCAGCACCTTGCTCTTGTGGTTCGATCTTGATCCACACGTGACCATATTGACCTTTACCACCACTTTGGCGCACAAATTTACCTTCTGCATCAACAGTTTTACGAATTGTTTCACGATAGGCGACTTGTGGAGCACCGACATTAGCACTGACACTAAACTCACGTTTAAGACGGTCGATGATAATATCCAGATGAAGCTCACCCATACCTGCGATAATGGTCTGAGCTGACTCTTCATCGGTAGAAACTCTGAAAGAAGGATCTTCTTTAGCTAATTTGCCAAGAGCAATGCTCATTTTTTCTTGGTCAGCCTGAGTTTTTGGTTCAATAGCAACAGAAATGACAGGCTCGGGAAACTCCATTCTTTCCAGTGTGATTTTATGGTCTATATCACAAAGCGTTTCACCTGTTATCGTATCTTTCAAACCGATTGCAGCAGCAATATCACCAGCGCGAACTTCTGATATCTCTTCTCGACTATTAGCATGCATTTGGACTAGGCGACCAATACGTTCTTTTTTTCCTTTCAAAGGATTAAAGACAGCATCACCAGATTTTAATACACCAGAATAGACACGGAAAAAAGTTAAGGTACCGACAAAAGAATCTGTTGCTATTTTGAATGCAAGTGCGGCAAATGGGAGCGAGTCGTCAGCTTCACGAGTTTCGTATTCTTGATTGTCGACGTCGACCAAACCTTTAATGGCTGGTACGTCATTTGGTGCAGGCATATATTCGACCACAGCATCAAGAACAGCTTGAACACCTTTATTTTTGAACGCTGAACCACAAAACACAGGAACGATTTCATTAGCAAGAGTTTGGTTACGGATGCCTTGCTTGATTTCATCAAGCGTTAATTCACCAGCTTCAAGATACTGGTTCATCAATTCTTCACTTGATTCCGCTGCTGACTCGACAAGAGCTTCATGATACTTCTGGCATTCAGCTGACATGTATTCTGGGACATCGCGTAACTCGTACGTGACGCCTAAGTCTTCCTCGTTCCAATAAATGGCTTTCATTTGAACAAGGTCAACCACACCTTCAAATTCGTCTTCGGCGCCAATAGGTAACTGCATCGCTACAGGCTTTGCACCAAGACGATTCTTGATCTGGTCAATGACTCGGAGAAAGTTAGCACCCTGTCGGTCCATTTTATTTATGAACGCAAGACGAGGTACATGGTATTTGTTAGCTTGACGCCAGACGGTTTCTGACTGAGGCTCTACCCCCCCTACAGCGCAAAATACGGCTACCGCGCCATCAAGAACACGAAGAGATCTCTCTACTTCAATCGTAAAGTCTACGTGACCTGGGGTATCGATAATGTTGATTCGATGTTGCTCAAATTGTTGATCCATACCGGCCCAAAAACAGGTAGTAGCAGCTGAGGTAATGGTAATACCACGCTCCTGTTCCTGTTCCATCCAGTCCATAACAGCAGCACCATTGTGGACTTCACCAATTTTATGCGAAATACCTGTATAGAACAGCACGCGCTCAGTTGTCGTGGTTTTACCCGCGTCAATATGAGCCATGATGCCTATATTTCGGTATCTGTTAATAGGTGTAGTTCGTGCCACTATTAGCTACTCTTAAATCAACAATGTTAAAGAACAAATCGTCACCAGAACAAAGCTGGTGACGAGAAAATATATTTTAGAAGCGGAAGTGCGAAAATGCCTTGTTTGCTTCTGCCATACGGTGTGTATCTTCTTTTTTCTTAACTGCAGTGCCTTTGTTTTCATAAGCATCTGCAATCTCACCAGCCAAGCGCATACCCATTGATTTTTCGCCACGTTTACGTGATGCTTCAACCAACCAACGCATCGCAAGAGCCACGCGGCGTTCTGGGCGAACTTCGACCGGAACCTGATAAGTTGCACCACCAACACGGCGAGATTTTACTTCGACCATTGGACTGATGTTTTCGATGGCTTTTTGGAAAACTTCCAGACCATTTGCAGATTTACTTTCAGCAACTGAATCCAGTGCGCCATATGTAATTTTTTCTGCAACTGACTTTTTACCATCTTTCATGATGACGTTGATGAACTTGGCTAAACCGATGTTTTGAAACTTCGGATCAGGCAGTACTTCACGTTTAGCAACAACCCTTCTTCTTGGCATTTGTCTTTCCTAATACTTTATACGTTTAACGCTTAAGTTTTGTACTTAGCCCTTCGGACGCTTAGCGCCATACTTAGAGCGGCCTTGGCGACGAGCAGACACACCTGAGGTATCTAAGGCGCCACGAACTGTGTGATAACGAACACCAGGTAAATCTTTAACACGACCACCACGGATAAGAACAACACTATGTTCTTGCAGGTTATGGCCTTCACCACCGATGTAAGACGTCACTTCAAAACCGTTTGTCAAACGAACACGAGCAACTTTACGCATCGCTGAGTTAGGTTTTTTTGGTGTAGTTGTGTAAACACGAGTACATACACCACGGCGTTGCGGACATGCTTGCAAAGCCGGTACATTATTCTTTTTCTTTTGTTTCAATCTTGGCTTACGAACCAACTGATTAATTGTTGCCATTAGTACAACCTTAACAAATATCTATCGATGGTATCCTGCGATACTATTATTCTCGCATTACCATCCATTAAAAAGCGGGCACCCATCGAAGAGTGCCCGACAAAGAAGACGAATTTTATAACGTATGACTAATTACGTCAATACTTATTATGAAACCTCTTTGATTTCTTCGTCTTTATCTTCTGAAGTCAGCGCAGTTTTTGTCACCGGTGACTCACCTAATGCCTCCTGACGGCGACGTTGACGTTCCTTGTGGTACGCCAAGCCAGTACCCGCAGGAATCAGACGACCGACTATAACGTTTTCTTTCAGACCACGTAGATTATCACTCTTACCTGTGACAGCAGCATCTGTCAGAACGCGCGTAGTCTCTTGGAACGAAGCCGCTGAAATAAAGGACTCCGTTGCCAGTGACGCTTTAGTAATCCCCAGTAATAAAGGTGTGAACGTACATTCTACTTTTTCTTTAGCACGCAACTCATCGTTCGCATCTAAAGCGCGGTCATATTCAACCTGCTCACCTTTCAAGAATTTACTATCACCGACAGAATCGATTTCTACTTTGCGTAACATTTGACGCACAATCACTTCAATGTGCTTGTCGTTAATTTTTACACCCTGTAATCGATAGACTTCTTGTACTTCACTTACCATGTAGTTAGCTAAAGCGAGAACACCTTTAAGACGCAAGATATCATGCGGATCTTCAGGTCCATCAACTAACATTTCACCCTTCTCAATGTGCTCACCTTCAAATACTGAAACGTGACGCCATTTCGGAATAAGCTCTTCATATGGCTCACCCTCTTTTGGTGTGATAATCAGTCGTTGCTTACCTTTCGTTTCTTTACCGAAGCTAACTGTACCGGTGATTTCAGCCATCAATGCAGGGTCTTTAGGCTTACGCGCTTCAAATAAATCGGCAACACGTGGTAGACCACCAGTGATGTCACGAGTCTTACTACTTTCTTGAGGGATGCGCGCTACGATATCACCGATTTCAACTTCTTGGCCGTCGCTTACACGAACAATCGCACCACCAGGTAGGAAGTACATCGCTGGTATATCAGTACCAGGAATAAACACATCACTACCGTTCGCATCTGTCAGGCGAACCATTGGACGCATGTCTTTTGCTGAACTACTACGCTGCTTTGGCTCACGAACAATAAGGCTTGTCAAACCAGTCACTTCGTCTACTGTTTTATCAACTGTAACACCTTCAACTAAATCACTTAGTTGAACGATACCAGCAACTTCCGTTACGACCGGATGAGTGTGTGGATCCCAGTTTGCTACAACTTGACCAGCATCAACAGCATCGTTATCCGCCACCGTCATTTCAGCACCGTAAGGAATCTTATAACGTTCGCGCTCCCTACCGTTCTCATCAATTAAGTGTAACTCACCTGAACGAGATACGGCGATGAACTTACCCGCACTATTCTGTACATATTTGATGTTGTGATAACGGATATTACCTTTATATTTCAAGGCAACTGAATTATCTGCAGCCGTTCTCGATGCCGCACCACCGATGTGGAACGTACGCATTGTTAACTGTGTGCCAGGCTCGCCGATGGACTGTGCAGCGATAACACCCACTGCTTCACCAACGTTAATTTTATGACCACGGCCCAAGTCACGTCCGTAACAAGCTGCGCAAACACCATAGCGAGATTCACAGGTAATCGCACTACGAACCAAGACTTCGTCAATACCTTCACTTTCGAGTTTATTGACAGCCGCCTCATCAATCATTTCACCAGCTGAAAGTACAATACGCTCGCCATCAGATGATTTCAGATCTTGTGCAACGACACGACCAAGCACACGTTCACCAAGAGGTTCAACAACATCACCACCTTCAATGATAGGAGACATGTTTAAGCCTAATGTTGTGCCACAATCTTCTTCGACTACAACCAAGTCTTGAGAAACATCGACCAAGCGACGTGTCAGGTAACCTGAGTTAGCTGTTTTCAATGCCGTATCGGCCAAACCTTTACGAGCACCGTGAGTCGAAATAAAGTACTGTAAAACGTCCAGACCTTCACGGAAGTTTGCCGTGATCGGTGTCTCGATGATCGAACCATCTGGTTTAGCCATCAGTCCGCGCATACCAGCAAGCTGACGAATCTGAGCAGCAGAACCACGAGCACCAGAATCCGCCATCATATAGATAGAGTTCATCGATACTTGCTCAACAGCATTCCCTTCAGCATCCGTTACTGTATCCTTACCAATACCATCCATCATTGCTTTCGCAACTTGGTCATTTGTACGCGACCAGATATCGATAATTTTGTTATAACGTTCGCCATCAGTGACCAGACCAGACGCGTATTGTGAAGCGATTTCTTCCACTTCTGCTTCTGCTTTTGCCAATATGGTTGCTTTCTCAACTGGAATCACCATATCGTCAGCACCAACTGATGCGCCAGATTGTGTGGCTTGTGTAAAGCCTAGATACATTAACTGGTCAGCAAAGATAACGGTATCTTTCAGACCAAGGCGACGGTAGCTAGTGTTGATTAAATCACCTATCGCTTTCTTCGTCATGGCACGGTCGACGACTGAGAATGGCAGTCCTTTTGGCACAATGCTAAATAAAATGGCACGGCCTACTGTTGTTTCTACACGAATGCGACGTGTTTGCTCAGGTTCTGGCAAAGTAATATCCGTTTCTTCTAGACGAACTGTTACTTTCGCATGCAGCGAAACAACTCTGTTGTCGTAAGCACGGCGCAACTCTGAAAGGTCCGCAAAGACACTGCCTTCACCTTTTTCATTCACACGGTCACGAGTCATGTAGTAAAGACCAAGGACCACGTCTTGTGATGGGATAATAACGGGTTCACCATTAGCTGGTGACAAGATGTTATTAGTTGCCATCATTAAAGAGCGTGCTTCTAACTGTGCTTCTAATGATAACGGTACGTGTACCGCCATTTGGTCACCGTCAAAGTCAGCATTGAATGCGCTACAGACGAGTGGGTGCAATTGAATGGCTTTACCTTCAATGAGTAGTGGTTCAAAAGCTTGAATACCTAATCTATGCAGAGTTGGTGCACGGTTAAGCATAACTGGATGTTCACGAATAACGTCTTCCAGAATATCCCAAACTTCAGGTCCTTCACGCTCAACCATTTTTTTGGCAGCTTTGATAGTTGTCGCCAATCCTGCACGCTCTAATTTGCCGTAGATAAATGGTTTAAATAGTTCTAAAGCCATTTTCTTAGGCAGGCCACACTGGTGTAACTTCAGGTATGGACCAACCACAATAACTGAACGACCAGAGTAATCGACACGTTTACCTAACAGGTTTTGACGGAAACGACCTTGCTTACCTTTAATCATGTCTGCCAAAGATTTCAATGGCATACGGTTTGTACCAGTAATTGCACGACCACGACGACCATTATCTAATAATGCGTCTACTGACTCTTGCAGCATACGTTTTTCATTACGAACAATGATATCTGGTGCATTCAGATCTAATAAGCGTTTAAGACGGTTATTACGGTTGATAACACGACGATAAAGATCATTGAGATCAGATGTCGCGAAACGACCACCATCAAGAGGTACTAAAGGACGAAGATCTGGTGGGAGTACAGGCAGTACTTCCATTACCATCCATTCTGGCTTATTGCCAGACTCATGGAAAGCTTCCATTAACTTCAGGCGTTTGCTCAGCTTTTTGATTTTCGTTTCTGAGTTTGTACCATCGATTTCTTCGCGGATTGTTTCAATTTCTTTGACGACATTGATGTTACGAAGTAACTGTTGAACAGCTTCAGCACCCATACGAGCGTCAAATTCATCACCGTATTCTTCGACGGCCTGCAAGAACGTTTCGTCAGACAGCAACTGGCCCTTCTCCAAAGGAGTCATGCCTGGGTCAACAACGATAAATGCTTCAAAGTAAAGCACGCGTTCGATATCACGTAGTGTCATATCCAGAAATAATGAAATACGTGATGGTAGCGATTTCAGGAACCAGATATGTGCTACTGGGCTTGCTAATTCAATGTGACCCATACGTTCACGACGTACTTTAGCTACAGTGACTTCAACACCACATTTTTCACAAATGACACCACGGTGTTTTAAACGCTTATATTTACCACATAAGCATTCGTAATCTTTTACTGGACCAAAGATTTTGCAGCAGAACAAACCTTCACGTTCTGGTTTAAAAGTACGATAGTTGATGGTTTCAGGTTTTTTGACTTCACCGAACGACCATGACCTCACCATTTTTGGTGAGGCAAGGCCGATGCGAATGGCGTCAAATTCTTCTGGCTGAGTTTGTTGCTTTAACAAATTAAGCAAGTCTTTCATCTTTCATTCTCCGCTGCCGTTAAACGGCTAATATCTTGATTATCTGTAACAACCCAGTATGACTTATTCATCGACCAAATCGACATCAATACCAAGTGAGCGAATCTCACGGGTTAATACTTTGAATGACTCAGGCATACCTGCATCCATTCGATAATCACCATCAACGATGTTTTTATAAATCTTAGTACGACCGTTCACATCATCTGACTTCACAGTTAACATTTCTTGCAATGTGTATGCTGCACCATATGCTTGCAGTGCCCACACCTCCATCTCACCGAAACGCTGACCACCAAACTGCGCTTTACCACCCAGAGGTTGTTGTGTAACCAAGCTGTATGGACCAGTAGAACGTGCATGCATTTTATCGTCAACCAAGTGATTCAGTTTCAGCATGTGCATATAACCAATAGTGACTGGACGGTGGAAGAAATCACCAGTTCTGCCATCAATCAATTTTGCTTGGCCGCTACGTGGTAGCCCAGCTAATTCAAGCATGTTTTTGATTTCATCTTCGTCAGCACCATCGAATACTGGCGTTGCCATTGGCACACCACCTTGAAGGTTTTTAGCCAACTCGATAACTTCGTCATCTGATAATGAATCCAGATCTTCTTTCGTACCGCTAGTGTTATAGACCTTATCCAAAAAGCCACGCAGATCAGCAATAGACTTCTGTTGTTCCAACATTTCTTGAATGCGGTAGCCTAAGCCACGCGCAGCCCAACCAAGGTGAACTTCCAGAATCTGACCGATATTCATACGTGAAGGTACACCCAATGGGTTCAGTACGATATCAACCGGACGACCATCTTCGGTATATGGCATATCTTCCACAGGAACGATATTTGAAATAACACCTTTGTTACCATGACGACCAGCCATTTTATCACCAGGCTGGATACGACGTTTCACCGCCAAGAAGACTTTCACCATGCGTTGCACGCCAGGAGCAAGGTCATGACCTGAAGTCAGTTTTTCTTTCTTCAGCTCAAACGCTTCTTCCATTTCCAGACGATACTGTTTCAGGTGGGCATTCGCCTGTTCAAGTTGCGTATTGAGTTCTTCTGACTCCATACGAAGATCAAACCATTTAGCATGCTCTAAACCAGCTAGATAGTCTTTAGTCAGCTTAGTACCGGCTTTCAGGTTTGGACCACCTTCAGCAACTTTGCCTACTAAAGCACGTTCCAGACGTTCAAACACGTCTTCAACCATAATACGGTTCTGATCTTTTAAGTCAGCCCAAACTTTCTCAAGTTCTGCTTTCTCAATTTCACGTGTACGTTCGTCTTTTTCCACACCATCGCGTGTAAAGACTTGGACATCAATAACTGTACCGTAGGTACCAGATGGAACCCGTAATGATGAATCTTTAACATCCGCCGCTTTTTCACCAAAAATGGCTCTTAGCAGTTTTTCTTCTGGTGTTAACTGTGTTTCACCTTTCGGAGTCACTTTACCAACAAGAATATCACCAGGTTTAACTTCAGCGCCCACATATACAATGCCGGACTCGTCCAATTTAGCCAGTGCACTTTCACTGACGTTAGGAATATCACTAGTCACTTCTTCTGTGCCGAGCTTGGTATCACGGGCTAAACAGTTCAGTTCCTGAATGTGGATAGTGGTGAAACGATCTTCTTCGACCACACGCTCGGAGACAAGAATCGAATCCTCGAAGTTGTAACCATTCCAAGGCATGAAGGCAACCAGAATGTTTTGGCCTAATGCTAATTCACCTTTATCTGTCGATGGACCATCAGCAAGTACGTCACCTGCACCAACCACATCACCTGGTTTAACGATTGGACGCTGATTGATACATGTACTTTGGTTAGAACGAGCGTATTTGATCAGGTTATAAATATCGACACCAGATTCAGAACCTTCAGTTTCTGCATCATTAACGCGGATAACGATACGGCTGGCATCAACAGAATCGACCACACCGCCACGTTTGGCTGTAACCATAACGCCAGAATCTTGTGCTACAACACGTTCGATACCTGTACCAACTAAAGGTTTATCAGCACGTAATGTAGGCACGGCTTGACGCTGCATGTTCGAGCCCATCAAAGCACGGTTAGCATCGTCATGTTCGAGGAATGGAATCAATGATGCTGCTACCGATACCACCTGACGAGGTGAAACGTCCATCAACTGCACTTGTTCAGATGGTGTCAGTGATGATTCGTTACGATAACGACAATGAACCATGTTCTCTGCAATAGAGTTATCATCATTCAGTGCAATTGTTGCCTGAGCAATTTTATACTCACCCTCATCGATAGCAGACAGATAGACAATTTCATCTGTCGCTTTGCCATCGATGACTTTACGATATGGTGTTTCGATAAAGCCATATTCGTTGGTACGAGCATAAGTCGCCAGCGAGTTGATCAACCCGATGTTTGGACCCTCAGGTGTTTCGATTGGACACACACGACCGTAGTGCGTTGGATGTACGTCACGCACTTCGAAGCCTGCACGTTCACGAGTCAGACCACCTGGGCCTAACGCAGAAACACGACGTTTATGTGTAACTTCTGATAAAGGATTGTTCTGGTCCATGAACTGGGAAAGCTGACTTGAACCAAAGAACTCTTTAATCGCAGCAGCTACAGGTTTTGCATTTATCAGCTGTTGTGGCATTAAGCCTTCTGACTCAGCGATGCTTAAACGTTCGCGTACAGCACGCTCAACACGGACCAAACCAACGCGGAACTGGTTTTCAGCCATTTCACCAACACTACGTACACGACGGTTGCCTAAGTGATCGATATCATCGACAACACCATTACCGTTACGGATAGCGATTAATTCTTTCAGGACATCCAGGATATCTTCTTTAGATAAAGTCCCTTCACCTTCCATTTCTTCACGACCCAGACGACGGTTGAATTTCATTCTACCGACGCTAGATAAATCGTAACGATCTAATGTAAAGAATAGGCTAGTGAATAAGTTTTCAGCCGCATCCTCTGTTGGTGGTTCACCTGGGCGCATCATGCGATAGATTTCAACTTTTGCCTCTAATGGGCTATGTGTTTCATCTAAACGCATTGTGTCAGACATGAACGGACCATCATCCAGATCATTAGCATAGATGGTTTCAATTTCATTGATATCGAAACGTGCAAATGCTTCTAAGAGATCTTCGGTGATTTCATCATTAGCAGAAGCCAGTAATTCACCCGTTTCTGGATCAATCATGTCTTTGGCGATGACTTTGCCGACAAGATAAGTTGATGGAACCGTCAGCGAACTAATACCTGACTTTTCCATACGACGGATGTGACGGCCAGTGATTTGGCATTCAGCTTCAACAATGACTTCACCATCATTATCAACGATTTCAAACGGTACTGATTGGCCACGTAAACGTTGTGGCTCTAGCTTCATTTCGAAGTTATCACCTTTGCGGACAAAGCTATCTGTACTGAAGAAAATCTCAAGGATTTCTTGGTTGTTATAACCCAATGCTCTCAGTAGAACAGTTGCAGGGAGTTTACGACGACGATCAATACGAACAAATACTGAATCTTTTGGATCAAATTCAAAATCTAGCCATGAACCACGGTAAGGGATCACGCGTGCATTGAATAAGATCTTGCCGGAAGAGTGAGTTTTACCACGGTCACTGTCGAAGAACACACCAGGTGAACGGTGTAGTTGCGACACGATGACACGCTCAGTTCCGTTAATGACGAAGTTACCTTTTTCAGTCATTAACGGGATCTCTCCCATATATACTTCCTGCTCTTTAATGTCTTTGACGACTTTTGACTTTGCAGGGGCATCTTTGTCATAGATGACAAGACGCATTTTAACTCTTAAAGGTGCGGCATAGGTTACACCGCGCAGTTGACATTCTTTAACGTCAAATGATGGAGTGCCTAAACGATAGCTGACATACTGTAGCTCTGCCATGCCTGTATGGCTCTTGATAGGGAACACAGATTCAAATGCGGCATGTAAGCCTTTTGCTCCGCGCTCATCTGCAACGACGCCCATCTGCAGGAAATCCTGATAGGAATTCACCTGGGTAGCTAGAAGGTTTGGAACTTTCAAGACACTTGGACGCTTGCCAAAATCTTTACGAATCCGTTTTTTCTCGGTAAACGTATAGGCCATTTATTACACCTCGAAGAACGTCCTGAGTTCACTTTTGTGGACTTCAGGAAAGATTGTTTTCTTAATGGTCAGTAATATGCACTGACCAGCAACGGAAAAAGGCCGGTGACCAAAGTCACCAGCCATTTTCTTTTTCGTAATAGTCATTTGACCATCACGATGTGTATGATGCTTACTTAAGTTCAGCAGCTGCACCAGCTTCAGTAAGTTGTTTAACAACGTCTTCAGCTTCAGCTTTTTCAACACCTTCTTTAACTGTAGCAGGTACGCCTTCAACCATGTCTTTAGCTTCTTTCAAGCCAAGACCAGTGATGCCACGAATTACTTTGATGACAGAAACTTTATTGTCACCGAAGCTTGTCATAACAACGTCAAACTCAGTTTGTTCAGCGGCAGCAGCAGCGCCACCTTCAGCAGGAGCAGCGGCAGCAGCTACAGGAGCAGCAGCAGTTACACCAAATTTTTCTTCCATTGCTTCGATCAGATCAACGATCTCAACAACTGTCATATTGGAAATCGCTTCCAAAATATCGTCTTTAGATACAGCCATGATAATTTTCCTATTTCAAGCTTACAGAATTTATTTACTTGCTCAACCCAGTAAAGGATTAAGCTGCGTCTTTCGCATCGCGAACAGCCGCGAACGTACGAACCATCTTGCTGGTAGGTGCTTGCAAAGTACGAACAAATTTCTCGATAGGCGCTTTGATGGTACCCATGAACATGCTGATAGCTTGATCTTTGGTTGGCATCTTCGCCAGTCTATCAAGTTCACTGGCTGGGAATAATTTTCCACCCAGAGAAACCATTTTGACTTCAAGTTGTTTGTTATCTTTCGCAAAATCACCCATGACCCGTGCTACTGCACCTGGATCTTCCATAGAGAAGCCAAGAATCAAAGGACCTGTCATTCCTTCCTGCATGCAGGCGAAATCAGTACCTTCTACAGCACGGCGAGCTAATGTGTTACGAACAACACGCAAGTAAACATTTTGTTTACGAGCTGCAACACGTAGCTCGGTCATTTCAGAAACTGTCAACCCTCGATATTCTGCAGCAATAGCAGAATAAGCATTGGCAGCTACTTCAGCGACCTCAGCAACGACGGCCTTTTTACCTTCAAGATTTAAAGCCACCTAAGACCTCCTTAGGTTCATTCATTACTGAATGAATAGTTGCTAAACAAGAGAGTGAAACCACTCCCACCTTTTACGGTATTCAACGTCAGAGATTCTGCAGCTGAACCCGTCTGCGCAGGCTCGCTCTTACTAAGAGCCAATTAAAATTACTTACCTGCGGTCTTAGACGACTCAGCCCGAAGGCTGAGCGGTCCAAATTTTTTAATCTATCCTAAGAAAGATTTATCTACAGTGACACCTGCACCCATTGTGCTAGAGACACTGATGCGTTTGATGTAGACGCCTTTTGCTGAGCTTGGCTTCAGCTTGTTAAGATCATCGATCAACGCTTGTAAATTTTGACGTAATGCGTCAGTTTCAAAGCCTGCATTTCCAATTGGGCAATGAATGATGCCAGCTTTATCTGTACGGTAACGAACCTGACCAGCTTTAGCATTTTTAACAGCTTCAGCAACATTTGGTGTCACAGTACCCACTTTAGGGTTTGGCATCAGACCACGTGGACCTAAAACCTGACCAAGTGTACCGACGATACGCATAGCATCAGGAGAAGCGATAACGACATCAAAATCCATGTTACCTTTTTTGATATCTTCAGCTAGGTCTTCAAAACCGACAACATCTGCACCGGCTTCTTTTGCCGCATCAGCATTTGCACCTTGTGCAAAAACAGCAACACGAACAGTTTTACCAGTACCATTGGGTAGTACAGTTGAGCTACGAACAACCTGGTCAGACTTACGAGGGTCAACACCTAAGTTGATTGAAACATCAATTGATTCAACAAATTTCGCAGAAGCGTTTTCTTTCACAAAAGTTAACGCATCATCAATTGAAAACACTTTGCCGTCTTTTAATTTCTCACGAATAGCGCGAGTTCTTTTACCTAAAGCAGCCATTACTCAACACCCTCCGTATTCAGGCCCATGCTACGAGCAGTACCTGCAATTGTTCTCACAGCAGCGTCTAAGTCAGCAGCTGACAGATCAGGCATTTTTGTGTTAGCAATTTCTTCAAGTTGCGCACGAGTAACTGTACCGACTTTGTCAGTGTTAGGACGGCTGCTACCACTTTTCAGGCCTGCCGCTTTTTTAAGCAGAATTGAAGCAGGTGGCGTTTTAGTGATAAAAGTAAAACTCTTATCATTATAAACAGTGATAACAACTGGAATTGGTAGACCATTTTCCATGTTTTGTGTTTGCGCGTTGAAGGCTTTACAGAACTCCATGATGTTCACGCCTTTCTGACCTAACGCTGGACCAACTGGTGGGCTTGGGTTAGCACCGCCGGCTGGCACTTGCAGCTTAATATAAGCTTCAATTTTCTTTGCCATGATTTCTCCTTATGGGTACAAACGCTTTTCAGCTCCCCGCTTAAATATCAAGTCAACGTAATGAAGTTGACCGTTTTTGTTGAATTTAGCCTTTTGCTACTTGGCTAAACTCTAATTCGACAGGTGTTGAGCGACCAAAAATAACCACCTCAACACGCAGTTTACTTTTCTCGTAATTCACTTCTTCAACAACACCTGTAAAGTCGTTGAAAGGACCATCAGTCACGCGAACCACTTCACCGGGTTCAAACAAGACTTTAGGTCTTGGACTTTCTGCGCCATCTTGAACTCGTTGCAGAATTTGGTTGGCTTCAGCTTCACTAATTGGAGCCGGACGGTCACCCGTACCACCAATAAAACGGAGCACTCGTGGCAGATCATTGACCACATGCCATGTTTCATCATCCATTTCCATATTGACGAGAACATATCCAGGGAAAAATTTGCGCTCACTCTTGCGCTTTTGCCCTTCTTTCATCTCAACGACTTCTTCAGTCGGGACGAGGATTTCACCGAACTTGTCTTGCAGTTCAAGGCGATTAATACGCTCTTCAAGAGACCGTTTCACTTGTGCTTCAAAGCCTGAATAAGCTTGAATTACATACCAACGTTTACTCATTTGAAACCCTGTTTTATAGCGTTAGAGCGCGAACGCCCCAACCTAATAATGAATCAACGCCCCATAACATCAACGCAACCATCATTACCATTAAGATAACAACTAAAGTCGTTTGAAGCGTTTCTTGACGTGTGGGCCATACAACTTTTCTAACTTCAACATTGGTATCTCTTACATAAGATAAGACCGTTGAGCCGATGGTTGTTTTAGAGGCGATAAACAGTGATACGCCAGCAACGACCAGGAGACCGAGTACACGTAACAATGTTGAATACTCTGCGTAGGTATAAAACAAAGTAATCGCAGCCGCCATTAAGACAACTGCGATAATTAGTTTGATATTGTCTGCCATTTTTATTCGTTATATCCGCTTTGAGGAAAACATATGATGGCAGGCCAGGAGGGAATCGAACCCCCAACCTACGGTTTTGGAGACCGTCGCTCTGCCAATTGAGCTACTGGCCTATCATATGCTCTCAAAAATTGCTGAGTGCCTATACACTCAGCATTGTGGCATCCTAATACTATTCGACGATTTTACTAACGACACCGGCACCAACTGTGCGGCCGCCTTCACGAATAGCAAAACGTAACCCTTCTTCCATCGCAATCGGTGCAATCAAAGTTACGTCCATCTTAACGTTATCACCAGGCATAACCATTTCTACACCTGATGGTAATTCACATGCGCCTGTTACGTCTGTTGTACGGAAGTAGAACTGTGGACGGTAACCATTAAAGAATGGTGTGTGACGACCACCTTCGTCTTTCGACAGTACATACACTTCTGCTTCAAAACGTGTGTGTGGCTTGATGGTGCCTGGGTGTGCCAGTACCTGACCACGGTCTACGTCTTCACGTTTTGTACCACGTAACAAGACACCTACGTTGTCCCCTGCTTGACCTTGGTCTAACAGCTTGCGGAACATTTCAACACCTGTACAGGTGGTTTTTTGGGTATCTTTAATACCAACGATTTCTAATTCGTCACCTACTTTGACAATACCGCGCTCAACACGACCGGTAACAACTGTACCTCGACCTGAGATTGAGAATACGTCTTCAATCGGCATCAGGAATGCACCGTCAATGGCACGCTCTGGTTCTGGGAAGTAGGTATCCATCGCTTCGGCTAAACGGATGATTGATGGTGCACCGATGTCGCTTGTATCGCCTTCTAAGGCTTTCAGTGCTGAACCAACAATGATTGGTGTGTCATCACCTGGGAAGTCATAGCTGTCTAACAGTTCACGGACTTCCATTTCGACTAATTCAATCAATTCTTCGTCGTCGACCATGTCAGCTTTGTTTAAGTAGACAATGATGAAAGGTACACCAACCTGACGTGACAACAGAATATGTTCACGTGTTTGTGGCATAGGGCCGTCTGCTGCGTTAACAACTAGAATCGCGCCGTCCATTTGTGCCGCGCCGGTGATCATGTTTTTAACATAGTCAGCATGGCCTGGGCAGTCTACGTGAGCGTAGTGACGATTTGCTGTTTCGTATTCGACGTGAGCTGTTGAGATAGTGATACCACGCTCTCTTTCTTCTGGTGCGTTATCAATATCCGCGTAATCTTTGAATTCACCACCAGACATTTCACCCAACACTTTGGTGATCGCCGCTGTCAGCGTAGTTTTACCATGGTCAACGTGACCAATAGTGCCCACGTTGACGTGGGGTTT
>PAJP01000016.1 GCA_002706095.1 Methylophaga sp. | reverse complement strand
TGGTGTCATTTGGTAAACCCATTTGGCCATACCGGTGTCTAAGTCACGACCCCATAGAGACATTGACCATTTGTTATCACCAGGACGTTGAACCGGGTTCCAGGTTGATGGGTTACCGCTACCATAGTAAAACAGGTTTAAATCAGGATCGTATGAATACCAACCCCAAGTCGTACCACCACCAATTTTCCATTGGTCACCTTGCCAGGTTTTCAAAGATGAATCTTTGCCCACGGGTTTCAGCATAGAAGTGGTTTTTTCTGGGTCAACTAACATTTCATCATCAGGACCGGTGCTATACGCTTTGTATTTCACGTTACCATCAAAGTCATACGCTTGAACGTAACCACGTACACCAAACTCACCACCTGAGATACCGACGATAACTTTATCTTTAAATACGTGGGCCGCTGCTGTGCTGGTCGCACCGCGTTTGGCATCATCACGTTTGTCAGACCAAACCACTTTGCCATCTTCAGCGTTTAAAGCAACAAGTGTTGTATCTGCTTGGTTCAGGAAGATTTTACCGTCTGCATAGCTTAAACCACGGTTAACTGTGTCACAGCACATGACTGGCACTGTTTCATCGTAGTTTTGTTTTGGCTCAAATTTCCATTTCATTGCACCATCGTTATTTAAATCCAACGCGTAAACAATGTTTGGGAATGGAGTATGAACATACATGGTATCGCCGATAACCAGAGAGTTACCTTCATGACCACGTAAAACACCTGTTGAGAAAGACCATGCCATTGTCACATCTTTGACATTGTCTTTATTGATTTCTGTTAATTCAGAGTAACGTTGGTTGTTGTAGTTACCTGCTGGCATTACCCAGTTATTTGGATCTTTTTGCATTTCTAGCAACTCATCAGCAGCAGCCAAGCCTGGCACTGCCAATGTCATCATTGCTAATGACAAAGTTTTCAGCTTCATTTTTAATCCCTAGTTTTTGATTACAGAACATGTCGAGAGGAATAACAACGACATGGTTCCCACACTTTATGCTCGTTATGCCCAAGAATCATTACCAAATATTCCCGATTTTCACGGGAACAAAATAACAGGCACCAAGGAATTAAAACCTAAACACATGAAATAACTATTATTTAAGCAATTCTCATTGCTCGGTAATTACCCCATATTTCATTGCCAATCTCACCAATTCAACCGGAGAATGAATATCTAGCTTCTGTTTTAAGCTGGTTTGATAGTTAGCCACCGTTTTCTGACCAATATTCAGACGACCGGCAATTTCTTCGACTAATTTACCTTCAGCTAATAGTCGAAAGACCTCAAACTCTCGGGAAGTTAGCCTCTGAGTGGGATTATCATCTCCGGTTAAACTCTGTAATGCCACCTTTTGGGCCATATCAGCACTTAAAAAGCTTTTTCCAGATGCTACCTCTTTTACGGCTTTGACCAGATCTTCAGCATTACCGGATTTTGCCACGTACCCCATAGCACCAGCTGTTAACGACTGAATGGCATAGGTCGCATTTTCATGCATCGAAAACATAATGACTCGTGCATCTGGCCAACGATGAAGAATTCGACGTAATGCTTCCAGCCCCCCCATACCCGGCATCGACATATCCATAACAAGAACATCGGGCTTATTATCCGGATAAGTTTGATACGCTTGCTCTCCACTTTCCGCTTCCGCAATCACTTTGATTTCAGCATTTTGTTCGAGTAAACGACATAAACCTGATCTGACGACGGCATGATCATCAGTCAGCATAACTTTAATTAACTGGCTCACGCATTATCTCCTTGTTTAGGAACCGTCACATCTATCGTGACGCCTTGATTTAAATTAGATGAAATTTCAAAAGTGCCACCCACGCTGTCTAATCGCTCTTTCATACCTGCGAGACCAAAACGTTGAGTATGTTGTTTGGGGTCAAAGCCTTTACCGTTATCGCTGACGGTCAAATGTATCATTTGTTTTTCTTCTTTTAAGACAATCCAAGCTTGATTGGCTTTGGAGTGACGACTGATATTAGTCAGACATTCCTGTATGACACGATAAAGTGTTAGTTGGGCATTTTCTTCCAGGCATGAAAACTCACCATCAAAATGATATTCCATTTCAATATTGGGGTGTCTTTCACGCCAGCTATCGACCAGTTCTTGCATAGCCGCTATAAACCCTAGCTCATCCAAGCCGCCTGGCCTGAGTCGTTGAAGCATGGTACGGAGGATGTCCATCATCAACCCCACCACTTCATCTATAGCTGAAGCACTCTTTTTAGCTGCTTCCAGCTCATTGGTTGACTTGATCACTGAAGCATCGACATGAATCGCGGTCAGATGCTGACCAATTTCATCATGTAATTCATGAGCGAGACTTTTCCGCTCTGCTTCCTGCAAACGGATGATTTGCTGAGTTAGACGGTGATTATTACGAATGCTGCTTTGTAGAGTAGATGCCATCATATTAAATTTGTGACTAATACTGGCCATCTCTGGTAATTCAAAAATAGGCAAGCGGCTGTCCAGATTGCCAGTTTCAATATCTGTTAGAGCAGCGATAATCTGATCAATGGGCTTCAACGCACGAGCCACCACCATATAAACCAGAATATTCACAAAAACAAAAAACAGCGAAATCATGGTCAACAAGGTTTTTGTTTCCCCCCATGCCTCAGCGATTTCGTTGTCCGGTTTTGGCTTGATAACCAGTTCGCCAATTTTCTTTGTATTGACGTAAACAGGCAGTCTTTCAGGTTTCAAATCATCAAGCGCGGAATACATCTCCTGACCAAACCAGTCTGGATAAGGCTGATGCTCATTGCTGTTTTCATCTTCATTACTTTCAATAAGCTGATTCGTTGGCCCGTAGAACTCTATTCTCAGATGCCGAACTCCGGCTAATTTACTGAGCATAAAAGGTGACTGGGACTCATCAGAAAGTACTTTATCCCTGAATCTGAAATGGCTTAACTCGGCATCGAGCATATGTAATGCAAAGTCCATAGTAGATGCAACTTCAGCTCTTACATCTTCACGAGCATTGTGGATTGCCTTCACGGCGCCAATCACTAATATAATTAATAGAACAGCTGTGACGATTAAATTGAGTCTGTATCTGAGATTCATGCACCAAGACTATGTGAAAAAAACAACCATTCTAGTATTGCCGAGATGTCTTGGAGATAGGAGAAATTCCCTTTTACAAAAGTAAGGGACAAAAAAAAGCCCCGTTGCCGGGGCTTTTTTATATTCTCTGTATGAGAAAGGTGTTTAGCGGTTACAAATGTACATTGTTACTTCGAAACCGAAACGCATGTCTGAATATTCTGGTTTAGTCCACATAGTAAATACCTCTTCATTCACTCAGCCACTATTGGTTGAGTTCCATGGTGATAAGTTTACGCAGACAAATGAATAATTCGCAGAGAGATTTACTCGTTAACACTCAGGATTTTTCTGAATAACAGCTTTGTGCAAAATAAACGCTTAAGCATCGACCAAACCACAGCGAATCGCTAATCTGGCAAGCTCAGCCGAGTTAGATACATTCAATTTTTGTTTAATATTCGTATGATGTGTTCCTACGGTTTTAGGGCTTAAGTTTAAGATGTCCGCAATGTCGTTTACGGTTTTCCCCTCAGCCAGTAGTCGAAACACTTCAAACTCCCGCTGGCTTAAGACATCCACCGGATTTTCTGACCCGGTTAACTTCTGCATGGCAAGCTGCTGAGCAATTTCAGGGGCGATACAGGTTTTTCCTTGAGCAACCATGTCTACAGCTCTCAACATTTCTTCGGGTGCGCTGCGTTTAGGTATAAATCCTAAAGCACCTGCTTGCATGGCTCTGGTAGTAAACACGCTATCTTCATGCACGCTAAGCACAAGTATTTTTGCAGAGGACTCTCTTGCAATAATTCTTTCAATAGCCCCCACACCACCGATGCCTGGCATAGAAATATCCATGACCACCACATCCGGATGATACTTGCTAAAATCTTGAACGGCTTGTTCCCCACTTCCTGCTTCAGCGATAACAGTAAATTTATCACCATCTTCTAAAAGACGGCGGAAACCCGCTCTGACCAATTCGTGATCATCAACCAACAATATTGTTTTTTTATCCAGACTCATAATAATCTGTCCGTTCTAAGAGGAATAATCACGCTGATCTTGACGCCATGACCTGGCTCACTGATAAGTTGAAACTCACCACCAAGACTCTGCGCACGTTCACGCATACCTAACAATCCAAAATCGACATCAGAATGCAAGTCTTTGACGACCATACCCTTGCCATCATCTCTAATCTCAATAATAAGATTGTCTAATTCGCTATCACTGCTTTTCTGTGTTTTAACCAGCACATGAATCTTAGTGGCGTCCGCATGTCTGACCGCATTAGTTATAGCTTCCTGCACCACACGGAATACCGTCATATTCATCATTTCATTCAAATTATCCAGACGCCCAGAAACTTGAATATCAAAGTGAATGCCAGGTTCTCGCTCTTGCCAGCTGGTGATGGCCTGCTGCAACGTCGGCACCAACCCTAAGTCATCAAGAGGACTCGGCCTCAAGCGCGTAATCATATTATGCACCACATCATAAATATGACTCGCTGTATCAATAATGGCTTGAGCACTGTTAAATACACGTGGCTCAGTCTGCTCAGTACGGTTTCTGATTAATACGGCATCGGTCTTAATCGCCGTCAGACACTGCCCTAACTCGTCATGAAGTTCTCTGGCCAAGTGGCGTCGCTCCGCTTCCTGAACTTCATCCATATGCTGTGTCAGTAAACGCGTTTCTCTGAGTTGCGTTCTGGCGGCTTCGGCTTGTTTTAGTTCGGTAATATCACGCAACGTACAAATAAGACCAATCACCTGCTGTTCTTTATCAAACAAAGGCACCGTTGACATCAGTAGTGATACTTTCTCACCATCCGGTCTCAACAGTGTTGTTTCCATATTTTCAGTGGTTTCACAGTTTTCTAGAATGGTAGCTATTTGCTGATGTGACTGTTCGAAACCCAAGTTGGCAAGTGCCTCACCTTTCAGTACTGGGGTTTGCTTTGCGAATAAACGTTCAGCTGTGGAATTACAAAAGGTGATATTGCCTGCGTGATCTAAAGACAAAATAGCATCACCAGATTGTCTTACCAGCATCGCTAAGCGTTGATTTTCAGCCATACTTAATTCAAGCGCTTGTCCCATCCGGTTGAATGTCTGACTGATCTGATTCATCTCTCCCAAGCTAAAATCAGGTAAACGTAGATGCAGATCACCTTTTTCAAACGCCGATAGTACCTGTAATAATCTCTGCAATGGTCGTAGAAACCAGTCTACCCCCCAATAGAGAAAAATACTGACAAACACAAAAACGACTAATCCAAGAGCCAGGATGCCTCGAATATCCATCCAACGGTCACTGATTTCCTGCATTGGCGCTGCATAAATGACCATATGCCCAGTGCCAAAACGTTTCGACAATGGTGTAATTTCAGGAAACAGTACTTTCACAAACCATTCTGGTGGTTCAACTTTAAGCGTTTCATCAGGCTCACCTTCAAATAACAAGCCCTGTGTGTCGAACATCAGAATATGTAAACTTCTGATTTGGCTTAACGCTTTGACCATTTCATGAATTTGTTCGTTAATACCATGTTCACGATTGAGGGGCTTATCTGCCAAAGTCAAGGTGATCAATCGTGCTGCAGCATTCATTGTATCTTCGACTTCAACTTGCACTGATTGGCGTGCATTGGATATCAATACACCTGTACTTGCCAGTAATGAAAGCAATAATAATGCGGTAAAAAACAGATTAACTTTTAATTTAAGACTCATCGTAACTCAGTTTCAGTTACGCCTTTGGCGCCAAGGTTATCCACCCAACGAATCATGATCTTGTCACCCACGGCTCCGCCAGCTAACTGAAAAGAAAAATACGGGTTACGTGCAGTAGCGGTTCCACATTTTAAAGCCATGACTTCATTTCCATTTCGCCAACAGCGAATATCTTGAATAAACTCCGCGGGAATCAGTTCACCGTTTTCATCTTTAGCTCTTCCCGTATGCATTGGGTGAGCAAGCAATAAACGAACAGTGGTATCACCATCTTTCAACTTCGCACGAATTCGATCTCTAGCAGTAATGGCCATTAAGCACAACCTCCAATATCCACTGAAATATCACGTGAGGTTTTATATAACTTACCATCCGCTCTGATAACTGCGATTATTTTTGAATCTTCAGCGACTTTAATCATGCTCTTGAATGGCAGTTTCACATCGGCCGTCAATTCAATACTCATAGCCAGTGGATTAGGATTTTTATCAACTAAAATAGCTATGCGTTCAATATCTTCCAGCGAAGAATGCACTTCAAAAGGTACCGAAGCACCATTCACAGCATAACTTGGAGGCGAGCCGACTTTAAAGCTGACTTTCTCTGCAGGAATATCTTGGGCCTGACCTAGCAATGCTAATAACGCATCCTCAACCGTGTCTGCCGTAAAAGCATCCGCAGGCCAATGTGCTAAAACACGCTTGGGAGCTAATAAACCTGAACTCGCCACCAATGCCAATGTCGAGGCTGAGATAGCACTCTTCAAAAAATCTCGTCGGCTTTTGTCTGAATTCTCCATCACGTTTAATTTTCCATTTCGCTCATGGCATTCTCAACTTCTCTCAACCTTGAAGCAATTTTTGATAGTTGATACTCATTTCTGCCAGCTGCCTCTGCAGCTAGATGCAGCTGGTCTGCAGCCGCTTTGAGTAAACCAGACTCATAATAGTACTCTGCAAGCCAGGCATGTGACTCACTTTTTTGCCCCATGTCCCCTTTCGCTTGCGCCATCAGTCTGTATATCTGGCGCCCGCCCTCACCTAGCTCTATTTGTGTTTGTAATAACTTCGCCGCTTCTGCAGGCCTAGCCGTTCTTAACAGGGCATGGACCTGATTCAAAGTCAGCGCACGATCATCAGGGTACAATCGCTGATTATCTTCGTAAATATCGAGTGCTGCTTTTACTCTGCCCACAGATAATTCGATATCCGCTAAAGCGAGTTGATAGGCTAAGCGATCAGGTTCTTTGTCAATTAATGGCATCAAACGCTGGCGAGCCGCTGTGTACTGTGCATTTTTAATCAAAGCCAGCACGTAACCATAATTCACAGGGTCTTTATTGACCAGCTCATCTCTGGTCAATTGGTGTTGATAATACTTGATCAATTCCCCACTATCTTGAGCCGTCATCACTCGCAGCTTTTCTTTAATCAGGTAAAACTGCTCATGATCAGACAACCGTGGCTTTACACTTAATTGAGAAGCTCGCCCTCTGGCATCGGCTATACGCGAAGTCGTGACAGGGTGAGTTCGTAAAAACTCAGGAACCGCATCGCCCCCATAAAACCGACTGGCTTGCTGTAACTTCTCGAAAAAGCTTGGCATCGCTTCAGGATTGAAGCCTGATCGAACCAATGTCTGCATACCTATATTGTCCGCTTCCGCTTCATTCGCTCTGGTATAGTCAATCTGGCTCTGAATACTTCCGGCCTGAACTGCCATGATAGCGGCCGAACCGGCTTTGGGATCAGCAGCCCCCAACAGCGCAGCAGCAATCATGGCGGCTGTGCGGGGTATGGTCATACGTTTCGAATTTTCAAAACTTCTTAAGATGTGACGCTGGGTGATGTGGGCAATCTCATGCGACATAACAGAAGCCAGCTCATCTTCATTGGCGGCTGTGAGAATCAATCCGGAGTTAACCCCCACGTAGCCACCTGGAGTGGCAAAGGCATTGACCGTACCATCGGGCACGACAAAAAAGGTGTAGTTCAAATTAGGTTCGTTACTATTCGAGGCCAAGCGGTAACCTAAAGACTGGATGTAGCTATTCACTTCAGGATCTTCGACCAAGTCCGTGCTTTGTTGTAAGCGCCAGAAAAAAGCCTGACCAATCTCCTGTTCTTCTCGGGGAGAGATTAATTCACCCGCGCTATCCCCCATCTCTGGTAGGGCAATATCCAGCGCCCAGCTTGTGCTTAGATGGCTAAAAAAAAGTAAACTTACGATGTAATATAGTGTTCTCATAAGCCAAATAGACTCATCATGTGGGCACACGGTTCCAGCAAGACAGTGAATACAAATCCGTTTATCATTGCGTCATTTTTAAGAATAGATTGGACAACTAGTATGTCAGAATTTCACAAAGAAATTGATACATCCGGCCTTAATTGCCCTCTTCCAGTATTAAAAGCCCGAAAAGCATTGGCGGACATGACATCCGGCCAGAAACTGTTATTAATTGCTACCGATAAAGGCGCCAATAAAGATATTCCAGCATTTTGTAAAATGACGGGTAATCAGTTGATAGACACATCTGAAGTCGATGATAAATATCATTTTGTACTTGAGAAGGCTTAATTCCAGCTCATGCGATCACGCCACCAGATATCTACCCGCATCAATATCGCGCATTTGCTCTAAGATGATCCATCAAAGTACCGGCAAAGATAGTGCAGAACTACATCTACATCTACATAAAATTCAGAAAAAACAATAACTAACCTTCTTTTTTCTTCAATCTCGAAAGATGGCACCTTATCTGCTTGTTTTTAAAATGATTTTTCATTTTTAAAAAATACGGAGCAGTTATTAATGAACAAAGTCAGTCCTTTCAAACATACTGGTTTCATTGCCAGTTCTATTTTTGCCACGCTACTAGGTAGCCCTGCATTTGCTGAAATAAGCTGCGAGTCAGAATCAACTGAAGCGAAACATCACTATATTCCGGCTAACAATAAAACCGTTCATTGGGGCTACTTTAGTAAAAATAAAACGCCACAAGCCATTGTCCACTCTGGTGATTTTGTCACCCTGGAAACGCTGACTCATCATGCTAATGACGATGCAGAAAGAATGGTAAAGGGTGATCCTGGCGCTGAGAGCGTTTTCAAATGGGAAAAAAATGATAAAGGTGTGGACAGGCGAGGTGCTGGCCCCATGGATGCGTCAATCTATGGTCGTGGAGCCGGAGAAGGGTTTGGTGTCCATGTCTTAACAGGCCCAGTCTATGTCTGTGGTGCAGAACCTGGTGATGTCCTTGAAGTACGTATTCTGGATATGTACCCACGCCCTTCTGGTAATCCTAAGTATGCTGGCAAAACATATGGCGTTAATGCTGCAGCATGGTGGGGGTATCACTACAACGATATGATCGAAGACCCCAAACCGCGTGAAGTCATCACTATTTTTGAGCTTGATGCAACAGGCGAGAAAGACTGGGCAAAAGCCGTCTATAACTATCAATGGGTTCCACAGACTGATCCCAATGGTGTTGTCCATGAAAAAATTGACTACCCCGGTGTTCCCGTTGATCACAGCAAAATCACCAAAAACACAAAAGTACTTGAGAATATTCGTGTCCCAGTCAGATTGCATTTTGGAACAATGGGTGTAGCTCCGGTCGAAACAGATTATGTTGACTCTATTCCACCCGGTTACTTTGGTGGCAACATTGATGACTGGCGTATTGGTAAAGGTGGCACCATGTACTACCCAGTTGCTGTTGAAGGTGCTTTACTCAGTGCAGGCGATCCTCATGCTGCACAAGGTGACTCTGAACTTGCTGGTACTGCCATTGAAACCTCAATGACAGGCGTCGTTCAAGTAATCCTCCATAAACAAAATGAGCTGCAAGAGACGGTTTTAGCAGGTCTGGATTATCCTCTTCTGGAAACAGACACCGAATGGGTTGTTCACGGCTTTAGTTATCCTAACTATCTTGAAGCACTTGGAGAAAAAGCGCAGAGTGAAATTTACTCAAAATCTTCTATTGATAACGCCATGCGTGATGCTTTTAGAAAAATGCGTCACTTTTTGATGACAGCTAAAGGGCTCAGTGAAGATGAAGCCATTTCACTGATGTCGGTATCTGCTGACTTCGGTATAACGCAAGTTGTTGACGGTAACTGGGGAGTTCATGGCGTTATTGAAAAACGCGTATTTGCTGGCGATACTGACTAAACTGATTGGCTTTATATTTTTCTTAGTCATATAAGCAAAAAAGGGCTATCCACGGGTAGCCTTTTTTAATGAATAATTTAACCAGAGTAAGCAGCAGAAATTTTAAGTTTTATATTGCGACATCAATTCTTTAATTGAAACAGCCAGTCCCTGAAGTTGATGACTAGCTTTAGCTGCCTCTTCTGAATGAGCAGCACTTTTACGTGCGTTGTCCTTGATACTGGTGACATTTCGGCTGACCTCTTCAGAAACAGCACTCTGTTGTTCAGCCGCACTTGCTATATCTGTATTAAGAGCATGAATCTTATCTGCAGCAGAAAGAACACCTTCTATGGCCGCAATAGCCGTCGCACTTGACTGAACATTGTGATTAGCATGCTCAATCTGGATCAACATACTTTGAGAGACTTTATCCACATCCTCGTGCAAACGCTGAATCAGTTTTTCAATCTCACCGGTAGAGCTTTGTGTTTTACCTGCCAGCGTTCTTACTTCATCGGCCACGACTGAAAAACCACGACCTGATTCGCCTGCTCTGGCGGCTTCAATAGCCGCATTCAGCGACAATAAGTTTGTCTGCTCAGCGATATTGTGAATCACATCTGATACCTGACCGATGTCTGAGCTGGCTTTTTTCAAGGACAACAGGGTCTGTTCTGAAGCTTTTATTTCTTCAGCCTGAGTTTGAAGCGCGTCAGCCATTTCTTTCAAAAACTTTGCAGCTTCTGACGCTTGTTGTTGAACCTGATTAGAGGCCTGCTCGCCCGACATGGTACTTTCAGCCACGCTCTGTGCCGTAGCACTCATCTGATTAACAGCGGTGGCTGCCTGTTCCGTTTCCTCAGCTTGTTCCTTGTTTATCCGCTCCGAGCTCTGAGCAATTTGATGTAATGATTCTGCAGAATTCACCAGCTCTTTAGATTTATCCTCAACAGCGACAATCGTTTTTCTCACCCTCTCAAGCAACTTATCAAAGCCATTAGCCATATGACCAAACTCGTCTTCACTTGTGGAGTTGAATCTTTGGGTCAGATCTCCTTCACCTTCAGTGATTGACATTAGTGTGTTGGTTGTTTGAGCCAGTCGACTGACGACGACACGCTGTAACAGATAATAAACCAAGCCGACGACTGAAAACCCCAATACGGATGAAACCACGAAATATATCAGTGCTTTTTGCCACAGTAATGTGGAAATATCTTCTTCCGAATAGGCCACCACTAACTCATACCCCCAGGGTGCGAATGGTTTATCATAAAGTTGCCAGGTTTCTCCCGGCTCTTTTATCGCATCAGCAATAACAGACTCAACCTGATGAGCCGAGTGTTGTCGAATTTGCTCTTTAGCATCTATCAAAGCGATAAAACCTTGCTCGAGCAACTGACCAGAGGCAATAACTGCATTCACTTCTTCCATGTTGACCTTGTAGCCTACATAGGCAATGCCGACGACTTCATCGAATGCATTTTTCAGTGGTTCATAGCCGGTGAAATAAGGTTCCCCTAGAATATCCACAACACCATAAAAGGGCTTACCTTCTCGTATTTGTGTGATAGCCAGTCCGTTAGGGTCTAGAACAGTACCAACAGCACGTTTACCTTCTTTCTGGACATTGGTGCTTACTCTGACAAAATCATCATTATGTTTACTGAAAATAGTGGCCGTACCGCCATTCAGCTGAGCTACTCTATCAACCAAGCCATAGTTCAAAGCCTGGGGGGAATCGCCAAAACGAATATCATTCACCACCATGTCATTTATTGCCACTGTGCCAGCCTGAGAAACATCTCCTTTACGGCTAATCATATCCAACATGGAGCGCATGCTACTGCTCACCTGATCCAACATCAGATTATTAATGACATTGAGCATCTTCGCTGTGGAATCGGAAAGCTGTTCTGCTTGTTTCGAGAGACGAGTATGAAGAGATTGATTCTCAGAATACGTTAATGCGGCAACGGTAATGATTGCCAGCACTAAAATGGATGAAGCCAGCGCGATAAGAAATTTCTTTTGAATCGACATATTGCTCTCTCTCAGCATGACGATGGCTTGTGCCATTCTATATGAGTTAGTGATAAAGAGCGTATCGCCAAAGTTTGATTAAACTTTAGATGCCACTGATCACTATGTTTATCAATCTATGCTGATAGAGGGACTGATCTCTTGCTGTGTCTTGCAGAAAAACAGAGAGTGCATTCAAGGGAAAATGAATACCAGTTAGTATGGATAAAAGAGTAAGCCGATAGTTTGAAAGCGAACCACAGATAAATGGTCACTGGCTAATACGCATTTTGAGTGTCCCAAAATTGTCCCAAATGGGCATTTTAAGGATCTAACACTGAAACCAGAGTAATGTAACTTTTTGAAAAAAGGAAGGTTAAATGGCGTCCCCGGCAGGAGTCGAACCTGCGACCTTCCCCTTAGGAGGGGGACGCTCTATCCAGCTGAGCTACGGGGACATCGGGCTGGCATTATAACAGGATGCTCTTATAGCTAGCCAGCCGAGCGACCGGCAACTGAACGGCATCAACTCAACCTTAAAATCAAAGTTAAGTGAAAAAAAACTGCTCGATATTTGTCCACAAACACCTCTACCAACTTACCAATGCTCTGACGCTCAAACGCTCATTTCAATAACTCAAAACAGACAAATACCATCAGCACATCATTTTGATTCGTTAAAGATAGCTTTTTTGGTATTTATCTCAGCCTTACGGGTGATGAATGACAACAATTTCGCATTGATTGCCGATGTCGAGTTCGGCGGTATATAGTGATGAGGAGTATGCAGCAAGGAGTCTCACCTTGCAGTATGCGTTTTAATTTCAAAAAAACATCGCACCTATAAAGCACACCTAAAGCCCCATACCATGGGGCTTTCTGTTTTTTTCAGAAATGTCTAGTCTCTAATTAGTGTATATCGGCTTGCAGCCTAACTTTGTAACATCCTTGTATATATCCCAATACTGCGCTTTTTATAAGGACTTTGAACATGTCGGCCTGCTCATCAATGGCTTTACGCCCGTTATCTGCTGTTATCTTATTGGCCTTGTCATCCACAAGTTTTGGAGCCAGTTTTACGATTCAGGATGGTGAGACGGTCACAACCCAGCAAACCCTCAACGACAATGAAACCGGCACTATTGAAACAGGTGGCGAATTGAGCACTTCGGGCGTCACCGCTATTGATGCCCCCGGGGATAATGCCAATATCGAAAGTAATGGCTCTATCACAACCAGTGGCGATAATGCATACGGCATTTACTCACGCGGCAACAATGCCACCATCAGCAACAACGGGAACATCATTGGCAGCGGTAAAAATGCAGTTCGCATTTTGTCAACTGGCGATTACGCCACCATCAACAACAGTGGCAACATCTCCACCAGCGGAGCTGGCTCATACGGCATTTTGTCAGAAGGCAACAACACTACCAACAATAGCGGTAGCATTTCAACAACAGGTGAAAACGCTGATGGCATTTACTCAAATGGCACTGACGCCGCCATCAACAATAGCGGCAGTATTTCAACAACAGGTGAAAACGCTGATGGCATTAGGTCTACGGGCGACAATGCGACCATCAACAATAGCGGCAGTATTTCAACAACAGGTGAAAAATCTGATGGCATTTACTCAAATGGCACTGACGCCGCCATCAACAATAGCGGCAGTATTTCAACAACAGGTGAAAACGCTGATGGCATTAGGTCTACAGGAGACAATGCGACCATCAACAACAGCGGCCTGATTTCTGCCACCGGCCCGGATAGCTTAGCTATTTCCGGCGACCTTTCTTCGGATCGCAATACCACTGTCAACCTGCTATCTGGCTCACAAATTATTGGCGGGATTGATTTAGGCCAAAATGGCAGCGATAACGACACCGTCAATATCTACAGCGGCAGCGCCTCTGCCAATTTGTCTATTTTGAATACCGAGAATATCAATCTATTCACGCCGGGCGTGGTGGTGGGTGACACTGCCCGCGCTCAAGTGATCACGCTCGACCCGACAGGTGAATCCACCCGCGGGGTGGCGTTAGCCGGCATGACCTCATCCATCCACAATGTGATTGGGCAGCGTATGGCGCAGACCACACCACTGAAACAGGTACAGCTAGCGTCGCTTGAGTTATCTCCCGGTATGTATTTTGAAGAGCATAAACCGGTGGCTTGGGCGCAAGTCTTTGGTGGCAGGTTTGACCGTGATGCCGAAGGTGGCGCGATTGCTTATGACCATCACCATGTCGGCGTGAACTTCGGTTATGAGTGGGATATAAGTGGTCACCGTTCAGGCTTGATGGGTGGTGTTGTGCGAAGTAAGACAGATACCCAGACCGCGTCGTTTGAAACAGAAGCAGATAATTATTACATCGGCGTTTATGCCAACCGTAAAACCCATGGTCTTAATATCACAGGCTCACTGATTGCCGGTTACGGCGACCATGAAAATGACAGGCTTGTTGTCGATAACCTGAATGGTTTTGAAACAGCCAAGTCTGATTTTGATAGCTGGTTTATCAGCCCCGGCATCACTCTTGGTTCAGCCTTTAGCGTTAATGACCGTCTTGAGCTGCGCCCTTCTGTCAGTGTGAATTACAGCATGGCCTGGCTGGATGGTTACCGTGAATCGGGCACCACCAATTCTAATCTGAGTGTAGATGACCGCAAAGCCAAGGCATTAACTGCAAGAGCACAATTAGCGGCTGCTTATCAGTTTGATGAGGCTAGTGAATTTGAATTCCGAGTAGGCCTGAACTCACGTCATACCGATGATGACGATACCAAAGTCAGCATCGCCGGTAGTCAGTTCAAGTTTGCGACTGCCGGTGATGAAAGTGTCACAGGCGGGTTTGCCGGTGCCACATTACGCGTAGCGGATAACAACAACCTTAGCTTGGTGGCCGATATTGAGTATGGCGGTGACCGTGATGAAAATTATGCCGCCGGCAGTGTTAGTCTGGAATATGTGTTTTAACTTAACCATATATTTTCAATAAAAAAGCCCCAAAATGTTGGGGCTTTTTCATATCAACGCGCTATCCAGCTGAGCTACGAAGACATCGGGCTGGTATTATAACGGCGATTAGCCTTAAGCACGAAAACTGAATATTGTTTGCTTTTAATTCCCACCGAATCTGCAACGAAGTGTGAGCAATACAAATAAAAAAAGCCGCCAAAGAGTGACGGCTTTAATTTTAAATGCTGTGGAATGAGCTAAACAGCTGGCTTGGTTCTACGACGCAAGCCCATAAATCCTAGTAGTGCAGGTGCAAACATAAAAGCGGCGGCAGGGATTGGAACTTCAGACACGCTATTATAAGACATGTCCATGTAACGTACTCCAGCTGGGTCGTTATTGTCTCTAAAAGTAAGTCCTGCAAAAGCACCCAAGCCGGAGATAGAGTATTTGTAATACCCTTCCAGCATGCTGATTAGGACTGTGTTGATTAAACTACCATTATTTGAAAATAGATCTACAGTAACGTTGGATCCTGCAACAGAGCCTCCCATCACCCATGAAAAACTGTCGGCATTAAAATCAAACAATATCGACAATGGGCCCTGAAAACTTGAGGGTGTAAGCAGTGAATTGCCAGAATCACAACCAGGGCAACCTGGACTCCAGAATGCAACACTCATTGTTCCACTTGGTGTGAGTGACAATGGCCCTGTAGGGGAACCTGAAATTCCTGCCCCAGATGCAGTCTGACCTGTGAAAGTTTGTGAAAAACTTGCCCCATCAGCATCAATTAGAGTGGAAGAGGCAGCCCCACTCAAATCAATATCTACGGGAGCGGCAAAGGTAGGTAAAGAAAAAAATGAGAATATTATTGTAGCGATCATCTTATTCATCGGTGAACTCCTTAAAGGTATGCAACCCAGCCCTGATACCTGTCCTTATAAGCACAGCTGTGGTTTTCCGTCCCAGGCTCACGCCAAGTTTGGCATAATAAGAGAATGATTTAATCACTCAATCATTCTCACACTAGATCTTCATTAAAACTATTGTACTTCGGTACTAATTAATAAATTTTTGATATTAATTATCAGAGCTAATAATGGATTCTCCGCCCTATTTTTCTCATTGTAGACAGATAAATATTCAATGCTCTATCCAGCTGAGCTATCGGGGGGCAATGGTCGGGCATTATAACAGTGATAAGTTTGAAGCTCGAAAACCGTATGTTGTTTAGTTGCTAATCTGCAACGAAGTGTGAGCAATGCAAATAAAAAGCTGCCGTATTATCTCGGCTTTAATATTTAAACCTTGTTTATCAATTAGCTTCTTGTTAGTTAAGCTAGCTAAGCCCATGAAGCCAGGTCATGCAGCATAAGATAGCAAGGTAACAGTTGGTAGTATGCGTTCCACAACTGGTAGCGTGAGTCTGTAATATGTGTTTTTAGTCAACCCAAAATTAAAGCTGTTGACAATAAAATATAAAAAATTTGCCAATCTGCCACAACTATTTAGTCAACCTTAACCCTGCATAACGAAATCAACCTGTTCGTCTAAGTTATTATGAATTCAATCAGTTAGTGTAGTTGAGCATTTAGCATAGCTTAACGTCATCCTCATTCATCATAGTTATCACTCATCCATCTGGTGTAACATTCCTGTCGCATTTATAACAAGATTGAGCGAAAATGACTGGCTTACCGAGAAAAAGCGAAGCGGCAAACATACCTTCTATGGTGGATGGAAGGTTCTTATTAAAAACAATTAAGCACACTTTAAAAGGCGGTCTTTTGCTTCGCAAAGGTCACATCCCTCAAGCGGGTCATGTCGTGCCTGAAAACTTTCTTGGCGTTGGTGTCGCTGCATCTGATGATGCTCGCGTCGATGATTACATCATCAATCATCTACACGAACTTAATATCAAGTCAGTGCGTATTGATCTCAGTTACGGTGATGTGACTGGTAATGCAGGTAGATTACTCAGAAAACTCATCGCTGAAGATTTTGATGTGCTTCTTCATCTCGTTCAACCATTTGATCAAGCGCATCAGATGGAGACCAAGGACGCACAGGACACATGGCAACAATTTCTTATAGAAGTCTGTGAGCATTTTGGTTCAGATGTATCAGCAATAGAGATCGGTACGACGATCAATCGTAGAAGATGGGCTGGCTACAGTAAGCCAGGCTTTTTTGCCGCCTGGAAAATCGCTTACACTGAACTCAAAGCAAGAGGTATCACAATAGCCGGACCTAATATTTCTGATTTTGAGCCCTTTTATTCATTTGGACTCCTCGATGAATTAGGTAGCATGTCAATGTTGCCTGACATTCATACTAATAACCTATTTACAGAACGTGTTAGTGAGTCGGAGCGCTATGATCATCGTGTACTGGGCTTCAAGTGGGCAAAATTACTTAAATATAATTTAGTTAAAAAAGCTCGTTTAATGAGAAAGGCGGGAGATGAAAATGGCGTGTCACGATTTGTGTCACCCGCCGCCTTCTGGACACTACCCAGAATCGAGCGAGTTTTAGTTGAGAAAGAACAAAAACAAGCTGATTATCTGAGTCGATATTTTGTTTTACTCGCTGCATCAGGTTCGCTAGAGAAAGCATTTTGGGGACCTTTACTCTGCGCAAGAGAGGGGCTAATTGATGATGGTAGCGAACAATATCCTAAGCTTGAACGTATCACCCATTACGCCAGCGTGATTGGTCCATTAGAAAGCTTCCGTGCTCGTCCATCTTTCTATGCATTAAAACAAGTCATTGCCGCTATTTCCGGTGCTGAATACAAAGGCGCACTGGCAACGACAAAAAATATTGAAATACATGCCTTTAAAAAAGACGACTCCGTGGTGCACATCGCATGGACCATTAACGGTAAAGCTTGTGATCTGGCTAACCTTTATGATGAGTCAGACTTGCAAAAAGCTGAGTTTAAAAATCGTGATGGTCATGATTTAGGATCCTCAGCACATTTCGTTAACGAGTCACCGATGTTCCTCCTCTGGGAAGGCGTTGATGAAATGACACTTTCTGCAGACCACAATTTAACGACAACTTCTCTGTTCGCTCACACAGGTTATGGGCAATACTTCCCCATCAATGAAAATGGCTGGGTTGGTATGCTCTGCGCTCAGGATGACATGCATGCTGAGGCGATAGTTAAACAACTTCACCCCGATTTACTTCCCGCTTATACAAAAGAAAATACCTTCAGGAAAGCCCGAAATATCATTTGGAGAGTTCCCGGCGTTAATGACGAAGAAGTTGTAGCAAAGAAACCACTTAAGGTAGCAGTTCAAAAGCTTATCGTTGATCGTTTCAAACCAAGTAAAGCCCGTAGAAGTTGGAATGCAGCAGCTGAATTATCGCGTAGAAATATATCAACGGCACGAGCTATTGCTTACTTTGAAAAAAGTGGTGACAAAAGCATGTTGGAAAATGTGTTTATTTGTGAAAAAGTTGATCATGATTTCAATATTCGGGACATGTTCAATGCGCTTCGTGAAGGAGCAAACAGTTATCAGGGAGTAGCGGAGGAAACAATCTATCGTGCATTGTCAGAATTTCTTCAACAAATGCATGCTCGAGGTGTATTTTTCCGTGACTTAGCTGGCGGCAATATACTCGTTAAGAAAAGAAAGCCTGGCTTGACGTTCACATTAATTGATATCAATAGAGCACGCTTCTACAACCACCCAGTTAGCATGCCTAAACGTCTATCAGACTTAACGCGAATTACATACAAGCTGCATCCGGAAGGCAGGGACAGATTTGTGGAGATTTACCTGAGCGGTATGCGAAAAAGTAAAAACTTTACTTTCACCTATAAAGTCCCGTTTTATCTATATGACTTCAAAGTGAGTATGAAACGTAAGTTCGGGCGAAAAGCGATTAAACGCCTATTCAAAAAGATTAATGAGATTAATAACCCTGTCAAAGCTGTTGTCATCTTTATATTTGTAACAGCATTGACACTGAGCATCGGCTTCGAATAGGTGGAAATGATTGATAAAATCACTCTGTATAAGCTAAGTATCATGATAGGCGGTGCTATGAAAGAGACTTATAAGAGAGGGGCGCTCTATTCAGACAAGCCATTACGACAATAGTTAAACATTAGCACAGCAGCTAAGCCTGAAGCTCGTAGACTAAATGCTTTTTTTGTTGAGCAATAGCCACCAAAACGACTATCAAACACTAAATAAACAATAAAGCCACCATGTGATGGTGGCTTTATTATTCCAAATAATATTACCTCGTTAAACAGCGAGCTTTACTTTGCGACGTAAGCCCATGAAACCAAGTAGCGCAGGAGCAAATAGCAAGGCTGCTGGTGGCAATGGCACCGCCGACACCTCAAAAGAGGTAAAGCGATATTCACCCTTAAGAATAGTATTTATTGATTGCCCTCTGTCATCCCATGTGATGTAAGCCAAGTCGGAGGCCCCAATCCAACTTATGCCATTATTCAACCATTCTTGCGTACTAATCATGATATCACCTGTATCAAACAAGTCTGCTATGGTGAAAGACTCGTATGTTGAGCGCCAATTAAATACGGAAAACTCTCCGAAAGACAAGAGACCGTCATTATTCAGATCTTCACCTACAAAATTTCCAGAAAACTGAAACTCTCCACCATCATACTCTGGCCATCCAGCAACAAACTCAGCTTTAACGACAGTCGCAGCCCATGTGCTATGTGATAGCGTCAATAAAAGCAGACTGAATAGTATCCACACTATTTTTTTCATAAGAAATGTCCATGTTATGCAGCCCAGCCCTGATACCAATAATGTACAGCTGTCGGTTTTCCGTCCCTGACTCACATCAGGTTTGGCGTTAATGTATTGAATAAATTTAATAAATGAAGTTAGCTTCGGGTAACTCAAAACAGATGAATATTCATAAAAATCTGTTATTCACAGATTACTGAACTGGAATTAATAAAGATATCGTCCAAAAGTATGATTTTGTTCAAAGGGATTACTGAGCGTAGTAAGCCAGTCAAAGTTAGTGCTATCTTGACTGTTGCTACTATGTGGGCACTGTTACGCGTGCTCTAGGAGTGAATTAGATAAACAGAAACACTATTAAAATCGAATCCATCAAAGCATCGCAGATAGCGTCCTCAGACTCATCCAAAAAGTAGATGAAGATACAAGTTTATTAAGCAATGGGCTCATTGGCTCGGCATATCAATATTTGAGACTTTGCACATAACACAGAACTATCTCAGCAGCGCTACTCATACGGTATCAATAGCTGCTGAAATAACCTGCTCAAGCGCGCCGAATATGCTTCACCTCTATCTGTATCTTTTTCTACCATGAAGCATCTAGCATTTTTTCAATGTCACCCCATTATTTTGACTCATTCGCAAATTTTCCCTTTTTACTTATTTGATTCCTTAGAAAGGTGATGCAGCTCATATTTATCGAGTAACGAATTCATCTTTTCTTCATCACCGCCGACATATGATGTTTGCAACAACATTGCGAACAACACACAAGAGATATCATCATGTTTGGTAAGTCAAAACAATTAGCAGATCAAAACGCAGCATTGGAAAAACAGTTACAGCCATTGCTAGAAATGTTCACAGCTATGCAATCTTCATTGGCATTCATTGAATTTACTCCTGAGGGAGTAATAACCAAAGTGAACGATAATTTCTCACGCGTGACAGGTTATTCCTCAGCAGAGTTGATAGGACAGCACCATCAACTTCTATGTGATAAATCCGAAGTTGAATCTTCCAGATATAGAGACTTTTGGAAACATCTCAACAATGGTGAATCTTTTTCTGGAGAAGTATTACGCAAGCATAAAAATGGTCATGATATTTGGCTGGAAGCGAATTATTTCCCAATAAAAGACAGTGAGGATCGCGTCGTTAAAATTTTTAAGATAGCGAATGATGTCACCGCGCGTGTAGAGCATGCTCGTAGTAATGATAGTTTGCTGTCCGCAATCGATCGGTCAATGGCTATCATTGAGTTTGACATGAAAGGCCGCATCACCCATGCGAATCAGAATTTTCTTAATCTTATGGGATATACACTTGATGAAGTGAAAGGACAACACCATAAGATTTTTTGCGAATCAGACTATGTCAAAAGCGCCGAATACACGAAATTCTGGGAAAGCTTAAATGAGGGTCGTTTTGTTGCTGATAACTTTAAACGGATAACCAAATACCAATCAGAGGTGTGGCTTGAAGCGACCTACAACTCCATCTTTGACAGTAATGGCAAGCCGTACCGTGTCATAAAGTTTGCAACTGACATTACGGAAAAAGTTCGGCGTTCTGAGCAAGAAAAAGCTGCAGCTAACACGGCTTATACGGTTTCGCAGGAAACAGAGAAACTGTCATCCACAGGTGAAGAAATTATTTTCAAAACCATAGATAAGCTTGAGCAACTGAAACAACAGTTCAGTCACTCCTCAACAGAATTGGAGCAATTAGGTGTTGAAACAGCTCAAATATCATTTATCGTCAAAACGATCAGTGATATCACTGAACAAACAAATTTACTTGCTCTGAATGCCGCCATTGAAGCAGCCAGAGCTGGTGACAGTGGACGTGGATTTGCTGTTGTTGCAGATGAAGTTCGTTCACTGGCTACAAGAACATCTCAGTCGACAGCTGAAATCGCAACAATGATTAATAAAATTCAATCCAAGAGTGATTCAGTGATTAAAAGCATGTCAGGTAGTATGTCCGGCGTAGAGTCTGGTGTAGAGCTAGCTAACAATGCTGGGAATACGATAAGTCAGATTAGAAGTGGTGCTCAGAGAGTGGTTGAAGTGGTAGAAAACTTCTCAAATCTTCGCTAATTACAGCTCAATGATCAGAGCCACATTCATTAATGTGGCTCTCTATTTCGCTGATACGATCTCAGGCTTTTACCACGGCATGATACTTAAGCCGATAATCATAAACACCAAACTGGCTACCCACCTTGCCACTTTGAGAGGGATAATCTTCAACATCGCTTCGCCAGCATAAACGACGGGTATATTTGCCAGTAGCATCCCGATGGTGGTTCCCAGCGTTACCATGACAATATCTTGATAATTTGCCGCTAAAGCAATGGTTGCCACCTGTGTTTTGTCACCAATCTCAGCAATAAAAAATAAACCAGTCGTAACAAGAAAAGCGCCATATTTCTGATATTTGATGGCATCATCATCTTCTTTGTCTGGAATCAGTAACCAACCAGCCATCACAATAAAACTTAAGCCTAGTATCCACTGCCCTGTAGGACCAAGAATATACTGTCCCAGCCACGTGCCAAGCCAGGCTGATGCAGCATGGTTCAATAATGTAGCTACTAGAATACCAGCAACGATCGCTGATTTATGACTAAATCGTGCTGCTAACATTAAGGATAAAAGCTGGGTTTTATCGCCTATTTCAGCAAGTGAAACAGTCAAAGTAGAGGTAAGAAAAGCATCCATGATATAACTCCGGCGGGATAACAATACCAAGACAAACAACGACCTCCCGCCTGAGCGATCATTATTTGTCTTAGGTCTTGTCAATACCAGCAAGCTGGTACGAAACTGCCATGAACCTTGAGGGTTCAATTATGTTGACAGCTTCAAACACCGGTAGGTGAGTAGACTACTCCCCCAAGACGATTTCCATATTCTATCTTTTATAGAATGATTTAACTAGGTTTCTTACCGATTCATTAAGTAAAATGAACGCATCCGTTTGATTATTGGTGTGAAATTCCCGCGGCTGACAGCTCGACACAATCCTTTACCTCTCTATGATTAAAATTTCTGATCAAAGCTACCTTGTGAAAGGAGCAATCAAAACACAAGCCGACGAGCTATTAACAGAAATCGATCGCATCATCAGCTCATCTCCGTTAAGACAAATGCAGACAAAACGAGGTCACTATGTCGGCGCCAAAATGACCAACTGTGGTGAATGGGGCTGGGTAAGTGATAAGAAAGGTTATCGATACAGCCGTCTTGATCCATTAACCAATCAAGCTTGGCCAGCAATGCCGACGATGTTTAAAGCTCTGGCAATGGAGCTGGCTTCATCCGTTGGGTTTGATCATTTTCAACCAGATGTGTGTCTGATTAACCAATACATACCCAAAGTCGGAATGGGCTTACATCAAGACAAGGATGAACACGACTTGTCACAACCTATCGTTTCATTATCACTGGGCGTGCCTGCAATTTTCCAGTTTGGTGGTTTTAAACGCAGTGACCAAGTGAACTATCATCTACTCGAACATGGCGATGTGGTTATCTGGGGTGGCGTTGACCGCTTACGATTTCATGGTATACAACCCCTGAAACTTGGTCATCATCCACAAACTGGACAAACGCGATATAACCTGACGTTTCGTGATACAGGTAACATTATCGACTAGACTAACAATAGGCTTATACGCATAATGGGCTAGGCTATGTATCAAACTGACGTTTTCAATGAGCCATAGCTATCCAACTGTCAGCTTACAGGTTCCGTGAGCTATTTTTTTAGTGGCTTTACTGCAGGATGCACTATAAAAAAGCAAAGACAATCAGGTCCGTTACCTTGATTCAGCAAGATAAATCCATCATTCAAAGTTCATATGCAAACGCAAGGAGGCAAAGCATTCTGAAAAAATCAAAGCAGATATTGATCATTGATGATCAATCAACCGGTCGTACCATTCTAGAGCGCGTTATTCAGCAGGTGGCAGAAAATATCGATATCACGTCATTGAGTAGCCCAGAAGAAGGGCTGCGCTGGCTTAACGAGCATGAACCAGATCTCATTATTACTGATTACCGCATGCCAAACATGAATGGTGTGGAGTTTATCAAAAAGGTTCGTGCTTTAGCTCACTGCCAGACCGTTCCCATTGTCATGATTACAGTCGTGAGTGAGAAGTCGGTGCGTTATGAGGCGCTTGAAGCCGGTACAACCGCATTTCTCACCAGACCCATTGACCAAATCGAGTGTCGAACAACCTGCCGTAACCTGTTACAAATGCAAGAACAGCATCTGATCATTCAGGATCGTGCTGATTGGTTGGCCAGACAGGTAGAAATCGCTACAAAGAAAGTCGTCGACCGTGAAAAAGAAACATTATTAAGATTAGCCCGTGCCGGAGAATACCGCGATGAAGGAACAGGCAACCATGTCATTCGTATGGCAAAGTACGCACGTGAAATTGCCGCAGCATTGAATGTGTTTACACAACAAGAGTGTGAGGAATTAGAGTACGCGGCTCCGATGCATGATATTGGCAAAATTGGGATTCCAGACGGTATCTTACTCAAAGCAGGACCACTGAATGAGTTTGAATGGGAGATCATGCAAACTCACACAACTATTGGTCATGCCATCCTTTCTGACAGTCAATCCCGGTATATGCAAACAGGTGCCGTTATCGCCTTGAATCACCATGAACGTTTTGATGGAAAAGGCTACCCAAATGGTCTGAAAGGACAGGATATCCCCCTCATTGCACGCGTGGTAGCCGTAGCTGATGTATTCGATGCATTAGTTTCTGCCCGGCCGTATAAGGCTCCATGGAGTACTGAAGAGGCTATTGATTACATACAAAACCAAGCTGGCAGTCATTTTGACCCCGACTGCGTTGATGCATTTATCAAAAGCCTTGATAAGATAAAAACGATTCAGGCTGAATATGCAGATGACCCCTATGAACGAATCACCTAAGGCAACACTGCAAAATAAAACGTTCTTTTCAGCCACCCTAGAACGCTTGCGCATACTATTGAGCAAAACAGGTGATAGTGAGCCTGAACAAGCTATTAAAGTTCGCTTAACAATCGGCTTGGGTATCCTTTTTTATTTTGCCTTGCCATGGAGTGATGGTGAGCGCCTTCAAGACACCTTACTGTCTCATCCAACACTGGTAACGCTTGCCTATTATGCTGGTGCCATGGCCATTGCCATAGCACTCATACGTAACCCACGCCCCTCTCCTATCAGACGGTTTGCCGGCATCTTGTTGGATTTAGGCTCATTGTCGATACTCATGTTCTATTCAGGGGATGAGAGTGTATTTCTTTTTATTCTCTATTTGTGGGTGATTCTCGGAAATGGGTTTCGCTACGGCACACAATATCTTTATCTCTCGTTATCCGTCGGTCTGATTGGTTTTAGCGTTGCCGTTGTTTATGGCCCTTATTGGCAACTACCTCAACATCAACTTATCGGTTACAGCTTATTACTCTTACTGATCGTTATCCCCTTATACTCTGCATTTTTAATCAACAAACTGCACGTTGCTATCAAAACAGCAAAGTTGGCGAATGAGGCAAAAAGCCGCTTTTTGGCAAATATGTCTCATGAACTCCGTACACCACTAAATGGTGTTATCGGCATTGCTGATCTACTTGGAGAAACCAAACTCAGTCCACAGCAATATGAGTTCGTCAACATCATGAGAAACTCAGCACAAACTTTGTCTGGTCTGATTGAAAATGTGCTGGATATTTCAAAAATTGAAGCGGGTAAGATTCATATCGCCAGAGAGAGCTTTGATTTACATTCGCTGATAAACAATGTCATTGAACTGCAGGCTATTATGGGGGAGTCAAAAGCGCTTCGAGTGAGTTATCACATAGATTCACGTATCGACTATCACCTAATTGGCGATCCTCAGCATTTGCAACAAGTCCTGATTAATCTGTTGGGTAATGCCATTAAATTTACTGATTCCGGTTCTGTAAAATTACTGTTAGAACAAAAAACCACTGATACAATAAGCAAAAAAACAAGAATTCGTTTTGAAGTTCGTGACACAGGCATAGGCATCGCAGAAGAGTATCTCGATAAGATCTTTGAAAACTTCACTCAGGCCAATATGTCGAACACCTCGAAGTATCAGGGCACAGGGCTTGGAACAACCATATCAAAACAACTCGTAGAACTCATGGGAGGAGAGATAGGTGTAAGAAGTGAATTAGGCAGAGGAACAACATTCTGGTTTGAATTGCCTTTTGACACCCACTCTGAATATGACTTGGAATTAAACCAACATAAAGTACTCATTCTGGCCACGGAGGCCACGACATCATCGTTACGTCAAAGCCTTGACACATGGAAACTTGATTATCACTTCGTCCAATCATCTGCACAAGCAATGTCAGTCTTGATGAACGCAGCCGAGCAAGAAACCCCTTATTCAACATTAATCATTGATAATGAATGCCTGGCCGGAATCAGTCCTGTCCAATATGCAAAATTGTTAGGCCAGGAGCAACGCCTTCAACACCTGTCTCTTGTGCTCATCAATCATCAAGCCAATGTATTACAAGATGATGACTTGAATCAGTTTTATCGCTCTGCGGTCAGTGATATCAATGATAAACGCACCTTATTTAACGCTATCCACTCTGCTGAGTCAGTCGTTTATAACGCTGATAAAGTCGTCAAGCTTAATGATTTTTATCAGGCTGAAGCCAGTGGCGAGACAAAACTGACCATTTTGATAGCGGAAGATAATAATGTTAATCAGCGTGTATTAGCCGGTCTGCTTGGGCAATTAGGACATAAACTCATTATTGCCAACACAGGCGAAGAAGCGATAAATATGATCAGTACTCGCTTTGATGACATAGACTTAATGGTGTTGGATATGAACATGCCTGGCTACTCTGGCATTGAAATCATTAAAGCAGCGCAATTTATCAATACATCAAGAAAAATACCGTCAATGATTCTCACTGCAGATGCCACTCCAGAAACTCGACAAAACTGTATTGATGCTGGGGCCGATGTTTTTCTGACTAAACCCATCGATTCAAAAATGCTGCTGTCCGAGGTAGCTAAAATTGAGAAATACTCTTCAGATAGTGCATCAACCAATTTACAACAATCAGTTTCTCAGGCGGAGACTAACGAGGAGCCAGTCCTTGATCGCCACCTCATCCATGAACTAGAACAGTTAGGGGGCGGAGAAGACTTCATCAAAAGTCTGGTCAGTGGCTTTGAATATGATGGTCGTAAACATGTTGACATCATCAACAATGCCGTTTTTGATGACTATTATCAATTTCGTGAAAGCCTCCACGCATTAAAAGGTTCTTCAACAGAAATCGGTGCTATCAAATTAGCTGAATTAGCTCGTCAGGCAGAACAACTCAAACCAGAACACGTCAACAGTCCTGAAATCAAGCAAGTCGCGCGCGATATCAAACAGGCATTTGATGAGGCATTAACGGCACTCAAACAAACCCTATCAGATCATCACTATGAGACTAAGCATTAACTGAGGCGCCAAGATCCACTTTACTTGTTTGACGCTGCACCAGACGCTGCATCATTCGTAAATCGCGAGGCTCTAATTTCAATGCGGCGTCTACCCAGATTTTAGTGATCGTCAATAATTCGTCATAGCTTACCGCATTACAGGCATCCTTAACTTGTCTCATGGCTCGGCGACTATTGGCATTTTTGTTGGCTTTATCAATATACCGATAGACCTCCAACTCACCTTGACCTTTTTCAGCAAGAATATCGACAACGCCTATCTCATAAAGCTCTTCAGCAGAATAGAGTTTTCCTTCCAGAATCATCTTTTCTGCTTTTGATGCGCCAATTTTTCTGGATAACAATGAAAAAGCGCCCATACCTGGAAACAAATTAAACAACACTTCTGGAAGGCCAAGTTTCGCGCCCTTTTCAGCAATTAACACGTTGCTTGATAAAGCAGATTCAAACCCGCCACCTAATGCATCACCTTTCACTAAAGCAATGGTCGTCAAATCACTATCAAGATGTGACATATTGGCATGCAGAACATTGATGCAACTGACAGCATATTCCAATAAACCATCAGCATCTTGTCGCTCGATAAGCTGTGAAAATAGACCTAGGTCTCCACCTAAATTGAAGATACCCTCCACATCAGATGCTAAGACAAGGTAGTCATATTTTTGTCCTTGAGTCAGTCGCATGTCTTGTTTCACACTTGAAAAATAACTCGCAATCTCACTTAACAATGTTGGAGTGAAACAGGGTCTCGGTTCACCATGCATACGAAACCAGCCTGTACGGTATTTTCTGTCGTAGTGGGTTGATAGTTGTGAAAATTGCTTTTGCTCGTGTTGTAAACGAGCGGCATCATCCATTTTTGCCAGGGCATTCATAAATCATCTCCTATACAGACTTAATCATCAAAAAAGTAAACTAACCTTGATATCTAAGTCTTTGCAGGAAATATGCCCAAATACGGAAAAACAAGAAAAACTTTTATTTGTTTTAAATCAACAAGATGAGTAAATTCAGTCTCTATCAGCAATCAAAATATGATGTCAATTATCTGACTCTGTTGACTCGATTAAACCACTGAAAATCGCTTTTTACTCTGCGTTGGCTGCTCTATTCTCTGAATACTGCAGGATTTGATCTATAGGCGCCGGTTTACCTAGGTGATATCCCTGTCCATAGTTCACACCTATCGCTTTGAGTTTTTGCCATATCTCTTCACTCTCGACAAACTCAGCGATGGTCTCCAACCCCATGACATGCCCAATATCGTTAATCGATTTAACCATTTCATAATCAAGTGGATCGACGTGCATATCTTTCACGAACATGCCATCAATTTTGATACTTTGAACAGGCAAGTTTTTGAGATAGGCAAATGAAGACAGACCACTACCAAAATCATCCAGAGAAAACTGACAACCCAGAGCTAACACACTATTGATGAAATGATGTGCTTGCTTCAGATTAGCAATCGCTGCTGTTTCGGTGATTTCAAACTTGATCACTTCCTGATTAAAGGAAGCTGCAGATAATTTTGTTCTGATATAAGCCAGCATGCCTTCATCCCCTATACTTGCTCCAGAGAGGTTGATAGCTAAATAGTTTAAATGGGGTAAAGAATGATAGTGCTGCTCCAGCCATTCAAAGACATGGCTGACAACCCATTTATCAATCCTGTCTGATAAATTGTAGCGCTCTGCAGAGGATAAAAATGCGCCTGGTGGAAATAACTGCCCTGCTTTGCTTCTAAGTCTGACTAAAACTTCATACATTGCCAGATGTTCAGTCTCTGTACTGACAATAGGCTGTGCGTATAGCTCAAAGCGGTCTTCAATCAAGGCCTCTTTAATTTCGTTGACCCATTTAAATTCACCTTTCTGAGCTGTCAATTGCTGATCTTGTTCCTGGTAGACATAAACTCGATTTCGACCAGAATTTTTGGCGGCATAACAAGCGCTATCGGCTTGTTTAAGTGCCTCAGTTCGATTTCTGGTAGCAGAAGTAATGGTTGTCACCCCAATACTGACACCCACTGTAAAGACCTGCGTCTCCCAGATAAATTGGAACTGGGAAACCAACTCTTTTATCTCATTAGCAATAAACTCCGCTTTTTCCAGCTCACAGTCTTCGACTAATATGGCAAACTCATCTCCTCCTAGTCGGGCCAGTGTGTCGCTCTTGCGTGTCGAACCTCCAAGCAAACTACCTAACTGTCTAAGCAACTCATCACCAGCAATATGGCCGCAGGTATCGTTGATTACCTTAAACTGATCTAAATCGAGGAAACATAAGGCATGCTGAGTCCCTATTCGCTGTGCATCATTCACCAACATAGATAAGCGTCGCTCGAACTCAGTACGGTTAATTAATCCCGTCAAATCATCATGCGTTGCCTGAAATGAGAGTTTCTTAGCGAGTTTTCTCGACTCGGTAATATCTTCATAGATAGCCACATAGTGATTAATATTTTTTTGATCATCATATACCGCAGCAAGATAAAGCTTGACCCAATAGTGACTGCCATCCTTACGGCAATTCTCAATTTCACCAGACCATTGTCCTTCAGAAGCCGTCTGATGCCATATTTCATCAAAAAATGCCGATGGCAGCTTATTAGATTTGTAGGTTTCCAGCCTTTGGCCGTGCATTTCCACAGCGGTGTAGCCAGAGAGTTTTTCACAACGTTTATTGACGTACTCAATTGTGCCATTTGCATCCGTTATCAGAATAGGATTGGGACTGGACTCCACTGCACGTGATAATTTGAGCATGTGTTCCTGACTGGCTTTTAGCTTGTCGTTACTCAAGCTTAGCTCTTTTGTTCGCTCTTTTATCAGCTCTTCACGCTGCAACATTTCATCATTCAGCTTTGTCAGCAGATATTGATTACTCTCTTGTAACTTCAAACTCTTAATCAGGTTTTGGTTCGCTCGTCTGGCCATTGAGAACATTAATAAATAATAAGCAATGAACCCCACGGTGAGTATGTAAGCTAATTTATCCACATTTACCGTCTGAATTTGATACAAAGACATACTTGTCAATAACACTAACTGTGGAATGGTATAAGCCAGAAACGTCGGAAACCATGCACTTAATACAGGTACCGCCGCAGCAACAACGGTACTGATCAATATATAGAAAAGCGTGTTGATTTGAATATCATCAATCACGATGTAGAAAATGCTCGCAAGCCCCCAAACAGTGCCTACACAACCCGTCAAAAAGGTATAAAGCGTCATCCAGCCCTTAGCGCTCAGACCAAAAAGAGCATTGTGTTTTTTATACAGGAATAAAACGGCTAAACGACAGATTGATAATAAACAGATGGCTGAACTCCATCCGACCAACAGAAGCGATTGTGATTGCAGGTAATCAAATAGAACTGTCACGATTAATATCGAAACACCGATGACCGTCAGGTTTGAAAACAAGGCCTCCTCAAATAAGCGATCCGCTTGTTTTCTTAATATCTCTTGATCATCCATGTTCATCTTAATCTGTCTATAAGTTCACAATTGGATGAGAATATCACCTATGTATGTCAGTTTTCCAATAATAAGCAACAACCTACACACTCAATCAAAAGAGCTGTCTGTTAAGCCCCAGCATGGAAGGTATGTCATTCAAATGGCATTTCTAAGACTCAAGTCATCAGGGTAAGGCTGCAAATAAGCCTGCTTATTGATATAGGGGTCTGGATGGTTATTAAAATGGTGTCGCAGCAAAGTGATAGGCACAATAAGTGGGATTTGTGCTGTTCTGTATTGATCAATAATGCCGGCTAACTCTTGTTTCTCTTGGCTGGAAATTTTTTTCTTCAAATATCCCTGTAGATGCATTAATACATTCGTGTGCGTTTTTCTGGATGCTAATGATTTCAGTGTAGTCATTAACTCCGTGAAATAACGCTCAGCCAGCGCATCAACATCATGATTACCCGCATCGGCTAGCATTCGCCCAAGTTCAGCATATTTTGATGGAGAATGTGCCATCAAGGTATATTTATAGCGGACATGAAAGTCTAAAATAGCTTTCGTATTCAGCCCTTGTTTTAGCATATCTTGCCAATTGGCATAGGCAAAAACTCGAGTAACAAAATTTTCCCTCAAAAGAGGTTCACACAAGCGTCCTGATTCTTCGACAGGTAGCAAAGGATGTGCATCTGTTAATGCTTTGGCGTACAAGCCTCGCCCCGGGGTATGGGATGGATAACCATTTTCCTGATAAACCTTTACCCGAAATAATCCACAACTTGGCGAATTTTTCATAAAAATATAACCAGATAAGTCGTGAAACTGTTTTGCCTTGTTTTCACCATACTCTGTTAGTGCTTTGCTGTAGTTGATACTTTCATCGTGCACAGCAACGGCCTCGGGTTTTTCAGGATCACCGATTAAGCGGATAGGTTTTCTTGGAATACTCATTCCGATGCCCACTTCAGGACACTCAGCTACAAAGTCAAAATAGCGAGATAAGCTCTCCGTTGCCAGTCGTAAATGTTTATGCGTGCCATCGTAACGTACTTCATGCCCTAATAAACAACTACTGATACCCACTTTTATTTTCATATCTTCACATCCGCCTCATGCTGTACTAATTATCTTAACAATTGACTGACTAAAAAATGTGAAGGTCGGTGAAGTTTATTGAGGGTATCAATATGCATTACTTAATTACTGGTGGTACTGGGCTTATTGGCCGCTCCTTGTGTCAAACGCTGCTGGCAGCAGGACACAACATTACCGTACTCAGTCGAGATAAGACAAAGGTCTACAAGCAATGCGGCCGAAATGTTAAAGCCATACAATCATTGGATGAGATCAGTGACGATCAAAAAATCGATATTGTTATCAATCTTGCCGGAGAACCTATCGCTGATAAGAAATGGAGCAAGCAACAAAAAAACATATTGGAACAAAGTCGAATTGGTCTAACTGCAGCACTAGTCAACTGGATAAAAATGCGGCAAGCCAAACCTCATGCACTCATCAGTGGCTCTGCCGTCGGATGGTATGGCGACCAAAAACAGCAGCCGCTGACGGAATTAAGTGATTATCAGCATGATTACGCCCACGAACTGTGTGAAAAATGGGAAAAAGCGGCTCTTGAAGCAGCCGATGAAGTAAGAGTGTGTATTATCCGCACCGGCCTTGTTCTAAGCACCGAGGGTGGCGTTTTACAACGTATGCTTCTACCTTTCAAACTTGGTGGTGGGTGCACACTTGGAAAAGGGGATCAGTACATGCCTTGGATTCATATATCGGATATCGTCAATCTCATTATTTACCTCAGTCAGACACCTTCAGCAAAAGGCGTCTTTAATGGCACAGCTCCTCACCCTGTGACCAATGCCACATTTACAACAACATTGGCAAAACATCTGCATCGCCCAGCCATTTTCAAAGCACCCGAATGGTTATTAAAATGCGCACTGGGAGAAATGTCTCAGCTTTTATTGGGAGGACAGCGTGCATATCCTGAAAAAGCCACAGCAATTGGATATCAATTCCAATATACTGACCTTGATGATGCCTTTAACAATCTTCTGAATAAATCGTAACTTTTATGACAAAACGTGCCATTTTATTAGCCAACCTTGGCTCTCCGGATGCCCCAACCACACCCGCTGTACGTCGGTACCTTAACCAGTTTTTAATGGATCCCTATGTGATTCAACTACCGTGGTTACTTCGACGCATGATTGTCAGTCTGTTTGTGTTGCCATCAAGGCCGAAAGCTTCTGCCGAGGCATATCAAAGCGTGTGGACAGCGGAAGGTTCACCACTTATCGCTTTATCTGAAAAATTAAAAGATGCGCTTAAGACACAAGTAACGCATCCTGTTGAAATGGCTATGCGGTATGGCAATCCGAGCATAGAACAACAACTATTAAAAATCACGGCTGATAAATCGATAGAAGAAGTTCTCTACATACCTCTATACCCCCACTATGCTGACAGCACAGTCACTACTTCTATCGAAGAAGCCAGACGCGTGATTAGCAAGCATCAATTGGATATCAAGCTCAAGATTGTTCCACCTTTTTATGATCAGCCCGAGTATATAAAAGCATTGGTGACCAGCGCACAACCTTATTTAGAGCAAGAGTATGACCACATCATATTCAGCTATCATGGTTTACCTGAGTCCCACATTACGAAACTGGATCCATCAGGTACTCATTGTCTGAAACAAGACAATTGCTGTCAGGGCAGTCATCCCGCTCACCAAACTTGCTATCGCCATCAGGTAATGAGAACAACACAATGCTTTGCACTGCAAGCAGGCTTGGCTACGGATCGCTATTCTGTTGCCTTCCAGTCAAGGTTGGGTCGTGCAAAATGGCTTGGGCCTAACACAGAAGACACGTTACGTGAGTTAGCTGAACAAGGCGCAAAACATGTCATGGTTTTGTGTCCAGCTTTTGTGACTGACTGCTTGGAAACACTGGAAGAAATCGCTATTCGTGGTGAAGAAGTCTTTAAAGAAGCGGGTGGCGAAAAATTGACGTTGATACCATGCATGAATGACCATCCAGCATGGGTGGATGTTTTAGCCGGTTGGTGCAAGCACTAAACTCGGCCAATTAAAGGTTGTCTAACAATTTGGCTTGTATATTCGCCACCAGGACCATAAGCACCTGTTTCGGGATCGCGTCCACGCAGTATAGATAATGCTCTGGTCAAATATTGCCGGTTTACATTAATGATGCCGCCGTTAATCTGATTAAATTCACGGCAAGTTTTTGCCACCTCACGAAGCCGTACTACTTGAGCAGTCATGCGGCTGGCATCAGTTTCTTCCTGATTCGCAATAAATGCTTCTAGACCTGACTTGCCTGATGGAAAGCCAACAGCGGTCAGCAACTGTTCACGCTGTCTTGCTAATTGCTCAAGTTTTAACAGAAAAGGTTGTTTTTGTTTAGTTATTTCAGACACTTTATCCACGTCTGAAGCCTTCAATGCCTCACGCTCTTGCTTTAGCAGCGTTGCGATTGCTGTACTGCTGCTAATCTCAGATTGGAGAATAGTACTCAGCTGTTGCATGGCATTCATAGACATGGGGTTATCCTTTCTTAAAAGTTACCCTCAAAATCAATCATTTTTCGTGCCAACTGTTGGCTGTCTACCTGATAACTACCATCCTCAATTGCCGCTTTAATAGAATCAACTTTTGCCTGATTTACAGTGGGAACATCAGCTAAGCTTTTTTCTACTTGCGACAGCGTATCACTTAAACTCACTTTATCGCTTTCCGTGTTTGGGCTCGATGTTGTGGTTGACGGCGATGTTTCTGCAGTCTCTTTACGCTCACCAATGTTTCGCAACGAGCTGTATTCAGCCTGCGATGGTGGCTTAATGTTATTAATTTCAGACATATAACGTGTCTCCATTTACTTTATATTGGTTGTATCGGCAGCAAATAATGAAAGTTGAGAACTTTTTACATTGTTACTTGAACAACCCCTGGTGCTTGCACGACACCCTCAACCACTCTGTTCGAAGAACTATTTTTCACTTTAATTTTGTCACCCAAGATTGCATCTTCCATTGCCATACCATTCATCCTGACCTCCATTGAGCCAGCTTGTGCAACAAGAATAACTTGCTCGCCTCGCTGTACAATTTTCTGCTGTTTGAGACTACGTGGAGTTAATGCTGTTCCCATCGCGAGTGAATATCTCAACTGCTGCCCTACAACATTATCCGGCGAAAGGATAAAACCTTGTCGCAAATCGCTGATATCCTGCATCACTGTTTTGACATCAGATGCTTTCAGAACTTGGTTGGCGCTGAGCGCTCTTGCTGCCACGACAACAGGACGCAAAACTTTCACTTTGACAGAGACGTAAACAGTCCATTCTGTTGGTGTGCTGCAACGTATTCCAATTGTTCTATTTCCAGTGGTATCAGCACTGGATGATGAAAATGCACTCAGCTTGCCATCACACGCTTGCAGTCGCAAACGTTTATCCATAGCATCAACAGTAATTTGAGGATTGTCATAATAAGCTTGTGCATCATTCATTGCAAAAACATAAGCCGTTTGTTCAATACCCGCTAAAGACTGTAAAGAATCTGCATAGACAGAATGTGTCAATAAAACGGCACTTAAACATGATAAAAGTAATCTACGAATCATGAGAGTTCACCTGAACAGTAAGATCAAAAAACTTTCTGAATAGTTTGTTGCAAGTTATATGCCTAGACATGATTTTAAAAACTCAAGACTTAACAAGCCTTGCCGATAGCCTCATTAAGTAAACAGGAGTCAATATGAGCAGTATTATTGATGGTGTAGACCAACGCACGAACCTTGCTGGGACCAATCGGCTGGAATTATTGTTGTTTCGTTTGGGCACAGCTCAACTTTACGGGATTAATGTCTTTAAAGTACGTGAAGCGATAGCCTGTCCTAATCTAACGAAATTGCCACAGTCTCATCCTAATATAAAAGGTATGGCATCCATTCGTGGTCAGACGGTTAGCATCGTCGATTTATCACAGAGTATAGGGCGACGCTCTCTCGAGGATCTGGCTGACAATTTTGTTATTCTGACCGAATACAATCGCTCTGTTCAGGGCTTTTTAGTCACCTCTGTAGAACGCATCATCAATATCAGCTGGTCAGACGTATTACCACCACCGGCAGCGTCAGGGGCAAGTAACTATCTGACAGCCATTACTAAATTCGAGGATAAGCTAGTTCAGATTATTGATGTCGAACAAGTATTAGCAGAAGTCATGGGTATTGAGGCAGATGTCTCGTCAGAGTTAGTGAATAACTACTCTGAGCATAACCAAGAAATACGCCAACACATATTGGTTGTAGATGACTCCAGTGTGGCTAGAAACCAGATAAAACGTACACTAGAACAAATCGGTCTAGAAATTACTTTGGCTAAAAATGGTAAAGAAGCGCTAGACATGCTTAAGGCGTGGGAAGCGGCGGGCGAAGATATCTACGAGAAAATTGCATTAATGATCTCGGATATTGAAATGCCTGAAATGGATGGCTACACACTGACATCAGAAGTTCGGCTGGATCCAGCAATGAAAAGTTTGCCTATTTTATTGCACACCTCAATGAGTGGCACATTTAATCAGGCATTGGTATCTAAAGTCGGTGCAGATAAATTTATACCTAAGTTCTCAGCAGATGAGTTGGCAGCAGCGGTTCAATCTATGCTGAAATAAAAAAGGCTCCTCAGGGAGCCTTTTTTAATTTAGTTTAAAGGTCCAAAACCATTTAAATCAGAGGGCATCGGAATCACATTATTTTTTTCCGTAACGATATCAGCCTTAGCTCTCATCAGATTGGTGCCAGTAAAGCCACTGACACGGTAGACCCAATCAGATAGCTTCTCATTTAGCTGTTCAACTTCAGCCTTCACTTGTTCATCAGACTTCAAGACTTCTAACGCTTTAATATCATCTGGTGCCTCAGAAATAAGGTCTGACTGATAATCTGCTGATAAGGTGGTGTAATAGAAACCATCAATAAATGACGTTCTTGATGTGACAACTAAACCGTCAAAAGTGATAAAGCGGGCAATAACCACATCGGCATCACCACGATTAAACTCTTTCTTAGGCAAAACATCTTCCATGCGCAATTGATGTAAAGAGCCCGCAATGTCATAGCCTAGCTGAGGATATTTGAAGACCGTTTTCTCACCTGATTCGGGTGTGCCAAATCTATCTTTTTTGCCTAAATTGACCAAAGTGGCCATATCACCATTAGGTTGGATAATTTCCACACGAGCAATTCGTTCACGTGCAAGATTAATCACCTGACTATCAATCCAGTTAAGCATGACCGGACTGATTAATAAATAACCTTCTGCTAACCAGCTCTGCTCATCACCAACCCGTCTCACGTAAAACTGTTTGGGCCCGGCACTGGCCACGGTCACATCTCGTTGTTTACCCAGCAGTAAACCGGCAATGGCTTCATCGCCCTCTTTTAATATGACTTTGATCGAGTCACCATCTGGCGTTTCAGGTTTAGCGCCATCCACACCTAAAATCGGGTACTGTTCGGGGTTATTGGTTTTCTTCTCCATCAGTTTCGCTTCTGACAGATCGATTAACATCCGCTTCACTTCATCAAAGTTAGCAGGATAGTTATAGTGCTGAGGAATAAACCAATCTTCGCCTTGTCGTTGTAAAGAAAACTGATCTTCACCACTACTAAACTCAATCGAATCAACCTGACTTAATTCACTGAACAAGTCTGGAAACAATAAACCATAGTCATCATCATTATCATCAGTGCGATAAATGGTTACCAGCATCAGCAGTACCATCAACACTGTGACGATGAAAAGAATAGTCAAACTGTTGAATTTTTTTGTCATTTTATAAACCTATTTTCTAGTCGACTAAAACAGTATCGTTATTGTTGGCTACGGGCTTTATTACGTTTACGGATACGCATCCAGCCAGTGAAAACCGCTAATAACCCGACTAATATCGGTACTAATCCAATATTGAAAAACTTCAACTGTGCATCCAGTTTATCGATATCTTTACGTAAATTAGCTTGCACATCTCGTAATTGTTGTTGAGTTTTATTGGCTGTCAGGCGGAACTCAGCAATTTCTTTTTGTTGTTCAGGAGACAAAATCTGCTCCCCTGAACCACTTCGCTGAACCTGCATACGAGCTATGCGTTGTTGCGTTTCTTTTAATTTGTTTTGCAATTCCCGTTCTTTGGTGCGGAAACGCTTCTCTGCATCACGTTGGAGTGCAATGACTTTATGGAACGGTCTGGAGAAGCCAGCACGAGAACGAATGCTGATTAGGCCCTCACTGCCAGTCATATCCTCGATCGCATTAATCAAGAAATCGATATTGTTAGAGGTATTAAATGCCAACTGTTTACCGTAAAAATCCTGCGTTTCCACCCAGAAACGGTCATCAAGCATGTCCACATCGGCGATCGCAATGACATCAATAGCTTGTTTTGCATTATCTAAATGCCCAGGCATTTTTTTGATGTCTCCTGATACAGTTTTTGCTCCATCCGGGAAAGCTGTTTTCACTTCGCCCTGCGCACGTATTGCCATAGGGTAACTAATGGTTCCCGCCTGATATTTGGTCAATAATGCGACAGGGTCATTACGAAACTGAACAACCCTTTTATCAACCAGCATGGCTTCATTGCTTGAAGAGAAAAGCGGTGTGATATTAGTGGTATGCTCATCCAGAATTTCAAAACGTCCTGGCGTGGCGACATTGAGTTGACGCAATGCTGAGGTGATACGTTCATCTTTGTTGAAGTTATCTTTTACTAACTTTTGCCATAGAACATAATCAATAGGCTGATAGTCTGTCTTAGCACCAAAATCTACCTTGGTTGCTGTTTTTCTATCAGCCACGACATCCGTATTTGAACGTTTGAATCCCCATGCTGTAAACAGTTCTTCCATATTTGAGCTACGTGGTGCCAGCATGGCGCTCATCGGATTGTCCGGATCTTTTTTCGGTTTATCCACTTCTGCATAAGGATCAACATAGGTAATTAATTTACCTCCAGCTAAAACATACTGATCAATCGCATACAACGTGCTTTCAGATAATTCTTTCGGGTGAATCACCACTAACGCATCCATGCTGGATGGAATACGACGGATATCAGTGGGCAACATTGATACATTAAACATCTGACGCAATTCTGCCATCACTGCCCAGGGTTTGGCTCCATCAGGAGAAGCGACTTCGCCTTTAAGTGGGTCATACTGCTCACCATCCACCTCAAGCGAATTGATAACACCTACGGCTTTTCTGTTGTTGTTTGAAAGTTTGTAGATCAGTTTTGTCAGGTCGTATTCAAGTGTGTCTTCTTTCTCTGGTTGAAAGAAAGGTATGGTTTCAACACCATCAATTTCATTGGTACCAGCCAGACCGAAGTACAGAGGATCAGACTCACCATCAATAGGCACGGACTGTAAGCCATATTGATCGGCACGCTGTTCATCTGATGAAAAAGGTTCAGGATTCATAATAAACAGGCGAATTTTGCCGTTTGAGGCACGCTGATACTCAAGCAATAACTCTTGTACACGCTGAGCATACGATTTTAAGCTGGGCAACGCCTGAGCTGCTTTTTCAGTGTAGTAGAAACGCAGGCTGATCGGCTCATCCATTGACTGCAGGATATTGATGGTGCCATCTGACAAGGTATAAAGATTATCTTCTGTTAAATCCACACGAGCAGATTTGAAATTGCCATTAACGACAACATTGAAAGATACAAACAAAATAATGGCCAAAATCAGGCCGGTTGCAGATAAAAGTTGTTTATTCATCGTCGCAATTCTCTCCTAGTCTGCCTTACGAGCATTGACGATAAGGGCATTCGCAAATAGCCAGATAACGATTAGTGAAATGAAATACATCATGTCTCGCATATCGATGACCCCTTTGCTGATAGCGTCAAAATGGGTCAAGAAACTAAACGAGCTCACTGTTTCTACCAGTGTTTTTGGTGCCCAGCCGCTGAAAAAGTCAATGACGATGCCATAGCCGCTTAGTACAAATACCAAGCTGATAATCAAGCTGATGACAAAGGCAATCACTTGGTTTTTGGTAATCGCGGATATGCATGAACCAATCGCCAAAAAACCACCAGCCATGAGTAAACTTCCCAAGAAGCTTGCCACAATGACGCCGTTATCCGGGTTACCGAGATAATTCACCGTAATCCATAAAGGGAAATTCAAGAATAAGGCTAAGCCCGTAAATGCCCATGCGGCGAGGAACTTACCGATAACAGCTTCAAACACAGAAACAGGTAAGGTCATTAATAGTTCAATTGACCCGCTCTTACGTTCTTCAGCCCATAAACGCATGGAAATAGCAGGAATAAGTAAAATATACAGCCACGGATGCATGGAAAAGAATGGGTAAAGATCCGCTTCACCGCGTTGGAAAAAATTACCGACATAAAACGTTGAAAAACCGGTAAGCAGCAAAAATATGATGATGAAAACGTAAGCCACTGGTGTAGCAAAGTAGCCATTGAATTCACGTTTCATAATGAACCAGATATTACGAATATTCATCAGTTTTTGGCTCCCGTATTTGGCATGGTGATACTGCGGAAGACTTCGTCCAAACGTCCTGACTCCGCATGAAGGGCATCAATACTCCACCCATTCTTACGAATCTTTTCTGATAATTCTGCAGTAATTTGTTGACCTTGTTTCGGATACACTCTAAATCCAGCGCTTTCCAAAGGTTCAACACGAGCAACAAAGGCTAATGAATTCAGGAAGCTTTCGAATGCTTTCTGCTCGACATCCGCTACATTGACGACCACCGCATTGTAATAACGTGATCTCGACTCGAGTTCCTGTGGTGTACCATCAAACTTCACTTTACCGTTGGCAATCACCACATTGCGGGTACATAGCGCATGCACTTCTTCGAGGATGTGGGTAGAGATAATGATGGCTTTATCTTCAGCCATTTCATTAATTAAGGTTCTGACTTCGTGTTTCTGATTAGGGTCCAAACCATCGGTAGGTTCATCGAGTATTAACACAGGCGGATTATGCAATATAGACTGCGCTAGTCCTACACGACGTTTATAGCCTTTTGAGAGCGTTTCGATGGGTTGATACATGACATTGGTGATACGTGCCCGCTCTGCTGCACTATCGACAGCTCGCCGTCTGTCTGCCCCTTTGATTCCACGAATTTCCGCAATGAACTTCAGGAAACTATCCGGCGTCATATCAGCATACGCTGGTGCGCCCTCAGGAAGATATCCCAAGTGCGCTTTTACCGAAATAGGGTCATTAAGTACATCATAACCACAAACTCTTACCGTGCCTTTAGTCGGTGTTAAAAAGCCGGTAATCATTTTCATCGTCGTTGATTTACCCGCGCCATTTGGGCCTAAAAACCCGAGCACTTCGCCTTTACTGACAGAAAAAGACACACCATCAACGGCTTTGATCGCACCAAAGTATTTGGCCAGATCATCGATCTCAATTCTCAATGTCATAACAAAAGCGTCCCCCGCTTCCTAATCATTTTTGCAAACCCGTCATTATTCTGAGGTGAAGCAATTTAAGTCAAGCTTGAATTGTCTTTCATTAACCCCATTGTCTTAAAGATTCATAGCGCATAAGCTGTCACAGAACATTCCCACTTAATCAGATATGAGATGTCAATGAAACGCTTAACAGATAAAATCCGTGATTTAGGTTGGTCAGTCAGCGGCAGTTTCGCTGATACCACGACCCGTCAACGTATCATTAAGACAGCAGGCATCATTCTTAGTATTGTTGCTATTTTTATGATGACCTTGATGATATGGTGGAATTTCGCCCCAAGTGAGTTTGAACCCACTGAAAATGCCAGAATCATGGCATCGCAACAGCAACAACATCTCGTCACCGGTTATACATCAACAGCTACACTAATCACCCTCGCTGAAAACCTTCTAGATAAACCTGGTGGCTACCTCACAAATGATGTCATGCCACCCTCCGTCTGGATGGACAATATGCCTAGCTGGGAGTTCGGAGTACTGGTACAGATTCGTGATTTTTCTCGTGTATTGCGCAACGACATCAGCCGTTCCCAATCCCAGTCCAGAGAAGATGAGGATCTGGCACTTGCCGAACCTCAGTTCAACTTTAATTCCAACTCATGGCTTTTCCCACCGACAGAACGTGAATATCGTGCCGGCATTAAATCTCTCAAGTCCTATCTGGCTAGACTGAGTAGTAATGAGGATGATGCTCAGTTTTATGCCCGAGCAGACAACCTGGTTTCTTGGTTATCTGTTGCTGAAAAACGCTTGGGCAGTTTGTCACAGCGTCTCACGGCCAGTGTAGGACAGGTGCGTATCAATACCGATCTAGCAGGCGATGCAGAAGCCTTACAGTCAACCCCACTGGCGGATGAAGTGGTGACAAAAACACCTTGGAATAAAATTGATGATGTGTTTTACGAAGCACGAGGCACAACCTATGCCCTAATCCATCTGCTGAAAGCAGTGGAATATGACTTTTCAGACGTATTAAGAAAGAAAAATGCGCTGGTGAGTCTACGCCAGATCATTCGAGAGCTGGAAGCCACACAGGAACCGGTATTGAGTCCGGTCATTCTGAATGGAAGTGGTTTTGGCCTATTTGCTAATCACTCATTGGTGATGGCTTCTTATGTGTCACGGGCCAATGCCGCATTAATTGATTTGAGAGATTTATTGAATCGAGGATAAACCCCTCTCAAAGCAGGGCATTTAACCTGCACAATAAGGCAAATCACCCAACCTGACAGCAAAATAACATCCTATGATCGAACTATCCGGCCCCGCTAATTGGGGCTGGCTGTTCAGATTTGATGGAGATATCAATGTTGTTTCAACTTAAATCAATTAAACCAGTTGCAATTTCTGCGGCGCTACTACTTATGTCTGCCACATCCGCTTTTGCTGATGACAAACCTTATACTGTAACCAATGGTAATGAGCTTGATTCCGCTAGTTACGCCGGTTTCAAACTTTATAGAAATTTCTGTGCTCGCTGCCATGGTACATACGGGCAAGGTATGGTCGGACCTAATTTAGCTGAAAGTCTCAATGTGATCTCTAAAGAAGAGTTTTTTAACACCGTTGAACATGGAAAAACTGGAACGATTGGTAGTATGCCAGCTTGGGCATCGAACCCGAAAGTCATGAAAGGTCGGGAAAATATTTACAACTACCTCAAAGCCAGAGCTGATGGCGCAATTGGTGAAGAAAAACCAAAAAAAGCTAAATAAACCAGAAAAATAAGCTTTATACTCAATAAAAAAGTAGAGGGCTGCCAAGCAGCCCTCATTGTTAACTTATCTTAAAAAGCCCATTGGCTTCGCACTTGAAATACGGATGGCTCATCATTGTCATTCGGTCCACCATCAACGTCCAGTACATCCACATAGTTTGCAGAAAAGCGTAATGTGGGTGTGGGATACCAGTTTACTCCGTAGGTCATGGCATCTGCCTCGCCACCATCGATTCCGGCATCACTCAAGTCGAGTGAGCTATAGCGCAATGCCAGCTCCCATGCGCCAACACCACCGTCACCAACAATGGAACTGGGTTTCACACCACCCATAACACCATTTTTGTACTGGCGAGTCTCCCCCGTCAATATATAACCGGCCTGCAAATACCAGCCATCAAAATCCGCATCTTTACCGTTATTACGATTCACCTGGGTGGTGATATATTTACCTTGGACAGAATATGGCCCATGACCTGCCGCAAGTTCAGCGCCAATATTGTAATAGTCTGCTACGGAACTGATGTCGCCTGTATCAATAATACTCACACCGGACACATGTGACTCGGCTTCACTATCAAAACCCACATCGCCACTATCACCGGTATCACGGTAGTCAAGACCGAGTCCTAAATGAACAAAATGCACACCATCATTAATCGGTGCCCAAGTACCACGAGCCGTTGCCCCCCAGCCTTCATCATTCTGACCACCTTTATTATTGATGGAATCACCAAAGATACCTGTCGCCCATGACCAATGGTTGGTTGCGTTACTGGCCATGATCCCCATCTTTCTTCCTGATGAAAAAGCATTAGGCAGGGCTCGTTCCATAAACAATGTGTTATTAGCACTGGTCAGATAATCTAAGCTGAATGGTGTTTTAAAATTACCCACCGTGATATCCAATGGTTCAAATCCGGTGTAGGCCAGATAGGCATCGGTGATACCTTTGCCGTTCGATCCTGTACTGGCAAAGTCATATTCGAGCTTAAAGTCCCAAACGTTATACATTGTGCCTGCATAAGAAATCCGTGCACGTCTGAACTCAGAACCGTCACCCATTTCTGGCTGACCGCTGTATGTTGCCGCATCCGCTTGTAAACGACCACCTAACTTACTCTCAAACTTGCCATCACGGGTTTTCACCCCAATCCCACCTTTGACAGTGACTTCAACATCGGAGGGTTTTGTCGCTTCAGCAAGCTTAGCATCAACTTGTTGTTTTTCTTGTTGTGCTTGAGCCTGATTTTGTTTTAACTCTGCCATCAAACGGCCATACTGATCATCATTGACCATACCGTTTTCATGCAGCATATTAATCAGAGTTTCAATTTCAGATCCCGCATAGGCAGGGCCCGATAATGCAGCCAAAAGACCGGCAGCCAGCAGGCTTTTCTTTATCGTCATGTTGTTCTCCTTGTCTGAATTTTTAACACTACGTAGCTGCAAAACAGCTTGTAATATTAGTTAGCGGTTAAAAGGCGTTTATCATGACAGTTTTGTTACAACACTTACCCGATGTGAATCATGGAAATTAAAATAGACTTTCACTGGCAACTGACCCAGCATGGAAAACCACATCATATCGATGACGTTCTGTTTCAGATGCTTGAAGCCATTCAGCAAGAGGGTTCTTTAAAACAAGCAACAGACAAACTTGGTGTGTCATATCGTTTTGCCTGGGGTTTACTGAATAAATGGGAAGCACTACTGGGCCAGCCATTAGTTATTCTTGAGCGAGGCCGGGGAGCTCGGTTAGCGGTTGTCGGGGAGAAACTGATGCATGCGAACCGACACCTCAGTGCCTCTTTTTCTCCTGAACTGGATAACTTCTCTACAGAACTAAAACGAGAATTTGAAGCCATCCTCGATCATAGTCCACGTGATACGTTTAAGATTTTTACCAGTCATGGCTTAGCTGTAGGGGCTCTTAAAGAATTAATTGATCAGCAATCTGATTTTTTATTGGATTTACATTTTCATGGCAGTCAGGAAAGTCTGAAAGCACTCAAAGCCGGTGATTGTCACATTGCCGGCTTTCACCTCCCTATCGGTGAATTGAAACGTCATTTGATGATCGACTACCTCAAACTTTTGGATGAAAAACAGCATCAGTTAATCTATGTTGTCAGACGAAACCAAGGCTTGATGGTGTCCCGTGATAACCCAAAACAGATAAATGATATCCGCTCTCTAACAATGGATGGTGTCACTTTTATCAACCGTCAAATGGGGTCTGCTACTCGAACCTTGTTTGATCAACTGCTTGCCGCTCATCATATCTCCAGTGACGAGATTAAAGGTTACTCGCATGAAGAGTTTACGCACATGGCCGTTGCAGCCATGGTTGCCAGTGGTGCAGCAGATATCGGTTTCGGTATCGCTCCCATTGCCGACAAGTTTAATCTGGAATTCATTCCTTTGGTATGGGAACACTACTGCTTGGTCGTACCGCAGTTATTAGTGGATGACCCTCGGGTTCAAGCCATTATCAGCTTATTAAAAAGCGATGCTTTCCATCGAAAAGTCAGAGACTTCAAAGGCTACGATACCGCACGCTCAGGTGAGCTTGTTAGTTTTGACGAAATATTTACCTAAAGACGTTGCCAATGACCGCTTTTACCACCTGATTTTTCCAGCAAACCAATGTCGGTCATGATCATGCCTTTATCCACTGCTTTACACATATCATAAATCGTCAACAAGGCGATCTGAACTGCAGTAAGAGCTTCCATTTCGACGCCAGTCTGACCACTGGTCCCGACCGTTGCCCGGCAGTGAATGGATGCATTTTTATTATCTAATTCAAATTCTACTGAAACCTTTGTTAAAGCCAGAGGATGACACAACGGTACGACATCAGCTGTTTTTTTCGCCGCCATAATCCCGGCAATGCGAGCAATCCCCAAAACATCGCCTTTTTTATGTCCGCCTTGCTCCACTAATTTAAATGTGTCAGGCAGCATCAAAATCTTCCCCTCTGCGATGGCAAGCCGCTCTGTGGTTGCTTTTCCACCAACATCAACCATATGTGCTTCACCGGCTTGATTAAAATGGGTCAAATCTGACATCGCAAATGTTATCCTCTAGCTTTAAATTTAGCTGAAACGATCAACCAGATGAGTATTCAAGTCAAATTTTTTGCCAGCCTTCGTGAAAAGCTAGGTCAATCTGATATAGAACTTGCTGCCGCCAGCACAGCTCTGGATGCCTGGAATCAAGCGACTCAAAATAAACCCGTACCAGATAATCTGCTTGTCGCCATCAACTTGGACTATGCCAAGCTGGACACTCCCGTCCAAGATGGTGATGAAGTGGCCTTTTTCCCACCGGTGACCGGAGGTTAATATGTCGAGCTGGGTGAGTGAACAGCGTATTGAGCCTTGGGAAATCATAGCCAAGCAACAACGTGCTCAGGACATAGCAGGTCAATTTGGCGCCACGGCCAGTTTTATCGGTACGATGCGCGACTTTAGTGATCGTCCGGATATTACCAAGATGCTGCTCGAACACTATCCGGCGATGACTGCACGTTACCTGCAAAAACTGGAAGATAAAGCAAAAGATCATTGGCCATTATTGGACTGCCTGATCGTTCACCGTGTGGGTGAAGTGCTGCCCGGCGATGCCATAGTCGTTATCACCTGCTGGTCAGCCCATCGCCGTGCCGCACTCGATGCCTGTGACTGGTTAATTGAAGAATTAAAGTACAAGGCACCATTCTGGAAAAAAGAATTTACCGAACAAGGCCAACACTGGGTAAGCGGTAATACCGACGGACATTAAACGAGGATAGTCATTATGATTACAGCTCTCTATGCCAGCCTCTGCGCCTTATTTATCGTCAAGTTATCACTGGGTGTTATTGCTGTGCGCCGACAACATAAAATCGGATTGGGTGATGGTGGCAATGAAGAATTACAGTTAGCCATCCGAGCACAAGGTAATGCCACTGAATACATTCCTATCACCTTGATTCTGATGTTTCTTCTTGAAAACATCATTGTATACAACTGGATGATTCATCTCGCTGGTATCACCCTGCTCACGGGTAGGCTCATCCATGCCATAGGTATCAAAAACCATGATCTGAAAAAGCGTGTTCTCGGCATGAAAATCACGCTTTATCTGATTATAGCTTTGTCGATATTAAATATCGTTTATTTTGCGTTAGCATATTTAATGCCTGTCAGTTAGGTTCCTTGCTCTCCAATCCCAGCTCATCCCAAATAGCATCAATACGCTTAACCACATCCGCATCTCGGACGATGGGTCTCCCCCACTCCCTATCAGTTTCACCTGGGAGTTTGTTGGTCGCATCCAACCCCATCTTGGAACCGAGTCCAGAGACAGGTGAGGCAAAATCTAAATAATCAATCGGCGTATTTTCCACCAGCGTGGTATCCCGTGCGGGATCCATTCGAGTGGTAATAGCCCAAATTACATCTTTCCAGTCCCTGACATTGACATCATCATCCACCACAATCACAAACTTGGTGTACATAAACTGACGCAAGAATGACCAGACACCCATCATCACCCGCTTGGCATGACCTGGGTACTGTTTTTTCATACTGACCACAGCCATCCGATACGAACACCCTTCAGGGGGCAAATAGAAATCGATAATTTCTGGAAATTGCTTTTGTAATATCGGTACAAATACTTCATTCAAGGCAACACCGAGTATGGCAGGTTCATCTGGCGGCCGTCCGGTATAGGTGCTGTGGTAAATCGGATTCTGTCGCTGTGTAATTCGTTCGATAGTAAAGACAGGAAAGCTATCGACTTCATTATAGTAACCGGTATGATCGCCATATGGTCCTTCCGACGCCATATCATCAGGATAGATGAAACCTTCGAGTACAATTTCTGCGTTAGCGGGCACCTGTAGCTCATTGCCTATACATTTCACCAGCTCTGTTTTACTACCGCGCAACAAGCCTGCAAACGCATATTCTGACAGCGTATCCGGTACAGGTGTGACGGCACCCAGTATCGTGGCAGGATCACAGCCTAGTACAACACTGATTGGAAAGGGAGTTCCCGGATTAGTCTGTTGCCATTCCTTAAAATCAAGTGCGCCACCTCGATGCGATAACCATCGCATGATGACGCGATTCTTACCGATGACTTGCTGACGATAAATGCCCAAGTTTTGTCGCTCTTTATGAGGACCTTTTGTGACGACCAGTCCCCAAGTGATTAAAGGGGCAGCATCTTCAGGCCAACATAGCTGTATTGGATAATTGCTCAAATCAATGTCATCGCCTTCCAGCACCACTTCTTGGCAGGCTGCTTTTTTAACTAACTTGGGTGACATCGTCAGGACTTTTTTAAACACGGGAAGCTTCTCCCACGCATCCTTCATGCCCTTAGGTGGCTCAGGCTCTTTCAAAAAAGCCAGTAATTTACCGACTTCACGCAAGGCTTCGACAGAGTCTTCGCCCATCCCCATTGCTACACGTTTTGGCGTTCCAAACAAATTCAATAAAGCGGGTACTTCAGACCCTTTAGGATTTTCAAACAATAATGCCGGACCACCAGCACGTAACACGCGATCAGCAATTTCCGTCATTTCCAGAGCTGGATCGACCTCAGTTTTAATCCGTTTTAATTCACCCTGCTTTTCCAAGCCTTCGATAAAGTCACGTAAATCGGTGTATTTCATTCAACCACTCAGTTATGTCATCACTTAGGTTTGAATATTACTGGATAAGCAAGGCAGGCTAAAGCCATAATCCATAAGGCTGATGGTAAGAATATTGAGCTCATCCGTCTTATCGAGTCGATATTATTATTGAAGAAACCCTTTAACACAGACATTATGTCGACCAAGTTTCACTATATCGATACCAATCATGACCGAACCTTATCAATATCAGCCTCGACATGTTGAAAAGAATCCAGCAAAAGAATTTCGTATTGGCGAGGGCAGAATAAGTTGTTATTTGTCTCTTACACTCAGCATATTGAGCCTGCTAGCGGTGCTAGCTTACCTTTACCCAGCCTATTTAACGACGGCTGAGCTGCGCCAAGTTTATGATGCTGAGCAATTACAATTGCTATTGAAATATGCCATGTATTTTTCATTATTCTTCGCTGCATTGACGTTTGGTTTGAATAAAGGCAAGTACAAACTTTATGGCCTTGTCGCTATTTCATTGACCTTGATTGGGTTTGCTCTGGGTGGTTACAACATTCCGATAGGTCAGGTAGAGCCCAGAGAATTATCGTTGGGGGTCGATTGGTTAATTCTTGCCTTTCTAGGATCAGTCGTCATCTTCATGACACTGGAAAAGCTATTTCCCAAATATCGGGACCAAGTCATCACTCGTCCAGAGTGGGCGGTGGATATGTTCTACTTTTGTTTTAACCACCTCGCGATATCCGCCATTCTTATTTTTGCAAATTATCATGCCAGCCATTTTGATTGGGCTGTTAGTCCCTCTGTGCAATCCACCGTTCAAGCCATGCCAGTTTGGTTACAAGTCATACTGATTATTCTGGCAGCAGATTTTGTGTTGTATTGGGAGCATCGTGCCTATCATGAAGTAAAAACACTATGGCCTATTCATGCCGTTCATCATTCTGTTGAACATTTGGACTGGTTAGCTGGCTCCCGTGGCCATTTTGTACAGGTATTTTCTGAACGCGCTATGGTGATGATCCCACTTTATTTATTAGGTGCGGATGAGTCTGCATTGAATATATATGTCACCTTTGCCGCGCTTCAGGCTATTCTGATTCACTGTAATGTCGATATCCCCTTTGGCCCGCTCAAAACTATTTTTGTCACGCCACAGTTTCATCACTGGCATCACAGTTCAGAAAAGCCGGCCATTGATACTAACTACTCGGCGCACACCGTTTTGTTTGATCGACTCTTCGGTACTTATCATCTGCCCGGAAATTACTGGCCTGCCGAATATGGCACAACCGTTCGTCTACCACGACAGATTTGGGGACAGACCTGGTACCCCATTGTTCGCTGGAAACAACGGTTAGGTAAAAAGCTACCTTAAATCATGACTATTGGGTCCAAGCTGACTTTAAGCCTATAATGAAATAGTATTAAAACAGTCAGTTGGAGGTTGTTATGGCTGGAGGATGGTCCCGTGACGGGGCGGTACAAGATCAAATAGACGCCAGTGTGGATGACGCGATACAGCAAGCACGCTCACGTTTACCTCAAGGTGAAAGCCTGACGCATTGTGAAGAGTGTGATGCTGAAATTCCCGAAGGCCGACGTAAAGCCATTCCTGGTGTTTACCTGTGTGTGAAATGTCAGGAAGAGATAGATAATGAAAACAAAGCAGCTGGTATGTTTAATCGACGGGGCAGCAAAGATAGTCAGCTTCGCTAAATCCACGCTTAAACTATTAAACAAAAAAGGGCGAACCGCCCTTTTTTTATGTGTGTGTACAAATCCGTTTTTATTCTGACGCCAGTGTCACAAAACCGTCATACTCCTCATACATAATCAAAAGGTTTAATGTAATTATTATTACATTCTTTCTATACCCGTTGATGGAGTTGACAATGACAAGCAAAGAACAGGTAAACAGCCCTCGCAAGAAATTACTCACTCCAGCTCAAGTTAAACTCTGCAAAGCCATCGCCGCTTCTGACAATGAGTTTAGTACCCGCGCCAGTGCTTTGCTTGCTCTTCATGATGGTGTGACTCAAAAAGAAACAGCGACACAAACTGGATTAAGTATCGGACAAGTACGATACTGGGCGGCACGTTTTCGTCAATTGGGCATGAAGGCTTTTCCTCAAACAGCAAGTGAAGTCACCTCACAAAAATCAACACTAGAAAAAGCGGTTGTGGAAGACACGCCCAAAGAAGTCAAAAAGAAAGACCGTAAAAAAACCAAAGCTGACAAGGGCAACAAGAAAGACAAAAAGTCCAAGAAAGAAAAGTCCGCTAAAAAAGACAAAAAGAAAGCTAAAAACAAAAGGAAAACAAAGAAATAAGGTTTTTCGATTACCCCAAAACATAAGAATGTAAAGCTAAAGGATGTAAATCACAGCGGCTTTTAAGTACTAAGACTGACAGCGACAAATTTCATTATTAACTCTGGATTACTTATCTTTACACAGATAAAGTTGACTGATAGTCATCTATTGTTCAGCCTGATAGAGCTATTAACAAAAAATTAAGTTATCTAAGAGAGACATATAATGAGAAAAACGTTTTTATTACTACCTTTAGCGCTCTTTGCACAACTCGCTTTTGCTATCGACGCTAATGACGTAGAGGCTTACAAAAAAAATTACAGTGAACAGCTTCGTCCAATGGTGATGAAAAAACTGGGCATGGATAGACCCGATCTGACTGCCGGTGCCATTAAAAGAGAAGCGGATGCTTATGTTGCAAAAATGGCGGGCTGCCAACTCGAAGGCTTAGCGATTTTTCCAGAACAGTATCGTGAAAAAGCCATTTTACCTGTCGCACAAGGCGGTGATGTTGCTCAAGCGACGCAAGCTTTGAATGAAGAACTCAAAAAAGATATTGATGGCGGCAAAATTTCAAAAGATGAAGTCATGACCATTATTCAATCAGCACAGCAAGCTGTGCAAATCTGTGCGAATTCTTGATTCACCTACACCACACAAATAAAAAAGGGCCTTTCGGCCCTTTTTTGTTATGCGGCTATTCCTGAATGTCTTAACAGAGCATCAATTTCAGGCTCTCGTCCACGGAAGGCTATGAATAATTCCATCGGTTCTTTTGAACCACCCTGCTCCAGAATATTATTCAAAAACGCCAGCCCGGTTTCACGATCAAAGATACCTTTTTCTTCAAATTTAGAAAACGCATCGGCTGATAACACTTCTGCCCACTTATAACTATAGTAACCAGCCGCATAACCGCCAGCGAAGATGTGACCAAAGCTATGAGCGAAACGATTAAATTTTGGCGGTTTAACGACAGCTACCTGATCACGCACTTCGGCCAGAATTTTATCCACTTGATTGCCGCCTTCTGGATCAAACTCCAAATGCAAACGGAAATCGAAAATAGAAAACTCCAACTGACGCACCATCATCATCGCTGACTGGAAGTTACGTGCCGCGATCATTTTTTCATAAAGGTCATCAGGTAGTTTTTCACCGGTTTCATAATGACCTGAAATCAGATCTAGTGCTTCCCTTTCCCAGCACCAGTTTTCCATAAACTGACTGGGTAACTCGACCGCATCCCAAGCAACACCGTTAATTCCTGACACACCGGCATAATCAATTTTTGTCAGCATATGATGCAGACCATGACCAAACTCATGGAACAAGGTCGTGACTTCATCATGAGTGAATAAGGCCGGCTTATCACCGACAGGCTCAGAGAAATTACAAGTCAGGAAAGCCACCGGTGTTTGCAGACCTTTGGCTGTTTTTCGGCGCACCAGACATTCATCCATCCATGCGCCGCCACGTTTGTGTTGGCGAGCATATAAGTCCAGATAAAACTGGCCACGTAAGTTACCGTTTGATTCGCGGATTTCAAAAAAACGTACGTCTTTATGCCAGGTATCGATATCCGTCCGTTCACTGATAACCAATCCGTATAAGCGGTTTACCACAGCAAACAAACCATTCACGACTTTATCTTCTGGGAAATATGGTTTGAGCTCTTCCTGAGAGATACTATAGCGTTGCTGGCGTAGTTTCTCGGCAAAATAAGTGACATCCCATGCTTGTAATTCATCCATGCCTGCTGTTTCTTTTGCGAAGGCTTTTAATTCTTCAAATTCTTTAATGGCTATCGGTTTACTACGCTCAGCCAGATCATTGAGGAAATCCATCACCTGTTCTGGGCTTTGTGCCATTTTTGTCGCTAAAGAGCGTTCAGCGTGGTTAGCAAAGCCAAGTAAGTTAGCTAAACGATGACGAAGCTTGAGAATATCGGCCATGACCTGAGTATTGTCCCACTGGCCGGCATTCGGTCCCTGATCAGAAGCTTTAGTCGCAAAGGCGGTGTACATTTCTTCGCGAAATTCACGATTATCTGCATAAGACATGACCGGCATATATGAGGGGAAATCCAGCGTAAATACCCAGCCCTCAACATTGTCGCGTTTGGCAAATTGCTCTGCCATGGCAATGGTCGACTCAGGTAATCCAGATAACATGTCTTTATCCGTAATATGCTTTTTCCAGCCGTGTGTCGCATCCATCAGGTTTTCTTCGAACTTAGCACTCAGTTCGGTCAGTTTTTGCGTGATGTTTTTATACTCATCACGGTCAGCCTGATTAAGTTCTACCCCGGATAAACGGAAGTCTCTGACGGCATTATCAATGACTTTTTTCTGGGCAGTATCCAGCGACGGGTACACCGCACTCTCAGCCAGCTGTTTATAAGCACGGTACAAGTCTTCATTTTGTCCCAGCTCTGTACCGAACTCACTCAACATCGGCAGACAAGCGTTATAAGCTTTTCTTAATTCATCCGAATTCACTACAGAGTTCATATGACTGACTGGAGACCAAACACGATCGATTGACACATCAATGTCTTCCATTGGCTCAACCAAGGTTTCCCATGTGGGATGGCTCACCTGTGTCAGTAATTTATCTACTGCTTGTCTAGCCTGACTTATCGTTTGTGTTACAGCAGGCTCTACATGCTCAGGTTTGATTTCAGAGAAAGGCGGTAATGGGTAATTTTCTAATAATGGATTGCTCATTGGGCGTCTCATTTTGGCTATTGTTTAATGATACGACAATTAATTCAATAAGTTATCGTCATCATTCTGCAACAAAATATTCATGATGCTGCAATATAAGTTCGTTAGTGTGCCCTCAAAATACTAAGGAAACGACACATTATGCAAACACAAGTGAGTCACAAAGAGAAGTTAAAAGTTCGCAGCGTCTGGATTTCTGATATCCACCTGGGGTTTCGAGGCTGCAGTGCTGACTTTTTACTCGATTTTTTGCATAAGGTTGAATGCGATTATTTATATCTTGTCGGTGACATTGTTGACGTGTGGGAAATGAAAAAACGCATGTTTTGGCCTCAGGCACATAATAATGTTATCCGAACCCTACTTGGTAAAGCTAAACACGATACCAAGGTTATTTATGTACCAGGCAATCATGATGAGTTACTCCGTGACTTCGACGGAGCCGTTTTTGGCAATATCGAAATTCAGAACGAGATAGTCCATACCACCGCTGAAGGTAAAAAGTTATTAATCTTACATGGGGATCAATTTGATAGTGTCGTCAAAATTTCCCCACTACTTGCCAAAATTGGTGGGCGGCTCTATGACTACTTACTCAGAGCAAACCGACTTGTTAATTATGTTCGTCGTAAGATGGGTTTTTCATACTGGTCTCTGGCGGCATTCTTAAAACACAAAGTAAAAAATGCGGTGCAATACATCAGTAATTTTGAAGAGGCCGTAGCACATGAAGCGGCGAAACAAGGGGTCGATGGTGTCGTCTGTGGTCATATTCACCGCGCTGAAATCACCCGCATCAACAATGTCGATTACTTCAACTGCGGTGACTGGGTAGAAAGCTGCACCGCACTTGTTGAACACCCTAACGGTAAAATGGAAATTTTATACTGGGCCGATATTATCGAGCAGCCTCACGCTATTGCTCAGGCAGCCTAATGAAGATTGTCATCATCACCGATGCCTGGGAACCTCAGGTCAACGGGGTTGTACGTACCCTGAAACAGACTCGTCGATATTTAATCGAGTTGGGGCATGATGTCCATCTGATTACGCCACAACAATTTAAGACTATCCCCTGTCCCACCTATCCGAGTATTCCTCTCTCTTTATTACCTGGCAGGAAAGTCAAAAAGTTACTCGATAGCTATCAAGCCAACGCCATCCATATCGCCACTGAGGGCCCGCTGGGTATGGCAGCAAGACGATGGTGTCTTAGAAACGGTATTCAGTTCACAACGTCTTACCATACCCAGTTCCCTGAATATATCAGACTCAGGCTGCCTATTCCTTTGAGCTGGAGTTATGCCTGGCTTAAACGCTTCCATGGTAAAGCCGTACACACTTTGGTCCCTACAGCCTCACAAAAACAGCGCTTGCTTTCACATGGTTTCCAGAACATTGAGGTTTGGGGGCGTGGTGTAGAGACAGAAATTTTCACTCCTGAAAACCCTCAACAGCTGGGATTAACTGGCCCCGTATTTATGAACATGGGGCGGGTCGCCGTTGAGAAAAATATTGAAGCCTTCCTTCAATTAGATATCAAGGGTAATAAAGTCGTTGTCGGTGATGGGCCCGATCTTGAACATCTTCGCCAAAAGTATCCTGATGTCATTTTTACCGGAGCCAAATTCGGCAAGGAGCTTGCCTCTTATCTCGCCGCAGCGGATGTGTTTGTGTTTCCAAGTAAAACAGATACCTTTGGTCTAGTTTTATTAGAAGCGATGGCCTGCGGCGTTCCTATTGCTGCCTATCCTGTTACCGGCCCTGCTGATATCGTTCAAGAAGGCATTACAGGCTATCTTGATGAAGACCTCACGATAGCAGCAGAAAAAGCACTTAACTTGTCTGGAGACAAGTGTATTGAATACGCAAAAAATCATAGTTGGTTAGCCTGCACCAAAGTCTTCTCGGACTTTATGTTTAACAACCGACATAATAAAAAGTTAAAAGACACAGACATTACCAATCAATCTTTTTGGTGTCTGTGAATAATCACCATGTTGTTTTTTTGCCACTTAGTTCACATTCCCATGTCATAAACGCAACAGATGACTTGCATTGCCATAACTCGGCGTGCGATTATTTCTCGGGTCGATAAGAATAAAATTAAAAGGATCATAATTCGATGTCTACCCTGCGCTCAGTTTTCAAACTCGGTTTTTTGGCGGCAGTATTGCTGTTAACTGGCTGTGCTACCAGCAATAATCCTAAGGATCCGCTTGAAGGATACAACCGTGCAATGTACAAATTTAACGACACGGTCGATAAAGCTATCCTCAAACCCGTTGCAAAGGGCTATGACACAGTGATGCCAGCCCCCCTCAGTCAAGGTGTAAGTAATTTCTTCAGCAACTTGAACGACATCACCGTCATTATCAATGATCTTCTTCAGTTCAAATTTAAACAAGCAGCCAACGATACAGGTCGGTTTGTTCTCAACACTACCGTGGGTGTTGCCGGTATTTTTGATGTTGCCAGTCTGAGTGGGAACCACAAAAATAACGAAGACTTCGGTCAGACACTTGGAGCCTGGGGCGTAGAGCCTGGTGCCTATATTGTTCTACCTTTCTTTGGTCCCAGAACAGTGCGTGACTCATTTGGTTTAGTGGGTGACTATTACACCGACCCCGTTACTTATGTTGAGGGACCCGGTGCTCGTAATGCTTTCCGTGGAGTCAGATTAGTGGATACTCGTGCTAACTTATTACGTGCTGAAAAAGTGTTAAACGAGGCTGCTACAGACGAATACAGTTATGTACGTGATGCTTACCTTCAGCATCGTGAATATCTCGTTCATGACGGCAATCCGCCAAGTAACGATGATGAATTCGATTTGTTTGAAGAATGATCTAACGACAACTCACAAACGAATCCTTATAATGAAAAGCCGGGTATATCCCGGCTTTTTCATATCTCACATTTAATCAACGTGGAAGCTAATGACAACTATTCTGTTTATATCAGCCATTATCGCGGGTTTCGGAATTTTAATCTGGGGAGCAGATCGATTTGTTGATGGCGCAGCGAATATTGCCACCAATTTTGGTGTATCCCCCCTTATCGTTGGTTTAACGATTGTGGGTTTTGGCACCTCGGCTCCTGAAATGCTGGTGTCAGCATTAGCAGCAATCGATGGTGCGCCAGCACTGGGGATTGGTAATGCTATTGGGTCAAATATCACTAATATCGGTCTGGTGCTGGCTATTACCCTGCTCATTGCCCCACTCACCGTCCACTCAGATACGTTAAAACGTGAATTTCCGGTATTACTGTTTGTCATGGTGTTGTCGCTATTGTTATTACTAGACAATGATCTCAGCCGGGGCGATGGCATTATTCTGTTTAGTGGCTTTATGCTGACCTTAGCTGGGATGGCTTGGTTAGCAATCAAAGGTAGCAATAAGCAAGACCCCATGGAAGCGGAATTTGAAGCAGAATACGGCAGCGCCAAAATGACCGCCAAACAGGCAACGTTCTATTTTGTCATTGGCCTTTTCTCTTTACTGATTGGCTCGAAATCACTCGTTTGGGGTGCAACGGGCATTGCTCACCTGCTTGGTGTGAGTGACTTGATTATAGGACTGACGATTGTAGCTATAGGTACCAGCCTCCCTGAACTTGCTGCTTCTGTGATATCTGCATTAAAAAATGAACACGATATTGCGGTCGGTAATATTCTTGGATCGAATATTTTTAATATTCTTGCCGTGTTAGCCATGCCTGGACTGATTGCACCTTCGCACATTGATCCGATGTTACTGTACAGGGATCTTCCATTCATGATTGGTTTGTCTGTAGGCTTATACTTATTTGCTCGCTACAGTGCGAATGGACGCATAGGCCGCGTTGCTGGTTTATTGATGCTATTTGTCTACGTTTCCTACAACGGATTACTTGTTTATCAAAATACGCCTGGACTCAGTTAATTGTGATTGATAAAGCCAAACTCAGCGCGCTCGCCCACGCTGTCATTGACACAGAAATCGAAGCCGTTAAAGCGCTTCACGAGCGTATTAATGATGACTTTATGCAGGGCTGTGAGTTTATGCTGCATTGTCAGGGACGCGTTGTCGTCATTGGTATGGGAAAATCAGGTCATATTGGCAGTAAACTCGCTGCCACATTAGCAAGTACAGGAACACCGGCTTTTTTTGTTCATCCCGGAGAAGCCAGCCATGGTGACCTGGGCATGATCACTGATAAAGATGTAGTGCTCGCCTTATCCAACTCAGGCGAGACCAGTGAGATACTGACTATCTTACCTTTGATAAAACGCCTCGGCATTCCATTTATTGCCATGACGGGCCGACCGGAATCGACATTAGCGACGTGTGCAACTGCACATATCGATGTCAGTGTCGCTAATGAAGCCTGTCCACTTGGTCTCGCCCCCACCTCAAGTACTACAGCAGCATTAGTCATGGGTGACGCGCTGGCCGTCGCCTTACTCGAAACACGCGGTTTTACTGCAGAAGACTTTGCTCGCTCACATCCAGGGGGGCTGTTAGGTCGCCGTCTGTTACTTCGAGTCTCTGACATTATGCATACCGGCGATGCCATTCCGACCATTGATGAAGAGGCCCTGATTAGCCAGGCATTGATAGAAATGTCTAACAAAGGCTTGGGCATGACTGCAGTGGTCGATGATCAGTATCACATTTTAGGCGTATTTACTGATGGTGACTTACGCAGAGTGTTATCACAAGAAATTAACATTCATACTGAAAAACTGTCAGCCTTTATGACACGTGAATGTAAAACGGGGCGTGCTGACATGCTGGCGGCTGAAGCATTAGAATTAATGCAACGCTACAAAATAAATGCCTTACTGATAGAAAATGAACATCAACAGCTATGTGGTGCCATCAACATGCACGATCTGCTTCGTGCCGGAGTGGTCTAAGAGAGAGTCATGCAGGATATTTTAGAAAAAGCAAAGAAAATTAAACTTGTCGTATTTGATGTTGACGGCGTTTTAACTAATGGTCAAATTATCATTGGTGATGATGGTGAAGAGTACAAGGCTTTTCACTCACGCGATGGTCACGGTATGAAGTTATTGCAATTTACCGGAGTTGAAATCGCCATTATCACTGGCCGGACCTCGCGCACGGTCGAACATCGCATGCAGAGTTTAGGTATCAAATATGTCTATCAGGGTCAGCGAGTCAAGCTACCCGTCTTTCAACAATTAATAAAAGAACTCAAATTATCACCAGAAGAATGCGCCTATGTCGGTGATGACTGGGTAGACTTATCCATCATGAGCCGTGTTGGATTAGCCATAGCCGTGCAAGACGCGGATCCTATTGTCAAAAAGCATGCTCACTTCATCACCACGTCAAATGGCGGTCATGGCGCTGCACGTGAAGTGTGTGAGCTAATTATGGAAGGACAGGGAAACCTGCAAGACCAAATTGAACGCCATTTTTAATCTCCCTCGATATCTACGTATATTACTGCCTCTGATAGCTATCTTAAGCATCTGGCTGCTCTTGTCTGATGATAGCAAACCAGTTGAACCTGAAAATAATCAGATTCATCGTAGCAGTGATTACGCAATGACAGACTTCACAATGACAATCATGGATATCAATGGCACACCAGCAAGGGTCATCAAAGGTAAAGAAATGGCCCACTACCCGGCTGATGACAGCACAGAAATCATTGATCCTATTGCAGAATTCCTCAAGCCAGGTAGAGATTCCTGGGTCATCACTTCAGATCACGGCCACACTCAAGGCGATAACACAACTATCCTCCTAACAGGAAATGTTATTATCACTAATGAAAATAACCCGGCATTTAAAATGCTGACTGATGAGCTCACGCTTGATACACAATATAACACTGCATATACCGACCATGCTGTCACGATTAAAACTCCGAACGGAGATACTGACTCAGTTGGCCTACATGCAGATATGAATGATGAAACCATTAACCTGCATTCCAGGGTGAAAGGACAATACGATGCACCTGCTAACTAAATTATTAACGGTATGTTTGATGTTGCCAGCAATCAGTTGGGCCTTGCCGAGTGACCGTGAAAAACCGATTAATATTGAAGCTGACCATGCACAGATGGACGATCAGGAAGGCGTCACCCAATACAAAGGGGATGCGATTCTCACGCAGGGCACATTAAAAATCACAGGTGATATCATCACTTTCCACTACGATGAAAATAAACAGCTCACCAAAGCTGTTTCTGTCGGTAAATTAGCTACATACAAACAAGTTCACAAACCCGGAGAGCCCCCCGTTAAAGCGAAAGCTATTCGCATGGAATATTATGCCGACAAGCAAAAGATCTATCTGATAGGTGAAGGCCATGTCTGGCAAAATGGTGATGAGTTTATTGGTAATCGTATTGAATATGACATAGCCAGAAATGTAGTCACTGCCAATTCTGCACCAGTCAATGTGGGCGGTGAAACGCACGACTCGGGTCGTATTCATATGATTATTCAGCCCATGACGCAGCAGAAAAAAGACAAACCAAGTCAAGCCAAACCTAAGAAAGCTGACGCGCCAAAAGCGGCAGTTAATGAGCCCAAACCCGCCGCTCAAACTGAAACAGCGACACCAACCACACCAAAACCTGCTGCAGAAGCACCATTACCTGCAAAAGAGTATCCAGAAGTCATCACCACAAGTCGTTTAAATGTACGAACTGGACCAGGAACCGGTTATCAGCGTCTAGGCACGCTTGATCAAAATCTTCGTGTGCTTGTGCTTACTCGCCAACAAGGCTGGGCACAAATCCGAGGAATGCTTAACGGCGAGACAGTTATTGGCTGGGTTAACGACTATTATTTACAAGCGATCGACGAGTAATGAGTATTCTTTCAGCGCATCAGCTTGCTAAGCAATATGGTGATAGGCAAGTCGTTAAAGATATTTCACTGGACGTAAACAGTGGAGAAATCGTTGGTCTATTAGGGCCAAATGGTGCAGGCAAAACCACCAGTTTTTACATGATTGTGGGTTTGGTACCGGTTGATCATGGTTATATTTATCTTGACCAGCAGGAACTGACTCATTACCCAATCCATGATCGTGCCAAACTGGGGATTGGATATTTGCCACAAGAAGCCTCAGTATTTCGCAAACTCAGTGTAGAAGATAATCTTTACGGCATCATCGAAACACGGACAGAACTGAACGATCTTTCCAAACAACAATTACTGGAACAACTGCTAAAAGATTTCCACATTGAACACATCCGTCATTCGAAAGGTATGGCATTATCAGGTGGAGAAAGAAGGCGCGTGGAGATTGCACGCGCTCTGGCAATGGATCCTCAGTTTATTCTGTTAGATGAACCTTTTGCAGGTGTTGATCCCATCTCTGTTCTCGACATTCAGGGCATTATTCAAGAGCTGGCCCAACGTGGTATTGGTGTATTGATCACGGATCATAATGTCAGAGAAACCCTGAAGGTATGCCAACGTGCTTATATCTTTAACGAAGGCGAAGTGATTGCGCGTGGAACCCCTGAAGATATTCTGAAAGATAAAAATGTATTAAGCGTCTATCTGGGCCGTGACTTCAGGATGTGACATTACTGGCGGCAGAGTCATCTGTTCAGTTAACATAGACACTGTTCTGATTTGGCTATGTCTATGAATGTAAGATGGTTTTTCATATTTTTTGTATTTTTCTTCAGCAGCACAGCGCATGCCGAAGAAAATTCAAAAAATACCGATCTTAAGCATGTCACCATAAAACTACACTGGCAACATCAGTTTCAGTTTGCGGGCATCTATGCCGCCAAAGAAAAAGGGTTTTATCGCCAGGCAGGATTAGATGTTGAGATTCTGACCGGTTTCAACCATCCCTATGATGAAGTTGAGAATGGAAATGTAGATTTTGGCATATCCGGCACCGGGATAGTCATGGAATATATGAAAGGTCGTCCCTTTGTAGCATTAGGCGCTACCTTTCAAAGCAGTCCATATGTGTGGTTGGTCAAAGCTGACTCCGGCATTTATTCTGCAGCAGATTTTGTAGGTAGGACAATCAACCGGCAATCTGAGGCTGATGATTTAACGGCCATTTTTCTTCAACAGCATGTTGATACGTCAAAGATTAATTTTGTTCCCCCCAGCAAACACTATCTCAATGATTTGATCAGTGGTCGCATTGATGGCGTCACAGCCTATATTTCGAATGAACCCTTCTACATGCAAGAGCAAAATGAGCCTTACAGAGTAATTTCCCCCAGGGACTACGGCATCAATTTTTATAGTGACATTCTCTTTACAACGCAAAGCTATATTCAAAATAATCCAGAGTTGGTGGATGCTTTTCGAAAAGCAACCTATCAAGGATGGACATACACGGCAGAACATACCGACGAAATTATTGATCTCGTATTAGAAAAATATAATACGCAACGCAAAACACCTGCACACGTCAATTATGAAGCGGAACAATTATTAAAACTCAGTCTCTACCCTACCGTAGAATTTGGTCATGTCACCCTCAGCCGTTGGAGACAAATTGCTGAGACTTATAATAAGTTAGGTATCAATGATCAGTCCCGAGATCTGGATGAGTTCATTTATACAGCATCTGATAGTGAGATCGTCCTGTTCAAGTGGTTAGTACTTATATTAAGCGGATTGAGTCTGACTATTATCTTTTTTTACCTGGTAAAACGTCACCATAACCGAATATTGACCAAGGAAATCCAGGAAAAAACAGAGTCGATAAAAAAAGAGTTGGCCAATCGCTCAGCGCTGGAAGCCAAGGCCAAACAAGAAAGCCTCAGACTAAAGACGTTACTAGACACCACGATCGATAGCGTCATCACGATTGATGCCTATGGCGTTATAGTCAGCTTTAATAAAGCTTCAGCACAACTCTATGGTTATGCCCCAGAAGAGATAATAGGCCAAAACATTACTGAATTAATGCCAGCCAGTTATCGTGATATGCATAAACTAGGTATGGCTCGCTTCCTATCAACAGAAGATAGTCACATTATCGGCAAACCTGTTCAACTAGAAGCTTTACATAAAAGTGGGAATCTGTTTCCAATCGAGCTGACCATCAGTCATTTTAAATGGGATGACAAACACTTTTTTACTGGTATTGCACGCGATATTTCTAAACAAAAGGCAGAACAAAAGGCCTTGATTCAAGCCAAGCTCGAAGCGGAACGAGCCAATAAAGCGAAGTCTGAGTTTCTATCTGCCATGAGCCACGAACTTCGCACACCTTTAAATGGCATCCTGGGCTTTTCTCAACTCTTGCTATCAGATAATGATCCCAGTCCTTCAGAACAACAACGACATCAAATCAAACAAATCATTGAGAGTGGCGAGCACTTACTTAACTTAATTAATGATGTGCTGGAATTATCTAAAATTGAATCGGGTAATATCCAGTTATCAACTGAACATATTTCCATCAAAAGTATATTTGATGCGTGCCTGCCAATGCTGGAAACCATGGCAAAAAAATATGATGTCAAGGTTACTGTCCCTGAACAAAATGATACGGTCGTGATTGCTGATCTGACCAAACTAAAACAGGTATTTATTAATCTGGTCAGTAATGCCATCAAATACAACAAAGCCGGTGGTCAAGTTATCGTTACAACACGCCTGCTGCCGCAAAGCGGTTGTCTAAAAATGACCATAACCGATACAGGACATGGTATTTCAGCTGATAAACAAGCCCATGTATTTACTGCTTTTGAGCGACTGGGACAAGAGTATGCCAATATCGAAGGCAGTGGCGTAGGGCTGAGTATTAGTAAACGCCTGATTGAAGCAATGGGCGGTAAAATCGATTTCGCCAGCACTGAGGGTCAAGGCAGCAGCTTCTGGATTGAACTGCCACTATCCACACAACAAACGGCATGGCATTCAGCTCAGCGCCCATCTTCAGAAATGAGTGATAAGTCAACCCCAACCCGTCGAACAGACACGCAGATTGAAACCTCATCACGTCATGTACTTTATATTGAAGATAATCCGGCAAATATTCGTTTAATTGAAGTGTTTTTTTCACGCTATTCGAATGTTAGCTTTCATAGTTGTGCCACCGCAGAAGAGGGGCTGGCATTTATTGAGGAACGACGTCCAGATTTAATACTTATGGATATCAACCTTCCCGGCATGTCAGGAATAGAAGCGACCAAAACGATCAAAGCCTCAGATGAGATGAAGACCATACCGGTGATAGCTTTAACCGCAGCGGCAATGCAGGAAAATAAGGACGCCGCGGCAGGCATATTTACTGCTTATGTAACTAAACCGATTGATTTCGGCCAGTTAACACAATTACTGAAACCTTACCTCTGAGTTATTTTAACTCTGACTCAGGTGGGAAAAATAAGCGTGGCTCTACTCGTTCGTCATTAAGACTCACACCCAAATGTAAGTGTGGCCCAGTCACCCGGCCTGTGGCCCCCACAGTACCAATAATATCCCCCTGATTGACTGTCTGACCATCCTTTACGTCTATACGGTTTAAATGACAAAACATAGTGATCAGACCTTGACCATGATCAATAAAGACCGTATTGCCATTAAAAAAGTAATTGCCTGTCCCTCTGACAATACCTGACGCTGGTGCCTGAATAGGCGTGCCAGTTTTAGCAGCGATATCCATGCCGCTATGCGGCTTTCTTGGCTCACCATTAAAAACACGGCGGCGACCAAATAAACCACTTACGCGTCCTTTCACAGGCCAGATAAAATTCACTGTTTCACTATCAGTGTCAGTCCATGCGGTTAATGCTTGTTGAATACGGCTTGATTCCTGATTAATTCGTTTCATATCCAACGAGTTGGGATTCACTTTCCGCTTATCTTTTACCGTAATGTACTGTGTCGGGTACTGTTTATCTTTAATCGAAAATAACTGCGTACTTTTTTCTTCACCACGTTTTACAACGATACGCAACGTTCCCGCTTTTGCTGATAATGGAACTCCAACAACTGCCTGCCAAAGACCATCTGCTTTCACCACCATGACAGGTTTGTCTTCAAAACGTACATCAGGTTTCGTTTCTTCGATACTACCAACAGGCAAAATGACGACCCCACCGGGAACAGCTGATTGCTCTGGAAGCTTTGCCAAGACATCTGAACAAATTAACAAGAGAAAAGACAATATCCAGCCATTAAATTTCATCAACGTTTTTCACCTCACAACTTAGCTGCCCTTGATGCAACCGTACTAAGACCTTATCACCTGGAGCAACGGCTGATGCCGAGGTGATTACTTCACCTGAATCCGCCCTACTGGTAATGCTGTAGCCCCTATCCAGTGTATTCAAGGGACTTACCGCTGCAAGCGTCCGCACCTGTTGTGCCAGAAATTGTCTTGCTTTATCGAGATGCTGACGCATTAAACGGTGGTGCTGTTTATTCAATGTATGTACCAGGTTTTGTTGTTCATGTAATCGAGACAGTGGCACCTGTCTCTGTAACCTGAACTGTAATGACAAAAATTGCTGATGCATGCTTTTTTGCTGAGTTCTGAACGCAGTTTGCAAACGATGAGACAAGCCCTCTAACATCGCGCGTTGCTTTTCGATCTGTGCTTTCGGATGTTTTAACCTGACCGATAAATAATCAAGTTTTTGCTGGCAATTCAGTATTTGTCGATGCCAGGCTGAATCCAATAGTCTTTTTTGTTGAGTAAGCCATTGTGTTTGTTGTCGTAAAATCAATTCAGGCCGAGGAAGGGCGCGATGTAAATGTTGCAAATGTCGCTTTTCAGAAGTGAGACGCTGACGAATAATGTGTGTCATTTGCTGCTGATAGCGTTGAAAATTGAGCAAATACTGCTGGGCATCCGGCACTGCTAACTCAGCTGCGGCAGATGGTGTCGGAGCTCTGACATCAGCGACAAAATCACAAATCGTGAAATCAATCTCATGCCCGACGGCTGAGATAATGGGAAGTTCGCAGGCAAACAGAGTGCGTGCTAATTGCTCATCATTGAAGCTCCACAAATCCTCCAAAGAGCCTCCACCACGACCAATGATGATGACTTCGCAGTCGCGTCTTTGATCAGCCAGTTTCACTGCAGCAATTAATTGCCCCGCTGAACTTTCACCTTGTACGGCTACGGGATATAAGATCACATCCACGGCAGGAAAACGACGTTTCAACACACTCACAATATCATGCACAGCTGCGCCATCTGGCGATGAGATAATGCCTACAGCTTTAGGTAATATCGGTAGTGTTTTTTTGTGCGCCTGGTCAAATAAACCTTCTTGACCAAGCCGGTGTTTTAAGGCTTCGTATGCTCGCTGTAATGCACCACTTCCCGCCTCTTCCATATGCTCAACAATAAGCTGAAACTCACCACGCCCCTCATACAAACTGACACGAACACGCAATAAAACCTGCATGCCATTTTCAGGCGTGAAACGTAATTGATTATTGCGATTACGAAACATCGCACAGCGAACTTGCGCGGCTTCGTCTTTTAACGTGAAATAAATATGCCCTGAGGCAGGCATGGCCAAGTTAGAAATCTCGCCTTCCACCCAGAGTAATGGAAATGAGCCTTCCAGCAACACACGGGCTTCTCTGACTAAACGAGAAACTGGATACACATCTTTCACCGCGCGATTTGCTACTGCGCTTCTCTGATTAGATGTAGATTGTACTGCCATAACGCTAGATATTCCTGATATAATTGCAGGATCATATTACAGGTAATTTCAGGAACGTGCCCGATGAGAATTGCTCAAGAAGCCCTGACGTTTGATGACGTATTACTCCTACCTGCGTACTCAAACGTTCTCCCTCGTGATGTCGATTTAACCACCAAGTTAACACGTGACATCACCATCAATATCCCACTGCTTTCGTCAGCGATGGATACCGTCACCGAAAGTCGCCTCGCCATTGCGATGGCTCAGGAAGGTGGCTTAGGTATTCTGCATAAAAACATGACTATCGAACAACAAGCCAATGAAGTTCGTAAGGTCAAGAAATTTGAAAGCGGTGTTGTACGTGACCCCATCACTGTTTCACCGAATACCACCATTGGTGAAGTGGTCGAGCTGACCCGTTCACACAACATCTCTGGTGTACCTGTGGTAGATGGGGACGATCTGGTCGGTATCGTCACAAGTCGTGATCTGCGTTTTGAAACACATTACAGCAATCCTGTTTCAGAAATTATGACGAAAAAAGACAAACTGGTTACCGTCAAAGAAGACGCATCACGTGACGAAGTCCTGGCACTTTTACACAGTAACCGCATTGAAAAAGTGCTCGTCATCGACGACAACTTTCATCTTACAGGCATGATTACCGTAAAGGATATTCAAAAACAAACAGATAACCCACTGGCTTCTAAAGACGATCAAGAACGCTTACGTGTGGGTGCTGCAGTGGGTATCGGTGCTGAAAGTAACACCCGTGTTGAAGCCTTAGCTGCTGCTGGCGTGGATGTCATTGTTGTGGATACAGCACATGGTCATTCTCAGGGTGTTTTAGATCAAGTTAAGTGGGTCAAACAAAACTTCCCACAAGTACAAGTCATCGGCGGAAACATCGCCACAGCTGAAGCCGCTCTAGCCTTAGTTGAAGCGGGAGCAGACGCGGTTAAAGTAGGTATTGGTCCTGGCTCAATTTGTACTACACGTATTGTTGCCGGTGTCGGTGTTCCTCAAATCAGCGCCATCAGTAACGTCGCAAAAGCCTTAGAAGGTACGGGTATTCCCGTTATTGCTGACGGTGGTATTCGCTTCTCTGGTGATATTGCTAAAGCTTTAGTTGCTGGTGCACACACCATCATGATTGGCGGCATGTTTGCCGGTACGGAAGAAGCGCCGGGTGAAGTCGAACTTTATCAAGGCCGTTCGTACAAATCATACCGTGGTATGGGTTCAATGGGTGCCATGCAGCAAAAACAAGGTTCAAGTGACCGTTACTTCCAAGAGTCCAGCGAAGCTGACAAACTTGTTCCAGAAGGTATTGAAGGCCGTGTACCGTTCAAAGGCAGCTTGAGCGCCGTGATTCATCAGCTTATTGGTGGTATCCGTGCCAGTATGGGTTACACCGGCTCAGCGACTATTGAAGATATGCGCACCAAACCGCAATTCGTAAAAGTCACTTCTGCCGGGATGAGTGAGAGTCATGTACATGATGTCACCATCATCAAAGAAGCGCCGAACTACCGCGTTAACTAATCCTTTCACAACTGCCCCTCTCTGGGGCAGTTGTTATTTAACAGAGTTGAAGATACCTCAATGAGCAGCAATATCCACGACCACCGCATCCTTATTCTTGATTTTGGCTCTCAGTACACACAGCTTATCGCACGACGTATTCGTGAAGCCGGCGTATATTGCGAACTGCGCAATCCTGAAATAACTGAAGCCGAAATCCGTGAGTTTAATCCCAAAGGTATTATTTTATCGGGTGGACCAGACTCAACGATTGGAGAAGCGGCACCTAGCGCACCACAAGCGGTATTTGAGATGGGTTTACCCGTCTTAGGCATTTGTTATGGCATGCAAACCATGGCTGCCCAACTTGGTGGGGCGGTAGAATCATCCAATCACCGTGAATTCGGTTATGCACAGATTCGTGCTCGAGGTCATTCTGAATTACTTCGCGATATTGAAGATCATACTACCGCTGAAGGCTGGGGTATGCTCGATGTATGGATGAGCCATGGTGATCGCGTCGCTGAATTGCCTGAAGGTTTTAAAATTATCGCCAGCACCGACAGCGCCCCTATTGCTGGCATGGCCGATGAAGAGCGCCACTTTTATGGTGTTCAATTCCATCCCGAAGTCACGCATACCACACAAGGCCAGCGCATGATTGAGCGTTTTCTTGTAGATATCTGTGGCTGCGAGTGTTTGTGGACTTCAGCCAATATCATCGAAGACAGCATCAAAGCTATCCGTGAACAGGTCGGTGATGACGAAGTATTGCTTGGATTATCAGGTGGCGTCGACTCATCTGTTGTGGCTGCTCTTCTGCATAAAGCCATTGGTGACCAGTTAACCTGTGTCTTCGTTGATAATGGTCTGCTTCGTGAAAACGAAGGTGATCAGGTTATGGCGATGTTTGCTAAACACATGGGTATTCGAGTGATTCGTGTCGATGCCGAAGATCGTTTCCTGAATGAGTTAGCGGGTGAAGCCGATCCTGAGAAAAAACGTAAAATCATCGGCCGTGTCTTTGTTGAAGTCTTTGATGAAGAATCCGCCAAATTAAAAAATGTGAAATGGCTGGCTCAAGGCACTATCTATCCAGATGTCATTGAGTCTGCAGCAGCCAAAACCGGTAAAGCTCACGTTATTAAGACTCACCATAATGTCGGTGGCTTGCCAGAGCATATGAAACTGCAACTGGTTGAGCCTCTACGTGAATTATTCAAGGATGAAGTGCGCAAGTTAGGTGTAGAACTCGGTCTGCCATCTGATATGGTTTATCGTCATCCGTTCCCAGGCCCTGGCTTAGGTGTGCGCATTCTTGGCGAAGTGAAAAAAGAATTTGCTGACTTACTACGTAAAGCCGATAACATCTTTATCGAAGAGTTGCGTAAACACGACCTGTACGATAAGACCAGTCAGGCATTTGCTGTATTCCTTCCTGTGAAATCAGTCGGTGTGATGGGTGATGGTCGCCGTTACGACTATGTCGTATCACTACGCGCTGTAGAAACGATTGATTTCATGACAGCCCGCTGGGCCAATCTGCCTTATGATTTTCTGGATCTGGTTTCACGTCGTATCATTAATGAAACAGCCGGTATTTCTCGGGTTGTTTATGATATCTCAGGCAAACCACCCGCCACGATTGAATGGGAATAAAACAAAAACATTGTTTCATCAGTGGTCGGGTTCAAGGCGTCAGTTACCGCTACTCGGCCCAGCAACAAGCTCATCAACTCGGCGTAACGGGCTGGGTCAGAAACCTGACTGATGGTCGAGTTGAACTACTCATTCAAGGTGAAACCGAGCAACTGGAATGCATGCTCAAGTGGGCTAATCAAGGCCCACGATTTGCTGAAGTCACTTCACTTGACATCAGTGAGCAATCACCAGACCAAACATTCACTGATTTTGAGATTCGCTAATTAATGTTTCACTTGTCTACTATCTAGTGGAGAGCATTGCTAAACATAAAACAAACGCTATGATGTATTCCCAGTCTGCATACGATAAATAAGAAGGACACCACATGGCCCAACGCTTCAACTCCCAGAGTTTTTTTGTACGTTTTTTGTTTGCTTTACTTCTGGTCTTTGTCAGTTACAACCCGAGTGGTTATAGCTATTATCACTGGGCTCAGGATGCGTTTTTTGGCCAGGGAACGTTTAAAACACCACCATTTGCGATGACAACGGTGTTATTAATGATCGGCTGGACGATTTATCTGAGAGCGACGTTTCGTTCGCTAGGTGGATTTGGCTTATTACTCGCACTGGCGTTCTTTGCAATTATTATCTGGTGGCTGGTTGATCTTGGCTTACTGGGCATTGATGATTTCTCTATTCTCAGCTACATCGCCCTATTCCTTATCTCAGCGGTGTTAGCCGTCGGTATGTCATGGTCGCACATCCGTCGCCGTATCTCTGGGCAAATTGATACAGACGATGTGGATGAAGATTAGGATATAGCTGAACATTAAGGGTATTTTGCATTGTGCCAAAGCAAGAAAATGATTTCACTGAAAGCGCGGCTGAACTAGCGTGGAATACCCTAACTGCAGAAGATGATGGCAGAGCTTGTAAAGACATACCGGAAGAAGCCTGTGACGAACAACCACGAAACTTTTCAACGCATGTTCTCTCTTTATCACTAACAAAGTCGGCTGATGCCTTTGTAAATCCTAAACTCATCTTAAGCTGGATTCTTACTACACTAGGGACACCTGCTTATTTCATCGGTTTACTCGTGCCCATTCGAGAAGCCGGATCGCTTCTACCACAATTATTTATTGCTGATACCGTACGTTCTCTGGCTCTACGTAAATATGTTTGGGTATTGGGGAGTTTGATTCAAGGTCTGAGTGCGGCAGGCATGGGCATAGCGGTGATGACGCTAGACGGTACGCTGCTCGGTATTGTTATAGTTTCACTATTAGGCGTGCTGGCACTTTCAAGAAGCTTGTGTTCTGTATCCTATAAAGATGTTCTGGGCAAAACAGTCAGTAAGGCCAAGCGAGGCACAGCGACTGGCGCAGCATCCTCTTTATCAGCCGGGTTAGTGATTACCTATGCGCTGCTTATTTCTCTTGAAGTCGTTGATAAATTAACGCTGGTAACCATAGGGCTGTTCTTTGCTGCAGGCTTCTGGATTCTCGCCTGTGCATTATTTTCAACATTAGAAGAACGAAAAGGCGCGACAGAAGGGGGTAAGAATCTTTTTATCGTTGCCAGAAAGAACCTTTCATATTTATACACTGATCGTGAGTTGGGACTATTTATCCTGACTCGTGCATTACTGATAGCGACGGCACTTGCACCACCGTTCATGCTGGCATTGAATGCAAAGCAAATGGATAACTCTATCGGTGGTTTAGGCAGCTTATTGTTTGCCTCATCATTAGCCAGTTTGATCAGCGGTTATGTCTGGGGTCGTCTCGCCGATATTTCCAGCCGGAAAGTCTTGTTCTTTTCAGGCTTTAGTGCGGGTACTGCTCTTGTTTTCACGGTGATTGCGGCCAACTATCATCTACTAGAGACAAACTGGATATTGCCCTTTTTATTATTCGCGCTGATGATCGCTTATGAAGGTGTTCGAATGGGACGCTCAATTCACTTAGTCGATATCGCGGATCAGGATAAACGGGCTATATACACGGCTCTCTCAAATACCATCATTGGACTGTTTTTATTGCTAGGGGGATTATTTAGCTTCATTTCGCATTGGTATGGTGAACAAACCGTTCTATTGATTTTTGCTTTGATGAGTTTTCTAGCCATGTTACCGGCCTATCTGATGAAAGAAGCACAATAAAAAGCTTCTTTCATATCAATATACAGGGATGATTCCTTAGCCAAGTTTTCACTCATTGCTTATGCTTAGTTTTCTAGTCTTGGTGATACCGCCAAACCATAAAAAATAAAAGCGAAACCTTATGAGTGAGAGAGATAATGCCTTTTTTAACCGTGCGGATGCATTTATCGCACTGGCTAATGAACAGATGGAAAAAGGAGTAGCGGCCGGCGAAGTTAGTGCTTCATTTATGTATTCTCTGGCCCGATACACCGCCTGGTTCAGCGCATCAGGCTGGACTAAAAGTCAGGATATGGCTGATGCAAGAGATGAAACTATCGAATTTTTTGTAAAAGAATATCGACAAATGTTAGAAATGAATATGGATGATTATATTCAGAATTTTGACCAATATATTCAAGTATCAACAGAACTAAAACAAAAAGATTAGTTGAGTTAGAACGCCTTTTTCTCAACTTTATGCTTTGATTATTAAAAATAATCAGTCAATCCAATTAAATTGATATAGCATCTAATCATCAATGATTGATTGGATTGACTGATATGTTTATTCGTTTTTCAAAAACACTCAACTGCATCATTTTTACTGGTTTATTTTTTTCCCTGACTGGCTGCGCAACCCGATACTTAATAGAATCCGATCGATATCATCAGTCACCTGAAACAGTCTCACATCAATATATCGATGCCGTGAGCCATTGATCCGCCATCAAGTTCCTTTTCACAAGCCTTTGATGAGCACCAATGATAGTATGCGCATATGTTTATTGTGGAGAAACCTATGTTTATTCATGTTTTAAAGTTGCTAAGTCTGTGCGCATTCTTATTGCTGAGTGCCTGTCATCACTACCACCCACATAAAACAATGCCACCAGGCCATGATCCCAATGAGCCGGGCAATAGTGAAAATGCGCCAGGCCATAACAAATAAACAGGAATAAATAATGCTGCTTAAATTACTCGGTATTTTATTTATTGCTGCAGGTACAGCGGGCTTAGTGATCGATGACATTCCATTTACCAAGAAAACCCATGAAGCGGATCTCGGTATCATTGAGCTGCAAGTTGATGAAAAAGAAATTTACCATGTACCTGAATGGCTCGGTGCCATCAGTATTGGTTTGGGCACACTGTTACTCTTAGTTCCAACTGGCCGTCGTCGCCGTTAAACGGCTATCATCACGCATCATAACGACTTTATGATGCGTGAATCTTACCTTCTTTCTATCTCAAAATGTCTTGAGAACTTGTCTCGTAGTCCTGCTTATTGCCATTTTTTGGACACAAAAACAAAACATTTTTTTTTCATGGCTGTTAGTATGACCATCCACACAAATTTGGATCTCTGCTTCTTAAACAACTTACAAAAGCATGTTTAAAAAACAGTCATTCTTGTGTGGTGTGTTTTTTTAATGGAGAAAAAACGATGCAACACCGAATAAAGAATTCTGTAAGTCGATCACTGCTGTTTGCACAAGATGTTGGTTTGATTCTTGTTGCGATTGCCACCATGGTAGCCATTGGTATCGAAGTCAACATCATGATTACCAACAGCTATGTATCACTCACTGATCTGCTACTTATGTTCATATACCTAGAGGTTCTGACGATGGTAGCGGTTTATTACGAGTCGGGTGAACTTCCTATCAAGATACCGTTGTATATAGCGATTGTTGCTTTAGCCCGTTATCTGATTCTTGATATGAAAAATATTGATACATGGCGGATTCTGGGAATCGCTTCTTCTATTTTATTAATAGGAGCATCGATCATCATCATTCATTACTGTAAACAATTAATACAGGATAAAGTTGAAAGCTGATCATAAATAACGCGATGAACAGCTTGTTTGGCGGAACTGGCAACAGTTCCGCTTTTTTTTGACTACCCTGCTCTACCCATTCATGTTTTACATATAAGCCTACCCATTTTCAGCTTTGATTAAGATTGCATGACTAAGCTCAACTTATTGTCATCAATAAATGAGGTAAACATGCAACAGCTGAAACGCATTTCCGGTCACTGGTTAACGTTAACATTAGCCTGTTTCAGTCTCATATTATTGCTGAGTTACACAAACACCGAAGCTCAAATCAAAGAGACTAATCCTTGGGATCTCAACGCCCATTATTCAGTTGGTAAACCGATCACTATTGCTGGTATCGAAGATAATCTGTCTGGTTTAAGCTACCAACCAGAAACAGATCATTTATTTGCTGTTCTCAATAACCCTGAACAACTCATCGAACTCACAAAACAAGGCGATATTGTCCGTCGAATTGATCTGGATGGTTTTATCGATACAGAGAGTGTCGCCTACCTTGGTCAGAACCAATTTGTAGTCACCGAGGAGAGAAGACAAAAGCTGGTTTTCTTCACTATTGATGAAAAAACAGAAAGAGTAAATTACTCAGACAGTAAACACTTACATATGAATTGGGCAAGATTAGATAACCATGCTATGGAGGGATTAGCCTGGTCCCCCCATTATGGATTTTTTATCTTACAGGAAGAGCCCCCTATGATTCTGAATCATATGACTGATGAAACAGACAGAGATATTACCCAAGTGGATGTAGAGAAGTTAAATCAAACTTTACCTGAGCTGGTAAAGGACTTCGCTGGTATCAGTTTATTTTATATAGAACAATCACCTTACCTATTAGTACTCAGTGAAGCTTCGCATGAGTTGAATCTAATTAACTTAAGTGGCAATACACTCTCAAAGCAGAGTCTAAAAAAAGGGATCTTTAATCTATGGCCCATTATGAAACAACCTGAAGGAGTGACCGTTGATAATGATGGCAATATATTTATTGTGGGTGAGCCTAATCAATTATTGACCTTAACAAGACATAGCAAACTCAATCAGGGCCTATAAAAAAAGCGGTCATTTGACCGCTTTTTTTATTTATGGCTGTCGTTGCTTATACATCATAGTTAGATGCTGAAACATCGCCACCATGTCCTGTCCAGTTAGTATGGAAAAATTCGCCACGTGGCTTATCCACTCGTTCATATGTATGAGCACCAAAATAATCTCGCTGTGCCTGTAGTAAATTGGCAGGTAAGCGTTCACTACGATACCCATCATAAAATGACAGGGCGCTGCTAAATGTAGGGACAGGAACACCTATGCTGACCGCTGTAGCCACAGCTTTACGCCATCCAGGCAGGGCATGGGTGATAGCGTCAATAAAGAAATCATCCAGTAATAAATTCTGTAGATCAGGGTTAATATCAAACGCATCACGAATTTTGCCAAGAAACTGGCTACGAATAATGCAACCACCTCGCCACATTAGCGCTATGCCACCATAATTGAGCTGCCAACCATACGTTTTAGCCGCTTCACGCATCAGCATATACCCTTGAGCATAAGAGATTATTTTTGATGCATATAAAGCATCACGGATAGCGTTAACCATCTCCGCCTTGTCACCGTCGAAACGTGCTGTGATGGCAGGTAAAACTTTTGACGCCGTCACACGCTCGTCTTTTAGAGAGGACAAACAACGCGCAAACACAGCTTCACCGATTAATGTCAGAGGAATCCCCAGATCCAGCGCATTCATCCCTGTCCATTTTCCCGTGCCTTTTTGTCCGGCCGTGTCGAGAATATGATCGAGAAGTAACTCATCATTCTCATCACGCTTAGCCAAAATATCACGTGTAATCTCGATCAAATAAGAGTCCAGAACGCCCTCATCCCATTCGGCAAAGACGCGATGAATTTCCTCTCCACTCATACCGAGACCTTCACGCATCATCTGGTAAGCTTCACAGATGAGTTGCATATCGCCGTACTCAATTCCGTTATGTACCATTTTCACATAGTGACCAGCCCCATCATTTCCTACCCAATCACAGCAGGGTTCACCATCCACCTGTGCTGATATTTTCTGGAAAATAGGCTTAACGGCGGGCCATGCCGCATTATTTCCTCCCGGCATCAAAGAAGGTCCATGCCTTGCTCCTTCCTCTCCTCCTGATACACCACTGCCTATAAATAGAATCCCTTTCTGACGTAGCTCCTGCGTTCTTCTATCACTGTCATTAAATAGCGAGTTACCACCATCAATGATGATGTCTCCCTTTTCAAGGTAAGGCACCAATTGCTCAATAAAAGCATCAATAACGGGGCCAGCTTTCACCATAAGCATCACCCGACGCGGTGGCTTCAAGCTACTGACAAAGCTTTTCAAATCATGACAGCCAAGAACATTAGTACCTTTGGCTGGCCCGTTGAGAAACTCGTCCACTTTGCTGGTGGTACGATTGAATACGGCGACTTTGAATCCTTTATCATTCATGTTCAGGACAAGGTTCTGACCCATTACGGCCAGTCCAACGACACCGATATCTGCTATTGCGGGATTATCTACTTCACTCATAATTCTTTGCACACCTTTATATATTCACCAACTGCTTCACGGGTTGAACCGACAACTAAACGTCGTTGTCCTGATGCCGAATCACACTCTACAGCTCCTGCAACCTCAATCGTTTCACCTTTTTGTGCTTGACCAACATACGTGTGAGTAAACGAAATAACCTCTGGTGTCATTTCATTATCTATAAGGTAACGAGCTGGAAAATCAAATGCTTGCTTATCATCAATCACCACCGCTTTGAGGGTAGAAATACCCTGTTTCATGTAGTGATGGTGATCGACCACAACTTCTTCAGGCAAACTGACCATACCAATATCAAACTTGGTTCCATCAATGGCTGCCTTGTTATATTTACGTGCCTCATGCCAAGCAAACTCATCGAAATTAAGCGATCCCCCCCGGCGCTGAAAATTATCTTTCATCAATGAAATATCTAGTGAGGACAATTGCTGCTCTGCAATGGCTTGCTTTACTGCGAGACGAGTTTTATAAAAAGCATCACGCCCATAAACGACCAAATCAATATCTGAGCCTTTCTTTTGCTGGCCAATCAACATTGATCCAGTCAGTCCTATGGCGCTAGTATCAACTCCATACCCCGACAATATCTCGATCAGGCGGTGACATTTTTCTTCTATTTCATCGTGAGCTGGACGTTCAAGAAGCGTTTTTAAACAGCGTTCTGGTTGATGATGAACCGTGACATCAGCGGGTTTGACGGCATGAAACTCTGCATCAAACTGCTTGGATTTGAATAAGTACTGTGGGTAATGACGATCCAAAAGACGGTTAGCTTGTTCAGTATCAATCTTTTGCCATTGACCTCCATTCTGAACATACCGCAGAAAGCAGCCAATCTTTTGTTGATGAGGGTGATAGCTGACCACAGCAAAAATAAGACCTTCAGCAGTCTCAATAAAGTCTTTTGGCAAATAGGGAAAATCTGCCTGTCTCATCGTATGTTGGGCTCCTTTGTTAAAGGCATCATGACAAGAAACTACCCCTGTCGTCTACCCCACATCCATAAACCTGTCAGAGATAAGAAAACAATCATGAGTCCCAGTAAATCTATTAACCAAATACCCAGATCGCCAAGGATACGACCGTTATGTATATCAATTAGAAGTTGCTGAACACTGATGCCTTTACCATAGAAAAATTGTTTGAGTGCATCATGCACGGATTGTGGTAAAGGATGCGGCATACTCCATGAGACGCCTTGTAATGAAATCGGTTCCCACTTATCCAGCATAAAGTTACTACGCCACATTGCTTGGCGTGTTTGTAAAACAGGCTCACCATGATAAAGACCGATATTTTGAATGGGGGCAGGAATGCCTGCTTCAGCGCCCATTTTTTCGATGAACTCCCCTTCACGAGTCAGAAGAATCAATGCGTCATCAGTGGTCAAAACAATGATATCTTCCATGCTGATGCCACCTAATAGAGGACGTTGTAAATGCGTTAATGGTTTGGCATCAATAAAAAGTTGATGACCAAACTGAGAAAACATCTTGTTATCAATGAGAAATGAGACATCAGGTTGTATTTTCCCCATACCGTAACGAGACATTAGCCAGTCTTCATTAATGTATATTTCGTCGAGCTTGAGTTGTGCAGCATGATTGATAAGTGAGCCACTCATTACTTTCAGCAAAATTATGATAGCCAAAATAGTCATTACGATGACACTGACAATATTTCTTTTACCGTGCATGAGAGAAGTCTTTAATTGAGAATATTTTTTAGTTTGCCAGCATTGAACTTAAATTTGTAGTTTCGCTGATAGCAGACATGAAAAAGGCAGTCGAAACTGCCTTTTTATTTGGTTTAAGTGAAAGACTAGAAGTCTACTATTAATCCTGCCCAAACCGTTCTTTCGATATTCGGACGAGCACCAAACGGGCTACGTGAAATGATTTCCTGTCTATCAAACAAGTTTTCCACTTTTACAAACACTTCAGGTCCCCTGGAAAACTGATAACGACTAATCAGATCCACTGTAGTCAATGCATCATTTTTATCTAGGCGGCTGTCAGATTTGTTACAACCAATCGATACACAGGTCTCATCGATATACTTCAGGACGGCATAGTTATTCCAGCCACTATTATGTTCTATACCGACCCGCAAACTGAGAATATTCTCAGGAATATTTTGTAATTGCTGACCACTGGCAAATTCATCACCGGAGGTGGTTTCGGCGTCGGTATAGGTATAAGCCAGATCAACAGGAATCAAGAAGTCACCCGCAGTGAATAAAGTCCCGGCTTGAAATTCAAGACCTTTAACTTCGGCACCACCAACACTGAAAGAACCTGATTCAGCATCATTACTACATGGTGCGGCGACTGAACATTGCTCCACCAGGTTGCTGAAATCTGAATAGAAAGCAATGGCTTCACCATAGAATACGCCATGGTTGAAGCGCAGACCAAGTTCATAATTGTCACTCTTACCCGGCTCAGTACCATCTTCTGCACCAGCACTAAGTGGAATCATTCCTTCGTGAAAACCTGCGAGCACCTGCCAGTTATCGGTCAAATCAAAGGTACCAGAGATACCGGCAAGATATTCACGATAATCATTATCCACTCTATCGGTCACTGATGAACGAGCCGCACCACCAGCATACCGACGCGCTTTGGTCTCAACATCTTCCATTCGCAATGACAAGTTCAATAACAGACGGTCTGTGACTTGATAGTCATCTGTAATCCAGAGACTGAGTGCTTGAGCTTCTTCAAGACGGTTGTCACTGGAGCCAACTGCATTTGTGCCCTGATAGACAAGCTGACCATTAACCTGGTCATACACTTCTACTGGTTGGAAACGATCCGTCTCATCATAATGCTGGCGGGCACCAAAGTTGACATCATGCTCACCTACCAGCCAGTTGAGGTTAGCCTGCACACCATATGAATCATAGGTGCGATCATTATTCTTGTAACGTAAGCCAGTGACATCACGAGTCCCATCCAGAATTGCTTGTGCGTTAGTGTTGCCATTATTAGCATCTTCAAGAATATTGTCACCGGTTTCCGGGTTACGACCATCAAATTTAAACCAGTTACGCTTGAACTCATTACGATAGGCTGTGACGGTAGAGGTAAGGTTATCGCTCCAGTCAAACACATGAGTCAGGTTAATACCAGTGTGTTGGTTATCCATCTCATCGATATGAGTCAGCCCATAGCGACGGTTTTCATCACGATGGAAATCTACATCAGTCAACCCGGCATAAGTTTCATCAGAGTTTTCCATCGAACGTTGAATTTTAAATAAGAACTTATTACGTTCACCTTCCCATGAGAGTTTAGCGACGTAATCTTCAAGTTGAAAGCCACTGTTATCATCATTACGGTCAATATCTTTAAACCCTTGATAATGGCGCTGAGCTGTTTCAATAGAGTAGCCCCATGGACCAGTTTTACCGCCATAATTGAGATGCAAATCAGCAGAGCCGCGATCGTTCATCATAAACATCGCACTGCCTTGATTAGTTTCAGGAATCGGAGTGGATACTAAATTGACAACACCGCCCACGGTTTGAGGACCGTAACGCAGTAATGGCGCCCCTTTAAGCACTTCAATAGAGTGCAATCTTGATGTGGTAGGAAAATAATATGCTGCGGGATTTGAGTATGGAGCTGGCGCAATCAGCACACCATCTTCCATCAAAGTAATATTCTGACTGCGTTCTGGCGATGCCGCCCTAATACCAATATTAGGACGAAGCCCAAACCCATCTTCCTCTTGAATATAAACGCCCGGTACCGTTTTCAACACCTGATGAATATCTGTTGTCGCTTCGGTCCTTAATTGTTCATGACTTACGACAGCTGCTGAACCTGGTAATTTGCGTGCAGCGTCATCGTCACCAATAACCGTTACAGTATCTAACTCGGCAGCCTTACCTTCAGCAATTGACGATGATGAATAAAGGCCGATAGAAGTCGCAAGCGCTACACTACTTGCCAACACAGTCAGTCTTGATTTCACTTATATTCCCCTAATGTTAAATCTTTACAAAACTTTACAGAGGGGAAACATACACTAGTTAATAATGATTATCATTATTTCTTCTTGTTTTTTTAATAAATTTCTGACTATTGTTGCAAAATTGCTACATCATCACGCGCAAACTTGGTTGCTCATTGATCGTTGTGTTGAATTCAAATAAGCCGCGGCTAAGGTCTTTAGCAAACTCAGAAAAATGATGTTCACTCATTCTGACTGTAATCGAGCCCATTGTGAGATGAACCATTTTGCAATCAGGACAATGTTGAATATCGACTGTTTTTGATTCGAAAATGGTCGCTGGTTTACACGCTCTACTGGCCATGGTGACTCCGTTAAAATGTTAAGAAAAGGAAAATGCTGTGCGCTGGTTGAGGTTCCGGTGACGACAGTAAACATCCCACCAACTTTTCGCATAAGATTGCCAAAGTGTTTTGATAGAAAGACGATCGTCTTGTGTGATCAATAAACGGTAGTTACGGCTTATTTGTAATGCCAAGCATGCTGATGGGCTAAGTTGATAGTAAGCCACCAGTTCTTTGATGGCGACTAACAGACAATCACGCTGCCACTCGGGTCTACTAAGTGGCATATTCATGATTTTAATTTCCTTGCTGCTGCAGATAGCAACATATTCCAAACTGTTTTCTTTGAGCTTCTATCCAGGCAATTGAAGTCTGCTGCGTGGAGCTTACCCTCGCGGATTAGGGTTTCAAGTGTCGTCTCATCAAATGCCAGATGAATGCTGTGTCTTCCATGTGTATTAAATTGTGCCGTTTTCATAACTCACCTCGTCCTGACAATGTGGAGGTGAGTATAGATACATTTAAATCTAAATGCAAATCATTCTTATTTAATTAAATAAATTTCACTCGTTTTTTTATGGGGAGTAGGATCCCGTTCCATAATAGCCATAACCGACAAATGGCCAGTCATGTTTCGGATTATATGGCAGACCTGAAACGGGATTATTGGCAGGCCAACGCTGATCTTTGAGTAATTGAATCACAGGTAAAGTGAGTTGTTTTTGATCAACGATCATTTTTTTCTCGTCAACGACCTGCCCTAAAACGGTAATAAAACTATCTGGTTTGTAGACTTCCGGATCAAGGAAGTTGGCACTCCGCACATAAAACCGACCATCGCTGTTAAGGCTATCATCAGGTCGTCCAGCGCGATTAAGAGGAAATTGGACAACCAGTATTTCTGATTGCTGGTCGGTGTTCTCGACGGCAATAACTTTGCCTCCCCAACGTACACGTTTACCGCTATTAGCCTGAATATCCATAGCGACTTGTTGAAGTGATAAATCCCCCTCGGCGGGTGGTTTTATCGAGGGTGACATATAACTACAAGCCACCAATAAGGATAAAGACAGTATGCTTGTTAATAAACGTATCATAGGTCGTTCTCCTATTATTTGTAAGCGATGCCGATGTGATTCAACACACATCGCTTATCTCTTCTTTCTATTATTTTTTCTGGCTGCTTTTTTTGCTGCTTTTTCTTCCCGAGCCACTAAAACCTGCTGCCATTCAGCTTCAATCATCTCAGGTGTTTCCAGCGTTATCCTACCCAACATACCGGCTCTTAACTCTGTCAGAATAATTTTCGCTGTGCGATCTAAGTCCACTCGGCCACCAGATCGTAAACACCCGCGTTTTGTGCCGATAGTTTCCATGTTTTCAAGTGCATGCTCTGAAAGTTCAGACAAGCCAAATCGTTCTTTGAGTTGAGCCGGATAGGCTTTCATTAGATATTCAACGGCATATAGGGCAATATCATCATTATCAATTGCTGTTTCTTTGATTGCACCTGTGACTGCCAGACGATAGCCGCCATGCGGATTTTCTAGGTTTGGCCATAAGACGCCAGGGGTATCATGCAAAACGACACCTTGCTCCAGGCGAATCCGCTGCTGCATTTTGGTAATAGCAGGTTCATTTCCTGTCTTAGCAATTTGCCTACCGGCCAAGCTATTAATCAATGTTGATTTTCCCACATTGGGAATCCCCATAATCATCGTATTGATTGGTCTACCCGCTTCTGCTTTTGCTGGCACCATATTTCTACATAGTGTGAGCAAATCAGCGATACCGTCATATTGCTGAGCCACCATGGTTAATGTCTTGGTATGACTCTGTTGTTCAAAATACTGCTGCCAGCGCTCAGTGAGAGAAACATCCGCGAGATCAAATTTATTTAATAATTTGATGCAAGGTTTATCCTTGCGAATCTCTGCCAGCATAGGATTCTGGCTACTGAAAGGAATTCGGGCATCCAGCACTTCAATAATCAGATCCACCTGAGGCAGGATCTCTTTCATTTCTTTACTGGCTTTGTGCATATGGCCGGGATACCACTGAATTGCCATTCATGTTCCTTTTTAATTATCGATAAACAATAGGTAACATTCTAACGTAAAGCCGCAATAACGCCGATTTGCTTTAATGACTTCTAGATAAAGACGCATTCCGCTGTGACTTGGGTAACGTATAATGCGGATTTTTCTATGATAACCGGAACAAAAATATGCCCAAGGCCAGTGATCTTAAACGTGGAATGGTAGTCGAAGTGCATGATGAGCCTTATGTTGTTAAGGATATTGATATTCGTAACCCATCTTCACGCGGCGCATCCACACTTTATAAAGTTCGTTTTAACCATCTTAAAACCAAACAAAAACGTGATGAATCTTTCAAAGGGGAGGACTTCCTCAAAGAAGTCGACTGTGAGCGTCTGCTAGTGCAGTTCTCTTATCAGGATGGCGACAGTTATATTTTCATGAATAACGAAAGTTATGAACAATATGCGATTAATGCTGCTGATATTGAAGATGCGCTAGGCTTTATTCATGATGGCTTGGACAATATTGTGGCGGTTTTATTAGAACAACAACTCGTTGCTATTGAGTTGCCAGCCGCGGTGTCATTGACTATCGTTGAAACTTCACCGGGTATAAAAGGTGCTACTGCTGCGGCGCGAACTAAACCAGCCACATTATCAACAGGACTGGAAGTTCAAGTGCCAGAGTATATCGAGAATGGTGAAATTATCCGGGTCAATACTGACACAGGTAAATTTATGTCGAGAGCGTAAACCGAGCAATATGAAGACACGCATCAAACATCTCATTTTAATCTGCTTGGGTTGGATGTTTGTCGGTCTTGGCATCATTGGCGTTATTTTACCTTTGATGCCAACCACGATTTTTCTGATTTTAGCGCTGGGATGTTTTGCCGAAAGCTCACCTCGTTTTCACCAAATGCTGCTCGATCATAAGTGGTTTGGCCCTCCTTTGAAGCAGTGGCAACATACTCATAGCATGCGTCGTGATGTAAAAAAGAAAGTCTATCTAATTGTCGTTTTGTCTTTCGCTATTTCAATCGGTGCTGTTTGGGGTCATGTCTGGTTGCAGCTCATGTTGTTTGTCATAGGGCTGGTTCTGTTAGCTTGTCTTTCTCGTATAAAGGAATCCAATTGAAACATGAGCGATATGAAGCTCATACAGCTGTCTGATACAGTGCCCGGACTCATATATACAAGACATGACAGATGGCTATGAAAGAGACGATACCGACCTTAATTAAGTTCGATCAGAGCACCAAATTAGAGAAATTTTCACTCGCTTTTATTAACGAACAATGGAGATAATATGGAATTGCAGTCTTTTATCACGCAATTAAAAACTCAACCAGAAAGTATAGAGTTTGAAGACACAATGTCAGTCATCGATGCAAATTATGTCTTTACGCCTACCGCATTTAAAAATGGTGGAACCACGAATGAAGCCGGACAAAATAACGGCTCATGCAAAATTCTTGGATTTGGCAAAAAGCATTCGCTAAGCGTTGACGACACTTTGGCTTGCTTTGGTAAGTATTATCGAGAGGATGTATTAGCTAACCCAACAGGTGATGATCATCAAAATATTCGTCATTTTATGAAGACGGGTTGGGATGGTGTCATCTTTGAAGGCGATCCATTAACTGCTCTTTAATATTCACCCGGCAAAAACAAAAAAGGGAGCAATTGCTCCCTTTTTTTGGTTATGTCATCACGCATTAAAGTAAGACGCGTTCGATACCACCTTGTTTCACACTGTCGATAAAGTCTTTATGCCAGTTATCCCCTTTCAGATGCTTGGCAATTTCCACGACGATGTAGTCAGTATCAATCCCAGTATCTTCACTATAACGGCTCAGACCTTGTTGACAGGCAGGACATGAGGTCAGCATTTTTACATTGCCATTTTTCGCTTTATCCTGACCAGTCAGATCCTGAATCCCTTTAGTGATTTCCTCTTCTTTACGGAAACGCACCTGAGTCGCAATATCTGGACGCGCCACAGCAAACGAGCCGGCTTCACCACAGCAACGGTCATTCAATGCCACATCTTGTCCCATCAAGGTGCTCGCTACCGAAGTCGGCTGATAGGTCTTCATTGGTGTATGACAAGGATCATGGTACATATACTGTACCCCTTCCACACCTTCTAGCTTCACGCCTTTTTCCATCAGATATTCGTGAATATCCAACAGACGACAGCCAGGGAAGATCGCTTCAAACTGATACTTCAGCAATTGATCCATACAGGTACCACAAGACACAATAACCGTCTTAATATCCATATAGTTCAGTGTATTAGCCAGACGATGGAATAATACCTGATTAGATGTCGAAATCGATGTCGCTTTTTCCTGATCACCCGTTGATGCTTGTGGGTAACCACAGCATAGATAACCTGGTGGTAACACGGTTTCAGTCCCCACTTCATAAAGCATAGCTAAAGTAGCCAAGCCTACCTGACTGAACAAGCGCTCAGAACCACAACCTGGGAAATAGAACACCGCATCTGATTCATCATTGACCTTTTTCGGGTCACGGAGAATCGGGATCATCTTCTCATCTTCGACGCCCAACATCGCACGTGTTGTTTGCGTTGGTAAGCCAGTTGGCATCGGTTTTTTCATGAAATGAACGACTTGCTCACGAATCGGTGTTTTACCCGTCGTCGGCATGGGTCGTTTTTTCTTACTTCCCAATAAGCCCAGCGTTTTGGCAACACCATGTGCCATTTTCTGAGCCTGATACCCCCATTCAATCATGGTTTTACGCATGATTTTTACGGTGAGTGGATCAGTCGCATTCAGATATGCCATTGACGTCCAGGTACCAATATTGGGTCGACGTTTGCCTTGTTTCTTCAGCACTTCGCGTAACTTAATACTGACATCACCAAAGTCGATATTGACCGGACAAGGGTTCAGACAACGATGACACACCGTACAGTGGTCCGCCACATCATTCATTTCTTCAAAGTGACGTACAGAGATACCACGACGTGTTTGTTCTTCGTACAGGAAGGCTTCAATAATCAAACCAGTACCAAGAATCTTATTTCGTGGTGAATACAGCAAGTTGGCTCGAGGCACGTGTGTTGTACACTCAGGTTTACATTTACCGCATCTCAGACAATCTTTAATATCATTGTTGATGTCACCCAGATCACTGGCTTCAAGAATCAAAGCTTCCTGTTCTAACAAACGCAATGACGGTGTGTAGGCATTATCCAGACCAGAGCCTGCCAATAATTTACCCGCATTGAAATGACCGTTCGGGTCGACTTTCTGTTTATAACCAGCAAATGCATCGATCGTGGCTTTATCCAGATACTGCATTTTGGTCAGTCCTATACCGTGCTCACCAGAAATAACACCACCCAGTCGTGAAGCCAGCTCCATGACTTCATCCACAATACCTTCAGCATCATGCATCATTTCATAGTCATTGGAGTTAACCGGAATATTTGTGTGAACATTACCATCACCAGCATGCATATGCGTGGCGACAAATAAACGGCCTGAACGGTTTTCTTTGTGAATACTATCCAGTTTATTCCTTAATACACTCAGCGCTTGTCCCTGGAATAACTCTTTTAAGGGTTTTTCCATTTCCTCGCGATATGAAATGCGTAAATCACGACGTTGCAGTACATCAAATAAGGTATCGCCATCAACGATATTTGCTTTTGCTGTATCCGATAGTAAGTCAGCCAGCTCAACAGCAGGTGTATCCAGACTATCTAATATTTTCTGCCAGCGAGCCATGACCACATCAACATGTTTACATGCGGCTTCATTCTTGGAATTGACGATGGCATCGTTTTCAGCGCTATCACCCAAATCTTTATTGCCACAGTCTTTCAGTTCTTTTGGATTAGAACTCAAATACGTTTTCACGGCTTTTGCTGTTTTCAGCTTATTGCGTGTGGACTGAACAATATTGATACGTTCAATACCGTCGTTGTATTCAGCCAAGCGGTCCAGAGGAATAACCACATCTTCGTTAATTTTGAAGGCGTTAGTATGACGCGCAATCGCTGCAGTCCGTGAACGGTCAGCCCAAAAACGCTTGCGAGCTTCAGGACTGGCAGCCACAAAACCTTCACCATCACGGGCATTAGCCAGTCGAACCACTTCAGAGCATGCTTCTGCTACCGCATCTTCATCATCACCAACCACATCAATCAGCAAGACCATCTTCGGTGCGACAGAGCGTGGGGCTTTAGTTGAATAGTCAACCGCTTTGACATAGCGCTCATCAAGATGCTCCATCCCTGCCAGCAGCACGTTTTTGTTATTGTCGAGATAGTCTTTCGTCTCCACAATTGCTGGCACAGCTTTACTCAGATCGTTACCAAAAAACTCCAGACAAACGGTACGGATATAATCCGGCATGCGGTGCAGAACAAAAACAGAAGACGTGATTAAGCCATCACAGCCTTCTTTTTGTATGCCTGGCAAACCACCGAGGAATTTATTGGTGACATCTTTCCCTAAGCCAATTTTTCGTAACTCTTTGGCTGGAATTTTCATCACCTCGGGTTCGCCAATAACTGTTTTACCATCCGGTTGAAAACGCGTCACTTTGAACTCAGCGAACTCGATATCATGAATTTTGCTCAGATTATGATTAAGCCGTTCGACTTCCATCCAGGTAGCATCAGGCGTCACCATTCTCCATGACAATAGATTATCGAGCGCCGTGCCCCACATCACAGCTTTTTTACCGCCTGCATTCATCGCGACATTACCACCGATAGTCGAGGCATCTTGCGAGGTGGGATCAACAGCAAACACTAATCCATTACGATCGGCTAGATCAGATACGCGGCGTGTGACCACGCCCGCTTCAGCGCGGACGGTTGGTACTTTTTCTTCACGACCAGGAATATGGCGGTAAACAACATCACCTAATCCTTCCAGTTTTTCGGTGTTGACGACAACACTCTCTGCCGTTAATGGAATAGCACCACCGGTATAACCAGTACCACCACCACGCGGAATGACTGTCAGACCTAGGTCGATACAGGCAGCAATAATTTTTGCCATCTCTTCTTCTGAATCGGGCGTGACTACCGCAAGTGGATATTCAACACGCCAGTCGGTCGCATCAGTGACGTGGGAAACACGTGCTAGGCCGTCAAACTGGATGTTATGTTTTTTTGTCGTTTTCGATAAACGACGCATCACCATTTTTCTGCGCTCAGCAGTGCTTAATAAGTTACGTTCGAAGCGTTCTACAGCTTGTCGAGCACTTTTCTCCAACTGTAAAGCCAGTTCATTGTTATTTTCTTCAGCGCGATTGCGAATTTGGTCCAATCGATGATGCAAAGCATGACGAAGTGAGCCCCAACGTTTTTGGTTTTCAACTAAATCATCCTGAATAAATGGGTTACGTTGAATGACCCACATATCACCTAATACTTCAAACAGCATTTTTGCTGAGCGGCCAGTTTTGCGCTGCTCACTTAGCTGCTGCAAAACCTCCCACATTGGTTCCCCTAGGAAACGAATGACGATTTCACGATCAGAAAATGAGGTATAGTTGTACGGAATCTCGCGAATTCGGTTAGACATGTTGACTGATAAGCCTCTTTCTAAATAAGAGTGATTTTAAGAGCGGCAATTTTAACACGGGCGCGACTATAATATGACCCACATAAAATAAGCCTTTTCTAAATTACGCTTTTGGACGACAGTTTCTCTATGGATTTGCTACATATTATTGCCTTGGCCTTATTACAAGGTCTGACTGAGTTCTTGCCCATCTCCAGCTCAGCTCACCTTATTTTATTACCCATTATTGCTAACTGGCAGGATCAAGGACTTGCTTTTGATGTGGCCGTTCATGTCGGTACATTGTTGGCTGTCATGATTTATTTTCGCCAGACCATAAAAACATTGATCGCTGACTGGTTTCAATCCCTTGCGCAAAAACAAACCGTAGGGGACAGCAAATTAGCTTGGGCAGTATTGTTTGGCACCATTCCTGTTGGCTTGGCAGGCTTACTTTTAGGTGATTTGGTTGAAACCAGCTTACGTAGTCCTCTTGTCATAGCCACTACGACTGTTGTGTTTGGTTTACTGTTAGGTTGGGCGGATTGGCGAGGAAAGCGTATTCGAAGTGAAAATAAACTCAATTGGTTTGATGTCTTGTTTATCGGTATCGCTCAAGCGATTGCACTCATCCCTGGTACATCACGCTCTGGAATTACAATTACAGCAGGCTTGATGCTCGGCTTAACGCGCGAAGCTGCTGCCCGTTTCTCCTTTTTATTGTCCATCCCCGTTATCGTTCTAGCGGGTGGATTGAAAATTATTGAACTAATAGAGTCACAACTTGTGATAGACTGGTTTTCTTTATGTGCTGGCGCATTATTTTCTGCCGTTAGCGCCTATCTGTGCATTTTCTTATTTCTTAAAATGCTTGATCGTATAGGGATGTGGCCATTCGTCATATATCGTTTGGTGCTTGGCGCAATATTGTTTTGGTTGTTTACTTAAATAAGGTTGACAGCTTTTTCCTTAATGCGTAATATTCTCCCTCTTTATTTAGCCCGCCTGCGTAATTATCAGGAGCAACTCGCGGATGAAAACCATAAGTGCAAAACCAGCAGAAGTTCGTCGTGACTGGTTCGTTATTGATGCTGACGGCAAAACATTAGGCCGTATGGCTACTGAAATCGCACGTCGTTTACGTGGAAAGCATAAAGCTATCTACACACCACATGTCGACACTGGCGATTACATTGTTGTTATCAACGCTGAAAAACTGCGTGTATCTGGTAACAAAATGAAAGATAAAATTTATTATCACCACACAGGTCATATCGGTGGTATCAAGTCTATCTCGCTGGAAAAACAACTCGATAAAGCACCTGAGCGTGTTATCCAGACGGCTGTCAAAGGTATGCTTCCTAAAAACCCGCTGGGTCGCGCAATGTTCGGCAAACTGAAAGTTTACGCTGGCGCAGAACACCCTCACACAGCTCAACAGCCTAAAGTGCTGGAAATCTAATCGGATATTGTCATGGCAGATTCATACTACGCTACAGGTCGCCGCAAAAGCTCAACAGCTCGAGTTTTCCTGAAACCAGGCAGCGGCAACATTTCAATTAATACTCGCACACTTGAAGATTATTTCGGTCGTGAAACTTCTCGCATGGTGGTTCGTCAGCCGTTAGAGCTAGTCGACATGCTTGAAAAATTTGACCTTAAAATCACCGTTCGTGGCGGTGGTAACAATGGTCAAGCTGGCGCGATTCGTCACGGCATCAGTCGTGCATTGGTCGAATACGACAACGAATTAAAAGCAGAGTTACGTAAAGCTGGCTTCATCACTCGTGATGCTCGTGCCGTTGAACGTAAGAAAATTGGTCTTCACAAAGCACGTAAACGTCCACAGTTCTCAAAACGTTAATTGTTGGCTGCTTTGCAGGATCAAAAAAAGGTCACTTCGGTGGCCTTTTTTTATGTCTGAAGTTATTGCCTGCGAAATATCCAGCATGATATAAAACGTTTTTATTTTATATGTCATGGAACCTGACAATGAGTAGACATCTTCGTTATGCTTCAATTGCTCTCGCCTTTCTTTTCCCCTCCATTGCTCTTGCAGAACAAGAATCTCAAATCGCATTATCTCTAGGTGCCTTTGAGGTATTCGACGATAATACCGCTGCTGAAGTCGGTGTAGAGTATCGTTTTGCACCGCAGTCATCCATTTTTGGTTTAATTCCTACTCTTGGGGCAACATTGACTTCTGATGGTGGTTATTGGGGCTACGCTGGTGTGAAATATGACATTTATCTTAATGCCAACTGGATACTCACTCCTAACTTCGCTATTGCTGCTTACGAGCAAGGTGGCGGCGTTGATTTAGGATACGATATGGAGTTTAGAACAGGCGCCGAATTAGCGTATCAATTCAATGATAAAAGCCGACTTGGTCTAGGCTTGTATCATTTATCTAATGGCGATATTGGTGAAAATAATCCGGGTGCAGAATCATTGATTTTGAGTTACAGTTTCTGATTATCGAACTTTCTTATATAAACGCCCTTTTCCATCAGGTTGTGTTTTAAAGCGGCGATGAAGCCAGAAATATTGCTCTGGCATGAGTCGAATCTGGGACTCAAGCCAATCATTGATACGTTGAGCATCGGCAACATCGTCATCTGATGGATAGTCCTGCCACGCAGGGAATATTTGAATATGGTAACTACCATCTTCGTTGCGTTTAGGTACAAAAGGGACAACCTGTGCACCGGTCATTTTGACCATACGTGCTGTCGCCGGAACAGTCGCCGCGGTCACGCCAAAGAACTTGGCGAAAATACTATTTCTCGGGCCAAAATCCTGATCGGGTGCATACCACACGACCTTATTTTTTCGTAATGCACGTAACATCGCCCTGACATCATCTCGCATCACAATACCCTCACTATGATAAATCCGCGAACGCATCATGACAGCATTAAAGAGTGGATTTTTAAGGTGTCTGAACATCACATAGGCAGGGGTTTGTAGCATAATTAATCGCCCACCTATTTCCATACTGGTGAAGTGTCCGGTTAGTAAAATAACACCTTTGCCTTTTTGTTTCGCCGCTTCCAAATGTTCCAGCCCATCGTAAGTCACGCGTGGGTAGAGTTGTTTGTCTGATGCCCACCAGCTTACAGCTGTTTCGATCATCATCATGCCCGTATTATTCAGGATGCTTTTGACCAGGGTTTCTCTTTCTTCCTGACTCATTTCAGGAAAGCAGAGTTCTAAATTTCTTCGCACCACTTTTGCTCTGGAACGCATAAAGGGTTGCATCATCTGCCCAAGCAACAAACCTAGACGATACTGTAATTTAGCCGGCAAATAGACTGATAAGCGCATGAGTAACAGCCCAAGCCAGCTCGGCCAATAACGAGGGTGTAAAAATTGTTTCTGGAAAATATTCATTCAGGCTATGTTGCTTTCACAAAGTAGCGCCTATGCTATCATTCCTGCTTACTTTTCGCTGCTTTATGAGTCTGATTTGAGAGTTTTTTATAATATCGTCTTTACTTTGGCTGTGCCTCTGATCCTGCTGCGGTTGATATGGCGAGGAACAAAAGCCAGTGCCTATTTCAAACGTTGGAATGAACGGTTCGCTATCACCCTGCCCAAGCTTGAGAAAAGTAAATCGCTTATCTGGGTTCATGCTGTTTCCATGGGAGAGGTAGAAGCTTGCCGACCTTTAGTGGCCGCTATTCAATCGTCATTCCCAGGCCATCAGATACTCATCACCACAATGACACCAACGGGAAGTGCTCGAGTAAAAGATCTTTACGCTGATGATGTGCTGCACTGCTATCTGCCGTATGATCTGCCGATACTCATGCGGCGTTTTATCGATGCGATTCAGCCTGCATTTGCTGTCATTATGGAAACAGAACTTTGGCCTAATCTTATCCATCATTGTCATAAAAAAAGCATTCCCTTAGTGCTGGCCAACGCTCGAATGTCAGAGCGTTCTTTAAAAGGCTATCAACGCATTCCTAACTTAACACGCGACATTCTGCAAAGCTTTACCTTGATAGCCGCTCAAGCTCAGCAAGATAAAGAGCGTTTTATAGCGCTTGGTGCCAACAGAGAAAAAGTGCATGCTGTCGGAAACCTTAAATTCGAAGTGAATTTATCGGCAAGTATTGTCGAACAGGCTGAGGCGATTCGTTCAATGTGGGGAAACCGCCCGGTTTTTATTGCCGCCAGTACACATGAAGGCGAAGATGAGATTATTCTGAATGCCTCTCGCCAGATTCGTGCACAGGTACCCGATCTCTTGCTGATTATTGTCCCTCGTCACCCTGAGCGCTTTGACAAAGTGGCAGCGCTTTGCCAACGCTCTGGCTTTAAAATTCTCAGACGAAGTGAAAATGGCTTATGCCGAAGTGATATTCAAATTCTTGTGATTGATAGCATGGGTGAGCTACCTATATTCTATGCCTGTTCTGATGTTGCTTTTGTGGGTGGGAGTTTGGTACCTACTGGTGGACATAATATCCTTGAACCAGCCGCATTAGCTCGTCCCGTTATTGTTGGTCCGCATGTATTTAATTTCGCTGAAATTACACAACAGTTTATTGATGCCTATGCAGTGATTCAGGTAGATAACGCTGAAAGCCTAGCGACAACAGTCACTGATTTATTAAAAAACCCACCCAAACGCACCTCTATGGGTGAAGCCGGACAACAACTGATTAAGCAAAGCCAGGGCGCAAGCCAGCGCTTACTTAACTTAATCAAATACAATATCCATGTCTGATAAAGACCATTATTGGATGCAAAGAGCCTTGGAGCTTGCCCGTAATGCAGAAGCAAATGGCGAAGTCCCTGTTGGGGCTGTCATTGTTTTAGATGATCGTATTATTGGTGAAGGTTGGAACCAACCTATAGCCGGTCAGGATGCAACAGCACATGCAGAAATAATGGCATTAAGGCAGGCATGCCAAACAATGCAAAACTACCGCCTACCGGGAGCAGATATTTATATCACACTCGAGCCTTGCCTCATGTGTGCTGGCGCATTGATACATGCCCGTATCGCTCGCTGTATTTATGCAACACCAGAGCCTAAAACAGGGGCCGCAGGGAGTTGTATCGATTCCTTTTCTCTGCCTAATATCAACCACCGAGTGGAATGTAAAACCGGTATTTTACAAGAAGAAAGCAGCCAACTGATTAAACAGTTTTTTAAAGCCAGGCGTTAAAGATAGCGAGCCAGCAGTGCTTTCTCCGGTGCGTGTCCATGATATGGAATATAGACTTTGTGGCCGCTACCTGGCGCTAGTTGAATATCATGAAGCTCCTTATCGAATAACTTATCCAACACTAAGGTTTTGTTTCCTTCAGGCATTACCAATTCTAACTTATCTCCTATGGCAAACCGGTTTTTTACATCAATCTCCAGACACTGCTTATCTTCATCATAAGCTAATACTTCGCCTACATATTGTTGTTGTTCATTACTGGAGTAGCCGTGTAAATAATTTTGCTGTTCTTGTGTGGGATGCCGCTGATAGAAACCATCGGTATAACCACGGTTGGACAGGTTATCAAGCTGACCGATAAGTGCTGGATTAAAGCGTCGTCCTGCCAGAGCATCCTCTATCGCCTGACGATATATCTGTGCTGTGCGGGCGACATAATAAACTGACTTCGTTCGCCCTTCTATTTTCAATGAATCTACTCCGATATTGACCAGTCTTTCAATATGCTGAATAGCACGGAGATCTTTGGAGTTCATGATATAAGTGCCATGCTCATCTTCAAAAATCGGCATGAGTTCGCCAGGGCGGTTAGCTTCCTCTATTAAATACACATCATCCGCCAAAGGATGTCTTTCTTGCTGACCGCAGTCAGAGAAACTATGCTGATTCATGGCATCAAAGGCTTTAAATTCGATTTTTTGTGGCGAATCATCATTATTATCGCTGGCGTGTGTTTTATAATCCCAACGACAAGCATTGGTGCAGGTACCTTGATTTGGATCGCGATGGTTGAAGTAACCAGACAATAAACAACGCCCTGAATACGCAATACACAATGCACCGTGGACAAACACTTCCAGTTCCATGTCTGGACAAAGCTGGCGTATTTCCTCAATTTCATCCAACGATAATTCACGAGACAAGATAACTCTGGACAAGCCCATAGACTGCCAGAATTTTACTGCCTGGTAATTGACTGTATTGGCTTGTACAGATAAGTGAACCGGCATTTCCGGCCAACGCTCACGCACCATCATAATTAACCCCGGATCCGCCATGATAAGCGCATCAGGCTTCATCTCAATCACCGGCTCCATGTCGGCCATATAGGTCTTAATTTTTGCATTATGTGGCATCAGATTGCTTGCCACAAAAAACTGCTTACCCAAGGCATGTGCTTCTTCAACACCTTGCTGCAAGACGGGTAATTTATGGAAATCATTATTACGCACTCGTAAACTATAGCGCGGCTGACCGGCATAAACGGCATCGGCACCATATGCATAGGCATAACGCATATGTTGCAAGCTTCCTGCTGGTAATAGTAATTCCGGCGCATTCATCGCATGATTTCCCATATAAAAAAAGTGGGTAATTATAATCTAAATCTACAAAAAACCAATAAAAACAGTAGTCTCATCACAAATACAGCTCACGCATGGATGCATTCAATTCAATATAAGGTAATAATCATCGCCAGGTAATACATTAAGGAAGCTCTTTGAGAATATTGATCATTTCTCTACTAGCAACCGTTCTATTAACGGCATGTCGAGAAACACCACCACAACTCGAGCAAATAAAAGAGCGTGGCGAGTTGCGTGTACTGAGTCGCTATAGTCTCACCAGCTATTATGTTAAGGGCAATGAAGCTCTGGCAGGTTTTGAATACGAGCTGGCTGAGCGATTTGCCGATCGCCTCGGTGTCAAACTCAAGATTATCGTGCCGGATAACCTTGGCACGATGCTGCATATGATTGAGCAAGGTCGAGCAGATATCGCGGCAGCCGGTTTAACTGTCACAGAGCAGCGTAAAGAATTATTACGTTTTGGCCCGGTTTATCACGAAGTCACACAGCAGCTTGTTTATAAACACGGCAGCAAAAAACCAAAAGACATCACTGACATCATCACTGGCACACTTGAAGTGGTCGCAGATAGCAGTCATGTCGAACAATTACATGAATTACAGCAAGAAATACCCGAACTCAGCTGGCGTGAAAATCAAGAGTTAGATAGTCGAGGCTTACTCGAACTGGTTCAGCTAGAACTGATTGATTACACGATTGTTGACTCAAATGAGATGTCTGCCAACCAGTCTTTATTCCCTGAGTTACGTGTTGCCTTTGATATATCTGAACCGCAACCGCTTGCATGGGCCATGTCGCCAACAAATGACGAGTCACTCTATCTCGAAGTCGTGGACTTCTTTCATGATATGGAAGCATCAGGCGAGCTCGATAAACTGATTGAGAAATACTATGGGCACATCCGTCGCTTTGATTATGTCGACACTCGTGCCATCCATCGTCGTATCCAGACGCATTTACCACTCTATAAAGACCTATTCCAAGCAGCAGCGGATGAGTATGGCTTCGACTGGCACTTACTGGCTGCGATGGCTTATCAAGAATCCCATTGGAACCCTGAAGCCGTATCCAGCACAGGTGTGAGGGGATTGATGATGCTTACGCGCGCCACAGCCAAGCAGATGGGCGTCACTGACCGGGAAGATCCTGAGCAAAGTATTTTTGCAGGTGCGGCTTACCTAGCCTCATTGTATAGTCGACTGCCTAAACGTATTAAAGATCCTGACCGCACCTGGTTTGCGTTGGCTGCATACAACACCGGGCTCGGTCATCTTGAAGATGCACGAGTCATCACCCAGACTCGTGGCAAAAATCCTGATTCCTGGACAGATGTTAGAGAAAACCTGCCCTTACTTTCTAAGAAAAAATGGTACTCAAAGACTCGACATGGTTATGCACGTGGCAATGAACCCGTGAGGTATGTACAAAATACTCGACGCTATTTAAATATTATTTTGCATCATGAAGATATCATCACACCAATAGAACAATCTATTCCGGCTGTTGATGAAAAGTTACCCGCTGCATTGTAAAAAATGCCGACTGAGCGGCAGTGACCGAAAAGAGATCATCATCACTCTGCTGTATCTGATAGGAAGGCATGAATGGAAATAAAAAGACTCCAGTGATATGACTATCACTGGAGTCTTATCTGTTTACTGAATCAGTCAAGTTTTCTTAACTGATCAGCATTGCAGTTAAACCCGGCGTTTTTATTTAGTTGTCTGATGACTCTTCAATAAGAAAGTTAATCACATTAAACAGTTCAGGCACGCCACCTGCTGTGCTGGCATCGGTGCGATAAGCACCATTCACAATAAATGATGGTACACCAGTAATGCCTGATGTCTGACTCATAACCAGCGCTTTTTTCACTTTGCTTTTTACGCTGAAAGAATTCATGGTTTTTTTGAATTCATCACGGTCAATACCTTGCTCAGCCACAAAATCAAGTAATTGATCTTCTGTACTAAGACGACGTTTTTCGACATGGATAGCGTTAAATAATTTTGAATGAACTTTATCAAAATTACCCATGGCTTGAGCAGCGTAATAGACTTTTGCTAACTCTAACCAACTGTCTCTGAAAATAGCAGGCACCTTCACAAAATGCACATTCTCTGGCAGTGTTTCTTTCCATGCTTCCACTTCTGGCTCTAACTTAAAGCAATGTGGGCAGGTATAAGAAAACATTTCTACGACTTCGATCTTGCCATTGTCAGGTGTTGCTAACTTCTCAGCTGTTGGAAAATAATGGGTTCCTTCAACGAAGTTCATCGGAACAGCTGATGCTGCCGTTGAAATCAGACCCAGAAAGAGTCCTGTTGCAAGGGTTTTCACTAATCTCATCATCGTTGAGTATCCTTTACTTTCAATTAATTATTACAACGTACCATAGGAATGAAGGCCGCTCAGGAACATATTGACACCAAGAAAGGCAAATAGCGTCACAAATAATCCGACTATTGCCCACCAGGCCATAGGTTTACCATTCCAGCCTTTGGTTAAGCGCATGTGTAACCAGGCCGCATAATTCAACCAAACGATCAATGCCCAGGTTTCTTTAGGATCCCATGACCAATAACCACCCCAAGCTTCTGCGGCCCACAATGCTCCTAAAATGGTTGCCAGGGTAAAAAAGGCAAAGCCAAGAGCAATTGTCTTGTACATCAAATCATCCATCAGACTTAACTCTGGCATGGCTTTAACCCAACGGCTATCAGGGTTTACCTCTTGTCTCCAGACGACCAACACGTAGGCCACACCAATCATGGCAGCCATAGCAAAAGCACCATAACCGATAAAGTTGGCTGGCACATGGATTTTCATCCAATAACTCTGTAACGCAGGTACTAAAGGTTGGATTTCATGAGCATTGCGTTCAAAGCTGTACCAAAGCTGAAATACTACCGCTGCACTAATCACCAGTAAAACAAAGCCACCGAGACTACGTGTCTGATAACGACGTTCGTAAAAGAGGTATAACAAGGCTGTTACAACAGAAAACAGTATAAAGACTTCGTATAAGTTACTGACAGGAATGTATCCAATGTCTGCACCATGTAGATAGGTTTCACGCCAACGCACCATTAGACCAATCATGCCCATAGTGACAGCGGCCCAGGTTAACCCGGTGCCTACTTTTTCTGTGAAACTCGAGCGGAAAACGGTGCCGGCAAAATAAGTCAATGTCGCCATCACAAATAAGGCACTCATCCACATAAAGGCAGATTGACTCGCCAGAATATAGTTGAGCCAAAAGTTCGACTCAGCGGCGTCTAAACTTTGACCATACAAAGAAACAGCAAACAAACTGAATACGGCGACAGCCAGACTATGCCAGCGGAAACCTGGCCAGTATTGGCCCAGGAATCCCATTCCAATCGCTGTTAATACAATGATAGTAATTTCATAATAATCGAGAATATCGTAATACGTACCAATAAGCCCAATAGCTGTGACCAACATTAAGATTCGCCAGAACCAAACAGACCAAGGTGTCTGTAGTGTTGATTTCATTGTTGAGAGGTGTGCCGTCATATTTTAATGCCTCATCGCATAGCAGAAACTAAGAACATCATCCTTCGTCAGAGTTCCGTGACTTTGACTGTAGTTTTGCTTTGATATCCTCAAAGTAATTATCAAATTCTCGAGGATTTCTATTCGTCATCCCCGCCAAATAAACCTGTGATTTGCCGTCTTTTTCTCTTACCCAGACCCAGAAACGCCGCTGAGGCAGATAGAACAATAAGAAGACACCGGCAATTAAAAATGCACAACCAAGATAGACTATGCTTTTGCCTGGTGCATGTGCTATTTGCAAGCCGGTTGATTGGATTTGCGTGAAATCAGTCATTTCTAAATACACAGGAGAGCCATATCGAGGTAATGTGCCAATCGCATCAATCGCATCCTGTAAAAACAGAACCTCGGATTGATCAACCGTTTCCCCCTGCTTGAGCTCTAAACCTGAAAAATAAATACGTCCAAGCATTTCTCTGAGCATGGCCAGATATGCCGGAGCTAAAGCATCACGTTCAGCTTCCGGTAGCGTTTTTTCAATGAACTCACTGACCTCACCAAAACCGCCACGATTAAACATCTCGATGAGTGTTTCTAAGGTTTTTTGTAGGCTATCAGCCAAAACAACATCGTCTGTTGTTTGCAAGCTAGATAATGTAGCGAGTTTCATTTCCTCAGCGATATCCTTCACAACACTTTTATTATGAAGTCGTTTCAAAAACTGATAGAAGCCCTCAATGCTGTCATTCTCATCAGCAGGTATATACAAATAAGCAAATTCTTCAGATGGCGAGCCACGTACACCACTCAAGAAATAATATCGGCCATCCCGTTCAACCGGATTCATATAGTTTTGATATTCAAGTGCCTCACCAGTAGGTTGACGTAGCTTAAAAGTCACACTAGGACCAAAATTACGAACATTGTTAGGATTATCATCCGTAGGATCAGGGTTAATATTGAAAGGTCTGAAATCGGTGATTTCTAACTGCATTTCTTTATCACCCCAGAGCATCTGCTGTGTGTTAAAGACTTTTGTTTCTAAGCTAACGGGCTCGCCTTTATCAGAGAATAAAGGCCAGGCTTTCAAAGTCAGTTCAGAGCCACCATCTCCAAAACTAGCTTGATAAATGGCATAACCTTTATATATGAGTGGATGATTCACCGCGATGGTAGATTCAAGCGGTTTCTCCAAATCTGTATCATGAATCACTAAATCTGACTCAAATGATTTCGGCTGCCCTGTTGGATAGTGCTCTATACGGAATTCTTTTACTTCTATAGTGAAAGGTAAATTTTGCACTAAATACCCATCGCGCATGGCCAGATAAGCCACACTCGCCGCTCTTCCTTCGGGGATACTGACACTGCCTCTAAAGGCTTGTGGCCCGACAGGAAGACGGCTTTCTTTTGGAACCTGGGGAAGAGGTAAATTTCGGGTTTCAACCTGAATTCGGCCCTGCCATTCAGCAAGTTTCAGTGGCAGGTTACTATCAAACAGGCCACCAACACAGATCACAATAATCGCAACGTGCGTCAGAATATAGCCAAGGCGATTCATGCCGCCACGCATTGCTGAAACTAAAGTATTTCCTTCACTTTTCTCAGTGACTCGTGTCCTAAAGCCATCAGAGGCGAGCGCTGCGTTTACAGCATCGACGGTCTGCTCTGGTGACGTCGGAGTTTCCCACTCACTACGGTGATGCATGGAACGTAAAGATTTAAGCTGCACATGTGTTCTCAGATTAAACATATCTTTGAACATGGATGGTGCGTGACGGATGACACAGACAGTTGTGGAAACCACCAGCAATGCCAATATGGCTAAAAACCACAAAGCACTGTAAACATCATACAAACCCAGTTTTTCAAATACTTCAAACCAATAAGGACCGAATTTGATTAGATAATCAGGATAAGGTTGATTTTGCTGAAGAACAGTACCTATGACAGAGGCGATAGCTAAGGTAATTAGCAATGTAATTGCCAATTCCATCGTGCCTAAAAAATGAAAAACTCGCCAAGCTAAACTGCGATGAGAAACTGATGAATCCTGATTTTGTGACATGAAGTGAGCCTTAAAACGAGTTTCGTTACTCGATTTTAATCTCTCTACATAGCTAAGAATGATTAGCTATGTAGAGAAAGTGTGACGATTATTTCAAACCAAAGACATAAGCTGAAACCGCTTTAATTTCGGCTTCACTCATTTTGCTGGCAATATCACGCATCATGCTATTAGGGTCATTGGCTCTTTCCCCTTTAGCAAAAGCATGAAGCTGTGCTTCCACATACGTGCTGTATTGTGATGATAACTTAGGCCATTTCGCCGCAGGCACGCCATTACCATTTGGTCCATGACAAGCCATACAAGCGGGCACGCCTGTTTCTTTGTTGCCGGCGCGGTAGATTTGCTCGCCTTGTTTGACTAGTTCTTCAGAAACAGCACCTGGTGCCATTTTTTTACTCGCAAAATATGCCGCCAAATCAGCCATATCTTGTTCTGATAAGTTGGCCACCATCGGTGCCATCAACGCATTCTGGCGCTCACCACTCTTGAAGTTGGCTAATTGTTTTTCGAGGTAACCGGCACCTTGTCCGGCTAATTTGGGAAAAGCATCAGAAGGACTATTTCCATCTGCGCCATGACAGCTTGCACATACAGCCGCTTTTTTCTTACCAGCATTGATATCGCCGGCCGCCATCACTTGAGTGCTCATCGTAACCGCCACACCGAGCATGGCTATCTTCACTAATTTTTTCATTATTTTATTACCTGAAAACTAAGCTAAATCATCATCGAGAACTTTGGGTATGCTACTCTTGTTAGGATAATTTTTCACCCAAAATGGTTCCATGTCACAACTATATAGAAAAGCCTATTATAACGGCAGTGCTACTGAGCTGTCCCAGTTACCTGAAGATCAAGGTTATGAGGTGGCATTTGCTGGTAGATCCAATGCCGGAAAATCCAGTGCGATCAATTGCATAACGGAAATCAGCGCGCTCGCCAGGACAAGTAAAACGCCTGGCCGTACACAAATGATTAATTTTTTTAGCTTCGACGATGAGCGAGCCTTAGTCGATCTTCCTGGTTATGGCTATGCCAAAGTCCCTGAGAAAATGAAGCTAAAATGGCAGCATACTTTGGCTCAATACCTTGAAACCAGGCAGTGTTTGCGGGGAATGATGTTAATGATGGATATTCGCCACCCATTAAAACCATTCGATATACAGATGCTAACCTGGGCTAACCAAGCTGATTTGCCAGTACATATACTGCTCACTAAGTCTGACAAACTCAAAAAAGGCGCGGGTAAACAAAGTCTGTTATCTGTACGCAATGAACTTAAAAAGCTCTCCTTAAACGCCTCTGTACAGCTATTTTCATCCTTGAACAAATCGGGCAAAGAGGAAGCCACTCAAAAGCTTGATGACTGGTTCGAAGTGAATCAGGGAATAGAATTTTCCCCAGGTGACTGAAGGATATCTAAATGAATAAATCACTACTTAAAAGCCGACGCCAGTTTCTACAAGGTACGGCTTTGAGTAGTGTTTTTCTCGGTTTCAGCTTACCTGTGCAAGCACAGCCAGTCTCAGAAGAATTACAGCAAACCCTCCCCGACTCTATGCTGAAAGCGGGATCGAATTTCAGTAACTATGGTCAACCTTCTATTTACGAAAAAGATATTATTCGCTGGATATCTGCCAACCCAAACGTACCCGGTAATGGTGTGTCATGGACACCATTAGAAGAGTTACAAGGTACTATTACGCCTAATGGTTTGCATTATGAACGACACCATAATGGTGTGCCTGATATAAATCCATCCTCACATGAAATCATGATTGATGGTTTAGTAGACAAGCCACTAACGTTTTCGATTGATGCCTTAAAACGCTACCCGCAAATAAGAAAAATCTGCTTTATCGAGTGCGGAGGCAATAGTAATGCTGGCTGGCGTAGCGCTCCCATTCAATCAGCTGCAGGCTATGTGCATGGCCTTGTCTCTAATGCCGAGTGGACTGGTGTTCCACTCAGACTGCTCTTAAATGAATGTGGCATTCAAGCTGAAGCGAAATGGGCCATTGCTGAAGCAGCGGATGGTGCCGCATTAAATGTGAGCCTTCCCATTGAAAAATTACTCAATGATGCAATTTTGGCCCTATACCAGAACGGCGAACGCCTGCGACCTGAAAATGGTTATCCGGTTCGATTGTTACTCCCGGGTTGGGAAGGCATCGTCAATGTGAAGTGGTTAAGACAGTTAAAGTTAGTTGAACAACCTGCGATGACCCGGGATGAAACGGCCCAGTACACTGACTTACTGCCTACAGGTAAAGCAAGACAATTCAGCTTCACTATGCAAGCCAAGTCACTTATTACCAGTCCTTCAGTTGGGATGACACTGCCGGATAACCCCGGCATTTATCAGGTCACCGGGCTTGCCTGGTCAGGTAATGGCAAAATCCGCAAAGTCGAGGTATCAGCAGATGGCGGTGATACATGGGTCCAAGCAGAACTAAGCGATCCTGTTTTAGATAAAGCTTTTACTCGTTTTAGTCTGCCGTGGCAGTGGCAAGGTCAATACGCAATATTACAAAGCCGAGCTACCGATGAAACGGGTTATCAGCAACCATCTCGAAATACGCTCATTTCAGAGCGCGGTGACAATAGTTTTTTTCATTACAACGCGATTGTCAGCTGGGAAATCAATGAAGACGGTCAGATTAGTCATATTTATGTATAGACACATTCTATTCTTTTTACTGTTTTCTCCAGCACTTGTCGCCGAGCCATTAGTCCAGCCATTGGGTAAAGATGCTGTGCAACAATCACAGCAAACAGCATGGAACCTTACTATAACCCCTGATGGCAAAAATTTACCTGTGGGACATGGCACTGCAGAGCAAGGCAAACAACTATTTAATCAGCACTGTGCCAGCTGTCATGGATTTGGTGCCATCGGCGCCAGCGCTATGCCGCTGGTCGGTGACGTTGGCTCGCTCACGGATGACTACCCAGAGAAAACCGTAAATAGCTATTGGCCTTATGCAACAACACTTTATGACTACATTCGGCGAGCCATGCCCCCCTCAGCACCTTTTTCTTTGAGTAGTAATGAAATCTACGCACTTTGCGCTTATATTTTAAATCAGGATGATATACTCGAGAACGATGTGGAACTCAATGAAGTCACACTACCTCAGGTAAAGATGCCTAATCGGGATGGGTTTTCTCCCATCTATCCAAACAAACGCTGAAATAATTTAAGGATCTGTCTATGAGCCCACGTTACGCATGTACTGCTAACCCCGCCCCGGAATTATTCGACACTGAAAAACTGGGAATGAATAGCGATGCTCTCATCAAAGATTTCAAACGTTATTACGGTACACACTTAGCTCAGGATAAAGGCTGTGCTTCGGGTCATTATCTCTATTCGTCATTAGCACTGACATTAAGAGATCGCCTGTTCAACCGAATGAAACACACCAAGCACACCTATGCAGAAAAGCACTGTAAACATGCTTATTACTTATCAATGGAATTTCTGATGGGCCGAGCCATGGGTAATGCCGTGCTCAACTTAGGCCTGGAAAAAGAAACGACCAAAGCATTGAATGAGCTGAATTTGGATTTTGAAAACCTGATTGAAATGGAACATGACGCCGGTCTCGGTAATGGTGGCCTGGGTCGCTTAGCCGCCTGCTTCATAGATAGTTGTGCCACGTTACAATTACCGGTAACAGGTTATGGTCTGCGTTATGAATATGGCATGTTCCAACAACGCATCGAAAATGGATTTCAGGTAGAAAAACCTGATCACTGGTTGCAAGATGGTAACCCGTGGGAATTGGAGCGGCCTGAATTTACTCAGCGCATTAAATTTGGGGGTCATACCGAGTATCATCCAAGTGATAGTGGTGATATGCGTGTTCACTGGGTAAACACCAATGATGTCTTAGCTATCCCATTTGATCTGCCCATCCCCGGTTATCAAAATGGCACTGTTAATGTGCTGCGGTTATGGAAAGCCGGTGCCACTGATGAGTTCAACCTGGAAGACTTCAACTCCGGCTCCTACACAGAAGCCGTGGCGGCTAAAAATGAAGCTGAAAATATCAGCATGGTGCTCTATCCGAATGATGCCAGCGAGAATGGTAAAGAGCTCCGTCTACGCCAGCAGTACTTCTTAGCCTCAGCCAGTTTGCAAGACATTATCGACTACTGGGTCACCACCCATGGTGAGTCATTCGATAATTTTGCCGAGAAAAATTGTTTCCAGCTAAATGATACTCACCCTACTGTGGCAGTTGCCGAACTCATGCGTTTATTAATGGATGAACATGGACTGAGCTGGGATAAAGCCTGGGACATCACCTCCAACACGATGGCCTATACTAACCATACTCTGTTACCAGAAGCTTTGGAGCGCTGGCCGGTCAATATGTTTGGGCGTCTGCTGCCACGCATTCTGGAAATTATTTACGAAATTAATGCCCGCTTCCTGCGTGAAGTCGCCAGACGCTGGCCGGGAGATAAAACCAGATTAGCAAGAATGTCGATTATTGAGGAAGGCGATGAAAAGCAAGTGCGCATGGCCCATCTTGCCATTATCGGCAGTTACTCGATAAACGGTGTCGCCGCCTTGCACTCTGAGTTACTGAAAAAAGGCTTATTCCATGATTTTTATGAACTCTGGCCGCATAAATTCAATAATAAAACCAACGGTGTAACCCAACGTCGCTGGCTAGCCTGGTGTAATCCGGACTTAAGTGAACTGATTACAGACACCATTGGTGATAAATGGATTACTCAACTCACCGAGCTGAAAAAACTGGAAGAGTATGCCCATGACAAAACGTTCCAGAAGAAATGGCATGCGGCTAAACTTGCTAATAAACAGCGCTTGGCAAAATTAGTGAAAGATAGCTGCGGCGTCGAGTTTAATCCTGAAGCGATGTTTGATATTCAGGTTAAACGTATTCACGAATACAAACGTCAGTTACTTAACATCCTGCATGTTATTCATCTCTATGACCGTATCAAACGTGGCGATACGAAAAACATGACGCCACGTTGTGTCCTATTCGGTGGCAAAGCCGCACCGGGTTATGTCATGGCAAAACGTATCATTAAATTGATAAATAATGTCGCCAGTACAGTAAATAATGATCCGGATGTGGGTGATCTGTTAAAAGTCGTGTTTTTGCCAAACTACCAGGTCTCAGCCATGGAAGTGATTTGTCCTGCAGCTGATTTATCTGAGCAAATTTCTACTGCCGGTAAAGAAGCCTCTGGTACAGGCAATATGAAATTTATGATGAACGGTGCAATGACCATTGGTACGCTCGATGGTGCCAATATTGAAATTCGTGATGAAGCCGGCGCAGAAAACTTCTTCCTGTTCGGCCTGACTGAAGATGAAGTAACTGAGCTTAAACCAACATATAATCCACGGTTTATTATTGATAACGATGCTGACCTGAAACGTGTTGTCGACTTATTGGAGTCTGGACACTTCAACCAATGTGAAGAAGGCTGTTTTGATGACATCATTGCTGCCTTTACCAGCCCCAATGATCCGTGGATGACCGTCGCCGATTTCCATAGCTATGTCGAAGCCCAACAACGCGCCGCAGAAGTTTATCAAGACAAAGAACGCTGGATTGCAATGAGTATTATGAACAGTGCCAACAGCGGTATGTTCTCTACCGACAGAACCATGGAAGAGTACAACAACGATATCTGGAAGCTGGAAAAAATTAACCCACGCTATTAATTGATTGATGCCAAGAGAGTGTTATCACTCTCTTGGTAAAAGACACTGTGAGCCGTAGCAGATTACGGGCAAAGTCCGTATAATCTTCGGCTCAACTTCACGCGCCTGTAGCTCAGTTGGATAGAGTACCAGTTTCCGAAGCTGGGGGTCACAGGTTCGATTCCTGTCAGGCGCGCCATTTTATTTATCAAACATCGTCTCCCAATCATAAGAAAGCCGGCTTGGTTATGAATCCATACCAGCATATCAGAGCTGGAAAAAACCTAAACCTTGAATAACGCCAGTTTCTCTTGCAGTCTGCCAGCAGCTAGATCCAGTTCATTCCCCACGCCACGCAATTGTTGCGCTCCTTTTGAGGTCAGGTGCACCAGTCGCGAAACCTCGGAAAGATTATGATTAACTTCATCACAAGCGGCTGACTGTTGTTCTGTGGCTGCAGCAATTTCCAGCGTCATTTCAGTCACTTCTTCGATAGCCTGATTAATATCATTTAACGCTGATTCTGCCTGTTGTGCCAACTCTACTGTTTCTGATACGTGTTGACCGCTTAGATCTATTGTATTTAATGCTAGCTGATTACTTTGCTGCATGATGGTTAGTTGCTTACGCATATCAGCCACAGCCTGGTGAGTCTGACTCGCCAGGTTTCTAATCTGCTCTGTAACGAGGTCAGGCTCAGCTTTATTCTTGCTGACCGTAGGATTATCTGTGGATTGGTTCGTCAGGTGATTGATTTTTAGTGCAATATCATCAAAAACTGAGATAATTTTCAATATATTATCGACATTTTTTGCCATACTCTGCACGGCAACTTCCGACTGGCGAACCGACTGACTGATGTGATCAATGGTTACAGTTCTTTTTTGAAGAACTTCTGTCCCTACTGTTGTTGCATCATTAGCATATTGCACAAATTGTGATGTTCGTTCAGCACTTGCAGCGATTTGCTGTGCTGATGCAGCCATCTCATTCATCGTCAGTACCATATCCTCGATCAGGCTTTCTTGTTCTAACATCTGAATGCTCGTTTCTACACTGATCTGTCGGCCTTCCGAAGATAATTCACTGACATCACTGGCAACTGGAAGCAACTGCTTAACCAGATTTTGTAGCTTTTCAATAAAGGTATTTAATAGAAGAGATAGTTTGCCTGTTTCATCACGATAATTAATATTTAATCGCTGTGTGAGATCGCCTTCTCCTTCAGCTATGGAAGTCACCAGTGTGGTCATTTCTGTCAGTGGCCGGATACTTTTGCGAGCCACTAGCCATATCGTAAACACCCCAAGTAGTGAAAGAAATAAGCCTAATATTGTTGTTGTCGTTATAAACCGTTCTTGTGCGAGTTCAAGGAACTGATTTTGCTTGATTACATCAGCCATCACAATTTCTTCGGGTACTTCCATATATGCAATCCAACGTTGCTCATTGCCCGGCAGATGGAAAGGTTTCATGACGATGAATTGTTGCTTGGAGTGTAGAATTCTGGTTTCATCACTGGCCGCCACTTCTCTGAGATTGTCGCGTATTGATGCTTCCAACACTCTCAAGTTCTGACCAATTAAATAAGGATGTTGACTATGCCCTGAGATCACACCTCTGGGACTGACCAATAATGTCCTTCCCCGGCCATCGTATAGTCGTGACTCAACGTCACTGATCACTGATTGCAAGAAGCTGGCAGAGATATCCACACCAGCAATACCGATAAATTGCTCATGAACTTTTATCGGAGCGACAAGACTACTCAATAAGACTTCCTTGTCATCTACAGGGTAAAGATAGGGATCAATTACACAACTTTTGCCACTCTCTTTTGAACAGAGATAATATTCCCCAACTCTGTTGCCGTTCTCATCCAGGTTTTTGTCCTCCAACCCTTCCAGCAAAGCCACCATAAAATCATTATTGTCTCTCGTCACATAGGGCATGAAGCGACCTGCAGCATCACTTCCCTTTGTCTGTTTTGCCAGTTTATCTGCCCCATCAAGTGCATTGGGTTCAAAAGCCACGTAGGTCGCCAGAAAGTTTGGGTGGTCCGATAAAGTTTGCTCAAGCATGCGAATGGCCAACTCTCGTCTATCATGGTTGCCTTCGGACTTCACAACAGCATTCATTGCAGAGGCAACACCCTGTATTGAATGCATTGCAGATAAAAGCGGTGTAGATAATTCCCCGGCTGTATCACTAGCCAGTACCTGAAGATAGTCTTCAACCTGACCACGTGTCACCTCATAACTCTGAGCGGCAAGCGTTTGTTTTATCTTGTCAAACTGCCATAGTCCGACCAAGACCGCCATCAAAACAACGCTAAGAAGCCCGAGTCCAGCCCAGATGCTAAAACGTTGTTGAATGGAAAAATGCATTGTTTATTCCCGACATGTCACATACCGAACACTGGCTGATGCCAGAGCTATCTCAGAGCACTCTGATTACGGTGGACAAATCTGTCACATTTTCTATTACAGCGCAATTATCCCCCCCCTTTTTTCCAAAGGAATCACATACGCTTCAATCAAACGGTGTTGCTCTTAAACCCCATTCAGCAAGGAGCACATGAAAGACATTTTAAGAGTAGGCTAATCATTAACTTTCAGGATGTATGCTCATACTGATGATGCTTTTTTTGCTGTAAGGCATGGGCGACTAATATGCCAATTTCGTACAACACCCACATGGGAATAGCCAACATAAACTGAGAAATAATGTCAGGCGGCGTAATAATAGCGCCAATAACAAACGCACCAACAATGACGTAGGAACGCGCTTGCTTCAATGCCGTCACACTTACCATCCCAGCCGCGACCATCAGTACCACCGCGATAGGTGTTTCAAATGCCAGGCTGAAAGCAATAAAAAGCACAATGATGAAATCTAAATATTTACCAATATCAGTCATCACCGCGACTCCTTCGGGAGCTGTACTGGTGATAAAACCGAACACGACAGGAAAGACCAAGAAAAAAGCAAAAGCCATCCCACAAATAAATAGAAAAACACTGGTGATGACTAAAGGTGCAATAAGATGGCGCTCATTGCTATACAAACCAGGCGCGATGAAAGCCCAGATCTGGTAAAGCGTATAGGGAGATGAAATGATAAAGGCGGCTAACATCACCACCTTGAGAGGAACAAAGAAAGGGGTAGTCACTTCAGTGGCAATCATTTGTCCCCCTGCTGGCAAAGCTTGTAGTAAAGGGGTTGCCAAAAACTGATAAATATCATTTGCAAAGGGAAATAATGCGAGCATGATGAAGAAAATCCCAGCCACAATTTTCAGCAATCGTTGTCGAAGTTCTAACAAGTGACTGAAAAATTCTTCTTTACTACTCACTTAGCGATTCCTTCTGTTGGGTCACACTTTTTTTATGCTCAGCGACTTTGGTTGTTGTAGCACTAGGGTTTTCCCTGGCTGTTTCTGAAGCAGGCGTTTCAGAGCGGCGAATCACTTCGGCAACCGGCTGCATGCCTTTACGAAGCTCATCATTCAAGCCTTCTTTTTGTTGTTTTAGCTCTTCCTGCAACCGTAAAAGATCGTCAGATCTCATTTCTTGATCGATATCGTCTTTAACAGCCGTCATAAACCGTTGAATACGCCCCACCATCACACCTAGAGTCTGCGCTACCTTTGGAAGTTTATCGGGACCAATAACAACCAGCGATACCAATAGAATGACGATAAGCTCGGGGAAGGCGATATTAAACATAGCCAAATACGCTGGTGTTACTGTTTATGCCTGGCTTTGTTATTCACACTGTCAGTTTGATTGACAGCATGATCGATAACACTGATGTCTTGCTCTTCACTCATCGCTTGTTTAAATCCTTTGACAGCACCGCCCAAATCTCCACCTAAATTCCGTAATTTTTTGGTGCCAAAAACAAGCGCTACAACCGCCAGAACAACGAGCCAATGCCAAATACTAAAAGACCCCATTTAACTGTCTCCTTAAATGATGTGGATATACTAAGTTTCTATAATTATGATTGGGCGTACGTAATCAAAGCCGTGATCGCTCCAGTGTCTCACTCGGACACTCCCCGAATAGCTCACGGTAATAACGTGCGAACAAACTCATATGCCAAAACCCCCAATGCGATGCCACACAGGCGATATTACTGATTTGCTCCGACTTGTATTGAAGCTCAGCCCGAATCTTGTGAAGACGAATATTTCGCATATAAGCAACAGGAGTGATGCCAAGCACTTGCTGAAAAGCATGGTTCAATGTCCGGCGACTAATATTCAGAGTGGTACAAATTTCACCAATGGTAATGGGATCACAATGCTGGGCTAGCGTGAGCTCACGTACACTTTTGACGATATAGCGATGTACTCTGTACTCATGTCGTCGGCCGTTGTTGTTGCTGACCGCTGACAGTGCCTGCACACACACACTGAAAACGGTATCTTCAAAGTGTCGCCAACTGTTTGGATGACTGGTGCCATCATCAAGATTTTTCGCCATATGCTCTGTGCCGATGTATAAGATTGCCAACAAACGGCTTTGTATAGCAGGAGGAAGCGCCTCTACTGGATTTGCCCTATCCATAATGGGGCGAAGATCCACCTTTTCTACTCTTTCTGCATATTCCTCTAGCCTTTGCTCAGCAATGACGGCAACATTGATTTCAGACGAATGTGAAGTCCTGAATAAGAGTTCATCATTTTTATCCAGAGTAATCAGCGAATTTTTGTCTAGCTTACTGCCACACCATAAAGCCTCACCCTCAACAATAGTTGGTAATCCAATCACATAACTGCCTGGTGGTGGACTGGCAAGCTCATCCACAGAACGATTCATCGCTTCACGAAAGATCTGTACTCCCTGACAAGCAACACTGGTCACCGTACCTGAAAACTGCCCTTTATCTAGTTGCGTGTAATCTTGTGACCACATTGGCAAAGCTGCTGCTTGCTCTAAGACATCAGTTAATTTAGAGCGTACTGCTTTTATTTCAATTTTAGCTAGGTCGTCATCTACCCATATCTTTTCTTGATTCATATTTCTCTCCCTCGGAACCAAGCCATCAAACAAACCATAACTTCTTATTTTTATTAAGAATATATTGGTTTACCTGTCTTATTATTTTTATCAGGTTGATAACTGGCACTTACGATAATAGGCCTTTTCTGGGATAGCTAATAGTAGAAATCGGCAATATGTCAGTCTGAATAATGAACTGAGTTTGATCATGGCTGTAGGGAGAGGACCAGTATCATCACTCAGACCATCGATGAACCATCATGGCATGAGCGAAGAATTGAGCAGATGACAGACTATCGAAGGTAAAACAGACAGTTAGCCCAATCATCACTCATCCACTCACATGTTAGATAACATCCTCACTGTGTTATGCCGTTAACACAAAGTTTCAATTGAAATAGCGTTTGACTAGCAAGAATCGGCAACATCAATAGTAGTTATCCCCATTCTGATACTTCAATGCCAGTTTTTGATACGGCAGGGATTTCCCTCTGGCTATAGTTGTTACGAAATTATTTCATCAACAACAAGTGACCGGCAGGTCCGAGGAGGTAGAGAGTGAGAGCAGATACACACGCTGGTGATTATAGCCAGACATCGACTGTTGAGAACAGCTCAACATGTGTGCCTGATGCGATTAGTTTTTCTGAGTCAAAATCATCAGGACAGCGATTTGCCATTATGTTATCGGCAATAACCATAGGTGTTGCAACAGGCATTGCACTGAATACACAAGCGTCATCGATGCTGACGGCAATGTTTTTCGTTTTAACTTTTGTTGGTGGCCTGTTATCCACTTGGTCTCCATGTGGGTACTCAAGCCTGAGCCTGCTGCGACCAGCCGGGAAATATTCTTTTGGTTCAGTCGCTCGCTGGACCCCCACCTTCATTACTCATGCGATTGGCTATGCCATCGGTGCACTCATGTTGGGTGGTGCACTAGGTTTAGTGGGTGCTTTATTATTCGAACAGTTAGCTTTCAGTCATATGATAATGGGACTGGCGATACTAGCAATTGGTTATGGGGCACATCAACTTGGCTTTCTAAAAATGCCCTACCCACAGCGTCGAGCTCAGGTTCCACATGATGCTCGTTTTCGTTTTCGCTCCTCAACAATTGGCCTGCTTTATGGCTATGCGCTGGGGATGAACTACCTGACTTACGTACAGACACCGATCCTCTACATCGTGACCGGTGCTGCGTTGCTGAGTGCTGATGTCACTACAGCAATCACTATCATCGCCATCTTCAACATCGGGCGCTGTCTGCCTGTTGCGGTGAACTTTCTGCCTATTTCCAACCAGTCCGTTCAAGCTTGGCTAGCGAAATGGCAGGAGCGTGCTGTTGAACTGGATGGGTTTCTTCTGCTGTCAATCGGTGCAGCCGCATTAACCATGTTATCGCTGTAAACACAGGTGAGACCTCATCCTTAACTCATAATAAACCAAAATAGTTTGGAGAAGATATGACACTATTTAACCTTAAATCAAAGCTGCGACAAAAAAGTCTAGCAGGGGGCATTGCTACGGCAGCGCTGATGGCTACCACTTATCCAGCACTAGCTGATATTGCTGTTGAACAACAGACCATTGAAGTTGCCCCAGCCAGTGACTCAAAGCGTGTTTATGTCACTGACCCTGGCCATTTCCAGATGACCTCTCAGGTGTTCACCATCGACGGTAACAACAACAAGATCCTGGGTATGTCTGATGCCGGTAAGCTGCCTCATGTGCTGCTCGGTGACCAGGGTAACTTCATGGCGATTGCTAACACCTGGTATGACCGCATCGCCCGGGGTAACCGTGATGATTACATCGAAGTCTTTGATACACAGACTCACGATGTGACAGCAGACATTGATATCCCTGAAGGTCGCTTCCTGACCGCTGTTTTTACCCACATGGCAACGCTGAGCACTGATGACAAGCACATGATGTTCCAGCAGTTTTCACCGATACCGGCAGTGGGTCTGGTTGATCTGGAACAAAACAAGTTCGTCAAAATGATGGATACCCCGGACTGTTACCACCTGTTCCCGGCACCGGAACAGAACGTGTATATGCACTGCCGTGACGGTTCAATGCTGAAAATCAATTACGACGATGAGGGTAATTCCACTCAGACTCACAGCGAAGTGTTCCATCCGGAAGACAGTTATCTGGTCAATGAGCCTTACTACTCGGATGTCACTAACCGTCTGGTATGGCCGGATTACGAAGGCCGTATCTATCGGGCAACCCTGACTGCTGATGGCGCTGAATTCAAGGAGCCTATCGAAGTCTTCACTGAAGAAGAGAAAGCAGACAGATGGCGTCCAGGTGGCTGGCAGCTGGTCACTGTTCATAACGACAGTAATGAACTGTACCTGCTGGCAGATCAGCGTGGTGAATTCACCCACAAAACACCAAGCCGTTACGTGTTTGTAGTCGACGCCGATACCGGTGAACGCCTGCGCAAGATGGAACTGAACCATGAAATCGATTCCATTGCTGTCAGCCAGGACGACAAACCGTATCTGTTCGCCTTATCCGCTAACGAACAGACTCTGTACACCTTTGATGCTAAGACAGGTAAGAAAATCGGCGAAACGGCAGGACTCGGCCGCTATCCGCACATTCTCACCCTGCCTCAGGATAGCGAGTAAGACATGAACTGGCTTACTAACGATCCTGCCCTGTCAGTACTGGCCACACTTTTTGTGGGGCTGGTACTGGCGGTAGCAGCCATTTCCAAGTTGCGTAGCCCTGACGAGTTCCAGGGTGTGGTCGACAACTACCGTTTGTTGCCGGGCTTTCTGGTTAAACCGGTAGCCAAGCTTCTGCCTTGGATTGAACTGGCATGTGCCGTCGCTTTGATGGTGCCGCCTGTACGTGAAATAGCTGCCTGGGTAGCAGTGGGACTGTTCGTGATGTTCTCGCTGGCATTGGCCATCAATGTCGGCAGGGGCCGAACCCATATTGACTGCGGTTGTGTAAGACGTCCGACCAGTCGGAGCCGAATCGGCATGTTCCATGTGCTGCGTGCGCTCTTTCTTGCCGGCGTCAGCATCTACATCGCTTTTAGTTCACTGGAAATAGCCAATATCTCCCTCGCATCGTGGCTGATTGGTATGGCCTCAGCAGCACTGCTGGCCATGCTTTATATAGCTGCAGATGTGATGGTGGGATTGCCAAATTCCCGTGAATCAAGAACTTAATTTTTTAGTAAGGAAAATTTACAATGAGTTTCGATATTCTTATTGCTTCAAATGTGTTGCTTTGGGCAGCTTTTCTGGCTCTGGCTGCACTTATGGTAGGTGTTATTCGCCAAATTGGTCTGCTACACGAACGGTCAGCACCACTGGGTGCCATGATGGTCGATCACGGACCCGATATTGGTGACAAATCACCTGTGTTCAACGTGAAAACCTTCACCGATGAAAAAGACTTGCTGGTCGGTCGCGCTATCACGCCTGGACGTCCAAGCCTGTTGATGTTCACCGGTCCTTCCTGCCCTGTTTGTGCCAAGCTGCTGCCAATTATTCGTGATGTCGCAGCAAGTGAAGGCGCAGATGTCATTCTGATCAGTGACGGTACGGCTGCTGAACACCGTGAGTTCCTGAGCAACCACCCACTGAAAAATGAGTATTACGTGAACTCACCAGAAATTGGCATGCGCTACCAGGTTTCCAAAGTCCCTTACGGTGTACTGCTGGATGCCGATGGCGTGATAAAAGGCAAAGGTCTGTGCAACACACGTGAGCATGTTGAAAGCCTGTTTGAAACCGTACGACTGGGTCACGCTTCACTGCAGAGCTACCTCAAAGACAGCTCTACTGCCAAGGAAGTGACAGTGGGCGAGCAACTGCACTAATCATTGATTTGAGAGTAGAACCAAAAAACATAACGGAGAAGGCAAATGACAAAGAAATTAGGATTTGACGCTGCTATTGAGAAACTGAGCCGTCGTACCGCAAACAAAACCGGTCGTCGTGGCTTCGTGGGTAAACTGGGTGGCTTCCTGGTAGGTGCGACACTGCTTCCCTTGCTGCCAGTTGATCGCCGTGGTCGTCTGAACAGCGCCCATGCCGCTGACGCCAGTGACCTGGATGCGGCCAGAGCAGGTTGGCAACCACAGGATCAGGATCCACAAGCCTGTGACTACTGGCGGCACTGTTCTATCGACGGGAACGTCTGTGACTGCTGTGGTGGTACGCTGACTTCCTGTCCTCCGGGCACCAGCCTGTCACCGAGCTCATGGGTGGCCAGCTGTTACAACCCGGGTGACGGTCAGACTTACCTGATCGCTTACCGTGACTGCTGTGGTAAGCAAACCTGTGGTCAATGTGCGTGTCTGAACACAGAAGGTGAACTGCCGGTTTACCGTCCTGAGTTCTCCAACGACATCGTATGGTGCTTCGGTGCAGAAAATGATGATATGACCTATCACTGCACCATCTCACCAGTCGTTGGTAAAGCCAGCTAAGTTGGCCTGAGGCATTCTTACATCATGAAGATCAGAATCCTCGTCATGTTGGCATGCACGGTATTTTCCGTGCATGCCAGTTTGGCTGATGACACAATCAAGCGGAGTGATTATCAACGTCCCGAGGCCATTCCGGCGCCGGACTCCAACCCGCTTACTATAGAAAAAACAACGCTGGGTAAAGCCCTGTTTTTTGACCCGCGTTTGTCCCGAGATAAAGGTATGTCCTGTGCGACCTGCCACTCACCGGATCATCGCTGGAGCGATGGCCGCGTTGTGCCGCTGGGTTCGGAAGAACTTGAGCAGCCGAGACGAACGCCCACTGTCATGAACAGCGCCTGGCTTAAAGCATTAATGTGGGATGGCCGAGCCAACTCACTGGAAGCGCAGGCAGTGCTTCCCATCACCACGCCACACGAAATGAACTACAACATGGATGAATTAGTTCAGCGACTAGGTGAAATTAAAGGTTATCGCCCCTTATTTGAGTCTGCCTATGGTGATGCAGAAATCACTACACAGCGCATTGCGATGGCATTAGCGACTTTTCAACGTACCTTGGTCTCCAATGTTTCAAGCTTTGATCGTTGGGTAGAAGGTGATGATGAAGCTATCAGTGTCAGTGCTCAACGTGGTTTTCAAGTATTTAACAATAAAGCCCAGTGCGCCGCTTGTCATAAGTCATGGCGTTTTACTGATGATAGTTTCCATGACATTGGGCTGGATAGCCCGGATCTGGGTCGTGGCAATACCATCCCTGTCGAGGTGACGATTATGCAGCATGCTTTTAAAACCCCGACCTTACGTGATCTGCCAGAAAACGGACCTTTTATGCATGATGGTTCCATGACCAATCTGGAGCAAGTGATCAAACATTATGAAGACGGTGGTCTCAAACGTCCCAGCCTGTCTAAAGAAATGTCGCCATTTGAACTAACTGAACAACAAAAAGCCGATCTGATTGCCTTTTTGAAAACCTTAAATGGTGGTCCATTAGCACTTTCTCCACCCGAATTACCCGAGGAGTAGCATACGTGAACAGACAAGTAACACTTTGGCTCATGACTATAGCTTGCATTATGAGTACGCTCATTCTACCCGTTGCCAGTGCCGAACAAGCAAGCGACTCAGAACAGATTATTCGAGAGTTATCGCTGACCCATCACGATTTCGATGAATGGCACTTTACCCCGCAAGTCAATGACAAACTACTGATTCATAACAAAGCGAATATCGCACACAGTATTTATGTCACCTACCCCGATGGCAAAGTGGTGAACTTAGGCGTACAGCTTCCGGGAGAAACCGTCAGCTTGACTATTCCAGCAGCCGGTGATTACCTTTTGCAATGCTGGATACATCCGGTTATCAGAGCCGAAATGACGGTAGCTCCCTGATATTTGCTGTTTATCTGCTGGAGGTACTAATGGCAGAAAATCAACGAGACACTAACCATCAATTAGACGATCCCGGAAAGCGGGAAACCTTTCGTCATCTATTCAAACGTTTTGGAGTGGTACTGGTGGGTTCCATCATTGGACAATCCATGATTCTATCCCGTCCAGCACGCGCTGCAGAAGCGCTTCGCCCACCAGGCGCATTGCCGGATCTGGACTTCGACTCATCATGTATACGATGTGGCTTATGTGTTGAAGACTGCCCCTACGATATTCTGAAGTTAGCCAGTTGGGCCGATCCTGCTCCACAAGGCACGCCCTATTTTGTAGCCAGAGAAGAACCGTGCCGGATGTGCACCGATATTCCCTGTGCCAAGGCCTGCCCGACCGGTGCACTTGATCGCCATATGACCGATATAAAAAAAGCGGATATGGGCGTCGCTGTACTTGTTGACCATGAAACCTGCCTCAATTACAAAGGTTTGACCTGTAGTATTTGCTGGCGAGTTTGCCCCATTCGTGATGAAGCCATCACCATTGAACCTATCCAGACTGAGGCAGGAAAATTGATGATTCCTACCGTGCATTCAGACATCTGCACTGGATGCGGCACCTGTGAAAAACATTGTGTCTTGTCTGAAGCGGCCATTCGCGTACTTCCACGCGAACTGGGCTTAGGCCTGTCTGGCAGGAATGCCGTTGGGAGGAGCTAAGTATGTTACATCGTCTGAAGCGTGGCCTCTATCGGCATCGCTGGTTGTTGATGCGCCGTATCGTACAAATCTCCATTTTACTTGCCTTTATTGTTGCAATACCGGGTTATGGCAAGATTGCTGATGGCAATTTATCGTCTAGTCTCTGGTTTGAACAACTCAAACTGACCGATCCTTTTATTCTTCTCCAGTCTTTTTTTGCAGGTTCCCCTATTGCCTTGCCCGCGCTTATGGGGGCGATACTGGTCGGAGGGTTTTATGCTTTCTTAGCCGGTCGTCTTTACTGTAGCTGGGTATGTCCCATCAACTTACTGACTGATTTAGCCTATTGGTTACGTAAACGTCTCAATATTAAAGGCAATATGAATTTATCGCGTCATTTACGACTCTGGATCTTAGCCTTATCTCTGGTGCTTTCTTTTTTAGGCGGGACCTTGGCGTGGGAAATAGTGAACCCTATTACACGATTCCAGCGAGAGTTAATATGGTTTTCTTTAAGTGGAGCGATGCTGCTCGGCGCTTTATTTTTGTTTGATTTATTTGTCAGTCGTCGTGCCTGGTGCGGCCATCTGTGCCCAGTAGGTGCTTTCTATGGCATTTTAGGACGCTATGGTCGACTCAAAGTGACATCCACACCAACAGAAAGCTGTGATACCCGTGGCTGTTCACGTTGCGTTGCTGTTTGTCCTGAACCACATGTACTGGCCCCTGTAGTGTCAAAACAAGCCTTATCCGTTACTTCAAGTGATTGTACTCGTTGCGGTGCTTGTCTTGATGAATGTAGCGAAGGAGTTCTGTCAATGAAAATTGACTTAGTGGGGATGGCAAATAGAAAAGCTGACGATTAAATAAAAAGATAAAGGTGGGCGGCAAACCACCACACCTTTATAACAGGGGATACAAGAGGAAGCTGAAAGGTATTTTTATTCTGCTTGTTTCACGGTGCCGCGCATCATAAATGTGTGACCAGGAAATGAGCAGAAAAAGCTATAGTCCTCATTTTTATTTAACACACTCGTTTTAAAGGTTGTTGAGGCACTTTCACCGCCACCGATGATCGGTGTGAATGCGAGCACACGCTCATCATTCTTTGGAAGGAAATCATTTTCGAGCCCTTCTGGTGCACCGGCTTGAGCAATGGCATTCACATCTGAAGTCTTGGCTAATACCCAGTTATGACCAAGCCCATCTTTAGATAGCTTACCTGTATGCGTGAAATTGACAGTAAATTCATCACAATCAGATGGCACAGTGATTGTCTTAGTGTTGTATGACCATGAATCACCCGCAGTAATTTCTACTTCACAAGTATTGGCACTTGCTAAGTTAGGTAAGGCAAATGCTAAAGGAATAAAAAAATAAGAAAAACGCATATTAACTCCATGAAAAAAATCACAATGTGAGCAATAAGTTTAATGGCAGCGTTTATATCTCAGTAGCAAAAATGGGCATTGTTCGAGTCATGTCATGTTTCTTAGCGAATGTTTGAATCCCACCATCATAAAAGCCGAAACAAAACTATTTTCGACGTTCAAATTGAGAGAGCTAATGGTGCTACTTTTTCTACTAAACTCCCCTCCGCTCCTCTAGCGACACAAAGCTCCAATCGCATGCGACTAACCGCTATGTAGAGATAATGGGCTATTTACCTGAAAATCTGGGGTAATTATCAGCTGCAGCCAGCTATGTAATCATTTTTAATATGCTCTCCAATACAAAGGAGAGAGAAATGAATGTTTTATTAATAGGTGCTGTTGCTATGATTGCAGCATTGATTCTATCGGCATGGTTAATGACATTTGCCAGATGGTTTCCCATCAAAGGGATAGACGGCGACTTTTTAGTCGATTACAAAACCATGATCAGGGCTCACGTAGATTATGCACTCATGGCATTATTCAGCTTAGGTTTTTTATGGTGCTGCGACTGGGGCCGATATTGAGTTATCAAAGTTCGCCTGTCTTTGTGTCGCCATTGGCGGATTCACTAACCCAACCATTTTTGTGATTGCCGCTTTTGATATCTATTTCTGGAATAAAACTATCTGGAAAATATTCTCAGCATTGAGCTTTATTATTACAACTATTGGCTTTGTCTGGATTGCCTTCAGATTACTTATGTTTGCAATTCAGTAGAAGTAACAATACTGCTATTAAGACTATAGAGTCCCTAATAATGACGCTCTATTTAGTCATAATGTCACTTTAATTTATCCATTTTGTGAAAAGAGACGAATTAAAAAAACTGACATTGATACATTATTAATAAGCAAAAAGATCTATAGATAATTGATTTTAATATAAATTATTAGATACAACCTTCTACTGATATAAAAAATTCTGACTAAATTTGCTTTTGTCATAAATCTTTAACTTAAGACCGATACTCTGTTCGAGTTAAAGATTTTTATTGCTTAATTAACTAGTCAGGAGTTTCTATGAAACTATTTGCAAAAAATGCAAAGTCAGTTTTTCTTATCACTGCCCTTGTTGGTGCGATGTCATCAACTGCTGCACATGCCGAACTGAAGTTGAACGGTTCTGGTGCCAGTTTTCCAGCCCCTCTTTATAACAAATGGTTTAAAGATTACAGCAAGCAAACTGATGGTGTGCGTGTAGATTACCAATCTAAAGGTAGTGGCGCAGGTATTCGTGATTTCATCAATGAAACAGTTGACTTTGCAGCGAGTGACGCCGCGATGAAAGACAGCGAAATCGAGCAAGTCAAAAAAGGTGCAATTCTGTTACCAATGACAGCCGGTGAAGTGGTTCTGTCTTACAACCTGGAAGGTGTTAAAGAATTAAAACTGCCACGTGATGTTTACCCAGCGATTTTCATGGGCAAAATCACTCAATGGAATGACCCAAAAATCCAAGCAGCCAACCCAGGTGTTAAATTACCTGACGAAAAAATCACTGTAGTCGTTCGCTCTGACTCAAGTGGTACAAGTTATGTTTACACCAATCACTTGTCTGCCATCAATGCAGAATTTAAAGAAACTATCGGTGCAGCTAAATCACCTAACTGGCCTTCTTCTGCATTAATCGTTAAAGCGCCAAAAAATGATGGTGTGACAGCGACTATCAAACAAACGCCTGGTTCAATTGGTTACATTGAATATGGCTTTGCAAAATTAACCAAAATGCCAACCGCTATTCTTGAAAACCAAAAAGGTAAATTCGTTGAAGCCGGTGGTGAAACAGGTGCTGCCGCATTAGCAACAACAACCTTCCCAGAAGGTAATTTACCAGGTAGTGATGTACCTGATTTACGTGCTTGGTCTACTGACCCTGCTGGTGAAGATGCTTACCCAATCGCCTCGTTCACATGGTTGTTGGTCTACAAAGATCAAGAAGATGATAAAGCAAAAGCTTTACGTGACTTAATCGAGTACATGGTAACAACAGGTCAAGAATCATCTGAAGCAATGGGTTATATCCCACTACCTGAAAACGTGGTTGAGAAAGTTCGCAACGCAGCGAAAATGATCAAGTAATCACATCAGTTGAAAACTGAGATAAAAAATGCTGCAAGGCTGGAAAGTCCTTGCAGCATTTTCTCTGTTTTTACACGCCATAAAACATGTTTAAAAACACGAATGAATAATTGATAGGAACGCACATGGTTTACGATCCATTTAAAGAAGCCAGTAGTGATAAAACACTGTCTGCTCCGCCATCATCGACGGATTACTTAAAAGACTCGGTATTTCGCTCTTTTGCTTATTTTTGCGCCCTATCCATTGTCCTTTTGGTTGCCTATATCGTTTTTGAATTAGGTTCACAGGCATTACCGGCCATCAAAACACATGGCCTTGGCTTTATTACTGGTACTACATGGGATACCAACCAAGGGGTGTTTGGTGTGTTACCTGAAATTTGGGGCACATTATATAGTTCGCTCTTAGCTTTACTTCTGGGTGGTTTATTAGGTGTTTCAATAGCGATCTTCCTGACTCAAGGATTTGTACACGCTAAGTTCGAAATGATTTTCAGAACCGTCATCGAATTGTTAGCAGCTATCCCCTCTGTTGTTTATGGTTTATGGGGCATTTATGTACTGATTCCATTGATAAGACCTGGCGCTGAGTGGTTACATGACACCTTAGGCTGGTTTCCCCTATTTGGCACAGAGTTGAGTGGTCCAGGTCTTGCTCCTGCGGCATTGGTACTCGCTATTATGATTTTACCTACCGTAGCAGCGATTTCTGCAGATGCTTTCCGCCGTATCCCCTACAAAGTGAAAGAAGCCGCTTACGGTATGGGTGCTACCAAGTGGGAAGTCATTTTAAAAGTAATGCTCCCTACAGCCTCTTCCGGCATTTTGGCTGGTTTAGTGCTTGGATTCGGTCGCGCTCTTGGTGAAACCATGGCGCTCGCCATGTTGATTGGTAACGTCAACAATATCGATGTCTCACTGTTTGCTCCGGCCAATACCTTAGCGTCACTTCTTGCTTCTACTTTCCCTGAAGCAGGTGAAATCGAAATACAGGCTTTAATGTATGCCGCACTGGTTCTACTGGTCATCACCTTTATGGTCAACGTTGTCGGTTTGGCAGTACAGCAATACACCATGCGTAAGTTTGAGGGTAAAAAATGAGTCAAATACAATTAGAAGAGCAGGTGTTGCCACCAAGAATTGAGTTACCGGCTCTGGAAAAAAATATTTTTGAAGTCAGAGCATTAAAAAACTATTTTTTGACAACCTTAGTTTGGCTGTTAGCTGTTTTAGCCAGTATTCCCCTCTTTTCAGTGATTTATATGCTGCTCGCTCAAGGTGGCGCCAGACTGGATATGGAAGCGATTACCGCCCTACCACCCGCTGGTTTTGAAATGGGTGGTGGCTTTGGTAACGCCATTGTCGGTACATTAACTATGGTGGGTATTGCCTCGGCCATCAGTATTCCAATTGGAATCATGGCAGCACTGTATTTATCAATACTTAACCCTTCCAGCAAAATAGCAACCATCTCACGCTTTTTAGCCAAGGTACTTACAGGCTTTCCTTCAATCCTGGCGGGTGTCTTTGTTTATGCCGTTATCGTTATTACAACCGGCACTTATTCTGCCTGGGCGGGTGGTGTGGCCTTAGCTGTTCTGATGTTACCTACGGTGACTTTGGCAGCAGAAGAAGCCATGAAACAAGTACCACAAAAAATGAAAGATGCTGCGTTTGGCATGGGGTGTACGCGTACACAAGTCATATTAAAAGTGGTTTTACCTACAGCATTACCCGGCATTTTGACCGGTGTGATATTGGCTGTAGCAGGTGCCGCGGGTGAGTCAGCTCCGTTACTGTTTACTGCCTTGTTTAGTAATTACTACATGGCTGAACTGGCAGAGCCAACAGCCTCTTTATCCATTTTGATTTACAACTTCTCCGGCATGCCGTTTGAGAATCAGATTGAGCTTGCCTGGGCAGCCTCTCTGGTACTTGTAATACTCGTCCTCTTTTTCAATATTCTGGCCCGCGTTGTCGGCAGATCGAAATTTAAAGAATAACGTAAGGAAAACCTATGAATATGCAAATCGATACCGCTGAATTTATTGCTGAAAAGTACGTGCCAAAAGGCCCTGTTGTTTTAGATTGCCATGTAAAAAATATCTACTATGGTGACTTCAGAGCGGTCAGAGACACCACTATTCCTATTGAAAAAAATAAAGTCACCGGCTTTATTGGTCCATCAGGTTGCGGAAAAAGTACCGTTCTACGCAGCATGAATCGTATGAATGATCTGATCGACTCATTTCGTTTTGAAGGTCATATCCAGTATCACAAACATGATATCTACAGCAAAAAGGTCGATGCAGTCATCGTCAGACGTTATATCGGCATGGTGTTCCAGTTACCTAATCCTTTTTCTATGAGCATTTACGATAATGTTGCCTTTGGCCTGAGACTAAACGGTTACAAAGGCGATGAGGAAGAGATGGTCGTTAAAGCACTAAAACGTGCGGCTATCTGGAATGATGTCAAAGATAAATTGAAAAACAGCGGATTATCTTTATCAGGTGGTCAGCAACAACGTTTGTGTATTGCCAGGGCCATTGCCACAGAACCTGATGTGTTATTAATGGATGAACCTTGTTCAGCTCTAGACCCGATTGCCACGCGTCAGATCGAAGAGTTGATGGTAGAACTGAAACAACACTACAGCGTGGCTTTAGTCACACACAATATGCAACAAGCCATGCGTGTGGCTGATACAACAGCATTTCTGGGTGTAGATATTTCACAAGGTGGCCGTACTGGTTATCTGGTTGAAATGGACGACACCAAAAAGATTTTTGAAGATCCTCAACAGTTATTAACCAAACAGTATGTGCGAGGTGAGTTTAGTTAATCTAAACCATTATTATGGGTTCATCATCACTTAATGCTGTTCACAGTGCGACACAACATGATCTGACAGGCAATATTGCTCGACTCAATATTAGCGCTGTCAGATCACGTCTGCTTGATACGCAAAAACACTTTGATAAGATTAATAAAACCCTCACCGTTCAGAGAACACCACCATCTAATGAAGTGATTGAAAACATTGTTGCCGGCTACGCCAAGATAGATTTTTATCTGGCGAATGACATTGATCTTTTCGCCATGGGTAATTCACATTTACTGTTAGAACTTAATCACATAGTGCTTTATCACACTTCATCAATATCTGAAGAAGAATCTCAACATCAATTTAAAGCAACAAAAGCCCACTTCTACGCAGCACGTAATGGTGGTATTGGTCAGCTTATGGACTGGTTGGCACTCAATCAACACACCAATATTTGGAAGCGAACGGCCGGTTTATTCACCAATATACTGAGTCAGCCTCAACTGTTTCTGGAAGGCAATCATCGTACAGGTTCACTCATCATGAGTTATTTACTGATGCATGAGGGCTATCAGCCGTTTGTGTTGTCTTACGAGAATGCCAGACATTTTTTCGAGCCTGCTGAACTGACCAAAAAACGTCGTAAGAAATCATTAGTCGACGATTTTATTTATCTGCCAAAACAAACACGTAAATTTGCCAAGTTGCTGAAAGACGAGCAAAAAAGACAATCTTTTTTGAAAAATTAGCTAGTGATAACGGGTCGTAGACGTTTTTTCTTTTAATTCACCGCGATTGGATTCAATAATTCTTTGAAACTTCTCCGGATCTTTACGAAGAATATCGATATATTCACTGACCAGGTCATGCCACTGATTACCACCATGAATAGCAAACTTTTCCAAAGCAACTAACAATAATTTGGCTGCCACTCTAAGTTCTTTACTATCAGCCTCACCATACCAATCAAGCAGCTCATTATAGAGCTCTTCGATCTTTTCCAGAGGCGTGAACTCTACAACCATCTCTTCAGAATCTTTGTCACTCATCTCAGCACTCTTTAAATGAAGTTGTCTCTGGGCAAACAGTTATGTAGAAAAAAGGGCTTACTCCAGTTACTTAGCATATTTTTGAATTTTTCGATGTGGCGTCTTCTCAGCTACTTCCGCCAACAGAGCTTCATGTCCAGAGTCTTGTTTAAGCACTTTACAGATCCAGGCGGCCGTATCTTGCCCCAAGGCATCCAAACCAGGGTTCATGTACATGCTCTCTAACTGCTCAGTAAATAAAGCCATAAGTTCAGGGTCATGAATATTTTCATGAAAAGAAGCTCGCGCGGCCAGTCGCTGTGTGTAGCTATCACCCGTTTGTATCATCCGCATATACATCTGAACTTCAAACGGTTTTTCCGGTTGTTCGATTACCACATGACTTAACTGACGCTGGACCGAAATATAAGTACTTAAGTCGCTCAAGGCCTTTTTGGCATGTCGTTTAACTTTTGACTCCGCCGCTTTTTTTGCTAACAGTTCAAGCGTCGATGTGTATTTTGGGTTCCCACTGTATCCCAGCGCTCTTACCTCATAGGCCATCAAATTACGCTTATCTGAGTCATATAGCTTTTCTTGGTAATTTGCCAATAAATCGGCTTCCAACACATCATATAAGCGAGGATCTGAAATACCTGACCACTGTAAACGTTCCAGGACAGTCTCTTTGCGTTCTTGTGAACCTGTTTGCACCACATTTAATACTGCATCAATCTGCTCATCTTTACTCTGATAAGCCACAGCATTCATTGAAAGTGCGGTGAATAGTAATGGAATAAGCTTCTTCCCTAAAGTCATGAGTTATCCTTTTAGTTCCATCGTTGAAAAATAAGTGACGTGTTAATACCGCCAAATGCAAAGTTATTAGACATCACATAATCGGTATGAATTTGCCTGGGAGCATTCATGATGTAATCCAGCGTGCCACAATCGGGATCGACTTCATCCAGATTTGCCGTCGCATGAAACCAATCACTGTTCATCATTTCAATAGCGACCCAGGCTTCTAATGCACCACACGCACCTAATGTATGACCAGTATAACTTTTAAATGAGCTTATCGGCGTACTGGAACCAAACACGGCTTCGGTTGCCGTGGTTTCAGCAATGTCTCCACGATCGGTAGCCGTTCCATGAGCACTGATATAGCCAATATTTTCAGGCTCAATAGCGGCATCTTGTAGCGCTAATTCTATGGCCTTTTGCATGGTAGCAGCTGAAGGCTGAGTCACATGACTGCCATCCGAATTTGTGCCGAAACCAATCAGCTCAGCATAAATAGTCGCACCTCTGGCTTGTGCATGTTCCAGCTCTTCTAAAATCAAGGTACAGGCACCTTCGCCAATTACCAGACCATCTCTGTCTTTATCAAAAGGTCTGGGAGATAAATGCGGTGTATCATTCTTAATACTGGTGGCATATAAAGTGTCAAAGACTGCGGCCTCAGTAGCACATAACGCCTCACAGCCACCCGCAATCATAATTGTCTGTTGGCCGGCTTTGATGGCTTCATAAGCATAGCCAATGGCCTGACTCCCAGAAGTACAGGCACTTGATGTTGTTAATACACGACCTCGCAAACCAAAATAGATACCGATATTCACGGGAGAGGTATGCGCCATCATTTTAATATAGGAGTTTGCATTCAGTCCTTCGCATGAGTGATTCAATAGCATATTGCCAAAATCGGCGACAGCACCGGTATCACCAGCCGAAGAGCCATATGCCACACCAACCTCACCACTATGAAGAATAGGATCTTTAAGAAGACCAGCCTTCTCTAGTGCGAGCTCGGTACTCAAAACGGCTAATTTAGCCACTCGCCCCATACTGCGTAAATCCTTACGCTTATAATGCGCAGGCATTTCGAAGTCTCGTACCGGTGCACCAAGGCGCGTATTTAACTCAGCATATTTATCCCACTCATCAATGCGGCAAATCCCCGTTGTCATCGTTTCCAGGTGATGGCGAATAGTGGCCCAATCATTTCCTATAGGCGAAAAACCCGCTACGCCTGTTACAACTACGCGTTTCATCAGACCATTCCACCATTCACTGAAATGACTTGGCGCGTAATATAGGCAGCACCTTCTGACATTAAAAAACTCACCGTCGCTGCGACTTCTTCGACTTTACCAACACGTTGCATCGGTATTAGTTTCATCGCTTCATCCATGAAAACATCTTCTGTCATCTCTGTATCAATTAACCCCGGCGCGACACAGTTCACTGTGATTTTACGTTTAGCTAATTCAATAGCGAGGGCTTTGGTCGCACCGATAATACCGGCTTTGGCAGCACTATAATTAACCTGTCCACGATTACCAGCCACGCCAGAAACGGATGACATAGTGACAATCCGACCGGGTTTACGTCTTCTCACCATCGGCATGGTGAGTGGCTGTAATACATTATAAAAACCATCAAGGTTCGTTCTTAATACCAGATCCCACTCTTCACCAGGCATAGCAGGAAAAGCATTGTCTCGCGCAAGGCCAGCATTACAAACCACACCATAATACGCACCATGTTCTTCAACATCCGCTTCAAGCACTGCCTGGCATTGCTTTCTATCAGCAATATCAAACTGTAATATGCGAACCTGCCGACCAAGGGCTTTAACCTCTTCAGCCACGGCTTCAGCCTCAGTCCGCTTGCTACGGCAATGCAGCACGATGTCATAGCCATCATTCGCAAGCTTAATCGCAACAGCGCGGCCGATACCTCGGCTTGAGCCTGTTACTAATATGGTTTCGCTCATTGTTTTGCTTCCTTAATAAACTGACTGGCATCGTCTGGTTGAAATACATTTAAATTCGCTGTGGCTTCCACATTGAATGCCGTCAACATGCCTTTAAATACATGTAATCCATTTTCAGCCACCATGTCTCGCTCGACTCTCACCGTTAACGTCAGTCCAGTAGCAAACCATGGCACGTTCGATTCATAACGCCGTGTGCCGAGTAGAAACCCAAGCTTGGGTGGCTGATTTTGTTTTCTTTCCTGCACACCTGAAAAAGCCGCGATGGCTTGAGCAAGGTATTCCAAACCAACCCATGCCGGCACGCCCTGTTCCTCTGCAAATAACGTGGCTGAGGAGATATCGACCTCCGCTTCCAACCAGTCATCGCCATAGGCTGTCACACGACTTAACAATGACATGGTGCCTGAATGGGGTACAAGTTCGTCTACAGAATACTCAATACTCATTCTGCTCGTTCCATCACTAAGGCCACATTATTACCGCCAAAAGCAAAGGAATTGCTTAATACGCGTCGTACAGGTGTTGATGTGTGCTGACGCGTCACAAAATTCAGTTCTGGCAATTCAGGATCAGCATTGCCATCCCAGTGATGAACTGGCAACACAGCATTGTCCATTAAGGTTAGCCAGCAAATAGCCGCTTCTACTGCACCCGCAGCACCTAGTGTATGTCCTGTCATGGGCTTGGTAGAGCTACATAAAACCGATGCAGGAAAAACACGACTAACAGCTCGCGACTCCATTTGATCATTCAACGGCGTCGCTGTGCCATGTAGATTCACATAATCAATGTCATCAGCTTTCAGACCAGCATCAGCCAATGCCATTCTCATGGCTCGTTCGGCTCCAGTTCCTTCTGGTTCTGGGGCAGAAATATGGTGGGCATCACTACTTTCACCAACACCTGATAACTTAACACCTTCAGGATTAGCAGAGACAATAAACAACGCACCAGCCTCCCCAATATTGATGCCATTTCTATTCTGACTAAATGGGTTACAAATCGATTTGCTGACCGCTTCCAATGCTGAAAAGCCTTGTAGAGTGAGCTTACACAGTGTGTCGACACCACCCGCAATAACCACATCACAAAGCCCGGCAGTAATAAGCCTCTTGGCTGAAGCCAAGGCTTTGGCACCTGATGAACAGGCTGTAGATACAGCATAGACCGGACCTAAAGCGCCAGATAGTGTTGCAATGAACTCGGCCGTATTGGCCATTTCCTGAATCCTGTAATGATAGTTTTCAGGTAAGCCATTTCCTTCGACATAAGACTGGATAGCGTTCTCAGCATCAGAAATACCCGATGTACTGGTTCCAATCACCACACCGACTCGCTCAGCACCATAGTTTTTTATGGCCTCATCAACCCTTTCCTGAATCTGATGATATACCGCCAAAGCCAGTTGGTTATTTCGACTTTGCCAGCATGCCTCTTCCATTGGAATATCAGGTAATACTTGTTGACACATAGCGACAGGCACAGGCTCTGTACCATAGGCACCAGACAGGGTCATGAGATCGTTTGGTTCAGCCTCAAGTCCACACTTAAGTTCCAGTATATTGTGTCCGGCAGCACACACTACCCCTACCTGATTCAGGTAAACATTTTTTTTATCAGTCACACTGTTATCAACTCTGTAAGGGCGAAATCATCACACGGTAATGATGCTGTTTATGGTGAATATCAACGTTATCATCAGACATCCTTACGTCAAGGATAAGTGTATTACCTTTATATAAACGGCGATAATTCGTAGTAAGTTCAACTTGCCAATTCAACCGTTCATTATAATACTTGTGCACCGTTTTTTCTGGCCACAACGCAAATTGCATAACAGACATCACTTCTTCGAGAGGTAATGTCATATCCGTCAGATTAGTCGCTTGAAAATGGTTACCGTCATAGTTCATTTTCAGCAGAGTCTGGCCAGTTGGTGTTATCACAGCCACACGAAAATCCAACGTTGTAAACCGACTCAAGGCAATAAACGACTGTGGCTGCTTATCTTGAATCACGGTGACTTTTTGTTTCATCAGTCCCGCCTTTGGTCCCTCAGCGGGTGATAATAATAACAACGTATTTTCTGGCATCAGTAATGGCCGAAACAGACTACACGCTGTCAGCGTAAAAAATAGGAGGCCTAAGAATAGGATGCGCGGCATTACCTGTTTCTGCATAACTCTGCCAGAGAACTTAACCGCTTCACATCTTTCACGTATGGGTTGTGCGTGTCCCAAGCGTATCCGGCCAAAATAGAACTAATCATCCGTTTTATAGGTGCATTTTTATTTCGGGTAAAAATAACATCCTGTAGCCTGCCATCGTACCAGGCTTCAACAAACTCTTTAAAAGTATGAATCCCCTGCTGTAGCGGCAAAACAAAGACGTTATGCCAGTCCACTTCTTCCCCCTGTAACTGCTTATCAAGTACGGAAGCAGCCAAACTGGAGGACTTGAGTGCTATCGTTACTCCGGAAGAAAACACAGGATCCAGAAATTCACCCGCATTGCCCAATAAGGCGTAGCCATCCCCATAAAGCTGTGAAACATCACAGGCATAGCCGGTAAGCTCACCAACCCGAGTATCAAAGTTTGCCTGTTTTAGTAACGTCGCCATCCAGCCTGACTCATTAATGAGCTGTTTGAGTTTATCCTCAGTCTCACCATCCAGTTGCTGAATAAATGCCTGTGTAGCAACGACACCAACGGATGAACGGCCATTACTAAACGGTATCAACCAATACCAGACATCTTGGAAGTCGGGATGCACTGTAATGAGAATTTTATTGCGATCATAAGTTTCATCCTGTATTCGGTCTTCAATGTGTGTAAACAACGATGTCCTTGATGGAAAGTTTGACGGTTTATCCAAGCCTAATAAGCGAGGTAATACACGCCCATAACCGCTAGCATCCAACACAAACTGACTGCTCAGTTTATAGACATCGCCATCTTCATCCGCTACGGTGACATACGCCGTTTTCTGGTGATATTCAAATGCAGTGACGGTCTGCCCATAACAAATCTCAACACCTTGCTGCTCAGCAGTATCAGCCAGAATTTTGTCAAACTTATCGCGTTGTACCTGATATGTCGTCCCCCACCCCTCAGTGAACTTCTCGTTAAAATCAAATGATTCATAACGTTCTGCACAGCTGAAGGCGGCGCCATTTTTAAATTGGAAACCGGCCGCATGAACGGCATCCAACATATTGGCCTGCTCAAGAAAACGCATACTCTGCGGCAGCAAACTTTCACCAATGGAGAATCGCGGGAAATACGTCTTCTCCAATACTACTACTCGGTAACCACGCTGATTTAATAACGCAGAAACAACTGCACCTGCTGGCCCAGCGCCAATGACGATAATGTCATACTGACTTTGTGTTGCCTTCAACACTCTCTCCTTGAGTTATACGACGAAAAAAGGTCGCTAAAATCCACACCCATGACAATCCCAACAATACTGTCAAACCAAAATGCATCAATACTGGTGTCTGACTCAACGCTAATAGACCAAAAGCCATTAAACTTGTCAGCACCGACAATGTGACCGCTAACCAGGTTTGAGTCGCCCCTGAGGTTTCTGTCAAAAAGATTCCCATATCAATGCCAATACCTAACACCAGAATTAAGGCCATAAAATGAAACAAATTCACGCCAGGTAGCACAGCCATTAATATCGCTAACGTAAAGAAGGAGGCTAACATGGGCGGCAAAATAATTCGCCAAGTGGCGTTTTTATAGCGCCAAAATAAAATGGCAAAAACACCAATATAGGCCAAACACATCCACAACATAATTTGTTGTCGATAATCCTGCATCAAGTTTGAAATGGCATCGACCTGATCCACTAAAATCAGTTTTGGCACCGTCGCTTGTAACTGCACTAATGCCTGTGCTGATAATGAGTTCGAGGAGGCGAGACTGATAACTGTCGCTAAACCGGCTTGTTCTGACTCAATAATCGGTGAGGACAGTAATCCCCCCTGCTCATCTTTTCTGTCAGGTGTTAAGCGGTTCAGTTTGTCATTATCAAGTTTATGCCAAGCTTGCCCAGTCATCTGCTCGGAAGCGTTCAGCAATTTATATAGCGAACTCAATTCTTGCTGGTATAAGCGTGCCACTCGTTGACTATTATTAGTCTGTGTTTTCTTCGATGGCACCGATTCCGAAAGCATGCGGTAATGAGAAATTTGACCTTGTTGCTGTAGCCTTTCTAATACGGGTTTGAGTTGCTCTTCTTGTTGTAGACAGAGTTCTATTTGCTCGCAGGGGTTTAACAAAAACTGTGTACTACTGTTAAGACCTAAAGCGTGTTGGACATATTGCTCTTGAGCTAGCAACTCAGGGGGAGATGTTTGTAATAGCCGGATATCATCTTCTGTTTCGCCATAAAACACACTGATTGCAGCGGCAATAGTAAGGAAAATTAAGAGAATACGGACAGAGAGACTCTGCCCAACACTTGGTAGCTGTTGTTGCCAACGATAAATCCTATCACTTAATCGTGGCGTCGTGATCGGCAAGCGTCTTGTCATTAATGGCAACCATAATACGACTGTTAACCAGGCTGAAATTAGTCCGACAATAGAAAAAAGTGCCATCTGTCGCAGCCCTGGGAAAGGGGTAATCGCTTGAGCAGCATACGCCAAAACACTTGAAAGTAGACCTAATGCTAACCCTGGCAAGATATGCGATATAACATCTCGCCGTTGTTGTCGTTCACATAAAAAATGCAGGGCATAATCAATCGCCACACCGATTAAGCCAGCTCCAAAGGCAAACGTCACGATATGTACGCGTTCAAACATCAAAAACGCTACAGATGAGGCCACGATTAAGCCAATAAAGACAGGGAGTAATAATAAAGTGACACTATAAAATCGTTTAAAAACCCACCACATCAGCAGCACAATGCCGAGCAGCGAACCGATACCTATCGTCGACATTTCTTTTTGTGCTTGCTTGGCACCAGCATCGGCATGAACCAGTAAGCCAGAGAGCTGCAGCGAGACACCTTTATCTTCCAGCTTGTCTTTTTGCTGCTGATAAACACCTAAAACCGCTTTCTGCGTTGCCATTGAAAAAGCATCATCCGCTAAATTCACTATCACGAGATAGGTATCATTTTTTCCTCTGAGCTTTAGATAATCATCTTCTGAAGTGACATTAATGGGTGATTCCAACTGCTCTAACCACGATGACATCAGACCAAAAGGGTCATCAACCAGCGAATGTCCACCAAGACTCACGGGATTCAAAATGCGTGACAATGCTCGTTGTTTAACGATATCGCTTTTGTCAGTATCAATAAGTGTGACTAACTCATCTGTCAGCAAACCATAACGATAAGGGTAAAGCGTCTGTTGATACTGTGTGAGCGTGGAAGCTTCAAATTGTGACAGCACAGAACTGACTTGTGGCAATGCACGAAGAGAATCCGCCAGAGCTGTCGAAGACGCTTGTCTGATTTCTTTATCCGATGCTGTCACCAGAATAAGTAGTCGCTGAGAAAACTGCCGTCCCATCTGCTCAGAAGCGGCTTTAACGAGAGGCTGCTGCTCAGATTGTGGCAACAGACTCATCATACTGGTATCTAATACTGGCCGATTAGAGGCTGTAATACCTATTAGCAGTAGGACAACAAGTAGCCAAACCCATGCCAAGAATTTAAAGAAATTGTTCATCAGTGCGACTGCGATAATTCACTAAATGTAATATGTGTTTTATCACCATTATGTTCGTTCAATGTGACTTCTCTAAGCCATTTATCTCCTGATAACTCCACACTGCTGACAACTTGTTTTAAGGTCTGTTTTTTGGGCGTTAAGGTCACATGCCACTGCTCACCATGCTGTTCACCATTGGCATAGAAAAACTCGGCTAAGTCGTGCCATTGCGCGGTTAACACAGCAAAAAAGATGTTACTCAGGATCTGAACTGAGGGATTTTTATCCGTTTTGATATGCAAAATTTCATTATTTCCCTGACGGCTGACAATATCATCAGGTGTCATTGTCAGTTCATTTTCTATCGGTGTTTCAGTCATCCAATGGATGAACTGATGACGTTGGTATTCAAATCTCCCTTGGGACGTTAAGGTAGTATCAAACTCGACAATCTGCTTCTGTTGCTCGAACCGCCCCTGAAGAGAGGCTGGAGAATCTGTGAGTTTGGCAAGTAAGTCGTAAGATAATTCTGCCTGTGCGGAAAAACTAATGAACAGCATCATGAGCATAGAGAGTCTGATCATGCTGTCACCCCAATTTTTTCAAATAAAATAGCGGGTGAGACAAATAACATTTCATTATTTGACATATCCACGGCGACTTGTACGGTATAGCCTTTGGTCAGTCTTTGCCCTGTAACCAAGTCATCAATCTGATAGTTTATTTTCAGACGATTCTCCCACTCCACCAGCGTTGCTATCACCTTCACTTTTTGTTGAAACTTTAGTGGGTGTGCATAACGAATACGTAAATCAATCACAGGCCAGGCATACCCTGACTGTTCCATTTCCGGATAGTTATATTCAATTTTATCCAATAAGGCACAGCGAGCAATTTCAAAATATTTCACATAATGACCGTGCCAGGCAACGCGCATCACATCAACATCGTGAAAAGGGACTTCAATAATCGTTTCTACCTGAATCACTGTTTCTCCTCAGTTTGCTGAGTTTGTGGTGTCATTTTTTGCCAAAACGGATAAAAATTAAACCATTGCAGAGGGGCAATATGGCAATAATGAGCCAATCTATCAGCATATTGTTGGACAGTATTTGTTAATAAAGCCTGCCGTTGCTGTCGAGTGAAAGATAACTTTTCAGAAAATAACTCTGTGTAGATGTGATACATCTTGTCTTGCTTAAGGCAAAACATCAGATAGACCGGACACTTTAATAAACTCGCTAATAGAAAGGCGCCTTGAGGCAAAGCCGCTTGTTCACCTAAAAAGGTGACTTCAGAGACTCGTTGCTGACCAGTGACCGGTGTTCTATCACCAGCAATAACAAGAAACTCTCCAGCTTCAACACGTTCAGCCATCATCATGGCAAAGGCCGGGCTCATATCAGTCACTTGATACATCTTAACCTGTGTCGTATTGCCTACCTTTTTCATTAAGGCATTAAATTTTTCAGCATGTTGGGTGTAGACCAGCAAGGTCAATTTCAAATTCGGCTGTTGATGTGCCAATGCATTACAGACTTCGGTATTACCCAGATGGGATACCACAATAATACCGCCCTGCTTTTGTTCAATAGCCGCTTCAAACTGACCGTCACTATGAAAGCGTACATCTTTGAGTTGAATACGTCCCATCCATGCCAGTAATTTATCCAGCAGAATGTCAGCAAACATAAGAAAGTGTTTAAATGACGATAACCTACCTAAGTCAGGATAGGTCTCGGTTAGTCGTGATAAATAATGTTGTGAAGCTTTTCTAGCTTCTCGACGGGTTAAATAATAGTAAGTCATCACCGGAAATAAGCAGAGACGAAAAGCCCATCGACCAAAGACCCGATAACAAAATAATAGAATCTGCATGCCGATGACCGTCCCGGACTCGGCCACACGCGACCAATGCGAATTATTGACCATCACGTTTACGCCATAATAAACACGGCATACGCCACAACATGCCAAAAAACAGCCGTGTATGCATGAGCGTAATCAAACCATTATCCTTCCATAAAAGAAAGTGAGAAACACCATCCAGCGGATAATGCACTTTCGTCGGTAAATTAGTGACTTTCTGATAACGCCATAGCCATCTGACGATGACTTCCGGATCAAAGTCCATACGGTTACCACAGTGAAAAAGCAGCGTTACAGTCTGTTGCAGCGGATAAACCCGAAACCCACACATACTATCTTTAATGCTAAAGGATAAGGTATTAATCCAGATCCATATATGAGTCAGATAACGACTGTATAAACGTATTTTAGGCACTGATTCATCATACTGAGGGTAGCCAGTGATAAGCGAGTCTGGCTCACTTTCTGCTGCTTGAATAAAGCGGGTAATATCTGCCACATCGTGTTGACCATCCGCATCGATTTGCAATCCATGTGAATAGCCATTATCCAACAACCATCGCAGACCCGCCTTCACCGCGGCGCCTTTACCGCCGTTCACTTCTAGGCGAAGCAAACTTAACTGATGCGGAAACTGTTCAGCAAGAGCAATCAATGTTTGCTGACAGGGTATATCACTGCCATCATCCACCAATAGAATAGGCAATCCAGAGGCCATGACTTGGGCCACAATCGTCCCAATCGCATGTTCATGGTTATACACTGGGATCACAATGGCAGGATTAAAGATATTTTCAGGCATAACAAACCTTTCCGCTTGAGTGAACGCCCTTCTCAGAGGAAAAACTGAAACTCAATTTCTGCTTGGAGTGGTCATAACTTAACGATAAGCTGACTACACTTCCGGGCAGGATCAGTTGTTGAAACTTAATCGCTTCCAGTCGATGGAAATGACCTGAAATATTAAGATATTTTTGTCCGAGCTTGGCTGCCCAGTGCAATTGCACAACGCCAGGTAAAATAGCCTGCTGTTGAAAGTGCCCATCAAAATACAGAAGCTCTTCAGGTATGCGACAGCTGAAATCCGCCGCCTGTTCACTCACAGTTTCAGCTTCAATGATAGGCCAAACTGTATCGGGCTTATCAAACAATGCTGTGAGCGCATTCATGGTTAATTTTCCTTGTGTATTCACTGGCATCGCCTCAATAAAACGCCAGCGTCTCGGCAATAAAACAGGCTCAAACTGATCGGCTAATGAGTGTTTCATGCTTTTTATAAGTGCTTTTCTTCCCTGAGTGATGAGCTGCTGCTGACCGCTCTCAGATAACACGGCCACCACGGCTGTTTCTGTACGCTTTCTGCTCAAGAGTATGGCTCTTGCTTCAGCAATCCATGGGTGCTCTATTACTGCATTGGCTAATTCAGTCAATGAGAGGCGTTTTCCCTCGACTTTCACGATAGGGTCATGCCTGCCTAGCAAAGCAAAATCACCCTGAGGATCAAATTCAATATGATCAGCTAATACATATGAATTTCCACCCTGAACAAATCTTACTTCAAGCCCACCCGTCTCCACTGTCTTTAACTGAACATGAGAAAGTTTATGCCACAAAGCATCGTGCTCAGTATCTTGTTGACAGCGCCAAGCGATGGCCCCGGTTTCAGTACTGCCATATATCTCCTTAACTCGCACATCGAGATAAGCAGACACATTCATACTCTCGGTTCGGGTTAATGGTGCGGCTGATGAATAAACCTCAACACAATTATTTTTTACTAAATTCCAGTCCTGCTCGGCATTCATTCTTGCTAGATGCGCCGGGCTGGAAATCAAACAGAATCGTCCGTACAACGAAGCAGAACGGATCAATTCCTCAGGATACTCATGTAACTTCGCGCTAAATGCCTGCTGATAGCAAAAAGGTCTTAATAAACGAAATATCACGCCATACATATGCTGATGTGTGACTGTAGCAAGCACCACTTCAACGTCTTCGCATGAAAGACAATCCAATGCGGCTATTTCTCTATCCAGCGCCTGTAGAGATTTATCAATACATTTCGGCTGCCCCTGCGAACCGGAAGTAAATACCTGTAAGGCAATCAAGTCAGTACTGGCTTTCTGCCACTGCCATACCTCGTGATGCTCATCGCTTGGCTGGGCAAACGTATTTTGCTCAAACTCCCCAACAAAGCCATCGACATGGTGTTGAAGTCTGGCAACCGTTGCAGGAAGCTTGTCAGCAGATAGGCATACCGTCCCTTCTAATTGCCATAGCGCTAGCATGATAGCCAGACACTCAAACGCATCTGAGTGATAGACGGCCCAGTATTGTCCTTCATGTTCTTTAATACTTGCTATCCAGGCGGTAACACGTCGTTTTAATTCTGCACAATCCCGCTTTCTGTCACCATCGATAGCGATCACGACATCATCATTACCTTGCCACCAGCTAAACAAACTATAAGGAATCGTCATTGTCGCCTTACTCTTTGTCGAATAAGCCATTCAACACTGAACATGACAGCGATAAGCACATAAGCAATCACGCCGTTATATAACATCCAGGCTTGGGATGACATAAAAAAGACGGTGATAAAAGCGATTGTCGCATTTAAAAGAAAAAAGACACTCCAAGCGATAGTGACCTTCCGAGTATAGGCTATCCCTTCTGCCGGTAAATCAGGTTCTCTGAGTTTCGCCAGTTTTTCAATCACTGACTCCTTGGCATGTAAACTCATCACAAATACGGTAAATAAGCTCAGGTTGATCATCACCGGATATAGTTTTAATGCGGTACTCGTTTCACTGAATAAGACAAGACTCACGAGCAATGCCACCATAAGCGTAAGCATGAGTCGCTCTTGCCACAAAGTGGCGAGCCAGAACCGACTCAGTAATAAGAGCCCCAAAAAAACAATTAATGTTTGATAGTGATTACTGTGTAAGCCCCAAAAGACAATAAACGGATAGGCGATAGATAACAGGACAGAAAACAGCCTGATAGCAGTCTTCATTGCTCGTTATTCAATAACTTATCTACTTGCTCAACAATATCCTGAACGGTACGAACCATTTTAAAATCGTCTGGCTGAATTTTTTTCTTGGTCATTTTTCTTAACTCGATAACAAGATCAACCGCATCAATACTATCGATATCCAAGTCTTCATATAAATTCGATTCAGGGCTGATATCTGCTGGATCGATTTCAAACAGCTCTTCAAAAACCGCCACTACTTTTTCATATATTTCTTGCTGACTTTTCATGATGTTGTTCTATTTTGTTCTATGTTCTTCAACCAGAGCAGCTAAAGCACTCACACTGGCAAAATGTTGCCTTGTCTCTTCCGAGTCTGACTTAAGTTTAATGCCATATTGCTTTTGTAGCGCTAAACCAATCTCCAGTGCATCAATCGAGTCGAGTCCAAGTCCATCCACAAATAAGGGTTCGTCACTGTCGATATCCTCAACATCGATATCTTCCAGATCGAGGCTGTTGATAATCATTAATTTTATTTCATTATGCAGTGCGTTCACGCAATCCTATCTCCTCATTAAAATACTGACTTAACGCAGAGGTTAAGTTTCTTGCGGCAACAGAAGGTTTATCCTGTTTTATAAAATCGGTAATAGCTATCGGCTCTGCCACTGTAATCTTGAAATGTGGCTTGCTATCAGGGATTTGGTACCAAGGTTGTCCTTTGGTCAACGTGACAGGCTGACAATCAATTAAAACCGGGGTAACGTCAACTTGAGTCCTAACTGCAACATTGGCTGCACCACGCTTTAAGGTTAATACTTTTCCAGGAATTGAACGTGTTCCCTCAGGAAAAATAATCAGCACATCACCATGTTTAAACGCAGCTTCAGCCGCTGCAATCACATCGTCCACGCTATCATCATTAACAATGTAGCCAGCGGCTTTCAGTGGGCCTCGCGTGAACGGATTACGCATCAACGCACTTTTTACCACGCAGTTTGCTTGTGGGATCAGAGAGATCAGAAAAACGACATCTATCAAAGTCGGGTGATTGGCTAAAACAAGCTTGGCTTCCTTTAATCGATCAATATCTTCAAGCTCATATGAAAGGATGCCCATGCTTTTCATTAATCGAATATAAACCCGAAAGCTATGATGAATAAAGGCTTTGCCTCGTCTTTCTCTGCGCTGTACATCTCCAGGCAACAGATAAATAACAGGAATGACGACCAACGGAATGATAATTCCGCCCAAGCCAAAGAGTAAGAAACTAACAGCTGTTGCTAATAATCGCCAAAGTCGCTGCACATTTCTCACCGTTCTAACCTTCTAACACGCCAACAACTTGCTGATGTGGTGAGCTTAATCTCTTGCTGATAGCTCATTAACAGCGAAATAAAATCAAACAGTCCTTGCTCAGAACTGAATGAAGAATCAAATGTGGGTTCACGTGCAAACTCTATGGCTGAATCAAGGGTTTCATCATGACTGACAATAAAGGCAACGGCCACAGGAAAAGGTAAACTTTGAGAAAACCATTGATAAATATCGGGTAATGGTACGTCATAGATAACACATAACACCTTGCCATAGACTTCTAGCTGTGCAGCAGCCTCATGCAATGTGCTCAGTACTAAATTTTCAGTACTGGCTATCGCTGTAATAGGAGCAACATCCTGACGAGCGATCGACAACAATCCACCTACCGCATTATGCACAGCCAGACTGAAACTGGTTGGTGATAAAGGCTCACTGTTACCAATATCTTTTAATAATGATAATGTCAGCGGCGTATCACCATGACGGGAAGCGAAGATCGTAGAAATCCCCTGTTTGCTCTCCATCAGGTTAAACGTGGCTTTCGCAGCAATTTTACCCAGCGTCGTAAAACGACGACGCAACAAAGCTGGTACCTGTTTTATCTGGATAGGTGTATTTTCGGATGGTTTGCTATCAATATCATCAAACCACTTCATCCATGCGTCTGTATCATCCATGCCAGGTGCCAAGGCAGACCATGACTCCAACTTCAGCTTAATCAATGAGTCAACCTCTGTGATGTCATGCGAGTCCGTTCGGTTAGCGTTTGTGTCTAACGTTTGTCATAAACTAATCAAGTATTGGAAGAATTCTACTTTCATCATTGATATATGCAAGAAAAAACATGGAAATTGTAGTAAAACAGCCGATGAACTATACTGCCCGCTTTTTACACATGGACGTTATCTCATGAAAAAAGTCTTTTCGATATTGATTCTTGCCACTATGGTGTTATCTAGCCAAGCCTTTGCTCGAGATACAAAACACCTTTTTTCAATCAAAGAGGCAATGGAATCGGCTGACTTCAAAGAAAAGCTGGACCCCACCATTCGCTTTATTTTTGGTCAACCAGCAGATACAAAAGTCCTTGAAGACAAAGGTAACTTCGTAAGCAATAAAAAAACGAACGCCTTTAATAAAACCGACAAAGAGGCGTGTGAATGGGTTCTCCTCAGTGCACTACTCTCATTCCAAGATAGAGTCCGAGCTGAAGGTGGTAATGCCGTTATAAATATAGAGAGCTATTACAAAAAGAACGCATTTATCAGCACAAGCGAGTATGAGTGCCATGCAGGCGCTATTATCGCTGGCGTCGCTTTGAAGGGTGATGTCGTTAAACTTGCTGAATAAACACCTACACTGCCCTCAACTCTGGTTAGCCAACCTTGAGGGCAGTTCAGATTCTCTTAATTCAGATTTTTTAGACGAATCGAGTACTCAAAGATATCACCGACTATCCTCCCCCAAAAAGCGACAACAATTTTTATTAAGCCGATGGTTAATTAAATACGCCGTTAATCATCTGTTTGGTATTCACTTTGAGGATGTGGTTATTGATGACAACACGGATACCTGTCCCAAACTCCCCCAATTAACCAGCCCCTTCTTTTGTAGCCTGTCCCATAGCCATGACTGGGTAGCTATTGTGTTTGCAGACTTACCATGTGGTGTTGATATAGAAATTAAGAAACCACGTAACAATATGATTGGCATGGCCAAAAGTTTTATGTCTAAGCGAGAATATGAACTTTACTCCTCAAACACATCTCAAGATTATTTTTACCAATGCTGGTGCATAAAAGAAGCGTTTTATAAATCTCTGCCGAGATCAACACAATTCAAAACACCTTTCCATACTATTGATACTGGGAGGTTGAGCCAGTCTCCTAACTGTACTTTATCTTCATTCACATCTGAGCAATATCAGCTCGCAGTCTTTTTCTCATCCACAATAGAAATGATGGATGCTTATTTAGTTGCGCCCCAAAGCAATGCCACTCGACCTTTTACATCCACAAGTCCAATGATTGTTAGCTGGGAGCATTTCCCCATTCGCTCTCTTTGTAAATAGTTTGCTCTAAGATACTCCCCCTACCATCGTTACTTGTCTGAGATTCCAATCGGCCATTATTTTTGGAAACAAGTGCAATTAGTTCCTTTTTTTGACTGTTAGTCTTTCCCTACCCCTCGGGGATTATCAAACATGATTTTGTGTTTGGTAAATGATGACTTATAGAAAAGCCTTCTGTTTTTTTATACGTCAGCGTTTGGTAAAGAAGTGGCGACTTCAGCTTCCGCTTACTTCTATATCTTAAGTTTGAAGGGAAAAATGATGAAAAAAACAACAATATCTCTGGCTTTAATGTCAGTTGCTCTACCCATGACAAGTTATGCAGATGAATTGCTTTCTATGCAAAAAGACCCGAATGAGTGGGTGATGTCAGCAGGTAACTATGAAAATCATCGCTATAGTGAATTAACGGATATCAATAAAGAGAACGTTAAAGATCTGAATATGGCCTGGTCATTTTCAACAGGTGTATTAAAGGGTCATGAAGGTAATTCACTTGTTATTGGCGATACCTTATACATTCATACGCCATTTCCAAACATTGTGTATGCATTAGACCTAAACAATGACGGTGCCATCAAATGGAAATATGAACCCAAACAAAACTATGATGACACCGTACCTGTTATGTGCTGTGACGTCATCAATCGTGGTTTAGCTTATGGTGATGGCAAAATCTTCCTAAACCAGGCCGATACTACATTGGTAGCTTTAGACGCGGAAACCGGCAAAATGGTTTGGTCTGATAAACGCGATGATCCCAGAGTCGGTGCAACTAACACGGGGGTTGCTCATGTATTTAAAGATAAAATCGTCGTTGGTATCTCTGGTGGTGAGTTTGGTGTTCGTGGTTATGTTCAGACTTACGATTTAAATGGTAAGTCTTTATATAAAGCCTACAGCACAGGTCCTGATGCAGAGATGTTGGTGGATCCTGAAAAAACAACATCGATGCTGAAACCTGTTGGTGAAAATTCATCATTAAACACCTGGAAAGGTGATCAATGGAAAATTGGTGGTGGTACTACATGGGGATGGTATTCATACGATCCGGATCTGAACCTGTTTTACTATGGTACGGGTAACCCATCGACATGGAATCCACTGCAACGTCCTGGTGATAACAAATGGACTATGTCATTGTTTGCCCGTGATTTAGATACAGGCATGGCGAAATGGATTTATCAAATGACGCCACATGATGAATGGGATTACGACGGTGTCAACGAAGTCATTCTTGCCGATCAAAAAGTCAAAGGCAAAATGCGCAAAACAGCAGTGCATTTTGACCGTAATGGTTTTGGCTACACCATGGATCGTGCATCAGGTGAATTATTAGTCGCCAACAAGTTTGATCCTTCGGTTAACTGGGCGAATAGCGTTAATCTGAAAACAGGCTTACCCGACCGTAATAAACAGTTCTCTCCTGAACATAATGGTGAAGATACAAACACGACTGGAATCTGCCCGGCAGCACATGGTGCTAAGGATCAACAACCTGCTGCATACTCACCAAAAACGGGCCTGTTCTATGTGCCAACCAACCATATTTGTATGGACCTGGAACCATTTGAGGTGGAATATTTAGCGGGTCAACCTTATGTAGGCGCCTCAGTCAATATGTTTGCGGCTGAAAAAGACAATATGGGCAACTTTATTGCCTGGGATGCACGTGAAGGTAAAATCGTCTGGTCTGATAAAGAAAGGTTCTCAGTATGGTCAGGCGCTTTAGCGACAGCCGGTGATGTCGTCTTCTACGGTACTTTAGAAGGATATTTAAAAGCAGTTGATGCTCAAACTGGACGTGAGCTATGGCGTTTCAAAACCCCATCAGGCATCGTGGGCAATGTGAACACCTATAAACACGATGGCAAACAATATATTGCTATCTTGTCAGGCATAGGTGGCTGGGCTGGTATCGGCATGACCAACAACCTGGAAAATGACACCGATGGCTTAGGTGCTGTCGGCGCCTACAAATCTTTATCAAGCTGGACTTCTTTAGGTGGCGTTCTGAGCGTGTTCAGCCTATAAGATCATCCTTATACTATAGATTGACACAGTGCATAAGACTCCGGTGATAGACATATCATCGGAGTCTTTTTTTATGGAGGATCAATTTATTTTCTCTGCTTCCAAAGAAAACAGCTTGCACGTTGAGGTGACCTTATTAATCCTCAATCTTTTTAAATGGATTTTCTTCAGGCAAAAAAAAGCCCTCATCAGAAAACTGAAAGGGCGAAGGGAAAACCAATGAAAGCCGTAAAGCTGAAATTAATAATAGATAAACAGGGCTTATTCTAATATAGGAAAAACTCCTTTTATCTCTCAGCTCAAGTCAGTTTTTTCTCTCCTATTAGATAATAGAATTGTTCCACTCAAACCTTAGAGGAGTACTTGTAGTCAAGAATCGACCACTGAGAGAGGGCTTACAGATCAAAGCAAACAGATATAACTCGCCTAGTGTTCTCCATACCCATTGCAAACCAAGTCTGCATGAGTGCTTAACTACTCTGCAGTGGCTGATGGCTACTATAACGATTTAATCATTCTCCTGGATAAGGATAAAAAAAAGGCCCTGCAAGCAGGGCCTTTTATCATCACTTGTGATGTTGTCTTGTTTTATTCGTTAACAACGAAATCAACACGACGGTTTTTCGCTCTTCCAGCGTCTGTATCATTTGTAGCAACTGGGAATTTTTCACCCATACCTACTGGGATCAGGTAGCTACCATTGATACCACGAGAAGTCAGGTAGTCAACAACAGACTGAGCACGTTCTTGTGACAGTTGTTTGTTGTATGCTTCAGTACCGATGCTATCAGTGTGACCTTCAACACGTACTTCAACAACGCTATCAGTATCTTTCAGAACAGAAACAGCTTCTTCAAGAATTTGTTTCGCATCGTCAGTCAACGTCGCTTTATCAAATGCGAAATTAACGCCTTCTAAAGACAGCACTTTTTCACCTGCTAATGGGCAACCATCTTGGTCAACGATGACGCCTTTAGGTGTGTTAGGACACAGATCTTTGTAATCAGGCACTGCATCACCATCAGAATCGAGCGCACAACCTACGCGGTCAACAGTCACACCAGGAGGTGTTTGTTGGCACATGTCGATACCGTCGTACACACCATCTTTATCTGTGTCATATGCACAACCATTTTGATCAACTAAGGCACCTGGAGGTGGCTCTACAGCACATACTGGTTTTTCTACTGCTGCTTCTTGTTCTTCTTCACCGTTAGGGCAAAGTAATAGTGCGAGCATTGAACCTACTACAGCACTTCCAGCTGCAGCATCAGAATCACCTGCGGCAGCGCCTGCGGCACCACCAACTAGAGCACCACCTACTGCACACATAATGTTTTGGTTAGTTGTTTTCGGATTACCCGCACAACCAGCCAGCAAAGCTATTGCAAACGCTGCTGACAGGAGTTTTGATAATTTCATATTGCCTTCCTTTTCCGTAGAAAAATAAATGAACACGTCTTAAATTTTGATTTGCTCAATACCGAGTGTGGTACTTTCGCTACATATTAAACCAGTATTTGCTTGACGTCTAATAGATCTTATTAGTGATTGCGTGAATGCTGTGTCAAAAAAACAACAGCTACATACGCCCTATTACATCCTCAGGTTCAGCTTGTAAGGATAAACTGGAAACAGCACTGTCTTTAGCCAGTTCCCCCGACTCCATACCCAATTTAATCATTAGCCGTACTTCGTTAGCTGAGTCAGCGTTACGTAAGGCTTCCTCGTAGCTGATTTCACCGGCTTTGTACAAGTCATAGACGGCCTGATCAAATGTCTGCATACCCAGCTCTTTAGAGCGTTTCATCACTTCTTTAATTTCATAAACCTTGCCCTTCTCGATCAAATCAGCAATCAGCGGCGTATTCAGAAGCACCTCAACCGCAACAGCCCTGCCCGAGCCATCTTTTTTAGGGATTAGTCGCTGAGCGATAACGGCTTTCAGATTTAAGGAAAGATCTAAAAATAACTGTTGATGACGCTCTTCAGGAAAAAAGTTGATAATCCTGTCCATCGCCTGGTTCGCGTTATTTGCATGTAAGGTGGATAAACAAAGATGACCGGTTTCGGCAAATGCGACACCGTAATCCATCGTCTCACGGGTACGTATCTCACCAATCATGATCACATCCGGCGCCTGCCGCAAAGAGTTACGAAGCGCGATTTCATACGAGTCAGTGTCTATTCCAACTTCTCGTTGTGTAACAACACAGCCAGCGTGTTTATGGTCAAACTCAATAGGATCTTCAATCGTCAAAATGTGACCCGTACTATTCTGATTACGGTAACCGATCATGGCAGCCAATGTCGTTGACTTACCACTGCCTGTTGCACCAACAAAAATGACTAAACCACGTTTTGTCATCGATAATTCTTTGATGACTTGAGGCACATGGATGTCTTCAATAGTAGGAATCTCGTCTTTAATTCGACGCATCACCATGGCAATTTTATTGCGTTGATAAAGAGCACTAATACGAAAACGACCTGCGCCCTTAGTCTCCAGTGCGTAGTTACACTCTTTTTCACGCTCAAATGTTTTTTTCTGAGCATCAGACATCGTGCTTAATACTAAATCCCTGGCCTCATCATCCTGCAGTGCATCTTGTGAGAGTGTCGCCATACGCCCATTGACCTTTAAGGTGACGGGCCGACCAGCGGTGATGAACACATCTGAAGCATCATGTTTCACAGCGGCTTTTAAAATTGTGACAATTTCCATATCACACCTCTTTAACGGAATAAGTCTTTATTAACAGCACGTGGTAATGCTTCCTGTTTTGTCACTTTTTGTCTTCTGACCAAATCTTGTAAACACTGATCTAACGTTTGCATACCAATAGCGCCGCCCGTCTGAATAGCAGAGTACATCTGCGGTACTTTATCTTCGCGTATTAGATTTCTGATGGCAGGCGTGCCAATCATGATTTCATGCGCAGCAATTCGACCACCGCCGACTTTTTTCATTAATGTTTGCGAAATAACCGCGCGCAATGATTCAGATAACATGGAACGCACCATATCTTTTTCCGCAGCAGGGAACACGTCAATGATGCGGTCAATGGTTTTTGCTGCAGACGAGGTATGTAAGGTACCAAAGACTAAATGCCCGGTTTCAGCGGCTGTCAACGCCAATCTAATTGTCTCCAGATCACGTAACTCACCTACCAGAATGATATCTGGATCTTCACGCAAAGCACTTCTAAGCGCTTCACTAAAACCATGTGTATCACGATGCACTTCACGTTGGTTGATCAAACATTTTTTACTTTGATGTACGAATTCGATCGGGTCTTCTATGGTTAAAATGTGTTCATTATCTTTTTCATTTCGATAATTAATCATGCCTGCCAGCGTGGTGGATTTACCTGAACCGGTTGGCCCGGTGACCAATACAATTCCGCGATGATTGTCCGCTATGGTTTTAAAAATATCGGGAGCGCCAAGATCTTCAAGACTCAGTACTTTGGATGGAATCGTTCTAAAAACAGCCGCTGCACCGCGGTTCTGATTGAAAGCATTGACACGAAAACGAGCCAAGCCCGGCACCTCAAATGAGAAATCAGCTTCCAGGAACTCTTCAAAGTCCTTGCGCTGTTTGTCATTCATAATGTCATAAATCATCGCGTGAACATCTTTATGTTCCATCGCTGGCAGGTTAATGCGCTTGATATCACCATCGACACGGATCATTGGCGGCTCACCTGATGAAACATGTAAATCCGAAGCATTGTTTTTTGCGCTGAACGCAAGCAATTCAGTAATATCCATCAACGATTCCTATGCGGTTTGGTGTAGTCTAGTTAATTGAAAATTTAAGCAATGTGTATAAAGGTATCGCGCCCTTATGAGGCTTGCAACATGACAGATGTAAAAAAACGTTTCCAACAAATTCATCACGAAATATCGACATCGGCATCTTCCGCACAACGTGATCCGAAAAGCATACAATTATTGGCCGTCAGCAAAACATGGCCTGCAGAGGCATTGCGTGAAGTGGCGTTACTCGGTCAGCGCCAGTTTGGTGAAAACTATTTGCAGGAAGCCTTGGATAAGATTGATGCTTTAGCTGATCTTGATCTGGAATGGCATTTCATTGGTCCTATCCAATCGAATAAAACCCGTGATATCGCCGGGCATTTTGATTGGGTTCAGAGCGTTGATAGAGAAAAAATTGCCCGCCGTTTAGATGAGCACAGACCGGATTCACTTGCGCCTCTCAATGTCTGCATACAAATCAATATTGATGAAGAAGACACCAAATCAGGCACCAGTCCGGAAAAGCTACAGACATTGGCTGACTATATCGCCACTCTCGATAAGCTTTGCCTAAGAGGATTGATGGTTATTCCCTCTCCCAAACAATCCACCGACGAAGAAAAAGACAGCTTCTCACGTGCTTATGAATTGTTTCAGCAATTACGTCAGACATACCCGCAGGTTGATACTCTATCTATGGGAATGAGTGCAGATATGTCTACAGCCATCGCTTGTGGCAGTACAATGGTACGCATCGGGACAGCATTATTTGGACAACGTGATAAACGTTAAGCATTTAATGCATCAAATTCCAACGAATACAGATACAAAGGTGAACAAATGAAGCAATGCACAATCGCATTTATTGGTGGCGGCAATATGGCGCGCAGCCTGATAGGCGGGCTGATTAGTAATGACTTTGCCGCTGATAACATTCATGTTTCTGATGCAAACACTGAAGCACTGGATAATTTAACCTCACGCTACAGTGTCAAAACATTCACTGACAATCTGGCTGCGATTGCTGATGCTGATGTAGTGATTCTGGCGGTAAAACCGCAGCAGTTGCAATCCGTCATTCGCCAAATCTCACCGGCTTGGCAACAAGATAAATTACTCATTTCTATTGCGGCAGGTATTCGATTGGATGACATCACTCGCTGGTTAGACTTTGAACAAGCTGCGATTGTCAGAGCCATGCCAAATACACCCTCTTTGGTTCAGGCGGGCGCTACCGCTCTATGTGCCAATGATTACGTGACATCCGCTCAACATGAATTAGCGGAATCCATGTTAAGAGCGGTTGGCCTTGCTTTGTGGATTAGCGATGAAAAACAGATGGATGCCGTAACAGCTCTATCTGGCAGTGGCCCTGCGTATTTTTTCCTGGTGCTGGAAGCGCTGCAAACAGCAGGAATGGAATTAGGGCTTCCAGAAGAAACGGCACGATTACTCGCGCTGGAAACCAGCTTTGGTGCAGCTAAAATGGCATTGGAAAGTGATGAGTCAGCCTGCGTCCTTCGTCAACGTGTGACATCGCCTGGCGGCACAACAGAGCGAGCGCTCGATGTGTTTGAAGAAGGCGATCTACGCGGATTATTTAGCAAAGCACTCACGGCAGCAGCTCAACGCGCTGATGAACTCGCTGAACAATTAGGACAAGACTATGACTAGTGGTTATATAAGCAACCCTCTGATTTTCCTGATTGATACACTCATCTATCTATACATGGTGGTGGTTGCTCTGCGTTTGATCATGCAATGGGCACATTGGGAATATCACAACCCAATGGTGCAGTTTATTATCAAACTCACTCAGGTACCGGTGAAGTTTCTTCGCCGCTTTATCCCTGCTGCAGGTCGCTGGGATACAGCCACGCTGGTATTACTCATCAGTGTGACACTAATAAAAATGATCGCTGTGGGTTTACTCGCTGGCATAATGCCTCAAGGTATTTTATGGCTCACCATTCTCCTGGCAGAATTATTTCAACTATTCATCAATATTTTTACTGTCAGTATCATCATCGAAGTGATTTTAAGCTGGGTAACCCCGGCAGGCACGTACAACCCTGTCGCGCCATTAGTCAGTAAGATGAATGCTCCATTACTTAGACCTGTCAGAAGGACCATCCCTCCTATTGCAGGAGTAGACTTATCTCCACTGTTTGTATTACTGGGGTTACAAGTTTTATCAATGTTAGTCATGCCATTATTAGCAGGTCGCTATATATGATCCAGATTGCGCTACAACGGCAGTCTGATTAGACTTAACGCTTTTTACGGGAATCAACCATATATGCCGGAATCTATACCAGCTGACTCTGTTGGTCTGGTGAAACCATCGACAATTCATATCGATATACCACTTCAATTGGACTGTGGTAAGACGTTGTCAAGTTATGACTTAGTCTATGAAACCTATGGCTCATTAAATGAAGATGGCAGCAATGCTGTACTGATTTGTCACGCTCTTTCGGGTGATCATCATGCCGCCGGTTACCATACGATGGAAGACCGCAAACCCGGTTGGTGGGATACGGCTATTGGTCCGGGTAAGGCGATCGATACCAACCATTTTTATGTTGTGTGTCTGAATAATTTGGGTGGCTGTAAAGGTTCCACAGGCCCCAACACCATCAACCCGGAAACAGGTGAACTCTTCGGCCCTGACTTTCCTATTCTGACCGTGCCTGATTGGGTTCGTAGTCAAGCAATGCTGGCTGATCGTCTAGACATTGAGCAATGGGCAGCCGTCATTGGTGGCAGCTTAGGTGGCATGCAGGCTTTGCAGTGGTCAATCAGCCTGCCAGAACGTGTTCGCCATGCTATCGTCATCGCGGCTGCACCTAAACTTTCAGCACAAAATATTGCGTTTAATGAAGTGGCTAGAACGGCAATAAAATCTGATCCTGATTTCCATGATGGTTATTACATAAAACATAACACCCTGCCACGCCATGGCTTGGGATTAGCTCGTATGTTAGGACATATTACCTATCTGTCAGATGAGGCCATGGGTGAAAAGTTTGGTCGCGAATTACGTAATGGTGCCATTCAATATGGCTACGACGTCGAGTTTCAAATTGAAAGTTACCTACGTTATCAAAGTACCAGTTTCGTTGAACGCTTTGATGCCAACACCTATTTATTAATGACCAAAGCACTGGATTATTTTGACCCGGCACAGGACTTTAACCATGATCTTGTCGCGACTGTTGATAAGATTCAGGCGAAATCGCTCATTATCTCGTTCACAAGTGATTGGCGCTTTTCACCAGAGCGCTCAAAAGAAATTGTTAATGCGATGCTGGCTGCCGGTAAATCCGTCTGTTATGCCGAAATCGAGGCTCACCAGGGTCATGATGCGTTTTTGATGCCAATACCTCGTTACTTAGAAATCTTTGGTACCTATATGCAACAAATTGCTGCTGAGGGGGCGAAGTGATGGCCTTACGTGTTGACCAGCAAATTATCAGTGACTGGATTCCTAATGGTGCCAAAGTTCTGGACTTAGGGTGTGGTAATGGCAGCCTGCTCAAGCATTTGCAACAACGAGATATCACTGGCTACGGTCTGGAAATCGATAACAGTAAGTTTGCAGAATGTATTCAGGCCGGCATCAACGTTATCCAGGCAGACTTGGATCAAGGTTTAGCGCAATTTGCCGATCAGAGTTTTGACTTTGTTATCTTGTCGCAAACCTTACAAGCGATTCAACGCCCAGACTTCTTACTGCAGGAAATCGTCCGTGTTGGCAAGAATGGCATTATTGGTTTTCCAAACTTTGGACACTGGCAATGTCGAATGCAATTAGCGCTGGGCGGCAAAATGCCGGTCTCAAAGACACTGCCGAATGCCTGGTTTGAAACACCGAATATCCATTTATGTACGATTAAAGATTTTGAAAATCTTTGTGATGACTATCACCTTAACGTGCTTAACAGAAGCATTGTTAATCACAACAATAAAGACAGTCTAGGAATACGTTGTCTGCCTAACTTATTTGGTCAGGTCGCGATTTACCGAGTTCAAAAACAACATGATTAAACAGTATCAAAAAGAATTTATCGAGTTTGCCTTAGCCACAGGTGTTTTACGATTTGGCTCATTTACGCTCAAATCAGGCCGTCAAAGTCCCTATTTTTTCAATAGCGGCTTATTTAATAGTGGTGCCAGCCTGGCTAAACTCGGCCGATTCTACGCTCAAACTATTGCTGATTCTGAACTGAAATTTGATGTGTTATTCGGCCCCGCCTATAAAGGCATACCTCTCGCCTCTACCACCGTTGTTGCGCTGGCCGATCAGCATAATCAAGATATGCCATATGTGTTTAACCGAAAAGAAATCAAAGATCACGGTGAAGGTGGTCAATTGGTTGGCGCAGAACTCAAAGGCAAAGTACTTATCATCGATGATGTCATTTCTGCCGGAACCTCCGTAAGAGAGTCTGTTGAGATCATCCGTGCCGCAGGTGCAGAACCCGCCGGCGTGATTATCGCTTTAGATAGACAGGAACGCGGTCAGGGTGAATTATCAGCCATACAAGAAGTTCAAGCCGAACATAATATTCCTGTATTGAATATCATTTCTCTCAACGATCTTCTAGGTTATTTGAAAGACAATCCTGATTTTGGTGAGTTTTTGCCAGCCGTGGCGGCTTATCGAGAACAATTTGGTGTGGCTTAAACATTAGCCGTAGATTAATTTCACAGATATACACAAAGTCACGATTTCAAATGCACGTTTAATCCAACGATTACCATGTTTTATTGCCAGATGAGATCCCAGATAACCGCCCAGTAATGAGCCAAGTAGCAATGCTGGCAACCAATCCCAACGAATATCACCTAGCAGCCCCAGAGTGATAGCACCTGCACCATTCCAAAACAACCCGACCATTATCAACGTGTAAGCGACTGCACGCTGATAATCCATACCAAACCAGCCTACCAGCCATAATGTCACAAAAAGCCCGGTACCTGAGGTCAGAGAGCCATTTAAGAAGCCTATCAGAAATAAAACCAATCCCCCCATGATGCAGCCGCTCCAATCTCTGTGTACAGGCACGTAATGTTGACCTAACTGTGGTTTGAGAATGGAGTAAATCCCCAATCCACCGGTTAACATGCCCAATGCTATTTCTGCCCAACGATCAGGGACCAGCAAAATAATATTTCCACCCAGTACGACTCCCGGCAGTCCTGTTAGTAACATTAATAAAACAAATTGGCGTTCTAATCGGCTTGTTTTCAAATAGCGCAAAACAGCGCCAATTCCTAGAGCCACACTAGCGACTTTATGAGTCGCTAATGCAATAGAAAAACTTAATCCGAGAAAGATTAATACGGGAAATTGGATAAGCCCGGCACCACCACCTGAGAAGGCAGAAAAAGTATTGGCTACCAATGAAACCAAAAACAAGATAAATTGATCGAGAAAACTCAAAGATGACTCCAATCACACAGACATTATCATGATACGTAAATTATTCCTGTTCTTATTCTTCTGCTTATTCAGCCTTTCCGTCTCAGCAGGTCAGCTATACCGCTTCCCTGACGAGAATGGTGTGATGACATTAAGTACCTCGCTGCCATCTGCTGCAGCACAGAAAGGCTACGACATCATTGATGCTGAAACCATGCGTCTTATTGAGCGTGTACCAGCGGCCCTAACAGAGCAAGAATTGCTCGAGCAGGCTGCACAGCAAAAAGTCGAAGAAGAAGCGCGTCTGCAAGCTGAAGCACAAGCCAAACAGGCAGAGGAAGCCCGTCAGGCACAACAGGCTTATGATAAAACATTACTGATTACGTATCGCTCGGAAGCTGATCTTATTCGCGCACGTGATAGTGATATAGCTTATCGACAAGAACAGATTGAGATGCATCAACAAAAGCTACCTGATCTCAAACAGTATCTCTATCAACTACAAAATGAAGCTGCTCAACGTGAGCTAAGTGGCGCCAAAATCACTGCTAATATGCAAAAACGCTTAGATGCAGCAAAAGAAGAAATTCAAGTAAGACAGCAAGCTATTAATGATCTGAAAGCCGAGATCACACAGTTAGAAAGTAAATATGATCATGATCTCAAACGACTGAAATACCTGTTTAAACCTAACAAACAATAGTTAAACTAACGTATCCATAACCGATAATAATTGCTGGTTTTCAGTTGCAGTGCCAATAGAAATCCGTAAAAACTGTTCAATTCGCGGTTTGTTAAAGTGTCTAACGATAATGCCTTCTTTTCTAAGTCCAGCCGCAATATCAGCGGCCTTGGCCTGCTTATGCGAAGCAAAAACAAAATTGGCAGCTGAAGGCAGCACATCAAACCCTAACTCTTGAAGCCCTGTTACCACTTTATTTCGTTCATCAATGACTGCCTGACAGGTGTCTTTGAAATAGGCTTTATCCTTCATCGCTGCAATTCCAGCAGCAGAGGCCAAACTGTCAACGGGATAAGAATTAAAACTGTCTTTAACCCGAATCAATGCTTCAATCAGTTCAGGTTGACCAATCGCATAACCTATCCTGAGACCAGCTAGGGACCGCGACTTTGACATTGTCTGTACAACCAAAAGATTAGGATAATCTTTGACCAGACTGACGGCAGACTCACCACCAAAATCAATATATGCTTCATCAATCACTACAACTGAATCGGTATTCTTTCGTAGTAATTTTTCGATGTCAGAAAGCGCTAATAAACAGCCTGTAGGCGCGTTGGGATTAGGAAAAATAATCCCACCGTTGGTATTGCTATAGTTATCCACATCAATCTCAAATGCATCATTTAACGGTACTTTGTCAAAGCTTATCTGATAAAGCTGACAATAGACCGGATAAAAGCTATAGCTGATGTCTGGAAATAAGATAGGCGATTCATGCCTAAACAGCGCATTAAACACATGTCCAAGAACTTCGTCAGAGCCATTTCCGACAAACACATACGCGCTATCGATCTGATAAAAATCAGCGATTGCTTGCCGTAGCTCGGCTGATGTCGGGTCCGGGTATAAACGCAAGCGATCACTTGCCGCCATGCGAATGGCCTCAATCACTTTTGGTGATGGGCCGTACGGATTTTCATTGGTATTGAGCTTCGTTAAATTGGCCAGTTTGGGTTGTTCACCTGGCACATAAGGGTCTAACTCTTTAACAAAACCGCTCCAAAAGCGACTCATGATTAATCCTTAAGACGATATTCTGCTGATCTAGCATGTGCTGTGAGACTTTCACCGCGAGCTAATACCGATGCTACCTTACCTAAGCTCTGTGCACCCTGCTCCGATACCTGAATCAGACTAGAACGTTTCTGAAAGTCATAAACACCCAATGGTGAACTAAATCTTGCTGTTCTTGATGTAGGAAGAACATGGTTCGGTCCGGCACAATAGTCACCTAGTGCTTCAGGCGTATAACGGCCCAAGAAGATAGCACCTGCATGGCGGATTTTTTTAGCCATCTCCATCGGCTCATCAACAGACAATTCTAAATGCTCAGCAGCAATAAAGTTGGCGACTTCTATAGCGGTATCCATATCTTCAACATGAATCATCGCAGCACGGTTCTGCAATGATGTCGTGATGATATCTTTGCGTTCCATTGTCGGCAAAAGTTTAACAATGGAGGCGTTCACTTTTTCCAGGAAATCTGCATCAGGTGAGATAAGTATCGATTGTGCGTCTTCATCATGCTCGGCTTGCGAAAACAGGTCCATCGCAATCCAATCTGGATCGGTTTTACCATCACAAATAACTAAAATCTCGGAAGGTCCAGCAATCATATCAATACCCACGGTACCGAAAACCATGCCTTTTGCTGTCGCGACAAAGATATTGCCTGGGCCGACTATCTTATCGACTTGTGGAATCGTTTCTGTACCATAGGCCAACGCAGCTACAGCCTGGGCACCACCCACAGCAAAAATACGGTCAACGCCAGCAACTGCCGCCGCGGCGAGTACTAACTCATTCACTTCGCCATTAGGCGTCGGGACCACCATAATCAACTCTTGGACACCAGCCACTTTTGCTGGAATCGCATTCATCAATACCGATGATGGATAAGCCGCTTTACCACCAGGCACATAGAGTCCTGCCCGATCTAAAGGCGTCACTTGTTGACCAAGTAAGGTGCCATCTTCTTCGGTATAGCTCCATGAGCTCTGTTTTTGATGATCGTGATACTGACGTACGCGCTGAGCAGCGGCTTCAAGGGCTTGTCTTTGCTCTGACGGAATATTTTCTAATGCGGCTTTAGCACGATCCAAACTAATCTCAAGATCAGACATCGTTTCAGCAGTCACGCGATCAAACCGGCGACTATACTCAAGCACAGCCTCATCACCACGAGACTTCACCTCAGCAAGAATTTCTTTGACAATGTCTGTCACTTTGTCATCTGACACACCTTCCCAAGCGAGGATATCTTCCAAAGCGCTCCAAAATTCAGCTTGTGAGGCACTGAGCTGTTTTATTTCAATCATTATTTTGTTCTCTGACTGCGTCTCTAATGTGTTCAATAAAAGATTGCATTCGTTTATGTTTCATTTTCATTGATGCTTTATTGACCACTAATCTTGAGCTTATATCCGCAATATGTTCCATCGGAATCAGCCCATTCGCACGTAAGGTATTACCTGTATCGACAACATCCACGATACGATCTGCCAGCCCAACCAATGGCGCCAGCTCCATAGAGCCATAAAGCTTGATGATTTCGACCTGTTCACCCTTTTCAGCATAAAAGCGACGGGTACTCTCAACAAATTTTGTAGCAACTCGTAACCTGCCAGAACGCATTTCATCATCAGGCTTACCAGCTGTCATCAATTTGCAACGAGCTATGTTTAGATCAACAGGTTCATATAACTCTGCATGAGGGTGCTCCATCAATACATCTTTACCCGCGACACCAATATCAGCACCACCATATTCCACATAGGTTGGGACATCTGATGCTCTGACAATAATCAATTTTACATCTGGCAGGTTAGTATCTAGGATGAGCTTACGACTGGTTTCCGGATCATCTACGGGAACGATTCCGGCAGCGGCGAGCAAGGGTAAGGTTTCTTTGAAAATACGTCCCTTTGACAAAGCTAGCGTTAAGGTATCAGACATCTGCAGACCTCGCTGAGCTCGGAATTCGACGAATTTTCGCACCTAATTGTTGCAGTTTTTCTTCAATACATTCATAACCACGATCAATATGATAAATACGTTCAACGACTGTTTCGCCTTCAGCAACTAAAGCTGCCAAGACTAAACAGGCTGAAGCACGTAAATCCGTCGCCATGACGGGAGCAGCCGTTAGATAATCATGACCTTTACATACCACCGTATTACCCTCGATCTGAAGGTTGGCACCCATCCGTTGCATTTCCTGAACATGCATAAAGCGATTTTCAAAAACGGTTTCAACGATAGTAGCCTGCCCTTCAGCAATACTGTTTAGCGCAGTAAATTGTGCCTGCATATCAGTTGGGAAAGCGGGATATGGAGCAGTTCTGATATTGACCGCTTTAGGTCTATTGCCATGCATATCCAGAGAAATCCAGTCATCACCGACACTGACAGAAGCGCCCGCTTCTTCAAGCTTCAGCAGAACAGATTCCAGTTGGTTGGCATCTGTATCTTTTAATTTGACACGACCCCGCGTGATGGCCGCAGCCACGAGATAAGTGCCGGTTTCGATACGGTCAGGCAATATCTGGTATTTGGTGCCTGAAAGCGATTTAACACCTTCAATCACCAGGGTAGCGGTGCCAATTCCAGATATTTTCGCTCCCATCTGGTTGAGATAATTTGCTAGATCAACAACTTCAGGCTCTCTGGCAGCATTCTCAATCGTGGTTGTACCTTGCGCCAGTGTAGCCGCCATCATCAGGTTCTCTGTACCGGTAACGGTCACCTGATCCATGAAAATATGAGCCCCCTTTAAACCCTTACCACTGGTAGCACGGATATAACCATTTTCTACGCGTATATCTGCACCCATTTGCTGTAAGCCACGCAAATGTAAATCAACCGGACGTGAACCAATCGCACAACCGCCAGGGAGTGACACATCCGCTTTACCGTATTTTGCTAATAAAGGACCTAAAACAAGGATGGAAGCACGCATAGTTTTCACAAGATCATAAGCGGCTTCGGTATCGGTTAGTGTCGTGGGATCAATCACGACACCTGAGCGTTCATCGACAGTAAGTGTGACACCCATGCGACCTAATAACTCTAGAGTGGTGGTGATATCATGCAGATGTGGCACATTCCCGATACGTACCGGAGAGTCGGCCAGTAACGCGCCCATTAAAATCGGAAGCGCAGCATTTTTTGCACCTGATATTCGTATTTCACCATCAAGCGCTACACCGCCACTAATAATCAATTTGTCCATAACAGTCTTTGTGTTGTCTACTGCTAGGCTGCAGAAGTTTTTAGTGATAAGGCGTGAATTTCACCACTGGTAAATTTATCACCCAGTGTTTCTTTCACCATTTTGTGCTGTTGTACTAAGGTCTTTCCAGCAAATGACGGGCACACAACGCGCGCATCAAAATGCTGTCCATCGTCACCAAATACCTGTACATCAGCATCAGATAAACCCGCTTCAATCATTTCTTTAATATCAGATGCTTTCATGAGTTATAACTTTCAACTTTATTTTAGGGGCAACAATTCATCCAGGCCTGAGGCCTTGGCAATCGCGTCCATCTGTTCAGGCAGGTGCTTGAATGTGATGGGCTTGTTGGCATTTTTTGCGGCTCTCATCCAATCAAGAAGAAGTGCCAATCCTGCACTGTCTGACTCGGTGACTCCCTGCAAGTCGACTTCGATGTCTGACACCGAATCAAAAACACCTTTTGTTTTTATTAAGGCTTCTTTTGCTGAGTCCAGTGTGACTGGACCAGATACCAAGAAAGCTTTGCTGGCATCATCATATTTGATAGCGAACGGTTTACTCATGATTTCAATTTTGCATTACGTTCAGCTAAATCACTGATAAGGCTGTCAACGCCTTTGTTACGAATCTCTGTAGCAAAGCTTGAACGATAATTGGTCACTAAACTGATGCCATCAATCTTCACATCGTAAACTTTCCACTCACTGCTATCATTTTGAAAAAGTGATAGCGCCATTGGAATGGATGGACCGGCAGGCTGAATGACTTCCATAGGAACAGTAACACGTTTCCTGGATACATCATCACGGAAAGGTAATAAACGAATCTCTTCGTTTGTATATTCAAGCATGGCTGTCGAGTAAGTTCTAATCAATAGCAGGCGAAACTCTTCAACAAATTGAACGCGTTGTTCTTTATCCAGTTGACGCCAGTTTTTTCCTAGAGCTAATTTAGACATTTTTTCAAAGTCAAAATATGGCATGAGAATATCTTCAACCAATGAATAGATTTTCTCAGGACTTTTCTCAAGCTCAGCTTGGTTATCTTCTAACGCTTTGAGCATTTTATCGGATGCATTTTTTACTAGCGTTTGAGGTTCAGACATATTCTCCGCTGAAACAAGCAAACTTGTAGCCAAGAAAAAACATGTGATCAGAGATAACAGTGATTTGCTCATGATTTTGTAAATGTTCATTTATTCGCCTTCAGCTTTACTGTACAAAAATTGGCCGATAACCTGTTCTAACACAAGTGCGGGTTGAGTCAGGGTTATGACATCACCATTTTTTAAAGATTCATCTTCAGCACCGGCAACGAGACCAATATACTGCTCACCTAATAAACCAGACGTATAGATACTGGCAGAGGTATCGAGTGGAATATTATCAAACTGTGGATACATATTGAGCGTCACTTTGGCATCAAACGTTTGAGGATCAAGCGTAATGTTGGTCACACGCCCCACTCTGACTCCCGCCATAGTGACAGGGGAACGCACTTTCAAACCACCAATATTTTCAAACTCAGCGATGAGTTCATACCCACTTTCTTCTGTTAAATCTCCCAAATTGCTGACTTTCATTGCCAACATAAACAATGCTGCAATACCCGCCGCGACAAACATTCCAACAGTAATTTCAGTACTTTTACTCTGCATCATTCTCTCTAATCTCCAAACATCAACGCAGTCAGTACAAAGTCCAGCCCCAAAATGGCAAAGGCTGAATGTACTACTGTACGAGTTGTCGCTCTCCCCACACCTTCTGATGTGGGCATAGCATCATACCCTTCAAATAAGGCAATCCATGTCACAACGAAACCAAAAACAATACTTTTGATAACGCCGTTAAAAATATCTTCGTATAAATCTGTTTTTGCCTGCATCTGCGACCAAAAAGCGCCGTCATCAACGCCTAACAGACCATGTCCAACCAGAAAACCACCTAGTACACCGACGGCACTGAAGATGGCAGCCAGTAAAGGCATTGAAATGACCCCGGCAAAAAAACGGGGAGCAATAATTCGTTTCACAGGATCAACAGCCATCATTTCCATGCCTGATAACTGTTCTGTACTTTTCATTAAGCCTATTTCTGCAGTCAAGGCTGAGCCTGCACGTCCAGCAAAGAGTAATGCTGTCACCACAGGACCGAGTTCACGCACTAGAGACAGAGAAACCATGACACCCAGTGACTCTTCGGCACCGAAATCAACAAGCGTATTATACCCTTGCAGCCCCAAAACCATACCAACAAACAAGCCAGAAATGACGATGAGCATGACAGAGAGTACGCCAATCGAAAACAGCTGCTGGATAACAAGGGAAAACCGCAAGAACAAACCAGGAATGCCAGCGATCATTGAAGCCAATAAAATGTGGGCACGTCCCAGCCGCTCGAATAGACCTAGTCCCCAACGACCAAGGCCTCGAATATAATTTATCATGCATTGTCCTCAGGGTTGAGTAAGTCCTCAGCAAAGTCCGGGCCGCCGTAATGGAAGGGTACGGGCCCATCTGGTAAGCCCTGCATAAACTGCTTAACCCATTCTGAACCTGAGCGTTCCAGTTGTGCCGGTGAACCATGTTCGATAATTTTGCCTGCCGACATAAGATAGATGTAATCAGCAATTTCAGCCGTTTCGGCTACATCGTGAGAGACGACAATACTCGTCAACTTCATGGCGTCATTCATACGATGAATCAAATTCACCAGCGTCCCCATTGAGATAGGGTCCTGACCGGTAAAAGGTTCGTCATACATAATCATCATCGGCTCGAGAGCGATTGCACGAGCAAGGGCAACGCGTCTTGCCATACCGCCTGATAATTCATTAGGCGAAAGATGACGTGCATTACGAAGCCCTACAGCTTGCAACTTCATCAGAACAAGATCGCGAATCATGGACTCTGGCAGGTTGGTGTGCTCACGGAGTGGGAAAGCGACATTATCAAATACATTGATATCTGTTAGTAGCGCACCGCTTTGAAACAGCATTCCCATTCGTTTTCGGAGTTCGTAGAGTTCAGAATGTGACAACTTGTGAACATTCTGACCATCGACTTCTATCGTGCCTTTATCTGGTCGAAGTTGGCCACCAATCAGCTTAAGTAACGTTGTCTTGCCGGTACCACTCGGGCCCATAATCGCAGTCACTTTACCGCGTTCGATATCGATATTCACGCCATCAAAGATGGCTCGATCACCACGATAAAAGTGCAAGTCCCTGATTTTTATCAGTGGCACAGGCTTCTCCGCTTGTTGAGTTAGACATAAAGGGGGTTAATTTTCATTAATATGTATGACTAAGTCAAATATCCATGTGGAAAATATTAGATACTTCCGCTAGAGTGTGCAGTCCAACTTATGGTGATATGTGTTCGATGACATTTGTTCAGACTGTGTTCAGGATGGCTTTGTTAACGTCACTGTCGGATTTATTAAAAAACGGAGATAGAAATAATGAAAAAATTATTGCAGTTTTTTGCCATAGCAGTTGCACTGTTACCAATGGTAGCCAGCGCTCATGGTCCAACACGACAGTCAGTTAAAGAAACAGTACTTATTAACGCCTCTCCTGAAAAAGTTTGGGCTGTTCTGGGTGATTTCACAGCAATTGACAAGTGGCATCCAGCTGTTGCGAGCGTTGAAATGTTAAGTGATAAGCAACGTAAGCTGACTTTAAAAGGTGAAGGTCACCCAACCATCACTGAAGAGTTGCAAAAACTAGATAACGAAAAAATGATGATGATCTACAAGATCGAAGATATGAGCGTTATCAAAACAATTACATACAATAGTAAAGATACACCTTACTACACACTACCAGTAAACAACTACAAATCTTGGTTATCAGTTAAAGCAAAAGATGGTGGTTCAGAAGTCACATGGAAAGGTAAGTTTTACCGTTCTTTCATGGATAACCCACCTGTTCCAGAAGGCCAAAGTGATGAAGATGCGGTTAACGCTGTTAAAGGTGTTTACACATCGGGTCTGAACAACCTGAAAACAATGCTGGAAAAATAATTCCATCATGTGTTTCAAAAATATTCAAAAGGCGGCTCTTAGAGTCGCCTTTTTTCTTACAGTCGTTTTCACTTTATCTGCCTGTGCTGATGATAAGACTGAATATGCTCTAATCACTAATCAGCTCTCCAGTACTGTCAGCGTCATAGATTTAAGCACTCAGACGGTTATCAAAACGATTCCAGTAGGTGAGCACCCTGCCGGCATCAGTGTGAGCCCGCACCATGATATGGCTTTTGTTACCAATCCCGATGGACAAACGATTTCAGTGCTTGACCTAAAGTCATTAACGGAAACACGTCAAATCAAAGTCGGACCTGGACCAGTCGGTGTAACCGCCTCTAAAAGTGGTACACGCGTCTATGTAGCAGACTGGTATGAAAATAATATTCGTATCATTAATCCTGATTCTGGCGAGTTGATAGATACGATTGCAGTAGGCAAATCCCCTGCCGGCCTGGTTATTGATGAAGAAAACCAGCGTCTTTACGTTTCCAATCGTGACGATAACACAGTGTCATTTATTGACCTGAGCAATGATCAAGTGACGCATACAATTGAGGTTGGAGAGTCACCATTCGGGCTGGCGATTTCACCAGATGGCTCACGCGTTTATAGTGTGAATGTCAAAAGTAGCAATGTCACAGCCATCGATACCAACACAGCAAAAGTTGTTGAGACAATTCAAGTCGGTGACTGGCCATACTGCGCTGTTGTCAGCAAAGATAATAAAAAACTCTACGTTATTAACCAAGATGAGGCCACCATCTCTGTCGTTGACACGACCTCTTTTGACGTCAGCAACACAATCGACATTGAAGACACACCTGAAGGCATTGATATTAGTGCCGATGGTTCACAGCTTTATGCTGTCAACTGGGGTGATAACACCGTTTCTGTCATTGACACTAAAACAGAAAAAGTTATCAATTCAATCAAAACAGGCAAAGGCCCTCGTTCCTTTGGACAATTTATTACGACCGTTGAATAACGCATTAGATAGTCTCGTGGCAGTAAACACGCAAGCACTGCCACGAGCACAGTCCCTCGAAAAAAGACTCTCCGTTCCAATCAAGGTTATTGATAAGTCATTAGTACAATTATTGATTGAAGAGCACCGTTTGAGTCTTCAGATACCTGATATCGGTAATCCTGTTTTTATCGATTTCACATCAGGCAAGTATGATCACCGGCGTAAATTTGGTGGTGGTAAAGGTCAGCCACTAGCCAAAGCTGTTGGCATGAAACAAGGCCATATCCCAAGCATTATTGATGCTACCGCAGGCTTTGCCAGAGATGCTTTTGTCCTAGCCTCCCTAGGCAGCACGGTCACTATGCTTGAGCAAAGCCAGGTGATAAGTTTGCTCATCGAAGATGCCTTACAACAGCAGGAGATGGCTCCCGAAGTAAAAGTTATTACACAACGAATGACCATCCATTATGCTAATGCTATTGATTTTTTATCGACAGTGCAGGAGCAGCCGGATGTCATTTATATGGATCCTATGTATCCCAGTCGGGATAAATCGGCATTAGTTAAAAAAGAGATGCAGGCACTACACCAACTAATTGGACCGGATACACATAGTGCAGAATTACTCACTGTGGCCAGACACGTAGCTCTACGACGAGTCGTAGTGAAACGTCCCAAAGGTGCTGAGTTTGTTGGTAATCAGAAGCCAAGTGCCAGTATTCAGAGTAAAAATACTCGCTATGATCTTTACGTTAACAGCTAGATTATTTTTGACGGGCCTGCTTATCCATGGCTCTTAACCTGTCTAGTTTTTCAGCTATTTTTATTTCAAGACCACGATTCACGGGTTGATAGTATTCACGTTCGCGCATTGATTCTGGGAAGTAGGTTTCCCCCACAGCATAAGCATCGGGTTCATCATGAGCATAACGGTATTCTCTGCCATACCCTAATTCTTTCATCAATTTGGTGGGCGCATTTCTTAGATGTACCGGTACTTCAGCCGAACCATGTGCTTTGGCATCATGCATGGCCGCTTTAAAGGCGGTATACACCGCATTACTTTTGGGGGCACAGGCTAGATAAACAACTGCTTGAGCTATCGCCAGTTCGCCTTCCGGACTACCGAGTTTGTCAAAGCTTTCCCAGGCATCGAGAGCGATACGTAAGCCTCTGGGATCAGCATTACCGATATCTTCAGCCGCCATTCTAACCACTCTTCGCATCAGGTAAACAGGATCGCAACCGCCATCCAGCATTCGGCACAGCCAATAGAGTGCAGCATCAGGCGCTGAGCCTCGCACGGATTTATGAAGTGCTGAAATTTGATCGTAAAAAGCTTCACCGCCTTTATCAAAGCGTCGAATCGTGCCGGATAACACTTCAGCAAGATCATGCTCATCGACGGCTTTCTGACCTTTGCTATCGGCCAAATCGACGGCTATTTCAAGTAGATTTAACACTCTGCGGCCATCACCATCAGCAGTTTGTGCTAATTGATCTCGCAAAGTCTCGCCCACCTCAATGCCTCTGTCGGCCAACCCTAACTCCTCATCTGACATGGCTCTATCAATGATTTGGCGTAAATCTTCAGCCTCTAAGGATTTGAGCACATACACCCTGGCTCGTGAGAGCAAGGCATTATTTAATTCAAAGGAAGGATTTTCTGTAGTAGCGCCAATAAAGGTAAAAGTACCATCTTCAACATAAGGTAAAAATGCATCTTGCTGAGATTTATTAAAACGGTGCACTTCATCCACAAACAGCATGGTTCTACGACCACGCTCCTGCAATAACTGCTGAGCACGTGCAACTGCCGCTCGGACCTCTTTCACCCCCGCCAACACAGCTGAGATAGTAATAAACTCAGCATCACAATAACCTGCGATGAGTTTAGCTAGAGTGGTTTTACCAGTACCGGGTGGCCCCCAGAAGATCATTGAATGCGGATGACCTGAAGCAATCGCCTGACGCAATGGCTTACCCGCTCCCAACAAATGTGTCTGCCCGATATACTGGTCAAGCGTCTTTGGACGCATACGATCCGCTAACGGACGCCCAGCTAAGTCATCAACTTGATCAAACAAACTCACTGTTGCGCTTCACCTACAATATCTATGCCTTCAGGCGCACTAAATTTAAACGTGTCTTTTTTAAATGTCGGATTAATTTTCACCTGAGTGAACATCAAACGTGTTCTTTGGTCGAAGCTGTCACGCATGATCATTTGCTGTAATTCATCTTGATTAAAAGCCAGCATAACGGATTGAAAGTTACTGCTGCTCTGTTTTGGCGTTAACTCCACCCAGGTTAAGCCATCATCCGATTTTAAGTTACGAATATTGTAGCTATCTTCGGGTAAAGCTTGTCCTGATAATAAGGTTGCAGGCGTATCTTCTAACGCTTCGTTTTGCGCCTTCACGGTAACTTGTTCTAAGTCCACATCATAGAACCAAACATTCATACCATCAGCCACGATATGCTGAGGGTATGGGTCATTGTAATCCCAACGAAACTTGCCAGGTCTTGCCAATTGAAACTGACCTTGGGCCTGTTCAACTAAATTGCCATCAGGATCCAAAACGGTTTGTTCAAAGTGAGCCTGAAATGTATTCACCTGTTTGACAAAATGGTTGAGCTTTTCTGTGCCGCTCATATCTGCCATGGCAACAACAGGAAGCAACAACAGCAAAAAGCCTTGTGCTAATTTTTTTATGGTCATTCAATGACTCCGAAAGATAAATTGCATGTTTTACTGACTCCAGTTTGTCAGCCTGGTTCCTGATTTAATCGCGTGGCGGGGGTGCCAGAACTTCACGGCTACCATTACCCTGCATGGCAGAAACAACGCCAGCTGCTTCCATAGCCTCTACGATACGTGCAGCCCGGTTATAACCGATTTTCAGTCTGCGCTGGATTCCTGAAACCGATGCCCGGCGACTTTCGACGACGATTTGCACAGCCTGATCATAGAGCGGATCTGACTCTGCATCACTTGGGTCACCGATACCACCATCGCCGTCATCACTGCTCTGATCTTGGGTAATTTCTTCAAGATAGTTAGGCTGTGAATTTTTCTTTAAATGCTCAACAACATTATGGACTTCATGGTCATCCACAAATGCACCATGGACACGTTCAGGCAGTCCACTCCCCGGAGGTAAATAGAGCATATCGCCCTGCCCTAGCAGCTGCTCAGCCCCCATTTGATCAAGAATGGTTCGAGAATCAATTCGCGAAGACACTTGGAAAGCCATACGTGTCGGAATATTGGCTTTAATTAACCCGGTGATAACGTCAACAGAAGGTCGTTGTGTCGCCAAGATAAGATGAATCCCTGATGCCCGTGCTTTTTGCGCCAAACGTGCAATCAGCTCTTCAACTTGTTTACCAACCACCATCATCATGTCAGCAAGCTCATCGATAATCACAACGATAAAAGGGAGTGGCTCTAAAGTGGGCCCAACTTCACCCGGCTCCACCTCAATTGTTGGATCTTTAATTGGCTCACCGCGTTCAATCGCCTCTCTGACTTTTTTGTTATAACCAGCGATATTACGCACGCCTAAAGCAGCCATTAATGGATAACGACGCTCCATCTCAGCAACACACCAACGCAGAGCATTAGCGGCTTCTTTCATATCCGTTACAACTGGCGCTAATAAATGTGGAATATCTTCATAAACCGACAGCTCCAGCATTTTTGGATCGACCATGATCATACGTACATCTTCTGGTGTTGCCTTGTACAGCAAACTCAGAATCATCGCATTTACGGCCACCGATTTACCTGAGCCAGTCGTCCCTGCCACCAGTAAGTGAGGCATTTTTTCTAAGTTAGCGACTACTGGACGGCCAGCAATATCTTTACCCAGCGCCATCATTAGCAATGATTTGCTATTCTCGTATTCATCACAGGCCAGAATTTCACGAAGACGAACAATTTCACGACTCTCATTAGGGATTTCTAGACCCACAACAGGTTTACCCGGAATGACTTCAACGATACGAACACTACTGATGGATAGCGCTCTTGCTAAGTCTTTAGCAAGGCCACTGATACGACTGACTTTAATGCCAGGAGCCGGTTGCAATTCAAACCGGGTGACCACAGGGCCCGGCTGAACTTCTACAACCTGAACGTCTACGCCAAAGTCTTTTAGTTTCAGCTCGACTTGTCGAGACATGGCTTGCAAGACGTCTTCGCTATAGGCCTGCTTACTCGGTTGAGCCATATCTAATAAAGCTAATGCTGGCATACCTGGCGCATCTGGTGTTTCAAACAATGGCACTTGTTTTTCTTTTTCTTCGCGCTTGCTTGGCTCTTTTTTCTCTAAGACTGGCTCAATGCGCACTTTTGCCTTGTGCTGTAACTTTTCTTTTTCCTGATGAAAAGTCTCTTCCCGTTTTTGACGAGTACGCTTGGCTTCCAACTCTTCCTTGATTTCACGCACCCAGCGGGCCACATGAATAGCCACGATCATGGCCATCGCTCCTAACTTATCAATCACCATCAACCAGGATAGCCCGGTGAAAAGCGTGACCCCAGTGAGTAGGACCGCCAGCAATAACAAACTGGTGCCAGAAGCGCCAAATACCGACTCAAAACCATGCCCAACCACTTCACCTAACACACCACCAGCCCCGAGAGGTAACAGTGCGGCATAGTCGCTCAGACTAAGAGTAGACAGACCACTGGCTGCAGCCAGAGCCATCAATAAGCCGACCATTTTTAATACCCAGAAATGCAGAGCATCTTCTGTATCAGCGCGCTTTCCCCAGCTAAACAATAACCAGCCACTGAAACCAATCATTAATGGTGATAGATAGGCGGGAAAACCAAAGCCATAGAGCAGAGCATCAGCTAACCAAGCGCCAACTATGCCACCACTATTGGCAATGATGTCATCTGTTCCGGTCGTTGACCAACCAGGGTCGGTAGGTTGATATGACCATAAAGACAAGAGTAAGTATGCCGCTAATGCGACTGACAAAATCAGTGCTGCCTCACGCAGACGGAAGCCGACTGCGCCAGAGTTGAGTTCTTGTTTCTGCTTGTCATTTACACGTGTCGACTGTGCCACTGTGATATTTCCAACCCTGCCAATAAATTAACGCTTGATTTTAACACAGCTTTTGAAGTTAGATGCTTGTCCAAAATCATCGCAATGGTTACTCTAACTATAGATATCTGATAACTCTCTTGGAGGCTCCACTTATGGCAGACAGCAAACACTGTCGTTTACTGATTTTAGGCTCAGGTCCAGCGGGATATACTGCCGCGGTTTATGCTGCTAGAGCAGCATTAGAGCCTGTATTAATTACCGGTATCGAACAAGGTGGACAGCTAACCACCACTACCGATGTCGACAATTGGCCAGGTGATGATGAAGGTGTACAGGGCCCAGAACTGATGCAGCGTATGCAGCGCCATGCGGAACGTTTTGGTACAGATATTATCTTTGATCATATCCACACCACAGATTTAAGTCAGCGCCCGTTCCGTTTAATCGGTGATGCAGGTGAATATACGGCAGATGCCTTGATTATTGCGACAGGTGCATCAGCCAAATATTTAGGTATGGAGTCGGAAGAGGCCTTTAAAGGTCGTGGTGTGTCTGCCTGTGCAACCTGTGATGGTTTCTTTTATAAAGGTCAACACGTCGCTGTTGTCGGTGGTGGTAATACCGCTGTTGAAGAAGCTTTATACCTGTCCAATATTGCTTCGAAAGTCACCGTCATTCACCGCCGTGACTCGTTCCGCTCTGAAAAGATTTTGTCCAATAAACTGCTGAAAAAAGCAGAAGAAGGTAATGTAGAAATCTTGTGGAATCACACGTTGGACGAAGTCATTGGTAATGAGTCTGGTGTCACCGGTATTCGTGTGAAAAGCACGGAAGATGGCTCAACACAGGAGGTTCCTGTACTTGGTGTCTTTATTGCGATTGGTCATCAGCCTAACACCGGCATATTCAAAGGCCAGTTAGAAATGGAACATGACTACATCATCCTTAAAAAAGGAACACAAACCAGCGTGCCAGGCGTGTTTGCTGCAGGTGATGTATCCGATCCTATTTACCGTCAAGCGATTACGTCGGCGGGAGCTGGATGTATGGCGGCATTAGATGCCGAACGTTTTTTGGATAATGATTAAATAATACGATGAGGGGGCTGACCAGCCCCCTTTTTCATGAGGGAATAGACATGAAATATCAGCATATTTTGATTGCAACTGACTTTTCAAAACAAAAAGATCTGATTAGTGCAAAAGCACAAGAACTTGCTGAACAACATCAGGCAAAGCTCAGTATTTGCCACATTATCGAAGATTTCCCTTTAACTGATTTTGCTTATGAACCGATGATCAGTGTTGATATTGATATGCGTGATGCCTTGTTAGAATCAGGGAAAAAACAACTGGCGGCATTGGCTGAAAAATTATCCATTCCGGCTTCACAACAGTGGGTTGAATTGGGAACACCGGGACATGATATTGTCCGTGTGGCTGATGAGAATAATGTTGATCTGATTATTGTTGGCTCACATGGCCGACATGGTTTTAAGCGTCTATTAGGGTCAACGGCTAATGCCGTATTACATCATGCTCATTGTGATGTCCTTGCCGTCAGGTTAAAGGACGACTAACCATTTGAAACATTCTTCCTTATTAAGCACGGTAAAATTACCGGGCTTTATGAGCTTTATTGCCGTCGCTTTTATTAATGCCATGGTGGATTTGGGCCATAAAATCATCATTCAGAACACGATTTTTAAGATATATGATGATCAAACGCAGGTGGCGTTGACGGCGATTGTGAATGGACTCATTCTCTTACCCTTTATTTTCTTATTCAGCCCGGCCGGCTATCTTTCTGATCGTTTTTCCAAACCTTTCATCATGAAAGCATCGGCTTTCTCAGCCATCATCATTACCTTGTTGATTACGCTAGCTTACTATCAGGGCTGGTTTTTATTTGCCTTTTTCATGACGTTAATACTGGCCATTCAAAGTGCGCTCTATTCTCCCGCCAAGTATGGTTATATACGGCAACTTGGTGGTGACAAGCATTTATCCGCAGCCAATGGCTTTATTCAAGCGACGACGATTGTTGCCATCTTGAGTGGAATTATTGTTTTTACCGTGTTGTTTGAATGGTTGTTGATAGACCAGCCATATCATGATGAGGTTTCGTTACTGCGTCATATCGCCCCGGCAGGTTGGTTGTTGGTGATTCTATCTATTGTAGAGTGGCGCCTCGCTTGCCGATTGACTGATAGAAATAAGTCGACTGATTTCACACGGTTTCCCTGGAAAGATTACATCAAAGGTTATTTGCTAAAAACAAATGTGAAAAACTTATATACCAATCCGGTTATTTGGTACTCCGTATTGGGGCTGTCATTCTTTTGGGGAATTTCGCAAACATTTCTCGCCGTATTTCCTGCCTTTGCAAAAATGGTATTGGCTGAAAATAGTACGATGATAATTCAAGGCTTATTGGCTTGCTCAGGCATTGGCATTGTCGTCGGTTCGTTATTGGCAGGTACAGGCAAGCATGGCCTGATAAAAACCTCTCTCATACCTTTGGGTGCGATAGGTATGAGTATTATTCTTTTTATTATCCCTACACTGAGTTCCGTCTCGGCATTTGCAGTCTCAATTTTCTGCTTTGGTTTATTTGGTGGCCTATTTATTATTCCGCTCAATGCGCTTATACAGTCACATTCTCCTAAGCGAATACTCGGCACTGTATTGGCAGGTAATAATTGGATCCAAAATCTCGTGATGATAGCTTGTCTGATTGTGACGTTTATCGCAGCTCAGCTAATGTTATCCAGCAAAACGATCTTAACTGTTTTACCCTTCATCACCGTTCTACTGGCGTGCTTTGTCTGGTGGTGCAGTAAACGACCACGAGATACTTGATTTAATTAACAAATTAGTGAATTCTTCTAAAGAGTTGCCAACATGGAATATAGCAAGTGAGCAAAACTTTATCGTTCCCCCCTGTTTATCAACACGCGTTTCAACAAGCCTCAGAAAATCTTCGTCAGAGCTTATTACTGGCTAATCGTTACCAGACGCCGATCACCCCCGTGAACTATGCCGTCTGGTACGAATATGTGTCAGGTGACAATCAGGATTTGGTGAACAGCATTGATACCCGTTTAAAGAAAAATGACCCCATTACCCCGGAAGTGACACAATATCTTTATGAGAAATATGTGCTGATGGGCATGCCTGAACGTCTCAGTAATACGAATAATGGGCTGAAGCTGGTTGTTGATAATACGCTGGAAAATATCAGTAGAGTTGAAGCTGCAGCCTCAGAATGTAATGAAGGCCTCACTCAAAGCCAGGTAAAACTTGAAAGCTGTAATGATATTGATGAACTAAAAACGCTGGTCAGCCAGATCTTGACCAATACCCAACAAATTACCAATAGCAGTGGTGAGCTAAAGACTGAATTGACGCGCTCAACAGAAGAGATAATGAAACTCAGACAAGAGTTGGAAGCTGTTAAAGAAATGGCAAGAACAGATAGTCTAACGGGGCTGCTTAATCGGGGAGCTTTTGATAATGAGCTTCAAAAGCTATGTAGCAAAGGTCATGCGTTTAGTCTTGTTTTATTCGATATCGATAAGTTCAAACGGCTGAATGACAGTTTTGGACATTTACTGGGTGATAAAGTCCTGCAGTTTTTTGCCTCACTATTAAAAAGTCACTCTAATGACATTCATATTGCGGCTCGCTTTGGCGGTGAAGAATTGGCTATGCTATTTGTTCATTGCAGTCTCGAAGAGACCTTTATGATCACGGAAAAGATTCGTGAGAAATTTGCGGCAAGCCGCCTGAAGAAAAAAGGCAGCCATGAGTCTATCGGACAAGTGACAGTGTCTGCAGGCATCAGCACTTATCAAAACAACGATACACCGATTAGTTTGATTGAACGTGCTGATCAGGCGCTTTATCGTTCAAAAGCAGACGGCCGTAATCAAGTGAATTTTATTTAAGGTGATAAAAAGTCGAATTTAAATAATCAACCACCGCGCGTTTTTGTTGCTCATTCCAGCTAACATCAGCTGCTTTAGCACAATACGAAACACGCTTCTCAAGCGCGGCTATACTTTTAATATTTTTCTCATCTCGGCTGTATAACTGGTATGCATCACCACCGCTCAATGATGCATGACACTGCAAGCAAGCAGCATCATGCAACTGTTTACCATTGGCATGCACGATAGTGCATAACACCAGTCCGCCAAAAAAGGTCACTGTTTTTTGCAACATATCAGGCAGAGTTCGTTTGTAAGTGAGCAATCCGCATAGCCGCCGGAGGATGCGAATCATAAACAGCAGAAACCAGTGGATCCGGAGTTAAGGTACTGGCATTTTCTTTATATAACGCCACCAATGCCGCGATCAGATCATCTGCACTTGATACCGAGGCAGCATAGGCATCGGCTTCATACTCATATTTACGAGACAAGGATGTCATCAGTGGGTGTAAAAAGAACATAAATACGGGGATGACTAACATGAACAAGGCAAGTGCCATAGCATTCGACTGCTGGCTAACCCCCAAGCCTTCATAGAACCAGGTCTGATTTGATGCCCAGCCCAGCAATGCCAGACCAATCAAACTAATCACAGCCATCACCACCATATTTTTGACCACATGCTTGCGACGGAAATGGCCCAACTCGTGCGCTAATACAGCTTCAATTTGGTCTTCATTTAAGGTGTTGAGTAAAGTATCGAAGAAAACAATGCGTTTATTACTTCCCAGTCCTGTGAAGTAAGCGTTGCCATGACCGCTGCGACGTGAACCATCCATCACAAAAATACCTTGGCTTTTGAAACCACACCGGGCTAATAAATTTTCCACACGTTGCTGTAAATTGGCATCCTCCAGTGGCGTAAATTTATTGAACAAAGGGGCAATAAAGGCAGGATAAGCCCACATCATAAACAAGGCAAAGCCAATCCAAGCCGCCCAAAGATACAGCCACCAGAATTCACCTGTACTTTGCATCATCCACAAGGCGATCCAAATCAATAAGGCACCCATGATAAGGGTCAACAATGTTTGTTTAATAAAGTCAGAGAAGAACAGAGCCGGGGTATTACGGTTGAAACCAAACTTATCCTCTAAAACAAATGTTCTGTAATAAGAAAATGGTAAGTCTAATAATGAACCAATGACAATAAAGCTCAATAGGAATAATATGCCGGTCAGCATGGGCGATAGACCCAGTCCATCCCAAGCTGTCGAGAGTAAGGACAGACCACCGCCAAATGTCCATGCCAGCAGGATAATCACGCCATAGACATTTTCTTTGCGACCAAAGCGACCTTTTGCCACAGTATAATCTGCCGCTTTTTGGTGAGCGCTAAGACTAATCTGTTCTTCAAATGCTTTTGGCACTTTATTACGATGCGCCTGAACATGTTTACCTTGACGCATTGATAACCAGAGTTCAGTTGCTGTCATCAAAAACAAAGCCGCTAAAAATATCCAGCTAAATTCGTTCATAAATATCTATCCAATTTGAATCTTTATAAAATGTCATGCAGAGTAGCCTTTGATACAATCACAGGCAAGTAAGTTCAACCAGTCTAAGTCCAACTCAAAAAAAAGACGGAGCCCATGGCCAAAAGTAAAAACAATCTCATCTGGATCGATCTGGAAATGACCGGTCTTGATACTAATAATGACTATATCATTGAAATAGCCACCATTGTGACAGATGCACATCTCAATGTGTTAGCAGAAGGCCCGATATTAGCCATTCATCAAGACGATGCTATTCTTGATGGCATGGATGAGTGGAATACCCGCCAGCATGGCAAATCCGGTTTGGTTGAGCGTGTTCGTAACAGCACACTTAATGAAGCGGATGCTGAACAACAGACCATTGAATTTCTGAAAAAATACGTTCCTGCTGGTGTCTCGCCAATGTGCGGAAACAGCATCTGTCAGGATCGCCGATTCCTGGCTCGATGCATGCCTGATCTGGAAGCCTATTTTCATTACCGCAACCTTGATGTCAGCAGCCTTAAAGAACTGGCTCGACGCTGGGCTCCTAAGGTCGAAAAAAGTTTTAAAAAACGTTCATCACATCTTGCTATGGATGACATCAAAGACTCTATTCGCGAATTAGAACATTACCGCGAACTCTTTATTAAGCTTCCTGAAGCAGAATAAGCTGTTCACATTGATTTCACAGATAGCACGACAAGCTATCTGTGAAATTATTTAGTGAATAGTTGTGACACACACCAAAGCCACACTCCCCGTCAAAATTTGTCCTATCTGTCAAAGGCCGTTTACATGGCGTAAAAAATGGCAGCGAAATTGGGATAATGTCGTCTATTGTTCACAACGCTGTCGTCGACATACCCGTTCATCCGTCTCGCATCATGACTAAGTTGACTTGTTTCCCTGAGCACATGATTTTATTGGACTGTGAAACCACCGGTGGTCGGGCCAGTCGGGATCGCATTACTGAAATAGGACTGATTGAGATTAAAGACGGTGAAGTTCAGTCGCGCTGGCAAAGCTTAATTAATCCTGGGCGTCCCATCCCACCATGGATTCACAAAATCACAGGCATCGATGATGAGATGGTGGCTGATGCTCCCGCCTTTGAGGATATAGCAGAATCCTTATACCAACGTCTGAAAAACGTTATTCTGGTTGCTCACAATGCCCGTTTTGACTACAGTTTTCTCAAGCAGGAATTTAAATGCGCAGGCTATGATTATTCAGCCAAAACACTGTGCTCGGTAAAACTCAGCCGACGACTTTTCCCTCAACATCAAGGGCATAGCCTGGATAAAATCATCCAGCGCCATCAGATTGCCGTGAAAGATCGGCATCGAGCAATGGCTGATACGGAAGTTATTCTGACGTATTTCACTCTCATCCAACAACAAATCGATGCAGCAGTCATCCAGCAGACAATTGCCGATATATTAAAACGACCCAGCCTACCGAGCCATCTTGATAATACGCTTATACAGAAATTACCCGAAAAGCCGGGTATTTATCAGTTCTATGATGAAGGCGGCACACTGCTCTACATCGGTAAATCTGTCAATATTAAGGAGCGTGTACTCAGCCATTTTTCAGCAGATCATCGGCATCACAAAGAACTTGATATCAGCCAGCAGTTACATCATATCGATTGGATTGAAACACCCTCTGATTTTGGCGCTCAGTTATTGGAAAACAGCTACATCAAACAAACTTCGCCGCGTTACAACCGACGCCAAACCAAAATAAAAAAACTGTATCAAATCAACAAAACGCTTAACAAAGACGGCTATGCTGAATTAGATATTATGCTGGCTGATATGAGGGATGCTTCTGATATTACTAGCAAATACGGGCTGTTTCGCAGTAAAAAACAAGCACAAACCAAGTTATTAGACCTCATCTCTCAATACAAACTATGCCAACGTCTCTGCCACATAGAAAAGAAAGCATCCGGCCCTTGTTTTAGTTATCAGCTAAAAAAATGTCTCGGTGCCTGTTGTGGTAAAGAGCAAGCAAAGCTTTATAATCTACGTGTCGATATGGCCTTGACCCACATCAAAAATCAGCAATGGCCATGGTCAACGCCAATTATTGTGGAAGAACAATCTCCAATGAACAACGGCGTCGATAGTCATTTTCATCTTATCGATCAATGGTGTTATCTGGGACAGGTAGACAGTCATAACACGCCAAACACCCGGTTGTTGAAGCAGCCGCAGGATTCGATCTTCTTTGATATTGATACCTATAAAATTTTATTACGCTTCCTGGCCCCTACGAAACTGAGTCACTTTCCCTATCTCAGGACTCATCCTCTGGAAAATTCAGCCAGTGTTTCCATGAATAGTTGGGGGTAACACGGGTGAGGCTGAATATCATTCTAGGCGACCAACTCAATTGGAATAGCCTTATCTGGCAAGGTGTTGATAAAACCACTGATATTTTCTGGATGGCAGAAGTCGCTCAAGCCTCTCTGCAGCCAGCATCGAATAAAAACAGAACCGTTATCTTCCTCTCTGCCATGCGGCACTTTGCTAAAGAGATAGAAAAAAAAGCGTTTGATGTCATCTATTATCGCATCACGGATGGCTTCAACTCGTTTTCCGAGGTTTTAACTCATACATTTAATCAGCACGACATTACGGAAATACGTTGCGTATTACCTGGCGATTATCTGGTTATGCAGGAAATTGAACACATCGTAAAACAACATCGTTTAAAGATAGACTGGTTAGAAGACAAACATTTCATCGCCAAACGTGGCGAGTTCAGTCAGTGGTTAAAACAACGTAAAAAACCCACCATGGAATACTGGTATCGCCATTTACGTGAGTCACGCCACATTCTGATGGAGCAGGACAAACCCACTGGCGGGCAATGGAATTTTGATAAATCGAACCGGCAAAGCTTTGCGAAACATGGTCCAGACCCAATCAAAGAGAATCCAAACTATTCTGTCGATGACATCACACAGGATGTTATCGACATCGTAGAGAAACACTTCTCACAACTGCCAGGCAAGCTCGATACGTTTAACTGGCCAGTTACTCGTCGCCAGGCGTTGATTCAATTACGTCATTTTATCGACCACTATCTGCCTTCATTCGGCGATTACCAAGATGCCATGTGGACGGATCAGCCTTTTTTATATCACGCGCGCTTATCGGCCAGCTTAAACCTTAAACTGTTAGATCCGCAGGAAGTGATCGATGCTGCAGAAGAGGTTTATCAAAAAAACAAAGCACCTCTCAACGCGGTAGAAGGTTTTATTCGACAAATATTGGGCTGGCGAGAATATGTCAGGGGCTTATATTGGGCACATCGAAAAGATTGGCTTCAGTTTAATGCGCTGAACGCCAAACGTGATTTACCTGCGTTTTACTGGACAGCAGATACGGATATGCATTGTTTGCATCAAGCCTTAAAACAAGTCATTGATTATGGTTACGGGCATCACATTCAGCGGCTTATGGTAACGGGCTTATTTGCTCTGTTGTGGCAAGTCGACCCCAAACACATTCATCAATGGTATCTGGGCATGTACGTTGATGCCGTCAGTTGGGTAGAAGTGCCGAACACGCTAGGTATGAGTCAATACGCTGATGGCGGTATTGTCGGCAGTAAACCCTATATTGCCAGCGGTGCTTATATCAACCGCATGTCAAACTACTGTCAGCATTGTCCATTCGACCCAAAACAGGCTTCTGGTGATAAAGCCTGCCCTTTTACCACCTTGTATTGGTATTTTATCGATCAGCATAATGACCTCATTAGTCACAACCCACGTCTGGCGATGCAAGCAAAAAACTGGGAAAAAAAATCACACACAGAACAACACGCCATCCGTGAACGAGCCGCATGGTTATTTCAGCATATCGACAAAAAGCATAAGGACACCTAATGTCAGCATCACATTTAGTCTGGTTAAGAAATGCTCTACGTTTAGATGATAATCCTGCCTTCGCTTTAGCACAGCAGCGTGGCGATATTCAGGTTTTGTTTATTGCGACACCCAAACAATGGCTGCAACATAATGAATCTGACGCCAAACTTGGTTTGAAAGCAGCCTCACTGAATGATTTAAATCAAAGCCTCGCCAAGAAAGGCATTCAATTCACGCTGTTAGAGGTGGATTATTTTGTTGATGTCCCCGCTGCTTTAAGTCAGTTTTGTGAAGAAAATAAGATTGAGTCTGTCTGGTTTCAGCAAGAAACCGCCTTGGATGAGTGCAGACGTGATGAACAGGTTGGACAGACTTTATTAGCCAACCATATCGAATGTCATGCCCTTGAGTCTGATCTGCTTGTACCGATTCCAGTACTGACTCAACAGGACGAACCTTATAAGGTATTTACTCCCTACTATCGTCGTTGGCGTACGATTCTTGAAGACCGGGCACGCCCTCCATTTGATGAACCAGAAAAGCAAGGTAAGCCGATAAAAGTCAACGATATAAAGCCTGACTGGGCTGGCGACTATCGCGAAGATCTATGGCTGGCTGAAGAATCAGACATCCTGCAAAAGCTACAGCAGTTTTGTCAGAAAAAACTTAAAGCCTACCCAGAAAAGCGTGACATGCCAGCCACACCGGCGACCAGCACTCTGTCACCGTATCTAGCGATGGGTCGTTTGGGTCCGAGACGCCTTCTACATACTATTCAATATTATTGCGCGGAGCAGAATCTGCACTGGCAGGATAATGACTGGCTAAGAGAATTAGCTTGGCGTGACTTTTACCGACAATTACTCACGCATTTCCCCGATCTTAATAAAGAAAAGCCCTTCAAACCAGAAACGGAAAATCTGGTCTGGAATGACAGCGAATCGGCATTTGAGGCCTGGTGTGAAGGCAAAACGGGCTTTCCGATTGTGGATGCGGCCATGCGCCAATTAAATCAAACCGGCTGGATGCATAACCGCTTACGCATGGTTGCGGCCAGTTTTTTAACCAAACTTTTGTTTATCGACTGGCGCAAAGGGGAAAAATATTTCATGCAAACCCTGATTGATGGTGAGTTTGCGGCAAATAATGGTGGCTGGCAATGGAGTGCCTCCACAGGTTGTGATGCTGCCCCGTATTTCAGAGTATTTAATCCTCAGCGGCAATCTGAAAAGTTTGATCCTGATGGTGAATTTATTCGACGCTTTGTACCAGAGTTAAAGTCTCTTTCAGCAAAACAGATACATGCACCAAGCTCGGCACAACGAAAAGAATGTGATTACCCTGAACCAATCATAGATTACAAAAAAGCCAGACAAGAGGCGATCTCTGCATTCGACTCATTGAAGTAGACAGCGGAGACGCTTTTTAAGTATTTGAAATTCGTCGAAATTGACATATGATTCGCTGATGTTCTATGGCGAATCACACGGCTATGTTGATCCCGCTCTGCCAGAGCTGGACTCAGATGCCTTAAAACAAGTTAAGCAACAAGCGGCAAAAGATCTGGCCAAACGCACTATATCCGGCGGCCTGATCGTGTTTTTAGCTCTGCTTATTTCCGCCTATTATTCGCCGATCATGAATGATGCCCCCTTTTTTACCTATTTTTTATTTGGGTTGATGGGCCTCCTCTTTTTATGCCGCCTGTACGTTGTCTTCTCCATCCTGAACACACCACATGCTGTAGACATGAAACTAAAACAGCTTTTTGTGGTGTTCTTTTTCTCAGCTCTGACTTGGGGTATTTACGTCGCGGTTTGCCTCTACCTGTATCAAACCTTATTTACTAATATGGTCGTACTGATGTTTACCATTGGTATAGGTGCAGGTGCATTGACTAGCCTGTTTATCTGGAAAAAGCTGGCTCGAATGTATTTATGCATGATTTTTCTGCCCATCATCGTATCAACCATGCTCAAATGGAACCTGAGTACAGTGAGTATTTTATTTGGACTGATTTCGTATATGATTTTTTTGCTGATACAAGCATCTCGTGCTAACGCAGAGTATTGGCAGTCACTCTATTTAACCAAAATACTTCAACAACAGACCTCTGCGCTTCAACAAGCAAAAGAACTCGCTGAAACGGCCAATCGGGCCAAGACAGAGTTTTTATCCAGTATGAGCCATGAGTTAAGAACCCCTCTGAATGCCATATTGGGTTTTACACAATTACTCAGAACGGATCCAAAATCGCCCCCGCATTCGCAACAGGCCGAGAGCCTTGACCACATCATGAAAGCAAGTAAGCACCTACTAACATTAGTTAATCAGGTGCTTGATCTGGCAAAAGTGGAAAGTGGTCACCTGGATTTAAAATTAAAGCCCACCCATATGGGCAACACCGTCACAGATTGTCTGTCACTGGTGGATAGCTTAGCGAGGCAGAAACAAATCAAACTCTTTATCGCCGACGATCCCAAGGTTTATGTCAATGCTGATCCTATGCGCTTAAAACAAATCCTGATTAATTTGTTGAGTAATGCCATCAAATATAACCGACCGGAAGGCAGTTTAATGTTGGAATATAAAAAGCAGACAGATTCACTTCGTGTGCTGGTGATTGATACCGGGCCAGGTATTTCCCATGAAAATCAGCAATTATTGTTTTCTAGTTTTTCTCGATTAGGGCAAGAAAATTCGACAACAGAAGGCAGTGGTGTAGGCCTGGTTATCACCAAAAAACTCATTGAAGCAATGGGTGGACGAATTGGTTATCAAAGTAAAGAACAGCTTGGTTCAACCTTTTGGTTTGAACTGCCATTGGCTGCTCAACCTATATCCTGATCACTGCTTTAAGGCCACCACTAATAGTTTCAGCTCTTCACTGATAGTCGTTAAGCCTCTTCCAGACTGACCAATACCCACAATATGTTGATTCACATCAATTGAACTTGATTTAATCTGCTCTGCCGCGCGGGCAATGTCATCAACGGTCGCCGTTTGCTGTTGCGTAGCCGTAGCAATCGATGAATTCATTTGCGTAATATTATCCATTGCCGAAACAACGGGTGCCATGGCGAGATTCGCTTCATCGGTCTGTGCTGCGCAACGTTTTGCGGCAGCACTTTGGCGACCAACAATACTGGTCGCCTCCACACCGGAAGTAGCGAGTTGCTCAATAATCGCTTTAATTTCTTCCGTTGATTCAGTGGTTCTCGATGCCAACAATCGAACTTCGTCTGCCACAACGGCAAAACCTCTGCCATGTTCACCGGCTCTGGCGGCCTCAATAGCCGCATTTAATGCTAATAAATTGGTTTGTTCTGCCACACCCTGAATGACTTCCAGTACAGACTGAATATTTTGACTATTTTGTTCAAGACGATGAATAACCGTTTCTGCATCAAGTAAATCCGTAGCAAGTTGTTGTGTCGCCGTTGATGCCAGGCTGAGCTTATGCCGAGCAGAATATGTGGCTTCGTTTGCTTGCCCAGCAAACTCTGATGCATCTGTCGCGTTATTGGCGACCTCCTTAAATGAATATGATAACTGCATAACGGCGGTAGCCACCTGATCAGTCGTATGTTGTTGCTGTTGCGTCAGTGTCGAAGTAGCTTCGGACTCCTCTTGCAAGGTTCGACTGGCGTTAATCAACGTTTGCGCCTGATGGTCTAATTTATCAATCAAATCGCCGAGATACTGCTGCAAGTGAAGTGCTGCCTCGACAACGGAGTTGGTCTCACTAAAAGCCAGTTCAGAAGTCAAACTCTGCTGATAATGACCACCAAGCATGGCTTTAAAAAAGCCATCAAGTTTGAGCAAAAAACGCATCAAACGATTTTGCATGACAAACTGTAGACAAAGCGCAGGGATAATAAAGACAAGTGCCAGCAATACTAACCACTGCAAGCGTTGCGTAATATCCGCCTTTATCTGGCTAATTTTGCTCTCATAGTCAGCCAGCATCGCTTGAAAAGCCAGCATTTCTTGATTCAAGTCTTCTCTGCTTGCCATGACTTGTTGCTGCATGGCCTGGGTATTGCGGATTTCTTTTTCGTAACGCTGAGTCAGGCTATGTAAAGAAGCAATACTGAGATCGCCGATCTCATCGGGCTCTTGTGGGATTAATGCCTCTTCATCTACCTCTGTGTAGATACCAAATCGCGGCATGGCTTCCAGTTGCTTAACCAACTCTGCGAAATGCTGATTTTCGTCCAATAAGGTTTTCTCAATCGCTTTATCCTGGGTCTCAAGATATCGCTGTCGATATAAAGAGATTTGATTCAGGCTATGCTCAAGATCCACCAGCTTCTGAAGAAAATCCGCAATCTGCCAGGCTGGGGTAGATTGTGCTTTTTCTGCATAACGATTCAAGCTCAGTAAGTCACCGTTACGTTCCCGCTCGTTATTCATTAACAAGGTTTGAGGATTAGCTGAAAGTTTGCCTGCAGAGCGCACTTGTTGAACTTCTGACTGCAATGCATCGATACCACTCTGTATGGCTGTATTATCCGACTCACTCAGCCAGTCAAACGTTTTTGTTTTCATTGCATCGAGCTGATTTTCTGCATCCTGAAGTAAATTGGCCTGGCCCGAGGCTAAATAACGTTCCAGCAAAATACGTGTATCAATATCAAACACATTTCGATATTGCTTAAATTCCTGAGTGATTTGATAAGGCTTATCGAGTTGATACCAACCCCAGACAGCAACAACAGCCGATAATATGAGTGCAAAAACAATAACAAAACTAATCAGGCGGGATACAAACGATAACTTCACTTAACTTCTCAGCAGTCAAAAACACGCTGAGTGTAAAGTGTATCAATGACAGCTTTATGACATCTTATGCTGCTGTAATGCCCAATCAATATGCTCTTGGACCATATCTGACACCTGATTTGAACGAGTCATTAATGCCTCAATGACTGACGGACTGGTTTTGGCATTACCCAGAGCAACAGCAATATTTCGTAACCAGCAGTCATAGCCAATTCGCCGGATAGGACTCCCTTCCAGGCGTGACAAAAAGGTTTGCTCAGACCACAGAAACAAATCAACAAGCTGCGGCGCATCTAAGCCCTCTCGGGGTGAATAGTCTGACTCTGTGGTCGCCTGAGCATACTTATTCCATGGACAGACCAACTGGCAATCATCACAGCCATAAATCCGGTTACCCATTAAAGGTCTGAACTCTTCCGGAATCGAACCGCGCAATTCAATGGTTAAGTAAGAAATACATCGACGTGCATCGACTTCATAGGGCGCTACAATGGCTCGTGTTGGGCAAATATCGATACAGGCGGTACAGCTACCGCAGTGAGCGGTTACTGACGGTGTTGGTGGCAATGGTAGGTCGGTATAAATTTCACCCAGGAAAAAGTATGAGCCATGATCACGATTTAGCACATTGCTGTGTTTGCCTATCCACCCCAGCCCAGCTTTTTCCGCGATTGCTTTTTCCATCACCGGTGCACTATCTGTAAAAACACGATAACCAAACTCGCCGACTTCTTTTTGAATGTGCTGGGCAAGTTTGGCCAGGCGTTTTCGCATCAATTTATGATAATCACGACCCAAAGCATAACGGGAAATAAAGGCTTTCTCATCATCATCAAGCACGGACCAGGGCTCGGCTGCTTCTCCCGGCCAATAATCCATTCTGACACTGATAATACTGACTGTGCCTTCAACTAATTGGGCTGGGTGAGTCCGTTTACTACCATGCTTTTCCATAAAGCCCATGTCACCATGAAAGCCTTTTTCCAGCCAGTTTTGTAATCGCTGATCTGCCTCTGACAAATCAAGATCAGTGACACCCAGCGCCTGAAATCCCAGCGAACGCGCCCAACGTTGCATACGTAAGATAAAATCCTGCCATTCGATGTCAGTGTTTTGTTTGTCCATAAACCTATTATAAGCTGTCGGGATTGAATTAGAGGGGATCGACTTATGCACATCTTGCCGGATCGTTTATATACTGCCGCGCAAACACGTGAAATTGATCGCACCATCATTGAAGACCATCACATTAGCGGTAGCGAACTCATGTCTCGTGCAGCAAAAGCCGCACTGGATATTTTGATGAGGTCTTGGCCACAAGCCAAACATATCACCGTATTTTGCGGAGCAGGGAATAACGGTGGGGATGGGTATGACCTTGCTCATCAGGCGATTAATAAAGGTTTCCTTGTCGACCTTATCGAGCTGGGTCAGCCTGATAAAATGAGTGATGAAGCCGCCCATGCGAGACAAGGCTTTTTAAGTACAGGTCATAAGCCTCAAGCTTTTAGTGATCAAGTTGCGGAGACCGATGTCATTGTTGACGCGCTGTTCGGTACAGGCTTGGATCGCCCTGTAACAAGTCATTATGCAGAAGCTATCGCCGCCATCAATAACACGGTTCAGGCTCGCATTTTATCGATCGATATCGCCTCAGGCCTTAATGCGGATACCGGAAAAGTCATGGGCATCGCTGTGAAAGCGGATATCACCGTGAGCTTTCTGGGATTGAACCAAGGCTTGTTCACGGGAGACGGTCCACACTATAGCGGACGCATTTATTTTGATGATTTAGAAACACCAGAGAGCCTATATAAAACATTACCTACATCAAGCCAACTCGCCCGCTTCGAGCACTATAAACCACAATTAAAACCAAGAGCGCGTTCAGCTCATAAAGGGGACTTTGGTCATTTACTGGTCGTGGGTGGCAATCGTGGCATGTCAGGTGCTGCGAGAATTTGTGCTGAATCTGGAGCCCGTACTGGAGCAGGACTTATCAGTGTTGCTACACATCCTGAGCATGCTCACTGGCTGAATCTTGACCGTCCTGAATTAATGGTGAGCGCAATAGATTCAGCGACTGATTTAGCAAAGTTATTAGAGAAAGCCTCAGTAATAAGTTTTGGCCCGGGTTTAGGTCAAGATACTTGGTCTACCCCCATGTTTAATTCACTTCTCGAAGTAGAAAAACCGATGGTCATGGATGCAGATGCCCTAAATTTACTCAGTCAGCGTCCTGTTTACAAATCAAACTGGATTCTGACGCCTCATCCTGGTGAAGCAGGCAGATTGTTGGGTATGAGCAGCAGTGAAATAGAAGCAGACCGCTTTCATGCTGTGAAACTTATTCAGCAAAAATACGGGGGAGTTGTTGTGCTTAAAGGATCAGGGTCATTGATTTGTGATGGCAGCACCACACTAGTATCAACGGTAGGCAATCCTGGTATGGCAAGTGGGGGAATGGGCGATGCATTGACCGGTATTATCGGTGGCTTACTTGCACAGAAAATGTCACTCTTTGATGCTGCCAGTCTTGGTGTCATACTTCATGGCATGGCCGCTGACAGAGCAGCCAAAGAACATGGAGAACGGGGATTACTCGCATTAGACTTATTACCTCATCTTCGTCATCTGTTGAATTTAAAATAAGAAAAGAACGTGCATAGATATCTTGATAACGAACAAGCGACCCTCAGCCTGGGTAGAGACCTTGCCATGCTGATGCCTGACAAGCTCTTCACCATTCATCTAGAAGGTGAACTGGGCGCAGGAAAAACGACCTTCACCAGAGGCTTTGTGCAAGCGCTTGGGCATCAGGGTAATGTCAAAAGTCCCACCTATACTCTTGTTGAACACTACCAGCTTGATCACAGGGATATTTACCACTTTGATTTATATCGTCTCAGCGATCCCGGTGAGCTTGAATTTATGGGTATCGATGATTACTTTCATAACAATGCCATATCATTGATTGAATGGGCGCAACGCGGTCAGGATTTTTTACCAGCGCCCGACCTGATGATTCACTTATCGTACCAATCAACCGGAAGACAGGTAGAGATTCAAGCAATGACAGCTTTGGGTGAAGAAGTCTGTGGAAAACTTCACAAATAGTTCAACTTTCCCTTGTATCTCATTTATTTAGAAAGAAAACTTGATTTTAATTTTAAGCAAAGAGAAAATAACGGCCAAGTGATCATAAGGGTGTTGAGATGGTCCGTCTCCTACTAAGTTTTTTTCTGCTATTTTTTACAGCGCCAACATGGGCTGATGCCATTCAAGGTCTGCGCGTGTCTTCAGATAATCAGAGTGCACGCTTAGTATTTGATCTTGATAACAAAGTCAGTTACAACGCATTTACTTTAGCCAACCCCGATCGTCTGGTCATTGACTTAAAAGGCTTTCAACAACGTGATAAGTTGACGATTCCATCGTTGATAAATACCCCAATAAAAGCCGTGCGCTATGCCGCCTATGATCAAAATACATTACGCGTGGTATTGGATTTAGCCCATGAGGTGAAATACCAAACCCAAACGCTACCACCGCAGAAAAACTACCCTAACCGCTTAGTGGTTGATCTTCTGTACACACAGAAACAGCTCAAACAATCTATTGCTGAAGTCAAAGAAGAAGCCTTGAACACGCCTTCGGAGGCTGCTCAGAATAAGGTTGAACAAGAACAAAAAGTCATCAAAACCAATAAAATTCTACCGCGTAGAGATATTGTTGTAGCCATTGATCCTGGACATGGTGGTCAGGATTCTGGCGCAGTAGGTGCTCACGGCACTAAAGAGAAAGACGTGGTGCTCGCTATCGGAAAACGACTGGCCAAACTAGTGGATCAAGAGCCTGGAATGCGTTCGTATTTAACCCGAGACAGTGATGTATTTATCAGTTTGCGACAGCGTATCCGCCGCGCTCGGGAAAACGGTGCTGACATGTTCATTTCCATCCATGCTGACGCTTTCACCAATCGCAAAGCCCGAGGATCGTCTGTCTATGTTTTATCCAGTCGTGGTGCGAGTAGTGAAGCAGCGCAGATTCTTGCAGACAGAGAAAATGCGGCTGATTTAGCCGGAGGCATCAGCCTGGAAGATAAGGATGATTTATTGGCGTCGGTCTTACTTGATCTGTCTCAAACAGCCAGCTTGGAGGGCAGTTTGGAAGTCGGTCAGACTGTCTTGTCAGGTCTTAAACGTGTCGGTCATGTTCACAAAAAACACGTCGAATCCGCTGCTTTTGTGGTGCTCAAATCGCCTGATATCCCCTCTATTCTGGTCGAAACAGCCTTTATTTCTAATCCAGAAGAGGAAAGGAAACTCAAAAATGCTAGTCATCAGAATAAATTGGCTCACGCCATGATGGTCGGCATTCGTAATTATTTCCAACAAAACCCGATTCCCGGCACTAGCCTGCCACAACAACATATTGTCAGTCGCGGTGATACTCTGAGCATGATTGCTCAGCGTTATCGCGTGAAGATGGCCGATATCAAATCGGTGAATAATCTGGCTTCCTCCGAAATTCACGTTGGCGATGTATTAAAAATCCCCTAAACCTCTTGCCGCTCATACGTTAAACTTTAGCGTATGAACGCGACCAGAATTCACGCCCTACCTCTTCACCTAGCCAACCAAATTGCTGCTGGCGAAGTAGTTGAGCGTCCAGCTTCAGTACTTAAGGAGCTCGTTGAAAACAGTATTGATGCAGGTGCAACTCAAGTAGATATCGTGATCGAGGGTGCGGGCAATCAGCTTATAAAAGTCACTGATAACGGCGCTGGCATTCATCCTGATGATTTAGCACTTGCCTTAAGCCGGCATGCCACCAGTAAATTACATAGTAGCGAACAACTCAGTGTGATTGGCAGCTTGGGGTTTCGCGGTGAAGCCTTACCCAGTATTGCCTCTGTCACACGTTTGAGTCTCACGTCAAAACAAGCAGAACAGCCATGTGCCTGGCAAGTGCGATCCGATAAGCTAGAGCCGGAACCTGCTGCTCATCCTGATGGGACAACCGTGAGCGTAGCAGAGCTCTTTTTTAATTTGCCCGCGCGTCGCCGCTTTCTGCGAAGTGATAAAACAGAGCTTCATCATCTAATGACAACTTTCTATCGACTCGCTTTGAGTCGATTTGATATTGGGTTCAGTGCACGCTTTGATGAGCAAAGTTATATCAAACTACCCGCACTCAAATCAGCCGATTTATATCCTCAACGACTGGCAAAAATCTGTGGTCAGGCTTTTGTTCGTCAGGCCAACTATCTAGAACAATCCTTTGAAGATATTCATTTATCAGGCTGGGTGAGTAAAGCCTCCGCCCATCGCGCTCAAACTGATGTGCAATACTTTTTTATTAATGGTCGTGTCATCAAAGATCGGGTGATTAATCATGCCATACGCCAAGCCTATGGAGATCGGCTTCCACCCGGACGTCAGGCGGCATACGTGCTGTATTTGAACATGCCTCTGGACCGAGTGGATGTCAATGTACACCCGACTAAACATGAAGTCCGTTTTAGAGATGCACGTTTGATTCACGGCCTGATAAACAAAGCCATTCAGGAGGCTATAGCAGAAACACCGGCACCAGATAAGCTCCAGACAGAGTTAAGTTTGCCAGATTCCGAACAGGTGAATGAGCAGGCGTCAACTTATCAGGCAGAAAGCACATCTGTAGACAAGGCTAAAGCTGTTAAGTCATTACCTGAGACCATTAATTGGTCATCAGCCTCAATCTTACATGGCCGGTTTATGGTTCTGAATACGCCAGAGCCAGCATTGATTGATCTTCAACGAGCAGACAAAAAGATTCGCCAGCAACAACTTAAACAAGCGATTGATCAGAAAAACCTGACCTCCAGACCGATTTTAGTGCCTGTACGCTTGCCTATTTCTACTGCTCAAATCGGCCAATTCCAACGCTATAAAACAGATTTATCTGCGTTCGGTATTGAGTTTGAAACCGACAATGAGACTCTGACCATTAAACGTATCCCCTTTCTGTTATCACAAGTCGGCCTTCCAGAATTGGTTCATCGTTTAGCCACTGTACTTGAAACTGAAAACAGTGATCATGCCTCATTAATAACAGATGCATTAATGCAGTTATTACCAGATAACCCGGTTCATAGTCCTGAACAGGCGAAATCTATTATTGAATGCGTGTTAAATAATAAAATCGATAAAACAGACTGCTATCAGAAACTTGATCCCGCCTTACTGACTGGCTTATTCTCGTCTTAAATAATAATGACACTAATCCAGAGAGAAATTTTATGGCTAAGTCTGCCCGATCAGTTCCATCCCTTGTCCCTGCAATCCTAGCTTTAATGGTACTGCTGGGTCTGGCCTATTTACTCTTTGCAGACTTACAACCCTCCCGCACGGAACACACGGTTTCGCCACCGATAGAAATCGAAGATCCAGAAATAGAAGAAGTGACTATTGAACCTGTCTCACCTACCGAAGATCAGCAAGCCATCATAGAAAAAGAAGCAGAACAATTTGTGGATCATCTGGGTAGTAAAGCCGTGACGTTAAATGACAAACAAGGTGAGTTCGTGCGGAAAGATGGCACTATTGTGATCCCCAAAATAGAAAAACGTGAGACGACCATCGGTCAGTTACTTGCTGATAAAAGTCTGAGCGCAGACACCCCAGTCACCATAAAATACACAGAAACTGAAAAGCAACAAACGACATTACAAGCGCTTGATGACACTACTGAAGATAAAAATACCTTTGTCACTATTGAACAAGCCGATGGCAGTCGACAACAGCGGCCGCTTATTGATTTGCTCAACGCTGATAATGTCGACAAAAGTGCACCTATTACGGTGATTACTGAGCAAGATGTACAGAAGAAAACGACCATTGGCCAATTATCACAATCAGATTTACCTGAAGATCGCCTGCTTGAAGCGGAAATAGATAAAGGCTCTATCGAGTTGTCAGTTAACGACATCGTCAAATCGGGTGGTTTAGAGGACAGTGCTCTATTCTATCTGCATCGTGTGACTGAGGCCGATCGTCAAGGTTTATGGGGGATTATTCAGTCTGGCTTGATCCAACGTTTTCGTCAGGGTCTGGCACTTGAAGGTATCAATAAAGATTTAGTCAGAGTCACCATTCCTGCTGATGCCGATGAACCGCTACCTACCGGATTGAGCTCATTTCTTGGCAAGGTGTTAAACAATAAAGTGGAGTCTAGCTATATCTATAACTACACCACCAGCACGATGGGACATAATCCAGATTTAATCTACCCAGGACAGCAACTGATATTGATTCATTTCTCCTCTAAGGAGCTAAAAGACATTTATCAGTTCTTTGCCGATCAACGCAATGAGCAAGCACAAACCTTTGCTATTCACTGATGATTATAGAAATTGCTTTTTTTGTCGTGGTGTTACTGATTATTGGTATCGCCTTTTTAATTCCATTTGATTAATCGGTGCTCAGAGCTGCGCTTCTCTGCTGGTTTTGAATCGTCCGTAGCGAAGCATGACACTTGGCAATACCAATAAATTTAATACCGTGGAAGAAATCAAACCACCGATAATAATACTGGCCATCGGCCCCATAATCTCACGGCCAGGGCTATCCGAGTTTATCGCTATGGGTAACATGGCGAGCGCTGTGACCAAAGCCGTAATGAGTATTGATGGTAAGCGTTCTTGTGCCCCTCGGATGGCAGTATCCAGATTCCAGGCCGCGCCCTCTTCTGTCACCATGTATTGGTAATGTGACACCAGCATAATGGCATTACGCAATGTGATACCAAATAGCGTCACGAAACCGACTAATGAACCAATCGACAACACGCCGTTGGTTAAAACCACGGCCAGCACACCGCCGACTAGAGAAAACGGTAAATTAATCAATACCAATATCATATTGCGAAAGCTTTGTAAGGCCACGTAAAGCAATAACAAAACAGCCAGGCCTGCCAAGGTGGAATGCACAATCAAATCCTCACGTGACTGCGCTTGTGCCACTGCCGCACCAGTAAACTCAGGATAGATATCTGCGGTGAAAGCGACTTCATCATGTACACGTTGTTTCAGCTCAGCAAAAAAAGAACTCAGATCACGGTCAGTGACATTAGCCGTGACCGTTTGCAAACGCTGTGACCCACGATGCTGAATCATATGGCGTCCCGAGACCTGCTGAATCACCGCAATGTCCTGTAAGCGTAACATCACACCTTCTGGCGTCTGTATGGGTAAGGCTCTTAACTGCTGAGGTTGTTTACGCAGTTCTTCAGGTAACACAACCACCACATCAAACACCTGATTGCCTTCATAGACTTGGCCTACAACAGCCCCATCAAACCCCGTTCTCACTGCCTGCATCACTTCTGCAGGACGCAAGCCCCAATAAGCCAGCTTGTCTAAATCCAGCCGCACTTCAAGCTGTGGTTCGCCGGGAGGGGCTCGAAGCTGAACATCAGCGGCGCCATCAATATCCCTCATAACTTCTGCCACTTCTTGTGCAGTCTGGTCCAACGCATCTAGGTTCTTGCCATATATATTGACGACAATGGGTGAGGTATAACCAGAAATAGTTTCATCAATACGTTCTGTTAAAAACGTATTCACCTCCGAGTTCACGCCGGGAAACGCTTCTAATATTTCACGAATTTCATCCAGTATCCGCTGCTGAGAAGGCCCGTCCATCGGCTCAAGATCCACTTCATATTCACTATAGTGTGTGCCAAACGTATCGGCACCACGTTCTGCTCTTCCCGCCCATTGTGAGGTTGAACGTACACCGGGTATTTCCGCCACCCGCTGCTCTATACGACCACCTATTCGCAACGACTCTTCTATAGATGTACCTGGTACGCTCGCGGTATGAATAATATAATGACCTTCACGAAGTTCCGGTAAAAAGCTGCCTCCTAAGAAGGGTAATATCGATAAGCCCGCTACGCAGAAACCCAGAACACCAAGCAAGGTTAGTCTTGGAAAGTGGCTTATCGCAGATAGCACACGACCATAAATAGGTTTGATCATTCGAATCAAGGGTGGCTCGTCATGACTGACATCTCCTGCTCGGGTCAGCAAGATATGACAAAGCGCTGGCGTGACCGTCAATGCCACGGCTAGTGAGGCAAAAATGGCCAGAATATAAGCTTCACCCAATGGCTCAAACATACGACCGGCAACCCCACTTAATGTCAATAATGGCACAAAGACCAGCATCACAATAAAGCTGGCATAAACCACTGAACTTCTTACTTCCATTGACGCTTCATACACCACTTCCATGGTGGGCTTAGGTGCTGCTAGCAGGGCATTTTGCCTTAATCGACGAAAAATATTTTCGGTATCAATGATGGCATCATCGACCACTTCCCCGAGAGCGATGGCCAGCCCCCCCAGGACCATAATATTGATATTGATGCCAAATTCCAGCAAGACAATCATGGCTGCAAATAAAGACAAAGGGATGGCCGTCATTGAAATGACAGCGGTACGGATATTAAATAAAAATAAAATCAGCACCAGCATGACCAGTCCACCACCGACCATCAAATGTTCTTGGATATTGACGAGTGATGTCTGGATATAGTTTGCAGGTCGGAATAAATCATCATGCAAGGTAATGCCTTCAGCACCGAAACCATCTTTGAACTCATCTAAAGCAGCCTCAATGCCTTCGGTTACTGCCAGTGTATTCGCTTTGTATTGACCAATGACCATTAACACAACGGCAGGTTTACCACTGATAGCAGCACCACCAATGGTTGGTGCTGGCGCTTCTTTTACAGACGCAATATCACCCAGTCGCAGAACAGTATTACCTTCTTTTCTCACTACAACTTTGGCTAGCTGTGTGGCATTGAGCGGTTGTCCGCTGACTTGAATGGTCATTCGTTGATTCTGGTTTTCAACAAAGCCGGTGCCCATAATGCCGGTAGCTTGCTGCGCGACTGTCGTCACTTCATCGATCGAAATACCATATTTCGCTAATTTGTCGGGTTTTATCTGAATTTGTAATTGACGCTCATGACCGCCAAACACATTAATATCTGCCACGCCATCGACGCTCAGCAACCTGGGAGCCAATGTCCAGTCTACAAGCGAGCGCAATGTCATCAAGTCTTGCGAATCAGACGTCAGTCCTATGGTCATAATCGTGCCGGATGAGGATTCTAATGGCACCATCAATGGAGCGCCCACGCCAGCCGGTAAGACTTCTTTTAACCCCAATAAGCGCTCAGATACTAACTGCCTGTCCAGATAAATATCCGTATTGTCGTAAAAGGTTAGCGTCAACACCGAAAGACTGGGTATAGACTGAGAACGGATTGATTCCATCCCCACTAGACCACCCAGCGCGTTTTCTAAAGGCTGCGTCACCAAGACTTCTACTTGCTCAGCCGTTAGGCCTTGGGCTTCTGTTTGAATGATGACCTGTTTAGGGGCGAACTCTGGAAAAATATCTAAGCTGGAGTTAGATAACTTATAGACACCATAAATAAGTAACATCGAAGCCAGAGCGACCACCACGCCACGAAAGCGTACCGAAAAAGCAACGACTTTAGATAGCATGCAGACTCACCTTAATCAGCTGACTAAAACAGAAGCGGCATTTAATCATCATCGTCCTCATCATGAATCTGCCAGCGGAACTCTTCTGATAACAACATTTGAGCCCCTGAAATCACGACCTCATTACCTTCCTCAAATTCGCTTTGTGTAAATATACCGCCAGCGACCAACTTGCCCTCACTTAAAGGTATACGTTTGTAGCTTGCTTCATTCAATTGGATGTAAGCCCAAGGCTGTCCCGAATACCAGACAATAGCCTCGTCTGGAATATGAAAGCCTGAATCAGGATCACTATTTTCTGGAATCCAGGCATCCAAACGCATACCTAAACGAAGCTTGCCGGTCGCAATTCGGAAATAATACGTTTCACCCTGAATTTGTTTTGCACTGACATAGGCTGGGGAAACGAAATAAGCTTTTCTTGCAGAAGCGCGGTCCCCCGCACGAGAGACTCGAATCACATTCACATCTGCTGGCAACGATGACTCGATAGGCAGTGTCACCATTAATAATGTGTCATGACGATTAATTAATCTTTCCAGCTCTTTCGAAGATTTATCCATAACCCAGTTCGCAATGGATTCACCCCAGCTTTGAATCAACTCTGTTTTTGCGTCTTCAAGCTGAAATGCCGCAGAGTCAAGATTGGCCTTGGCTTCACGCCAGCTGGTTTCCGCATAGATCACATTCTTACTGGCCACACTGCCGGTTCCCTTTGCCAGCTTCTTCAGTCTTTCCCACTCCAATCGGTCTGCCTTTTCAGTCACGCTTGCAATCGTGACGGCCGATCGTAGCTGATTTAATCGCGCACGCCATTGAATCAGTTCGCGGATATCCACGACTTCTGCATAAGCCTTAAACTCAGGAAACAAGAGCGTTTTGTGTAGTGTGAGCGTGTCAATGCCCGCGTAGGGAATCGTTTCATCCGCTAGCGTGACGATGAGCGGCTGGTTAGCATTCTCTTCCTCTTCACTGTCATCATCATCCTCAAACTGCTGATGACTGGAAACCAACTCTTCGAGTCGCTCGTTCCACGATTTATCCCAAAACGACCCGACGAAAATAACCGCGAGAGCAGTTAGAATGATCAATGCCCATAACCACTTCTTATTTGATGCCGACATTCAGTTATCCATTGAATAATCAATAAAAATAGCTGGTCATTAGAGCATGCCCCACTGAAGCGGACAAGTATGGAATAGAATTAATGATGATTTCCCCTTGACATCACACCTGTCAGAAGGTTTAATACGCACCCTTATCGGCTCGATAGCTCAGTTGGTAGAGCAAGGGATTGAAAATCCCTGTGTCCCTGGTTCGATTCCAGGTCGAGCCACCACGAATTATAAAAAACCCAGACTTCTGAAAAGAAACTGGGTTTTTTATTGCCTGTCACTTTTGTTGCATAATTTCCACAATAAATTCTTATCCCCATAGCAACACCTATCACGCATTATTCCGCTATTTCGCATAGCAGACATCACCAACGCTGTGGTAAAAAAAACACAGAAATGTGATTTTCTCGTCAAAATAAAAAAAATTGTTGTAAAAGTGTTGCATTAGATTTTTTTATATGCAAAATAGCTAACAACCGAGACATATCCGGTTACGAGAGAGACTTAAAGTAATCTGTTAACAATTAGAAGGTGAAACAGAATGAAATTATTAAAAAAATCAACACTGGCTTCTTTAGTCGGTGCAGCAGCATTAACAGCTGCTGGTGCAGCTAACGCAACAATCGTTGTCGGTGGTGAAAACGGCTACGAATTCAGCGTTGACGGTAACATCAACCAGTTCTTCATCGCTAGCGACCAAGACAGCGCTAACGGTGGTTTCGATCAAAACAACCAACAAGTAGCTAACGGTCTGTTACCTACATTCTTTGGTTTTAACGTGGCAATGCCTGAAATCAATGGCCTTAAAGTTGCAGCACGTGTTTCTATCTCACCATCAACTAACAATGGCAGCTACTTCAACGAAAACCAAGGCGGTAACGACGCTATGGAACAACGTGAAGCATTTGCAACTGTTGACGGTTCATTTGGTCAAATCATGTTAGGTAAAGGTCTAGGCCTTTATGCAGCTAACAACATCCTGTTAGACCAAACTTTATACGGTGTAGGTGCGACTGGCGTCACAGCAGCTGGCGATCAAAACACTGGAACAACTTCTTTAGGTCGTATCGGTTGGGGTTATGAGTACGCTAACTGGCGCTCACAAATCCGTTACACCACTCCTGATATGAATGGTTTCAAAGCAGCGATTGCTGTTGCTGATTCTGATGACTTTTTACAAGCGACTGGTACTGGTTTTGAAAAAGACGCTCGTTATGAAGCATCTTTAAGCTACGCTACTGCATTTGACGGCGGTTCTATGAAACTGTGGTTAGATGGTATGACTCAAGACGTTCGTTACAGCAATGCTACAGGTAGCGAAACTTCTGATGCATACACTGTTGGTGGTCAATTAATCTTCGGTGGTTTTGAAGCAGTTGCTACTTACTATGACAGCAAAGGTCAAGGCGTTAACGGTTTAGGCACTGGCGCTTTCAACACAAATGGTAGCGCACGTGACGGTGATGGTTACTACGCACAGTTAGGTTACCGTTTTGGTGGCCAAACATTTGTTGCCGCTTCTTACGGTGAATCTACTTTAGATAGAGACAACACCAACGCTAGCCTTGGTGATGCTGCTGACTTAGATACTAACTCTATGGCAACTATTGGTATCTACCATGATGTAACAGCTAACTTGAAATTGGTTGCTGAATACTCACAAATGGAAACTGAATACCACAACCAATCATCTGATGATGAAGTTGATGTATTATCTGTTGGTGGTTTCATCAGCTGGTAAGCTAATCTGAAACAATTCATTTGAATTGATTCAAAGCTTAATAAAAGAGCCTCAACCTTCGGGTTGGGGCTTTTTTTATACTCTTCTTTTCGCGATCACAACCTCCTCTTCTATTTAATAACATCATTTCCAAATTAGCTTCTACAACAGCGCGCACTTTTGGGGCTTTTTATCAATTCACGTGTCTTTTTAGTGCATAAGCATCTGGTATTAGCCGATGTAAAACTCTGCAATAAGATCAGATCTTCACTTACTACCATTTCACTTACTATTTTCTATCACCCGCTGAAAGCCTTATTTTTGTTGGTTTTACTTCAATATTGCCTCATCCATTTATTGCAACTTTTCTATCCTAACCATACAAGGCCCCATGGTCTGGCACAGTTACTGCAAAACTGAGTATTACCAAATTGGTAAATCGTAATACTAACCGGGGTATCTAAAATGAAAAAAAGACTATTTCTTTCTGCTTTCGCAGGTTTATTACTTTCAGCTAATGCCAGTGCAGAACCACTAAAAATTGGCTATAGCGATTGGCCAGGTTGGGTGGCTTGGGAAATCGCCATCGAAAAGAAAATGTTCGATAAAGTTGGAGTGGACGTGCAGTTTGAATGGTTTGATTACGTCGCTAGCATGGACGCCTTCGCTGCGGGTCAGTTAGATGCGGTGACGATGACTAATGGTGACGCCCTAGTCACAGGTGCCACAGGTGCCCAAAATGTCATGATCTTGATCAATGACTACAGTAACGGTAACGATATGATTGTGGGTGCGCCCAGCATTAACTCCATTACCGATCTGAAAGGCAAAAAAGTTGGCGTCGAACTCGGCTTTGTGGACCATTTATTATTGCTGAACGGTTTAGAAAAAGCCGGCATGACTGAAAGTGATGTTGAACTAGTGAATGTGCCCACAAATGAAACACCACAAGTCTTGGCATCAGGCCAGGTCGAAGCTATTGGGGCTTGGCAACCAAACTCAGGTCAGGCATTAGATTTAGTGCCAGGATCGAAACCTATTTACACCAGTGCCGATGAACCTGGTCTTATTTATGATGTGTTAGCTGTTTCTCCATCAAGCTTGGCAACTCATCGCGATGAATGGAAAAAAGTTATCGATGCCTGGTATATGGCGGTTGATTACCTCAATGATCCAAAAACACGTGATGATGCCATCAGCATCATGGCTGCTCGCGTTGGTATTGAACCCGAGGCGTATAAAGCCTTTATCGATGGTACTAAGATTTTGACTAAAGAAGAAGCTCAAGGCTTTATGAAAAAAGCAGACGGCTTTGGTTCGCTTTATGGTTCAACAGAAATTGCGGATCAATTCAATGTCGACAATAAGGTCTATGCCGATAAACAGACTGTCGATAATTACATCGATCCTTCTCTTTTATTAGGCGAGTAAAAGACTAATAGGCACCGGTCATCAACCGGTGCCTCCCCCTCTTCCTGAAATTTTATGTCATGACCAGGCAGGGGATCGTGTTGTCTGAAAATAGCAAAGGTACTGTTTATGTCACTCTTTTCAGTTAATAAACCGCTTGAGCCACGTAGTCGACAATTAGTGACTATCAGCAGTTTTGTATTACCCATTCTTCTTTGGTGTCTGGTCAGCTATGTCCCATTTATTTGGCACCCGGAAGTAGAAGTCACTTCATCCGGCTCTGTGAGTTACTTTCGTGAAGGAATGCTAGTTGATAAAGCGGTTTTTAATGCTGAACTCGACAAAGCTTCCGCAGCAGGCAAGGCCATACCAGAAGGCATACCGGCCAACCCTATTTACTTGCCCGCGCCACATGAAGTTGTCACCGCTTTCTATACGTCGTTTACCACCGAACCCAAACGTAGCAGTGAGCTGTGGTTACACGAAAGTCTATGGAGCAGTATTCAGGTTATTTTTTATGGATTCCTTTTGTCATCCATCATAGGCATTCCCCTTGGCGTCTTAGCTGGGACCTATGACTTTTTCTCTCGATTATTTGAACCCTTTATCGAGTTCTTCCGCTACCTACCTGCGCCAGCATTTGGTGCATTGGCGGTGGCGATTCTTGGGATTTATCAAGCGCCAAAAATTGCGATTATTTTTATCGGTACCTTTTTCCAGCAGGTTTTGATCGTCGCCAATACCACCCGAAAACTGGACCCAGCCTTACTGGAAGCGGGTCAAACATTGGGCGCAAATAATCGCTCCATGCTATTTCGCATCGTATTACCTGGCATTTTGCCGGATTTATACCGCGACACCCGCATCCTGCTTGGCTGGGCCTGGACCTATTTGATTGTGGCGGAATTAATTGGCACCAGCTCAGGTATTACCTGGTTTATCACCCAACAAGCACGCTACAAAAACTTCGACAACGTCTTCGCCGCCATCATGATGATCGGCATTTTAGGCCTGACCATTGATTTATTACTAGCCTGGTTTGGACGTCGTCTTTTCCCTTGGCAGAAAGCGAATTAGGAGCACGAGATGAGTGAACCAACCTTACCCGATTATCGCGTTCAGTCAGATGCTGTTCGAGACCGTTTTGCCCGCATCAAAAAACGTCCAGTCACCATGGAAGTGACAGGATTAAGTAAAACCTTCCAAAGCCGACATGGCACGGTGACCGCATTAAAAGATATCAATCTGAGCATTCATAAACGTGAGTTTGTTTGTGTGATTGGGCCATCAGGCTGTGGTAAATCCACCCTGATTCGCATTCTGGCAGGCCTTGAGCAAGCCACCGAAGGTGAAGTCAAACTGGATGGCAAAGTCGTCGATAAACCGGGGCCAGAACGCGGCATGGTATTCCAAGGTTATACCTTATTTCCATGGCTAACCGTCAAGCAGAACGTGATGTTTGGTCTACGTGAATCTGGCTATGACAAAGGCACAGCAGAAGCTGAAGCTAGACAGTGGATAGACTTAATTGGTTTAGCACGTTTTGAAAACAGCTACCCCCATCAACTCTCAGGAGGTATGAAGCAACGTGTTGCCATTGCCAGAGCTTTAGCCAATAAACCTAAAGTGCTATTGATGGATGAGCCATTTGGAGCCCTTGATGCTCAAACTCGCAGCAAAATGCAAGCTTATCTGATGGAGATATGGAAAAACATTGATGTGACGGTGTTTTTCATTACCCACGATCTGGATGAAGCCATTTATCTAGCTGATCGCATTCTGGTGCTAAAAGCCAATCCAGGCGAAGTACAAGAAGTGATTGAAGTACCGGTACCTCAACCTAGAAATCCAGATCAATTTTTATCACCAGAATTTATCGCCACTAAAAAACGACTGGAAGAACTGATTCACCCTCCCAAGCAGGATGATGATGAAGATCACCTGAACCTTGTCCGCATGGTGCCAGTAAATGATGAAGTTGGGAGCGTTTTCTAATGTATGAATTAGCACAAATGACATGGGAAGAAGTTGCCGAGGCAGTAAAAAAAGGTGTTGATACCGCTTTACTGCCTGTAGGTGCCACCGAACAGCATGGGCCACATATGGGCTGTGGTATGGATTCGGCTATTGCTGACACCTTATGCAAAGAAGTAGCAAAGCAGACACCGGTTATTTTATTACCCACCCAGCCTTATGGTTGTTCTATCGGTCATTCTAAAAGATGGCCAGGCACGATGGCACTCAATCCTAAAACATTGATTGATGTGATTTCCGATATCGGTGACTGGGTAGCCTCTTCCGGTATTAAACGCCTGTTACTGATCAATGGCCATGTGACCAATGCCGCTCCACTTCGTTGCGCCTTGGAAATGCTCAGAGCACGTCATGATGATTTGATGATCGGCTTGGTTCACACCGCTCAAATTTCGGAACGTGTTCGCAAAGCCCATCACGACGATGCTGAAGACTGGCATGCCAATCAAGCCGAAACCGCTTTGATGATGGCCTTACACCCGGAGGTAGTGCGTGAAGATAAATTAGTTGACGCAGATGATCCGGACCGAACTGATGGCTGTGTGTTCAGTCATCCTGTCAATCGCACCAGTTTAAATGGCGTGACAGGTAAACCCTCCACTGCAACAAAAGCTGAGGGTGAAGCACTTTTTTCATGGATGTGTGAAGACTTATCTCAACTGGTGATGAGAGCAATTAAGGAACAACCGCCGCTTGATCAAAGCTACCACCAGTCTCTCTTATAAATCATTAACCAAAGAAGGGTAATCTCATGATTAACATCAAAACTGATGATGAAATCAGAAAAATACAAGAAGAATTAAAAAGCAAAGGCGTGAAATACTGCATGGGTACGTATGTGGATATCCATGGCGTACCGAAAGGTAAAGTTGTCCCGCTCTCGCATTTACATCATATGGCACATGGCTCAGAGCTTTATACCGGTTATGCTGTCGATGGTTTGGGACAGCAGCCAAATGATGATGAAATCGCCTCTGTGCCAGATTTAGATCATATTATTCAACTACCATGGCAACCAGAAATTGCCTGGATGCCAGCCGATAATACCCTATACAAAAAACCGTATATGCTCAGTACTCGTGTTTTACTCAAATCTGTACTGGAACAAGCAAAAAAGCTCGGTTATGGCATGAATCTGGGTATTGAAGCAGAAGTTTACCTGGTGAAGAAAAATGAAGATGGCACCCTGTCTGTGCCTGATCCAGATGATAAATTGAAAAAACCCTGTTATGACACTCGCGCTTTTTTAAGTAATTTTAGCTGGTTAGACAAAATGGCCACCAGCATTGATGATCTGGGTTGGGGGCTTTACTCCTTCGATCATGAAGATGCCAATGCACAGTTCGAGTTCGACTTTAACTACGCTGATGCCATTACCAGCTGCGATCGCTTTACTTTCTTGAAGATGATGGCAAAAGAGTATGCTAAACAAGAAGATTTATTAGCGACATTCATGCCTAAACCATTCTCAAATAAAACTGGAACAGGCGCTCACTTTAATATGTCGCTTTATGATTTGGAGACTGGAGCCAATCTTTTCCAGTGCAAACCTGAAGAAGATGAGCATGGCCTCGGCTTAACCAAATTAGGCTATCAGTTCATTGCCGGTGTATTAAAACACGGGCCCGCTTTATGTGCGGTGTTTGCGCCAACTGTAAACTCATATAAACGACTGGTTCGCCAGGGTGATATGCCTTACTTCACTTGGGCACCGGTATTTAACTCGTTTGGCTCGAATAACCGTACCAACTCAGTTCGGGTGCCGATGGGTGGTGGTCGTTGTGAATCACGCAATGCCGATGGCGCTGTCAATCCATACCTTGCAGCCGCTCTGGTGCTCGCAGCTGGTCTAGAAGGTATCAAAGAAGGCCTGGATCCTGGTAAACCTCAGGAACGTAATCTGTATGAATTAACTGAAGCAGAACGTGAGGAATTAGGCATTCAATTCTTACCCAGAACGCTGGACGAAGCCATTCAGGCATTTGCTGCTGATCCGTTTATGGAAGAAGTCCTGGGTAGTGAGCTGAGAAACGAATTTATTCGTTACAAACAAGCTGAGTGGAATGAATACCACACTGTGGTTAGTGCATGGGAAGTGGAGCGCTATAGCCACTTGTTCTAAAAATAAGGTGACATCACCCCGGTTTTAGCCGGGGTGATAGTCTTGTCCATCCAGACAATAATGATGACAAACTTCAGGAGTTCGCATGAGCAAAGAAAAAGTCAGTCGTATCAGTATCTCATTACCTGAAAGTCTGCTGGAAGGTTTAGATGAAATGGTCAGTAAACGGGGGTTTGAAAGTCGCTCTCAGGCTATTTGTGACATGATAAATTTACAAATCAATGAACATCGCGCCCAGCAGGGTGATACAGTCATGACCGGCACCGTTAATCTGGTTTACAATCATTCCGTACCCGGCCTGCAAAAACGTCTTCATGATCTGCAATATGAATACATTGATGAGGTCATCAGTAACCTCAATGTCAATTTAACCCATACCAACACACTGTCAGTCATTCTGGTTCAAGGCCCAGCTAATCGCCTGAACATGATCGCCGACAAAATGATTACCTTGCGAGGTGTGGTGTATGGACGCTTATTATTGAACGCCGACATCATTCCACCCATCCACCCGTTACCTCCGAAGCAAACATAAAACGATGGTTGTCAGTTGACCTGATGCTATGGATTCAGTAGTTTTATGCTCTGCGATAAACTCATTGGCCTAAACATGACTGATACCACTTTTCTCCCCACTCTTCTCGCTGCAATTCAATCTGAAATACTTAACAATGAAGCGGAGATTTCTGCGTTGGATCGAGCCATTGGTGATGGTGACCATGTCACCAATCTATTACGTGGACTTGAGGGGTTGACTAAGCAAAATGATGAACTGATTCAACTTGATTGGTCAGCAGCATTCATGAAAATGGGTATGACTCTAATGTCTACTATGGGTGGCGCATCAGGCTCATTGCTGGGTTCCATGTTTGTGAGTATGGGGAAAGCCGCTAAAGATCAAGATATGGATCTGACAGCGGTTTCCACTATTTACTCAGTAGGTGTTGAGTCAATAAAAGCACGAGGAAAAGCCGATATCGGTGAAAAAACCATGCTGGATACCCTGATTCCAGTGATGCAATCATTGCAAAGTGATGCTGAACAAAATGCAGACAAAGCGACGGTTCTAAGTAATATGAAAACAGCCGCTACACATGGTATGCAATCAACTAAAGACATGCTGGCCACAAAAGGAAGAGCATCATTTTTGGGTGAACGCGCCCGCGGTCACATCGATGCAGGCGCTCGTACATCACAACTTATTCTGTGCGTCATTGCTGATGAGTTAAGTAAAAACTAAATCCCCCAACGTAATGCCGCCGTATGTACAGGTGCATCCCAATACTGCAGTATTTCGTCATCCATCAATGTTAGCGTAACAGAGCAACCCGCCATATCCAGTGATGTGGTGTAGTTGCCTACCAGTGAACGCACAATTTCTATATCACGCTCCTCAAAAAAATGAGAAGCGATATCATAGACTAGGTACAGCTCCATTAATGGTGTCGCCCCAAAGCCATTCACATGTAGTAACACGCGCTGTCCTTTCGCTGGCTGCAAATCCTCATCAATCGCTTTAGCCAGTATCTGAACTAACTCATCAGCAGTCGTTAAGTTCATGATTTCACGACCGCGCTCACCATGAATTCCAACCCCCATTTCGACTTCATTATCTGTAATATCAAAAGTGGGTTGACCCAAGGCAGGTACCGTACAACTCGTTAAAGCCAATCCCATCGACGCTGTGGCATTGACGACTTTGTCACCCAGCTTTTTACAAGTGGCTAGATCAGCGCCTGCTTCTGCAGCCGCACCGACGATTTTTTCTACAATTAATGTCCCTGCGACACCTCGACGGCCAGTACTGTGATCTTTGGGTAAGGATACGTCATCATTCACCAGTACAGTTTCATGTGGGCAGTCCAACATTTCGGCCGCAATTTCAAAATTCATCACATCACCGGCATAATTTTTAACAATAAACAACACGCCAGCACCAGCTTCAACAGTCTGAGCAGCCATCATCATTTGATCAGGAGTAGGTGATGTAAACACCTGTCCAGGACAAGCCGCATCTAGCATGCCTTTTCCCACCAATCCAGTATGTAATGGTTCATGACCAGCACCACCACCAGAAATCAGAGCGACTTTGTTTTCAGACTTATTTTTTCGACTAACAAATTGGGGTTGTTGATTGAATTGAATAATATCGCTGTGTGCTCTAGCAAATCCACTCAAACTCTCCTCAAGCACACTGTCCACAGCATTGATTAATTTTTTCATCTCTCGCTTCCTTTTTATATCTAGCTAGTTTTCCAAGGCCTTGGTGAGTGCCGCCAAATCATCCAGAATCCATGTGGGTTGATAATCAACCTGCTCAACATCCTCAGCAGAAGACACACCGGTTAATACTAAGACACTGCGGATACCCGCATTAACAGCACCCAAAATATCCGTATTAAGACGGTCACCTATCGCAATGGTTGTCTCTTTTGTTGTACCTAAAATTTTCAAAGCCTGTTCGTACAAAATAGGCGCTGGTTTTCCAATTGATATCGGCTTGACACCGGTCACAGATTCTAGTGCAGCAAGTACGCCCCCATTACCCATAACTTCACCGAGCTCAGTAGGTAATGTGGCATCTGAGTTTGTTGCATAAAAGACAGCACCCGCATTGATATTTAGGGTTGCCGTTGCCAATTTATCCCAACTTAAGTGGCGATCGAGTCCTGACACAACAATATCTGCTGTTCGCCCTGTGATACCTTTTTCAGGCTGATCTACTTCGTATAACTCTGTCAGCACAAATCCATTATCACGCAGGGGCTGTTTTAGACCATCCTCCCCGATTACAAAAACGCGTTTTTTATCTGCTGATAAGTGTTCACACAAATAGCTAACTGTGGCCATACTGGAAGTGAGAATTTCGTTCGCAGCGACATCAATATTCATTGAGGCTAATTTTTCTATATATTGCTGCTGAGTCAAACTGGCGTTATTTGTCGCCAAAACAAAAGGTATGTGTTTTTTTCTCAATAGTTGAAAAAACGCTTCCACTCCTTTCATGGGTTTATTGCCATGCCAAAGCACCCCATCCATGTCAATAATCAGACCAGCTACATTATCCAAACAGACCGCAGATTCTGTATTCAAAATAGATCCTCGCAACTATGTAATTTGGTCAAAAAGAGTCGCATAATGCAAATCATTGTGTCCAGTAATAAAAAAGAAGCTAAATGTTGAGATCAAGTCAAAAATTGACAGCATCTGCAAATCTGCTTTATAGTCTGCGAGCGTATTTTCAACGTAATAACTCATAAATTAAATTAATTAGGAGCATGTCAGCATGGCAAAAGCACTTATTCAAATGGCACTGGATTCTCTGGATTTCGATCAAACAATCGCGCTTGCAGAGCAAGTTGCTCCTTATGTCGATATCTTAGAAATCGGTACACCTTGCATTAAATATAACGGTCTTGAACTGGTTACTGCACTGAAAAGCAAATTCCCTAACAACCTGATCCTGGTTGACCTGAAAACAATGGACGCTGGTGAATACGAAGCGACTCCATTCTATGAAGCAGGTGCTGACATCTGTACAGTATTAGGTGTTTCTGACAAAGCGACAATGGGCGGCGTAATCAAAGCAGCTAACGCTAACAACGCTGAAGCTCAAATCGACTTAATCAGTGTTAAAGACAAAAAAGCAGTTGCAACTGAAGCAGCTCGTAACGGTGCTCAAATCATCGGTGTTCACACTGGTCTTGACGCACAAGCTGCTGGTCAAACACCTTTCGCTGATCTGAAAGATATCGCTAGCTTAAACTTAGGCGTGCGTATTTCAGTAGCCGGTGGTCTGAACAAAAACACTATTCAAGACACTGTTCGTGCTGGCGCAACAATCGTTGTTGTTGGTGCAGCAATCTACGGTGCGGATTCTCCAGCTGAAGCAGCTAAAGAATTACGTGCTTTAGTTGACGCAGCATAAGCAAATATTGCTTAAAGAAGAAAATAAAACGAGTGGTCAATGACCGCTCGTTTTTTTTCATGCTTACCTGGTTGATTTATTAATTTAAATAATGAGGTAAGATATTGGTCAATGTGTATTGATAATAATTACGATTTTAATTGACCAATATCAATAATTCAGGATGGGTTAGTCACAAATCAAGTCGACTTTTAGGCATATGCTAAGGTTCTTCCGACTTGCCACGATTAATCTAAAATAGTAATTTACCCGTTGCACCAACCTCGTTTTGTTGGGCAGATGGGGTTAAAATGTAACAGGGGTATAATATTATGAGTGACAAAGGTTTCTTAGCATCAGTTTGTGGATTTTTTAAAAGCCTGTTTTCATCAAGTCCTAGTTCTGCTCCAACCAGCAGTGCTAAGCCAAGCAGCCCAGCAGCAGCAAAAACGAATGATGGTTTGACAGGTGTTGAGCGTTATATCAGAAACCAATCGAATAGTGGCTCACAACTAACTGGTGTTGAAAAATACATCAGAAATAAAGCAACAACCGTCACCGTTATCACTAGCGTTGAACAATATATTCGTAACAAAGCACAAGCTAAACCAATGACAGGTGTTGAACGTTACATTCAAAGCAAAGGTTAAGTTAACCTTCAGCTTGCACCCAAGATTTACGGAATAAAGCCGGGCAGTAGTCCGGCTTTGCCGACATAATAATCAAAAAAATCAACCATACAGTCTGCGTGATATCACGTTGACTGTTAATTTTTAACTTAAAAATTAAAGGTACGAAACATGGCTACTTTACTTGATCAGCTTAAGGAAATGACCGTTGTTGTCGCCGATACTGGTGATATTCAAGCTATCGAAAAATTTACACCTCGTGATGCTACAACTAACCCTTCACTGATTACTGCTGCAGCTCAAATGCCACAATACCAAGGTATTGTTGATGACACATTGAAAGCGGCTCGTGAAACATTAGGTGCAGATGCACCCGCGTCAGAAGTAGTTTCTCTGGCTTTTGACCGTTTAGCTGTTTCATTTGGTCTGAAAATTCTGGATATCGTTCCAGGTCGTGTATCTACAGAAGTTGATGCGCGTTTGTCATTTGATACTGAAGCAACTATCGCTAAAGGTCGTGACCTGATTGCTCAATACGAAGCAGCAGGCGTTTCACGTGAGCGTATCCTTATCAAAATCGCAGCAACCTGGGAAGGTGTAATGGCTGCTAAAGTTCTGGAAGAAGAAGGTATTCACACCAACTTGACTCTAGTCTTTGGTCTGCACCAAGCGGTAGCTTGTGGCGAAAATGGTATCCAACTGATTTCACCTTTCGTTGGCCGTATTCTCGACTGGTACAAAAAAGACACAGGCCGTGATTCTTACGAGCCAGCTGAAGATCCAGGTGTTGTTTCTGTTACTCAAATCTATAACTACTTCAAGAAGTTTGGTTTAGAAACCGAAGTAATGGGCGCGAGCTTCCGTAATGTCGGTGAAATCACTGAGTTAGCAGGTGTTGACCTTCTCACTATTTCTCCAGCCCTACTGGATGAATTACATTCAACAGAAGGTGACTTACCACGTAAGTTAAATGTTGAAGATGCGAAAGCATCGGATGTTGAACGCATCAACATGACAGAAGAAACCTTCAAAGCTATGCATGCTGAAGACCGCATGGCGACTGAAAAATTACAAGAAGGTATTGATGGTTTTGCTAAAGCTCTTGAAACACTTGAAGAGTTACTGGCTAACCGTCTTGCAGAACTGGAAAGCTAATTCGTCAGAATTAAATTTCCCCGTATTCAGCCCACTCCATTGGTGAGTGGGCCCGAATGCAGCAGGGTCAGTGAAATTGACTTGTCACTGATTTCTGCATATAGTCCCGCTTCACATAAGCAAGCGTGATAACAATAATTTTTACTATAAATTAGGAGTATGTAACATGGCTGAAATCCAAATGGCTCTTGACTCATTGGACTTTGACGCAACAATGGCTCTGGCTGAACAAGTAGCGCCATATGTCGATATCCTTGAAATCGGTACACCTTGTATCAAATACAACGGTCTGAAACTGGTTAAAGCATTGAAAGCAGCTCACCCAGACAAAAAAATCCTGGTTGACCTGAAAACAATGGACGCTGGTGAATACGAAGCGACTCCTTTCTTTGAAGCTGGTGGTGACATCACTACAGTTTTAGGTGCTTCTGACATGGCTACAATGAAAGGCGTTATCAAAGCTGCTAACGCAAACAACGCTGAAGCTCAAATCGATTTAATCGGTGTTGAAGATAAAGCGGCTGTTGCTAAAGAAGCGGCTTCTAACGGTGCACACATCATTGGTGTTCACACTGGTCTTGACGCACAAGCTGCTGGTCAAACACCTTTTGAAGATCTGAAAACTATCGCTGGTTTAGGTCTGAACGTTAAAGTTTCTGTTGCTGGTGGTATCAACAAAGATACAATCCAAAGCACAGTTCAAGCTGGTGCTGACATCGTTGTTGTTGGTGCGGCTATCTACGGCGCTCCATCTCCAGCTGAATCTGCAAAAGAACTGCGTGCATTAGTTGACGCAGCATAAGGATTAGAAAAATGACAATGCATCGTGATCTAGTTGTAAACAAAATCACTGATATTTTAGGGGCTACTGACAGTTCTCTTGAAGCTGAATTCGTTGCCATGTGTGATGGTGCTAAACGCATCTTCATTACAGGTGCCGGACGTTCACGTCTTGTTGGTAACTTCTTGGGTATGAGGTTGATGCATAGTGGTTACACCGTATACGTTCAAGGTGAAATCAGCACACCTAGCATCCGTGAAGGCGATTTATTAATCGTTATCTCAGGTTCAGGTGAAACAACTCAGTTGGTTTCATTCGCGAACAAAGCTAAATCGGAGAACGCTAAAGTAGTATTAATCTGCTCTAAAGCTAGTTCAACGATTGGTGATATAGCGGACAAGACAATTCAAATTGGTAACGATGATAGCTTTGCTCCTACAAAGGGCATGCCTATGGGTACTATGTTTGAATTATCGACATTGATTTTCTTGGAAGCCATCGTTTCTCATCTTATCCATGAGAAAGGTATTCCAGAAGAAGAAATGCGATACAGACACGCTAATATGGAATAATCACTTTTCCTTAGCAGTAAAAATGAAACGGGTAACTTTCGGGTTACCCGTTTTTTTTTGCCATCAGTTCAGATAGAGCTTACATCTCTGACGCTGTATAATGCCAGGATACTTATAACTCACTAATCGGTTTTAATAGAGATATGTCAGCAAAAACACTTTACGATAAGCTTTGGGAACAACATGTCGTTCGTTCTGAGTCAGATGGCACGACAGCTTTACTCTACATTGATCGTCACCTGGTTCATGAAGTGACTTCCCCCCAAGCATTCGAAGGGCTCCGTTTAGCTGAACGTAAACCTTATCGCCTAAATTCAATTTTAGCGACGCCAGATCATAACGTCCCTACTTCACATCGCGAACAAGGGATTGCTGACCCTATTTCACGTTTGCAAGTAGATACGCTCGATAGCAACTGCGTCGAATTTGGTATCACTGAATTTGGATTAAATGATTTACGGCAAGGTATTGTGCATGTTGTTGGCCCCGAGCAAGGCGCAACACTGCCTGGTATGACGGTAGTTTGTGGTGACTCTCACACATCAACTCATGGTGCTTTCGGTGCGCTAGCGTTTGGTATTGGTACTTCCGAAGTCGAACATGTCATGGCTACTCAATGCCTGATTCAACGTAAGTCCAAAAACATGCAAGTGCGTGTCGAGGGTCAGGTTAAACCCGGCATCACAGCGAAAGACATCGTTCTGGCTATCATTGGTGAAATCGGTACTGCAGGTGGTACAGGCTATGCCATCGAATTTGCCGGTGAAGCGATTCAGGCTTTGAGTATGGAAGGTCGCATGACGGTCTGTAATATGACCATAGAAGCTGGCGCGCGTGCGGGGATGATTGCGGTTGACGAAACCACGATTAACTATCTGAAAGACCGTCCTTTTTCGCCCTCTGGTGAAAACTGGGATAAAGCCGTCAACGCCTGGCGTGAACTTCACTCAGATGATGGTGCTCATTTTGATAAAGTCGTGGTACTCAAAGCAGAAGAAATTAAACCTCAAGTCACTTGGGGCACGTCTCCTGAGATGGTTGTTTCAGTTGACTCGTCTATTCCCGATCCTGTCAAAGAATCAGATGCAGTTAAACGCAACGGCATGGAAAAAGCGCTCAAATATATGGGGCTACAAGCTAATCAGCCGATTACAGATATCTATTTAGACCGAGTATTCATTGGATCCTGCACAAACTCTCGCATTGAAGATCTGCGTGAAGCTGCAGAAGCCATTCAGGGCGGTAAAGTCGCTGACAGTGTGAAACAGGCCATGGTTGTGCCTGGCTCTGGTTTAGTTAAACAACAAGCAGAGCAAGAAGGTTTGGATAAAATCTTTATCGAAGCCGGTTTTGAATGGCGTGACCCGGGCTGCTCAATGTGTCTGGCCATGAACGCGGACCGTCTCGAAGCAGGTGAGCATTGTGCATCGACGTCAAACCGCAACTTTGAAGGCCGTCAGGGGCAAGGTGGAAGAACACATTTAGTTAGCCCCGCCATGGCTGCAGCAGCTGCGATAGCTGGTCACTTTGTTGATATCACACAAAACGTATGATTGATTACCTAGCTGTTCAATCTGAATTAAATACTTTTCGTGATTTTTTACGATGGTCTACATCCCGCTTCAATGAAGCGGGATTATTTTTTGGTCATGGTAATGAGGATGCATTTAATGAAGCATCACAATTGTTACTGAGTAGTTTGCATCTTCCTGTCGATACGCTTCCGGATGTATTTCTCGACGCCAGACTCACGCAGGATGAGAAGCGGACCCTACTCATCGCTATTGAAAAGCGGATTGAGAAACGTATTCCACTACCTTATCTCACCAATGAAGCCTGGTTTGCTGGTTTACCTTTTTTTGTGGATGAACGTGTCCTTATTCCCCGCTCCCCTTTTGCTGAATTAATAGAAACACAGTTCCAACCATGGGTCGCTGCACCTGACTCCATCACACGAATTATAGATATGTGTACTGGTAGTGGTTGTATTGCTATCGCATTGGCAATGGCCTTTGAGCAAGCTGAAGTCACAGCCAGTGATATCAGTTCTGATGCCTTAGATGTCGCTAGAGTAAATCGTCAGAAATATGGATTAGAGGATGAACTGACGTTGCTTGAGTCGGATATATGGCAAAAGATATCTACCGATGAAAAATATGATCTGATTATCAGTAATCCGCCCTATGTGGGAGCAGAGGAAATGGCTTCTTTGCCTGAAGAGTATCGACATGAGCCAAACTCAGCACTTGAAGCAGATGATAGTGGTTTAGCCTTAGTCACAAAAATTCTTTCCGGTGCGGCCGATCATTTGACAGAAAATGGTCTGATATTTATTGAAGTAGGTAACACCGATCTCGCTGTGGATGATAAATGGCCGGAGATTGCGTTTACCTGGCTAGAGTTAGAAAACGGTGGCCACGGTATCTTCATGCTGGACAAAGACCAGTGTGAACTCTTTAAACAGCTTTACGGCTAATCGTTATCACTCAACTCGGGAATGGATTCAGGCTCTGTATACACTTTAACGCAATTACGTCCCGCCATTTTAGCCTGATACATTGCTTTATCTGCTAACTCAAACAAACTGTTGAGATTATCGTTATCTGTTGGCCGTAATTGAGCAATCCCGACACTGACGGTCACGTCTAAGTCAGCTGGTTTGAGTTTTCTCAAACGTTGCACCATGCGATCCATCATATTTTTTGCTGAAGCTAGGTCGCACTCAGGCAAAAGTAAAACCAACTCATCACCAGCCCAGCGAGCAACAAGATCCACGTCACGCACATGACGTTTCAACCATGAACCAAGCTCAGCTAACATCTGATTACCACGTTCAAAACCATGATGTTCGTTGATTTCTTTGAGGTGATCGATATCAATCACAGCCAGAGATAAACAACGACTAAAGCGGTAAGCCTCACTGAAGTATTTACCTGCGAATTCGCGAAGTGCATGACGATTAAATAAGCCCGTCGTATCATCCAGCATAGCCAGACTGTGTAAAGACTTTTGCTGGGTACGCAGTTCCTGTGTCGTCTGGTAGCTGGTGACATGATTAAATACACGCTGTCTCAACTCTTCACGCACAATCGGTTTTGACACATAGTCATTAACGCCAAGATGGAATAGTTCAATCTTGCGAGACATATTGTCAAAACCAGACGTAGCAATAATGGGCACATTGCTATATTCACTTTGCATACGCCGAATTTTTCGTACCAGCGTAATGCCACTCATACTGCCTTCAAGCATGATATCTGTAATGACCAGATCGTAGTCACCACCTTTGAAGGCTTCCCATGCACTTTCGGCATAGTTGTAGGCGTCAACATCCAGCCCCATATCTGTCAACAAATCGATAATAATGGTTTGCAGTACCCGGGAGTCTTCGATAAATAGAACTCGCCCACTTAATTGTCGTGTCTCACGCTGGCTGATTCGACAAAGATAAGTATCCATTTCTGACATATCACTTTTACTGAAGATATCAGTCGCACCAGCCAACAGTGCCTGTTTAAGAATCTTTGAATTATCATGCTCTGTTAGCACTAACAGCGTGGCAAAATCGTAGCCCTTCAAAGCTCTGAGCTGACTACAAAACTCACTACTGGCATAGTCAGACAGATTGTCAGAACAGCACACTAAACGATACTTTCCTGCCGCGGCTTTTACCAAGCCTTCGCCACCTGTTTTGGCGGTATCTACGTTGAAACCAGCCGACTCTAATAAATTGAACATATGCTCACAAAAATCTGGTGAGCTATCGATAACTAGTGCGTTTAGCATGTCTCTCTACTTTTCCGAGTAAAACAAAATTAGTCCATTAATTTTGCAACGTTACCATCAATTTAACGCCTTCGCGAGTAACTGCTTGGTAAAAACGGTTCTTAGATAAAAACCGCGAGGATTCATAAAAACCGTTTCGCCTTCACTATCCGAACTTTTTGCAAGAACTCGACTGTGTGCTGCTTTAGGTCTGACTTGTAAATATTGCCCCTCTCTGGCTGTCAGTTCAGACTGCTCTCCCATCGTTAAACGATCCATCAATTCTTCCCAGTCAGCTTTTAATAAATTTTCTTCTGACGGGTCAGGTTGCCATAACCAGCCACTCCCAATGTAACGCTCAGCAAGCGGAATAGATGAGTCAGCCTCAATGGGTATCCACAATACATGTGAGAGTTTTCTTTTTACCCAACTATTGTCCCAACTTAAGGCTTCGTATTCGCCTGTTGAAACAGTGCAAACATAGGTCGACTCTTTCGGTTCACCATTGGCGTTTAAAGGTAAGGTTTTTAATTCAATGCCTAAGGAGATAAAATCTGGTTCAGCCTGATTACCGGCATCAGCACCAAGACAGGCCTCTAATAGCTGACCAACCCATCCTTTATTCCTCATGAGATCTGCAGGTACAGCGCAACTCAACTCCTGTGCAATCTGACCTAAGCTTTTTCCAGCGATTTGCTGACAGCGCCGCATTAATTCATCTATTGTTTTGGGAGGGGATTGTCTAAACATATTTTTCAAAATTCTCATCTCGCTGTTGGCATGATAACCTAGCCACCTTTATCACGCTTGAGAGAGACAGTGAAAGCATTATCTATCAAGAATCTAAGCAAAACTTACCGCAATGGCATGCAAGCCTTAAAAGAAATTAACCTGGATGTAGAGCAAGGTGATTTTTTTGCTTTGCTCGGGCCTAATGGTGCGGGAAAATCAACGACTATCGGTGTTATCACCTCACTGGTGACTAAAAGTACAGGATCTATCCAGGTTTTTGATACGGACCTGGACATCGATGCTGAACAAGCTAAAAGCTATATCGGACTGGTCCCACAAGAGTTTAACTTTAACGGTTTTGAGCAGGTTAAGCATATCCTTGTCGCCCAGGCCGGCTATTATGGTATGCCCACAAGCCAAGCTGAGCCAAGAGCAGATGAGTTACTCAAACAGCTGGGTTTATGGGAAAAAAGAGACACCCCTTCTCGCTCCCTGTCAGGTGGCATGAAACGTCGACTGATGATTGCCCGAGCGTTGGTTCACAATCCAAGATTATTGATTTTAGATGAACCAACTGCTGGCGTTGACATTGAGCTTCGTCGTTCCATGTGGACATTTTTGAGAAAAATTAATGCCGAAGGCACCACCATTATATTGACGACACATTATCTTGAAGAAGCCGAGAGTCTATGTCGCAACATCGCGATTATCGATAAAGGGCAGATAATTGAAAACACCGATATGAAGTCCCTACTCAATCGCCTTGATAAAGAAACCTTTGTTTTAGACCTCAAAGAACCACTAAACGATACATTCCAGCTCAAAGGATTCGATTATCAACAAATCGATAACACCACTTTAGAGGTTGAAATTCACCGTGGTGAATCGTTAAACAGTGTTTTTGAACAACTGAGTCATACAGGTATTGAAGTCACCAGCATGAAAAATAAAGTAAATCGTTTGGAAGAATTATTTCTCAACCTTGTTGAGAAGTCGGAGTAATACCTATGACACCAACTCGTCGCCAAAGACACTGGGTCGCCTTTTCCACATTGCTATATCGTGAAATCCGTCGTTTCTTCAGAATATGGCCGCAGACCATCTTGCCCCCAGCCATTACGATGACTTTATATTTCATCATTTTCGGTAATCTCATAGGTAGCCGTATTGGTGAAATGGGTGGTTTCAGTTACATTGAATATATCGTGCCCGGCATTATCATGATGGCCGTGATCAATAATGCCTATTCAAATGTGGCCTCCTCGTTCTTCAGTGCCAAGTTCCAAAATCACATTGAAGAGCTGATTGTGGCACCCATTCCGAATTACTTGATTTTGGCAGGTTATGTCGCAGGTGGTACGGCTCGGGGGCTGTGTGTGGGGATTATCGTGACACTGGTATCACTGTTCTTTACTCACCTGCCGGTGGAACATATTTTTATTACCATCAGCATGGTATTTCTCAGTGCGGTTTTATTTGCATTGGGTGGGTTCATCAATGCGATTTATGCACGCAGTTTTGATGAAATTGCCATCATCCCGACCTTCATTCTAACCCCGCTAACCTATCTGGGTGGAGTGTTTTACTCTATCGATTTATTGCCAGACTTCTGGCAAAACGTTTCACTATTGAACCCTATTTTGTACATGGTCAATGCTTTTCGTTACGGTATGCTGGGTATTTCAGATATCCCTATCATGGCAGCCTTTGGCATCATCATGCTGTTCATCGTAGCACTCACCGTATATGCCTTATATCTGTTGAAAAAAGGCACTGGCCTCAGAAACTAAACCTTGTCGACCAGACTTAAGGCTTGTTGAACTGTGTGAATGCCTGCGTCTCCTAAGTGGGCATTCTCACTTAAATGCCGCCGCCAGCGTCTAGCACCTGGTTGGCCTTGAAATAAACCTAGTAAATGTCGTGTGATAGATTTCAGCGGTCGTCCTTGTTTCATTCTTTGCTCGATATACGGCAACATAGCTTCAATGACATCATGTCGACTTGGCTTGTCAGTAGCCGCTTGCAGAAAAATGCGTTCATCCGCATCGATAAGCAGGTACGGGTCATGATAAACCGCTCTACCCAGCATGGCGCCATCCACATATTGCAGATGCTGCTGGGCTTCTACCAAACTATGAATACCGCCATTAATATCGATGTGTAGGTGTGGATAGTCCTTTTTGATGTGATAAACACGTTCATAATCCAGGGGTGGCACATCACGATTTTCTTTTGGACTTAAGCCTTTAAGCCAGGCCTTACGGGCATGTAGAATGAAAATATTACAGCCTGCAGCTGATACAGCATCAACGAAATGAGTCAGAAACTCATAACTGTCGTGCTCATCTATGCCCAAACGGGTTTTAACAGTCACTGGTATAGTCACCGCGTTTTTCATCGCCGCTACGCCTTCAGCGACTAAATTCGGTTCAGCCATCAAGCAAGCGCCAAAACTGCCCGATTGCACTCTGTCACTTGGGCAGCCGACATTCAGATTAATTTCACTATAACCAGCATCTTCGCCCATCCTGGCACACTCAGCCAAAGCAGCGGGGTCAGAACCGCCCAGTTGAAGTGCCAACGGATATTCAGCGGCATCATGTGCTAAAAATCGCTGTCTATCACCATGAATCAACGCCCCTATGGTCACCATTTCTGTGTAGAGCAAAGCATGTTTCGAAATAAGCCGTAACAAATAACGAAAATCACGGTCGGTCCAATCCAACATGGGTGCAACGGATAATTTTCTGGAGTCTATAAAAGATAATGATGATGACATGATTCAATTGACGTAGATTAATGGGACATTTTCTCAAATCAGCTGACAAAAATCTGCTTATAACGATTATTTATGACACATACACACCCTGAAGGCTTTGATTACACCATTATTCGCAGTTCACGCCGTAAAAGTATGGCGTTGGTTATTAAGCAAGGTGAAGTCATTGTGCGGATACCAACGACACTTGCAGTCAAAACAGCACAAGACTTTGTGGATAAAAAAAGGGCGTGGATAAAACAAAAACTTGAACAACTGCCAGTCACCAGAGACACCGTTTACGCAGATGGGGAGTCTTTTTTATTTCTAGGGAACATGTATCAATTAGATATTCATACCAGCAGCGCTGAAAATACCATTAAACACATCGACAATCGCATACAGCTCTATACCAAGAAAAAAGATATATCGGCAGAAGGTATTAAACGTCAACTGGAAAAATGGTACCGGCAACAGGCTAATGAAATTCTGACATCACGATTTTTTCAATTGGCAGAAGCGTATCAGTTCTTTCCTAAAAGTCTTACCATAAAAACCTATAAAGCTCGCTGGGGAAGCTGTTATCGCTCGGGCGATATTCAGCTAAATTGGAAACTTATCATGGCCACTGACAAAGTCATTGATTACGTCATCCTTCATGAGCTTTGTCACCTCAGGCATCATAACCACTCAAAGGCTTTCTGGCAGTTGGTAGCGGACATCTGTCCTACATACAAAGAACACAAGCTATGGATGAAACAAAATGGAGACCGATTAACGCTCTAGACCACGCTGTGTGACGACTTTGTGAAGATAATTAAGCTTGAAAAATTCTCTATATAGATTAATATGTCATTTCGAATAAGGAACGCTGCAACAGGTGGTTAACCTGCTAGGCTTATTCAATACTCCATTATTTAACTGCGTTCATTATTAACAGGTAACTGATAGTAATGAGCGAGATTTATTCCCCCTCAAATAGCACAACTATCATTACCACAATCTCATTGTAATGAGGAAGTTGACTATGAGTAGCAATTATCTTTTCACTTCTGAATCTGTATCGGAAGGCCACCCAGACAAAGTTGCCGATCAAATTTCAGATGCCATCTTGGATGAAATTCTTCGCCAAGATCCCCATGCTCGCGTGGCTTGTGAAACATTAGTAAAGACAGGCACCGCCATCGTTGCTGGTGAAATCAGTACTTCAGCATGGGTCGATCTCGAAGATGTTGTTCGTAAAACCATCACCGATATCGGTTATAACAGCTCAGATGTGGGTTTTGATGGCCAAACCTGTGCGGTTATGTCTCTTATTGGTAAACAATCCTCTGACATCGCCATGGGCGTTGATAGAGACACAGAAGAAAATCAGGGCGCGGGTGACCAGGGTTTAATGTTTGGTTATGCCAGTAACGAAACTGATGTTCTCATGCCAGCACCGATTACCTACGCACACCGTCTGGTAAAACGCCAATCAGAAGTTCGTAAAAATGGCGAGTTAAGCTGGCTACGTCCAGATGCTAAAAGCCAAGTGACATTCATCTATGAAGATGGAAAACCTGTTGGTATTGATGCCGTTGTATTATCCACACAGCACAGCCCGGATATTTCACAAGCCAGTCTTCATGAAGCGGTGATGGAAAGCATTATCAAACCCACACTGCCCTCTGAATGGCTAACTAAAGATACAAAAATCCATATCAACCCTACCGGACAATTTATTATCGGTGGTCCTGTCGGCGACTGTGGTCTGACAGGCAGAAAAATCATCGTTGATACCTATGGTGGTATGGCTCGTCATGGTGGTGGTGCTTTCTCTGGTAAAGACCCATCAAAAGTCGATCGCAGTGCGGCTTATGCAGGTCGTTATGTAGCGAAGAACATTGTTGCCGCAGGCTTAGCCGATCGCTGTGAAATCCAGGTGTCTTATGCCATTGGTGTGGCTGATCCGACTTCTATCAGTGTAGAGACATTTGGTACCGGAAAAATTTCTCAAGAAAAACTGGTCGCCCTGGTTCGTGAACACTTTGATTTACGACCAGTTGGCTTAATTAAGATGCTCGATTTAATCAAACCTATCTACCAACCAACAGCGGCTTATGGTCACTTTGGCCGTGAAGATGTTGATTTTAGCTGGGAAAGAACAGATATGGCAGATGTATTACGCGACGCTGCCGGTTTATAAAAGAATTTGAGGAAACGAACAATGGAATCACCAATCGAAAATTTAACCCCTGATTATAAAGTTGCTGACATCAGCTTGGCTAAATGGGGCCATCAAGAAATTAAAATTGCTGAAAGCGAAATGCCAGGTCTAATGGCCTTACGTGAAGAGTATGCTGGCCAAGCGCCACTGAAAGGTGCTCGTATCGCCGGCTGCTTACATATGACGATTCAGACAGCCGTATTGATTGAAACCTTAGTCGAACTCGGCGCTGAAGTTCGCTGGTCATCATGCAATATTTTCTCGACACAAGACCATGCCGCAGCCGCAATTGCTGATCAAGGTATTCCAGTATTTGCCTGGAAAGGTGAGACAGAAGAAGAAGCGGTTTGGTGTATCGAACAAACGATCATGGGTCCAGACAACTGGCGTCCGAACATGATTCTGGACGATGGTGGCGATTTAACTCAGATAATGCATGACAAGTATCCAGAGTTACTAAATGACGTGAAAGGCCTGTCAGAAGAGACAACCACCGGTGTTCACCGTCTGTATGAAATGATGAAAGCAGGCACATTGAAAGTGCCAGCCATTAACGTCAATGACTCTGTCACTAAATCCAAGTTTGATAACCTTTATGGTTGCCGTGAATCACTACTCGACGGTATTAAACGCGCCACGGACGTGATGATCGCCGGCAAAATCTGCGTTGTTTTAGGTTACGGTGATGTGGGTAAAGGCTGTGCACAGGCATTCCGTGGCATGGGCGCCACCGTTATGGTGACTGAAATTGATCCAATCTGTGCGCTTCAAGCCAGCATGGAAGGCTACCGCATTGTTTCTATGGATGATGTGGCAGCAATGGGCGATATCTTCGTCACCACAACAGGTAACATCGATGTTATCAACCATGACCATATGCTGAAGATGAAAAATGAAGCCATCGTTTGCAATATTGGTCACTTTGATTCAGAAATTGATGTCGCTTCCCTGCGTAAATATGAATGGGAGAACATCAAGCCGCAAGTTGATCACGTTATCTTCCCTGATGGTAAACGCATCATTCTGTTAGCTGAAGGTCGTCTGGTGAATCTTGGCTGTGCAACCGGTCATCCAAGCTTTGTGATGTCAGCCTCGTTCACTAATCAGGTCATGGCACAAATCGAGTTATGGCAAAATACTGACAATTATGAAAATAAAGTCTACGTATTGCCGAAAAAACTGGATGAAAAAGTCGCACAACTGCACTTGGGTCGGATTGGTGCCAACCTGACTACGCTGACAGACGAGCAATCAAAATATCTGGGGCTGGAAAAAACAGGTCCATTCAAACCTGAACACTACAGATATTAATCTTTAATCAATCTAAAAATGGGCTGAGTTTTCAGCCCATTTTTCTAATCAAAGTTAATGGATATGGCCAAAAATCTCACTTTAAGCTGCGAATTCTTTCCCCCAAAAACGGAAAAAGGCATTGCCAATTTAAGTAGTGTCCGAGAACAGCTTGCCCCTCTTAAACCTGAGTTTTTCTCAGTGACCTTTGGCGCAGGCGGTTCAACACAAGACAATACGATGGATGCGGTAATAGACATTCAAAAGCAGCATGCAGTGACTAACATTGATGCCGCCCCCCACCTTTCTTGTGTAGGCTCATCCGCGGAACGTATCCGTGCATTACTGGATACCTATCGCAATAATAATATTCACCGCATTGTCGCACTTCGTGGTGATCTGCCATCAGGTATGCAAGCACCAGGTGACTTTCGTTATGCCAGTGAGCTGGTTGAGTTTATTCGAAAAGAAACAGGTGACTTCTTTACCATCGAAGTAGCCGCCTATCCTGAAGTACACCCGCAAGCACAGTCTGCTGAACATGACCTTATCAACTTCAAACGTAAAGTGGATGCAGGTGCGAATAGTGCGATTACACAATATTTCTACAATATTGATGCATATCGTTATTTTGTTGATGCCTGTGAACAACAAGGCATTGATATTCCTATCATTCCGGGCATTATGCCCATCAATAACTATGCCCAGCTAGCTCGTTTTTCAGCAGGTTGTGGTGCCGAAATCCCTCGTTGGCTTCGCAAGAAACTCGAAGCTTTTTACGATGATACGGCATCAATGACTGCGTTCACCGTTGATTTTTTAACTGACTTTACTCAGCAATTAATCGATTTAGGTGTACCGGGTATACATTTCTACACCATGAATAAGGTTGACCCGACACTCACCATTTGTGATCGTTTAGGCCTGATTAAATAAATCTACAGTTAAGATTTTGTATGTAGCTGTAGGCAATGGCATAAGACTTGCGGTAACATATTTACATGGTCGTCAAAACACATAAAGAATTCTCGTGAAACCCTCATTACAGCTGCGTGTAGGCCAGAGTCTGTCAATGACTCCGCAATTACAGCAAGCCATTCGTTTGCTGCAATTGTCTTCGCTTGAGTTACAAACAGAAATTCAGGAAGCACTCGAAACCAACCCTTTGCTCGAAGTTGAAGAAGACTTTGAAGTTGACGAGAACGCACGCAAATCAAACACCGAAGATCAGACCAGTCGCGAAATCAGTGAGCTCGACAATCAGAATATTCCCGAAGATCTTCCTGTAGATAGCCAGTGGGAAGATACCTACGATTATCAACCCGTCAGTACCAGTAACAGCAATGTTATTCATGACGGTGATATGGAACGCGAGAATCAGGACGAGAGCACTGACTCGCTGCAGCAACACCTGCTTTGGCAAATGCGGCTGACTCATTTCACTGAAATCGAAGAAGCTATCGCGACTATCATTATTGATTCAATTGAAGATGATGGCTACCTGAAAACTTCTCTCGACGATATCCAAGCAAGCTTAGGTGAAGAATTTGCTGAAATAGAGTTAGATGAAATCGAGACCGTGCTTCACCGTATACAGCATTTTGATCCTGTCGGCGTTGCAGCCAGGGACTTACGAGAATGTTTACTGATTCAACTTCGGGTGTATGAAGCCTCAGGTCTACCTCATATTGATCTGATGAGAGAGTTAATTGATAAACATCTGGATACATTGGCCAAACGCGATTACGCCCAAATTAAGCGTGCTTTGAAAGTGTCGGATGATGAATTGACCGAATTGGTTCGCTCTATCCAGCTTTTAAACCCGCGCCCCGGCAGTCAAATCCAGACTGATACGACGGAATATATCGTTCCAGACGTGTATGCCAGAAAATCAAAAGGTCAGTGGGTCTTATCTCTTAATCCTGATAATGCTCCACGCTTGCAAATAGCTGAACACTACGCGCAACTGATCAATCGGGCTGATAACAGCGCCGAAAATACCTATCTGAAAAATAATCTGCAGGAAGCACGCTGGTTTCTGAAAAGCTTACAAAGTCGCAACGAAACCTTATTAAAAGTCACCGAAGCGATTATTGACAGACAAAAAGACTTTCTTGATTTTGGTGAGGAAGCGATGAAGCCGTTGGTATTGGCCGATATTGCTGAAGCCGTGGAAATGCACGAATCAACGATTTCCAGGGTCACAACGCGCAAATACTTACATACACCTCGCGGAATTTTTGAACTGAAATACTTTTTCTCCAGCCATGTCAGTACTGAGGCGGGCGGAGAATGCTCAGCTACAGCGATTCGCGCTATCATCAAAAAACTGGTTGCAGCTGAAAATCCACGAAAACCATTGAGCGACAGTAAAATTGCCGATATCCTCGGAGAACAAGGTATTAATGTCGCCAGACGAACAATTGCAAAATATCGTGAAACGTTGGCAATTGCGCCATCGAATGAGCGTAAACGACTGGTGTAAAACCAGTTATCATCACTCAAAAGGAGTCCAACATTATGCAGTTAAATTTAAGCGGACAACATATCGAAATCACTGACAGCTTACGCGATCACGTCAACAAAAAATTCGAAAAACTGACTCGCCATTTTGATCACATGACCAATGTTCATGTTGTGTTATCAGTAGAAAAACAACGTCAGAAAGCGGAAGCGACTGTTCATGTCAGCGGCGCAGACTTGTTCGCCTCAGATGAAAATGAAAACATGTATTCTGCTATTGAGAATCTGGTTGCCAAGCTGGACCGTCAAATCATTAAACACAAAGATAAAATCACCGATCATCATCAGTCAGTCGGTGCCGAAATGAAGCACAACGTCAACTAATAAGAGATTCTTTTTTATGCTAATTGCCGCATTATTGGTTAACGCTGACAGTATCAGCTTTCATGACAATGCTACGAGCAAAAAGAAAGTACTGGAAAACTTAAGTCAGAAGTTAGCCAGTAATACGAATGCGACAACAGCAGAAAAAATATTTCAGGTGTTATTAGAACGAGAAAGACTAGGCAGTACAGGACTGGGCAAGGGCGTGGCTATACCTCACGCCCGAGTCCCCGGACTGACTCATACCATCGCCGCTATGCTCACACTCGAAACACCCGTTCCTTTTGAATCCGTTGACAACCAACCTATCGATATTGCTTTTGGTCTACTCGTACCTGAAGAAGATACCGACCATCACCTACAACATTTGTCACGCCTAGTGACTTTATTTCGCGATCCGGAAATCTGCCAGAAACTGCGCAATGCAAATAGCGCAGAACAGATTTTTGAGTTACTTCTCTCCATCGACGAAGATTAATCGTGCCTCAAACTAGCCAACACCTCTCACTTCATGGAGTGATGGTCTGTGTTGATGGTTTAGGTGTTCTCATCAAAGGCCCACCAGGCATAGGCAAAAGCAGTCTGGCTCTTCAACTGATTAGTGAAGGTCATCAATTTGTTGCTGATGATGTGGTTGATATTCATCGTCACAAACATGAATTGATAGCGACTGCACCGTCCATACTGAAAGATCTCCTCAATACAAGAGAGCTCGGCACAATCAATATCAGGCAACATTTTGGCAGCGCGCACGTGCTGGATACCTGCCCATTACACTTTCAGCTAAACCTGCATGAGACATTAAAGCAGGAGAGTCAACTTGAAGGAAACCAGAGTAAGGAACGGATTCTGGACATAGCCGCACCAACGCTACACCTGTCATTATCAAATCCATCCTCGTTCAGTGTACGGTTGCTGACCTGGTTAAAAATGCAAAGAATGACAAATAATGCGAATGAACAGCTAAAATACCGGCAACAACAGCAAATTCAGCAATGAGCATTTCACATTAACTTGATGACATGTCATATATCTATTACATTCATTATCGTTTAAAGACAGAGGCTGAGCCAATTTGTCTATCTACAGCCATGGCTGTTTTTATAGAGAACTAATATGACCGTAGGCGTTTTACTCGTTTCGCACAATAACATCGGTACAGAGCTCATCAATACCGCTCGTCAAATGTTATCTTGCTGCCCTCTTCCGACGAAAGTCATTTCTATCGAAACCAAAGATAACCCGGAAGCCATTCGATTAGAAATGGATGAAGACTTAAAAAAACTTGATCAAGGTCACGGTATTCTCATACTGACTGACATGTTCGGTTCAACGCCTAGTAATATAGCGTGCGCCGTATCTGATAGAACAGATATCCGGGTGGTTTCGGGTCTCAATCTTCCTATGTTGATACGTGTTTTAAATTACCCAGCCCTTAATTTAGAAGAGCTCGAAATAAAAGCGTTAAGTGGTGGACAAGAGGGCGTAGTTCGCTGTCATCACACAGGCTACTCAAGAAAATGATGACAAGAACATTCACAATAATTAATAAACTAGGGTTGCATGCCAGAGCCGCAGCTAAATTCGTCACAACGGCATCAGCTCACCAAGCTAACATTACCGTCTCAAGAGAAAACAGAACGGTGAATGGAAAAAGTATTATGGGTGTGATGATGCTGGCAGCCGCAAAAGGCTCAGAAATTACAGTCACTGCTGAAGGTGAAGATGCGGAACAGGCATTAGCTTCCTTAGATACCCTGATAAATGATTATTTTGGAGAAGGTGAATGACACTTGAGTTGCAAGGTATTGGCGTCTCTCGTGGCATTGCTATGGGCCGTGCCCATATTCTTTTTCATAATCAACCAGATGTTCGTGAATATCTCATACCGGCTTTTGCTATTGAACAGGAAGTGGATCGTTTTCTTGATGCCATTGATCAAGCAAAACAACAATTAAAATCCATTCGTAATCATATTCCAGCAAATGCCCCAGCTGATGTCACTTCTTTCATTGATACACATCTATTAATGTTAAGCGACTCTTCGCTGAATAAGATTCCGGTCGATATGATCCGTCAGCGCCGTTGTAATGCCGAATGGGCCTTACAATTGCAGCGTGACGCCTTGATCAATGTCTTTAATGAAATGGATGATCCTTACCTCCGTACGCGCCGTGATGATGTGGATCATGTGGTCAACCGTATTCATCGTATTCTGGCGGATCAGGAAGTCGCTGATCACGAAATTCCTGATGGCCGACTCAAAGGCCACATCATTATCGCTGAAGATCTGACCCCGGCAGATACCGTACTGATGCAACATCAGGGAATTGTGGCTTTTGTCACCGAACACGGTGGCGCTACATCTCACACAACTATCTTAGCGAGAAGCTTAGGTATTCCTGCCATCGTAGGGGTTGAGTCAGTCCGACGCTATGTACAGGATAACGAACCGCTGATTGTCGATGGCGAGACAGGTGTGATGCTATTGGGGGCAGATGAACGCACCCAGTTTGAATATGAAGGCAGATTGATTGCTTTCCGTGAGCATATATCTTCGCTCAGTCGATATAAATCTCAACCCACTAAAACACGGGATGGCAAATCCGTCACGCTGTTAGCTAATGCCGAATTGCCAGAGGATGTCACCACTATTAGTAGTGCCGGCGCTCAAGGTATTGGGCTTTACCGTACTGAGTTCTTATACATGAACCGGTTGTCCCCTCCTGAGGAGGAAGAGCAATTGTCAGCATACCGTGATGTGGTTGAAGGTATGAATAATCAGCCAGTCACCATACGTACCTTTGACCTTGGCGCAGATAAAACAGTCGATGGTGGACGCAACCTGAACCAGACGGTTGTGACCAATCCGGCACTGGGCATGCGTGCGATTCGTCTATGTTTGACTCAACCAACTATGTTTCGTACCCAATTAAGAGCCATTTTGCGCGCCTCGGCTTACGGCAAAATCAAAATCATGTTCCCAATGATTTCCACCTTGAATGAGTTAGTTCAAGCCAAAAACATGCTGGAGCAATGTAAACAGGAATTAGATAAAGAGCATCTGGAATACGATCATCATATTCAGGTAGGCGCTATGATTGAGGTGCCAGCGAGTGCAGTCTGTGCCGAAATTTTCGCACAGCATGTCGACTTTCTCTCGATTGGTACCAATGATCTCATCCAATATACACTTGCCATAGACCGTATAGATGATCACGTCAACTACCTTTACGACCCGCTGCACCCTGCCGTATTACGACTAATCTATATGACGCTGCAAGCGGGTAAACAGCACAATGTCGATGTATCCATGTGTGGTGAAATGGCTGGCGATCCACGCTATACCAGACTCTTACTTGCCATGGGCTTGGAAAACTTCAGTATGCATCCCAATGCAATACTTGAAGTGAAACAGGTGATCAATGAAACCAATTTGAGTGAGTTACCACTCAATACATTGGATATTATGAATACAACGGATCCCATAGCCCTTGATTTGTTATTAGAAAATATTAATGGCCCCAACCACTAAGTTAGAAGGTAATAAACATTAGCATGGCTGTAATGAATGATTTTGATAGGAAAAAATCTCACTAAAACAGAGTATTTCAGTAGCCACGAGCTATCTCACGCTATCCAGTAAAGGCTAAGCAAGCTAAAATAAAGCCTAATCACAATCCTAAACACCTCCACCGTTGAGAACTGGATATGTCTGAGCTGGACCACGACCACGCCCTTAATCAATCAATCAATGCTTTATCCGATGCATTGCAAAGCGGACGTTTTGTCAGAATGCGTCGTTTACTGGCGGGCCTACATCCGGCAGAAACAGCTCATTTACTTGAATCTTTACCACCTAACGAAAGAAAAATCTGCTGGCCCCTGATTAATCCCGATCTGCGTGGTGAGGTTCTATCCTATATTGGTGAAGAAGTCCGTACCGATCTGATGACGGATATGGACACGGCCGATCTCATCAATGCCACCGAAGACCTTGATACAGACGATATCGCCGATATTCTGCAGGATCTCCCCGATCATGTTGTGCATGAAATATTACGTGCGATGGACATTCAACACAGGCGTCGTGTTGAAGCCGTTTTAGCCTATGACGAAGATAGCGCCGGTGGTTTGATGAACACCGACGTCACCACCGTCAGGACGGATATCACCTTAGAAGTCGTTTTACGTTATTTACGTATGCTCGGTGAGTTACCGGAAAATACCGACAGCTTATACGTTGTTGACCACAATGATCACTACCTTGGCACGTTAAGACTCTCTCAGGTAGTCAGTCGAAGTCGCTCATTATTGGTCAGTGAAGTCATGTCACATCAGGTGGATCCTATTCCAGCGAATATGACTGATCGTGATGTGGCAAGACGATTTGAAAAACATGACCTGATTTCTGCACCAGTGGTAGATAAAGATAACCGTCTACTTGGTCGTATCACCATTGATGACGTTGTAGACGTTATTCGTGATGAAGCAGAGCACTCAATGTTAAGCATGGCGGGCTTAGGCGAAGATGAAGATACTTTCGCAACAGTGAAAAAAAGCGTCAATCGCCGCTCCATCTGGCTTGCTGTTAACTTAATTACGGCTTTTCTTGCCTCATGGGTGATTGGCCTGTTTGAAACAACTATCCAAAAACAAGTCGCGCTGGCTGTTCTGATGCCAATCGTTGCCAGCATGGGGGGGATAGCCGGTAGTCAAACATTGACACTCGTTATTCGCTCGATGGCATTAGGTCAGTTGAACAGCAAAAATGAGCGCTGGCTGTTGCGCAAAGAAATGTTAGTAGGCGCCACCAATGGTTTGATATGGGCGACGGCTATCGCAGTCGTGACTGTGATCTGGTTTAATAGCCTGTCTTTGGGTCTGCTTATAGGTAGCGCCATTGTTATTAATTTAGTCGCAGCCGCATTAGCTGGGGTCACCATACCACTGGGGCTGAAGCGAATTGGTATTGATCCGGCTCTGTCTGGCAGTGTTTTGCTAACGACCGTTACAGACGTTGTTGGCTTTGTCGCCTTTTTAGGCTTTGCCAAATTATTTATTGTTTAACCTTAACGCCAATCGGAATGAGATATGTCAGGTAATACCTTTGGAAAACTCTTCACTGTGACCACTTTTGGTGAGAGTCATGGACAAGCTTTGGGATGTATCGTAGATGGTTGTCCTCCAGGACTTGAACTCACAGAAGCGGATCTCCAAAGAGATTTAGACCGTCGGCGCCCAGGTAAATCGCGCCATGAAACACAACGCCGTGAGCCTGACCAAGTTAAGATTCTATCTGGTGTATTTGAAGGCAAAACAACAGGTACACCTATTGGAATGTTGATTGAAAACGTTGATCAACGATCCAAAGATTACGGCAACATCATGCATCAGTTCAGACCAGCACATGCGGATTACACTTATCACCAAAAATATGGCGTGCGTGATTATCGTGGCGGTGGACGTTCATCGGCACGAGAAACTGCAATGCGTGTCGCTGCCGGCGGTATTGCCAAAAAATATCTTCGTGAACGTTATGGTATTGAAATACAGGCGTATTTATCACAACTAGGGCCGATAAAAATCGACACATTGGACTGGTCGCATGTAGAAAAAAGTGCCTTTTTTTCACCTGACCCAGATAAAGAATCCGAACTCGAAACCTATATGGATGCCTTACGTAAAGAAGGGAACTCTGTTGGAGCCAGAATTAATGTTGTGGCTCGTCATGTTCCTGTTGGTCTAGGCGAACCCATATTTGATCGTATTGATGCCGACATCGCCCATGCAATGATGAGTATCAATGCGGTCAAGGGTGTTGAGATCGGCGCTGGCTTTGATGCCGTTACTCAAAAAGGGACTGAACATCGAGATGAAATCACGGCTGATGGGTTTCTCAGTAATCATGCAGGTGGCATATTAGGTGGCATCACCAGCGGTCAGGACTTACTTGTCAGTATTGCTTTAAAGCCAACTTCTAGTTTACGTTTGCCTGGTCGTAGTATTGATACTCAAGGAAATGCGATTGAAGTTGTGACTAAAGGTCGCCATGATCCTTGCGTCGGTATTCGAGCCACGCCTATTGCAGAAGCAATGTTGGCACTAGTTCTGATGGATCACGTTTTACGTCATCGTGCACAAAATATGGATGTCGTAACTGATACGCCGATCATTCCAGGCCAAGCATAAATCGTTCAGGTGCCTTTATCCCAATTGCCATACTGGCGCCTGTCCGGCTTTTACTTCTTCTATTTTGCCTGTCTGGGGATCTTAGTCCCCTACTGGAGTCTATATCTAAAATGGGAAGGATTTAGTCCGAGTCAAATTGGTGAGCTGACAGCCATCTTGATGGGCTCAAGAATTATCGCACCTAATATTTGGGGGTGGATAGCAGACCATTACGATCGCCGAATGCGTATTGTAAGACTCGCTAGCTTTGCCACCATCATCGTATTTTCGGCAATATTCATCGAGCAATCATACCTTGCCGTAGCCATAATTTTGATGCTATTCAGCTTCTTCTGGAATGCATCATTACCCCAAGTTGAAGTCACTACACTGCAACATCTCGGTGAAGATAGTCATTATTACAGTAAAGTGCGTTTATGGGGGTCAATTGGCTTTATCACCATTGTCGTGATTTTAGGCAATTTATTGGAGCATTTTGAACCTGACATTGTCCCTACAGCACTGCTCTTTAGTGTCATTGGTATCTGGTTATTTAGCCTTACAGTACCTGAATCAGCAAAGACCGCTCATCACCAAACAACGTCGTTAAGAACCTTATTAAAAAGACCCAGCGTGATTGCTTTTTTGCTGGTTTGCTTATTGATGCAAGCAAGTCATGGTCCCTACTACACCTTCTATACCATTTACCTTGAACAGTATGATTACAGTAGCAGCTTGATTGGACAATTATGGGCGCTCGGTGTTTTAGCTGAAGTGGCCATATTTCTGGTGATGCATCGTTGGCTTCCCAAGTTCGGACTCCGTAATGTCTTCATGGCTAGCCTGTTACTTACAACACTGCGTTGGATTTTGATAGCCCTATTTCCGCAAAACCTTACTGTGCTAATTCTCGCTCAATTATTACATGCTGCAAGTTATGGTAGTTTTCATGCGTCTGCAATTGCTTGGGTTCATCGCCATTTCACAGGGCCAACACAAGGGAGAGGACAAGCCTTATACAGCAGTGCCAGCTTTGGTGCCGGTGGTGTGATTGGCAGCTTATTCAGCGGTTATATGTGGGATAGCCCTGGCGCCATATGGACATTTTTAATTGCTAGCGTGTTTAGCTTTTTAGGGTTCGTTCTTGCCTATAGATGGCTGAAAGAATCTGATCGCATTCAAGCAGATGAATGATTTAAGCTGATATTTATCGGGATTTCTGCTTTCTTTCATCAGAAACAATACTTATACTTACAAGCTGGGAATTTAACGTAACACAGATAGCAGGTACGTCCGTTGTCTCCTGATCAGGTGAAGTATGCATTTCTCGATTAAGAAAGGGCTAGATTTGCCCATCTCGGGGAAACCCGAACAAACTATCTATGATGGCAATAAAGTCAATTCAGTAGCCATATTGGGTAATGAATATGTAGGTATGAAACCTACGATGATGGTGGAAGAAGGCCAGAAAGTTAAACTCGGACAGCCATTATTCACTGATAAAAAGAACCCAGGTGTTCAATTTACCTCCCCCGGGGCAGGCATCGTAAAAGCCATCAATCGTGGTGCGAAACGAGCATTACAATCAGTGGTAATTGAGTTAGAGGGTGATGATGAAATCACTTTCGAACAATATGATGCTAACAATCTCGATAATCTAAAGCGTGCAGATATCACAAAAAACTTGATTGACTCAGGTTTATGGCTAGCATTCCGCACACGTCCATACAGCCGCTCCCCAGCTGTTGAAGCTGTCCCTGATGCGATTTTTGTCACGGCCATTGATACCAACCCTCTTGCCGCTGATCCCAGTATTATCATTAGCGAATATGCTGAAGAGTTTAAACATGGTTTAACGATTCTCAGTCAACTGACAGAAGGAAAAGTCTATGTCTGCCAGGCTCCAGACACAGCCCTTCCAGTCAATCAGAAAAATAATATCGAAGTTCATACTTTTTCTGGTCCCCACCCAGCAGGTTTAGCGGGTACACACATTCATTTCCTTGAACCGGTCAGCGCTAGCAAATCAGTATGGACTATCGGTTATCAAGATGTCATCGCCATTGGCAAGCTTTTCACAACTGGACGCCTCTGGGTTGAGCGCGTTGTTTCTTTTGCCGGACCACTGGTAAACAAGCCCCGCCTAATTCGCACACGTCTGGGCGCTAGCACCCAGGACTTAGTGTTTGGTGAAGTTCAGAATATTCAGTCTCGTATCATTTCTGGTTCTGTGTTGCATGGCCATACGGCTAACAACTGGGCAGCCTATCTAGGCCGTTTTCATAATCAAATCTCAGTGATTGCTGAAAGTGTTGAGCGTGAGTTACTCGGTTGGATTCGTCCCGGTGGTAAAGGCAAATTTTCTTCGCTTAATGTTTTCTTTTCGAGCATTTTTCGTCAAAAAGATGTCCCTTTAACGACATCACAAAATGGCAGTCCCCGTGCGATGGTTCCAGTAGGTGTTTTTGAACGAGTCATGCCACTGGATATTTTGCCGACACAGTTACTGCGCTCTTTGCTGGTTAAAGACACTGATACAGCACAACAGCTGGGCTGTTTGGAACTCGACGAAGAAGATTTGTCATTATGTTCCTTTGTCTGTTCAGGTAAATATGACTATGGCCCAGCACTTAGAACAAATTTGACACAAATTGAGATAGAAGGATAGTTGATGGCACGCTTAAGACGTTTTCTTGATCGTATCGAGCCACAATTTCAGAAAGGCGGCCCATACGAAAAGTATTTCGCGTTATATGAGATGGTGGATACGTTTATTTATTCACCCGCTGATGTAACAAGAGGCTCTCCCCACGTCCGTGATGCTATCGATCTCAAGCGGGTAATGAGCTATGTTGTTGTAGCCACATTCCCTGTGTTGTTATTGATGCTCTGGAATACAGGTTTTCAAGCCAACAACGCTATTACACAGATGGGCATGACAGACTTAGATGGCTGGCGTAATTGGATAATGAGCTCGTTAGGCATTGCCTACGATCCCAATAGTCTATTCGCTAATATGTTCCACGGGCTGCTTTACTTTTTACCCATGTACATCACCACACTCGTTGCTGGGGGTGTTTTTGAGGTCATCTTTGCAGCAGTCAGGAATCATGAAGTCAATGAAGGTTTCTTAGTCAGTTCCATGCTGTACACCCTCACACTTCCACCTTCAACACCGTTATGGATGGTCGCACTCGGTATCATTTTTGGTGTCGTTTTGGGTAAAGAAGTATTTGGTGGTACGGGTAAAAACTTCCTCAACCCCGCATTAACAGGCCGTGCATTCCTGTACTTTGCCTATCCTGCAGCTATGTCAGGTGACGCAGTATGGACTGCAGTCGATGGCTATACTGGTGCGACCCCATTAGCACTAGCAGCATCAGGTGGCATCGATGCTGTTGAGTCAGCAGGCTATAGCTGGTCTCAAACCTTCTTTGGCATTATGCCTGGCTCATTAGGGGAAACATCAACTCTCGCTATTTTAATCGGTGCTGCTTTTCTCATCTATACCCGTGTAGCCAATTTTAGGATTATTCTCGGCGTATTTTTGGGTATGTTTGCTACAACCCTATTATTTAATCTAATAGGCAGTGATACAAACCCTATGTTTAGTGTACCGTGGTACTGGCATTTAACGATGGGCGGCCTTGCTTTTGGTATGGTCTTTATGGCGACAGACCCTGTCTCAGCGGCAATGACAAATAAAGGCCGATGGATATATGGGGCATTGATTGGTTTTATGGCGATTATGATTCGTGTCGTGAACCCAGCCTTCCCAGAAGGTATTATGCTGGCCATATTATTTGGCAATATTTTCGCCCCCCTGATCGACTATTTTGTTGTTCAGGCCAATATCAAACGCAGATTGAAGCGAAGTTAACATCATGGCTGAAACTAATACAAAAAAAGGATTATTAGGTGGGTTATTAAATTTGCCTAATGATGATCCGAAAAAAACACTCTTTATCGCTATTCTGTTATGTCTGGTTTGTTCAGTCCTGGTATCTACAGCGGCCGTATACTTACGGCCGATACAAGACGATAATAAGAAAGCTGACATCAAAAAGAATATTCTTGCTGTCACAGGCTTAAATGATCAGTCTGGTAGCGTTGATGAATTGTTCAGTCAGTTTGAAGTGAAATTGATTGATCTAGATACAGGTAATTATGCTGACAAGGATATCGATCCCGTTAGTTATGACCAACGTGCGGCATCAGCTGACCCGCAAATGAGCATTAATATTGATGACAAGGATGATATTGCCGGCATTGGTCGTCGCGCTAAGTACGCACCTGTATATATTCTGAAAGATGGTGACAATATTCAACAAGTGGTGCTGCCTGTTCACGGCTATGGTTTATGGTCAACGTTATATGGCTTTTTAGCTCTGGAGAGTGACTACAACACTATTCGTGGTTTACGCTTCTATCAACATGCTGAAACACCCGGTCTTGGCGGTGAAGTTGACAACCCTAAATGGCGCGCTCAATGGATTGGCAAGAAAGTTTTTGATGAAGAAGGTAATGTAGAAATACGCGTCATTCGTGGGCATGTTGAGCCTAGTACACCTAATGCAGAATATAAAGTTGATGGCTTATCTGGTGCGACATTGACCAGTAATGGTGTCACCAACCTTCTACAATTCTGGTTAGGTGACCAAGGTTTTGGACCTTACCTGAAAAACATGCATTCGGAATTGGGGAAATAACTTATGGCAAGCCAAGCAAAAAATAATGTTATCGATCCTCTCATTGATAACAATCCAATTACACTTCAGGTACTGGGTATCTGCTCTGCATTAGCTGTTACCACTAACATGATGTCTGCACTCATTATGTCATTGGCTTTGACAACAGTAACAGCTTTCTCAGGTGCCTGTATCAGTGCTATCCGTAAACATATTCCTGGTAGTATTCGAATCATCGTCCAGATGACCATCATCGCTTCACTGGTGATTATTGTGGATCAGATACTCAAAGCCTACGCTTTTGAAGCGAGTAAACAGTTGTCTGTTTTTGTTGGCTTAATCATCACTAACTGTATTGTATTAGGTCGTGCAGAAGCATATGCAATGAAAAATCCACCGATGCTAAGCTTTTTGGATGGCATCGGTAACGGCTTAGGCTACAGTCTTATTTTGATGTTGGTGGCATTCTTCCGTGAGCTCTTGGGCGCCGGTAAATTATTTGGCTATCAAGTGATCCCAGTGGCCAATGACGGTGGTTGGTATATCCCAAATGGTCTTATGTTGCTGCCGCCTAGTGCTTTCTTTGTTATTGGCCTACTGATTTGGGCTGTTCGTAGCTGGAAGAAAGAGCAAGTTGAAGCTCCCGACTATCAAATCCATCAAGTTCATCGTACGGAGGTATTGTAGATGGAACATTATCTTAGCCTATTCGTACGCTCAATTTTTATTGAGAACCTGGCTCTATCCTTCTTTTTAGGGATGTGTACATTCCTTGCTGTATCAAAAAAGATTGAAACAGCACTAGGGCTTGGTATCGCTGTCATCATGGTTCAGACGATTACCGTACCGGCAAATAACTTAATTTACCAATATCTACTCAAGGATGGCGCACTGGCTTGGGCAGGCTTACCAGATGTTGACTTAAGCTTCCTTGGGCTCATCAGCTACATCGGCGTTATCGCTGCCATGGTACAAATCCTCGAAATGGCCATGGATAAATATGCCCCCGCCCTGTATAACGCGCTAGGTATTTTCTTACCATTAATCACTGTGAACTGCGCGATTCTTGGGGGAACCCTATTCATGGTTGAACGTGACTACAATCTATCTGAAAGTGCTGTATACGGGGTAGGTAGTGGTCTCGGCTGGGCCATGGCTATTACAGCTATCGCTGGCATACGTGAGAAACTCAAATATTCAGATGTACCTGATGGACTGCAAGGTTTGGGCATTACCTTTATTACCGCAGGACTTATGGCACTTGGTTTTATGGCATTTTCTGGGATTCAATTGTAATGGAAATCGTACTCGGCATCGTACTATTTACCCTTATCATCATGGCCTTAGTATTTTTGATACTAGGAGCACGCTCACGATTAGTCTCAACGGGTGATATTGAAATCGTCATCAATGATGAAAAAACCATCAAGACAAAAGCGGGTAGCAAATTACTAGGCGCACTCGCTGATGCAGATCTATTTGTATCTTCAGCTTGCGGTGGCGGTGGTACTTGCGGACAGTGTAAGGTCAAAATTTTTGAAGGTGGCGGCTCAATCCTTCCGACAGAAGAGTCACACATTACTAAGCGTGAAGCCGCTGAAGGTGACCGTTTATCCTGCCAAGTAGCGGTTAAACAGAACATGAAAATTGAAGTACCCGAAGAAGTTTTCGGTGTCAAAAAATGGGAATGTACTGTCCGCTCTAATCATAACGTAGCAACCTTTATCAAAGAGCTTGTTCTTGAACTGCCTACAGGTGAAGATGTTAATTTCCGTGCAGGGGGATTTATTCAAATTGAGTGCCCTCCTCATACGGTTGAATATAAAAGCTTCGATGTAGAAGATGATTACCGGGGTGACTGGGATCGCTTTGATATGTGGCGGTATAAGTCTGTAGTAAAAGAAGACGTTGTACGTGCTTATTCAATGGCGAACTATCCTGAAGAGAAAGGCATCATTATGCTGAACGTTCGGATAGCTTCTCCACCACCTGATAACGATGATATTCCACCAGGTCAAATGTCATCTTATATCTTCAATTTAAAACCAGGTGATAAGGTAACCATATCAGGACCATTCGGTGAGTTCTTTGCAAAAGACACTGACAAGGAAATGGTCTTTATTGGTGGTGGTGCGGGTATGGCACCTATGCGTTCACATATTTTCGATCAGCTTCGCAGAATTAAAACCGATCGTAAGATCAGCTTCTGGTATGGTGCCCGCAGTTTACGTGAGATGTTCTATACCGAAGACTTTGATGAGCTGGCTGCAGAGAATGAAAACTTCACTTGGAATGTAGCCTTATCCGATCCGTTGCCAGAAGATAATTGGCAGGGGTACACTGGCTTTATACATAACGTGCTGTATGAAAACTATTTGAAGGCTCACCCAGCACCTGAGGACTGTGAGTTCTATATGTGTGGTCCACCAATGATGAATGCTGCAGTCATTAATATGCTTGAAGATTTAGGTGTTGAACGTGAAAACATCTTCTTGGATGACTTTGGAGGTTAGATGACAACTTTTATCGCCGCATTTGTATTACTACTGATTATCACTGCTGCAATGGCAATAGGTGTACTATTCGGTCGTTCAGCGATCAAAGGCAGTTGTGGCGGTCTAAATCAAGTTGGATTGAGCGGAAGTTGTGGTGGCGCATGTTCTGCTCAGGAAAAAGAAGCATGCGAAAAGCGAAAAGCACAGCAAAAATAGCACCTATTTGAGGAGGTAAACATGTTAGCACCGTTGAAAGTTAAAGATTACATGAATGGTACTAAAATTACCTTCACGCCAGATATGGACATACTTCGTGCAATTAACCAACTTGTAGAATTCAAACTATCCGGTGCACCGGTCATTGATCATCATGGCAACCTCATCGGTTTCTTATCAGAAAAAGATTGTATGCAAGTTGCACTTAATGCGGCATATCAAGGTGAAGCGGCAGGTCAAGTCAGAGAATTCATGAACTCTGAATGTGCTACAGCAGATGTTGAAGACTCTATCATCGAAATAGCACAAACCTTTTTATCAACGGCATACAAATGTTTGCCGGTCATAAAAGATAACCGCTTAGTGGGCTCCATCACACGACAAAATATATTACGAGCTCTGCAGACATCATCAAATATCGAAAACAGCAAAAAACCCGCTAAACAATCCACAAAACAACAAATACATGTAACGACAAAATAACGTTTACCACGTTGTTTTTTAAACTGAGTGCCAGTCTCAATATTAATTGGAGACAAAACTAATGCAACTAGTATTTCGCGCTAATAATATTCTTGAGGCTCATATAGTCGCAGGTTTATTAAAAAGTCACGAAATTGAATGTCATGTTGGCGGACACTTCCTACAAGGCGCGGTTGGTGATCTCCCAGCTACAGATTTTGCTCATGTCTTTGTCGAGCAAGATAACATTGAAGCGGCTCAAGCGATAATTGATGGCTATGAAAATAATTCACTATAAAAGCACCGCAGCTGACTTGTAGTAAAAAGCGATATCAATAAGGTAACGAAGCGAATACATAATATGATATACAACAGCATACTCGATACGATAGGCAACACACCTGTTGTTAAATTAAATAATATCGCCCCAGATCATGTGAATATGTATGTAAAGGTTGAGTCCTTCAACCCGATGGGTTCTGTTAAAGACCGTTTAGCATACGCGATTATAGACGATGCTGAAAAACGTGGCGTATTAAAACCTGGTCAAACAGTAGTTGAAGCAACATCAGGCAATACAGGTATTGCGCTCGCTATGGTATGCGCAGCAAAAGGTTATCCTTTTGTCGCAACGATGGTAGAAACCTTTTCGGTAGAAAGACGCAAAATTATGCGTGCTTTAGGCGCAAAGGTCATCCTGACACCAGCCGCAGAGAGCGGTAAAGGCATGGTAAGAAAAGCTGAAGAACTTGCTGATACATATGGTTGGTTTTTGGCTAGACAGTTCGAAAATCCAGCTAATCCGGCTTATCATCGCAACACAACTGGCCCGGAGATACTCTCTGACTTTGCTGGTAAGCCTCTCGATTATTGGGTTTCAGGTTGGGGTACAGGTGGAACACTTACTGGAGCCGGTGAAATCATCAAAGCCGCTCGCCCAGAGACTAAAATAATTGCAACAGAGCCGGCTGCCGCTTCGATGTTAGCCGGTAATGACTGGGCTCCGCACAAAATCCAAGGTTGGACACCTGATTTTATTCCTGATGTATTAAATCGAAATGTTTATGACGAACTGTACTCAGTCACAGACGATGAAGCTAAAACTTGGGCGCACCGTTTAGCAAGTGAAGAAGGGATTTTTGTTGGCCTATCATGTGGTGGTACTCTAGCTACCGCGATGAAAGTAGCTGAAACTGCAAAGCCTGGAAGTACAATTCTAGCAATGCTCCCGGATACAGGTGAACGCTATTTATCAACGTATCTGTTTGAAGGAATGAATGAAGGCTCCGATGATGATTGGCTAGCAGGTCAATAAGATTCTAAAAATAGCCAAAGCAACTTCATTCATCTAACTACAGTAGTGTTATTAGGTTAATAGTAGGGGAGAGATTTTGATAGCCACCCTTTTCTCATCATTTGGAATTTATTTTCTTAAGGCTCTTAATTGAGATTCTTTACTGTTGGCTGCACTCGCGGATTAATCAAATAATCATTTCTAGTTATCGAATCAACATTTTGTTGGTCAATAGCATGGATATATATGTTTTAAACGTCTCTGAGTTCGTTAGAATATATCCAGCATGATTTTCTCCATGGACATTGAGCCAGCATCTACTCTGAGAAATTGATTTGAGATCTGACAGTTAAATGACAACTCCCACAATACATCGTTACTCACGAGAGAAAGAGTATTTCTTTTTTGAAGGGTGCTATATAAACGAACTTTCTAATGATTCACATGACTCTGATGTATCAATAGCTCAAGCCAGAGTTTGTCCAGGCGTCACGACACAATGGCATCGTTTAAACGCGACAACAGAACGTTATGTCATTTTAGAAGGGGAAGGATTAGTCGAACTAGGAGATAATCAAGCAGAACTTGTATCTGCAGGGGATATCGTCATTATTCCACCACTAACACCACAACGCATTACTAATAACGGCGGTTGTGATCTGATATTTTTAGCCATTTGCTCGCCAAGATTTACTGAGGCTAATTATCAGCTAGTTAATAAATGAAAGAATATTTTCACGCTGAAGATAACTTTATCATAACCCACTAAACAATATAATCTGAGGCATCAGAGACAGCTCTACATGTTTGTCTCAGTATGCTTAATGGTTTTTTAAAGCTGTTCCATCTTTTTTGCTCTATATAATAACCTCTATACGCGATTTCAGTATCTAATTCTCAGAATTATTATCAATTAAGTCTTGGTATAAAGCACCTCTAACGCATACTGCATTTAAGCGGATGGGTACATTCTACAGATAGTAGATGAATGTCTTCAGCGATCTGAGTTCAGTCCTCCCTCTTCCGGCGGCCAATTTAAACCCGCAATACGCTTCGGGCAGCCATTAAGTCTATTCAGATTTGGATTCTCATATAACGAACAAAGTAGTACTTTCTGCTTTCAGTTCGCTCAGTGTAGGGCTTAAGAACTATGAACTAGAGTATGGCCGTTATTTGCATGGATGTCATGTATGGCGATAACAGGAGCCGTTATCGGTGACCTACTTTGTTTGCCCCATCCCTGGTGCAAATCGCTACGCAAGTTCCCTTTGGTCGTCCAAAAACGTTCCTGACGTTTTTGTTATGTCCATGGATGGACGGTATGCAAAGCCATGTCTGGCACATGAGTTGTCCCGGTGATGTGGACTCATGACGCGTTCCCCTGTTCAAGAGAAGTCATGTCAATGTTTTAGATATAAAAAAAGCCCATCCGTTTGGATGGGCTTATTTTATATTAAAGCCTGGCAGTGACCTACTTTCACATGGGAACTCCCACACTATCATCGGCGCTAAGTCGTTTCACTTCTGAGTTCGGGATGGGATCAG
>PAJP01000015.1 GCA_002706095.1 Methylophaga sp. | reverse complement strand
TTTTGATACACACAAAAATACGATCGTGATTGAATTTGTTCCCAATAATCCCCGCCAGCAGGATGCTCGATCACGTTATGTCCGCCCTAGTAAAACGCTACTCCGATCGCAGACTTTGTTTACATCAGGTTTTTGGCCATTCTTTTTGTGGTTTCGTATGGATTACAGGCAAGCCGTAGCTCGCTGTACTTAGATTGATGCGTGTCTCCATAGAGACAGCCTACTTGTTGGACTTTGATCGCCATAGCAATCCGATTGTTACCGTGTCCATGATGAATTTCAGACATAGATATCTGACAACATGCATTTTTCAGCATATTCCAGTTCTTTTGTCTTTGTTTTGAGTGGGCATCGTTTGATAAACAACGCCTAGAGAGAGCCATTTAATGTGCAGTTGGCTTGCTGCTCTCTTCAGACCCAGCGGGCCCTATTGAAGATTGGGTACATTTTCAGATCATACCCCCCTAGTCTGTCAAGTATTTTGACGGAGTGATTTTTTCTCTAAGTCCGGAATAAAGGTCTCATTTATCCCACATCGTCTTGTTTTTACTGTGGTTTCTATTCTGGTTCGTCCCCTCAGTCTCCAAGATGTTTTTTATCAGTCCAAGTTAAGTGCTTTTTTGAGAAAACTGAGAAATATGTGAGTTTTTTGTACTTAGGGTGTCCTGCTGATGTCCTGTAGGACTTGTGATGGACAGTTCATTCAGTTTTTTGATGAGATTACAGTTGAGAATATCTAGGACGTGTTCTACAGGAGTCCTGTGGGACTTTTAGGGGCTTGATTTTATAGGGGGGCTCGATGTAACCTATTTATCAACGTCATTACTGACGCTCCTGCGCATAACTTCCACGGAAGTGTGTATCAAAACGGCCATCTCTAGGCCACATTTCATATTTAATTCTGCGCACTTAATCTAGCTATCTACGCCTTCTCTGTGCGCGTTTCTAATTTCCGTGGAGGAACGTTCGTGAATAAAACACCTGTTATCCGTGCTGTAGACGTAGGCTATGGCAATACTAAATACATCCGAAATGTTATTGATGGTATAGCTGTGGCTGACCATTTCCCTTCTATTGTGAACCGGCCAAGCGTTAATAAAAACAGCTTTCAAGAGAGTGAAGATATTTACCAGGTTGTTGTTAATGGCAATACTTATGAAGTAGGTCCTGGCGTTGATGCTGCTCTAGAGGGTGGTGTTCGCATAATGCACGATAATTATATCGAGACTGAGGATTATATGGCTCTATTATACGGTGCCATCTCACAAATGAATGTTGATGTAATAGACCTTCTCGTTGTGGGTTTACCAGTCGATTTGATGGGTAGCAAGCGGGCTATTTTGGAGAAGATCCTTACAGGTACACATCGCGTTGGTAATCGAGATGTTCAAGTTCGCAAAGTCAACGCAATTTCTCAACCCTTGGGAGGTTTCCTTCACTACGCATCACAAGCTAAATTGCTAGAAGAGTTGAGCAGCACTCGTAACCTACTTATTGATCCTGGCTTTTTCACGGTGGACTTTCTTGTCTCAACGGGATTGAGAGAGATTAGTGGTAAAAGTGGTAGTCATCCAACAGGTATGAGTGCTTACCTTAAAGCTGTAGCAAAGGGTATAAGTGAGGATTTAAAGATTAATTACGATAATATCTCTCATATTGATGAAGGTATCAGAAAAGGTCGGTTTAGATTGTATGGCCAGAATGTAGATTTAACAAAATACCACCAAGTCGCAGTCAGTGAAATTATGCCGGCAGTCGATGCTATATCCAATAAAGTGGGTGATGGCAGAAGCATAGATCAGATCATCCTTGTGGGTGGTGGAGCAAATATCTTTTTGGACCCAATCAAGAAACTACTTCCAAAACATAATATTCACTGTGATGAGAATTCTGTCGTGGCAAATGTACTTGGTTTCCAAAAGCTTGGTGAAGCTTGGTTTGCAAAGCTAAATCGTGAGGTAGCCTGATGGTTGAACAGATTAGAATGAACCAAAAAATACCTCGTAAAGAAGATCCTGAACTATACGAATATCTATCTATGTTTAGTGATCGTGGTCGCGCTTATCAGGCAAGAAAGTTAATGCTTTTAGGTCTTGTACAGCTAGGTAAATTAAATGGCCAGGCCATGACTGGAAACACTAAACAAAAGGAAATTCATCAGCCACGACAAGCTGACGTAGATAATGAATTGGAATTAATATCACAAGCTGGAGTCGATGCTTTGTTTTAACCCAGGCTAGCTTTCTGATTTTTTTATTTCATAAAAAAAGCCCCTGACATGTTGAATGACAGGGGCTTTTGATTATTTCCGTGGAAGTAATCTCTTGTGTTAGTTCTTTTTGTGTTTTTTATGTTTTTTGGAATAATGATGTTCTTGGTAGCTTGCTACCGCATAAACACCAAGTACTAATACACCTATTAATGCTGCAATTTCCATCACTCTTCCTCCATAGCATCACGTTCAACTAACCCAAAGATCCAAAGGGTTAGCCCAATAGCTACTATTATAGACGTATTAATTAGACCAACACTTTCAAGGATATATCCTGCAAGTCCAGCAATCATGAGAGCGATTGCCATTTTCCTTACATCTTCCTTCATATCTTTGTAGTTTAGCCTCATATATATTCTCCATGAAAAAAAGGGAGAACACCCCCGAAGGAAGATATTCTCCCTTCAGGGTTGAGGTTTACTGCTTCATCAGAGGCAGCGACATATTCTAAATACTAACCTTAGTCAGTATTTTATAGCACAGCATAAAGTAGCTGTGAGACTTCAGGTACTTGAAAAATCAAGTACGCAGAACTTATAAAAATAATCTTACCTTTGTTTATTTATCCTGGCAATTTAACCTTTAAGTATAATTATGCGGTCAGAGGTTATTCCTTTCACAGCACCTTCCTCAATAACCTGTCCAAGGAGTCTCAGATCATTAAGTAGCTCAGATGGACTATCGGTATAACTCCGGAATGTACTCGGATATTTAACTTTAATATTATTACCTTCAGATTTTGCGTATTCAGGAGTAATACGTTTTTTTTGCATATCAATTTTGAGTCTTGCAACAAAGTTCTGAGGAGTTACCTCATCTTCTGGTTCAGGTGGGTAGTCTTCAATGCTTTGAGGTGGGTCATCCATTTCAGGTGGGATATCATTTGAAGGTAATGGTTCTACCTGGCCACTTGAGGGGGTAATAGTTGTAGGTGTATCAATACCAGTATGCCGCATATCTATTTTTGCACTTGCTATCGATATTTCACCAGTTTCCTTATCAATGAGCTCATCAGTAGAACTTTGAGGTTCGTTATTCTGTGTTCCTTCTTCAAGAGTATTCATTGCTGCTTCAAATGTGATTTCATCTCTAAGTGTCGATGTTGCCCTTACAATAATGGAATATAGAGGGTTATCTTGAATCTTTCGTGCGCCGGTGAGTATATCTAGCATACAGTCCATAAGCTCTAAATCACTGTAGATCCACTCAATGCCGTGAGTCGGTACAATGTCTCGAATATGTAGAGCAGTGGTTGTATAAGTGAGTGACCTAGTTATCCCCTCTTCTTTCTTCATCCTGTAATGATGATATTCATTCATAGGATGTTTCCAACAAATCCATTCACCCGCGGCTTTATCTGCTTTAGTAAATCCTATTATCTTTACTCCAAGCATTTGACCGCCAAAATCTCTTAGAAGAGCGGTAATGAATAGTCCATACGTCCAACATTCTCCTCTATGCGATATTTCCTCTGGTTTGCATTTAAGTGGAAGTAAAGTTCCTAATCTGAGTTTTAGTGTGAGTGCAACACGCTTAATCGCAACTTCAATAGCGCCACCTTTCTTTGCATACTCTCCTTCATGCCCAAAAGGTCTCAGTTGCAGCATCTCAGCAAGTCGCTCTAATGCAGGTAAGTAATAATTATCAAAGTATTCTCGCGTACATCCGGCGTCATTTCTTATTTTTTTAATGAGTCGTTCATGAGGACTGAGCAGATCGCTTGCAGTTAGAAATGGTATTCCGTCTGATGGAATTGTGGATGATGCAGGTGGGTTTTTTTTTCGTCGACCAAACATCTTTGTCTCCGGGGGGTAAGTCCGGCAAATTTAGATGTTTAAGCAATAAATGTGTAGGAATAACCGGATATTGGTCAATGCCGGTTAGATAAAGTGAATAAGGGATAAAGGTATCATCAAAGGAAAAGCCCCACTCATTTCTGAATGGGGCTGGCATGTCTACAACACGTACTGAAGCTTTTTAGCATCGAACGATACTGTAGCAGGTTCAAACCGGGGTGGCTTAACCGTAACGCCTTTATTGTTAATATTTTCTATCATGTACCAAGCGTGCTGGTTATCATCAAAAAAATAGGATAAACGCGTCTTCATTCCTTTACTGTCCAGGCATACTGTTGTGTCATATTGAAACAAACTCAAATCACCTTCTGGCTTCCAAGTTGTGCTCTCCTCACTATTTGGATTTAAGCGTAGTAAAAGAGGTGATAACAACAATTTTACTGGTGAAAAAAACAACCTTGATAGTACCGTTTGATGTGTATCAGGATCGTATTTTCCTTGGCGCTGCAGTGAAGCAATGACTTTTTGGTCGTAACAAAAAACAAGAAAAGCAGTAGTGGCTAATGTGGGAATGATATCTTGCATCTTTCTTTCTCCTCAAAGTTGATTAAAACAACCCATGGAGATAGATCTATCCCCCATAAGGAGAGATAAATCCCCTTATGGGTTGATGCTTCCATACATCCGTAGAGGTATGGGAATTAACATCGTAACCGGTCTATAAGCAGTTACATATGGGCACAACATGAAGTGGTTGTGGCACTTCCTGTAACTAAATTCTATAGTTACAAAGAAGTCTGAATCATATCGCTTTATATAAACCCATTCAAGCTAATACCATTGTTTTTGAGTACACAGAATATGAACTAGTAGACACTTCTTTTATTAAGCTCTATAGATTGTGTTCTCAGAGCTTGCGCTATCAACGAAGCGTTATAAACTTATAGTTATAAACATTCACAAGAATATAATCATTGTTAGCACTGTAACAGGCTGCACAAAAGACCTTGATTGTTGCTTTCTGACTGGATGTGTTCAACATTAAAGGTTTATTAATCATGAGTGATATAACAACAGTTTTTCTTCTAGTAATAGCTTTCATAACTATTCCAGGATGGCTATTCATGTTTTACAAAAAAATAACTGCAGAAGTACATGAGCAGTCGATTCCTTATAGACTAAAACCAATGGTTAAGTTAATGCCATTTATTGCTGCCATTACTGTTGCTATAGCCCTGTTACTGGCAATATTCGATGTTTTTGTGAGGGTAGCCCCATTCTTTTTCTTAGCATCATTAGTCGCTGTCGGATTACAAGTCTTGTTCATACTCGTTGCACTGATAAGTAAAACTGCTCGCCACAAAGCGATTAATTCTACTGAGGGCAAGTTCATGGTTGTTTTAGCCTTATTAACGTGGGCCGCAATCAAGTTTTCATGGCAGACATTCAGATACGTTTTGAAACTACATGCAAAAAGCAAATCGGCTTCAGGTCGAGATTACCAAGACAGAAGTGTCTTTGGTTATCATGGACATGAATCAGAAGCGCAAAAAGCACGCCGATTGTTTGGTCAGTATTACGATTAATTTAAATACCAAGAGAGCTATGCTCTCTTGGTTTACTTCGTGATTGCACCTTCAGCTAAGGAGGCCCCTTTTTGACCAGCAGCTCTGCCTTCATTTGTCATAGCCGACGTTGTACTTGTAGCTGCCGATGCGCCATGCTCACCAGCCCAGCCTAACATTTGCAAAAAGTAATAAGGTACAGCTGTATAAATTCCAAGCATAATAATATCTATCATTGATGACATGAGCTGATTTTGATGATCGAAGAATCCCATTATCCCGCTGTTACCACTAGCTTCACTCAAGACCTGAGCTAATTTATTATCAAGAAAGTCGGCAACAGCCCATATAGATGTCCAGAACTTAACTGCAAATATCGTTATGGTTGCTGTCTTAATAGTACTCCATGAATAGTTACCAACTATAAGAACCCAAGGTAATAAAAAATATGTGGTCATCAACATGGTTGCTTGAACATATGGGGCCATTTGTGTAACCGCATAAGTTACAGGAGCGATAAGAACTTCTGCCAACCAAACACCAGCTGTTCCAATGAGCGCGCCACCAACATCATAAATGGCATCCGTGAAACTTTCTCTATCTAGGTCACTAGACTTTCCATTTCCACTGATATCTAGGCCTTTAGTCATTTCTGGGCCTTCATTCTTTAGCATTTGTCTGATAGCTTGATTTTCTGCTTCGAGACTAGATTCAGCAGTCCATGTCGTTATTTTATGCATTAAAGGGGCTGGAAATTCTTCTACAAGTCCAGCCTTGATACCTTGTGGAGAGTTCCACCACTCGCTACAACTAGGATATCCATATTCAGGTGTAGCACCCTCTTGATCTTTTGAGACATATGCCTTATCACTCTCTCGGTTTTTATCAAATCTGAAACCTGGAACTTGATGTTTTGCATAGGCTGAATTGTAATAGTTTTGGTTAAAGTACTTCGAGCCTGGCCAGTCTATATCATTATTTTCAAATTCATCCGGCAATTGTCTTCGTTCATTATAAAAATCAGCTACCGCAGGTTTGTAGCATTCCTTTACGAATCTTTCTGTTTGTCTTTTTAGATGAGGATTTTGAATATTTGTAGAAGACATCTCATACGCCGCCTGACGCATGTTGATTTCACAAGGTAATCGAACAATAACGGCATCATTTATACCACCAGTGATAGACATAACTATATAGAACCATGGTGGTGCTTTAGCCTCCTGATTATTCAATAGATTTGATTTGAAAATCGAGTCAAATCTTGTGCCCGAGTTTCCAGCTTTTATTGTCTCACCGGGAGTTCCAGTATCAGCTTGACAGGCCTTAGTATAGGAAATAGCACCGAATTGGATGGTCATATAGGGTGACACAGCAAGTATCATCATAAAGATGAGTCTAATGATGTCTATCTCTAGTCGTCTAAGTGATGTAACAGCAGCAGCTTTTGCTTCTTGGCTTTCAATCGGTTTGATAACATTATCGATTATGACCGCGAAGAAAGGTAGATACGCTAAACCAGTGCTAGATATTATCCCCCACACTATTTCATACAAATGCCACCCAAAAGTGGTCATAAACATCTCAATAAAACTACCGGTAGCCATAATTTAACTCAATATTTGGGCAGGAAGAGCTTCTACGACAAAGATATCGAAAGCGATAATATAAGCAGCAATTCGCCAGCGCATATTTTTTGCGTATAAAGTCTGTGATTCATCTAGCTTTTTGTAACTAGCTATAGCTTGGATAATTTCATCCCAGAAGATAATGATGACTGCTAGAAGTAACCATCTTAAATATCGTAATTTCGACTCTATAGAACCCATTGCTTGAAGTAATGCAGTCGCTGTTTCTTGTGTTTCTGCAACTACATTTAATAGACCGTACGACACGATAATCACTAATGTCGTTATCACAAGGAATTTTAATGATCCCTTTAAATATCGATGTGCTCTTTTCGATTCAGCCATTATTCTTTCTCAGAATCGATAGTTTGATTAGGCGTGTTGCTGCGTCCAGTTGGGGTACTAACTGCATTGCCAATACGCTCTTTTAGTGCATCAATGTCTCTAATTGTTTGTGATGTTGATGACGCTAAACGTTTATTCATTTCATGTTCGAATAGTGTTTCGTCAATTGACTGCTGGAGGCGGTCAGTATATTTCTGGGCAGATTCTTGTGCTGGTCCATTTTGTGAAACATTAGGTTCTTGTGAGCCTGAGCCAAGAAGCCTGATCAGCATCAATGCTTTCTCAATCACTATTGCAGTTGCAACCTCTAGTATTAAACGATTCTTAAGAATAGTTCTCTCTGCAGGTGTCATCTTCCTCAAAGATTGAATAGTTCCGGATGTTATGACTACGCTGGGAGAGGATATAGCCAGCAAGTTATCACCGCTTAATTCCATACTCCCATCGATTAAAGCATCATATTTTGGAGTTAACCTTTCGACTTCTTTATTGATTTCAAATGCCATACCTCTGGAAGGTACTGTCTCTGTAGGCCGGTCGGAATAAGTTCTTATCTTTTCTTCACCTAGTAATGACCGACTGAAGACCATCAGTTCATTTGGAGAAGACCATAGTTCAGCAACTCTACCGCTATTATTTGTAGCAGCCATATTAGAATTTGCACCGCGATTTAAGGCCTGGTTATAGCCTGCTTTAACTATATCTGTAGGTATGTTGATTGGTCTCTGCCCTCTCCCTCCAGCCTTGGTGCCTTCAAGCCATGTAACACCGTTATCACCGTTGTTTTTTTCTACCGTTTCTTTGGCTTCAACAACATCTACCGATGCACTCCTATAACCTCCATTACCCATCTGGTCTTTCCAGTCGTGTGTGCGAGAGATATCAATCCATCCTTCCAATGGGTTTCCACCTTGAGAAATAGTCTTTTGCATTTGTTCGCAGCTTTGTGTCGAGACCCTGACGCCTTGTTGTGCTCTTGCCATACTATTCATAAGCATTTCATATAAACCAGGATTGGCACGCTGCAGCATTAAAAGAGGTAGTGAGGCAATTGCTCCAGTAGCAGCATCAGTTACCTGTTGTTGTATTGCATCAACACCATTCTTTACTTGGTTTAATGTGTTAGCGACGCCAAGAGTTGGATCAAATGCACTACAATTGAAGCCACTACCCCAGTCAAGTGACCCTCCGAGAATTATGCTGTTTGTAATTGGTGAAGCTGGCGCTGAAATTGAGCGTTGACCACCAATACTGTAATACCAGCTTGACTCTGAGTCAGGAATTTGTAATCCGACAGCTGTTGCATTTGCTGAGAACATGAGGGAAGTAACTAACGCTAAATATTTATGTTTCAAAACGTGGTCCTTATGGGTATGACATGAAATTAACGCTATATAGAAAAAGCTGGCCTTTTCTTTCACAGCATTGATAAGGACGCCATAACGTCCAAGCATAGTTGCCGGTTAATGCGTTGTTACCATTTCCATCCCAACCAGCTAGAGATGTAGTGTCGTTCTCACCAAATACAGTGCAGCTATTTGATATTTTTGGAGCAAGCATTTGCCACTTTCCATTTTTATTGGAATTTTCCTCTAATGCTCCAGGTGGCCATATACGTCCGTTATAGCTAGGAGTGCCTGATAAAGACTGATATACATGTGGCTGTCCACTTCGTGTAACAATATCGCCAACACGTTGAGCTATTACTGCTGCTGCTTTTGCATCAGATGATTGAGAGATAAAACCGCTTCTTGGGTAAACAGATCCCCATGTGTTCGATGGGTAGCTTCCTATTTCTCTTCTTCCAGGAATAAGAGCATCTGGATAAGCTGTCTCGGGGATTCCAAGACGCCAGGCAATAGAGTCTGTTCCAGATACAAAATAAGGATTGAACGCAGTGGCTTGTGAAGGACAGCTATAGCTAAATGAGATTGAGGAAACTGGGTGTCCAATAGCATCACTAGACTTGAATTTCAGCGTGTTTAGATCTGTTCCTTTGCTTGTTTGATTACTTCCAGCATCTATAGAAGCGGCTTTATTAATTAGTGAGCCCACGGCAGATTGAGACACACTGCCAACTATACTATTTGCCTCAGTCCATGGATTACTTCCAATTCCATTATGAGCACTAACAACAATATCTGGGTTGTGATGGGCAATTTTTGGTGATGTTTCAACATCACAGCTATTCCCAGTGCATCTAAGCCAGAAACATACGCCAACCAATTTGTAGTCTATGCATGAAGCGCTCGCTGCAGAAGCTATAATGTCAGCGGTATTGATAGTCTCTGAGTCAGCGTTTACTGTAAACGGAAGTAAAGCAGATAAAGTAATTACTAAGGCCTTATTCATTATTTACCTACCTTTCCGTAGTAGATTTTTATTGCCTTGTTAACATCACTTTCACCATAGATTACTTGTTGACCGTTATTAAATACGACAGCAGGTAATTTAGTTATTTCATACTGCATGGCTTTAAGAGAGCCCTCATAGGCAGAAATCAATTGGGATTGAATTTCATTTCCTTGAGCCAGGATTCGTTCTTTTGCTTGTTTCTGAGCAATTAACGGATCTGAAGAAAGTCCTTTACTCAATTTTTCATTGAATCTATCAGGCGCACTCAGATCATATGTTGTCAGTAATGACACTCTCTCAGCTAGATGAACATTAATTAGTCGAGTATTTTTATCGTAGAAGGCTTCAACGATAAGTTGATTGGCATATGAAAGATTCGAAGATAGCAATAATAAAATAAATGTCAGCTTATGCATCTGCGGCCTCCAAACTGTGTTCACGGCGAGCTTTTTTAATTCTCTCAGCAACTATTTCAGCAGCATCAACACGGTCACAGCCTGTTTCTTCCATAATCTCGCGGCGCTCTGCTTTTTCGTGTTGTTCAGTCATGGCTAAGGCCAGTGATATTGCTGGAGGTATAGCTCTGAATAGAGGATCAAGGTTGTCAGTAAGAATCACCCCTTCTGTATATTGTCCTGGTGACTTTCTGGCTGCTAGCAGCTTTGATTCTTGTTCTTTTGTGAGATCCTTAAACCGAGATATTTGCGTTACTTCATCGCGAGGCATTACTAGACAGATCCACCACTCCAGCATAGCCAACATTCGACGACTATCATCCGGAAAATCTTCTAAGTTTTGAGTAGCAATCCAGAACCATGCCCCTAGCTTCCTCCACATCTTTACTATCTTGATTATGTATGGAGCTAAAGTGGCATTCTTAGTGATAATGTGTCCTTCGTCGGTGAGCATGAGAGTTGGCCTACCTTCATGCTGTTCACGTTCGACAAGAGCATGGACGTGATTCATTAAGCTCATATAGGCTACAGTTAATTTATCCTCATAACCTTCTCTTGCGAGTATCCCCATGTCGAAGATAGTTATGTCTACTTCTGGCCACTCAGTGCCTGCTCGATTAAAAAGCTTACCTTCAACACCGGTACAGTAGAGTTCCATAGCGTCAGCCATCTCAATAGCTCGCGCAGTTCTATTTTGATCCAGATCTTCTGTCTGACGCATTGCAGAAACAACATCTTCTGTGAGTACTTGTGATCGGCCAGCGTCTTTTGCGCTTTGTGCGGCTCTGTATATTGCTTTTCTTATAACTAATCTGTCTGCACGGTGAAGCATGTCATCTTCTTTCTTTTCACCACCAGTGATCATTACGCGAGCTGCTAACTCCATCTCACCTAAATAATCACGGTCCTCTTCCTCATCATCGAGGGTTGATTCATCATCATCTTTGGTTATAACTTCCTCTTCTGACAGCTCAAGAAGTTTCATAGCATTTGTAAATGGTGGCAGCGAGATGTCAGCGCTAGGTGTAACAGACATTTGATTTACAGTTAGTCCATGTTTAACCATATACTCACCGAGAAGACCAAATGAGTCCCCAGCCTCAACAATGAAGATTCTTGGCCTATGAACGGCAACAACCTTCATGACTGCATCAACAAGAGACGCAGACTTACCCGCTCCCGTGGGGCCTATAATTAGTGCATGTGCATTCTTCTTACGGTCTTGGTTGTTTAATGGATCAACTAAGAGTGGTTCGCCACCACGATTGAAATACATAAGGCCTGGATGATTTGTACCCTTAGACCGACCATATACAGGCAGCAATGAGGCAATATGACGAGAAAAAACAAGTCTCGAACGACGCTGTTTTTTTTGTACCATTAAGCTATCAAACTTCATAGGTAGACTTCGGATGTACATGTCCTGTTTAAGTAAGTCTTCCTTTTCCGAAATTGGCTGTAGTCTGTTACTTAGTAGTAAAGAATCGATGATAGAAACAGCATCATCTAGTTTTTGAAGGTTATCGGCACGAGCCAGAAAGCTGATGTAAACCGGGTATAAAGTATTGTTCTTTGCTAATTCATGTTGAGCGATTTTAGCTTCCTGTTTGGCTATTTCTGCTTCTGCATTGTCTCCCACAGCTGAACGCATAATTCGTCCAAGATGGTTAGTAACTTGATCTCTTGGCTTTATTTCAATACTCATCGACATAACTGTGCCTTCAGGCATTCTGTCGAACATAGCAAATGTATGCTCACCTGAAGTACGCTCAGCAGTGAAGACTCCATTTTCAGGTACTCTTCTCAATGCTTGAACACTGATGGCCGTATGGGGCATTTCATCAAAATACCAGACGCCTTTATCAGCATCTGAGCGTGGACGGGTGAGAGTCAATTGTTCAGCTAGATCATAACCGTAAGGTAAGTTTTCATCTCCAGGATAAGGTGCAGCTTTTAATAACTCCTCACAATCGCCCTTAGTGATAACAGGATTGGGGTTAAACCAGCGTAGCATCCATTCATATAGCTCCTTACCACCTCCAATCCGTACTTTGACTCCAATACCTATAAACTGGGTTATTAACCTTTTACGAATTCGACCTAATTCTCTAACATCTCTATCGTAATCGGACTTGTAGTTTTCAGGGAAATATCTATATAGACACATGCGTACTTTGCGTCTTTTCCCCTGCCATCTCCCACCCGTAACAACCTCATCATTGAAAAGTCCGTTTGGCTGACCAACTTGTCGTAAATGCTCATCCATTACATCGAGGAAGTGCTTAGTATATGGTGTGTCTTTTGCCCGTGGGTGAGCATATTCTCGAATCTGATCTGTGAGTGTTCTTACACTTAGTTCATCTTGAACAAAGAACTGTAATGTCCATGGCGCAACATTATCTTCAGGTATTGTTTCTGTGATAGTGGCTTGTAGTTTTTCCTGTATTTCCAGTATGTAGTCATCTGTCTTCGCTTCTACACCAACTGGTTCAACTTCAAAAAGCGCACCTATACCTTTGCCATCTTCAAGTAAGAACACCTGATTTTCACTGTCATACTCTCTCCATGGAAGTAGATTTGTGAACGAGGGTTGTTCAATATAGTCTTTACGAACATCTTCTTTTCTTAATGGGGTGTGGGTAGTTGTTGATTTTCTCTCAAATAGACTATTAAGCATTACAGTTCACCTGGCATTGCATATTCAGGACGTTCATAGAAAGGGAAGGCTGTTGAATATCCCGGAACTGGCAGGCGTGAGGCCGTAGATAGATGCGGGTAGACGTACATTACTAGTGTCGGGTTGGGGAGACGAGGAAACTGTTGCTCGATTTCGCTGTTTACATCACGCGTATATCCAGCTAAGTCTACGTCTTTATTACCAGTGAGTCGGTCTCGAATCCCTGATGTAGAGGATACTTTCTTCTCGCTACCAACTAGCAGGCTACTTTCGTGATTACGATAAACTTCCTGCATAGTTGGTCCAGTTTGAGGGAGTAAGTCATCTTTTGTTTGGTATGAACAAGCTGATAACAGACTAATCAAGGCGACGATTGATATCTTTACTGTTGTAACGCGCATGTCTTAATTTCCTGCCGTTAGGTTTGTAGTTAATAGGTAATTCAGCATCAATGTGGACTGCTACGTTAGAGCCTGTATCTACATAGATCACATCGAATGTTTGTTGTTGTCTTTTTTGTAGCCATTCACTGATTGCAGATGTGCCACCGGAAAGAGTCTCATAGGCAGAGTTTCTTAATGCATCGCCCGTAACTGATGAAGTTGTGTCTCCTTGAGGCGATACTATGCGTGTAGTTTCAGCGTCTGCGACAGCTTTAGCCCCTGCTTCAATACCTTTAGCAAAGATTGAACTTGCAAGAAAGGCACCTGCATTTGATATTCTTTTTCCTGAGACACAGGGAATACCACGGTTATCTGAAATCCATGCAAGTCGATTAACATTTCCTGAGCCATTGCTATTCTGGAGTTCTTGATCACCTTCGTTTAACGTCTGGATTGTTCCATCTTCAAAAACATAGGTCACCGATGTTAGATCCGCTCTGACACATGAAAGAGTCCAGTCACCAGTGGCAGTACCCGAAAAGATCATATGGCTTACTTCTGGCAGCTCAAGACCATTTGCGGTCAGGTTTTCATTTCCAACTATGATCTTTACTGGGTAAGGGTCTTCGACACTGCCATTAATAGGTACACGTCCCATTAATGCTGTCATTGATGTTGATCCTATTAATGTGGAGTTTTTAGGAATTGTGTAAACAGGTTCAACTATGATCTCTTGATTCGTGCCGCCAGTGATGCTTTGGCCAACGCTATTATCTAGAGCACTAGTATCACCAAGAATGTCAGATGCTGTATCCAGTGTTGTTGATGGACTGAATGAAGTTTGAGTCATTCCTGTTTCATCTAAAGTCGTTGATGCACCAATGGGTTCAACCCAGATATCGGTTTGCGGCTGTATGTCTGGTATTTCAATGTCCATATCAAAGCTATCTAGCTCTGGAGGATTTTCATTTTGGGTGTTTGTTAATTCATCTACACGCTCCATCAAATAATCTATTGATGTTTTTGTGTTTGTATTCTCTTTAGGACGGTTGGCGAGCTGCTCTTTTATTTGATTTTGCTCTGCTATTAACCTGTCATTTTCCTCACGCATCTCTTGCACAAGTGCTGTTAATGTTCGGAGTGTGTCATCAGTAGTATCTCCATCAGGAACATAATTATCCCTAAGTTGCTTAACTTGCTCGGCAGCTTCTTTATCAGAATTACGAGCTACAACTGCTACCAATATCACTATCAGTCCTAATGCGATGATAGGGATGAGTTTGTTAGTCCTTTTTTCAGCCATTAGAACGACTCCCAAAAAGGTCGATCAGAAATTAGATAAAGAGCCGTGGTATCCGTTATCTCACCAGCTGGCCCTAGAGAGGCGTGTTGAAATGTTGCAGCCAGCCACTTCCCTCGAATTTGGCGTGGGTCTAGAATTACTCGTTCTTTCTGTTTGTTCTCAAGTTTTACTGCTGTGATGTATAGGCCACCACTGGAAAATGAGATAACAGGGGTCATATTTATTATTAGCCCTCTGATCAGGTGACTGTCAGAATGCTGAGCAACATTAATACGATGTATACCTTCAGGAATGCTGATAAGCCTCTCAGGTGCATATAGATGATGAGCTGCTACTCTTGTTAAGGTCTCATATCCATAATGTGTTGGCTTTTTATCATCAGAATTTGAAGAAGGTATATCTTTCTCAGACTCTGGATATAAGATGGTAACCTGCTCTTCGCTACCACGAGATTCACTGGAAGAAAGATGTATTACTACAGTCTTTTTAGTTACAGTGTCTTGTGCCAGGATTCGTTTATCCGTAAATTCTTCTTTGCTTTCCCAGTAAATAACACCATTGTTTGATAATGTACTTAGCGAATTAGCTATTGCAGCAGGTACTTTCACTCTCACGCTATTTGAAGGGAAGACGATCATTCTCTCTTGATTAGGCTTCAATACTACCTTGATTGGTGTCTTGTCCCAGACCACCTTCTCATCAGCAACTGATTTTGTCGGCAACCAAGCAAGAGTAAAAAGAGCTACTATTATTGTTATATATAGCTTCATTGTTGTTTTACCGTTGAAGTAATTCGTGTTGGATTTTCTTGAAAGCCATCTAACATTAGTCCCCAAGGGTTGAACTCCGGACTTACGTTACTGCGGACGACTCTAATTGGATATCTAATATCTACTGATTTGATGGGGACACCACGATGAGTCTCAGTAATCCTGAGATCGAGCCATACTATGAAGTTGTTTTCATTAAGTATGTCTACTCTATGGTCGTCATAAGCCATTTCGTTAATTAGAGTGACAGTTCTTGTACGCCTATCTAGTTCACCACGACTACTACGACGAATAATGTCTTCCTTTAGCCATTGCTGATAGCTTGGTGAAAGGTATGCAGCAAGTTCTCCTACTCTCGCAGGATAGTCTTTGGCTCCGTCTTCTAGCCATGTATTAAGATATTGAAAGATACTGACTGCAAAGCTATATGCTGATGTGACAGGTATTTCATTGAGCGTAACTGTCGCGCCTGCTCGAAGGTCTGGTGGAATGAATAACCTTTGAACTTCACGAGCTTTATTTGCCGACATCCAGAACAAAATACAAAATAGAATTAATATCCCAACTACTATTCTCAGAGTAGTGATATGAGATTTAAGGTTGTCATTCTCTCCTCTATATTTACTCCCCATCAGTACGTCCAACTCCCCATGTTCCTGAGTAATGAATTACGCGATCATTATTTGTATTAGTTTTTACTCTAAGAAAAATATCTCGTAGCATTAAATAATGTTGATAGTAGTAGTCAGGCCTTCCTCGCTTTATTTTCTGAAATAAAGAGCCACTAACAAGGACTGTCAGCAAAAGCATAATCATTGCTGCTCCCATCCCCATTAGCATTTTCCCCATTAAGGCAGCCATGAACAGACAAACTGGAATCCAGAAAAGAGCTCCAACTTTTAATACCATTCCTAATTCTGAATTAGACAGTCCTCGGAATATTGGAGGCTCGTTATTGAGCCTATCAGCCAAGATATCTTCTGAATCACTCATTTGAAGACATCTGAAGCTTGATAAAGTAAATAAGAAACAAATGCGAAAACACCTGCACCTGCTATAACTGTGACGCCGACTTCACCCCATTCTTTTCTACCCGAGCGAGCCTGATTAATATCAGCTAACGCAATCCAGGAAAGCCATAAAAAGCCAGCAACAGAAATAGTTAGAGCTATTAGATATGCACCGTCTTTTATGTATCCTTTGAGCAATTCTAGCCAGTTATTTTTCGCTGCTCCGTTTGTCGGTGGAACTGCGGTTGGCAATGCTGCATATGCTTGCTGGCATATTGAGAGATAAAACGCTGATGCAGAGATAAGTATTTTCTTCATTTTTAACCCTTATTTTGAAACTAGATTTAAAACCAAACAAAGCAAAATAATGGAGCGTGTGGCACTCCACATAACATCGAACAAAGTGACGTCATTTTTATTTGATGCCCATTGATTGTAATAAGACAGTGTTACCCAGGCGCTCCATAACAAGATTGCTACAGCTACTAGAGATGCAAGGACTACCATGATGTTATCCATGGATACACCAGTAGCATTCAGGAAGCTTTGTGTTTGTTTAGAATTAACGGACATGGTTTAGCGTCGGTAGTCGCCAGATAGTGGGGCGTAGTTTCTCGGTTCGATAGCTGGTCCATCGAGATGTTCTTGAATGCCCAGCTTCATCATCATTAAATCTTTGCGAAGTAGGTTGTATTGGAAGCGAATACGGCTATCTGGATTTGCTCGGCCCTGCGCTTCGTCAACAAGTGAGCTAAGGCCATCAATTTCATGAATAAGCTTGGCTAGACTTTCACGTTCAGCAAAGTTGCTGGCGCTAGCTACCGCTGATAATGAAATCGTGAAAATAAGTAAAAGGGGCTTGAGCATTATGTTCATTTCTCACTACATTAACTTTGTGTGAGTGAAGTCTGCCCAAGCCCCTCAATAGAGACAATCAATAACCGGATATTGGTCTGAGCCGGTTATCAGATATATTTCTTGAATAGGTATGTAACCATGAAAATACCAATGCCGAATAACAAGGCAAAAGGTAGGATTACAGCGTTTGGATGAATAGAAACTGGAAAAGCAAGATAGACAACCCAAGGTGCGATGAAGGTGATGGGAATCCAGCGTTTTGCGTGATGGTATAAACCAGCATGTTCTCTTCCGACAGACCATTTTCTGATATCACGTTGAACCAGACCTTCCGTAGCTGCAACAATGCCAAAGATTAGAAATGCGGGTAATGCTAATGTCAGAACTGCTAGTCTTATTGCAAATACTTGAGTTACGTAAACAGCAGCTAATACATGTTCGGCAAACAGACGTATTATGCTTTCAGCTTTGTTGTCTCGAAAAATCTTAGAAAGGATATCCATAACACCTGTCTTCTCATACATATACTTATGCATTGTTGATGCTATATTTTCAGCATATTGAACGGGCCGCTGTACAATTAAACTTTTCTGGAAGTCTTTGTTTAAATAACCCAGCTCTGTTTTAACCATCCCCCTGCTGTGCTCAATACCTTCATCTTTCCATTTAGTGTTCATTCCAATCCATTCTGTGATGATAGACATGAGTAAAGCGAGTAGAAGCCACACCGCTATGGTTGTAATTCGTGATAACCATCTACCTATCAGACTTTTTTGTGCTTGAGGGGTATTATCCTGTGCCATTACTCAACCCACCATGTCTCGCCAGTACGGTAAGATGAAGCCATATCATCAGCCATTTCGTTGAAATTTGAGGTCATATAGAGGTCATCTTTAGAGTCCGCTAATGGCACTCGGATTTTCCATAGTTGACCACCTGCTGTGAGAATGAATGCTTGACCTTTTGGGAGTGCCATTATGGTTGCCGGTGACAGAAGGGGGGCTTCAGTGAACGTTATGCGGTCTTGAGCGCTTGATGTGAAATCGACCTCACTATCTAGATCTACTGAGTCTGCAGAGCCTGTCACTTCAGTTGCAGCAGCAACCTCGACCATTGGGAGCTGTTCCGTGAATAGCTCAGCTGTAGCTAGTTCTTTCACTCGGAATATAACTACCGTGCCAAAGTTACCAAGTGCTTGACCTGCTTTTGCTTGATCACCAAGCTTCACAATAACGTCAGACATGGTTTGTGTGTAAGCGGTGATTTGCAAGCCTGCGCCCCCGCCTTTGTTAAGCATTGGAAGAAACTCATCTCCCATTAATTCATTCACTTCATCAGCATGGATGTTTATTGGGGTTTTACTTCCAGATGATGTGTCCTGGTTGTGATATCCAAGTTCAGTTCCATGTTTATATATCTCACCTGCGGTAGAAACTAAGTCTGCAAACATTGTGTTACCAACGGTGCCGGCAATAGCCATATCTTGTAATGCATCCAGTCCGATATACACGACTTTCTTTTGTCTTATGACCTGCCCCCAACTAAATACTGGTCGATTATCGTCTGCGTCGTTATATGCAGGTGATATAAGCTCAGCAATACGTCCTGATATAAGTTTCTCAAGTAATGGCAGACCACTTGCCACAATCTTGTCAAAATATGTTTTGTCGTATTCAAATGTAGAACGCAGTCCCATAGCTACAGCATCAAACATTTTTCTATCTTGAGCATATTTAATCATGGCGTTTGCTCTTTTGTTTTTCCCACGTAGACTCATAGGAAGCATCTTATCGTTCAAATTTGAAGCTATTTCATTTACGTGTCTTGGCCAGTCAGGATCAGCCTCATTGTTTAACCAAACCTCGTAATAATCTATGAGTAGATCATCGATACTTTGAATGTGCTGAGCTAATTGTGCATAGTCTGGTCGTCGTCCGAGTGCTACCAGTGCTTGAGCAATAATATTGGTGAAACGCCAGAAAAATTCACGGAATACGTTTGAGTTACCACCACTGTCAAGTTGGTTTGCTGTTCTGGTAGCAACCTCTGTTACACGGCTAAAATGTCCTATGCCGTTATATCTAGCTGATATGTCTGGGAAGCCAAGATGAAAGACAACTAAATCATCTTCTCGACCTGATGCTTTACATTCAGCAATAATTCTTCGCATCAACTCTGCATCACCTTTTGGATCGAAGACTACTGTGATGTCACCACGTCTTATATCTTGAGTAATCAGCACTTCAGCTGCACGAGTTTTACCAACACGGGTGGTACCCAGAACCAGTGTATGACCATTCCTTTCTGAAAGAAGTGAAACTACGGGTTCTTCCTCTCCCCCTACACCGTGGATCTGTGGCTCGCCCCCTATTGGAGGTAATGGTCGAACAGGATTAAATTTTGATTCACTATTGAGTAGTTCAGCGAGTTTAGATAGATAAGGTTGTGATTCCCATTCACGCTCTTTTCTTCTTGCGAGTCTGTAAAGTAGTCCAGGGTTAATATATTTGCTTGCAGCTGGCTCTCTTGTGTCCTTTAGACGCTGAGCATGTTTTTGTCCCCACCTAAAGCCTAGTCCATAGAACAAATATTTTTTACTAACTGGAATATCATTGGGTGCCATCTTGAATAGCGCTTGCCGGCGAAGCCCTTTTTGATACTTATAAAGTCGAACAAAATCTCTGAAATTACGAAAGGCATTATAGGTGAGGATACCCCCTACTCCATAAGCAATTGATGGGGTCATCATAATAGACCACGGTGCGACATATGAAAGTACCGCACCTGTGGCAGATATCCCGGCAGACCATATTTCAACCTTTGGTCGAAGGAGTACTTCCAACGTGTGTTTTTGTTTCATTGGGCAATCTGTGTTCGAGTGATTAAAATTGGGTAATGATGGAGGTTCAGCTGTTTTGAAAGATCACTTCCGGAAGCGGGACTTATCTGAAGTCCACTTGCTGCGTGTATGACTTGTTGTATATCTGAAGCAGACTTCGAGTTGACTATTAGACCCACTGCACCGACTTTAATGAGTGCTTCTCTGTGTCGCGATAGCCAGTTTATGGATACCTTGTCAGCTCCCACAAGAAACAATGGGCTTGGCAGATAAGGGAGTGAAATATTCCGTCTTTTTACCTTACCAACAGTCATTTCAGGCGTTGTTGGGCTGATCAGGCTCGTGATGTTGGGTTTGCGTTTTGGGAGTTGAGCTTTTTTTTCAGTAGATAAATATCTGTCCGCATTTATAGTTCTACCAGAATCAAATATCACTTTGGGTTCTGCATGGACCAATGTGCTCACCATGAGTAGGACAGATAAAGAGATCATCCTGCTCATTTTGTTGCCCTCATATAGCTAAGCACATTCTCCCGATAACGTTTTGCACGTGCTGCTCTCTCTGGTGTATTACTCTTTGTATGATACTCACCAGCACAATAAAACCAGTCTTGTTTGCGTTCGTAGCACTCACGTAAGATTTTTGCTCCAGTTTGAATATTGTATTCAGGTGATAATGCCTTCCAGGGGTCTTTCAGTTTGTCTTTGTGCCAATACCAATTAGTTTGCATTAGACCTATATCAACTAAAGTGATGTCGTTGGCTAATAACAGCATAATTGCTGCATAAGCTTTCTTACGTGTAGGGAAGTAATATCCTTTGCCACGAACATTGATCGTCCATGGCCATACCTTTTTAATTTTTGGATTAGTGCTTTCTGCTCGTGAGATTGCATAAAGTAGATTTGCTGGAACACCTTCCTGCTTAGCTACTTTTACATAAAGGGCTGGGATAGAATTTTTTGAATATGTATTTGCGTACGCGGGTGAAGAGAGGCTACTGCTGAGTATTATTGATATAACTAAGAATTTCAGGAATATCTTTATTGAGTATATGTATGTGAACCCATATGCGGTTTTTATACTCATGTTGCATTGGTGATGCGATGATGAATGCATCTTCCTTAATACCCAAGAATATACATTTGTCATGCAAACCAGCCACCAAGATAGCGTGCTCAGATGAATGTTCTGGATGTTTTGACTGCAAATAGTTAAATATTTGCTCTTGGAAATAGATTCTCTCGCCATGGGTTTTTTTGGCAAGGGTAGATATTTGAAACTTCCAGATAAAGAACTCTCCAGAAAGTTGCTCGACTATTTTTCCCCAACTAAAGCTGTAACTTCCGACGTTGACAGCATTAACAATACTCGTGCCATTGTTGATCTTTGTGTCACTGGCATGTTTCTCGACTTCTCCATCAAGAAATCTTTTATAAGCATTCAAATCAATAGGCGTCGTATTAGATGTCATATTGGGTAATTTAATAATAGTCAAATATTATTCTACCCTTTTTACCCCTCCATTGTTATCGACTTTGAATGTTGCAGGCAGTTGTTCTTCATCAAGCTGGTATTGATTCATGAGTGACTGCCCATGATTTAACGTTAAACGACGGCTTTTAAGCATTTCTGCATCTACACGATTACTTATTGCCCATTGGCGTATTACGCTGTTCTGTTTATCACTCGAATCACTAAAATAGATATCCAAGTGAATCGTTTTATCAACTAGCATTGATGTTAAAAGCTGATGAATTTTCTTGTCACAGGCAGCACATCCTACTAATTTTGTTACGACTATCATTTTAGAAATTGGTAGTCCAGACGATTGTGTAGTCGCTGTAGGAGTGGTTGAAGGCGATTGGCTCTTTAACTGACTAATATCGATTAACGGCCTATTACCTTTATCTTTCCATGCCTGGTCATAAGCGCGTTGGAATGCAAGAACTCGTTCAGTATCTTTCTCCATCATGTCTGCCCAAAGCCGTGCGTATTTTCTTCGTTCAGCTTCGTTCTGAGCATGTATTCCCAGTACCTCAAGTGGAGAAATTGTTTTAGGACTTATGCTCCCTCTGATACCTTTCATTAGTTCTTCGTATCGTGCATATTCAGCTGACGATAATCCCCACATGAGGTGTTTCTGTTCTGTTTGGGTTATCGAGCTGTCTGTAGCTTTGGATTGTTTTTCTTTTGATGTGATTTTATCTGCTGCAAAAGAAGTATTTGATGCCACTATCAGCATTAAAAACAGATGCCTTTTAAATTTTAAGTTCAAAGCTAACTCCTTCTTCGTTTTTTAACACAACGCTATCTTCACCGATGCTAATTACCCCCCAAAGCCCTACTTTCTCGCCTGTTGATAGGAGATGGATATCATGTTTATATTGAATTTGAGCAAAATCTACACCGCCCCATGAGTCGATACCCAATAGCTTGAGCTGATCCCTCTTGCTACTTGCGTTTGATTTTGTTGGTTGATTATTTTTAGTTTGAAGCTTTTGGCTACCGGGTTGGGATGTACGAACTGTAGTATTCGATTTCGTAGACATTTTTTTCAAGTCTGAAAGCTCTTTCTTAAGGTCTTTCAATGAGTCAACTAATGTATTCAATTTGTTGACGCTTTGTGTGTGAAGGTCTATGCCATTCTGAATTAAAGCTATTCGTTCCGAACCCTTATCTTCAACAGTATCGAGCCTGGCAGATAAATCATCTAATTGATCATTAATATTCTTTGTTTCATCAAGAGAGGTTGGTTTGCTAAAACTCTGTTGGTTGGCATCAGGCGGGAAGACTTGAATCTCACTATCAGTATTCTCAAGTTCTACAATATCTAACTCAGAGCTTTGCTTATTCTCTTTATCTTCAACAATAATGTTAGTTATGGAATCTTTAGAGGTATTCGAATCTTCAATTATGAGTTCTGAGACAACTGTTTCAGTTAAATCTGTACCTGGTTCAACTTCATAATCATCATCTGATTCAAGTAAGTAGGCTGCTGTACCAAGAACAGCGACAAGAATTACTAGTAATATCAGTTTTACCCATAATGGCGGGTTTTTCTTTTTACCAAGATCCTTTGGTATCTCACCATCGAAAACATCGTGTGATTTGCTTTTATCTGTCATCATTTAAACTCTTCAACTGTGTCAAAAGCTATCAATCTATGTACTGGATCGACCTTCATCCAGTATGCTTTTCCAACCAGCATCATCAATGCATCTTTCAGCATTACTGGCCCTATTTTTCTGTGAATCTGTGGTAGTTTTTTATTGAGTAATTGCTTGATATGCTTACCCTGAATTTCAGGTACAGCTAAAGTGTATCCACTTCTTAGAAGCAAGAAGTTTATAGCTTGGCCAACGGTTTTTTCTTGATTTGGAATTTCAGTATCAACAACTACTTCCAGCAAGTTTTCTTGCTGACGAGTGTTAACAGCAGCTGCACTAGAGTATCGACCAACCCTTATTTGAGTTTCTTTGGGAGGCTCATAGTCGTATCGTTCAATAAAAATGTCAGATATAGCTACAGGAGTATCGGTAGGTTCAGCTTGTTTTGACTCTTGGTCAACAATCGGAAGTGATAAACAGCCTGTCAAGACGACAGGCAGTATTGCAATGAGTAGTATCGTACGCAAAATGCATCTCCATCAAATTTGCGTACATATTCGTTTCAGCAGTTAATAAAGGCAATCAATAACCGGATATTGGTCTAAGCTGGTTATGCAAGTACAGAATCTTTTTCAGATGCATTTTCTTGCTTCATCCACTCAGATAAAGTTGGCCATAAATGACGTAATGCTATTGTGTTTAATGTTTTGCTTACTGCTATACATCTCTCTAAAGGCGTTTTTTCCGCTGTACTGGCCCAGGAGTTCCAAGCAATAATTTCTTCTTCTTCTGTTAATCTTCTTGGGGGGCCACCAAGAGTTTTTGGTGCATTCAATGACTTTCTCATATCTTGGAATAAAGCTCGACTCATCCCGGTAAGAGCGTGCACCATCGGCCATGAAGCATCATTTGCTATGAGGTGGTTGATAGCTTCCTCTTCGCGACGTGCTTCCTGTATGTATTCTAAAGCCATTGCTAACTTAACTTCATTAGCAGTAATTTCATAAAATACAATTCCTGTTCTTGCTATAGCTAACGTGTCCTGAATTGACATAGATGCAAGCGTTGAAATTGTATTGTTAGATAGATTGAATTGCTTGGCTAGTGCCTTACTCTCTGTTTCGTGAGCGGACAATGTGGATAAATTTCTCAGTAATTTGTGTGTAATATCCATATTTTCGATGTCACTACGACAACGAACATTTTCTTTAGCCTGATTGATTGCTTTTGTTAAAAATATTTCATTAATTGAAATATCGAGTAATTTATAAATCCGTGACAGTTTATACAAATCACTATGAGGGAGGTTGGATATAACATTTACCTGAACTGGTGTGAATCCTAATTCAGTTATTCGTTCTTTATCACTTATCAAAGACGCATCCATTAGCTTCACTAAAAAGCTATACGTCATATCCGTATACAGGCTTTGCACTGCCCTACTCCTCAAATTTACTCTTAAAACACATTGTTATGTCCTTAGACATAACTAATTTTTCACGCTTATATTTAACGAATAAAAAGAGCTTTTTTCAATCACAAAATGTTCACATGTTTCGCTTTTGTGACAAAGTTCTCATCTAGGTTTATAACTTCTTAATCGCTATATAATGATGTGTTCTCTCTCCTCTCATTTCTCATTTGCTACGCTGAAAACAATACAAATTAATTCATTTGCGCATCTGATGATAATCAACTATGACACATTCCCTCTCATACATATGAATCATTCATACACATACAGTGGCTCGTTTCTATATGTTCATAAGATAGCTATCAGATATCTGAAAGATATCTCAGCTACATTTATTCTAACTTAGAAAGATAGCTATCCGGATAGCTAATGGATATCACTTTAAAAGCTATAAGATAGCTATCCAGATATCTACAAGATATCTGTCAGGATATCTATGTAGGTATCTATAAAGCTATTAGATAGCTATCTATAAATATTATTAATTTTTCTGGCTAACATTTAATCGAAATATTAAAAAATTCATTAATGAGCTTATAAGATAACTTGTAGATATCTATCAGCTATCCGGATAGCTATCTTTCTAAGATGAATACTGATATCTCATAGATATCTGATAGCTATCTATATATATGTGGAAAAAATGTTATAAATATACTAATATTCATGGAAGAGATAGCTTATGGATATCTGATAGCTATCTAAGTATAAAAATCAGATGAGGATTAAGTATATGCCAACGGTCGTTATGGCTAGTTCAAAAGGTGGGGCAGGTAAGACTACAGCAGCAATAACCTTAGCCTCTGAATTATCAAGACAGGGCGAAGAAAAAGATGTAAAAGTAGCCTTAATAGATGCTGACCCAAATAAACATGGTGCAAAATGGGCAAAAAAATCAGGCTGTCCAGGTAATCTGAATGTGTATGAGTCTGACGAAGAAACAATTATCGATGACATTGAGAAAGCAGAAGATGAGAATGCGTTTGTTATAGTTGACTTGGAGGGCACCGCAAGTATTGCAGTTGCAAATGCAGTAAGTAGGGCAGACTTAGTAATTATTCCATGTCAGGGATCACAAGACGATGCTGATGAAGCAGTGAAGACAATAAAGTTATTGCGTCAGCAAAGTAAGGCATTTAGAAGAAAGATTGCTTATTCAGTGTTGTTTACACGAACAAGTGCGGCAATTGTTCCTAGAACGCTCAAGTTCATTGTGAGCCAATTCAAAGATGCCGGGGTTGATGTTTTTAACGTGTCACTTATAGAGAAAGATGCATATAAGGCAGTTCGCTCTTATGGAGGAATAGTAAATAATTTAGATCCTAAAGAAGTTTCCGGTATTGAAGTGACAGCCTCAAACGCAAAAGCTTATGCAGAAGAGGTTAAGAGGAAGCTGAAAGAGATAATGTCAGGAGATAGTGATGGCTGAGAGAGCTGGATTAGATTTAGATGATTTTGATGATGAACTAGACATTGCAGAATTTGCTGGGACAAAGAAAAGTAAACCGAAGGTTGATAAGAAAGAGTTGAGCAAAGTGTCTGAAGAGGCAGGCTTTGTAAGTCGACAGCCAAACAAAAGAAGAAGAAGAGGGGGCCGAACACCATACACACAACAAAAGAATTTCAAGATGCGTCCAGAGATGCCTGAACTAATTGTCGAGATTGCAGATGAGATCGGTGTGAAAGACTCTGAGCTAATAGAGTTAGCAATAGAAGCTTTGCTTACAAAAAAGAAGATGAAGGATCAATTGAATAGGTATAAAGAAATAACATCTTAATTTAGGGGCTAAATTAATTATCAATAGTATGTAAGTACATACACACAATATGACAATTATTTTAGCCCGATGAAGATATGTTGTATTTAATAAGACTGTAAATCTAAACAGTCTTTTTTTTATGTTTTGTAGTTAGATACTCTACGTGTTTTAGGTCTGTCTCAGAATTTTCAGGCAATCGATGTACTTGTAGTTTCCCCACAAGATAATAGATCTCATCAGCTGAAAGTGAGTTGTTCGGAAATGATTCGATAAATGCTTTTAGTTCTGAGCTTTTCAAAACACCCTTTGGCCTTTCTGATTTGAACTCTGCATTACCGCTAAAAGATACAACATTATGCATATCATGGTGTGAGAAACCGGTAATAGATTCAATAGCCATTAAGTGACTAAAATTCTGAAGTAACGGATTCTGAAATGAATGTTTATCGAACTGAGTGTATTGGTACCATTCTTTAGAATTATAAGTGCCAACGATTGAACCACGGTAATGTTTAGTCTCAATGACAAAAACACCACGAGTAGATATCAAAATATGGTCTACCTGGCTTGTTCCTTTTTGGTTGTTATCATCAGTAATTGGCAGTGTGACATTAGAGAGTAGGGCATAGTTATCTTCAGATAATGAAAGCTTCAATACATCAGTAACAATCTGCTCACCAATATGTACAGCATATTTATTGAATTGATACTTCTTAGTGAAGTGAACACCAGCAGCTAATCCAGCAATAAAGATAATTAGAAATTCCATGATCTAGCCTTTTAAAAGTTCTATAAGCCATTAAATCATGAAGTAGTATTAGCGCAAGTATGATTAGTTGTTTTGTTCAGGTCAGTGATATTCGTTTATATGAAACAACATTTAATGCTGAAGCTGCTGCAGTAGAAGTGGCATTGTGAGGTATCATTCGAATTCTGCCAGTATGATTAAATTGTCCAGATTCGATCATATTTCGAAGACCTTCCTCATCAGTAGCTTCAAAGTTATCGTTGCCATTTAGTGTGTATACATACATGCCAGTCATAGGACCTCTTTGGTACTTATATGGATGGCAGGTATCACCATTGGTTTTTTTTCCAACGACATCTAATAATATTTCGATCATTTAATATAAGTTCAACAATTAATGTAAGGAGATTTATGTTGCCCAGGCTCTTTTATGTAGTTGAGCCATTGCACCTTTTTTAGTGTCAGCATGTCTTGAATATCGAGCCGGCATTACTGCAGATTTCCATCCACCTTCATTCATTAACTGAACAGTGGATGCACCGTTCAGTGCCAGAGCCTGGGCTGCAGCTACACGTGTAGAGTGAGCTGATATTTCTGTTGGTACAATCTTTGACTTAGATAATATATTGTTTACTGAATTATCTGAATAGAATTTGGACAATCTTCTACCAAGCCGTTTGAAAATAATTCCTACTCTGTCTTTATGCATGGCTTCAAGTTGCTTGTTATTTTTTCCAATAGAACGAAATAACAGTCCAGAGTTGATATTTGTTGCTTGCAGATAATCCTTTAATAATTTGACTGTTTGAGAACTCAGATACCTAGTTTGCCCTTTACCGTCCTGGTCTGTTTTAGACCAATGAAGCTCAACAATGCCGTCACGAAATGTTGGATCAAAAGATAAATCTTCAACATTGACTCTTACTAATTCTGAACATCGCATCATAGTGTCAAAAGCAAATGAGAGTAGGGTGATTTCTAACTTATCTCTAAGAGAACCATCATGCAGTGAAATAACATCTTCAATAAGATCCAAACTAAATGGTTGTGCTTGTTTTTGTGAATTATCACGGTATAGGGCTCTGATTTTTTTAAGTGTAGCCTTAACTCTTCTGACAGATGTAGGGTTCACGAAACCTGAACTAAGTTGATAGTTTTTTGTAATGTCCATGATCGCATCCAGGTACAATTTATTTTTATATGAAAGCGAAGCGAGATATCTTTCTATTGTACTTAGTGCTTTAAGTCGATGTTTTGTAGTTGTATCAACCATTTCACCATTTATGTTTTTAGTAGAACTAGTCTCTGTTACCTCAGTAGACATATCATTTAAGAATTTCTCGATATGCTCTGGCGAAGATGGAATAGCTTTGAAATATGTTCCGTAGACATTTTTACCCCATGCAGTATAGACGGCCAAGTCTGCATCACGAGCCCGTTTACTGTTTGCCGGCACACCTTGTTCAAAATTTTCCATAACATCTTCTATAAGTTCTCTAAATTCAATTGGTGGATGATTGACATCGAAAACTGGAATAGGGGAGTTGGGCATCTCTTCTTTCATCAGTTGTAATACCTGGCTGCTGTTATTTAATTTCTAGACCTTGTTTCAGAATTTAAAATCTGAGTAGTTGTGTGAGGGATAACCGGTCAGATTTTAAATTTCGAACATCAGTGTTTTTCTTGGCCACAAAAATCACTATTAATTTTGATTATACGGGGATTTTTAAAATTATCCATCTGATAAGTGTAATTATCAGGTGGATGATAAATTTTCCTAAATGCAGCTAGATTTTCATATTTAAAATTATGGAGGAGGGGAGGTGTGATTTTTATAAAAGAATGGCTTTTTCAAGACTAAATGTAAATCTAAGCTCGTATTATAGATTTACTAGAGCATCATCGGCAGTATTTAATAGTTCACGATTCGGCAGCACTTTTGTAAGCCAGATAACATTATATTTAGATAATTATAAATCTTTAACAGATCCTCCAGTTTATATGACATTTCCAATATCCCTGGGTGGAAACCCTACTTCATAACCAACGGCAAACAATAGCTTTCTTGTTACTGTTTCGATCGGGCCAAATACTGGGAATGTTTTTGCACCAGTTACGATGTATTGCAACTGTTTAGAGGAGTAGAGTTCATCGAGTAATTTAATCGTATCAATATCTTCTTCAGTCAGGCTAACAATATTAGACAAGCCAAGTTCTATGGCGTCTGTAAGGCTCTTTTGTAGGCCGTGTCCATATTTTAATCGTATATCTCTCAGTGATATACCTTTGTGTATAAAATAGGATTTTAGAATTAACTCAATTGACTGCCCAGCTAAAAACATAACGGGAACTGGGGCAACGGTTTCATAGCCTGTTTCTAAACCCAACTTTTCATCTGCCGCGAGTGCCGCCTTAAAGAAATCGACTGCATATCTTGCCATGCCAACAGTTGTTGTGCGATCAGGATCTTCGTGTAGGTGATGTTTACTCATGAAATATAAGGCCTACAGCGTAGGTTTGTCTATGTTAGCACTATACCTCAAAATCACTTTGAATTTCCCAAAGATGTTGCAGCAAATCATGAGTCACGGTTGCAGGATTATTGTATATTTCAGATTTTTGCTCTAAAGATGAGGTGTAGAGTACGAGCGGCAATGTGGTCAAGCATCCCATACGATCGTTTTATTAGTATTCATATGGATATACTTCTAAGGCAGAACGGTATGCTTGTTCCATAAATTCGAGAATAATATCAGCGCAGCTGTAGCAAGCGTTTAATTCGAGATTTATGTAGCCATCTTGTATATCAATACCCTTTATTTTCTTAGAAAAACTCTCAATAACCTGTTTCTTACTAAAGCCTTCAATGCTTGAGTTGTTATGAACTATACAATTTCTTATTTCTATAATCGCTGCTACGTCTAGCCGAGCTATATGGTCACAAACTGATTTAAGACCACACACCTTTTCGCTATAGATAATAAAGCGTTCCAAAGCAGAACCCTTCAGTTCATTCCATTTTAGTTCTTGGCCAGTTGCTCCTTTTAGGATTTCACAGTAGATCTTGAACTGATCATCAAGCACTATAAGCAAGCTCACAATAAAGCTTGTCCTTGCTATATCAGGGAATATATCTGCTATTAATGATTCACCCTCTATAGAATTTTCGTGGTCTGGAAATTCAATTTCTTCTGTTTTTCTAAGAACCAATTTCAAATCCTGAATATGACAATCCAGTTCAGCAAGATTGGCAAAGAATTGAAGTCCTGGTGGTGATAGTTGCTTTCTGCTCATTATTATTAATGCCATGCTTTGCGAGGATTTGAGCTCGCCAGTGAATAAGCTTTCAGTAGCAGCAACTTGTTAAGTATTTTTTGCAAGAAACTTCTCCATGTCAGCTGAGTATGGTTGTTCTATAATAAATTCACCATACTGTTGCCTAAAATACTGCCAATGTGTAGAAAGATGACCTCTGTGCCTAAAAAAAGGATGTAACCAAATCCAGTCTAATATCCATAAAGGTTCGCGATTAGTCGATTCCCTCGGTCTGAAACAACCACCGCCAAACAACCTATAGGGCATTGGTTTACCTTCTTCTAATCGATCCCATGCCTGTTCTGAAAATAAAAAACCGTTATATTTATTATCCTCATAAAGGTGTTCATTAGCTTCATATTGAATGAAGTCGTATTTAAATTCTTTTTTGAAGTACAACGCAAAGCTTTCTAAATTCTGCCTATAGACCAGTTTAGAATTTTTTTCAACTATCATCACACCACTTGTTGAAGCGAAGATTTCTGAGACGGGTAAAGTAATTGAATAATCATCCATAATCCTAGGTATCCATATACACTATGTTTAACAAACTAAAGAGGGGGGCTCAACAGATTTTATACATCTTCTTGCTCTTCGGTAAGTCTTTGTGCAGTGTTGGCGATATCTGATATATCAAACTTTGTTGTATCTTTATTGATTTTTATAGTTGCCGTTGCACATGCCTTTATTAAGGCTGGTGAGATTAACACTTCTGTTTCAATGTCCCCTTCTTTTATAAAAGCAGAAAGCTCAGGCTCATCAAATATCTCATTAAGTATCATTATTCTTGTCAAAATCGACATCCGCACTTTTTCAGGTGTATTTGTATCTATAAGCTCTTTGGTAACTGCCTTCATACCCCTGTTGAGTGGAATATCTGTGAAGGTGTATTTACTGCCTTCAATCTTAATAACTGGTTGATTTGCTGGATTTTCAACAGGTATAGAAAGTCTTGCAAATGAATTGTAAATCCCTAGACACCAATTAAATAAATCTGGGTCAACGGGTAAAGTAAAAGCTTCCAGGTCTATTGCCATTGATGGTTTCCTATTTGTTTGGAAGTGCTTGTATAAGAGAGTAAGAGGTTAAAATGGACGCATACGTCTACTTTGAACGGTTTACCATGCTTTGATAGTTTCCTCGAAGCCAGCATTACTAGCCTTTAATGATTCAATTGCTACATTAATTTGTGTTTCTATTTGAGCGATATGCTTTTCTATTGAATCAATTTGCGTTTTTATTGAAATCGAAGTTGTTTGCTTGGAACTCTCAATAAGTAAGTATTCTGCATCTTTATCTCTAGCCAAGGACACTTCTGTTTCTAATGGAAGATCCAGAACCATACCTGGCACGATACTACCGATATCTGCTCCTAAAACTGCTGCATTTTTTTCATGAATTGCTGCAATCATCTGATGAATGGTTACGTTTGATGTCTTTGTTTTTGACGCTATTTTCCATAAGCTGTCACCATTTTTTACTGTGTATGTTTGAGAACTAGCAGCCGATGCAAATAGAGTTAAAGCAACAAAGAGAGTTACTCTTAGATTGGCCATTAGTTTTTACTCCACCTGATGACTTCTTCTGGAAGTAGTTGACCAGAAATGACTAACTTCTGAGCGAATTCAGACAAGGTTTTTCGTTTCTGCTGATACATTTCATGGTTTAGTCTTGGAAGTGCAGTAGTACCCTCAGTCAATATACTTCTCACTTGCTGAGTTACCTTAATACTCTCGTATAAACAGTATGTGGTTCCATTTACACCATGGACTAAATGCTGACAGATGATACCTTGCAGTGCTTGGGGAAACAGTTGGTCATGTTGATCATCAAGTAATGCAAACATTCTGGTTATAACATCAGCAATATTTTCAGCATGTAAAGTTGCAAATACTCTATGACCTGTTAGACCAGCTTGAACTGCAGCTTCTGCAGTGTCTGGATGTCTAATTTCACCTATGACAATATTCTTAGGAAACTGTCTCATTGCTTCATGAACACCCTCAAAAAACCCACTCACGGTCACACCGACTTCTCTTTGTGTAATAAGAGGGTTTGTATGCATGTATTCTATTGGCTCCTCAATTGTTACTGTTTGTCCTAAGCTTTGTGTTTGACTTAGATAGTCCAATATTGAAGCCATTGTCGTTGATTTACCACCACCAGTCGGCCCGGCAATCAGTACGAGTCCAGTTCCTTTTGCCAAAGCTAATATCTCATCAGGAGAGAATTTTAAGTCATCAACCAGATGAGGTATTTTGCTTGGGTTTCGTCTTAACGCACATCCCCAACCATATGCAGAGTTAAACACCTGGCAACGCCATCTATCCCCATCCCATTCTATTGAAGGGTCATTAACTTCAGTCGGGTTATCTGGTTTATATGAGTCCAGTATCTCCTCATACAAACTTAATAAGGCATCCCATTGTTCACCTTCTTTAATGATTTGATCCTCGTTACCAGTAGTAGCTACGGCAAATTGACTATAAATTTTTAAATCATTTAAATTGGGCTTCATTTATTCTTTGCTCACGTTATTCTCAAAATTAGACTGTCATTCAAAGCTGTATTGCTAATCAAACTTCTGGCATGTTAAAAGTGCAATATTTACTGGCCGGTTCTCATTAGCTGTAGGTACTACTCTGGATGCATCGAATTTTGCAGTATAATGCCGTTCAGAACCATTAAAATCTTGAGGGTTAAAACCACTTGATCTGTAAAATGCTCCGCTTGCATTTCCATACCCACCACTAGCAATCCCACCGCCGGTAATGTTTCTGATGGCATCTCCTTGGGTACTGCCAAGTGTCCTCCCAGGATCTAAACCTCCACCAATATCAAGAGATCTTAAAAACTTCCCTCTGGCATCTATTGTTCCCTGACTTCCATCAGCTACTTTCCATCCATCAGGGCATGAATCAAGATAGAAATGTGCAAGCATTCCTTCAGGACTACCTGATGCTCCAGTCCAAATGCCTTGGTTACAACTTAGTACGAGTCCACCATTGTCACGTGCAATTAGCCCATTTTTAGAACATGGGCTACCTTTTGTAACAACAGAGTTCAGGAGAACAGTTTCAGTGCTAATTTGGTTAACATTTTCGATATTGTTTTCATCTAAATCCAAGTCACCTGTCATAGGTCGTGAACCATCTCTAGGTAGCAAGTGTTCTAAAGCGGGTATCGAAGATGGTAGAGGGATGGAATATCTTACGGTTTGACCTGTGACTACACTTGATGCAAGGTAGCTGGCCAAAATTTCTGCTTGTGCTGAAGTTTTAGTATCAACTTCAACTGAGAATCTACTTCCTGGACTTGGTGTACAAGATGTTTTATATGCCGTATCAAATACTGAGTTATCACTTAGGCCACTAAGATAACCCTCGTTTCTCATCAATGAAATTGCTGAGCTACATTGATTCTCTTCGTCAGGCCAAGACAGGTTTTGTTCAGCAGCATAATTTTGAGCACTGGTACCAATATCTTGAATTTCACTTAATGTAATAGCATCTAGGCTCTCTTTGAATTCAACTTGTTTTTGATATACATATGGACCGATGAGAAGACTGGCAATTAACATACCAATCATCAGTTCAATAAGAGTGAAGCCAGTTTCGTTGTTTATTTTTTCCATTTCTTATTCCAAATAAAGAATATGCTTGTTACCACGTAAATGCATAAGTCGTGTGTAGTTATCTGGACTAACTCGATGAGTGTAAGTTAAAGAAGTCCCAGTCCCTGATGACTTGGCGTTAACTTCAAATGGGGTAATGCCTTTTAATGGCACAGTGGTTGTCACTTGTGCAGCTTTGCCCGTTGTTGTTATAAGATAAGATTCAGACCAATGATTCTTTTTTTCTGATGTTGCTGAGATGCCTATGTTAGTAACGTCATAGGATTCCAGAAAGCTTGCCACAGTCTTGGTATTAGCATTATTAAACTTGTCCCCTCCTGGTAGTTGACGAGCACGTTCTGCAAAGCCTGCTATGGCTTTCATTTCCTCAATGGTTGTTGTTACTCGATAACTGTCCATGCTACGGCTTGCGATTGGCATTAATGCAGCAGATAGAACTGTTATCACCATCAGTACAATGAGCAACTCAACTAATGTAAAACCTTGCTGTTTCACTTAGCCTGCCCTTGAAAAGAACATTGGAGCGTAAAAGCCTAATGCCATTATCAAAATAGATAATGCGGCGGATGTTAGACCAGCCTTAAGAGCTATGCCTGAAAATCGTTTTCCTGTGACTAGGATTTCAGTGAGTAAAAGTCTTCTGACTCTATTGAGCAGCTTCCTTCGTGCTTCATCATGTGCATCATCAAAGCTTTTCATGCCTAATATGAAACTCGTTGACCAGTAGAAAGATAAGAGACTCGCTGGAATAGTCGAGCCTGCGTTAACTCCCTCTTGCAGAGATTCTATTGCTTGCCTATTTTCACCGGTGAGGTTCTCTGAGATTAATTCCAAGGCCTTATCATTATCGATACCTGATAGGTAGAGTGGAATCCACGTTGAGAGAAAGTTTGCTGATCGTCTTGATTTAATGAATTCACTTAATGATTTAGCAATAGGGAATTGCCTAAAGGCAGTGACGTTTTGCCATAGATAAGACAATAAACCGATGATACTGACAATTATTCCTATGAAAATAACTGTTTGATCAGACATGAAGTGGTATAGCCCAGCCATTATATGGGTTGCCGTATTATCTTTGATTGCTGAAATATCAATCATATTCTGGGCTGCATCACCGAGAGCTAGACTAGCAACAAAAATCGAGAGCAAACCTCCAACGAGATAGAAAACACCGATTTTCATGTCTGCGCCGCTAACTTTTTGAAGTTCCATATCCTGTTCTATGTTTTCTACAGCAGAATTCAGAGCTTCACTAAGACGCCCAGATTTTTCACCAGCAATGACTAACAATTTTACTGTTCTACTAACTCCAAAGATCCCTAAGTAATCCGATACCGTACTTGCATGTTTTAGTCTAGGATCATTCCTGAATTTTTTGAGGAAGTCGGCTGAATCTACGATATCCAAAATCCCTTTTGCCACCTTTGCACCAGAATCTACAAGAGTGGCTACCTGAGCGACTAAAAGAAGCTGCTCAGAAAGTGCTAAGTCTGTTCTACCAAGTTTTAGATTCAGTGGAATAGGGATTACTGATTCGATAGCGTCTGCCAAACCAGGTATATCATATAGTTCATCTTCAGCATCTACTTCAAAGATCTGCCACCGACTGCCGCTATCGTCTAGTTGCTGAAATTTAACTAAAGCTTGCATTACGGCATCGCCAAGGAAATCGTTACTGCAGAAGATGCGTTAGTGGCATTACTGATATGATCTACATCGCTTGAGTTTAAGCGGTTAGCCAGCATCTCTGCAGACTCACTATCTGCAGTTGGAAGATTTAAGGTAAAAGTATTACCTGAAATACTGACAGTCCAATCAAGCTCCCAAGGTGTTTTATCATCGAGCCCAAATTTGACCAGCTCATTTTTATTGCATCGAGAGTATGAACGGTTCATTCTGTAACACTGAGATGCAGCAGAGAAAAAGTCACGCTCAACGAAATAACTTGCTACGTCCACATTCGTTGTCCTCATCCAAGATTGGTAACCTTTCAGACCTAATGAGGCTAATATCCCAAGTACAGATACAACAATCATCAGCTCAACAAGTGTGAAACCACTTTGGTATTTCGTTCTACGATATTTGCTCATTTATTTCTCCAGATTAAAGTAAGTTTGTTTCTCTACCATAGGTAAAATGTTGACCATATGCAGAGAGGGTTGAGAGTCTCGATTCAAGCTCCTGGACAGTCGTTTTATTCTCTTTAACGAGTGCAATTCCGTTGTCCCACATAGTCATGTATTGATTGCTTCTATGTGTCTTCTCGATTTCATGAGCAGGTTTGTTGTTGATAATCTCTTGTTGTGTCCATGGATCTACGATCATTAATTCAGAAGCAACACTTCTACCGGAATAGCCAGAGTCACAATGCTCACAGCCCTTTAGATTGGCAATTCTGATTTCCTCACTCGGCATAGGCGAATGTCTTAAAGAACCATATTTAGCTGAGACTTCTGTATTAGCCCCAAATGCCTCTTTAGTACTGCAATGCGGACAAACATTTCTTATCATCCTCTGAGCAGATATGGCTAAGAGACTGTCAGCAAGAGTTGTAGGGTCAACACCAAGGTTAATTAGACGAGGGATTGCTTGAACAGCACTATTTGTGTGGAGGGTTGTTAATACTAAATGCCCTGTCATTGAAGCTTCGATGGCAAGCTTAGTCGTTTCTAAATCACGAAGCTCACCGACAAGGATAACGTCAGGGTCTTGTCGTAGTTTTGAACGTAAAGCACTGGCAAAAGTCATACCTGCTGAAGTATTTATTTGTGTCTGTTCGACACCTTGAATCTCCACCTCTACAGGATCTTCAATCGTTTGAAGTGAGTCCCCTGGTCTTAACTCCTGAATTCGTTTCAGCATGGCGTACAAAGTTGTTGACTTACCCGAACCAGTTGGACCTGTAATTATTATTAAGCCTTTTGGTGAGCGACAAAGATGATTTAACGTTTGTACCTCAATATCTGGGAACCCAATCTCTTCCAAACTTCTCAACTGGCCTGTAGGATTAAGTAGACGTAGTACGAAAAAGAAATGTGTTTCTCCTCCTTGAATAACAGGTGATGCAGCAAGCCGAATTTCAATAGAACGTCCATTCCATTCATGTCTAAATTTTAAATCTAGCGGCGTTGTTGGGCTTCCACCAACTGTTGATGCTTTTGCAAGTATTCTGTTAGAGAATAAAGCATAATCATCCATTGTAATGTCGTGCTTATAGACGGTTTTTACCCCGTCAACCCGAAACTCCATGGAAATGTGATTATTGGTTCGTGGAGAAATATGGATATCACTAGCTCCTTTTTGAAGAGCCATTTCAATCATCTTATTTATCTTTTTATCAAGGTCATTTTCATTTGAATTCTTTGGTGATGTATCGAAGATACTCCCTTCGAGAACTCCTATCCCCTCAAAGTGATATAAGCCTCTGGCTCTACTATCAAGTAGTTCTTCTAACTCGGGGCTGAAGGGATTGACCATGTATAAAATGTCATTAGCAATACCCCAACCATTTCCTGAAATAATGAACTCACCATGTTCTGACTCAGAATATAGTTTCTGCTTTTTATGTAATGAAAAGGCTTTTGCAATATCGGCAGTTGAAACGCTTTCAGATAGTAACGTCTCGAAGATCATCGATTCATTTTCAGGTGCTTGCCAATGCTTAGCTTGCAATTCTGTTGTAGCCTCGATCTCAATAAGGATATTTACAATTTTCTGGAATAAAGCTTCTGTATTAGTCATTGCCATTTCAATTACCACCGTAGTAAAAGAGTTTTCATTGTGTTTGGATTACGCAGATTTTTTAGACGCACTTTAGATGCATCTATGTAAACGACTTGCCAGTGGCCAATCGTATTTCCTACCATTGACCATTCACTCTTACCGTTAAAAGAAAGTTGGGCACTCTGATTCTGAATGGCTTCAAGAATAGGCGTGTCGCTTGAGTTCATAAGGGTTTTAGAGCTAAGAGCCTCAATATCTTCAAGATCATTAAACTCAACATTTTTGGGCAGAGATTTCTCTACAGGCTCAATAATCTCTAACGTTGTTCCAGAACTGCAATCAATACCAATGTCTCGACATTCAGCAAGCAGTAATGCTCTGTCATGGTTTTCTTTAATAATTTCCTTTTGCCGTCTTAATTCTTTTAAGTTTTTTTCATGACTTAACTGCTCAGGACTCAATGAAATGGAATTGTCAGCTAAAGATGGCTGCTGAATTAAAGTCATTAAAATAGGGAGCAATGCCAATGCGTATATCTTCTTCATCTTTACCTCTTAATTAAATTCTATGGTTCCCATTGCTGCGAAACTAAGCCCCATCACCTTGTTATCTATCACGGCTTGTCCGAACATGACTGGTAATGTTTTTTGAATTTCTAGTGCAGCTGCTGCTACGTTTTTGCTGGTTCCTTGTAATGATCCAAACCATGGCTGACCGCATGGAATTTCGTCCTCCGTAAACTTTGCATCTTCGACCTTCTCAATCGAAGAAACCTTTACGTTGTATTGGTTTGCAATTAACTGAATGTTCGACCAGATGTAATTTAGTCTTGGAAGATCAGGCTGCGCCGACATTTCATGTATTTCAGCCTCATATTTACTGATGAGAGCATTGGTATTTGAAAAGTCCGGTTTTATACGTCCTGATTCATTACTAAGTACGTACCATCCAGTACCAATGCTGGTGAGAGTTACTAGAAGGAAGATGTTGGAATATTGTTTTACTTTTTTGGGCAAGGCATTAATTTTCATTTTCATTGACCCATGTAATAACTGATTGGTCCGGAGATACACGGACTGTTTGAATATCACCATTAGCTAGCATTGAAATACGTGCTGAATTAAAGGTGGTGTTATCGACATAGACTTTTACAACGTCATTCGATTTCAAGCTGAAATTTGCAGAAAGTGACTCACTATTGAGTGACTCTGTGACGTTATATAGCTTGCTGAGCGTTTCACTTTGAGTTGGGATGTTGTAACGCTTTGTCTTAACCAGCGATTTGAGTTCATCTTGAGTTATATTCAGCTTGTGCTCTAGTGCTGAATATAACTTGGCCTGTTTCTCATGCTGAATACTCAGAAATGTATCTACTGCCATACCGCTAGCAATGATCAAGACAATGCACATGAGAGCTCGTTGCTGGCCACTTTTTTTCTTTGCAACAGCTTGCTTCAATATCTCTTTTTGAGTTTTTAATTGCTCGGCAGGGAGTTTTAGAGTTCTTTCATCTGAGCTCAGGACTTTTGCATCATCAAGACTTAGTTCATCACTCAGAGCTGAACTGGGTAATGAGTGCAATTCACCATTAAAGATCGAACCAGACTGCATTACACCGTTATTGATATACAGATAATATCCAATGTTTTTTTGACCATTGGTGTAGAGAACTTGTAGCTTTTCTTCTAAATCAATGGCACCTGTTGCAATCAATGTCTGCCATAGACCATAAACGTGAGTATCAGAATGAGCATCTCTGGTCTCGGTTAGTACACTCTCTTCATACCATATATGTAGAGACCCTTCATTTTGGCGAGTGTATTTTTCAGAGGGTGCTTTACCAATAACATCCCGAATTAAAACGACATCCTTGCCTTCAATATTGAGGCGAACATTAGCTGCGATCATGCTCCTACTTCCCTTGGAGTCACAACAATGACAAGTTCACTGTTTTCTTCTTCAAAAGAGGCGCTACCCAATGCCTTTGCAAGTGCTTTATTCTTAATGGGTAGATTCTTAGTGTTTTGCAGCATTCTATTAACTACAAGCCCACCAAGATAAATCGGGTTACCACTTTCAGTAATGACTTGTGTGGCCATTTCTTGTAAAGCAATATTAGGTGTTTCAAAAATTTCACCACCTGATTTAATTGGTGTGAAACCAGTGATAGAACTTAAGAACGGTACGATATTCACTAAGATCTTTCCGTTATCAAGTATTCTTGGTGTAACAGCAATCTTTATTCCGACGTTTACACGTGAAAGCTGAGTTGTGATAGCAGTATCAGAGGCAGCATTTGAACTATTACCTGAAGTAAGAGGCAGGAATTCTACATTTGATACAAAGCTAAACTCTTGAGTGCTACCTAGATATGCGGTATAGCCATTTGTTATGGTCATTCTAGGCTGGCTTTGAACAGAAACAGTACCTTGCTCACGGAGTGAATTAATTACAGAATTTAGAGTAACTTTTCCAAATGGAATGGATGCTGCAAAAGACCAGGTTCCTCCATCAACAATTGATAAGGCTTGTGAAGCGCTTCCTGTTAGTGCAATAGTTTTATCGTCATTGGCATATACTGCACTCCAATCAAGTCCGTATCCCTCGCCATTTCTTGTTTTGACATCAAGAATGGCACTTTCAAGATGCACCTGACGCTGGCTTTGAGATGTTAACTCGCTCATATATTCATCAAGTCTATGTATCTGACTTGGTTTACCGAAAGCTGTTATTTTCCCCATGCGCTTGTTACCAACCACCCATGGTTCTATAAAATAAGGATTCATCTCATCATCAAGACGGTTACCTAGCTCATTGAGCATGGCGATAGGATCGTCACCTTCACCAAGTTCCGGGATTAATGTTTGCTCATTGTTATTCTGACTGTTTGATGAATCTGTACTATCGTTCATCTTCAAACCTAGAATTTTTTTCGCATCATCAATAAGTGATTGCCATGAAGCATCAGTTCGGCTTGTTGTTAATTGCGTTCCACTCGCTTCATTAGAGCTGAAATCAGCCATTTCTCCGGCCTTTCCTGAAGTATTACTCGGCTGACCTGTTGCTGAGAAACCTGACTTTGTTTCTACAGTCGGCATATCTGATAGTGCTGCTAAATCCCATGATTTAGTCATAACTGAAGAGACATAGAGTGTCACGTCACTGCCCGTCTCCTGCAGTTCAATAAAATAATCAGTGGTTCCTTCAACCTGAGATATATAATCTTCAATTTTGGCGTTTTGTGTTTTTACCCCTATCCTCATTGCTAAATTAACCCCAGAATCTTTAGCTATGACGTTTGCATGAGAGAGAGACTTTGGTGATGTCAAAGCATCGATAACCGCAATTTTTGGGTTATTGATAGTGATTCTTTCATCCATTAGTTGTTTTTTGGCTGTAGTGATACTTACAAAATTACTGGTTCGAGGTGCTTTTTCAGCTGTAGAGGGAACTGGTTTGGCTCTCGGAGTATTGACTTCTTTTTCTGGGGGCATTGCACACCCGCTTAAGCTAAGAAGTAATACAGCAATAATCGACTTCTTCATTTTTTGCCTCCATGGGTGATAACAATAAGTGGTTTAGGCTTCATGTTTCTGTAAGCCAAAAATGTGAGTCCTTGAGGTTTCAAGATGTCACTTAATGCCTGCTGGTAAGTTGTTTCACCGCTAAAGCTAACTTTTGTTTCATAGAGACTTTTATCTATTTGAAGATCTACTACCCAACCTGGTGGTGTTAATGAACGGATACTCGAAGGCAAACTTTTGTCCCTAAATGATATTTGCAGAGATTCGTTGAGTTCTCGTAAAGGAAGGTCACTAACTTGTTTAATTTTGTGGCCACTTTCAGGTAGGGGCGAAGCAACACTACCTTTCTCAGTTTTATCTATCTTTGGTACCAAAAAACGATCTGTCGATTTAGCAGCTTTGAGATCGTTAGTTTGATTTAGTTTTACATTCACTGGCTGTGCAGGCTTTTCAAGCTTTGCTGTATACCTCAGTCTTTTATCAGCGTATGAGGCACTGTTTTCTGTAGGAGAAAGTATGTCTGCATGTAATGAGCTTGTAGCTGATAGTAGTAGTGGTAGTAAAAGCATTTTGGCTTTCATTGTGTCTCCTTAGATATTTGGCGGCTTGAAAACTGCCAATCGTCACAATTAATTTGTTGGGGGCAGCTAATGCACATTGATTTGTGTTTGGCGTTTGAAGGTGTTGCTTTACCATCTATGAGTGCTTCAGTTCTGTCGTACTCTTTGATTACTTCTTCCTCGGTAAGCAGATTTTGTTTGATGTATTCCACACCAGCGGGCGTTACTACCCTGAAGTAGGCGTAGTCAGCCACATTCATACCATTTCGGGATAAGATCACTTTGTATATGGAAATCTGAACAATATCTTTCTTATAAACTTGATGTTTATCACGAGTTTTGCTGTCCACCAGCACGTGTAAGCCAGAAGCTAATCTATATAGCTGATCAAGTGTCCCGTGCATTTTTCGAGGAAGAAGCGTTCTGATGTAGTGTTCTGAGTGAATAAGACGAGCCTCAGATAATTCTCTTGGCATTTTCTCTTTCAGAATGAATCTACGTCGTTTTTCACGTCTCTGAGCATCAATTCCATACAGAGATAGAATTAATAAAATGACTAGGACTATATAAAATGTTTCAGCCATTTCTACTCACCATTCTTACGACCCAATTAATAAATGGTTTTATTAACGATCTGACCATTGGGTACTTTTTCATCAAACGAACAATACTCGGTGAAACTTCATAATAGGCTCTAGTAAATATTCGCCCCCAGAGTCGACTCATTAGGAACGTGTCTCTAAACTGTCTTAATTGATCAGTTTCTTTTGCTAACGGTCCAAATAGCTCGGTTGCTATGAAACATCGACTATCACGTTTTGCGCCATAACGCTGAGCTTCTAAGTGATGTCTGAGGTGTTCTTCTTCCCCTCTTTCACGTCGTTGTCTCTGAACATCTGTTTCATTACGTCCATATTGCTGATCAAGTACTATCTGCTTTTCGCAGTAGCTACGTTGTGCAATCTTGGTTGCTGAAATAAATCCATTTTTCTTTTTCTTCATGGCTCGCATTAAAAAAGGTTTAATGCCTTGTCTCAACGAATAACCGGATATTGGTCTGAGCTGGTTATAAAAAAAAAGCCCCAAAAAGGGGCTTAATGATTGATAGATATAGCTTAAAGGATATATCTAGCTAGGCAGCTAGTACGGTCTTTTCTAGTAGTGCGAATGTAGCTTCCGCAAGCTCACCCACATGTTCCATAGAGACATACTCTTTGCCAAATAACATTGACATCATTTTTTTATCTACATTAATACCAATGCCATATACCTCAATACCACCCTGTCTTAAGTTCTTAACTAACTCAATACAGTCTTTCATGTCATCTGGTACACCATCAGTTACCACAAAAAGCATTTTTCTTTCTTCTTTTTGGGCAAAGAGGTTATCACCAGACCAACTCAGTGCAGGAAGTAATGGAGTGCTTCCATCTGCTTCTACCAATGGGTAGTATCCCGCTGTTTGGTCCATAGTCTGATTTTGTCTTGTTAAAACAGTTACAGAACTATCCAGATATCCTGGAAACATTGCAGACCCTACTGACAAATGGGGTATTTTCTTCATTGCAGCTGTAAGTGACAATGTAGCGCGTGCCGCAACAGGCATATCAACTGTCATTGAGTATGATCTGTCGAGCAATACTTGCACTGCCGTGTTAACTGCTTTCTTACGACTTGTCGATTTAAACACCGATAAATTACCTGACTTTATACGATGCAATTTTCGATCATTCAGCCTACGCCCATTCCGTGAAGTCTTTCGCTTCACTTTAGTTTGGGCTTGAACCAATTGGACCAGTCTGGAACGCAATGCAGCAGTAGCTGCTTGTGCTTCATCAAGTGCCTGTTGGTGGTCGCTCGGTGATGTTAGATTTGCAATCTGAGTTGGAGCCAAACTAACAGCATAGTTACCACGCTGGTTTGCCGCCTCTTTAATCTCATTTTCAATGAGGTGTTCAAATGCATCACTAATATCACCTGGCAGATCACTTGAGTCATTCTCTGTTGTTGCCAGAATGTCTTTCATGAACTGCAAGGCCGCATCAAACTCTTCTTGTGACATTTTTCCAGCAGAACTAGAAGAATAACCATTACTGGCGTCACCGTTATCGTCTGATATGTCGTCATTGGACGATGTGCTAGAACCTGATAATAAGTCATCTGATTCATCACTTTCACTTTGATTCGATGGTATATCACCATCATCGTCTTGTGAATCATCATCCCCTTGCTCTTGACCTTCTGCCGAATCACCGGTTGATTGGTTTTCATCTAGTATCTGGTCTTGAACTTGTGAATCATTGCCAGCTTGTTGCTGCTGGCTTTGATCACTGTTTTGAGGTGGTGTGGAGCGGTTACTTTCCTCATCAAGAATTTGGGCAATCTCTTGTGCAAACTTAACGATATCACCTTCATTCTTTGCAGATGACAATCTAGCCATAACACTATTAATTCGCGTCATAGTTAGTGGTGTCATCACGCCTGCGAGAAAAGCTTGTGAGTTCTTTGCATGGTCATTTAAAGCTGTTTGACCAAGCATTTGCGAACGACCTTTGTGTAGCACATAACCGCACAATATTGCTGCAGGTGAACTATCAGTAGTAACATTTTTGAAGAAACCATCCTGAACAAGCTTTTGAACTAAGTTCGAGAGCTTTTTGAATGCACCCGGATAATCTCGGATAATGCACTTCTCCATTCTGATATCTTCCATGATTCCAATTAGCTTTCTCACAATAGGAGAGAACTCTTCGTAATCAATACTGAAATCACTGTAACGTATATGACCTGCTTCATGGATGATATAGCCAAGACCTAGTGTTTCAACACCAGGATCTTGCATGGGCAGAGAAGGTAAATAAATAACATTACCATCTGTCCATGCATGACTTGCATCCAGTTCCACTTTTACACCCATGTTACGCCCCAGTGCCTTTGCGACAATAGGGAGTGATTTAACCAAAGTTGATTGGTTCATAACTTACTCCTTTAGAAGCAAAATAGCGCTGGCTGCGCAACTGGTTTAGAGGTAGAGGGCGTGTTGACGTTAACTTCTGATTCCTCATTAGTATCAAACTCAAACTCTTCGTTTCTGGCAGTGTCTGCCGGTTCCGAAAGGATTAAGTTTTCGTCATCATTCTCCTCAACTTGATCGAACACATCGTTTTGATGTTGTGGTACCTGGTTAATAAAGTCCGTCATGCGTTTTGACGAGCCTAATAAGTTTAGTAATCCACAAACCGATGAGAGATCGGCACCTTCAATTGGACCGGATTTTGGCATCGAGTTAAGTACATCATTCACTCGCTTGATGAGTACATGCACCTTATTACTGATATAGCTCAGTGTTTTGAGCTTGTTCAATATCATGCGAATGGGTGATAACGCTTTTTGACCGGTCTTGTCTCTATTTTCATAGGACGCAACCCACGCATCATTTGCCATCTTCTCGATTTCAGATAATAACTGTCCTAACAAGCCATTTTGCTCTTGTATAAGACCGTCATTCATTAATGCCCCTTGGCCACCACTTGAGATTTTGTAAGCTTGATACTCAAACTTGAATCGATTCTCAATTTCACCGCGACTCATCATGGAATTTCTTAACCAATCCTCCCATTGAGGATGCTCATTTATCCATTCAATATTGGATTGCTCATAGCTATCCAGATATTCGCTGATTAACATTTGGTGTTTGTCTTTTAAGTCCTGCAATCTTGCTAGTAATGTTTCTCCAGCTTCGATCGAGGTTCCATAAGCACCAAACGCTTTGAGACAGACTTTTTCACATTCCCGGTGAATGCGTTTACCTAAACTGTTAATGCGCTTCAGCTTCTCAGGATCAGCAATTGCTTTAGTACCGGGTGTGATAAGGTCTTCAGGTGGGGTCTTGCTTGGATCAGCATATCGTTTTAATTCGTCACGTGTCAGAGTTTTCTTGCCCTGCCATGTGCGATAGTTAATATGAATCCAAACTGTTTGATCTAATACTTCCATTAGGTTTCTCCTTTTAAAAACGAAAAAACCCGAATAGAAATACTAGTCCCCCGAATGAGGAAAAATATTTCCCATTCGGGTAGTTGAGACTGGCTAAATTATCTGGGCCAGTTCCAGTTCTTACTCATCAAATCAATGATGAGTTAGAAACCTAGTTAAGTGAATGTTATTACGATGTCACCGAGCACGCAAGGCTACTAGTTCACAAATTTAGATTTACAGCGCCTATAGGTCATCTGAGTATGTAAAGGTGGTCAGGTTGGGAAGAGTTTCTCCTTGAGTTTCCATATCCCAAATCCAATATTGTCCGTATTTCTGTTTCCACCTATTTATGGCCAAGTGCCTTTGCTCTACAACATTTTCTGAGGCAAACGTTCTAAATATTGCCATCGGTGTAGGGCGACTAGGATTATCAACCAGTAGGTAATCAGGGTAGACAGTGTTTTTAGAACCATCAAAACGCATTGTTTTAATGAACTTATGATCTTCCATAATGAGTTTCTCAGTCATCAACCTGTCATACTCAAAGTAAGTTGGAATCATATGAATATCAGCTAACAAAAAGCCAATATCCTGTATATGCAATACATCATTGCTATCACGACTGATTACCATCATTGTGTAAACTAATCTTGGATCTTCATCATCATTCAAAATAGATAACACTAGGCTATTTTCCATTTTCTTCATGACATGCTGAGTACCCCAGTATTTCAGTGCATCACTTTGGTGTCTGAGCATAATAGCGATTGAGTTCTGTTGTAAGTTGATTTTACGTATCCCACCAATGACTACCATGTACTTTGTGGAAATACTTGTAGAAGTCATAATCCGAGTAAATTCTGCTTTTCTTCTCTCATCAATTGCATCTTTTGAAGCTTCGTTAAAATGTTCGGGGATATAAATAACATCTGCGAGATTTGTTCGTTTTGTATAGATCCGTTGTGCCACATCCAATAAACGATTTCTGGCCACCGCCCAAATTCGCCGTTTATTAAATCCTGGATGCCATCTATTTAACTCTGCTTCTTCCCACATTAAAGCCAGAAGACCAGATAAGGACATCGCATCACGCTTTTGGGTCTGTGCTTTTGGTTTTGGTGGAACAAGTGAATCAATATCACTCTCTTCCTTTGCAGCCCTGTCTACCTTTTTATGAGCTAATGGAGCGAGTATCTTTAACGACAACGTTCCGTCATTTTTTGTTTTGATCACATCATTTTCATATGTAATTCTCCCACTGTCTTCAGTTTCCATTTCAAATGATGGGCACTCAGGAGAATGAAGTGAACCGGTACCAGGATTTCGTGCAAGAAAGTATCTTGTCCTATGAGAGATGTACATAGGAGGCATTTTGTCATTGCACTCGCATTGTGGGGTGATATTTCGTGCTTTGAAAGTCGCAAGTACTCGCTGAGCCTCTGCTTCATTGTCTGCTAACCAATCACGGGTATAGGCAGTGTTCTGGTCAAAGCGAATGCGTATTGAATTCATACATCAATCCTAATTTAGACTAAATCATAATGCACTCTATAGAGCTATGAGATTGATTTGAATAAATAACCGGATATTGAGGAAAGCTAGTTACAAACAAAAAAGCCGCCCCATAGGGACGGCTTTATTGGTAGTTAAAAACAAATAGCTGTCGGCGTACTAACAGCCTCTTGAGATAAGATGGGTACAGGCTTTGCAAGAATACCTATCGCCTGTGCTAATTCACGAACATACTTTGACGGTAACTCTAATGCTTCGGCAAAGTCAGCAGGTAAGCCTCGTTTGTTTGGCATTAAATCCCGTGAGTTCTGTCCTTTGAAAGCGACAGCTGAAATTGTTCCATCAGGAAGCTTCTTAGATAATCCTACTAACAGCAACAGCTGTAGAGAACTTTCTATTTTTCCTCCACCAATAACCTTACCGCTTGTTAGAAAGTTTAAACCATCATCTTTAATGATTTTCCATCCTTCAATTGGCAGTAAGCCATCACACGAGATGATGGCTCCATTTAGGTTACTGTCATATTCAGCCGATATCAGCATTTCATCAAAGCCATTGTCAAAGTTATACGCCACAATGTCATCAACAAGTGATTTCAATGCGGTTTCAACTTCAGCTTCGTCCAACTCCAACATACTCCACGTTTGCTCTTCGATATCTTGAGCCATCATGACATTGCCTTTGTCGTCGATGCGTGCTTTACCAATCTTTGAATAGCCTTCATTCAATTTTTGTTTAACACGCTCCAGCTGTTCACTCCATGCATCCACATTTTTGTCTAGTTTAAGTACTCTAGTGCGAAGCTTGGAGCCGGTCTTACCAAACATCACGGTAAGTTCGTTTGACGCTGTGACTTTAATTACCCAGTCTTTTGTCCCTTGACTACTAGGGCTGTCTTTTCGGTAAAGCTCAAATAAATCAGTCATTGAGTGGTTTACCTCCATTAGTCCCTGTTGCCTTTGTAGGTTCAGAAGCCCATGCATCACCAATGTGTAATTCTGCAACTTCGATGATAGCGGCTCGCGTTGGTCGGTCAGCTACATTAAGTAGAGCCCTATCCATAGCGTAAGCAATAGGTGAAACATCTATTGCACTACTGAATCCATGATAAGCCTTAGTCATATTAGCCCAGCGTAAAAGTGTTCGAGTACTCATGGTTAATGGAATCCGATTTTCACCTTCGGTATGCAGAGATCGAATGTCATTGGCAACATCAATCATTTTTTCTTGCAATTCGTCAGATAAATCCGGTACCACAGACTTCAGAATAGTCATTTCCACTTCTTTTTCTGGGTAGCCCACAGATACTTTCCAGAAACGATCAACAAATGCTAAGTCTTGCTTATTAGCATTACTGTAATCGTCACTGGCTCCAGCCATATTTGTATTACCTGTGGCAGCAAAACAAAATGCATTGTCAGGTTTTACAACATGATGGCCAGCCGCATCCAGAACTAAGGGACGCCCTGCTAATACTTCATATAATCCAGTTAAGACTGCATCATCTGCTCGGTCAATCTCATTGAGCACAAGTATTCCAGGTTCATTTTCTGCACCCATCGCCAGTGGAACAACACCATACATAAATACGGTATCTCCACCAACAATTTCGGTACGCCCCATCAAAACATCAAATTCCATCCCTTCATATATCGTCTTTTCATACATCGGTATATTTAGTAATGCACAGAAGTTGACTAAAGCAGCTGATTTACCCGCACCAGTCGGTCCGAACAAATACATGCCATCTTTATTGTTTCCAGATAGGTTCATGTTCCACCAGACCATAAGGTCTCGTAAAACACTTTTGTCAAAACGATAATTTTCTTCAGCTGATGGAACATACTGTGAACCAGGTTCATATCCAGTGATGAATTGACCTACAGCAGCCTCAATGCCGAATGTTAAACCGATATCGTATTGCATCGTTTTCATGTGTTATCTCCTATTTTGAAATACCACTACCCCCAAAGGGGCGGTGGTAAAAAACCACCCCTTTGGGTGAAACGATTTCTAACTATTTACATAGCTAAATATTTTTTAATTGTTTCGCGGTTCGCTTCTGGATCTTCAATCCCTATCACCTTGCAACAAGTTGCAAAGCTAAAGGGGCGATTATCATTAACGATTGGTTCATCTATCCAGGACATTAATTCTTGCCACTGCTTGCCCCCAGGAACGGAGTCACGCAATAACTTAATGCTTCGGATGTAGAACTTCTCGTGCAGCTCCTCTGCCAGCTCCTGGGTTAAATTCCAGTCATCTGGGTTGAGGGGAAGGAGATCGAAATTCAATGCTAATTGCATCATTTCTCGGCCTCCTATGCTGCTAACTGCAGAGCAACTTTCGCTCTGTCTGGAATATCCAAATCTTCAGTGCATCCTTCACTGCATAACCGGTTAAAGTCACACATTGAACAAGGACTGTTAAAGGCTCCAAGTGGGCTGCGATTAAACCGCCCATTGTTGTAGTCGTTAACAAACCACTGACAGGTCTGAATGTATTCCGAGACTCGATCTGACGGTCTGCGGTCAACGATTTGAGGTGAATGAATAACCGGGTCTTTTTTCTTGTGCAAGCACATGAAACCAACCTGGTCAGCCTGTTCTATCCCTAACGTCGATGCATGACTATCTATGAGCAGCTGATACGCCGTTAATTGATCGGATTGGCGAACATACAAATCATCATAGGCAACACCGGTTGTTTTGATGTCGAGAATGATGACTCTGCCAAGCTGATCCATAGCGATTAAATCCAGATAACCCCGCAAGCTAACTCTCGGTGCTATCTGAACTGCGAGTTCAACCTGTAATGCAGGTGAACCATCTGGCATGATAAAAACCATCAGCTCAGATTCCTCCCAAGCAGCTGGAAACTTCCCAGCCATCGCAGCCCCCATCTCTCTCATCTTTTTTTCCGACTGTGTAGACGAATACTCAAGTGAAATTGATGACTGCTTTTTCCAATGTCTTAGAAAGACATCTTCAATAGAAGAAATCCGATTCCCCAGCGTTACTGCCTTTAAGTAATCCATCACGGTGTCATCCACCGCTTTACCGAAAGCAAGGTTTGCTGAAGTAACCTTTGGTCTTATACCCAACTTGTAGTGGTACCAGACCTGCTTCATGCAAGTCTGACCTTTCTGAACTCTGCTAGGACTGAGAATCATTGCTCAATCCTTTGCCACAAAATCCGCTTCTCTTCGAGGAAAGCATGCGAATATTTTTTAGCTCGTTTTTGTTGGGATCTGCTGAAAAGGTTATAGCCCACGACTTTGCGTGCCTTTTCGAGAATGATTACTAACTTGTCACCCGCCCACATGGCGCGAGTAACATGGTCGTCCTTCTGATCTACACGGGATACTTTGAATTCTGCATTAGCACCCGCTTGTTTGATTACATCTTGTAGGACTTCATCACGTCTCAGCGTCTTAAACTTCATTTGTGCCTCCTTGAATTGAAAATCCTTCGGAATGGCACAGACAAAGCTATCCCTACAGGGCAGTTTGTGTGCCCTGAAGGGTGATTGAGTGCTGGATTAAACGGTCAGCAAGCCGCTTTCAATCGACAAATAAATGTCGATCAGAAACCTTTGGTCTGGAGGCACGAAAAAAACGTACAGACGTGCAGACACACAAAAGATTTCTGCGTGAAAAATTTACTTCAATCGGATTTGCTCTTTCGAGCTGAGAGTACGGCCAGTGGACGTATCTTATTGAGCTTGGCGGGAGCCAAGAATCGCAGGAAGCGATATTTGGATACGAAAATACCAATTTAACTGATGGGTGTCAACGCCTTGAATCCTGTTGCTCATTATTTAACCAAGTGACTTTCTTTTCGCTTAGACAACACGCTTGCGGGGTTACTGACAGAGTTATCCACAGAAAATGTGAATGAAATATTTCAGCTTGCACATACTAAAATGAATTAAAGGATTATATCTGTATCTCACGCACATATTTCGTATCGTTCTGTTATTACAAAATAAGCTCAAGTGTTTGTCATGTGTGCTAGATTTTTAAGAGTTTGATATCGCTATTTGCACATGTGCTCATCAGAACTGTCCTTAAACATCAAATGACGTGTGCATTTGCTATAAATATAAACTGATAATTATCTCAAAATGAATCGGTTTAAAGGAGCTAAGTTGGAATCAATTGCATCGCTAATTGCTCGGGTAAATGAAAATACAGGTTTTTCAGGATACGGAAAAGCTTTTCCCAGTATCCTGCCTGTTATCCAGAATGAGTTAGCAAGGATGAACTCAGGATTGGGTACTTTTAGACAAGATCAAATTGAGTCTATGTCACGAATTAATTCTAGCCTTGTTGACTCTGTTCTCAGTTCAGGCATATCGAAAAGTGACCTTCTATCCTCAATAATTAGCAACCAATCTCATTCATTTGCAAAACAACTAATCTCGTCCGATCAACGGCTGGTTAATGATGCTTTAGGAGCATCATTAGACCTTTCAAATGATATATGGGCTACAAAGTTAAGCACTGTATTATCGAAGTACTCTACAAATTCATTTTCAGAATATAGCCAATCTCTTAGTGGTTTGAATACGCAGTTAGCACGTATTGACCAACTTAGTGATGATGAAATAAATCGCGAATGGGAGAAACTTCAAAGCCCTGAAACTGGTGTAAATATTGAAATTGTAACGGAGGAATGTGAGGCATTAGCTTTTCAATTAAAAGCTGATAAGCCGAATGTTGACCCGATATCCTTAAGGAAAAGAGTTTTAATTATTTTTGCAGTCATATGTTCCATTATTCAATTTTTTAATGACATACATGATGCTGTTGTAAATGTCGCTTCATTACTCGAACCAAAAATTGAAAAAGCAGAATCTAGCTCACAAGTAAAGTCTATAGTGAAACAAAGCGCAGGCGAAATAGGGTTTGATTATGAACTTTTAAAAAATATGCGTGCTACAAGTGGTGATAGAGTTCACCTGCGGGAAACTCCATCAGTACAGGGTGAAATATTAGAAGTTCTACCAAAGCAAACTATGTTAGTTGTACTAGATAACTCAAATAGAAAATGGTTAGAAGTGCAAGTAAGATTGGGGGATACCGTTATCACTGGTTGGGTTTCTAGAAAATATACAATTCATTTTAACTAGTAAGTTATCGTCTACATCAGATAGTACAAGGTTCTGACTGAGTATTTTTTGAATTATATTTAGCAAATAAAAAACCCCAACTGAAACAAATCAGTTGGAGTTTTAATTTTTCAAGTGGGTAAAGGTAAGTTTTTAAGATGTAATAGTGCTTCGCGAAACTCTTCTAAAGTATTCACTTTTGGACACTCTACTTTCTTCACCCTGGCCATTGATTCAAGCTGTCGCAGTTGCGCGGTTTGGATCTTGTTAGGATCAACTTGCACGCCACGGCTAGTGCTCTTAACTGCCTGCTTTTGGGCAGGTTGTTTGGCCGGTTCCGACTGCTCCGTAGAACTGACGGTCTTAGTCTCGGCAGGTTCAGCAGGTTTTGGCTCGCTGCGAGGTGTTTCCACCACAACAGGTTTCATTACTACTGTCTGACTTTGACTTGGCTTATTTTCACTTACAGTATCAAAGGCAAGGCCTTGGGAATTCATGTCATTGTCTTCATCAGAATCAAAGACATCGCCACCAAACCCTAAGCGAGCGAGTAATCGTTGAAAAGCTGCCGTCTCACCCGATTCGTAATCTTTAAGATTCCAAATTGGTTTGATAGCAGAACTCTCCGCGACTACGTTGCCATCTTTGTCCACTAATTGCGACTTGAAGACAACTTTACGCTCTTCCATTAGCTCCTTAAGATGCTGCTCAGGAAGCTTCCCTTGTGCTGCCAGTGCAATGCACAGTTCCTTTCGGCCCTGTGCAAAGTCCAGGTAGTCAGTGGAATGAGCCAACACGCGATAGCCTTTATCTGGACCATATACCGCTAAAAAAGCGGGTACACGGGCAGAGACTTTCACATACTGATTCGTTTCACCGTTTAGATTTTGGATATGAACTACTTTTGAATTAGCTGCAGACATTTTGTGCCTCCTTAATCGCCGTAGTAGCTGTCACCGCTATCGTAATCACTTGGACTATAATCCATATCGTTTTGGCCACCAGCTGGTGGTTGCGGATCTCCTGCAGATGATCCTGCATTAGATTTGCTGTCCAACATGGTCATTTCAGTTCCGACAATTTCTGTGGTGTAATGCTCGTTACCACCTTTATCTTGCCATTTACTAGTCTGAATACGCCCTTCGATATAGACTTGTGCGCCTTTTTTCAGGTACTGCTGTGCAATTTCACCTAACTTATTACGCAGAATCACCCGGTGCCATTCCGTTCTTTCTTGTCGTTCGCCGGTTTGTTTGTCTCTCCAAGACTCAGATGTTGCAATTCTTAGATTGCAGATACTGCCACCTGTTGGTAATGCACGAGATTCCGGATCAACACCCAGACGACCAACTAAAATAACTTTATTGACTGACATAAACTTCTCCTAAAAGGGTTTCCTACACTCCCGTTGAGGGCAGGACTTGAATCACAGTGTTCAACCTTGGTCAAACACCCATGAGAGCAGTAATTAACGCTACTGCTTAACGTTTCAGCCTGAATAACAAGTATTCAGCGCAGAAACCCTTTTCTTAGCTGTACTGATGGCAATATAGCTAAAAAAAGAGTCGCCGCAAGGGCAACTCTTTAGGAATCTCAACCAACCTCTAAAACGTGTGAATAGTCACGGTCGTTTGATGGCTTGTTGCTATCAAATGACACGACGTTTGTATAAGGCATCACATTGATTCGATCATCCATGTGAAAGTGCAATTCATACCGTTTCAACAACACATAAGCGATATAAGCGCTAAGGTTATCTAGCCGATATTCAATCATGCCTTTCATAGAAGATTGGAGTTCGAGCAATGCCTTCAACTTGATGGCTATGCGCGATAAATCTGGACTCGACATATCAGCCGAGAGCAGTGTGCATAGTCCATCCAAGATTTCTGGATGTTGACCGTCTAACCAGATGCAGCTTGGTCGTTTACGGCCATCAATCATTGGCTCTGAGATCTTGATGGTGAAAACCGTTTGCGTATATGGATTTAAGACATCCACACTCCAAATATCTCCCTTAAGTTGATATTGTGTTAAGGGAGTATCCGACATCATAAAACCACCTCGATAAAGAAGTAGTTTTGCAATGGCGTTTACTTGCCAATCATCATCTGCTTTTCTCCCGTGGGAGGAAAAGCCATTCTGAAACCTCTGCCGGCAACACTTTCCAGCATGTTCAGTTTTTCCTGTACTTTGTATGGCATTTCTTGCTGAAGATAGAGTGTTAATACCTTCGCAAATAGCGCCAAGTCATCATTAGCCTTGCCATCGCTTGCCATAAACCAAACTTGAGTTGGTGTATTGTTTTGCTCTGTCAAAAATAGACGACACGGTTCAGCACTTGGCATATCGAATGTCCAAGCATCTTTACGTAAAGTGGGAAAATCTTCGTGATTGCTCATTTGACGCTCCTTTGAAACAAAAAAGGGTCAAATGACATTATCCGCCCAGGGCCGATATTCATCTGACCCCGAGGGTGGTGTTGTGAGCAGTGTTGATCACAACGATTGAATGTCGGTTAGTGCCGACGTTCACTTCACAAGCAACATGAAAATTGCTTGAAAAACCTTATGGCAAAATCATCCCGTAGGAAGGCCTTGCGATAAGGCCTAAACTTTCTTAAAAAACTATTGGGATTACATTTCAAATGTCTGTCCTCCGTGGAAGACAGACTCTTTTGTGATACTTTGAGGAGTATTGATACATCCGTAGACATATCTAATTGAGAGCAGAAAGTTCGTTCTGCTAGCGATTCAATCAGTAATAAATTACTGAAAGGAATGGCTCAAGTTTGTACGAGAGGTTTTTCGTTGTCAAGCTTTTGACTTATTGACCGCCATGGTCTGTGAACACAAACTGGTGTTTACTCTCTTAGTCTTTTTCTATAAAGCCCAATACAGGTATTTTTACCGGTTTAGGAAAGAAACGTTCCCATTTGCCGCAATAAAACGAATCAATCTTTGCCCATCCGGTGATAGGTAGTTTGACCAGTTGTTCAAGTCTTTTACCCCAAGGTAATAAGATTATAAAACCATTTTTTTGAGAATGGGAAGCATGGTTTTCGGATTAGAAAAATACATACGCATGGAATATGAAAAATCTCCACAGCTTTGCTATGCAGAGGAACATCAGTACAAGTCTAATTACACCAGTCTGATAATGAAAACCTATGATTCCTGCTAGCTATTAAGATAAATACAACAGGTTGACATTATGAATCTCTTCTTCAGCATTATTCAACTGTAAATGGTAGGTACCTGTTAGCAATGATTTTACTCACTGGCTTTTTGTGCTTTTCTGACAAGTCGGCCTAATGCACCTTTGGGGTCTGAGTCTGAGCTATCCCCACAAATAATTACTAATAATCAATGGTCTAGTTGATATGTTAGGGAACATTCATGGCATTTGGTGATCAGATCTATCGCCAAACAAA
>PAJP01000014.1 GCA_002706095.1 Methylophaga sp. | reverse complement strand
AGCGTTTTACTAGGGCGGACATAACGTGATCGAGCATCCTGCTGGCGGGGATTATTGGGAACAAATTCAATCACGATCGTATTTTTGTGTGTATCAAAACTAACCGAACACTTTGTCTATCTGTGACAGGGAGAAACAAAGTGGCTGACTATCGTAAAAATGTCTGTGAAGGGGTAGGTCGAACATCTACCAAAGCTTTGCAGTGATAGAAGCATCATGTCGGGTCTGAACCAAGCCTTCCATGAAAGATATAACTCACGTTTAAGATGATGCCGCAGTTAAGAGCTGCACCTGATGAGAGTTCCCTATCGTATGGTGATTGATTGATAACTACTGATGAAAATTAACGAGTGAATAGAGAGGAAAAGCTGCTTATGTAAATAGATAAAAACTGGAGATAAAAAATGAATAACTCATTACACGAACCATACAAACCTCAGCTGACAATTACTGATGGTGGGTATGTATTTGCTGCACCAGAAATGCGTGGGCGACTAAATAGAAATGGTAAACCATGGACGGTCAGAACCATATTTGTTTATAACGTTCAGCAAGTGCTCTATCGGAATAATTCTAAACATGCAAAACGTCAGAAACCTGTTTCTGAAAAAACAAAAGCAAATAGATTTAATGAAATACGCTCTATGGCACATACACTCCATGACCTGGGGTACCGGATTACGTTGCCTACACATATTCGTCAAAAGCACGTTAAAGCTTTGACACATTTCTGGGAAGCTAGAGAAGACCTCCAGCCTGCCTCTGTAGTCCAAAAAGTATCTATTCTAAGAACCTTTTTGGGGTGGATGGGTAAAGAGGGTGTCATTACTGGACTTAGTGATAAAGAGCTATTTTCCAAACCAGAGTTAATGAAGAGAGAATATGTAGCGAAAGAAGATAAAAGCTGGGATGACAAGTTCGACATAGACGACCTTATTCAAAAAGTAAGTGATGACTGTAAGTACTGCGGTCGTCAATTAAAGCTTTCACACCTATTTGGCCTTAGAGCTAAAGAATCAATGTTATTTAGACCCAGCCTGGATTACGACAGGGAAGGGCAATTCATTCATGTTCGTCGTGGCACTAAAGGTGGCCGTCCTAGAACAGTGCCTATTGAATCAGTTGAGCAACGCCAGTACCTAGAAGAGCTCTTGTCGTATAGCTATGACATCAATGAGTCCATGATTCCACGTCGATATACTCCTAGCAGCTGGATTAAACGTTATTACCGGATAACAAATAGAAATGGAATCTCACGGAAAACAGGCATAACACCACACGGCCTGAGACATGGTTACGCACAAAGACTGTATACACGCACTACAGGTCATCCTGCAGCAGTAAAAGATGTACCTAAAATTGCACGAGATATAGACATGATCGAGGAAAGGATAGCCAGGCTTATGGTTTCAGAAAACCTTGGCCATAGTAGGGAGTCAATCACGAGCGCTTACATAGGGAGTAATGATTAATGTGCTATTCCCATTCAACAATGTCATCAACATGTACCTATTCTCTAATGTCCAAGAATGACTATTTCAGTGATAACCATTGGGATCGGTTATTAGATATTGTTATTTCAACTGGCCAAGTAGATGACCTGAGCACCACAGCTCTTGATGTCCTAAATAGAATTAGTGATAACGGGGACCCAACCACATATGTATCACTTGTACAGTTGCACGAGTTAAAACAGAAAACGGGCAAAAAATACTCGAGTGTTTTTAGAGCTATTTCAGAGTTAGTTCAAGCAGAAATTATCATTCATCGCTATGACATTGATGCTTCAGTTTACATGCTTCATCCACGTTTAATTCATACATTAACAAGGATGGTGTCGTGATTAGAGTCAAAAAAGAACTGCAAACAGCATTCATACCACCAAGACCTTTAAAACTGCATGATGAGGATCATGGTGATGAAAGAATTACTGCCTATTTTGAAGAGACCTACCAGGGTGCTGTTGTAATCATTTCTGGTTCAGTTCACTTGGCAACATTACCAAGTGTAAAAGAAGCATTAAAACTAGTCAGCTATACCATTCTCGGTATACAACATTGCAATAAGCTAGAGTTAATACCTGAGTTGGGATCGGACCACATCACTCACCAGAGCTTTGAAGAGTGGCTTACAAGCTGGTCAGGTTAAGCTATACAAGTAATACTTGGCGATTACAATATACTTGTAACGTATAACGTTACATGTTACTATAAATCATGATTAAATCTTTTAAAGACCAGGGGCTTGAAGACTTCTATTTTCACGGTACAACAGCCCGTGGAATACCTAAAGCTATCGAAGGTGCTTTAAGGCGTAAACTAGATATAGTCCATGCCGCCGAAGCAGAGAATGATTTAAAAGTCCCGCCCGGCAATCGCTTTGAGCACTTATCTGGAAAACTGAATGACCGGTGTTCAATTCGTGTGAACAGGAAATACCGGTTGATATTCAAATGGGATGATGGTGATGCTGTTGACCTTTACCTAGATCCACATGAATATAAATGATGAGGTAATTATTATGATGAAAGAATTGAAAATACCTGCTCACCCAACTCCTGTAGGCGAAATGCTAACTGAAGAATTCTTAATTCCTTTAGAAGTCAGCCAAGGACAATTAGCAAGAGCCATGGGGGTTAGTCGTAAGACTGTAAACGAACTTTGCGTTGGTCGTCGAAGCGTAACCGTAGAAACGGCCTTGTTGTTATCAAAAGTACTTGGTACGACATCTGGCTTCTGGCTTAACTTACAGATCATGAATGACATGTGGCAGGCTCAACATAATGAATCATTCACAGAAAAACTTGATCATGCTGCACGATTAGTCGAGGTTGCATAATAACTAAATCATTTTTGGACGATGAAAAGCTACTAAAGACTAAAAAAATGACTCTAGATTGCAAACCGGTCAGAATAATCAAGCAAATTCAACTACAACGTCGCCATCAAAACCCATAGATGACCCAGTCAAACAATGGGGTTTCGATCATATTGGTAAAATTCTTGTCGGTGTGGTTGTAGCACTAATTTTTTTTGGGGGGGGACTTGGGCTTGGCGGCCATTGATAACAAAATGCTACACCCCTTGTAATTCGTTGCTTTGCTGTATAAAGGTAACACACAAAACGTGAAATTAAAAAATGCCCTTGAGCGCGGCGTTATGCATGACTTAATGAATAAGGTAATTTAATGAAATATTTTTTTATTTTTACAAGCCTATTATTTTCTGTTTCAATTTTCGCTGATACGGTTAAGCCTATTTCGGCAGTTGACTTACTTGATTCGTTGAAAAACAACAAAATGAAGTTTGAGCACCTTTATAAAAATCAAGAAATTGAAGTGTATGGAGAAATATCAAGTATTAATGATATTCGTAAAGAGAATTATAGAATTCATATACTTGCTACTACCGCAGAACCAAATAAAAGAGCACTAAATAGTGACGTTATCTGCCTGGTGCCAGAGGGGTCGACATCAGCAAGTAAAGTTTTTGATCTTAATAAAGGACAAAAAATTACTGTAAAAGGCTTATTTAACAGTTACGGAATGTTCGGTTTAATTCAACTTAAAAATTGCAGTATCGAAAATGTATAACTAGGCGGTGTAATTTGCTACGGCAAAAAAACTGGCCTCCATCAGACTGCCGAAACAGTGTATTCACCCTGAGGCAAGGCATTATCTAAATGAATTTTAACTTTCACCAAATAGATAAGCTCTGAAACAAAATACCCCACATCGAAATAATTTAAGTGTCTTACTCAGCATTAAATTTACTAGGATTATATAAGGATGAGAATGCAATAAAACAGACAAAAAACTAATAGAATGAAATAATGCAAAAGTCAGTTTATTGCTGATAAGTACATATTATTCAAGCATGTTAGTCCATAGTGAAAACTATCATCTCAAGCTGGTTTCATATTGCTATTTAAATAAAGCACTCTCTAAGCTTTTTCCTATTTGCTTTTGTGATTCTATAAGCATCCAGAAATCATCAACAGTGCTAGGAAGGTTGGCAGTACTAAGAATTTTTGCAGCCGATCTATCCATCAAAGCAAACTCATAAATGGATCCAGTAGTATACTCATCCTCATCTAGTGAGCGCCTAATAAATCCAGATATTTTTCTATCAAATCCCAGGTGACTGATAATTTCATAAAAATGTTTATCTATATGATGATCTGGCTGCGTTACCTCCTTATCCCAGGACATGTCATTTCTTGGGTTTGAATATGAAACATCATAACGATTCCCCTGCAACTCCCATTCAAAAAAACAACTCGCGGGATGAAAGTTTAAAGGCATCTCTAAAACAGTAATGTCTTTTATAATCTCGATTTTTGCTACTTTTTCTTGCACATTTCCAATACCTCTATATCCGTACACTCCCGCATACGACAAATGTTCTGACTGCCAGAGCGCATACCTACTATTTAGATATTTAACATCTGAAGTCATGTCATTTGGCAATGGATAACCACTAAAAAATACTTCGCCAGCCATAATTGTTGTTTCTTTATATTTTACCTGCGCCAATTGCTCAGCTATTTTGAGGTTAGTTTGTCTCATATTTGTCCTAATCAATATTCATGCACGATTTTATGTACTCTACTTAGAGTCATGATAGCCAAACCTGAGACAACTACATGTGACTAACAACACATATAGAACTGTTGATAGACAAATAATCTTATATTTAGCAGCTAATTTTTTGTCATAGATCTAGCAAGACGATGGAGCGCCCGCCACCCCATGAGTAACCTTCATGTGAAGAACACAAAATAAACCTAAGGTTTCAAAATGCAACTTATAGAGATATAATAAAACCTATATTCTTTAATGGGGTTAGCAATGGCAAAAGCAATTAAATTATCAGATGAACTTGTCAACGATGCAATGATAAACGGCAAAGCCCAAGAAAGAAGCGCGCCCAAACAAATTGAATATTGGGCAAAAATTGGCAAGATTGCTATAGAAAATCCTGATCTACCGTATAGTTTCATACAGGGGGTCTTGCTTGGTATTGAAGAAATGGATGCCGGAGAGGTTAGCGAGTACACATTCGGATGATTGTGCGTCAAACTAACGCTTTTAAACGAAAGATAAAGAAGCTCCATAAACAAGAAAAAAAGGCTCTTGATAAAGCTGTTAAGGAAGTAATGGCCAATCCTTCTATCGGTGAGGGTAAAACAGGCGATTTAAAGGGTGTTCAGGTCTTTAAATATAAACATAAAGAACAGCTTTATTTATTAGCGTATCACTTCCTAGACGACGAACTGATATTAACTTTTATGGAATATGGCACACATGAAAACTTTTATCGTGACCTAAAAAATATCAATTTTAAAGTTATCAAGTAATACTGGATTTAGATCATCTATATAGTCCAGCTCTATGTATAAACAATCTGTGCTATCCTCTTGAACCTAGGGAGTTTAGCTGGTGACGAGACAGTCTGTTGCCATTTCAAGTGGGTCCATCCCATGCAAACAATTGAGACAAAATAGATGAACTATGTTCATCTATCTTTTAGACAATAATTTCTCTATATTTTGATTGATAGCCTCTAAGCTCAAAAAGTAGCCTGAAATAAAACTATTGCCTAGCTGACGCACAGCTTGAACGATTACAGGGTTTGATTTTGCTGCAAGAACACTTGAACTGAATAATTTTGCTAATTTCCGTTCGGCCTCTATTTCGTCAGGAGAACTTATTAAACATAGCAACAGGAATAGAATAAACGTTCAAATGGCCTCTTTTACTCGTCAATGCTCCACTCAGTAGGTCAACAAGTTGATCTATGCCAAGCACCACCATTTAAGACACCAACCTTATAAATGGGTTTACCTTCATATTCACCTGTTCTAATAAATAGCCTATTCCACCAGTGCTTAATTTCTTGTTAAGTAAGGTATGAGTTGTCTTTGTATAGGTTTCACAAGGATCTAAGTGCCGATTTTTGATACTTGCAACGGAAATAACTCCGATGGCAGCTCAGTGTAACCTAATGGTGCAATGTTCCAATCCATCAAAAAGTAGTGCAGCATTGCCTTTCTGATACTAAGCGTAATTTCACCACTAACTAAACCATAATCGATTTCTAAGGCCTCAGGATGTTTATGGCCATGATTTGGTACCAGTGAGATATTTAATTTAGTTTGCCATTCAATGTCAGCCTCGATCATCATGCGTGGTTCAGGTTCATAATTATGGAATGTGCTCTCCATAATTCTATTTAACTTGAAATTACGAAACTCACCTGTTTTGTGATCAAACGCTCTTAGATAGTAAAAGTTACCAACTGTCAGCACAGAGTGAGGAACAATAAGCCTTGTTCCTCTTCCTGAAGAACGGGAGATATATTCAATTTCAGCTTTTTTTGTTCTATAAGTAGCTCGTAAAACAGGCGCGATTTTAATTAAATCTATTTCTGTTCTTGGTATCTCATACTCAAGGAGCCTCATGAACAATGCTGGTTCACATACAATATATTGCGTTCCCTTTGAAATGAGCATCAAAGCATCATGAGTATTGTGTTCATATAACGGAGTGAACCAATCTACAGGGACATATTGTTTTAATGTGTTGTCATATCTTAACTGGGCATTAGACTCAGATTGATATTGTGCAAAATCTTTCGATGCATAAACACCGCTGATTCCAAAACGATCAATTAGCATCTTACGTTTAACGCTACCTAGTACGTAGGCACATAAATCAATGTACTTCAATCGTTCTAATTGTCGATCTTCTTTTAAGTTACTAACTGCCATACCTGCCCCTTAATTTTCTTGAAGGATTATACCATGGTATAAATATTTACACCGTATGAATAATTATATGGTATAAATATTTATAGTATTTATTTGGGGGCTACGGAATGTCAGTTAGACGACTTAAGCAATACCTTGACAAAATTGAGATAGGTTTAGCTATAAATTATCCAGCATTTTACAGGTTGGTAGAGGCGCTTAAGCTAGATTTCACAGTTTCACATAGCTTGTTTAGTGCTAATAAAGTCAAAGATGATAAGTATATAGTTACCATTTTAAGTGCACGGTTACACTCAGATTTAAAGCGACTTGCTGAAACTGACACTAGACAGAGAAGTTCATTAGCACAGCAAAATAGAAGCCATGAAACATCTGTTGGTGGTTCATTACTCGTCTTTAAACAAAACTTTGGACACTCACAAGTCATTGAGTTTGATCGACATGGTCAATTCAGCCCTCAGATCACACAGACAAACAAATGTCTCATACTTGAAAATTGCGATAATTTTTTAAACGCTAGGTCTACATTTACTTTTTTGGCTAAGAATGCCCCCTTTGATGAGTGTGATCCTATTGATATTTATTACGCCTCTGGCAATGCCATTAGTAATAAGTTACACCACAGTTTATTTAAACATTATCAATCAATTTACCTTGCACTCGACTTAGACTTAGGTGGCTTGAAAATAGCAAACATACTTAAGTTAATGTATGGCGATGATAAGGTTGAATTTCTTCTACCGATTGATATTGAGGCGAGGCTTCAACATGTGGTTCGGCGTAGACAACATGATTATTTGGAACAAGTCGATTTAATTGGCCGGAATACTCCTAGCCTTCGACCTGTTTGCGATTTGATTACAAAGTATGGGAAAACACTAGAACAGGAGTCATATATTTATGGATAAAGCATACAAAAATCTTCAATTTGAGTTGAGTGACTATACTTTAAAGCGACTTGTTTTTATTAACTCTGCCGGCCATGGTTATTCTGAAATCATTCTAGATGAGAGCATGGTTATCTATGGCGTTAACAATGTGGGCAAAACAGGTAGTTTGGCAGGAATAAAAATCGCTCTATATCCTCAGGTTAACTTTTTCCAATGCGATAAAACATTTCGCTTTACAGGAAAGGATGGTGCATATCGATATGATGATTCATATGATTATTACTTTCCTGATCCACGCTCTTACATTGTTCTCGAGGTTGAAAACCCTCAAGGCAAGTTTTGCATGGTCTGCTATAGAACTAGTAACTATCATTACAGTCGTTTCTTTATTCCTCAAGAATACGCCAGAATACGTAGCCTGTTTTCTAATGAAGATAGTGGAGAAATCAACCCCCATTTAAATACTTCGCTGATTGAGGAGTATAGAAAAAAACATAATGGTATTAAGGTTAGCGATCAAAAAGAGCTCGTCCAACGGATGTTCAGTGGACATTACGGTACTCCTGAAGAAAGTCGTTATTGCGTATTACCTTTACAATCTTTAAACAATGATGCAATTCAAGCATTTAGATCTATTTATCAGCTTTCATTTGAGTCAGGTAAAAGTTCTCAAGAGAGTTTGCCTAGTGCAATTGCAGCATTAGTTGAAATGAGTCGCGATCGAAATAAAGAAAGACTAGATACAAACTTCTCTGAATTAGTCGATGAGTACGAATCATTGTATTCAGAAGACACAAGACTTTTGGCAATAAAAAACGCAGAACCCTTATATCAACAGGCCAAACAATCTTTTGATACAGCTAAACAGCTTTATCAATCATATTCAGTACAAGTTAACGCGCTCCTCCATTCATACAAAAAAAACTACGAAACTTTTCAGCCAGATCTTAAAGCTGCCGAAGAAGCTGCTGATGTGGCCAGAAAAACGAAGAAGCGACTGGACATAAACCTACTTGATAAAAACCGTGAGTACAACAGAAAAGAAGGAGAATACACGACTCATTGTGATCGGCTAAAAAAAGATAAACAAGCTGTCATTGACGGAAAAGAATTACTAGGCCGTTATCCAGGCAAGTCTCAGAAAGAAGTATTGGATATGTTAGATGAAGATATCGATAGTCTAACAACTGCACTTAAACAATATGATGAACAAAATGGTGCTGAAAAACGACTTCAAATGAAAGTACGTGAACGAAATAAATTAATTAAAGAAATTGATGAACTCAAGGTCTTGGTGGGTAATACTGAAAAGACCTTTCTCTATCAAATAGAAAATGACCATTCCCGATTAGTTTTACACTCATTGAACCAAGAATTAGCTAAACCTATGATGGCTATCACCGGAGAAGATAAGAAGATTATTAATGCATTTACTGCTCTATTTGGTTTTGATGGTGCTGACTATTTAACTCTCAAAGGTGCCACTATTGAAGGTGTAAAAAAATACGAATATGACCCAGAGAAAATTCTATCTGAGTGGAGTGAAAAACTTTCATCCAAGAATGATATTCGCACTGAACTTGACGATGAAATTAAAGAGTTAAATGGTTGATATGCAATTGAATACCTTCTCCACAGAGAGGGTATTCCAAAGTAATTTGAAGAGATTATTTTGGAATAAGGATTCTTGGTGACTTTGTTGCCATGAAAAGTAATCCGGACTTATCAAAACCGGACTCAATGTTCATTCAGTACGCTGAATGATGATGAAAACCCAAGGGGTGTTACCTATTCCCTTGGGGGTAGCTGGCATCCCTTTTTTTATGGAGAAAGGAAATGCAAAAACAGTTACTCAAAGACTTGATTGATTGGATCGAAAATTCCAGCCTTGAAGACTTAGCCTTAAGAAGGCTAAAGCTAGAAGAATTGATTGGCAACACAATGGGTACCGAAGTGCAATCTGACTTAAAACTGGCTATTCGCCTGATTGATGAGGAAGTCGTGACTCGGGCCTGTTTAATACCGAAGTCAGCTTAGCTCGACTATTAATTCTTTTAACAATTTCGGCAGCCTTTTCATCATCGTTTTCAAGCACGATGGCACGAATTAAGGCCTCTGAAAGTGGTTGTTCAGTATTTTGATGAACAAGCTTTAGTTCTGTGTGTTTTTTCATGTGAATGAGGATAGCACACAATTTATTTAGGAGAAGTACCATGGGAGTTGGAAATTTTACACTAGCAAATGCTGAAACTGTGTATATCGAGGACCTACATGTTCACGGTTATTACAACGGAGGTGAGCTAGATCTTGATCAAACCAATCTGGATTATGAGAATTTAGAAGAAACATTAGTAAGCCTTTTACCAGATAGCTTTTGTAAGGTTGAAAACGAAAGCTATGGAGGCGGTAGCATAATTGCTGAGAACAACTTTTATAGCATTGTACTTACTCACTGGGTAGGTTACTACGCATTAAGTGTTGTGATTAGAGATAACGATGTCCGGTATGACTGGGGCATTAACCCTCTCGCTGCACATCATCATGCAAGAGTTGCTTTACGATTCTTCGACAAAATTCATGATATCTATCCGCTGCGAGTCCCAACTAGTGCATGGACGAACGATGTGTACCAGAAAACACTGGCAGCGTAAGGACAGGTAATTAATCACAAATATATCTGGACTATTGACCAGATATTTACTCACCCCCCTGGGAGGTATTTCACTCCCGCATAGGGGGTGGAGTACTTCTCGCATCAGGAGAATGATGATGAGAAAGAAATTTCTATAATTGTAAGAAAATTTTGTTTAAAGTCTAAAACAAGCATAGAGGCTATTAATATGAATCCTCAGCTTTCTCTTCATTGATTAAAAGTCCGAGAGGTCGATTATTCTCAGTTTTACAGCCTTATTAGTAAAATAGGTGACATTTGCGAAGCAGTAAATAATAGTAGCATATTGATAATTAGCCATATCTTTTCGGATCGTCCGGAGCCAAATATTTGGATTCAGTAGAAATGACTCAAAATATCGAGATTTTGGCATTCAATTTTGATGTTCATAAGCAATTCAAACTCATTATTATAAATTAGCACCTTAACGACTATTTTTCGGGGGTTTCGGTCAGCTATTTCGAAAGAGGATAGTGTGTAATGTCTTGTGTTGAGTAGCCGTTTTCTTTTGGAGCGTTAAATTATCAATGATTGACACATCTGAGTATATCGCTTCTTATTGGTAAAGCACTAAAATGAAAGCGTCGTATAGGAGCGACAAATGACCGAAACACCAAGATCATCGGAAAAGTTACCCCCATTATATGAAACTAGATCCGTACCATTCGAAAAACTATCCGCTGGTGATTTCGAGAAATGTGTTTTCGCATGTTTTCTCACCATTCAATCGTATCTAAGACTTCGTATTAATGGTCAGCCCGCCGGCAGTGGCGATGGTGGATTTGATGTTTATGGAGTAGCAGAAGATACAAACAGAAAGGTCTGTATCCAATGTAAACGGCAGAAGGCTAGTCTAGGACTCCCGCTATTGGCGAAAGAGGTTGCAAAGGTCGCATTGACCACCCACCTTGAGAATTCTGATGTCGGGGAGCACTTTTTCATCTGTACTGGAGGAGTGACTGGGGAACTACGCCGTCAACTTCGAGAAACAGGTCGTATTGACATTCTTAATGCTGCACAAGAAAAGATCCGTCAGACTAAGGAAGGAGAGCTCTACGCTCTACGAGAACGCGTAAATGAAGCGGGAGAGGATGCTGAAGTGGTCATCGGCACGTATGTGCAAATGCTTGATCGACTTGTCGCCTGGGATATAGACGAATTTGACAACGCGCTCTCGCCTGCTTGGGATTCGGTTCTCATCATTCTCGAACGTTATTTCAAAGTATCCACGGTTATTCGAGAACATCCCCGAGCTCTATTCGATCGTAAGAACTATCAGGACTGGAGCAGTAGTTTTACAGAGGTTGTAGAACCTCAACTCGAGGAGGGAGAGCTACCTGCGGGTATTGTCGATTCATCCGCCGCAGATCTGAAACCACAAGAACTTCCTGCAAAAAAACAGCTTTTGACCATAGAGTCATTGGCGACACTCGAGCCAGGTGATGTCGCTTTAGTTGTCGCTGAAGGGGGCGCGGGGAAAACGACACTACTCGAACTTATTCGTGCAGAAGTTGCAACAAAGCATTCAAACTCGACACTCTCTGTACTGATAACCTGCGCTGAGTATCAACCTGGTGCACTCGACACTGCAATACATGCACAACTTGGGATTCAGAGTGGTAGTTGGAGAATGTTGCCTGACAAGATCCAAATTCTATGTGATGGCATCAACGAGGCTTCAACGGAGGTGGTGAAAGCACTTTTCGGTGAGTTGAAACCATTGCTGAGATCGAAACATATTTCATGTATCTTTACATCACGTGAAGACAGTCGAATGGTTCGCACTGTTTTACCTTCCATCCCTTGCGCATCGCTTCGCCTTGTTCCTCTCACACCCAGTAGAGTCCGAGCTATTGCACAGCATGAACTCATCAAAGAGGCCGAGGTAATCGCGTTCGTTGATGCCCATAGAGTCATGGCTGCAAGTGCGACCGCGAGTTTTATGTGGACCCCTTTCGCAGTAAGGATTGCTCTCAAGCTATGGAAAGCTTCACATCAGCTAGGTGACACATTAGGCGATCTATTAGATGCAGTTGTCTCTGCTCGTACCGATCGTGATCTTGAAATTTCGACACAAGACTCGTTATCAGACCTTCCTAGAGTAAGTGTACTGGCAATAGCATCTGCCATGGCGTTCGAGATGCTCCTTGTTGATGGCAGTGCTGCATGCAGCGCTTGCGAGATAGGGTCGACCTATAAGCGAGCGATGCGCCTATGTTCAAATGTCTATGGAGCTGATGGATTAAATAGCAGTAAGTTAATTACTTTATTACGGAAACATGATCTCGTACAGCAAACACCTGACGAGAGCTTCCAATGGAACCATCAGCTAGTGGCTGGAGCTCTTGCTGCAAAGCACCTCTCGTCTCAATGGAGGGAGCACCTTCACACTCTACAGCAACCGCTGTCAGATGATGCATGGGTGTTTGCCACTAGATATATTCCAGAATCAGATCTAGATGAATATCTAGGAGAGCTCTTTTATGCAGACCTGATGTTAGGCGCAAGAGCGACGGCAGAGCTTCAACTTAACGAAAGAGATCGAAGTCTACAATATATTTTTAAGGCTCTGGAAGTAGGACAGCCTGAAGACCTTGGGGTAACCGGGTTCTTTGCTTTAGCTAAAGTAGGAACGGAAAAAGCACTATCCTTTCTCCAGCAAACAGCAAAAAACAGGAAAAGTGATATCGGCTTTGTTGCTGCAAGAGCCTTGGCGTATTCAGGAGATCGACCGTTCTTGCTCAAGTTGCTTGAGGAGGTAGATGAACGCAGACGGATCGGATGGAACACATCTGGCGGTGATATTTCCATTTGGGAGACAGCTTCGCTTGCAGATCGTATTGCTATTGCTCGAGAGCGTCTGATCTCAGTTGCCCCAGGGGAGCCAGTGAACGAATCACTCAACCTAGTCAGTTACGAGACGTCAAGAGAAGACATTCCACTTTTTGAAAATCATTTACATGCCAGCAAAGATATTACAGCATGGAGCACAGCCCTTGGAGCGATAAGTAACTGCGACCATAATCGTGCTCAGACTCTGCTTGAGGAAACACTCTCAAAAGAAATAGATAGTAAGGCTATGGCAACAATCATGACCGTGGGGCACAAGTTGGGATTACTTATTGATGTTGAGGCCGCCTTCAGTCTTCTAATGGATCTTTCTACGAGTGGTTCAAATGACCAAAATATTATGATAGCCAGACATGACCTTACTGATATCCTTGGTGAGCTACAATTCCCAACAACATTACGTAGTCAAATTAAAGCTCAACTTGCCACGAGCACAGGTGAGAAAAAGTCTAGCCTTTGGCAGCTAGCTACACATATCGAAAGCCCGACACTTGCCATCATTGCACTAGATATCTTTGATAAAGAACCGGAAAGCGCAGGCATGGCGGCAAACTTTTTTCTCGCTCATAAATTACTCCGCGACGAACATCACGATTCTCTTCAAACAAAAATTGGTCTATACCTAAAAAAGAAAGCAAATTGGTTCACGTTCAATTGTTGGCGAATTTTGACCTTGCAAACAAAGCTTGGGTTCACATTAGAGGCCTCAGAGCTGTTGCAAAAGATGATTCTCCGTCTTACGGAACTACGTGAATTGGTCGAAGATGGCATCATGCCAACATTCGACGAAGCTGAAGCTCATATCGCTAAAGACTTTACTCTTGACCATGCAAAATATCGCCTTGAGCATTACGTTGGTTATTTAGCATCAGGAGCCGTGGGAGCGAAAAGAATCTTACCTTCCCACATACTTCTAAAATTCTTACATTTCGATCTGGCACACGTCTCTCCAGGTAAGGAAATCGTCGATGCCTATAGTGAGATTGCGCCTGAATTAATTGATGATGAACTGGAAAAGGTCCGGGACAGATGGGCCCAGCGCGCCGTGCTGGAAATGGTCTGCGAATTTGGGCTGACCGAGAAACGGCTGGAACTACTACGCATTCACCTAAAAGAGGTTTATTGCCACCCTGCGGCATTGAGCACTATAAAAAATGCGCTTGAGAAGTGCTGGACTCCCAGTACCTGCAAAATGGTCGTCGAAACTATCGCTGACTTTGAAGACTGGCCGGAAGAATATCAACAGTTTTTCTGGCACTTCGTTGATATGGTCACTGCAAGGCTCACCAGCGATGATAGGAGCCTTGTCGAAAGACACACGGCTATAGCCAAGACGACTTTTGCACAAAGGATCTTACGAATCTGGCATCAAGCGACGCTCGATTCTAGGGTAGGCCTTTCGCGACTTGAAGAGAAATAAGACTTGGTGACATATAGAGAAATAGAGATATCATGAAAACAATTAAAAAGATTTGGATTTGGTTGTTCTCTCTGGGTGAAAGAGAGCGTCCAGTTAAAGATGCTGCTGAAAAGCTACAAATGAGTATGAGGGTGACAGCGAAGTGTCGTTACAACGCGGCTGTAAGACTTCAAAGACAAGGTAAGTTTGCATTTTTTACTACAACCTCACTATCTCTCGGTTTGATTTTTGTTCCCCTGATGCAAACTTCAGGGGTAAAGTTGGCATTTGAGTCTAATGTTCTGAGTATGATGCAGATATTTTTAGCGGTGGCAGTGCTTGTATATTTTGTTGTTATTGGAACAGCTAGATACGAAGTTAGAGCAGAGACATTGACCGAGTGCGGGGATAAACTGAAAGAGTTAATCCGTGCAATAGATAAAGATAGGAAAGTAAATGAGAAGTTCTCAGATGTAGATCTAACCACGTATCAAGACCGTTATTCAGACATTGTGACTGATACAGAAAATCACTCTAGAAGCGACTATAGAAATGGACAGGGACTATTTTTACACGGGCTTATACCGACTTAGATTATATATTAGCTCTCACTTCAATCGTTTGATTCCATTTGTTCTGCCAATTGTTTTATTGGTCACAGAAGTTACTTTCATCACAGATATGATGGGTGCGACAAGCGTATTACCTAAATGGTACCACCGTCGAGCAAGTCACTAACATGGCTCTCAATCCGCGGGTGAAGTTGACTGAGACACCGAAAATCGGCGCCCATTAGCACGGTCAACGTTCGAACTAAATAAATTTAGTTAATCAACACTTTAAGGATTATCCTTCCGTAATAATGATGCTTTTAATACCCAATGAGTCAAACACGAAATAATCATTATGTGCCTCAGTGGCACCAGAACGGGTTCATTGATGAGCGCGATAATCAATTGCGTCATCTCAAACGCCGTGATATTCAGCTAAAAGACGGATCAACCAAAGTTGTTTATGGGAAGAATTGGTTTACTGCCGCACAGTGCTTTTATGAGAAAGACCTGTACTCGACTTTTTTTGGCTCTTTTGTCAATGATGACATAGAAAGGAAGTTGTTTGGACCGATTGATGATAATGGTGCAGATGCGGTTAAGGCGTTTCTTACTGATGATCAGGCTCAGTGGCACCATAACTTTCAGGATTTCTTTACTTACTTAGACGTACAGAAATTACGGACGCCCAAAGGATTAGATTGGGTTAAAACAAAGTACCCTGAGTTAAATCAAATTCAGTTGATGACTGAGATGCAGGCTTTAAGAACTATTCACTGCACGCTATGGGCAGAAGGGGTTCGTGAGTTGGTATCAGCCGAAGAGTCAGACATTAAATTCATCTTGTCAGATCATCCAGTAACTATCTTTAACTACGCGTGTCCACCAGACTCAGAATTATGTGCCTATCCCAATGATCCTGACATCGCCTTTAAGGGGTCTCAGACCATATTCCCTTTGGATAAAAATCGATGCTTGATCTTGACGAATCTTGAATATGCTAAAGACCCAAATGGTACGAACCCGTTAGAACAGCGAACAAACGCTACTAGAATACGGGAGTCAATGGTCAATACAATTAACTTCATTGCAAAAAGAAAGTTGAAAAAAGATGAAGTGACCAAAATAAATCACATAATAAAGTCTAGATCCAAAGACGCAATTGCTGCAGGAAAAGAGACCTGGCTTTACCCTGAAGACAGGCTAACTTGCAAGTGGTCTGAATTACGCCATGTTTTATTACCACCAACTGAAGAGCTATACAAATTCGGTGGAGAAATGTACGCAGGTTATGAGGATGGCAGTACTTATTATCAGGATGAATTCGGCCGTACAAGCCCTCAAAATGAGAATCTGAAAAAAGAAACTAATGAAAAAAAATTAGGAAGAAATGATTATTGTGGTTGCGGCAGTGGCCGAAAATATAAGCACTGTTGTAAAGATCTACCGGAAGAGTTGCGGGCCAGTTGGAGTGAGCTGAGTATACGTGAACGAAATTTAGCATTTTGCCGTGCAATCAAGGGGATTTTAGGGCTTGATGCTGGCAAGACGTGGCTAGATATCAGGCGTGAAATTACTGAGAAACAAATTTCCGATATTTATAGTTTCTATTCTTTCATATGGCCTCGTGAAACAGATATCTATTCATTGCTACCAAAGTCGGACGGCCGGTTCAGGGCTTTATACACAGGCGCTCTTGATGTTCGAGTTATCGGCCTTCACGCATTACCTATGGCTTCACTATTTAGTGAACTTCTTATCGAAAGCCCAATTATCAATCCAAATAACGTTAATCCTGAGTTTAGCCCAATAGAGAATCCAGGAAAGTATAAGTACCAAGCACTAAAAGACATTTTGTTTATGTTGGAGTTAGAACCTTATATTGGTTATGGTCTTATCAATCTAATTCCTGATCCGAGTAATTTCGATCTGCACTTAATGAGAGCCATGATGGACATGGCTACATCCCGAAGAGGAGCCATACAAAGTCGGAAAGATTCCGAAGCTTATACAAAATTGGCAATTGAGGATTTTTTGAACTCAATACATATGATGCCTAGAGATGTAAAAATACGTTCATTGGTTAGCGATTTTGGCATGCCTGAGAATCTCGCTGTGCAGTCGATTGATACGTTAAATGCAAATGCTGAGGCATCTCCATTGACCATGCTCCAGCCAATAGAGTCAGGAGATGGAGGTCAACTTATGCAGTTTAGCATGTCTCCAAATTATGAAATGTCGTTATTTACAGCTCAGGTTACAGGTTCGGTTATCGTAACCGACAGTGAGTCTAGATGGTTAGAATATCAAGCGGCGCAGCACAGGCAAGCTGGAGTTGCTTCCTATCCGTGGAATGAGATATATGGGAAGCTGGTTCGAGTTCCAATGGATTATCGCATGCTTGAACTTTACGTCAAAAGTCAGCAACACTTTACAACTTCTAGATCGATTTTAGAACTAGCGGATAAGCTAGTATTATCAGATGAGCGCAACCCTAAGCAATTAGACAATTTGAGTGATTTAATAGATCGTCTAAATAATAAGCTTGGCGAGATAGATACCGATGAAGAAGCCGAGTTTGTGAATGGTGACTGTAAGATTTTAGTTCCTGATGGCGGTGTAAATGACAACAATGTTCAACGGTTGTTGGTACGTTCAGGGTGCCTAAAATACGATGATAAAGTTCGTTCAATCTATTACGTTAACTTGAAAATGTAGCTCGGTTACTTTTCATATCTAACATTTTACAAACAGACACTTCATCAAATCATTAATTTCACTTGTATCTTGAGGATTTAACTTTGCGTAGATAGAATCTATTTCAGCCTGTGTGTTTACATTATTGTTTATGAACTCCATCACAATAGTTCGTTTGACAGGAAAAGTAGTGAATAGTAATTTATATCTATCGCTGTAACTCTGTTACACAACAGGTTTTGTCGCACCACAAAACGGCACTCTATATTTAATCAGTAAGCTGATTTAGTTCACCCAAGGGGTATATCTATCCTCCTTGGGATAAATGTATCCCGTAACTTTAGGAGAGTATTATGGGACACATAATCATTGACCATTTCCCTGAATATCATTTCATTGAGAAAGATTTTGGTTTTAATAGGCCAGCACTTCTTAATGCTCAAAGCGATACACCAAAACGATTAGCACTGAATCCAAAAGCTGTTGCTGGCTATGAAACAGTGATGATTGAAACCAATCGTCCTGGGCCACCAAACACCAAAAGCGACAAGATTAAAGGTGTGAGGATTAGAAGCTCATGGGGACAGCACTTCATCATCTTTGATGATCACTCTCAGAGTTTTGAGAAGGTTCTTGAAGATGCATGCCAAAGTGAAGTTAATAAATATTTTACAACCGATGATTCGAAGTACTTTAAACAGTTCGGAATACATCCTTCATCTGCAAAGAATCAATTAGCTGCAAACTCATAATAAAAAAGGCACTACCATACGGTGGTGCCTTTTTAGTTTAGTGCTATTACTTAAATATGAATTTTATCTAACTTTAACCGCAGCCATAGTGCATCCAAACTTATCATAAGCATTCTCAACAATTTTATAACCAGCACTATTAGCTAATAGTCTCTCTTGACAAATGACATGTCATCCAACTGAACAGCTCCGAAAAGCTTTACAACATCGCCTTGTTTAAGCACATGTATATGAATAAATTTGATATCTCATACAAACAATTACATACAATATTTCCACAACTAGATTTTGGATTTACTTTCAATTAATAACTGCATTCAGAAGCAAATTGGGTTCTTATATCTGGATTTACATAAATTAATGCGCTCCTAGTAGTTTAAAATCTATTTCTGGATTTCCCCGTGACAGTTCAGCACGTTTTAATCTACGCTTGTTAAATTCTGGCTGATGAGCGTCTAAAGAGTTGGCAGTGGTTAGTCTTTTGTTTGCCTCCTAGATAGGTGCGGTGAGAATTTTGAGCAATATTCAAATTTAGTTAAAGTATCTATGGGTGTGCAAATTACACATTTTATGGTTAGAATATGCATATAGCATCAATCTTGAAGGGGTGTAAACCATGAACGTTGTCGAACAAACACAGCCAGACAAAGGCTTAATATTAGCAAAGGCACTTTTCAATGTGTCCGGTGAGCTTGGACTTAAAACATCGGAGCTTGCCGATGCACTAGGTGTCGATCGTTCAGCAGTCAGCAGAATTAAAAAGCGTATGACTATCGAGCCGCAGACGAAAAAAGGTGAGATAGCACTCCATTTAATTCGTATAGCGAGAGCACTTCATGCCTTAACTAATGGCGACAAAGATTGGATGCGAGCTTTTATGCATTCAGAAAATAGTGGAACAGGTGGTATTCCTGCCAAACAAATCGCTACCTTGGATGGTCTTATGCGGGTTGTACGTTATGTAGATGCAATGAGAGGGAAGATTTAATGATTTGGGATAGCTGCAATGGAGAGCAGCATGTTCAACAGATTCAGGGCAGGCTCTATCGTCTTGCTGAGTCACAGGAGCAGATTGCGACCCGACGATACGTTGATTCTCTACAAGAACAATCGGTGCTGGAAGAGCTTTTAGAGTCTTCAAAGCCAGTCTACATAGATTATCCTCATCTCGACTACTTACTACGAAGTCCTTTTAGATATCCTCCCTTAGAGCATGGCTCAAGATTTGGACGGCCACATGAAATGAGCCTTTTTTATGGTGCAGAAAATATTAGCACCACGCTGGCAGAAGTTGCCTATTATCGATTTCGTTTCTTCCAGGACATGAGCGCTCATCCAAAGTCCCTGTTATCATCAGAGCACACAATCTTCTCTGTTAACTACGACACTAATCTTGGAGTTAAATTACAGAACAGACCGTTCAGCCAATATTCACAACAGTTGAGAGATCCAGTTGATTACAGTAAAACACAACGACTGGGTACCGACATGCGAAATGCTGGAGTTCAAAGCTTTCAATACGAATCTGCAAGAGACACTGAAAGGGGGATCTGTATAGGCCTTTTTTCACCTGAGCCCTTTGTCAACTCTAAACCAACCGAGCAAACCACTTGGCTTTGTGAAGTCAATTCCAATGCTGTTGCCTTCAAGCAGTCAAACAAGAGCCAAGTTCTTATTTTTGACATTGTGCAATTTCAGGTAATCGGAAAACTTCCAACACCAGCCGCGTAGATACAATTTCACTTGTGCTTGAGTGTTTTGGCTGTAGAAAGCGAGGAGCTTAATTCGGGATCAGTGAACCATCACTCGTTTTATAAATGGTGTTTCTGGCAAGTCTAGTTTTAATGCTTTCTAATCCAGATTTAACCCTCAAGAATCTTATTTTGCGTGTGCCCTTAAAGGAGGGATGGAGTACTACTTAGAATGTTCAGATTTTAAACGTTTGTAGGTCACTCTGATCACCCAACCAAAAGTCCAAGAAGTAGATATAAGCGCTCCCATTCCACCAGGACCTGGTTCCAAATAGACAAGAGCGATTAGTCCGATCATAGGAACAATGAATAACATCAATGTGAAATAGAAAGATGCAAAAGTCAGTTCAACTTTATTATGACCCTGATTCCATATCCCCAAACTCATTAATATTCCCATGCTTGCAAGCATTGCGTAGAAGACACCAGCTAAGGCACAAAAGAAAAAAAGTACTACAGCTCCAATCGTTGTCATGACTCCATTGCATCCTTACTAGGTACTACACAGACAATAACAGTAGTTCGTTATTTTAAGCTAGATTCTTTATTAACCGGCATAGACCAATATCCGGTTATTCATAGACTCATCCAACATAGTCATTTTAAATGCCAGCCTGAGGATTATATTTATCAAAGCAAGGTGAGCATTATGGCAGAAGACTTGGAAGCTTTTGACTCAAAACGAGAGCAGAAACAAAATGCTGAAATGGAAAAGGTAAAACAGTTTTTAACCGAAGAGGAGGTGAAAAGCGAGTATTACATGGAGATGACCGTGAAACTCCAGTCAGCTCAAGCAAAGCGAATATTTCGCCGTACATTTGACCATATCCAGACTCAAATGACAGCAGCAACCTTACTGACACGGAAGTTTGGCCTGCGTGAGCTTTCAGATGAGAATGTAAATAAGATCACAGAAAGCATAAAGCAGTTATCAAGTGAAATGAACCGTGACTTGGAGCAAGCAAATCACCTCTTTAATGATATTGGTCTGAAGAACTCTGCAGTAACAGATGATAGTGTTGACTTGAATATTAAAATTACTTGTCCGGAAGGCATGGCGTTTATGAATCTTATTCGCCAGCTGGATAATTTAACGATGAAGCTAAAAACACTATGGATGGCTGGCGAAATTCCTTTGTCTCACTCAGAAGATAGATCGCATGCCTGGCAGGTAAGAATTTTTAAAACTGCTGATGCAATTAGAGCGTTAGGACAGCAAGCTTATATTGCTGCAGATAAAAAGAAAGATAGCGACCAGAAAAAAGCTAAAGCTAAACAATCGGCATACAAACAACGTCAGAATAATAATGTGAAAAAGGCTGCAACAGTCTGATTATTACCCTGACATTGTAAGTTTGCAGAAAAGATGAGAAGGAATAAGTTTATTCCTTCTCAGGCTGCTTCTCACGACTTAGTAGCTCTTCACGAATGATATTCACATCATCCGGTGCATCAATTCCTATCCGAACTTGATTACCTTTAGTTCCTAGAACAGTTACAACAGTATCTTCATCAATGATCAGTGATTCACCTATTCTTCTTGTAAGTATTAACATATAAGCCTCTTTAGTTATTTACAGTTTCCAGCTTTACGATAGCCAGCATTTTGTGCATCAATTTCAGTATCAAATGGGACGATATTTCTATGGCTTACTTTTTCATATGAGGGGCAGCCTTTAGGTAGGTGATAGACCTTACTGTTTCGGTTTCCTCTTATATTAAGACCGGTACCGATTTCAGTGGGTGCTGCAGACATTTGTTTACTATCTGAATTGATTCCATCCCCTGAATTTTTATACCCCAACGACCACACCTTTTGGCCAGTCACAAAAGGATTATGATTTCCCATCCGAGCGGCAATTCGTTTATCACGTTCTAACTCCCAGACAGATGGAGGGTATTGCTTATTCCAGACCATATATAACTGTTGTTGTTGGCGACTCATAGGCAAGTTATATCGATCGTGCATATAAAATTGAACACGAGCAATAAAGCCACGAACTTCAGGCCTAGTCTCAGCAACACGTGCTTTAAAATCCACTTTAAATGGACAAGCTCCGTGCTTACTTTCTGTATCTGGCAGCAACCCAAAACGATAATTACTACGGTCAGCATTGAGCTCACCCACAGCTGGAGCAAGGTTATGCATATCAGCTTCCATCATTCCGAATACGTCATCGTTCTTCTGGCAGTACTTACGTCCACCTTTTTGCCAACATTGGCGAGCTCTTCCAAAGTTGTATGCGCTAACAATATGTTAAGGTGACTTTTAAGTGTTACTAATACTTATTTGGTACAGTTGCTGTGAAAACTAACTCCATAATTGAATAAAAAATGAAATGGCTGGTGCTCT
>PAJP01000013.1 GCA_002706095.1 Methylophaga sp. | reverse complement strand
TGGCTCTGGCTCTGGCTCTGGCTCTGGCTCTGGCTCTGGCTCTGGCTCTGGCTCTGGCTCTGGCTCTGGCTCTGGCTCTGCAATAGTATCTTGTTGTGCTAATAGGGCATCAATATCTTCGTTGTCGATTTCAGTATCTGAATCTGTCTCAACTGATGTTTGCTGCTTCTCTTCGGTGTCTTGCAGTGATGACAAAATATCATCCACAGCCCCCGGAATTTCAATCTCATCTGTGACTTCGGTAAAGCGTTGAAGCTCTTCATCGGTGAGCTCTTCCTGTTGGACTGAATCAGCTTCATCAGCAATACCATTGATTTCAACGACATCAACTGGCTCGTTGCGAATCTCTGTCTCTCTAGTCTCGTTTGTATTGTCTGGGTCAGAAACACTTGCGTTTTCATCTTCCAGTGAAAAATCGTCCCCGTCTAATAACGCATCCAGTTCTTCATTAGATAAGATGGGCTCTTCTTCTGGAGATGAGTCGTTGTTAGCAGGTATTTCAGCATCAGGGGTGTCAGTATCAGCTGCGTCTTCTGGCTCGGTTGGCTCACTGACACCTGTCTCAGGTGAGGGTGATGGAACCTCAGCCTGATCATCGAATACCTGATTTATCTCATCGCCATCACCAAAGGCTTGCTCTTCCTGTGGTTCAGGTACCTCGTCAACTTCTGCTGGCATTTCCTCTTCAGTCACAGTCTCATCAATCTCAACATCCTCTTCCTCAGTTGGAAGCAGAGCCGCCGCAGCCATTGAAGTCCCTGTGAGTTGTTGATACTGACTCAGTAAACGTTCCATCGTTTGTGCCGCGTGATCAATCTGTTGCTGTAAATCATCTGCGGATGGTGCCGTTTCTTCAGATTGTTGTGACTTAGCGTGTGAACCAACAGGCTCGATGTTCAATGCCGCATCAACGGCTTGCTCAACCAGGCCAGGAATAGCTAAAAACGCTTTATCATCCTGTTCTATATAGGTTTTGATAAGACTTTTTTGTATGCGACGTTCACGCTCAAGAAAGTCGTTTACTTCCGCTTTGAGCGCTTCATCACTTAGGGCGTATTTTTCATGTAAAACCTGACTGAGATTTTGCTCTCTCGATATCTGGTCCCGCTTAATTTTTTTTACGGCGTTGGTGCCGGCATTATGAACTTTCCGCCTTTTTTTTCGATTACTTATTAATAAAATGCCAGCAATAACAGCAAAAATCAGAGCCAGTTCATACGCCAGGAACTCGAGCATTGGGTCGGTTAGATTTATCAAAGCATATCTCCCACCGCTGCGGTTGCTGCATTCTGTCTTCGCCACCAGATAACGCCAGCTATCAGTAGAGCTAAGATAATGGCATTACCTATCAGAAGTTTTGTGTTATCAGATATTGAGATACCTGATTCTTCATTATCCTCGCTTAGCATCAAGTCATCATCCAAGGGCATAATATCGACGTCAGCTGCATCTTCACCTGTAATCGGTTCCAGAATGGGAGCAAGTTCTTCATCAAATAATTCAGCAGCTGGTTCAAGCGCTAATTCATCTTTCAACGTGATAGGCTCAGCCTGTAAAAAAACCGGACGTCCTTCAGGCGTTTCACCGCGTAACTGAAGCGATAATTCGTAATCGGCATCTTTCGTGAGTTCAGTTAATGTCAGCTGCCAATTGTTCGTATCCGTTTTCTGCATCTCGTATGGCCACTCGCTACCATTTTCTTCTCTTAATAATGCTTTTATCGACAAAGAATCTGGTTTTATTAGGGTTGGTTCAACCTGAACCTGTATACGATGACTTCGACTATCACCAGGTAGACGTTCCGAATCAACATAGTAAGGCGCTGCTATCACATTGATACTTTGGCGTCTCTGACGTTCAAACGTCGCACTTTTCAAGGTGACAATCACATCTTGACGTCCAGCGGTGAACTCTTCACCCAATTTGGCATTAAACTGACTTTTTTGTGGGTCCAATGTCATCGACAACTGCTTTTCTTCCAGCTCAGAATGTTGTTTGAGTGAGCCGTCAACCAACTCCAGAAAATCGTTTCGTGTAATGTGTTTTCCGTGATCAGTTAATGTCGCGTGAAAATCGAACTTTTCCCCTTTCAGCACATTATTAGGTAAATCACTGGTTTCCAGTTTCATATCCGTGACAACCATTACCCTGTTATCCGGATCAAGCTGAGCATCAATTCGCCACTCGCCCGTCGCCGGGTTTTCAATGGTAATCAGATCAAAACTATCTTCATGTAACCAACGCAATTTATCTGATTGATCCAACTCGGTGAGGGTTCTACCGTCAGGTGTTTTAAGTTGTGTTTCTGCTGATCCTGCTTTTCGAAAAGCCAGCACTGTCATTTCATTGACACTGCTATCGATTTTGAACTGATTATCAGCGAGAGGAACAGTGTCTGGCTGGGTGGCTTTTTCGAACATATGAAGGAAAATACGTTGCAAATCATCAGCCGTATTGGCTTGTTGATACCAGCCATCTGTTTCCATTGAGATAGCTTTCAGCAGTTCATGATCGGCATTATCTGACAGGGCAATTGTGTGAACGGCGAGATTCGCCGCTTTTAGTCTAGGCACAATCGCATTGAGGATGCGCTGGCGAGAGGCTTCGCTAGCTTTTTGTCCTGGTTGTAAATCAACAAAACCATCAGACAATAAAATCAAGCTTTGACGTTGTTTAGGATCGTTTTTTATGCCTGTTTTTGTGGCTTTTTCTAAGGCTAGCTCGATATTAGTATAGAGACCAAGGGAGTGAATTTTTGAGGATTTTTCAATCGCTTTCTGTCGCCAGTCATCATCAACTTTTTGCCATGGCACCAGCATATTGACCATCTTAGCAAAGGTCCAAACCCCAGAGTTTGCGTCATCTGGCATAAGCCCGACTAACATTCTCAGCGCAGGTGCTCGCAGGTTTTTGGGGTCATTCTTTTTCATGCTGCCCGAGACATCTATCACAACACGAACATCACTACTGGGTGTTTCAGCCGCTTGTGCAAGCTTTGTTGGCATGCTCACCAACAAAGCTAATGGCAATGCGATCTTTAAGAAATCTAACATAGCAATCTACCTTGTTCATTATGCTGTCAGCTTCTGTCTTTAGGCTTTTTAAAGACATTTTTTTGACAGCCACTCCAATCTAGGCAGAGCCATGCAGGTTTTGTGCCGTTATTTAATAGCAGCAAAGCCGCGGGCTAAATCCGCTTTAATATCATCCACACTTTCAAGGCCGATAGAGAGTCGTAACATTCCATCGGTGATACCGGCTACAGTACGCGCTTCTTCAGTTAGTCGTCCATGTGTTGTTGTTGCAGGATGCGTGATGGTCGTTTTGCTATCACCTAAGTTCGCGGTGATAGACAGCCACTCCAAAGCGTTAATGAGAGACCATGCATCCTTCTTACCGCCTTTGATTTCAAAAGCAATAATGCCACCAAATGCTGACTGCTGTCTCTTAGCTAATTCGTGCTGTCGATGCGATGGTAAGCCTGAATAAAAAACATGGCTTACTAAAGGTTGCGACTCCAGCCAGCTTGCTACCTCAAGTGCTGACGCAGAATGGGCTTTCATTCTGAGATCCAATGTTTCCAGACCTTTGAGGAAGGTCCAGGCATTGAATGGACTCATCGTCGGTCCTGCTGTACGCAAGAAACCATATACGTCTTCACCAACACGTTTAGCATCGCCAACCACCGCACCACCAATACAACGGCCCTGGCCATCGATGTATTTTGTGGCTGAATGCACAACGATATCAGCGCCAAACTCCAACGGTCGCTGTAATGCCGGCGTGCAGAAACAGTTATCGACAACCAATAAACAATCATTGGCCTTGGCAAGCTCAGAAAGCGCTTCCAAATCTGCAATTTCATTCATTGGATTAGAAGGCGTTTCTAAAAACAGCATTTTTGTTTCTGGCGTAATAGCGGCTTTCCAGTCATCTAAATCAATCAGCTTCACATAGCTGGTGCTGATACCAAACTTGGATAAATATTTATCAAACAACACGCGTGTAGTGCCGAAAATACTCATCGACGAAACGATATGATCACCGGCTGATAATAAGGCCATCATTGTCGATAAAATCGCCGACATGCCAGATGAAGTAGCAACACAGGACTCACCACCTTCCAAAGCAGCTAAACGCTGTTCAAATGTGCGAACGGTGGGATTAGTAAAACGAGAATAGATATTACCCGGCTCATCACCACCAAATCGTGCTGCAGCTTGCTCTGCACTTTCGAAGACAAAGCTGGACGTTGGGAATATAGGTTCAGACTGTTCAGATTCGGCTGTTCTTTTGTGACCAACTCGAACGGCTTTGGTGGCAAAACCTTTATTGTCATATTTATCTGTCATGGGAGTTCAACATAAAAAAGATGTGACAATTCTATATTTTTAGCAGGCTACTGACCAGATGAATCCAGAGTTTCAGACAAAAAAATACCCGAAACAAGTTCGGGTATTTTTGTGGAACGATAATGTTTTATGGTTGGTAACTGACCGAGACCATCACGGTACGCCCAAGGCTGTAATAGTCTTCGACTGTTTGATAGTCCTTGTTTAACATATTTTGGCCCGTTAACCTGACAGTCCAGTCCGGATCGACTTTATAAGCAACACGTAAATCTAACAGTCCGTAACCACCAAGGCGTTCATCATTATCGGCATCATCATAGCTATGCCCTCTTAACTTCCAGCTTGCGCCTGTAGACCAGTCACCCCAATTACGATCCAGGTGAAGATTAGCTAAACGTTTTGCTCTTCTGGGCAAAACATTCCCTGTTTTGTCATCCTCTGGTTGTAAAAATGAAGCATCTGCCGACACTTGCCAATCTGCAAAGCTTGTTGTGACTTCAAACTCAACACCTTTGATCTCAGCCACATCGACATTAGAAGGTGATGTATCCCAAACGATCAGGTTTCTAATCTTATTTTTATAGGTATTGACTGCCCAGTGGCCCCAAGTTGGCGTGCCTTCCACTCCTATACCATATGAGGTCGACTTTTCTGGCTTCAGATCAGGATTACCTTCATAACCAAAACTATCCAATGGATAGTATAGGTCGTTAAATGTCGGAGTCTTGAAGCCGGTTCCGGCATTGGCGGTTAACTTTAACTGCTCACTCAACTGGTAACCATAATCAGCTGTTCCTGTTGTTTCATGGCCGAATGATTCATTATCGTCATGACGAGCACTTAGTAGCCAGCTGTTTTTCTCAATCTCAGCTTCCCAGCTAGCAAAGACAGCTTTATTGTCACGAGAATCGGAGACATAAGTATCAGAACTATCAATCTTGTCATTCTCATACTCTAAACCAATATTGAATTGATGCTGAGCATTTAATCTAAGATGATTTATCCACCCGGCATAACGATGGCGAGTATTGTAATTTGTGGTTATCTCATCATCGACATAATTTTGAGAACGATCACGCGACTCAGAAAGGTCAAAACTCATAGACCACGTATCGTTTACTGAGATATTGTTATTGAGTCCAAGAATTTGTTGAACAGTATCTGTGACGTAATTTTTATTTACACTAAATCCATCATAGTGATTACGTGCATTTGAACGAAGCAGGTTAACATCCGTTGACCAGTTTTCTATCCACTGTTGATTGACTTTTAACGATACGCTTTGATTACGGTAGCCGTCATGATCAGGGTTACGATCTTCTCTAGCATTGATACCATTGGTTGTATCGTAACTATAGCTAAGATTATATTTGGTCGTTTCGTTTCCACCACTTACGCCAGCTTGGCTTCTGAGAGTATTTTTGGTACCTGCAGAAAGCATAAAATTTGGCGTAGGTTTACTAATTGAACCGCTTTTAGTGAAGATTTGGATCACACCACCTATGGCTTCAGAACCATAAAGCCCGGCTCGAGGCCCGCGGACAATTTCAATACGTTCAATTTGGCTAACAGGAAAATCTTGTAATGCTGACGAACCAGATGTGGCTGAATACCATTTAACGCCATCAACTAAAACAAGCACGTGATCAGAGTTTGTTCCGCGGATTGAAATACCACTTGCTTTACCCAAACCACCATTCTGAGTCATGTCAATACCGGGAAAACGTGACAGAAGTGTAGCCAAATCTTGAATCTGAAGTTTTTCAATATCAGCTTCTGTGATCACCGTGGTCGGCGCCAACGCATTTTCCGTAGGCATACGATTCGCTGTGACGGTAATGGAATTGAGCTCATCACTGGCGATGGCAGGTAAAGAAAGTAAAGAAGAAATCAGCGTAAATGCTGAAAGGCGCGTGCAAGCACGCAAAGGCAACGCCTTTGAAAACAAGGTCATAATTGTCTCCTGAGGATACGCTCACCCGCGATCCAAGGTTAAAAGGGTCACAACACTATGGTGTTGTTATGAAACCTCAGGCCGGTCTCCGGACTTACGTTGTGGCTATGCCTGACACATCGCCTTCCCACGAGATTCGCAGTGGCTTAATGATGTGCTTTTCAACGCTTACCGTTGCGGGGGCAGTGTTGGATTTGTCACCAACTTCCCGTTTAACTCTGCCTAAACAGAGCACCTGAAGAGCCGCGCATAGTAATGGCTGCGCATCCATACGTCAAACCTACGCCATCCTCTTATATTAAAGTTGAGAGTTTATTCTTCACGCCAAATTGACAATATATCGTATTAATCCTTATTCTATCGCGAGTTTCAGGTGTTGCAATCGCGAGTAAACGGGAAGTCGGTGCATCAATAGATAATGCCGACACTGCCCCCGCAACGGTAAGTGAGATCAGATAAACCTAATGCCACTGTACAGTGCTGTATGGGAAGGTGTTTATCAGGCTACACTCATGAGTCCGGAGACCGGCCTGAAAATAAAACGTGCCTGTTGGCAAATTCAAACCTATTGTGTGCGGGTGGGCACACTGGAGAATCACATCATGACCTTATCTCGTTCTCAGCAACTAATTATTGCTGGTCTCTTAGCGCTTTTAATGTTTATGACCCGAGGTCATCATTTTGCTTCTGTCGATGCATTACCCAGTGCATCATGGGCTATCTTTTTCTTAGCAGGTCTTTACCTCAGTTCAGCAGCCTGGTTTCCCGTGTTTTTAGCGATGGCGGCTGGTCTCGATATCGCCAGTGTGTTGTTGGGTGGTGGTCAATTGAGCACTAGTTTCTGTATGTCTCCTGCTTACGGTTTTCTCATTCCTGCTTATGGCAGCTTATGGATGGCTGGACGCTGGTATGCATCGAAATACCAATTTAATGCTGCCACCTTATTGCCTCTTGTTGGCAGTGTATTAGTAGCCGCCACTGCAGCCACATTATTTAGTGGTGGTGGTTTTTACTTCTTCTCTGGTCGTTATCCTGATCCAACATTCACTGAATACACACAACGCTTTATTCAATACTTCCCTAAAAACCTGGCGGTGATGAGTTTTTATCTGGTGGTGGCCATGATTTGCCATGTGTCTATGTACTTCACCAAAACCACACATCAAGCTGATCAAAAGTAGTTAATAAATGCAGTCGCAGTCATGCGCTGCTGTAGTCATTGCTGCACCCGCATCTGGTCAGGGTAAAACGACGGTTACGGCTGTACTAGCAAGACATTACAGGCAGCAAAACAAACACGTTCGAGTCTTCAAAGTGGGTCCAGATTTTCTGGACCCCATGGTTTTAGAGCAGGCGTCAGGTCACCCTGTTTATCAACTTGATCTTTGGATGGTTGGCAAACAACATAGTCAGCAACTACTCGCTGAAGCCGCTGCACAGGCTGACATTATCCTGATTGAAGGTGTGATGGGACTGTTTGATGGCGAACCTTCTACAGCTGATCTGGCAGCAGCTTTTGGTATACCCATTCTCGCCGTTATCGATGCCAGTGCCATGGCACAAACCTTCGCGGCGATTGCAGTAGGTTTGGATCACTATCGGCAAGATACACAGGTGGCAGCGGTTATAGCGAATAAAGCCGGCAGTGAACGTCATGCCGATATGCTCAAAAATGCCCTGCCTCCAACACTTCCCTGCCTTGCTACCTTGTACCGACAAACTGAACATGCCTTACCCAGTCGATATTTAGGCTTACAACAAGCCGGTGAAATTACAGATTTAGAACAACGTTTAAGCCATACTCTTGAGGCTTTTGATTTTGATGATTCAGTGTCTTTGCCAAATATCGATTTTCCGCTTATTGATACTCCGCGACTTCCACCGTTACTACAGGGTTTGAAGATTGGCATAGCCAAAGATGCCGCTTTCTCTTTTCTCTATCAGGCGAACCTGGATTGTCTGAAGGCTTTAGGTGCTGAGCTTGTTTTTTTCTCTCCACTCAATGATACCGAGCTACCTGATACCGATAGTCTCTATTTACCCGGTGGATATCCGGAGTTACATTTGGCCGCATTAAGTGCCAATACACCGATGCAACAAGCTATTCAGCAACATTACGAGGCAAATAAACCTATCCTCGCGGAATGTGGTGGCATGTTATACCTTTGCGAGACGCTGACAGACAAGAGAGATGTTACCGCCACAATGTGTGGTATTTTGCCGGCTAAGGCGAAACTCCAGGCCAGATTAACCGCGCTTGGTTTGCAGGAAGTGACCGTTGAGAATCAAGCGATTAGAGGTCACACTTATCATCATTCTTCACTCAGCACAGAATTAGTATCTGAAATAAGCGGACAGTGTCCTAATGGCAAATCAGTCAATGAAGCTGTGTATCAACAAGAGCGTCTGACCGCCAGCTATATCCATTTTTACTTTTACTCTAACCCTCATCTTATTGCAGCGTGGTTATCACCATGAGTGATTCCCCTCATCAATTTTCAAGAGCAGAACAAGAAGCGGTTTACAGGGCAATAGCCGAGCGCCGGGATATGCGTCACTTTCGACCTGATCCTGTTGCACCGGAACAGCTAAAACGTTTATTAATGGCCGCACACCAAGCCCCAAGCGTTGGTCTGATGCAACCCTGGCGAATTATTCGAATTACTGATTCCATTATTCGTGAAAAGATAAAAGCCCTGGTCGAAAAAGAACGCATAGAAACGGCCAAAGCGATGAACGAACGTGAAGATGAGTTTATGCGTTTAAAAGTCGAGGGCATGGATAATTGTGCTGAAATCCTGGTTGTCGCCCTATGCGATAAACGTGAAGAACATATCTTTGGCAGGAGAACCATGCCGAATATGGATTTGGCCTCTGTTTCCTGTGCCATTCAGAACATGTGGCTGGCCGCCAGAGTCGAAGGTCTGGGTATGGGCTGGGTATCTATTTTTGAACCAGAAGCATTGGCAGACTTACTCAAGCTGCCTTCAGGTGCCTCCCCTGTCGCCATTCTGTGCCTGGGTCATGTTAATGAGTTTTATCCAGAGCCGATGCTACAAATGGAAAACTGGCGCCAGGGCATTGAACTTGACTCTGTTTTATATGAAAACCACTGGGATAAACCGGCCAGTTTATGACCTTACTGTTTATTATTCTTGCTTTATTGCTTGATTGGTTACTCGGTGAACCAACACGTCGTCACCCGCTTGTGGGTTTTGGTCAACTCACCAAACACATTGAAAACAGACTGTACAACGCTAATGACGGCATTAAAAAGCAGTTTATTAAAGGACTGCTAGGCTGGTTAGTGCTGGTCGCCCCTTTTGCTTTTATCGCCTATTGTATCAGTGACATTCCATCACTTAACCTGATATTCAGCGTTATCGTACTCTACCTCTGTATTGGTCATCGTAGCTTATACGATCATGTGACACCGATTATCACTTCATTAAAACAAGGCGATATTGAACAAGCAAAAACCTTGACCAGTTACATCGTCAGCCGTGACAGAGAAACATTACATATTCCTAAAGCCAGTATCGAATCGGTATTAGAAAATGGCGCCGATGCCATTTTTTCAGCTTTGTTCTGGTTTATTGTGGCGGGCCTTCCCGGTGTCGTTATTTACCGACTGAGTAATACATTGGATGCTATGTGGGGATATAAAACTGACCGTTATCTCTATTTCGGTCGTGCTGCCGCGCGTATTGACGACCTAATGAATTATATTCCGGCACGATTAACGGCGCTCAGTTATGCACTGGTAGGCAATGTCCGCTCTGGACTACATTGCTGGAGACAGCAAGCTAAACGATGGGATAGTCCCAATGCTGGCCCGGTGATGGCGGCAGGTGCCGGAGCGCTGGAAATAGAGCTGGGTGGCCAGGCACGTTATCACGGTGTTTGGCACGATCGTCCAACGCTTGGCTTAAATCGCGAAGCCAATGCAGATGATATTCCTCGGGCCTTACATCTAGTCACGGATAGTCTGTTGTTGTGGATAGCCGTCATCACTATCATTACAGGTATCAGCTATGCTTGAGCATGGTGGCAAACTCAATCACTACATTAAAAAATATGGTATCGCCCACCAGCATTGGCTGGATTTATCCACCGGGATCAATCCCAATGGCTGGCCCATTCCGGCATTACCCGAATCTGTCTGGACCCGTTTACCAGATCAAGATGATGATTTACTCAACTCGGCAGCAGAGTATTACGGTAATCCATCTTTAATCGCCCTTCCCGGCAGTCAGGCGGCTATACAGTTTTTACCACAGTTACGTGGGCCATGCAGAGTAAAAGTGATAGACCCTTGCTATGCAGAGCATGCCTATAGTTGGCAAAAAGCCGGGCACGATGTTCAAGCAATTGCTCATGAAGAGATTGATTCTGTGATTGCCCATACGGATGTGTTGATTATTATCAACCCAACCAATCCAAGTGGCAGACGATATAGTAAAGAACAGCTATTAAACTGGCATCAGCAATTACAACAAGGTGATGGCTGGCTAGTCATTGATGAAGCTTTTATTGATACAACACCCGAGAAAAGTCTTTGTAACCTACCGGCCATGCCCGGACTACTTATTCTGAGATCGATAGGCAAATTCTTTGGTCTGGCAGGTTGTCGCGTTGGCTTTTTAATCGCCGAACAATCAATTCTGGATAAAGTCGAAGAGCATCTTGGCCCCTGGCCCATTGCTACTGCATCACGTTTTATCACCACAAAGGCACTCAAGGATACTGACTGGCAGCAGCGTACCATTCAACAACTGCAAAACCAGTCTCAACGTTTAGCTCAGTTGCTTAGCACTTATAAGCTCAGTCCCACAGGCAGCACTGATTTATTTCAATGGGTGATGCATCCTGCCGCCAGCGACATTCATGAACATCTGGCAAAACAAGCCGTACTGACCCGCTTATTTACCTCCCCTGCCAGTTTGCGTTTTGGTTTACCGGCCAATGAACAGCAATGGCAGCAACTGGAAAAAGCCCTGCAATCCCTGAGAGAAGTGTTATGAAACAGAAAACATTGATGATTCAGGGCACCACATCCGATGCAGGCAAAAGCACGTTGGTCACCGCCTTATGTCGTTGGTTTGTGCAGCAGAATTATCGTGTTGCACCGTTCAAACCACAAAATATGGCACTCAATAGCGCGGTGACTGCTGAAGGAGGAGAGATTGGCCGGGCTCAGGCAGTACAAGCACAAGCCTGTCATCTGGCGCCGCATATTGATATGAACCCGGTATTACTCAAACCTAATAGTGATTCCGGTGCTCAAGTCATTATCCATGGTAAAGCTGTCGCTAATATGGAAGCGCGCTTTTACCATGACTATAAGCCAATAGCGATGCAAGCCGTTCTGGACTCACATCACCGACTTGAATCCAATTATGATCTGGTGGTGGTTGAAGGTGCAGGTTCGCCGGCAGAGATCAATTTACGTGATCGAGACATCGCCAATATGGGCTTTGCTGAAGCGGTTGATTGTCCGGTCATTTTGATTGCTGATATTGATCGTGGCGGTGTGTTTGCTCACTTGGTCGGCACATTATCGTGTTTATCTGAGTCAGAACAGGCACGTATTAAAGGCTTTATTATTAATCGCTTTCGCGGAGATATTAGCTTATTGCAACCAGGTCTGGACTGGCTGGAACAAAAAACGGGTAAACTGGTGCTAGGCGTGTTGCCCTATTTGCATGGTCTGCATTTAGAAGCTGAAGATGCCGTCAATACGCAGCAAATCACGTCTTCGAAAAAACAGCTCAATATTATTGTTCCCGTGTTACCACGCATCAGCAATCACACTGATTTCGACCCACTTAGATTACATCCACAAGTCAATTTACAGTTTATTGGACCAGACGAGCCTATTCCGGCAGCCGATCTAATTATTTTGCCTGGCAGCAAACATGTCAGAGCAGATTTGGACTGGCTGATAACTCAGGGCTGGTCTGAAGCGATTCAGAAACACTGTCGTTATGGTGGCAAAGTGTTGGGTATCTGTGGTGGTTTTCAAATGTTGGGCAGACTAATTCATGACCCGAATGGCATTGAAAGTCAGCCTGGTAGCAGTGATGGTCTTGGTCTATTGAATATGGAAACAACATTGGCTGGCCATAAAACATTACGACAAAATCAGGGGCAATTACTTATCAATAATGCGCCTGTCACTATTTCAGGTTATGAGATACATGCGGGTATCAGCACAGGAAACGCATTGAAATCGCCTCTTGTACATCTGTCACATGGTCCAGATGGTGCCATCAGTGATGACAAACAGATTATCGGCACCTATCTGCATGGTTTATTTGAACAAGATGAAGCAGCAAAAGCGTTATTGAGTTGGGCAGGTCTTGATAATGTTGAATCTGTTGATTATTGGCAACTTCGTGAAAATGACATCAATAAACTGGCAGAAATGGTAGCTACACATATTGATACGGATAAGTTGATGCAGATACTTGAGGGCGCATGATGACAACGACGTTAATCCTTGGTGGCACAAAATCAGGTAAAAGCCGCTTAGCGGAACAATGGGCAGCTACCACAAGTGAATCCGTCACCTATATTGCTACAGCGCAGGCGCAGGATGATGAAATGGCAAAGCGGATCAAACAGCACCAGCAGCAAAGACCAGACAACTGGCCAACCATTGAGCAGCCGCTGTATCTTGCGGATGCCATAAAAAAAGCCACAACTGACGTCATGCTTGTAGATTGTTTAACGCTTTGGCTGACCAATCTTTTATTAGCTGAAGACGATCTTCTAACAGAACAGATATCCGCTTTTTTGGATACGCTGCAAACCTCTGATAAACACATCATTATGGTCAGTAATGAAACCAATATGGGCGTGATGCCTCTGGGGGACTTAACGCGTCGTTATTGTGATGAGGCCGGTGTTTTACATCAACGTATCGCCAAAATCAGCGATAACGTTATCTTAACCGTGGCAGGTTTACCTCATATTTTAAAAGGACAACTGCATGAACAACTTCGCTGAATGGCTCAAACAACCTGTTAAGGCGGTAGATAAGACGCATGAACAAAAAGCATTAGCACGTCAGCAGCAGTTGACTAAACCGCCAGGTTCCCTCGGTCAGCTGGAAAACTTAGCCGTCAAAATAGCGAGTTTACAAGCCAGTGAAATCCCTGACCTGACGCATGTGCATATCACTGTTTATGCTGCAGACCATGGCGTCATGGCTGAAGGTGTTTCAGCCTTCCCTCAGTCTGTCACTGCCGCGATGATCAGAAACTTTGCCAATGGCGGTGCCGCTATCAGTGTATTAGCTCAGGAATTGATGGCAAAGCTCGATGTGATCAATGTTGGTACTGTGGAAGCATTAGAAGAAATTCTAGGTGTACTAGATAAACGTATCGATGCGGGTACCGCTAATTTTTGCCAGAGCTCGGCTATGACTGAGCAGCAATGCCAGCAGGCACTATTAATTGGCCGTGATAATGTATTCAGTGATATTGAAAATACGCAAATCTACATTGCCGGTGAAATGGGTATTGGTAATACCACTGCTGCCACAGCTTTAGCCTCTGTTTTACTAGCATGTGACCCTGCAGACTTAGTCGGTCCCGGCACAGGACTGGATCAACAAGGTGTTCAACACAAATTAAACGTTATTCGGCGAGCACTTGAGCAACATACCGCGCAGCTCGACAAGGATGCGTTAATCGTATTGCAAACCTTGGGAGGTTTCGAAATCGCCGCAATGGTGGGTGCCTATCTGACGTGTGCTAAACAAGGTATCCCGGTACTGATAGATGGTTTTATCAGTACAGTGGCAGCATTAATAGCAGAGAAAATACAAGCTGGCTGCAAAGATTGGTTTATATACAGTCATCAAAGCGCTGAGCCTGGCCATCAAGTTGTTTTAGGGGCCTTAAACGCTGAACCATTACTCAAACTAGGTATGCGTCTAGGTGAAGGCAGTGGTGCAGCGGTGGTGGTTCCCCTTCTTCGCCAAGCCTGTCTGTTACACAATGGTATGGCCACATTCGAACAAGCCAACATCAGTAAAGGAGACAAATAATGTGGTTATCGTTTCAAATAGCCCTACAATTTCTCACCATTATTCCTGTCAGTTATACGAACGCAACTAAACAACAGCTTGGTCGCTCTTTAGTTTTTTATCCGCTAGTTGGCTTGATTATCGGATTCATTTTATCTGCTGTCGTATCTGTTTTACCCGTTTCCTATAGTTTACTCAGCGCCGCTTTATTACTGACCGTCTGGGTATTGTTGACGGGCGGTTTACATATAGATGGTCTTGCTGACTCAGCTGATGCCTGGCTGGGTGGTATCGGCAGCAAACAGCGTACGCTGGCGATTATGAAAGATCCTGCAGCCGGTCCGATTGCCGTGGTGGTCCTGGGATTAACCTTATTACTCAAACTGGCCTTGTTGGAAATCGTTATTTCTTCAGGCCAAATTCATGCATTAATCTGGAGCATTATCCTCGCTAGAACAGCGATGCCTTTATTATTTCTCACGACTGACTACGTCAGACCCAACGGCATCGGTGCAGTATTAAAACACTATCTACCTGTAAATCAAGTGAAGTGGATGCTGGGAATCACTACCCTCATTGCTTTTTTCTGTCTTGGTTTCACGCCGCTGTTACTGGGTTTGATCGTATTCTTATTACTTCGATACGCGATGGAGCATCGTTTGGATGGCTTTACTGGTGATACTGCCGGCGCGATGGTCGAATTGCTGGAAATCAGCTTTCTATTCTTTTTAATTGTGTTTTAGGAACGTCCAATGTCTGATACTGAAAAAAGTGAACGTCATAAAAAACGTATGCAACGCCATAAAAGTGTGGTCGATGAAAAAATTCAAAAAGCAGAAAAAGACAAAGGCCTGTTATTAGTTATTACGGGTAACGGTAAAGGTAAGAGCTCATCAGGCTTTGGTATGGTGGCAAGAGCGCTCGGTCATAATATGAAAGTCGGCGTAGTTCAGTTTATCAAAGGTGCATTCAGCACAGGCGAAGAATCCTTTTTTCGTCGTTTTCCTGAAGAAGTGTCCTACCATGTGGTCGGTGATGGGTTTACCTGGGAAACCCAAAACCTTGAGCAAGACATTGCATCTGCAGAAAAAGGCTGGGAAGTCTGCAAAGCCATGCTCAACGATCCAGACATTGATGTGGTGTTATTAGATGAATTGAACATCGTCTTAAAAATGAAATATCTCAATGCAGAAACAGTGTTGAATGACATTGCACAACGACCTGACATGCAACATGTCATTATTACGGGCAGAGGTGCTCCTGACAGTGTCATAGAAGCCGCCGATACCGTGAGTCGTATTGAGGATGTTAAACATGCATTTCGGGCCGGTATAAAAGCACAGAAAGGTATCGAGTTATAAGCACCTTTTTGTGCTGTCATATAACTGTAAAGTTACTCACATTTTCTGTGGATAACTCTGTGATTAAGTTTGGAGTTACTCTCTAAGTGCCTCTCGTACAAGGGCTCTTCTCGAAATGGTTAAAAAATAACCATATAATTTTATCTTTTAAAATCAGTAAGTTATAAAGCCTGCATTAAAAATCAGTCGCTTAGGGGAACTTTTTAATAAAAGCATGACAGAAAAAAGACAAGTGTATAACTCTGTAGAAAAGTGTTGACATAGAGTAATGACCAGTACAAAACAAAAAGCCCGGTAGTGAACACTACCGGGCTTTTTTTATTTCACTATTTTGAACGGATCAATCAGGATTTGACAGCCTCCGCTGCACTGTCCATTTCCAGATGAATATCTTCATCTTTTAGGGTGACACGAACATGTCCCCCACCCTGACTTAGTTGTCCAAATAGCAATTCATCAGCCAGTGGTCGTTTGATTTTCTCCTGAACCAGTCTGGCCATAGGACGAGCCCCCATTTGAACATCGTAACCATGGTCAGCCAGCCATTGGCGAGCCGCATCATCCACCTCGATAGTGACGTTTTTATCTTCAAGTAACATTTCAAGCTCTAATACCGCTTTATCAGCTACTCGAAGAATGGCATCTTTATCCAGTGGTTTGAATTGAATAATGCCATCAAGACGGTTACGGAACTCAGGCGTGAAGGTTCGTTTCAGGGCTTCATTACCGTCAGAAGTTAAATTGTCCTGTTTGGTGAAACCAATGGAAGGTTTACTCATCTCAGCGGCACCGGCATTACTGGTCATCACTAATACGACGTGACGGAAATCCGCTTTACGACCATTGTTATCAGTCAGCGTGCCGTGATCCATCACTTGAAGTAACAGATTAAACACATCTGGATGCGCTTTCTCAATTTCATCCAACAACAGCACTGCGTGAGGTTGTTTGATGATGGCATCCGTTAACAGCCCCCCCTGATCAAAACCGACATAACCAGGCGGTGCACCAATCAGTCTGGAAACAGTATGACTTTCCATATATTCCGACATATCAAAACGAATCAGATCCACACCCAGATTATGAGCTAACTGACGAGTGACTTCGGTTTTACCCACACCCGTTGGACCAGCAAACAAGAAAGCACCTGTCGGTTTTTCTGGATGCCCCAATCCTGAGCGGGCCATTTTAATCGCAGAACCCAGAGCAGAAATCGCTTCATCCTGTCCGAAGATAACGCGTTTAAGGTTTTCGTCCAGCTTACGTAGATTATCTTTATCAGCATTGGACACCGTTTTGGCAGGAATACGGGCAATTTTAGCCACAATAGCCTGCACATCATTCACACCAATCAATTTTTTACGTTTTGATTTTGGCGCAATACGTTGCGCAGCGCCCACTTCATCTAAAACATCAATGGCTTTGTCTGGCAGGAAGCGATCATTGATATGACGATGAGCCAACTCAGCGGCTTGTTCAATAGCCGCATTGGAGTAACGAACATTATGATGTTCTTCCAGACCAGGTTTAAGCCCTTTAAGAATTTCAATGGTTTCGGAGACACTTGGCTCAGGCAAGTCAATCTTCTGGAAACGACGAGCCAAAGCACGATCATGCTCAAAAATACCGCGATATTCCTGATAGGTTGTCGAACCAATACACTTCAGTTCACCACTGGCTAATAGTGGTTTTAATAAGTTCGCTGCATCCATCGTGCTATTACCCGCACTGCCTGCACCAATCATGGTATGGATTTCATCGATAAACAAAATCGCATGTGGTTGTTTTTTCAATTCACGCAGCAAGGCTTTCAAGCGTTTCTCAAAATCACCACGATATTTTGTACCAGCGACCAGCGCCCCCATGTCTAATGAATAGATGGTGGTTTCAGCTAATACTTCAGGCACATCACCATGTACAATCCGTCTTGCCAGACCTTCAGCAAGGGCTGTTTTACCGACACCAGCTTCACCCACGAATAGAGGATTGTTTTTACGGCGGCGACAGAGGATTTGTAGCGTCCGTTCTAACTCATGTGCACGTCCAACAAGGGGATCAATCTTACCTTTGATGGCGGCAGCATTCAGATTTTCTGCATATAGCGTTAAAGGACTTTTATCTTCATCAGACACCTCGTCGCTATCTACTTTGGTTTCAGACTCAGAGTGCATGGCAGAATCTTCAACTTCGCCATGACTGATAGCATTAACGACATCCAGACGAGTAACATCCTGTTTCTGAAGCAGATAAACAGCCTGTGACTGCTGTTCAGAAAAGATGGATACCAGAACATTGGCCCCCGTCACCTCTGTGCCACCCGAAGACTGAACATGCATGACGGCACGTTGTAAAATACGCTGAAAAGCCAATGTCGGTTGAGTTTCACGTTCACTGTCTTCGGCAAGTGTCGGCAAATTATCAGCGAGAAAATCACTTAATTCCTGTCGTAGAGCAGTGATATCCACTTCGCATGCTTTCAACACAGCTAATGCCTGGCCATTTTCCAGCAACGCTAACAGAAGATGCTCAACGGTAAGAAATTCATGAGCACGTTGGCGGGCATAATTAAACGCCTGACTGAGGGTTTGTTCGAGCTCTTTACTTAACATGTTACGTTCCACCTTGTTGGTTGGATATCGAACTAGGTCATTCCTCTTCCATCGTACACTGCAATGGATGACCGTGGCTTTGAGAATAGCTGTTGACCTGTTCGACTTTCGCTTCAGCTATCTCATAGGTAAAAATACCACATAAGGCACTACCTTCGGTATGCACTTGAAGCATGGTGCGTGTAGCACGCTCACGCCCCATGCCAAAAAGGTTTTCCAGGACTTCAATCACAAAATCCATCGGCGTGTAGTCATCATTAAGCATAATCACCCTATACTTGGGCGGCTGCTTCAAGTCTGGCTTGGCTGGCGCAACGGCATAATCGTTGTCGTTGTTCCATTCGTGATCATTTTCCTGACTCATGCCCTTTTTTAGCTCACTTCATCAATCATTTTTTTCAAGTCGCCGTTCTCATACATTTCCATGATGATGTCACAGCCACCGACTAATTCACCGTTGATATACAACTGTGGGAAGGTTGGCCAATCTGCATAACGATGCAAGTTTTCACGTACATCTGGCTCAGCTAATACATTGACGTAAGCAAATTCTGCACCACAGGCAGAGACAGCTTGAGAGGCGCGGCTTGAAAAACCACATTGTGGAAACTCAGGCGTGCCTTTCATAAATAAGATCACAGAGTTTGATTCAATCGCCTGTTTAATTTTGTCCATTACGTCCATTATTTAATCCTCGTAGTTTTGGAGTTTTATTATGTCTGTTGAGATGGGGATGCTTTTTATAATTTCAAGCTTAGGCTAGTTATATTCAAGCTGCAATAAGCCGAGAATAGCATCCAACCCATTATGATTTATCGCCGTCGCCGCTTGTTGCTGCACTTTGGGCTTGGCATGATAAGCCACACTCAAACCGGCCGGAGCCATCATCAATAAATCGTTAGCGCCATCCCCTACCGCTATTGTTTGCTGTGCGGAAATAGTCATTTTTTCACAACATGAAAGTAGGAAATCTGCTTTTGTTTGTGCGCCACAGATATCACCATCTACCTCTCCAGTCAGTTTGCCATCCTTCTCAGCCAGTTTATTGGCCTGAGTAAAATCAAGGCCTAAACGCTGCTGCAATCGATCAGTAAAGAAAGTAAAACCACCTGATACTAACGCTAAACTATAGCCTTGTTTTTTTAGTGTAGAGACCATTAGCTCAGCACCGGGACTGAGCTGCAAACGTTCTTCATAGACACGTTCGAGTACAGCTACATCAAGGCCTTTTAATAACGACACTCGCTGACGAAGTGAAGTTTCAAAGTCTATTTCGCCCCGCATGGCTGATTCGGTAATCGCTGCGACTTGTGGTTTTAAGTTCATAAAATCAGCAATTTCATCAATGCACTCAATGGTAATCAGCGTGGAGTCCATATCTGTAACGAGCAATTTAGCCGTTGTAGGATCAAATGCCTCTGGCAATGCATTAATATCGAAGTCGTATTGCTGACGAAGATGCGTAACGGTTTCAGAGTTAATATCTGTTGCCTGAATGATCGTCACATAATGCTTGTACCAATTAAGCTGACCTGAATATTGATGAGCGATCTGTTCAGCCAGTTCGCGAGTGAGAGTGATGCCTTGAAGTACCAGTGTTGTCATGATGTTTCCGCACTAGATAAAAAAACGGCGAGCTGATTAATCAGCTCGCCGAATCATTGTAAATCAGTCAGATTTAAAATTGTGGTTTAACAGGAGCTGATTTGAAACGCTCAACGCTGGCTACAATTTCAGTTTCCGCTTCAGCTTTACCTACCCAACCTTCAACTTTGACCCATTTGTTTTTTTCGAGATCTTTGTAATGTTCAAAGAAGTGCGAAAGTTGGTTCAACAAACGCTCTGGTAAATCGTTAATATCGTTAACATCATCGTACATTTTATCGTGTGGTACGGCGATGATTTTGGCATCTTCGCCAGACTCATCTGTCATTTTTAACATGCCCACTGGACGACAGCTCACGACTGAACCACTGATTAGAGCATATGGACTGACCACCAGCACATCAACCGGGTCACCGTCGTCAGATAAAGTGTGTGGAACATAACCATAATTGCATGGGTAGAACATCGCTGTGTTCATGAAACGATCAACAAAAAGCGCTCCAGTTTCTTTATCCACTTCATATTTGACAGGGTCAGAATGTGAAGGGATTTCAATAATGACATTGATGTCTGTCGGCAAATTTTTGCCTGAACCAACACGGTCGAGATTCATAGGGTTATGCTCCAGATAGCAGATAAACAAAGTCGCTGATTATAGAAGAAAAGGTCTTCAGGTTAAACTCCCACCGATAAATAGGTAGTCTCCTTTGATGACGTCACCAGCTTGGCGCGGCCTTATGCGCGAAATCAAGATGCAATAAACGACTAAATCCTTGGCCTAGCGAAAGAGAAAGACCATACCTAACCCAAGCAGAAACACTGAGAATAAACGACTTAGAAGCTGACTGGGTAGTGTCTTGGCTAATTTTGCGCCAATAGGAGCAACCCAGATGCTGGTAGCAATGATGCCCAAAAAAGCTTGCCAATGAACGAATCCACTTTGCCATTGCCCGTCCACTTGTTCCAGTTGTGTACCAATGAGCATATAAGCCACTGCACCACTTAGCGCAATGGGTAAACCACAGGCAGCAGCCGTACCAACGGCTCGTTGCATGGAAAGTCCACTCATGACCAAATAAGGAACAACCAGCGAACCGCCGCCAATTCCTACCATGGCTGAGACAATCCCCGTAACTAAACCCGCAGAAAAAATACTCGGTGCGGCTAAAAACTGAGAGGAGACAGATTTAGGTGGTGGCAACCACATTTTTATAGCCACCAACAGTGCGAACACACCAAACCAAACCTTTAAAGTATCGCTAGACATGGAGCTAGCGATATAGGCCCCAGCAAAACTCCCCAAAACCAGACTTGGTGCTAGCTTCTTTACCAAATGCCATTGAGTGGTTTCGAATTTATGATGTGCCAGCATGGACGAAAGAGAGGTAACACTAATCGTCATTAATGAAGTGGCAATAGCCACATGAATCGCTATATTGGATGACATACCTTGCCAACCAAACACCAGCATCAGAATAGGCACAATAATCAGCCCACCACCAATGCCAAATAACCCGGCCAATAAGCCAGATACCAATCCTGCAATCAGATAAGCAGTCCATTCCAACATCATGTCACTCTGTATTTCGATTCAATGGTAAGTCTCTGACTTTACTTGGATATATCAGGCGAGTATAAGTGGAAGAAACCATAAGAAACGTTCCACCTACAATTCATAAAAAGAGAGGGAATTCTATGGCATCGCTCAGTTATGTTCCAATCATTCTTGGTGTTTTCGGTTTATTTTGCGCGTTTCTCCTTTATATATCGATCCTCAAAAAACCAGCAGGCACAGGCAAGGTCGTTGATATAGGCGATCAAATTCATCTCGGTGCGATGGTGTTTATGAAAGCTGAGTATTCGCGCTTAGCCATTTTCTGCTTGTTGTGCATCTTGGCGCTGGGATTTTCGAATTTAGGTTGGCCAAGTGCCCTATCTTTCTTTATTGGTGCTATCTGCTCTGCTTGTGCAGGCTTCATTGGCATGTATGCCTCAACCAAAGCCAATGTCAGAACAGCCGTCGCCGCACAGAATCAAGGAACAGCACAAGCGTTGTCCGTCGCCTTTTCCGGTGGTTCGATTATGGGACTTACCGTCGCCGCCATGGGGTTATTAGGGTTAGGCTTTCTTTACCTACTCTACGGCCATGATCCTCAAACCACACATATTATTCACGGCTTCGGCATGGGTGCTTCGTCGGTCGCCTTATTTTCAAGAGTGGGTGGTGGAATCTACACCAAATCAGCTGATGTTGGGGCGGATTTAGTGGGAAAGGTCGAAGCCGGTATACCTGAAGATGATCCACGTAACCCAGGTGTTATCGCCGACAACGTGGGAGACAATGTCGGTGATGTTGCGGGTATGGGGTCTGATATTTTTGAATCTTACTGCGGCGCCATCATTGCCAGTATCACCATTGCCTCAACAATGGGACTAGTTACTATCAAGTCACTCGCTGACAGTCAGTCAACATTGATGTTTCTGCCCCTGGCCCTCGCCTCTACAGGCCTTATTTGCTCCATCTTAGGCATTCTCAGTGTCAAACTGTTTTCACAACAAGCTCCGAGTGTGGCATTAAGAATCGGCACCATTGGTGCATCAGTGCTTTTTATATTCACTGCCTGGTTGATGATTAGCCTGATGGGTGGCGCCGGTGAATTGTGGGTTGCGGTATTATCAGGTGCCTTAGGCGGTATTATTATTGGCCTGGTTACCGAATACTACACCGGCGGTTCACCCATAAAAAAACTGGCAGCAAGCGGTGAAACAGGGCCTGCCACAATAATGATTTCAGGACTCGCTTTAGGCATGCAATCTGTTGCCATACCGGTTGTCACCATCGCGGCCATTATCTTTTCTGCCAGTTATGTTGCAGGACTTTATGGTGTCGCTATCGCAGCAGTAGGCATGCTGGCAACAGTCGGTATTACCATGGCTATTGATGCCTATGGTCCTGTTGCCGATAATGCCGGAGGCATCGCTGAAATGGCAGAAATGGGTAAACAAACCCGCGATATCACTGACTCACTTGATGAATTAGGTAATACCACCGCCGCTATTGGTAAGGGCTTTGCCATTGGGGCCGCAGCTCTGGCGGCATTAGCCATTATCAGTGCCTATATCGAAACCATCAGTCATGGTGATACCAGCTTTGTATTACTACTCAACAATCCGCTGGTGCTGATGGGCATGTTCCTGGGGGGCATATTTCCCTTTCTTGTCAGCGCCCTCACTATGACAGCGGTCGGTGATGCGGCATTTGATATGATTCACGAAATTCGTCGTCAGTTTAAGGAAATTCCTGGCTTATTAGAGGGAACGGCTAAACCAGACACGGCACGTTGTGTGGATATTGCCACTAAAGCGGCTTTGAATAAAATGGTATTGCCTGGTTTATTAGCGGTGTTAGCTCCTGTTGTGGTTGGTTTTGGTTTAGGCCCTCAAGCATTGGGAGGCATGTTAGCCGGCGCACTGATCTGTTGCGTTATGATGGCTTTGATGATGGCTAACGCCGGAGGTGCATGGGATAATGCTAAAAAGTATATAGAGAAAGGTCACCATGGCGGCAAAGGTTCTGATATACATAAAGCCGCTGTAGTCGGTGATACGGTAGGAGATCCACTGAAAGATACCTCGGGTCCAGCCATGAACATTTTAATCAATGTGATGGCAATAGTGAGTTTGGTTATTGCTCCGCTTCTCTGAGCTCAGATACAAAAAAACGCTACAAAGGCCACCTTGATGTGGCCTTTTTATTTTCTGGATACACGATTGAAAAAGACACTCTCACATCAACAAATTTGGGCCATTGCCGGCCCCATGATTCTGGCAAATTTATCAACACCAATTCTGGGATTGGTCGATACCGCCGTCATGGGGCACCTGAATTCGCCCATCTACCTGGGTGCTGTAGCGCTGGGTAGCATGATATTCACGTTCCTGTTCTGGGGTTTTGGTTTTCTGCGGATGGTGACAACCGGCCTGACATCACAAGTCAGTGAGCATGGAAATCAACAGCAAACTGAGTCAGTGTTAATCCAATCGGCACTTTTGGCATCAGGCATTGCTGTGGTATTGCTTTTGCTGCAATGGCCCATTGCGAAGATGGCTTTCAGCTTAATAGATGGCAGTGCTGATGTGTTATCGCAGGCAGAACAGTATTTTTATGTTCGAATCTGGAGCGCGCCGGCCACATTACTCAACTACGCGATTATGGGGTGGTTAATTGGCAATAGTGCGGCGCGTTCAGCGTTAGCTATGGCCATTGTGATTAATCTCACCAATATTGCATTTGACCTGTTATTTGTTAATGGCTTCGAAATGAAAGCCAGCGGTGTGGCTTTAGCCTCTGTGATTGCTGAGTTAACCGGCTTGATATTTGCCATTTATCTATTGAGTAAACGAGACTTTCAATGGCGGACAGTGCATCTCCCACAGGCCATTCAACAGTTTGTAAAACAACGGCATCAATTAGCCATTCACGGCAATTTTATGCTGAGAACCTTATGCCTGATCTTCAGTTTTGCTTTTTTCACTAATCAGGGTGCTCAGCATGGTGATGTGGTTCTGGCTGCGAACATGGTGCTACTGAATTTTATTACTTTTATGGCTTATGTTTTAGATGGATTTGCCAATGCCACGGAAGTGATGACGGGTAAAGCTATCGGGCGCAAAGATAAAGCCATGCTGAAAGCCAGCCTTATTATGAATGGACAATGGGCTTTAGCCGTCGCTGCTTTATTCAGTCTTGTTTATAGCGTATTCCACCAAAACATCATAAGTATGTTGACGGATATACCGGCTGTGGCCACTTTTGCTGAGCAGTATAGTATCTGGATAGTTATTGCACCATTACTCGCTGTTTGGTCGTATTTGTTTGATGGTTTGTTTGTAGGAGCAACGCTTGGTAAAGAAATGAGAAACGCCATGATGTTCTCCGTGTTTATTTGTTACCTGCCAGCCTGGTATCTATTGCGAGGCTATGAAAATCATGGCTTATGGGCGGCGTTAATGGCACTGTTCATTGCAAGAGCGGTATCTCAAGCAGCTTATCTACCAAGCATATTTAAAAACATGGCCACACAGAAAAAAAGAGGCTAACTAGCTAACAAATTAAATTCTCTATGCTGTTGTGTAAACGGACAGGTGAAAGCTAAATAGTAGGCACTTAACTGCAAGTTTTCATTGGTTTTACGCTGACCATAAAGTCTGTCACCTATCACAGGAAATCCGAGACTGGCAGCATGCCGGCGGATCTGATGTTTCCGCCCTGTTTCAATCGATACGTCTAACAGCGTCTGCTGCTGTATTGAGTCATATTCCAGAAATACAAAATGACTGCGAGCATGTCGACCATCAATCGGTTCATCAACGCTGATCGGGGCGTCTTGGGTTGCCTTGTCTGAAAATTCACCCTCAACCCAGATTCGATAGCGTTTATCGATATCGCGTTGTTGAAACAAGGCTGATAATTTTGCTGCTGCCTGTTTTTCGTGGGCAATCACAATCAAGCCATTAGCTGCACGATCAAGTCTATGCACAACAAAAGCATTTCTTTGAGGTTTAAGCTGTTGTTCTGCCCAACGGGTTACCGTGCAATGATCGCCCCATTTTGAGCCCTGAGATAATACGCCGTATGGTTTGTTCCACACACTATAGTGAACGTAATCGGCAATCAGTTCTGGCTCGGACGTTTCGCGCTCTAACACTGTTTTGTCATAATAAAGGTGCAAGGTTTCACCAGCTTTTAATAAGCGCTTGGCTCGGCGCAGTCGCTGTGTTTTTTTTCCGACACTCACCCAAACTGCACCTTTGAGCATGATGCGTTTTAGATGTTGCTTAGAAAGCTCACAGGCATCGGCAAGCAAATCAACGGCATTAGCACCTGATTTTTCAATAGGTAAATGAATTTCAAAACGGTCTGTGTGATAAGACATTTTATGATGGCTGGCTTTGGCGTAGAATTAACGTAGTTTAGTGCTTTGGTGTATGTAATGTTAAGAGATAATCTCAAATTCAGTCTGATTATACTGTCTGTGACGTTTACCGGCACCGCCAGCGCCGATATCTACAAATGGGTCGATGACCAGGGACAAGTGCATTACAGCCAACAAGCGCCCGAGTCAGCTCCCGCAGAATTAATCAAAACACCGCCACCACCTGTTGATCCCGCTAAAGCCCAAAGAGAAATCGATGCCTTGATTGCTCAGCAAGAAGCCGCTGAACAAGAAAGGCAAGAAGTACAACAACAGGCAGAGCAACAAGCGGCACAAGAAGCTAAGCTTGAACAACAATGTCAGGATGCCAAAGACGCCCTTACCGCCTATCAAAACCATCCGGGTGGGCGCTTTTATGATGAAAATGGCAATTTACAGCGTATTAAAGAAGAAGAGCGCCAGCAGAAAATACAAGAACTGAGCAACAATATAAAACAACATTGTCAATAAGGAGAAGCGTTATGCCATACCTTAATATCAACACTAATAAACAAGTTAACGATAAGTCATCATTCATTAAACAAGCTAGTGAAACCGTTGCAAAAGCGTCGGGTAAGCCTGAAAGCTATGTGATGATTGTGCTGAATGACAACGCCGATATGTCATTTGCTGGCAGCGATGCACCTGCAGCTATGCTTGATTATCGAGCACTTGGGCTACCCGGGGATCGCCAAGCCTTCTCAGATACTTTATGCACATTCATTAGCGATAATCTAAACGTTGACGGTGGTCGTATCTATATCAGCATGACTGATTCAGAACGACAAAACTGGGGTTGGAATCACAGCACCTTCTAACGTTTTAGAACACTCACAGCCCTAGGGCTAAACCATTATTATTACAGGAAAAATAAAAACACATGCGCGCCTCAAACCTGCTTATTTCCACATTAAAAGAAACACCAGCAGACGCAGAAATTGTCAGCCATCAATTAATGCTCCGTGCCGGACTAATTCGTCGTCTGGCATCAGGCTTATACACATGGTTGCCAATGGGATTGAAAATACTCAGAAAAACCGAAGCCATTGTCCGCGAAGAAATGGATAAAGCCGGCGCGCAGGAAGTGTTAATGCCTTCAGTTCAACCTGCAGAACTCTGGCAAGAAAGCCAACGCTGGGAAAAATATGGACCCGAATTATTACGCATTACCGATCGTCATCAGCGTGAGTTCTGCTATGGACCGACCCATGAAGAAGTGATCACCGATCTGGTGCGCCAGGAAATTCGCAGTTACAAACAATTACCGGTCAATTTTTATCAAATCCAGACTAAATTTCGTGATGAAATTCGTCCACGCTTTGGTTTAATGCGTGCCCGTGAGTTTCTGATGAAAGATGCCTATTCCTTCCATTTGGATCAGGCTTCCTTGCAGGAAACCTATGACAATATGTACGCAACTTACACACGCATTTTCAACCGTATTGGTTTGGAATTCCGTGCTGTTCAGGCTGATACCGGCAGTATTGGTGGTAATGCTTCACATGAGTTTCATGTATTAGCCAGTTCCGGTGAAGATGCTATCGCCTTTAGTGATAAAAGTGATTATGCCGCTAATGTTGAATTAGCTGAAGCTTTAAAACCACAAGGTGAACGTGCAGCGGCAGTTGAAACCATGACTGTAGTTGAAACACCTGCTCAGCACACTATTGATGATGTCAGTCAGTACCTTGATAAACCCGCTTCACAATGCCTGAAGACCTTATTAGTTGAAGGCGCTGAAGAAGGTTCGGTTGTCGCTCTGATTGTTCGTGGTGATCATGAACTCAATGAGATTAAAGCTGAAAAACACCCTCTGGTCGCCGCACCACTCACCTTTGTTACCCCAGAAAAAGTACTTGAAATCAGTCATGCCAATATCGGTTCGGTTGGGCCTGTTGGTTTAACCATCCCTGTTATCGTTGATTATGCAGCCGCGTTTGTCACTGACTTTGTCTGTGGCGCCAATCTGGATGATAAACATTTAACTGGCGTGAACTGGGGGCGTGATTTAGCTGAACCTGAAACAGCAGACTTGCGTAAAGTGGTGGCGGGTGACCCAAGCCCAGATGGCGAAGGCACATTAGAAATCGCACGCGGTATTGAAGTGGGTCATATATTCCAGCTTGGTGAAAATTACAGCAGCAAATTAAATGCGGTTGTGTTGACAGAATCCGGCAAATCACAAGTGATTACCATGGGTTGTTATGGCATTGGTGTGTCTCGTGTTGTCGCTGCTGCAATTGAACAAAATCATGATGATCGCGGCATTATCTGGCCAGAATCGATTGCGCCTTTCCAAGTGGTTTTAGTGCCTGTTAACGCACATAAATCAGTACGGGTTAAAGAAAAAGCTGAAGAAGTCTATCAACAGTTGCTTGATGCTGGTGTCGACGTATTACTTGATGATCGTGGTCTGCGTCCAGGCGTTGCCTTTACTGATATGGAATTGATTGGTATTCCACATCGATTAATTTTAGGCGAACGCGGATTGGATAATGGCATGATCGAATACAAAAACCGTCGTAGCGGTGATGGCGAAGAGTTTGCGATTGAGGATGTGGTCAGCATCATCAAACAAAAATTGAGCTGAGGTTGAATACATGACAGTCATTAAAGAGACTGACTTTATCGACAGTATTGCAGACGCACTGCAATTTATTGCCTGTTATCATCCAAAAGATTTTATTCAGGCAATGACGGCCGCTTACGAGCGCGAACAATCCGTTGCGGCAAAAGATGCTATCGCACAGATTCTGGTGAACTCCAGAATGTGTGCCGAAAACAATCGCCCTATTTGTCAGGACACAGGCATTGTTAATGTCTTTGTCAAAGTCGGCATGGATGTGAAGTGGGAAACCACTAAAAGTCTTGATGATATGGTGAATGAAGGTGTGCGTCGCGCCTATCTTCATCCTGATAATGTGTTACGGGCGTCGATTGTGGCTGATCCCATCGGTCAACGAAAAAATACTGGCGACAATACCCCGGCCGTTATTCACACTGAACTGGTTGTGGGTAATCAAGTCGACGTTCTCATTGCAGCCAAAGGTGGTGGCTCAGAAAACAAAGCCAAATTTACCATTCTGAATCCTAGCGACAACCTGGTTGATTGGGTATTAAAAACCGTACCCACCATGGGCGCAGGCTGGTGCCCTCCAGGTATGTTAGGTATTGGTATTGGTGGTACAGCAGAAAAAGCGATGCTGATGGCAAAAGAGTCGTTAATGCATCCCATCGATATCCAAGAATTAATGGATCGCGGTGCAGAAACGGCGGCTGAAAAGCTACGTATCGAATTGTATGAAAAGGTTAATCAACTGGGGATTGGTGCGCAAGGACTGGGTGGGTTAACCACGGTACTGGATGTCAAAATCAGTGATTATCCAACGCATGCTGCCTCATTACCTGTCGCCATGATTCCAAATTGTGCCGCCAGCCGTCATATCCACTTCACTCTAGATGGGTCTGGTCCCGCTGAGTTTGAACCACCCTCCATGGATGACTGGCCAGATATTACCTGGGAAGCCGCAGAAAATACTCGTCATGTTGATTTGGACAATATATCAGCAGATGACATCGCTGAATGGCAGCCTGGTGAAACGCTCTTGTTGTCAGGCCATTTGTTAACAGGACGTGATGCGGCGCACAAAAAAATTGCCGATTTACTGAATAATGGTCAGTCGTTACCTGACGGGCTTGATTTCAATAATCGCTTTATCTATTACGTAGGTCCTGTCGATCCGGTTAAAGGTGAGATTGTCGGTCCTGCAGGTCCAACAACAGCAACTCGAATGGACAAATTCACAGATATGATGCTGGAACAGACCGGTTTGTTAGGCATGATTGGTAAAGCGGAACGTGGTGATGAAACAGTCGCATCAATAAAACAACATCATTCGGTTTACCTGATTGCCATTGGTGGCGCAGCGTATTTAGTGTCAAAAGCTATTAAATCATCACGTATGGTGGCATTCGAAGAACTGGGTATGGAAGCTATCCGCGAATTTTATGTAGAAAATATGCCCGTCACTGTGGCTGTCGATAGTGAAGGTCATTCGGTACATAAAACAGGTCCAAGTGAGTGGAAAATTAACATTGCCGATATACCTATAAACACGAATTAACAAAACATATAAAGAGAGCCCACTTATGATAATTGCCTTACCTTTACACCTGTTAGCTGCCGTGATTTGGGTGGGGGGTATGTTTTTTGCCTACACCGCCCTTCGTCCTGCAGCAGTTGAATTACTCACTCAGGAACAGCGTCTGCCTCTGTGGGCAGGTGTCTTAAAAACATTTTTCAATTGGGTCTGGTTGGCTATAGCAACCCTATTGCTTACTGGCGTGTGGATGATTTCTCTACTAGGTGGCATGGGCGGCGTTGATGGAGTCGGCATTCATGTTCACATCATGTTATTGATTGGCATCTTTATGATGCTCATTTTTATGCATGTATTTTTTAATCCATTCAAAAAGCTGAAATGGGCAGTAGTAGAGCATGACTGGATTGCAGGCGCTACAGCCTTAACGCAAATACGCAAACTGGTTCTGCTCAACCTGATCTTAGGTATTATCACTATTCTGATAGCCAGTTCTGGACGTTATTGGTTTTAGACATGAATAAGCTGATGAAATGGTCCCTGCTCAGTCTGATGGTGTTTTCAAGTCAGCTGACTGTGGCAGATACCATTCAGCGTATTCAAAACCCGGATGGTTCCGTTGAGTTCAGTAATGTTAGGCAAGCCACATCACAGACTGTCATATACAAATCACAAACAGGTGAAGGGTTTGTTTTTTCAGATCAAAAACCTGCACATGGTCATTTCGAAATTTTAAAATACAGCTGTTATGCCTGTAATCCCTCATCAAAAATAAACTGGCATACCATTAAACTGGATTTTTCATCCTATGCTGACGAAGTAAAACGCTATGCCAAGAAATATAACGTGGATGCCGCCTTGGTCAGAGCCGTTATTCATGCGGAGTCAGCGTTCAATAAGAAAGCTATTTCCAGAACTGGCGCTCAGGGCCTGATGCAATTAATGCCAGGTACAGCCAAAGACTTAGGTGTGGATAAGCCTTTTAATGTCGACCAAAACATAGAAGGCGGTGTTAAATATCTGGCGGAGCTGCTATCTTTATTCAAAGGCAATACTCGCCTCGCCACAGCTGCTTATAACGCAGGACCCAATGCCGTGAAAAAATATAACGATGTTCCACCATACTCCGAGACTAAAGTTTATGTAGAACGTGTGAGCATTTTGCATCAACGTTATCAACATGAAAGTTAGAAAAACAAAAAAATGGCTGGCTGAAAATGACCATTTAATCCACGCCACCATGCAAAAAGTGGCTTCACATGTTCAGCGTGAAGAAGGGGAGTGGGTATTGAATACCATTACATTAGAAGGTCAGGATATCCCCTTTAAATACAAACGCCGACGCCGATATAAATCATTGAATGGCGCGCGGGTAGATATCGTCTATTACCCAGATAAAGAAGTGATTGCCCGCATGACTTTCGAATATATGAAAGTAGTTAAGATTGCCTTATCCTGACACTGGTACACGTAGCGTCATCACACCATTACGCTGAGTAATATCGAGATGCTTCATAAAACTCATACCTAATAAAACCACACCATCACTCATATGCGGATTAATACTCGCATCGACATGCTCTAAGGTAATGCCACCAAGACGAACCGTGTCGACATCGGTCTGAAATACTGGCACCACACCATTAGCTGTCGAGACCATCGATGTAGCGCCTTTTTTTAATCCCGCCGCTTCTGCGATAGCAGCAGGAATACTGACATTAGTAGCACCTGTATCCAGTAAGAAATTAACAGGGTGACCGTTGATATAGCCAGGGGCCAGATAATGGCCATCACGGTTACGTTTTAATGTGACTTCTCCGGTGCCTGAATTTGCGGACATCAAAGCCTGATTCGGATTGTCACGCTGCTGAATATAGCCATTAAAGAATAAGGTAAGTGACCCCATTAAGAACAGCCAGAACAATATGGTGACAATATTGCCGGAAAATAATTTTGATATATCAGGTGCACTCATACCTGCTCTTCCCCTTATATTTGTCGCCATAGTATAAACAACCATGACAATAAGACTAATGCTTGATATGGTGTCGCCATCTGAATAATTCAATTAGAGGTGTGTCATTAATACCATCAGTATTCTTGGTAGTGGTTGGTTAGGCTTACGCTTAGCAAGACAGTTACAGAGAGCTAATACCGAGATTAAACTCTCGACACGTGACTCAGAAAAACAGTCTTTATTGGTTAAACAAGGCTTTGATGCCTACCAAATCGATATTGAAACACCAGCTGACTTTAGTCAGTTTCTGGACGCTGACACATTAATTATCAATATCACCAATAAAAATAAAATGGCATATGAGCAGCTGATCAAACAGATTGAACAAAGCCCGATTAAACAGGTGTTATTTATCAGCTCCAGTTCTGTTTACCAAAATACCAATGACTGGGTTAGAGAAGAACGTCAATATGAAAACGAAGAGAGTATTCTGTGGCAAATAGAATCCCTGTTTAGGCAGTCTTCGGAGTTTTCCACTAGCATTATTCGCTTCAGTGGCTTGATAGGCCCACAACGTCATCCAGGCCGTTTTTTCAGAAATGGCAAGCAAGTAAAACAGGCGGATGCCCCGGTAAATTTAATTCACCTTGATGATTGCATCGGCATCATTGAACAGCTATTGGAGCAACACGTCTGGGGAGAGGTACTTAATGGCTGTGCAGACACACATCCAAGCAAAAAACAATTTTACCGCCATGCAGCTGAGCTAATGAATCAGCCTGTACCAGACTTTAATCAGGATAATGCAGCTTCCTATAAAATCGTCAGCAACGATAAAGTGAAAACATTACTGTCCTATCAGTTTCAGTATCCAGATTTAATGTCTATTCCCGCTAGTGCTTATGAATAATCACTTATGTCCCTGTCTCAGCCAGCTTACTTACGTCGAATGTTGCGAGCCGCTTCATAAAAAACAACAACGTGCAGAAAATGCTGGGCAACTGATGCGCTCGCGTTACAGTGCATTTTATTTGGGTGAGATAGACTATTTAATCGCGACACTGCATCCATCGAAACGTCGATTAGATGAACGAAAGTTATTGCAAAATACGGTTAACACAACAAAATGGTTGGGATTACGTATTTTGGATCACCAACAAAAAAATGAACTGGCCGAAGTGGAGTTTGTTGCGTTTTATGAGAACAACCCGATAGGTCAACTCCACGAACGCTCACGTTTTACCTGCGAAAGTGGTGAATGGTTCTATCATGATGGCATTATTCTGCCAGCCGTCAAACTGGGCAGAAATGATCCCTGTTTCTGCGGCAGTGGCAAAAAACTAAAACGTTGTCACGGTTAATCATCACCCAGATAACGTTTTCTCTTAGCCGGTTTTAATTTATCCAAATCGACCATCACCAGACCGTCAATACAATGACCAAAATCAGCGTCGATATTGAAGTCGATGAACCGAACACCACCCTCTTCACAGACATCGGCATATTGTTTATATAAGGTAGGCACAGTCACATTCATATGCGTTAACTGCTCACGCATGGCAGTAAAATCAGCCTCGGCATCGGTGCCACAATAGGTTTGCAACACTTGTTGTTGCAGACTTCGCTCAGCAATATATGGATTTTTCGCTATTGCTAAGTGTTTATCATCTGGAAAATAGTGTTGATAATAACCAACGATTAACGCCTTAGCGAAATCAGGATAACTGTTTGATAAACTAACAGGCCCAAATAGATAGCGGATATCAGGGTATCGTTTCAGATAAGCGCCTATGCCATACCATAAATAATCCAGACTGCGTCGGCCCCAATATTTCGGGCTGACAAAGCTTCTGCCTAGCTCAATACCCTTTTCAAAATAGGGTTGCATCGCATCCGGATCGTAAGAAAATAACTCCTGACTATAAATTCCACGACTGCCAGGTTGTGACAGTATGTTATTCACTTCACCGATCCGATAAGCGCCAGCAATTTCTAATTCGTTTTCATCCCATAAGATCAGATGACGATAATCACGATCATAACGATCGATATCGCGCCTTTTCCCTGTCCCCTCTCCGACCTGCCTAAACGTAAACTCACGTAAACGGCCGACTTCATGCATCACAGCTGAATCAGGTTGATAGTCAAATAAATAGATCTTTTTATTATCTGCTGTCTGGCCTAATAACTCCGCCAATTGCAACTCACGTTTAATATTACGACGGTCCTGTGGGTGAGCTATAGTTTGCTCTGTAACAAATAACGGTTTTTTACCTTTTGCCATCCGATAGAGGTGGCGGCGTAATAGTTTAGCCTTTTCTGCTTTCACCAATGGCAGTTGGTCAACTTGTTTATAAGGAATAGGTTCGCCAACACGCATGGTGATGTTCTTTGAGTTTTTATTAAACATCTCATGCGCCAACATCATGCCAGAAAGTGGTTTATAGACCATGGATGCACTGTAGAACAAGGAAGAGTTTCTGGCACCGACATAGATAGGCAGAATAGGTGAGTTGGTTTTCTTGGCAAAATTCAGAAAACCGGTATTCCATTTACCATCGCGTACACCACTAGGACGAATGCGCGATACTTCACCCGCCGGGAAAACAATCACTGCTTCTTCATTATTCAGAGAATCAATAATGCGAGAAATACTACTTTTGCGTGTGGATTTCGATAAATTATCGACAGGTAAGAACAAAGAGTCGACCGCGTTAAAATTCATTAACATATCGTTTGCGACGATTTTGACATCACGGCGGACTTCACCAACCAATTTTAATAATGACAAACCATCCAGCGCACCCAGTGGATGATTAGCAACAATGACCACCCGTCCTGTTGCCGGAATATTATTGCGATCACGGTGGCTAATGCTGTAACTGAAATTGAAATAATCCAGCACCTGCTCAATAAAATCGAAGCCTTTTAAATCCTGATGCAACTCAAGGAATCGATTCACTTCCTGCTCGTGTGTAATTTTACGCAGAAAGCTAATCGTCGATTTTTTTATCCAAGGACGGGAGCGTTCGAATTTAGGAAATTTTTGTTGAACGGCTTGTTCGATATTGAGCATGTTTTCTCTCTATGCTTGCAGACAGCTTGCAAGCATAGAGAGAAGATATGACAGCCTTATAACGTTTTAATGACGTTTTTGTGACGATTAGTGGTCGTCAGCGTGGGAGAAGTATAAAGCCAGTGCGATAAGGCCAATACCACCAGCAAGCGCCAGCAAATCAAGCGGACCGTGAAAGTCCATGCTAATGGCATGTTCGAAAAAGTTAACAATCAGAATCATCAAAACAACACGGCCTAAACGTGCTTTTAGATCATCCAAACTGTGAATAGCTAATACTTTCGAGTTCTCACTCTCTTCTGCTTCTTCGATTTTACTGATAAACAGCTCATACAAGCCAAGAGAGAAGATAAACAGTACGGTCGCCAGCAAATAGCCATCAATCACCTCAACGACGTGTGCCACGGTTTCAGCACGAAAATCCTTTCTGGCATCACCAATCAAATCAGGTGACATGTATTCGCCAAGATGAGAAAGTAAATAATAGACATCAACCGTTGCCATATAAAACATGGCTAATGCGGTAACCAGGCTGGCGATAACGGCTATGAGTACAACAAAACGACTATTCCAGAGCGCTTTTTCAAACAATCTTTCCATTGATTTAGTACTCGTTTCTTTTTATGCAGCTTGAACAGGAATAGCGTGACGCATGTGTGTGATATCGTTTTTTTCGTCGAGATACACCAGTGTTGGCTTAAAGTTTTCGACTTCTTTGGCATCAAGTGTTGCGAATGCACAAATAATTAAACGATCGCCTGGGGAAGCTTTATGGGCAGCTGCACCATTGACCGAAATGATATTTGAACCATCTTCTGCGCGAATAGCGTAGGTAGTAAAACGTTCGCCGTTGGCGACATTGTAAATCTGGATTTGCTCATATTCATGAATACCAGCGGCTTCCAGTAACTTACCGTCAATTGCACACGAGCCTTCATACTCCAACTCGGAATGAGTCACACAAGCACGATGTAATTTTGCTTTTAAAAAGGTCAGTTGCATAGCCAGAATGTTCTTATGAAATAGCCCAATATTATCGCTTTTTAACAAATATCAGGCAAGGTCACAGGCAATATTATCTATTAATCTTACGCTTCCCAGCCTTGCAGCCACAAAAATACGAATGTGTTTGTCATTGGCATTAGCCAGTTCCAGATCATTTGCGCGACGAATATCGACATACTCAGGTTCCAGTCCCGCTTTTTGTAACTCTTCTTTCGCCGTCGCACAAAGTTGATGGAAGTCAGTAAGGCCATCTTCTTCAATAGCTTGCTTCATTGACAGCAGTGTTTTATAGATCAACGGCGCTTGAACTAATTGTTTTTGGTTCAATAAGCTGTTTCTGGAACTCATGGCCAGCCCACTCTCATGCCTCTTTGTTGGCACGCCAATCACATCTACCGACAAATTTAAGTCTGCCACCAGTTTCTTGATTAACATTAATTGCTGATAATCTTTCTCACCAAAAATGGCAATATCAGGCTGCACCATATTGAATAGTTTTGTTACAACGGTAGCGACGCCATCAAAGTGGCCAGGGCGACCTTTGCCGCAGAGCTTATCATCGACACCAGGAACAATGACTTTGGTTAACGATGCCATACCATTCGGATAAATCATTTCCTCAGTCGGCGTAAAAATCAGCTCACAATCGAGTTCACTCAATAACTGGATATCTTCATTCAATGTTCGGGGATAATCAGAAAGATCCTGTTTATCATTGAACTGCAGCGGATTCACAAAAATGCTGACGACAACGCGATCCGCCAGCTCACGCGCTTTTTGTACTAAAGAGAGATGACCTTCATGCAGGTTGCCCATTGTCGGTACAAATGCAATCACTTCATTCTGTTGACGCCAACTTTTGATGCGGGTTCGTAATGCTCCCAAGTTTTCTGCTATCGCCATTAGAACTGCTGCTCCGCATTAGGAAATGCACCTGATTTCACCGATTGTACATAGTTTGTCAGAGCGGCTTGTATTGAGCCGGTATCCGCTAAAAAGTCGTGACTGAAGCGTGGTCTTCGGCCAGGCGTTAAGCCCAACATGTCATACACCACCAACACCTGCCCATCACAGTCGCTACCAGCACCAATACCTATCACAGGAATATCCAACTGTTTGGATACGACGGCTCCTAAGGTTGCCGGTACGCATTCCAATACCAGCATATCTGCACCAGCTTCTTGCAGACTGATGGCATCGGCAATCAATTCTTCTGCGGCCTGTGTTTCACGACCCTGCACGATGTAACCACCTAACCGATGAACTGACTGAGGTAATAACCCTAAATGTCCACATACGGGTATGCCACGTGCAGTTAGCTGTTTAACTGTATCGGTGATGACGGCGCCACCTTCCAGTTTGACCATTTGAGCGCCGCCTTCAGCCATCAGGCGAGCAGCGTTTTTGATAGCTTGTTCAGTGTTGGCATAACTCATAAACGGCATATCAGCGATGACAAATAACTTATCACTACCGCGGATCACATTAGCCGTGTGATAAATCATATCGTCAACACTTACAGGAACTGTACTCTCTTGTCCCTGGATAACCATTCCCAAAGAATCACCTACTAGTAGAACATCCACACCGGCTTGCTCAAGTGCGTAACTAAAGCTCGCATCATACGCAGTGAGTACAGCAATTTTTTCTTGCGCCGTTTTCATTTGACGCAGATGTTTAAGACTAATACGGCTCATGATTATTTCTTCTCTGAGACGGGCAATGGATTGTAATAATGACGACCACTTTGAATACTGCAGATTTGTTCAAGTAATTGCAGATAATCTTGATCACCATTCACTAGATCAATTTGTTCAGCATTCACAATCAACAACGGCGAGGCATCGTAATAGTGGAAAAAGTCCGCGTACGTATCAGCTAACCGTTTCAGGTAGCCCTCTTCCACGTGTTGCTCATAGCTAATACCACGTTGAGCAATACGCGATTTCAACACTGGCAATGATGCTTGCAGATAGATGACTAAATCAGGGGTTCTATGGTGTAACGTTAAATTATCATAAACCATATTATAGAGCGCTAACTCATCGTCATCTAAGGAAATTTGAGCAAATAACTTATCTTTTTCTACCATGAAATCAGCGATATGCAAGTCGTTGAATAAGTCATCTTGATTGAGTGTTTTACCCAACTTAACGCGCTGCATTAAAAAACTGAGCTGTGTTGGAAGAGCGGATTGTTTGGGATAAAGGTAAAATTTTTCCAGAAAAGGATTTTGTTCTGGCTGTTCGAGTAGAACAGAGCCGGAAAAACTCTCAGCCAGACGTTTTACCAGATGCGTTTTACCTACGCCGATAGGTCCTTCAACCACAATATAACGATGTGATAGTGAGTGATTCATTATGTATGCGTTTCCACTTTTCTCAAGCCATCTAAAGGACAGTTTTGCTTGATTACTGATAGCTTACCTTGTCCAGGAATAGTTAAGTCAGCAACAATTTCGGCTAATGGATAGACAACAAAAGCCCGTTCGCTTAAGCCTGGATGAGGCACCTTGAGTCTGTCATCATCAATAACATAATCGGAATACACCAAGATATCGAGATCCAACGTGCGTTCGCCCCAATGGCGTTTCTTCACCCGGCCATGTTTCTGTTCAAGTTGTTGCAGGTTATCAAGCAATACATGTGGCGGCAATGCTGTATCCACCTCGACAACCGCATTCACATAATCCGGCTGATCCTGAGGCCCCATTGGCGGGCTATGATAAAGCGATGATTGATGTAAAAGACGTGTATCTTCGAGATTTTTTATATCTTCTATTGCTGTCAAAATTTGTGTCTGCGGGTCGTCTAAATTACTTCCCAATCCAATAAAAACCTGCATCAATTTTGTTCCGACTTTTTCGCTGCGGGTCGTCTACGGCGTCTACGGCGAGGCTTTTTGACGCTGCCCTCTTTGCCCAGAGCATCGACCATGGACTGTTGTTGTTTCACTGTTTCTGTCTGAAATTTTGTCCACCAATCTACCGTTTCACTCAACGGTTCACCAGCTTGAGCTCTTAATGCTAAAAAGTCATATCCAGCACGAAACTTGGGATGCAATAATGTTTTGAATGCTCTTTTTCCCTGACGCTTCAATAGGCGGGGCTGCAAAGTCCAAATATCTCGGGTGACCAGACTATAACGCTTGGGAACAGCAACACGTTGGATCTGTTCTCCAATAATTTCAGATGATGCACGCTGCATCGCTGGAATTTCTGGCATGCCATTAGTCATCAATAAAACCGTACGCTGCCGCACTGGCTCCCATAATATTGCTGCAAACAAAAACGCTGGTGTCACTGGCTTACCGGCTGCGATACGAATATCCGTATTTTCTAATGCCTTCATCAACATCGTTCTTGGATAACCGTCTTGTTCTTCATGCAACAACGCAGCGGTTTGTGGGTAGAGATGCTCAAACAGACCGTAATGACAGAGTAATTCATGTGTCATGGCAGCCTGGCCACTCAGATACAGTTTTAGTGTTTCATCAAACAGCCTTGCCGGCGGGATATCTCGAATCAAATGTGCCCAATCAAAAATGCCTTGCTCTGTCTCTTTATCCAGCTTTAAGCCAAGCTTAGCTAAAAAGCGACAGGCTCTTAACATGCGAACAGGATCTTCACGATAACGTGTTTCAACATCACCAATTAAACGGATAAGGCCCGCATTGAGATCGGCCATTCCACCGGTGTAATCGATGATAGAAAAATCTTTGATATTGTAATAGAGCGCATTGATCGTAAAATCACGTCGCCAGGCATCTTGTTCTAAAGTGCCAAACACATTGTCCTGCATAATGCGGCCCTGAGTATCAACATGTTGTTTAGCCTCAGGTGGCGCACGGAAAGTAGCGACTTCTATAACGTCACGTCCAAACCGAACATGAACCAGCTTAAATCGTCGTCCGATCAACTGGCTGCGCTTGAATAGCGCATGCACTTGTTCTGGCGAGGCATTGGTGGCTACATCAAAGTCTTTTGGTTCATAACCTAGCAAAAGATCGCGTACACACCCACCGACGAGATAAGCATCATAGCCGCCCTCTTTCAAGGTATACAGCACTTTGAGTGCATGTTGACTAATCTGTTTACGCGATATGGTGTGTTCACTGCGAGGGATAATTAACGGTTCACGTCCTTGTTGCGGATGTTGACCGTTTTTGCCTCTAACCAATTTGTTGAAAATTTTATTTAACGACAGCATAAGTCTTGAATAATACCACGCTCATCAGTTTTTCTATGATTTATATAATGGCATTACAGTGATAATGCCTTATGAACAGGGCCGAATGAACGTCTATGAATATCCGTTACCCCTAGCGTTAGAAGTGCTTGCTGATGTTGCTTGGTTGGATAGCCTTTATGCTTGGCAAAACCATAGCCTGGATACTGTTCCTCCAGTGCAATCATTTCTTGGTCACGTGCGACTTTAGCTAAGATTGAAGCGGCCGCAATAGCGGGCTCAGATTGATCACCTTTAATAATGGTGGTGACGGGACAATTAAGCTTAGGGGCATGTATACCATCAACGAGCACGTGTTCTGGGACTATAGATAAGGCTTCAACGGCTCTTTTCATCGCAAGTAAACTGGCCTGAAGAATATTTAGCTCGTCTATTTCATCTGGCTCAGCTCGCCCCATTGCCCAGGCTAAAGCATGCTCTTTGATTAGAGGTACCAGACTCTCTCTTCGTTTTTCAGTGAGTTTTTTTGAATCAGCCAAGCCTGCAATTGGGTTATCAGGATTCAGTATGACAGCAGCAGTCACTACGGGCCCGGCTAATGGGCCACGTCCAACTTCATCAACGCCGGCGATAATAAGCGTATTTGTCATGAATGATGAGTATCAATAAAAGAAATAACGGCTCTGGCTGCGTTGTCAGCGCCACCGCTGGGCCCGAGCGCTTTAAGCACTTGTTCTTGAACAGTATGGGCCTGTTGTTGGGCTTCTGCCGCGGTCAGAAAATATAATAACCGTGGCGCTAACTCAGCTACCGACACCTGGCTCTGTAATAACTCAGTGACGACATTTTTTCCGGTCACAATATTACATAAACCCACGTAAGGAATTTTTACCAGTCGTTTGAGAATCTGGTAAGTCAGTGGCGCAACCCGGTAAGTAATTAAATGCGGTACACCTAACAAAGCAATTTCCAGAGTGACAGTGCCCGATGCCGCCACAATGGCATCACAGCTACGAACGACATCATAAAACTCACCAGAAATGACCTCCACTTTCACCGCCGTTTCTGATAAATATGGCTCAATTAACGTCCGATCTAGCCCAGGTGCTAAGGGTAAAATAACCTGCACAGAATTATCACGTTGTTGAATATGCTCGGCGGTCGCTAACATCACTGGCAATAATGCTTCCACCTCACTCCGACGACTGCCAGGAAACAAGCCTAAGACAGGCGCTTTCGTATCAAGGGAAAAATGCGACTTGGCCTGTTCAGAAGTCCAGTCTGAATGTACTGCATCAACTAAGGGATGACCCACACATTTCACAGCCACATCGGCTTTTTCATAAAGCGACTGTTCAAATGGAAACAACACCAGCATCAGATCAACATAACGCTTTATGGCTTTGATTCGCCCAGCCCGCCAGGCCCATATTTTAGGGCTGATATAGTAAATAACCGGAATACCCAATTCATGCGCTTTTTTAGCTAGCTTTAGATTAAACCCAGGGTAATCGACTAATATTAATGCGTCAGGTTTACTTGAAGCTAAATGTTCAACGGTTTTATCAAAAACAGCTTTGATATGAGAGTAGCGTTTAATGACCTCAACCAGGCCCATGACAGCAAGCTCAGCAAAATCGGTGATAATATCCACACCCGCTTCACGCATGGTCTCACCACCGATACCGGAAACAGAAATATCCGGCCGGTGTTGTTTTAAGGCTTTTAGCATTCTGCCGGCATGGGCATCACCAGAAGCCTCACCCGCCACGACAAATAATTTAGGCATGCTTACTCAGTCTCGTCAGCTTCCAGATAACCCACTAACTCCAGTCCAAACCCTGAAACACCAGTCAACTTCGTGGGTGTCCCCATCACGCGCATTTTTTTCACGCCTAATGCTGACAAAATTTGTGCACCAACACCAAATGTACGAAGATCCCAGCCCCCCTTAACAGGTAAAGGGCTCTCATCACGGTCTTCTCGTTCATAACGTGCAATTTTGGCCGCTAACTGTTTATTCTGAGCCGGTAACCTCAAAACAACCAGAATACCTTTACCCGCTTGTTGAATTTGTTTCAGCACTTGAGGAACTGGCCAATGTGTCGGCTCCCTGACCGAGCCTAAAATATCACTGAGTGGGTCCGCCATATGCACGCGAACTAACGTTTCTTCATCAGGAGTAATATCACCATAGGTGAGGGCTAGATGGACCTGAGAATTGACTGAATCCTGAAAGCTGTATAGCTGAAAATCACCATACTCAGTAGGAAACTGACATTGAGATAATTTTTCGACTGTCATTTCATTTTCAAGTCGATAACTTATCAGGTCAGCAATCGTACCAATTTTCAGATCATGTTTTTGTGCAAAGGTTTCCAAGTCTGGGCGCCTGGCCATACTGCCATCATCATTTAAAATTTCAACAATGACAGCTGCTGGAGATAAGCCGGCAAGCTGAGCGAGATCACAGCCAGCTTCCGTGTGACCAGCTCGTGTTAACACCCCACCCGGCTGTGCTTTTAAGGGGAAAATATGGCCTGGTTGAACCAAATCCTCAGGTCGTGAATCAGGATCAACTGCGACTTGCACGGTTAAAGCACGGTCGGCCGCTGAAATACCAGTCGTCACTCCTTCTGCCGCTTCAATGGAGACAGTGAAGTTAGTGGAATAAGGCGTCTGATTGTCACTGACCATCAGTGGTAATCGTAATTCACGACAACGATTTTCCGTTAGCGTCAGACAAATCAAACCACGCCCAAACCGTGCCATAAAATTAATGGCATCTGGTGTGACTTTTTCTGCAGCCATAATGAGGTCACCCTCATTTTCACGATCTTCATCATCCATAATGATGACCATTTTTCCCTGTCTGAGATCGTCAATAATCTCTTCTGTGCTGTTGAGTTGCATATTAAGTATCACTGTTTCCTGACAATGTTTCTCTGGCGTCTGCAGGGTCGAGTCCAGGTAACAAACGCTCAAGATATCGAGCAATCAAGTCGACTTCCAAATTCACAACCGTACCCACTTTATATTCTTTAATGATAGTTTCCTGCATAGTGTGGGGAATGATATTGATTTCAAACCAGCCTGCTCCAACCTCATTCACCGTAAGACTCACACCATCAATCGTCACAGAACCTTTTTTAGCGATATAGCGTTCCAAATTGGCGGGTACTTCCATTCGAAACTGTACTGAGCGCGCAGACGGTGTCATCTCTAACACTTTACCAAGACCATCAACATGGCCACTCACCATATGTCCACCGAGACGATCACCTACAGCAAGCGCTTTTTCAAGATTAACGGGTGAGCCTTCAGTAATCTGTGAAAGTGCAGTTCGCTCGAGACTCTCTTTTGATACATCAAAACTCACATGAGACTGATCAAGTTCAACCACAGTCAGACAGACACCATTAATAGCAATGCTATCGCCAAGACTGACATCAGATAAGTCTAATTTTTGGGTCGCCACTTTCAATCTCATATCGCCACCACTTGGGGTGATAGACGTTACCTGTCCCATGGCTGCAATAATGCCTGTAAACATGAATTAAGATTCCTCGTTATATATTGGTCTTGCAGTGATACGCCAATCCTTACCTACTGCTCGGATATCATCAATTGTTAGGGAAATATTCTGAGACATTGTCATCATCTCAGGTAAATGAAACACACCACGTGCCATATCGCCCATAATTTTGGGTGCCATGTATATGACTAATTCATCGATTAAACCTGCTTTTAACAACGCCCCATTCAAGACGCCACCTGCTTCAATCATCAACTCATTGATTTCACGTTGTGCCAGTACCGCCATCAACGCATTCAGATCGATATTCTGGTCTACAGAGGGCAAAACTAAACATTCGGCTGGTTCCGCGATAGTAATATCATTGGCCGTAATCACCAGTACTTTACCCTCTTTGAGAATTTGAGCACTCGCAGGCAATCGTCCATCACTATCCACAATGATTTTGAGCGGTTGTCTGATCTTCTGACCAGAAGGGTACCAATTATCATGATCTGCAGAAAAACGGACATTTAACTGCGGATCGTCCGCGAGTATCGTACCAATTCCAGTCATAATGGCTGAGCTGCGCGCGCGCAGCTTTTGTACATCCTGTCTGGCTTCAGGACCGGTTATCCACTTACTCTCACCCGATGCCATAGCTGTTCGACCATCAAGGCTCATGGCGACTTTACTTCTGATATAAGGTCGACCATGACGCATACGATAGGCAAAACCAGGATTCAACTTCTCTGATTCAGAGCTCAACAGTTTGGTGTGGACCTCTATCCCCGCCTCTCTCAGGCGATGTATGCCTGAACCTGAAACAACGGGATTTGGATCAGTCATCGCTATAAAGACGCGTTTCACACCAGCATTAACCAGAGCATCAGCGCAAGGTGGTGTACGTCCATAATGGCTACAGGGTTCAAGCGTGACGTAACAGTCCGCCCCTCTAGCCTGCTCACCCGCTTGGTGTAGAGCGTTTACTTCAGCGTGACTCTCTCCTGCCCGCTGATGCCAGCCTTCACCAACAATCTGATTATCTCTCACAATGACACAGCCAACCCGAGGGTTAGGGTCAGTCGTGTATAGTCCATTTTTGGCAAGCTCAATGGCTCTTGCCATATAAAATTCAGCAGAAGCCATGATCATTTCTCTTAAAATGAAATAACAATGTATTCACATCGAATACAACAAGATATAAAACACTGACTATCAGTAAGAGCATGATATCAGTGCAGATAAACATCTTTATTTTTTATCGTCCGGTTCTGATTTATTTTCCATTCGTTCAATTTCTTCACGAAAGGCATTCACATCCTGAAAACTTCGGTAGACAGAGGCGAAGCGCACGTACGCGACTTCATCTAATTCACGAAGTGCATCCATCACCCAGTCGCCAACCAAGCGACTATCGACTTCACGCTCACCCGTTGCCCACAGTCGCCGAGTAATAGTTTTGACGGCTGTATCGACGGCATCAATACTGACGGGCCTTTTTTCCAGTGCTCGCATAAATCCGGCACGTAATTTATTTTCATCAAATAACTCACGTGAGCGATCACGTTTAATCAATCTTGGCAGACTTAATTCAGCCGTTTCGTACGTGGTAAAGCGTTCATTACACTCGACGCACATACGACGTCGGCGGATGGCATCACCTTCCGCCGACAGTCGTGAGTCCACAACTTTTGAGTCATCTGCACCACAAAATGGACAGCGCATAGTGTTTCCGTGAGGTTATTTATGAGTAAACAGGCAAACGATCACAAACCGCTTTTACTTTACTCTTCACATCGTTAATCACCTGTTCACTTCCCGCTGCGTCAATGACATCACACATCCAGTTTGCCAGATCGCGACACTCTTCTTCTTTAAAACCGCGAGTCGTCACAGCCGGTGTACCAACACGGATACCTGATGTCACAAAAGGTGATTGTGGGTCATTTGGAACCGCATTTTTATTGACCGTGATATGAGCAGCGCCTAACCAGGCATCGACATCTTTACCTGTCAGGCCAGCTTCTATAAAACTGACTAGGAATAAATGGTCATCAGTACCATTTGAGACAACGTCATAACCACGTGTCATAAACACATCAGCCATCACACGTGCATTTTTGATGACCTGATCCTGATAGGTTTTGAACTCAGGCAGCATGGCTTCTTTGAAGGCAATTGCTTTAGCTGCAATCACATGCATTAAAGGACCACCTTGGAAACCAGGGAAAACAGCCGAGTTAAGTTTTTTCTCGATCTCAGGGTTGGCTTTTGCCAGAATCAAACCACCACGTGGACCACGTAATGTTTTATGCGTTGTTGTCGTTGTGACATCAGCAATTTGCACCGGGTTAGGATATAAACCTGCGGCAACCAGCCCTGCTACGTGGGCCATATCAACTAGTAAATAAGCGCCGACTGCATCAGCGATATCACGAAAACGTTGCCAATCCACTACACGAGAGTAGGCAGAAAAACCAGCTACGATCATTTTTGGTTGATGTTCTTTTGCTAAACGCTCGACTTCATCATAATCAATTTCGCCGGTTTCAGCATTCAAGCCATATGAAACTGAATTGTAGATTTTTCCTGAAGCACTGACTTTAGCACCATGTGTCAGATGGCCACCATGTGCCAGACTCATGCCTAAAATGGTATCACCAGCTTGTAATAAAGCGAGATAAACTGCAGCATTAGCTTGTGAACCAGAGTGTGGCTGAACGTTAGCATAATCAGCACCAAACAAGGCTTTCGCACGTTCAATGGCAATAGCTTCTACTGTGTCAACATGTTCACAACCACCATAATAACGTTTGCCGGGATACCCTTCAGCATATTTATTGGTTAAAGATGAGCCCTGAGCTTCCATTACACGAGGGCTCGTGTAGTTTTCTGAAGCGATCAGTTCGATGTGATCTTCTTGACGTTTATCTTCCGCAGCGATTGCATTGAACACGTCATCGTCAAAGCCAGCGATGGTCATGTTTTTCTTGTACACAGTATTCCCCTGTATCTACTGTAAAATGGGACATTATTCTATCTCACAACGTCGCTGGCATCTATGGCATAGTGACAGTTTTATTCGCATAAGGATTAAATCATAGCTTATGAAAATAGGATTAATTGGAACAGGCCTGATGGGGCAAGCCTTATCACATCATTTATTAGCTGAGAATCAACCTCTGGTCGTGTTTAATCGCAGCCTTGAAAAGTGTGATGAGTTAAAGGCTCGAGGCGCTGCTGTAGCGACATCTGCGCAAGCTCTAGTTGAGCAGTGTGATATTTGTTTACTTTTTTTAAGTGATGCAAAAGCCATCAGCTCTGTACTGGACGATATCAACACTGAGACGTTTAAAAACTGTCTGATTATACAGATGGGCACAATCGCACCTGAAGAGTCACGTGCACTTGCCAGTCGTGTAAAAACGGCAGGCGGTCGATATCTTGAGTGTCCTGTACTTGGCAGTTTACCTGAGGCAGGCAGTGGCAAATTAATTTTAATGGCTGCAGGTGAAAAATCTGACTTTAATACGGCATTGCCATTACTTGAGTTGATTGGCCATGAACCACAATACATAGGTGAGATTGGACAAGGAGCGACTGTCAAACTCGCTATGAATCAGTTAATCGCAGGCCTGACAGCCAGCTTTGCATTGAGTTTGGCCTTAGTTGAAAAAGAAGGCATTGCCACTGAACAGTTTATGAAAATTGTGCGTGATAGTGCCCTATATGCACCCACTTTTGATAAAAAACTGACTCGAATGGTGGATAGGGATTTCTCGGCACCCAACTTCCCAACCAAACATCTCGCAAAAGACACTCGCCTCTTCTTAACCGTTGCCAACGAACTAGGCCTGGACACAAGTGCACTCAAAGGCATTGAGCTACTGCTACAGAAAACGCTGGATATGGGACTTGATAACACTGATTATTCAGCATTGATGGCGGCTGTTTCCCCCAAAGAGTCATAAAAAAAGCCCTCATTTGAGGGCTTTTTATAAGTCTAGACTTCGAATAAATCTCGTCTAACAATCGTTTCGCGTCGGTCGGGGCCGGTTGAGATAATATCAATTGGCACACCGGCGAGGCTTTCAACTTTTTCTATATAGGCACGGGCATTTTCAGGCAGTTCACTATATTCAGTGATGCCCAAAGTAGACTCTTTCCAACCCGGCATATCAATGTATACAGGCTCACAACCTTCGAACTCATCTGCACTTAACGGTAAGATATCGACAGGTTGACCGTCTTTTTCATAGGCAACACATAGACGAATAGTTTCGATACCATCAAGCACGTCTAGCTTGGTCAGACATAGTCCCGTGATACTATTTATCCAACTAGCACGATTCAGTGCCACCATATCTAACCAACCACAGCGGCGGTCACGTCCGGTTGTGGCACCTTTTTCCATGCCTTTATCAGCCAGATATTTTCCAGTTTCATCAAACAACTCAGATGGAAATGGTCCACCACCGACACGCGTGGCATAAGCTTTTGTAATACCAAGAACATAATCAATATGACAAGGACCTACACCAGAGCCAGTTGCACTGCCTCCCGCTGTTGTATTGGACGAAGTAACATAAGGGTATGTGCCGTGGTCAATATCTAACAAAGCACCTTGTGCACCTTCAAACATGACATTGTCACCCGCTTTATGATACCCCTGAAGCATCGCTGGGATATCAGCAATAAGTGGGATTAAGACATCACGCATTGCGAGTGTATCTTTTAATACCGTTTCATAATCAACAGGTGCTACTTGATAATAATTAACTAATGAAAAGTTATGAAACTCAATGACTTCTTTTAGTTTTTCAGCAAAGGCTTTTTCATTCATTAAGTCACCGACACGTAGACCTCGACGGCCAACTTTGTCTTCATATGCGGGACCAATACCTCTACCTGTTGTGCCGATAGCGGCTTTACCTAAGCGTGACTCACGCGCCTTATCCAAAGCGATATGATAAGGCAAAATCAATGGGCAGGCCGCACTGATTTTTAAGCGTTCACGTACAGGAATCCCGTTGGACTCAAGCTCTGCCATCTCTTTCAATAGTGCTTCAGGGCAAACCACAACACCATTACCAATCAAGCATTGAACGTTTTCACGGAGAATGCCAGATGGAATCAAATGCAACACCGTTTTTTTGCCATCAATAACCAGTGTGTGACCAGCATTATGACCACCTTGGAAACGTACTACAGCAGAGACATTATCCGTTAGTAAATCGACTAATTTACCTTTACCTTCATCGCCCCACTGGGAGCCAATTACAACTATATTTTTAGCCACGAGTTTGTGTTCCTATTTCAGTCACTTGCCAGTGACCATTTTGTTTTACCAATGTATGTGTGGTGGATGTCTGAGAGCCAGGAAATTGATAAATGACCACCTTTCCTGATTCACGTAATGATTTGACAGTGGCGTGAAGATGGCTGTCTTCAGCCCACTCAACACCTATTGTTTCCTGATTGAATGATCCAGCAGGGAGCTGTGTCGCCAGCTTCTTCAAGTCAAGACTAAATCCCGTTGCTGGCTGAGCCAGACCAAAGGCTTCACCTATATCATCATAGCGACCACCTGCTGCAATAGCATAAGATGATTCCGGTTTGTAAGCTGCAAACACCACGCCCGTGTGGTAATGATATCCGCGCAGTTCAGCAAGATCGAAGTTAATTGCAATATCTGGGATTCGCTGCGTAAGCGCGTCAGCAATTTGTTCAAGCGTACTTAATGCAAGCTGCACTGATTTTGGTGCATTCTTTAATACAGATTCAGCTCGTGGCAAGACAGATTTATCACCATTTAATTCAGACAATTCTTGCAACATTTGCCTAGCATCATTACTAATCTGATAACTGTCTAACAGGGCGGATATATCGGTAGCAGCCTTTCGTTGTAAAGCAGAAAATAATTCTTGCTCTTGGCTTTCTGTCAGACCAGCAAACTCGGCTAATCCTCTATAAACACCAACATGACCGATATCCAACGCTATCTTTGATACTGCGCCAGATTTTTTTAGAAGCTCAACCATCAGCTCAATGCTTTCAATATCACTCTCAGGTCCCGCATGACCATAGATTTCAGCACCTAGCTGAATGGGATTTCTGACCCCATCCAATCCGGTAGGTAAAGTATGAAGAACACTACCTATGTAGCACAATCGAAGAATATCTGATTGATGACGTAGCTTGTGGGCAGCAATTCTGGCCACTTGTGGTGTCATGTCTGCCCGTATACCCAGCATTCTGCCGGACATTTGGTCCGTCAGCTTAAATGTTTGTATATCTAAACTTTTGGCCGTACCAGTCAGCAGTGAGTCCAGATACTCAACTAAGGGTGGAACAACAAGCTGATACCCCCAACCTTGCATGAAGTCGACCAGTATTCGATGCATATTCTCAAGTTGAGTTGCTTCTTGAGGCATAAGCTCATCAATACCTTCAGGTAGCAGCCAGCTCTCTTTTATAGTCATTATGAGTTAATTTATCCAGTACAAAAAAATCAAGCCGACAAGCATGCATATCAAACCAGTTAGTCTAGTTTGAGTATCGCTCATGCTTGCCGTTTGTAGTAAAGCGCGTTTAAACATAGTCGGATTGAGAAACGGCATTATACCTTCGATAATCAGTACTAATGCCGTTGCTACGAGAAGACTATGGCCTAATTCTCCGCTCACTTCACAGGAAGTTCAGCATCGTTAAAACGTTTGAAGAAGTCACCTTTGGGTTCAATGACCAGCATGTCGTCACCATTAAACACATTTTTATATGCTGATAGTCGACGATATAAGGAATAGAACTCTTCATTTTCACCGAACGCTCTAGCATAGATATCCGTGGCTTTGGCGTCACCTTCACCACGTAACTCTTCTGCTTGACGTCTTGCTTCGGCAATAATAACGGCACGCTGACGATCAGCATCTGAACGAATTTTTTCCGCTTCTTCAGCACCTTGTGAACGCAGCTCTTTTGCAACACGTTCACGCTCAGCTTCCATACGTGTATAAACAGATGTACTGACTTCAGAAGGCAAATCAATACGTTTTATACGCACATTTGAGATAGAAATACCAAAGCCTTCCGCTACACGGTTAGCTTCTGTCAGAATATCCTGAACCATTGCCACACGGTCACCAGACACGACTTCTTGAATTGTCTTACGTCCAAACTCTGCACGTAAACCATCCTTGATGATTTGCGATAATCGCGATGCCGCACGGTCTTCGTCACCACTCATGGATCTGAAATAGGTCGCCACATCGCTGATACGCCAAATGATGAAAGAGTCGACTATGACATTCTTTTTCTCACCTGTCAGGTATCTAGCAGGTTGTGCATCGAGTGCCATTTCACGAGCATCAAACTTACGAACATCTGTGACAAAAGGTGTTTTGAAATGAATACCAGGCTTAAAGTCAGCCTTTTCAATCTGACCTAATCTGAGCAGAAGTACTTTTTGACGCTCATCAACAACAAAAATAGATGATGATAAAGTGATGACAGCTAGTGCCAGTAAAATTAAAATCAGTGTCAAACGGGAACTCATTTAGCGACCTCCTCTGCTACGAGCATCATCGCTTGATGAGCTTTTGTTTGAAGATGAAGTATTAGCCGACGTAGATGACGGATAATTAAAGCTATCTAAATCCAGTTGTGTTGGACTGCTGTTACGACGATTCATGCGGTCTAATGGTAGATAAAGTACATTACTACCGCCATTTTCCATATCAACCATCACTTTTTGGCTCTTGGAAAACACGGATTCCATTGTATCAAGGTATAGTCTCTCAGCTGTAATGTCGGGTGCTTTATTAAACTCCGTCATGACTTGCGTGAAACGGCTCGCATCACCCTCTGCTTTTGCAATAACTTGACTCTTATATGCTTCAGCTTCTTGAACAATTCTAAACGCTCTACCTCTGGCTTTCGGCAATATATCATTTGAATAGGCTTCTGCCTGATTCTTTTGACGAACTTCATCTTCGCGCGCTTTTACTACGTCAGCAAATGCTGCTTGAACTTGCTCGGGTGGCTGAACATCTTGCATATTCACACTTGTGACTAACAAGCCCATTTCATGCGAATCAAGCATTGTCTGTAAGAGTTGCTCAGTACTGTTAGCGATCGCGCTTCTACCTTCAGTTAAGACGAAGTCCATATTTGAACGTCCTACTGTTTCACGTACTGCACTTTCCATCATTTGACGCAAAATAACATCAGGATTTCTGACGTTGAAAAGATACGCCGGTGCATCTTGTACTCTGTACTGTACGGCAATCTTGAGATCAATAATATTTTCGTCTTTAGTTAACATCAGTGACTCAGAGTGAATGGTGCCACCACCTCGACTACCACCGCTTCTGTAACCAATCTCAGCTGTACGAATTTCTTCAACGTTGACCACTTCTACTTTTTCAATTGGGCTCGGCAGATGCCAATGTGGTCCAGGCATAGTTGTAGTGGCATATTGACCAAAACGAAGAACAACGCCACGCTCAGCTGGGTCGACTATGTATATCCCTGAGGCGATCCACACCAGAAAAGCAATTATGGCAATCAAACCAAAACCAAAGAAACCGCCCCGACCTGATGAGTTGTTATTGTTATTATTACCTTTACCACCAAAAATGCCACCAAGCTTACGTTGCATATTCTGGATAACTTCGTCTAAATCAGGTGGCCCATCATTGCCACGATTACCCCACGGGTCTTTACCACCGTTTCCGGGTTCATTCCAAGCCATGTAGCTCTCCAAATTGAAAAAACAGAGAATTTATTTCAAACACGCCTATTTTACGGACATGGTCACTATAAGCAACCAAAACCGTATCTAGGCATCAACATATTCAGAAAGTGATTCTTCTGGAAAATATTCATGTAGGGCTTCTCGTAACAATTCCAGCCCTGCACCTGTTCTTGCCGACAACCAAATACGGTTAATATTACCCTCATCATCTCTGTCGATACGCGGTGAAATATCATCGACCTTATCTATTTTGTTATAAATAATTACCTGGCGGACTTCATCAGCTTCGATTTGTTTTAAAACCTCATTCACATGATGAATAAGATCATCACGATCATTCGCGCCACAATCAACGACGTGTAGCAACAGTTCAGCATCACGTGTCTCTTCAAGTGTCGAACTAAATGACTCGACGAGATCATGAGGTAAGTCACGTATAAAACCGACCGTGTCTGCCATGATGAGAAGTTCAGTTGCTTGTAGCTTAACTCTTCTTAAAGTAGGGTCTAATGTCGCAAATAATCGGTCATCAGCATAAACTTTAGCTGACGTCATTTTGTTAAATAATGTGGACTTGCCTACGTTTGTGTAACCAACCAGAGACACAACAGGTACACCGCCTCGCTGTCGTGAACGTCGGCCTTGCTCCCGTTGTGACTGAACTTTACCCAAACGCTTCTTAAGTGACTTGATACGTTGGCCTAGTAAGCGTCGGTCTGTCTCCAGCTGAGTTTCACCAGGTCCACGTAGTCCGATACCACCTTTTTGCCGCTCAAGGTGAGTCCAGCCTCGAACTAGTCGCGTTGATAAATGCTGAAGTTGGGCTAGTTCAACTTGGAGTTTACCTTCATGAGAACGTGCTCTTCTGGCAAAAATATCCAATATCAGACCTGTTCTGCCCAGCACCCTGCATTTGAGTTTCTGCTCAAGATTTCTTTCCTGACTAGGTGACAACTCATGGTTAAAAATGACTAAGGCTGCATGCGAGGCATGTACATGCTCTGCAATTTCATCAACTTTACCACTACCAGCAAAAAATTTAGGATCGGGGCGATGACGTTTTCCTTGAATAATCGCTGCAATCGCTGCACCTGTTGAGCCAACTAATTCAATAAACTCTTGTTGAGAATCATCGTAATCTGGATCATTAAAATTCAGATGAACCAAGACAACAGCTTCTTTCTCTGACGCATCATCGAAAGCTGTTTGAATATCCGGTCTGTCGAACAATCAAATACTCCTATTCTTCTTGGTTAACATTAACATTACGTGCAGGCACGATAGTTGATATAGCATGCTTGTATACCATTTGATTGACAGAGTTTTTAAGTAAGATGACAAACTGATCGAAGGAATCAATCTGACCTTGAAGTTTGATACCGTTTACTAAATAAATAGAAACTGGAATATTTTCTTTTCTTAAAGCATTCAAGAAAGGGTCCTGAAGAGTCTGTGCTTTTGCCATCTTTCACTCCATATATTGTTATTATTTTTGACTGTTTAATATCTCATTCTAAAAGCCTTAACAGAATCGTCAAGCATTATTCGTCAACTCGGGTACTTGCTCTGTTAAGTATCGTTCTACATCATTGATAGGCAAGGCTAAACCACTATCAAACCAGATTCCATCATTCTGGGATCGTAACCAGGTTAGCTGGCGTTTCGCCATCTGACGTGTGGCAACAATTGCACGATAAACAAATTCATCATAATCGTACTTACCTTCAAGATATGACCATGCCTGCCGGTAACCGACTGCACGTATTGATGGTAAGTTCGCATGACAGTCATTTCGATTAAATAATGTTTTCACTTCTTCAATAAAGCCTGCATTCATCATTGTCTGGTATCGCTCAGCTATTCTGTTGTGAAGAATGGCTCTATCAAATGGTGAAACAATGATCTTAGTGACTTTATAGTCAAAACTCTCATGGTTTGCTTGAGTCAACTCAGTCAGACTTTTACCCGATACTTCAAATACTTCCAGAGCACGTTGTAAACGCTGTGGGTCGTTAAGATGTATTCGTGCTGCTGAGACTGGGTCGATTTCTTTTAACCGGTTGTGTAAGGCTTCAATGCCCAATTGCTGCATTTCCAGATTTAGCTTTTCTCTAATGAGCATATTTGCAGGAGGCAAGTCAGCAAGTCCATATTGAAGACTTCTGAAATAGAGCATTGTTCCGCCAACCAATAAAGGAACTTTACCTCTGGCTGTAATATCAGCCATCAGATTGAGGGCGTCTTCTTTGAATTGACCAGCAGAATAAGGCTCGTGAGGTTCGACAATATCAACTAAATGATGAGGATAGTGGCTTAGAACGGAACGGTTTGGTTTTGCAGTGCCGATATCCATGCCTTTATAGACAAGCGCGGAATCGACACTGATGATCTCTACTGGATACTTCTTTGCAAGGGCGATAGCAATATCTGTTTTTCCTGCTGCTGTAGGCCCCATAATAAATATGGCGGGTGGAAGCACAGAGTTTGATTACCCCTGTTTCATTGAATCAAAAAACTCAACATTTGTTTTCGTCGATTTTAACCTATCCATTAAGAATTCCATGGCTTCAACAGGTTCCATCTGAGCAATAATTTTTCTCAAGATCCAAAGTTTTTGGAGATCTTCTTCTGTTGTCAGCAGTTCTTCACGACGCGTGCCTGAACGTGTCACATTGATGGCAGGATACATTCTACGATCAGCAAGTTTGCGTTCGAGCAATACTTCCATATTACCAGTACCCTTGAACTCTTCGAAGATGACTTCATCCATTCGAGAGCCAGTTTCAATCAGGGCTGTGGCAATGATTGTCAAGCTGCCACCTTCTTCAATATTTCTAGCAGCACCAAAGAAACGCTTCGGACGTTGTAAGGCATTGGCATCAACACCACCAGTCAAAACCTTACCCGATGATGGTGAAACAGTATTATAAGCACGGGCAAGTCTAGTAATAGAGTCAAGTAAGATAACCACATCATGTTTATGCTCAACAAGGCGCTTCGCTTTCTCGATCACCATTTCAGCAACCTGTACGTGTCGTGAGGCAGGCTCATCGAACGTACTGGAAACGACTTCACCTCTGACAGATCGTTGCATTTCCGTGACTTCTTCAGGACGCTCATCAATCAGCAACACAATCAGATCACTATCGGGATAGTTAGAGGCAATTGACTGTGCGATTGACTGCATGATCATTGTCTTACCTGATTTAGGCGGAGCAACAATCAAACCACGTTGTCCTTTGCCTAGTGGTGAAGCAAGATCGATAACACGTGCTGTCAGGTCTTCGGTACTTCCATTACCCCGCTCTAATGTAAAACGTTCATTGGGGAAGAGCGGCGTGAGATTTTCAAAAGGGACTTTATTTCTAGACTTATCAGGTTTTTCGTAGTTAATTTCTTCTACTTTAACCAAGGCAAAATAACGCTCACTATCTTTGGGTGGACGAATTTTACCTTTTATTGTGTCGCCAGTTCTAAGGTGGAAACGACGAATCTGGCTAGGTGAGACATAAACATCATCAGGACCGGCAACGTAGGAATCTTCGGGTGATCTTAAAAAACCAAAACCATCTGGTAAGAGTTCTAATACACCTGTCGTGATAACATCTTCGCCTTGTTTAGAGTGCGCTTTGACTATGGCAAAGATAAGTTCTTGTTTTCGGTTTCTTGCTAAGCCCTCAAGATTCATGGAGAGAGCCAGTTCCATTAATTCAGCAGCTGACTGCTTTTTCAGTTCTGTCAGATTCATGTATTACCTAAGAATGGGATTTTGATATAGAAATGCCTTGAACACATCGATTGATGAGTTGAATTAACTTAATTTTGGAGGGGGTTTTAAAAACTGCAAGTAAGAATAACAGTAATAAAGACTGGCGTCTAGTTTTATGTACAAAATATCGCGATGTTAGAAATAAAAGCTAATTATACCAACAGTTTTTCTATTGCTGTCAGTAAACTGACTAATCAAAATAGCTTGGCTGAAATACTGTGAGTTAGTACAAGTCGAGAATTACACCATTCATATCGACTTTTTAGGGAGGCTATGAAATTTAGGGCAGTCTCAATTTGCTCCTACCCCATTCAGTTTAAATGCATAATCCATTGGCTGTTACTTCGTTCACGTATACACGTCTGAACGGCAGATAATAAAAAGCCTGGCGGTTATTTACAAGGATGTCATGTATGCCAATAACGCAGGAGCAGTTATCGGTGACCTACTTTATCAGCCACCTCCGTGTGGCTGACTCTTCGGGTTCCCTGCGGTCGTGCAAAAACGTTCCTGACGTTTTTGTTATGGACGGTATGCCGCCAATGCAGGAGCGATTGGCGGTCACTTCGTTCAAGTTGGTCACGGTCTAAACATTAGATAAATAAAAACCAGACGACAGATGTCGACTGGGCTTTTTTGTATTAAAGCCTGGCCGTTATTTACACGGATGTGATGTATGCCGATAACGCAGGAGCCGTTATCGGTGACCTACTTTGATGAAGTGCCTCCCTGCACTTCACCCTTCGGGCAGCTATCGCTGTCCATTTTTGTTCCTGACAAAAATGTC
>PAJP01000012.1 GCA_002706095.1 Methylophaga sp. | reverse complement strand
TATCGACAAGCTTAACTTGAATTAGAAATAGTTATATGAGCATATATGTATATAAAGCAGTCAGTTAATCATATATAACATGTTGCTAAGTCAACATAAAATATGCTCCCACTCAACTCTATTCGCTCGTTTTTTATGCTTTTCTGTATAGAAGCCGGAGGGCAAGGTGACCCGCTTCTTCTCATCAAAGGCTGCACCACAATACAGCGTTTCCTTATGGTCAAAGTAGACCTTCTCCATCATCAGCTTTTTGGCCTTGCTGAATGATTCTGTTGGTTCTGCGGTTACTGTAAATGGCAGCAATAATGCCGCCAAAAATAAATCTGCTTTAAGTCCTTTCACCTACATTCCTAACTACATATCAAATTGATTAATTCTCGAACGTTCACCTTTTTGAACGATTCGTGGCCAACGACTGTGAATTTGAGCATCCTCAAGTTCTGGCTCAATAGTCACGACATAGACTCGCCTTTCATTGCCATCCTTTGCTAGCAGCCCTTGGATAAATTGTCCTTTCTGTAAGTCATACCAGTGGCTCATGCCTTCCAAGTCTTTTTCCATGAAACTAAGAACAGGTATCTTCACAGGCTTAGGAAAGTACTTGTCCCACCTGCCAGCATAGATAGAATCTAGCCTCGCCCAACCTGTCATTGGTAGGTTACCTGTCTGTTTCTGCCTTCGTCCCCATGCAATCAACTGTACTTCACCGTCGGTCATGAGAATGGGTAGCACAGCCTTAGGGTTGGGATAAAAAATCCTTAGGACATCATCACCATGCTGGAAGTACACACCACCGCACATCAGATAGTCTTCCTGTGCCCTGTAGGCTTCCATGCCGGCGCGATCACATTTGGCATTTCGCTCCTGCCAATGACACGCATCGGTGCCACAGTGAACTCACCATAGCGTTGATTTATATCATCCATAGCCTGATTTAACGATTCACGCCTCTGCTTAGCGTTGTTATCGATAAATAGATCCTGCTGTTTACCTTGTTCAGGTGAAAGCGCTGTGACTTGTACTTGGCGACACTCCTGACCACGGTATTGCTCATCTACAAAGTCCAGGCAAACTTTATAGATAGTGCCACCGTCATCAGTAGTGTTTTGCAACTTAATCTTTGTTGAGAGCCAGCCCAGTTGTGTCTTAACGCCAATAAAGAAGGTATCTGACTGGAACTGATGCATCCTTAGCCTGATGCCTACTTTTTCAGACATATGTTGAAAATAGGTCAACAAGATGGTCTTGTCTCTTGTGCCTGGTGGCATAACTTTCCCGTGACCTATCGATTTGTGATCTTTCACTTCTGTCATCACAGGTTCTGGATCTTTTCCCTGGGCCATTAGCCAGATTCGCCGTCCCGGGTTACCAAACCGTTTGGCGATAAGGCTCATAGGCACCTTTTTCATATCACCACATTTATAGATGCCGTACTGAGCTAGGAAGCTCGCTATTCCTGTATTGATGCCACTCAATTCAGTGACCGCTTCATTGGCTAAGCGAGCTTCAGCATTCCAAGGTTCTATTATGGTTAAGCCATCCGGTTTATTTAGCTTGGCTGCAAATTTAGCCGTCGTTTTATCACCGCTGATGCCTACGCTGCAGGTGAGCCCTGATACTTCGCTTATGGTGTCTTTAATCAGGCGTCCGATATGTTCAGCGCCCTTATAAATTGACTGGCAGTCTGTTAAATCCAGAAAAGCCTCATCAACTGAATACACCTCTACAGTTGGTGATATAGCCAATAATGATTCCATGATGGCCGAGGAAACATCGGCATAACGGTTGGGCCTACTAGGTGCTTGGATGATGTCAGGGCATAGCTGTCGGGCTTCTTTTAGTCTCATCCCCGTTTTAACACCATAGCTGCGAGCTTCGTATGAAGCCGTGATGATGGTGCTACCTAACTTCCCATTGGTCACACCTACGGGCCGGTTTCGCCAATATGGATAATCCTGCTGCTCGATTTGAGCAAAGAAACAGTTCATATCCACTAGGGCGATCATTTTTTGCCATGATTGCTCGCCAGTGCCAGCACGCATAAATCAATAATTGCTCCCAAATTTCTGAAAACAGAAAGCCTCATAAAAGAGGCTTTCCATAATGAGAAAATATAGAGAACATTTATATATTGATCAAGAAAACTTCATCAGTTCAATTCAATAAAAATTCGAGAAACAATACAAGTTCTTGCTCGCTCTAGCCCAATGACCCAATGTTTAACATATTTCAGCCTACGGCCAAACTAATGTCTTGTTGACTGGTATACGTGGGATAGTCGGTATAGCCTTCTTCAGCGCCGCCATACAACGTCGCGGGATTAAGTTCGTTCCATGGCCATCTGTTGGCAATACGCTCAGGCAGGTCAGGATTAGCAATAAATGGCCGACCAAAACCGACCAAATCGGCTAACTCATTCTCAATGATTTGAGCTGCCTTTTCTGCCGTATATTTACCTGCATACATGATGCTTCCACTGAATGTTTGTCTTACGGCTCGTCGGAAGTCTTCAGGCATCTCTGGCGCGTTCTCCCAATCTGCTTCAGCCAATGAGACATAAGCTATGCCTACTTTTTCGAGAACCTTTATTGCCTCAATATAAGTCGTGTGAGGATCATCCTCGACAAGACCAAGATAGGTACGAGTGTTGTCGTCCGTGCTTGTAAAGAGTGGTGCAAATCGCACCCCCATTCGATCAGGTCCTACTACCGCCGCAACGGCTTCCACCACTTCACTTAAAAAGCGCAAACGATTTTCTAATGAGCCGCCATACTCGTCATCACGGTGATTCGTATGAATCGAAAGGAACTGGTTTGGTAGATAACCATTTGCACCATGGATCTCAACACCATCAAATCCTGCGTCCAGTGCATTTCGAGCCGCATCCGCATAGAGCTTAACCACATCCTTAACTTCACTGTTACTCAGAGCTCTTGGTGCTGTTGGTTCCGCCAGTGCCCCCTCGCCCGGACCGGTAGGGATAAATACCTTCACTTGGTTAGCAGTAATTGCTGATGGGCCCACCGGTGCATCTCCATTTGGCTGCAGTGCAGTGTGCGAAACACGTCCCACATGCCATAGCTGGGCGAAAATAATACCGCCTTCCTCATGCACTGCTTTTGTAACTTTTTTCCAACCTTCAACTTGCTCTGGTGTATAGATTCCTGGTGTCCACGCATAGCCGCGTCCTCGCGGCTCAATGACTGTACCTTCTGTCACCATAAAACCAGCACTACTTCTTTGTCGGTAATAGCTAGCCATGAGCTCATTAGCAATATTGCCGGGCTGTGTGCTTCGGCAACGGGTTAATGGTGGCAATGCTATGCGGTTGGTTAGTTCATAGCGTCCTAATTTCAATGGTTGGAATAGATTTTTTCTCATATCAGATACCTCAATAAATATTATGTAGCTGTAGCTACATAATTAGGCGAAAAAATAGGGAACACCAGATTCCCTCTCGTTTACTCTTTAAATAAAGCTATGTAAGACTTAATAGCCGCGTCGATCAAGTCCATCGGAACCTTACTCGCAGCCTGGGTAGCAAGGCCCGCAATAACCATCGTTGTAAGTCGAGCAATATCATCTGCCGAACCTGGCAGACTACTATCACCAGTGTTTTCTGCATGTCTAAAACGTTTAGTCAACGCTGAAGTCATTGCCTCTCTCTCACGTTGAAGTTCATCTCTCACTCGTACTGCATTATCGCTACACACCAGTGCACCTTGTACGAGGAGACAACCTTTAGCAGAAGAGTCCCGACTGACTTCTTTGCTCAGTTCATGAAGCAAATGATCAACAACTGCACGGGCGTTAGGCTTTGCTATTGCTTCGTCTCTGATCGCCCTGATCCTGGCAACATACAACTCTAAAGCCCTATGGAATAGCTGTTCTTTACTGCCAAAAGCGGCATAAAAGCTAGGAGGACTAATCTTCATTGCACTGATTAATTCAGCAAAAGTAGCTCCTTCATAGCCTTTTTCTATGAACAGGAACAGCGCGCTTTCTACTGCTTTATCAATGTCGAATTGTCTTGGGCGACCAGCCATACCTACCTCTTGTAGATTCTGAAAAATAAATATATAGTCACGGCTACATAATTGCAATACTTGATTGAATTAAATCTTATTACTTTAAGTGAACTTCATGAACCAACGCACAGCCTTCTGGACATTAGTCCTTTCTGCCGCAGCGATTCTCGCCATCACCATGGGAATACGCCAGTCCATGGGACTGTTCGTCTCGCCGATAAATGACTTCACTGGATTGGGTATCGTTACCATCAGTTTTGCCATGGCTGTTGCACAGTTCACCTGGGGAGCAGCCCAACCATTGTTCGGCATGTTGGCTGATCGTGTCGGATCATTCAGCGTCATCGTACTTGGAACATTGATATTAGCCCTTGGCTTAGCTATGACACCCTATATGAGTTCGGGTTTTGGATTGGTCTTTGCGATAGGAATTCTCACCGCTGCCGGGGCTGGCGCGGGCAGTTTTTCAATCCTAATCGGTGCGGCGGCAAGACGCTTACCGGCAGAGCATCGCTCGATGGCGTCAGGTTATATCAATGCGGGCGGCTCTATGGGGCAGTTTATTTTTGCCCCCATCACTCAGGCCTTGATTAACTCCTTTAACTGGGTGGTTGCCATTATTACCCTGGCAGTAACGTCTCTTTCGACCATTCTTCTGGCCTTGCCACTACGTGATAAACACCATAAAAAGCAGGTGCAGGTTGTTGATGACACGCCATCAATAGGCTTACGTGAGCAGCTTAAGATTGCTTTTAGAGACAAAAGCTACTTTTGCCTGAATGTTGGCTTTTTTACTTGCGGCTTCCATATCGCGTTTCTGGTTACCCATTTACCGGGTGAGATTGGCCTTTGCCACCTGCCTGCCACCGTGAGTTCAACATCGCTCGCGATTATTGGTCTTGCCAATGTGGTGGGCAGTATCTGGGCAGGCTGGCTTGGCCAAACACGGCGGATGAAAATGATCTTATTCTGGATGTATGCATCGCGTGCCATCGCCATCATTATCTATTTAATGGCGCCGAAAACAGAATTTACCTTTTATCTCTTTGCTGCCGTGCTTGGTGTGACCTGGCTTGCTACTGTTCCTCCGACCGCCGGTTTGATTGGTAAATTATTCGGCGCACGTTACTTGGCGACGCTGTTTGGCTTTGCCTTATTTAGCCACCAGATTGGCGGTTTCTTTGGAGCCTGGTTAGGTGGCATTACCCTGGCACAAAGCGGTAGTTACGAATGGATGTGGTATGCCGATATTGTATTGGCTGCTATTGCGGCAGTGGTTAACCTGCCTATTCGTGAGCAGCACCCGAAACAGGTTTTCGCCACAGCCTAAAAATAAATACTAAGGTCACACTATGAATCAGCTAGCGTATAAAACAGTCGATGTCTTTACGACCGTACCCTTCAAGGGTAACCCGGTTGCAGTCATCCTCGACGCGAAGGGACTGTCGACCGAGCAGATGCAGCAGATTGCTAACTGGACAAATTTGTCGGAAACGACGTTTATCGTACCGGTGACGGAAGAAGGCGCCGACTATCATGTGCGTATTTTTACGCCCAATGCCGAGCTGCCCTTTGCCGGTCACCCGACTATCGGTACTGCGCATGCTTTATTGGAAGCCAGTTTGGTCAAGGCTAGAGAAGGTAAGCTGGTTCAGCAATGTGGTGCGGGCCTAGTCACGTTAAATATCGAGCAGACAACTGACGGTGCACAGTGGATATTCTTCGATCTGCCTACACCTAAATTCTCAGCATTGGATAGTGATGAAACTGCAGAATTGGAATCTACTTTAGGCACAAATCTGCAACAAGATATGCCGCCCTATATCGTAGATGTAGGTCCACGTTGGCTAGTCGCACAACTACCTAGTTCCTACCATGTTCTTCAGTGTGAGCCCGACCTGCAACGAATGAAAATAAATGATCAAATCGATAATCGCACGGGCGTTGTGATCTTCGGTAAACAGCCCGAAGGAAAACCCTCATCAATTGAAGTAAGAGCATTTGCACCTGCACATGGTGTCAATGAAGATCCCGTTTGCGGAAGTGGCAATGGAAGTGTTGCTGCTTATATTCAACATACGCGGCAAACATCTGAGTTCGGTAATGAGCTACTCGCTTCGCAAGGTTCAGTGCTTGGCCGGGCTGGACAACTCAAACTTTCCATAACGACTGAAGCGATTAGAGTTGGCGGAAATGCTATTACTTGTGTTGATGGCCACCTTAACTTTTAATTGATCGAAGACTCAAATTGATACCCTGGCTTTTGATGATACCCGCCTGATAGCCTGTGGTGATTCACCAATCACGCGAATGAAGGATTGCCTCATTCGCTCTCGGTCGCCAAAGCCGGTCTCACGGGCAATCACATCAAGTGGGTGCTGGCTTGTCTCAATCATTAATTGTGCGGCTTCAACACGAATAAGCTCCACGGCTTTCGCAGGTGACTGCCCCGTCTCCTCTCTGAACACACGGCTAAACTGACGTGGACTGAGTCTAGCGACTTCCGCGAGTGCCTCCACTGATAACTCCTCTCGCAGATTCTCCTTGGCATAAGCCAATACACTTTGCACGCGATCAGTCTTGGCATCCATTTCTAGCAGTGCTGAAAACTGCGATTGTCCACCACCACGGCGTTGGTAGACGACTAACTTTCTGGCTACCTGCCGAGCAAGCTCAGCGCCTAAGTCTTTTTCAACAATCGCAAGTGCGAGATCAACGCCCGCACTTAATCCTGCTGATGTCCATATTTGTCCATCGACGACGAAGATACGGTCTTCATCAAGTTCAATCTTAGGGTAGCGTTTGCGAAAGTCATTGGCATGATACCAATGCGTTGTGGCACGTTTCCCATCAAGCAACCCCGCTTCTGCAAGTAAATAAGCCCCAGTACAGATCGACGCGATTCGTCTTATCTGTTCTGGGGCATTTCTTAGGTAATCGATCAACCTTTCAGATGGAATGTTGCAGTCATTATCTCCTCCGACTATTAAGGTGTCATAGGAGTTATTCGTTAATCGTTCAGTGTTTACCGAGAATGATTGAGACGTCATTACAGGGCCACCATGCTCTGATACGAGGTGAAACTCATATACAGCTTCGGTGTGTAAAAGATTCGCGTATTCAAACACGGTTGCCACCGCAAGACCGAGTGTTTGAAAGTTAGGAAATACGACCAAGCCAATTTTATGCATGACAAACCCCTGTAGACATTATTTATTGTATACATACATATAAAGACACTTATTAATTATAACAAAGCTTGCATAGAAATCACTACAAATATAGAATTTACAACCACATAACTTACATAAACCTCTCTAAACCCCCATTACAAGCAGAAAACAAAAGATTGTCCTAAATGCTTGTATATATGTCATTGCAGTCATTTCGCGTGAGGTTCAGAATAACACTCACTCAGACATTTTTCGTCGAGCAATTTCCTTAAAGGAGAACTTTTATGACTGCTACAACACACTCAACTAAAGGAACAGCATTAATCACCGGCGCATCAACAGGTATTGGTGCCATCTATGCTGATCGTCTTGCAAAGCGTGGTTATGACCTTATTTTGGTAGCCCGCAATAAAGATCGTCTAAATACGCTCGCCAGTAAGCTAACTTCAGAGACCGGTCGCTCAGTGAAAACAATTGCTGCCGACTTGAACAATAAAAACGAACTGCATGATGTTGAAGAAACGCTTAAAGCTGACAAGAGCATAACCATGCTTGTTAATAATGCTGGTGTTGGCGCTGTTTCCTCTGTGCTGGATAACGATGTTGATGAAATGGAAGCAATGATTAATCTCAATATCACTGCCCTGACACGTTTGACCTACGCAGCTGCACCGGCTTTCGTTGAAAGAAACGCAGGCACCATTATCAATATCAGCTCTGTAGTTGGTATTGCCGTTGAATTATTGAACGGTGTTTACAGTGCCTCTAAATCGTATGTATTAAGCTTTGGCCACACTCTACAGCGTGACCTCGCCGATAAAGGTGTTCGAGTTCAGACAGTCTTACCTGGCGGCACAATTACCGAATTCTGGGATGTGGCAGGTTATGCCAAGCAAAAAGAGTCACCAAAAATGATGACTGCAGAAGACTTGGTTGACGCTGCACTGGCAGGGCTTGACCAGGGTGAGTTAGTGACTATTCCTACTCTGCAAGATGGTGAAGACTGGGCACGTTGGGAAGCTGCTCGTCGCGAGCTGACTCCCAAGTTTGCGAACCCTGAACCAGCACCTCGTTATGGCTTAGCCACAGCATAAGCCCCTTTTTGTTTCAGCTTACTTGGCTGTAGGCTTCTCGCCTCAGGAAGCAAAGAGAGGCCTCTGCCAAGGATTACTTTTCCTCTCTCTAGTAGTGTTTTTGAGGAGCTCGTTTGTACCCCGAGCTCCTCTTTTTTTTGCCTTAGTGCTTATACGCAGAGTGATTTGATACTCACCGACAGCTTTTCTACTATCGCATCAATTTGGGCATATGACGTGTATCTGCCCAAGCTAAACCGTATAGATGAAGTCGCTTCTTCATCTGACAAGCCTATTGATTTGAGTACATGTGATGGAAGGAGCATTTCGCTGTTGCATGCTGACCCGGTAGATGCACAGACATAAGGTTCCATCATTGTCAGCAGCTCTGACGCATTACAGCCAAGAAGCTGGATATTCAAGTTACCAGGATGACGGTATTGCGAGTGCCCATTAATTCGAAAATCAATATCTGAGTTTGTGAGTTCAGTTACAAAGTAATCTCTGAGCTCTTTCAGTCTTGGTCTTCTATCATTTGCCCATTGCTTGGACAGCGTTAATGCTGTCGCGAAACCGACGCATAACTCCGTTGGTAAAGTGCCTGAGCGCATTCCAGCTTGCTGCCCCCCACCATTTATTAATGGTGGCAACTCAGCCTGCAAGCTGTTTTTCATAAACAGTGCACCAATCCCCTTCGGGCCATAGACCTTATGAGCGGACAGGCTCAACATGTCTACATTCCATGCTTTTACATCTATATCTAAAGCTTCTGGAGCCTGAGCTGCGTCACAGTGAAATAAGGCACCGCAATCATGGGCGAGCGATGCCAGTTTACTGATGTGCTGTATCGTACCGATTTCGTTATTCACCGCCATGATACAAACCAATAAAACCTGCTCAGAGAGCATGCTTTTATAGGCCTTCATATCGATGATACCCGTTGCTAGTACTGGAATTTCCTCTACAACATATCCTAATTTTTGAGCATAAAAGTAGGCGGCATTCTTGATGCATTTGTGCTCGATAGCACTGATCAGGACTTTCTTACGTCCAGAGGTGTTACCAAACATAACACTGGCTATAGCCTGGTTATTTGCCTCTGTAGCGCCTGATGTGAAGATAATTTCTTCTGGTGCCGCACCAATTACATCTTCAATACTTTTTCGAGCTTGGTCGATTTCACTTGCAGATCGTCGCCCCAGAATGTGCTGAGTTGAATGCGGATTGGCAAAGCTATTCTGTCGAACCCGCTGCATGGCCGCAGAGACTTCTGGAGCGAGAGGTGTGGATGCTTGATAATCAAAATAAATTGTTTGGCCGATTTGCATGAGTTTTCCAGATTAGCCACACGCCGATGCTTTAGCAGTGGGTGTTATTTCCTCCTGCGAACTAGCGGTTTCTCTCTGCTGAGTTTGAGTTTGAATAATTTCTGCCAATATCGATACAGCTATCTCGGCAGGAGTCCGACTACCAATGGCTATGCCTACAGGTCCTCTGAGGCGAGAAATTTCTGCCTCAGTTAGATCAAACATTCTCATTCTTTCTCGACGTTTAACCTGATTCTTTTTAGAGCCCAGTGCACCGACATAGAAAGCATTACTCGTTAGAGCTTCTAACAAGGCCATATCATCAAGCTTGGGATCATGTGTAACGGCCACGATAGCCGTATGCGAATCCGGGTTCAATTTGACGATTGCATCATCGGGCATCATTTGAAGTAACTGGCTTCCTGATACTTGCCATTCACTCGCCACCTCTTCTCTTGGATCACAAACGATGACCTCATAATCCAACGTCGTGGCGATATTGGCCAGCACCGCGCCGAGTTGATTAGCACCAATGATGATCAAACGTAATTTCGGACCAAAGTAGCTGTGAAAAAAGTCACCTTCCAGTGTCGGCTCACTGCCTGGAATGGCATTTTCTATCGTCACCTCACCGGTTTTCATATGAACAGAACGGCGTAGTAATTGATGGGACTCAATACCACTGATGATACTGGTCAGCTTGGCTTTATCAGATAATGGTTCACAAAATATCGCTAACTCGCCACCACAGGGCAAACCAAAGCGCTGCGCTTCATCGCGAGTGAGGCCGTAGCGAAGCACTTCCGGTGTACGTGGAAGAGCTCCAGCTTTTGCTTTGTCCGCTAAATCATCCTCAATACACCCGCCAGAGACCGAACCGATTAAATGGCCGTCTTCACGTAAGACAAGAATAGAGCCTGGGACTCTTGGCGCTGAGCCCCAGGTTTTGATGACAGTGAAAAGGTATGCTGCGTGACCGGCAGCTAGCCACTCTTCAGCACGCTTGAGTACATCTAAGTCAGGTGAATTCATAACCGTAACTCAACATCATTGCTTAATAAGCATCTAAGTGCTTGGAAACAGGTAGCTCACGAATCCGTTTCTTCGATGCTGCATAGATGGCATTCGTCACAGCTGGTGCGATACCAGCTGTACCTGGTTCACCGATGCCTCCAGGAGCCTCAGCACTTTTCACCAAATGCACCTCAATGTTAGGTAATTGGTTCATCCTCAGCAGTTGGTAAGTGTCAAAGTTCTTCTGATTGATAACACCATTCTCGATGGTAATTTCTCCCCAGAGTGCAGCCGTTAATCCGTAGACAATGCCACCTTCGATTTGAGCGACAACGTGATTAGGGTTGATAACCATTCCACAGTCCACTGCAGCGACCACACGAATGACTTTCACTTCGTCATCTTCCACTTTCACTTCTGCAACTTGAGCAAGATAAGTTCCAAAACCTTCGAACACAGATATGCCCAGACCGTGATTAGCAGGGAGTTTTTTACCCCAGTCGACCTTCTTTGCACAGAGTTCCAGCACACCCAAGGCGCGAGGATGGTGCTTCAATAAATTACGACGATATGTGACAGGATCAACCGAGGCACGATGAGCCAACTCATCAATAAAGCTCTCCACCATGAAGGCATTATGCGTCGCGCCTACACCACGCCACCATCCAGGTCTCATGCCGTTTGTTTCCTGTCTGACATAGTCAACAAGAATATTTTCAGGGGCATAGAATGGATTCTGAGCCAACTCTACCGCATCCGTATCAAGACCATCTTTAACCAGTGATGGGATCCAACGAAGCATGATGGAAGCACCGGTTACACGGTGATGCCAAGCTACAGGTTCGCCTTTGTCATTCAAGCCGGCTTTTAGGTGGTCGTAGTAATACGGTCTGTAGACATCGTTCTGCATATCTTCTTCACGCGTCCAAACCAGTTTGACTGGATAATTGACCTGCTTGGCGATACGCACGGCTTGATCAATAAAGTCGACATCAAGGCGTCGCCCAAATGCACCGCCTATTTGGTGGTTATGAACAAAGATTTGACTTGCCGGTAGACCGGTTATTTCTGCAGCATGACCTTGAGCAATAGTCGGCACTTGTGTACCGGCCCAAATATCACAGCGATCTTTCTGAACAAGCGCGGTGGCATTCATAGGCTCAATTGGCGAATGTGCCAAGAACGGCATTTGATACACGGCTTCAAAGGTATCCGATGCTTCACTATAAGCTTTGCTAAAGTCGCCATCGTTTCTTGCGATAACTGCTTTGGCCGTGCCGCTACCTGTTTTGCTGGCCTTATCCAGTTCAGCAATAATGTCTTCCATGTTTTGTGGTTTAAACTTATCGTGCGTCCACTCAATCTCAAGGGCGGCAATACCCTGTTTGGCCGTCCACATATCAGTAGCAATAACAGCGACAGAGTCACCCATATCGATAACTTCGACAACACCTTTGATTGCTTTGGCTTTCGGAGTATTGAGCTTCTTAACCTTTCCACCCAAGATCGGTGTCATGGCAATAGTGGCAATCTTCATGTCTGGTAAATCGACATCGATACCATAATGCGCCGTACCATTACCTTTCTCTTTACCATCCAAACGCTTGATAGGTTTACCAATAAGCTTAAAATCTTCTGGTTTCTTGAGCGTGACTTTCTCCGGTACAGGCATACTGGCCGCTTTTTCTGCTAATTCGCCGTACGTGAACTGTCTGTCTGAGTTTGTTAGTTTGACCACACCATTTTCGGCATAGCATTCAGAGGCATTCACGCTCCATTCTTTAGCGGCGGCAGCGATTAAGACCTCTCTGGCAACGGCACCTGCCTGTCTTAGTGGCTCCCATGCCCCCCTAATAGAGGTCGACGCACCAGTAACCTGAGCACCCAAAATTGGGTCAGCATATTTTGAGTCGTCTGCCGGAGCGTGCTCTAACGTGACTTTATCCAGCTCTACTTCGAGTTCTTCAGCGATAAGCATAGGCAGGGAGGTATATACGCTTTGCCCCATCTCTGCTTTTGATACGATGAGGGTGACGTCTCCACTGGTAGAAATTCGAATGAACGCATTTGGAATAAAAGTAGCTTCATCACCATTTATGACGCCAGCGAGCAGCTTATGGGATACAGCAAAGCCCACCAACAGTCCTGCACCAGCGCCAGCAGATCCAATTAAAAATCGACGGCGCGATATACCTTTATCAGTAAGAAGTTCAACGCCATCAGTTTCTGGGTTATTCAGTTTAAAGTTCATGACTATTCCCCTGGCAGTTAATTAAGCTTTTGCAGCTTGTTTGATGGCTTCACGGATGCGTGAGTAGGTTCCACATCGACAGACATTGCCCGACATCGCGTTATCAATGTCCTCATCTGATGGCGATTTGTTGTTGGAGAGTAGTGCTGCTGCCGACATGATCTGTCCAGATTGGCAATAACCACACTGAACCACATCTAACTCATGCCATGCATTCTGGAGCTTTTGACCAACTTCAGTTTCACCGATTGACTCGATGGTAGTAATGTTTTTGCCTTGAGCATAAGACACTGGCGTAACACAAGAGCGTGTAGGTGTGCCGTCTAGGTGTATCGTACAAGCACCACATAAAGCGGCACCACAGCCAAACTTAGTGCCGGTTAATTTGATTACATCACGTAATGCCCACAGAATAGGCATATCTTCAGCCACATCCAGTTGATATGGTTTTCCATTCACTTTTAATTCAATCATGACGCTCTCCTGTTGAATTTGTAGTAGTGCAAGCTTCCTTGACTGGTAAGCCTTAATTAGCCGCAATGAATTGCGGTGCATTAACTAGATCACTAGGTTTATCAATGTCGTAAAAAATACTGTCTGTTGTGGATGGTATTTGAGTCACATCAGCACGGTTTTCAGTAATGACGGCTTTTGCTCCCGTGTCCCCCTTCAGGGCAAGAAGCTGTTCCTCATACCTACGTGCAAACCCGACGGGGTGACCTCGACGCTGTTCTCTCACTGGCACGGCAATAAGCGCCCCTTTCATCAAGGCCGAACAAACCGATTGAATAACACTGCTCGGAATAAGAGGCATATCGGCCAGTCCGATAATCCAGCCTTCTGAATCACTGGATTTGTTCACGCCAGCTGCAATTGAATGTCCCATGCCTAGGTCAGCATCGTCTGCAACCACAAGTTGAATCTTTCCCTTATCAAATCTTCCTTCAAGATGATTTTGCAGCTGTATATGCCCACGACGAACCATAACAATGATGTTGTCAAAAACTGCTAGCCAATTAGTAAGTGTGTGGCAAATAACAGACTGCTTGGTGCCGTTGATAATAAGTTCGGCAAGCAACTTGTCATCACCATATCGTGATGAAGCTCCGGCTGCTAAAAGCACAGCCTGAACATTACTAATGATCATCTCATCACTACGACATGCCTGCTGTGTACTCATATCTCCTCACTAAACATTTTCAAGGTCCATCTAATGTGGCAGATGTAAATTAGCTCATCACCTACCATACGACGACCGGTCGTCTTATTGTTAGTGAAAAATAAAAGCAACAGTTTTGTTGCTTTCAGTTTTCGTTAATTCAGACTAAAAAGTAGTCCTCAAAAAGATGCGTATAACACTCCTCCAGTGGAGCAACACTCTGGTTTAGTTTGGAGCGAAGTAGTGCTCCTTGCCAACTATCAAAGAGCATATCTGCCATGGCTCTGGCACTAATATCATTTCTGACCTGCCCATGTTCCTGTCCAGACTTAAGACCACCTTCAAGTAGCTTCACATAATCTTCAACAGCCCTATAGAGGTTGGCTCTAAATTTTTCACTGACTGTGGCGACCTCACCCATCAGATCGCCATGTAAACACCCTTTATTGAAGTCGTTATTGGACTTTGTATTTATCAGTGATCTGTAAAACTTCTTTAAAGCTACGAAGCCATTATCTGATGGGTTATTAAGGAAACCTCTCAAATCTTCAAGAAACCCTTCTGTGTAATAGGTGATGGCTTCAGCAATAAAGTCTTCTTTACTTTTAAAGTAACCATAAAACGAGCCCTTCGGAATCTGTACTTCATCTAAAATACGTTTTAGCCCGGTGCCATGATACCCATACTGCATCAGTAGGCTGACGCCTGCTTCAAGTATTTGCTCTCGTTTACTTAATTTAGGTGGAATCTTACTCATACGAGAATAATACGACCGTTCGTCTTGTAAGTCAATCCAAAGACAGTTATGACCTGCATACTGGCACCCAGAACATGCCCGCTAAGGAGATTCATAGGTTTTTGATGCATTTACAGTATTTTAAATAGGTTTAAAGCTTTTTATGCATTTATTCACATTTCTTTATGTCATCATAAAAACACTAACGTATTGTTTTATAGTGCAGATTCATACTTTAATTGCCATGCCCTACAGAGGAGTATCAAAGACCCTGACTGTTCGAGTCGTTATCCCAGCCACGCGTGTTCCTTGTGGGTTACCAAACGGGAGGAACATTTGAATCGTTTGCGGTTTTGTCATCCTGACAGCCCAACCAAAATGCTTAATCCGTGACTGTAGCAGAGCTTATTAATGTTGGTTTCTCTTGCATTAATTGACATAAATCCAATCGTGGTAACGCACGATAGATTTCTTCCGTTTTGAACGCATTACCAGCCTAGTCTTGACGGATGGACTAGATTGTTATATTGTAAGATTCATGAACAATAAATCTGAAAGATTATTCGGCCTCACCGAGCAGGCAATTGAACAGCTGGAAAGTGGGCACTGGGGACCAATTGCTCATCTTATAGAGCAGACTCATCAGAATGAACTATGGCGGCCGGATTTCGCCAATTTTTCTGAATGGATGGCAAACCTCTCGGAAACCTATGACATTTCCAGAGCCAGATGCTGGCGATATAAAAAAGCTGGAAGCTATTACAACTCTCTGCGGTCGACGGATGACTCTCTCTGTGAATTATACGATCTACCCGATTACGTTTCTGCTGAAGCACTGGAAATTCTCGAGCGGTTGGAAAGAGTCGCCCCTGCCGAAATAACTGGGAATATCAAAGAGCAAGTTCTTAAAGGACAGATCTCTATTCGCACACTCAAACAAACCTGGGCCGCCTATCGTCCGGCACTTGATGGTGCAACAAACCGGGGGCGTGGAACAGCATACTTTCGGCCTCATGTTCACACGGCGGTTAGGTTTGAAGCCGAGAGCATTCTAGCTTTATCCCAAGACCGCGCTTGGACTGGCAGCCGAAAACCAGCACGCTGCGTTGTCTTACATAACGTCAAAGATGAACATAACAGAGAGTCATATGACGGACTTGCAATGGTTCAAGAATCCCTTGAATCCCCCGTCGACATTCATATTTTTGAACTCCATTACAAGTCAGGGCTGGGCAGTATTAGCCAACTAGTATCACCTGAACACTATGTCGACTTTTGTTGGCTTGTTCTGCCTGATGATGAAGCACGGCCATACCGTTCAACGGAAAAGAATTCATTCGGGGTGATTGGTTTGGCCGATGGAGGAGAGCTTACTGTTTACCGGCAGGCTGCTCGAGCCAAACATGACACTAATGAGGGTGAGCCTTTTCTGAGAGAACTTTTGAAGTTAGCATTGAGAAATTGAGCTTTTATTTGAACAAATTTGTCCATACGTATGGATTGTTTAATGACAGATAATACACACCAAAATACTCATCGGGCATTTTTAGGCTCTACAGAAATACCCAAAGATAGGCCAAAGATTGAAGTCTTCGACTCGCTGTTTCGTGAAGATCCCAGGTGCGAATTACTGCTACCTGTGAAGATGATAAAACAGACCGTATCTCGGACAGTCATTAAACCTGGCTTCAGAACCCACTTCGTGGGTTACTTCGCCAGTCGCATCAATCAGGCTTTAATTACATTTGAAAGCGCCCTCGAAAAAAATGCCTGTACCGTATTTGAGTCCTATCCGGAACTACAGTCATACAGAGCACAACCTTATGGTGTGAGCCTCTATTTTTTAGACAAATTCAGGACTGTTTATCCTGATTTTGAATTGGTATTAAACGATGGTCTGGCATTGGTAGATATTCGTTACGAGACCAATATCCATTCACCACAATTCAAGGCAAGATATTGGGCGCTGAAGGAATACGCTCAGCAACGTGGCATCGGTTATACCCTCCTGACAGACGAGGAGTTGATGACTGAGCGAAGAAAGAATGCCCGCTTTTTACTTAGTTTATGCAAGGGAGCGCCTCAACCAAGGTTGATCAATACAGTTAGCGCTTGGCTGCATAAAGTCATGCCATTGGACTTTAATCATCTATTAACACTAACCACTGCATATCCTTCAGTGCGTGCAGTAATTGCTGGCCTCATTCTGGACGGAGCATTGTCCATTGACTGGGATAAAGCAATTCATTTGCAGACATTGGTCCCCGTCGATAACAAGACTAAAGGCTCATGGCTGGATTAAGTCTGGCAAATGGCGATTGCCTTTCTATTCTAGGTAATAAGTATACCTGTGCAGGTAAAGGCCCAGGTGGACGCTACATATTAGTCCCGCACAAAGGACGGGCACAGAAATACCTGTCTGCGGAAGAGTTATTCGACTTGTCTGAACGCGGCAAAATTGAGCTGCATGAGACTTCTGACTATTACCGGGAATTGCCACATACACAGATAAACCTATCTTGTGTCCCTGCCCAGCAGCACCCTGAGGTTATGATGCGTCATTTCTACATGACTGAGATGGATGAATACAGAAAGAATGGTGGAAAGCTGTCAGAAAAGCCAGTAACTAGTTTTGCCCTACAAACACACAAGAAATATATCAAACAGTGTAAAGAACGAGACCACACCCCACCAGAGACGCCAATGAGTGAAGCTGCAGTTCGACGCTGGTACCGCAAATGGCAACAGTCCGGAGGAAATGTTCTCTCTCTCGTACGAAATCCCTCAGGTAACAGACATTCAAAGCTCAACAAGCAGCAAGCAGATTGGCTCGAATGGGCAATCGAAACCGTACATTTAAATAATGACCGCCGCCCTGCGACAGATGCACATCAACTCATGGCTGCGAACATCGATGTTGAAAACCGGGAACGGCATAGGCGGGGCCAAGAACTTATCAAACCTCCAAGCTATAAAACACTGTGTCTTCATATTAAAAAGCTTGATGAATACGATGTGCTCAAAGCTCGGTACAGCCACGAATACGCCTACAAAATGACCCGTTACCAGAGGAGTTCACCTATCGTGCATAAACACTTAGAACAAGTACAAGCAGATCATACTCAAGCGGACGCTTATGTCGATCTAGGGATTGGTGTACTCATCCGGCCTTGGGTCACGCTGTTAGTCGACAGGTATAGTGAGGCAATTCTAGGGGTGTGGGTCTCTCCTGATGCACCATCAGCTCAAACAGTGATGAACGCATTGAGAACGGCTGTCTTACCCAAGAACATCACTGAGCTTGGTGGAAAACCAGAATGGCAATGGCCAATGTTTGGGATCCCTGAAGAGTTAATTCTCGATAATGGCAAAGATTTCCTCAGCCGCGATCTGGAACAAGCCGCGCTGGAACTTGGTATCACTCTAACCTATTCGCCGCCTAGACAACCTTACTATAAATCACAAGTTGAACGTGAGTTCGGAGTAATCAATAAACGGCTCTTGGCGAAGCTACCTGGTCAGGTCTTCAAGTATGAACCAGAGAAACACGGCCTTGATTACCCACATCTGACTTTCGATGAGTTTTCTGAGCTTCTCATCCAATGGATTGTTACTGTTGCACATAAAACCCCTACTGACACAGGTCAAACACCTCAGCAACTTTGGGAGAACTCCATTCAGAAAAACGGCTTCTCAGGTTCTGGCTTGAGTCAGGATTACGTCCAACTATGCCTGTCTAAATCAAGTCCTCGTCGCTTTGCTATTCAGCCTGACGGGATCCATTTTAACTCTCTCGTGTACAACAATGAGTGGTTATCCAGATACAGAAACCAAGTTGCTTCAGACTACCCTAAAGGCAATCCTGAAGCTGAGTTTAAATGGTCTGCAGCTGACGTTGGTCTCATCTGGGTGTTTGATGAACTCAACCATACTTTCTTTCCTGTTGAATCCAAAGATGAGATAGCTCATGGACGTTCCCTATTCAATCATAAGGTCGTCCTTAGAGAGATAAGAAACCGCAAGAAAGCCAATCTCACAGATAGCTCATACCACGACTCCATTTTGGCTTTGGACAATAAAATTAATGAATTTGTAGAAAAAAAAGGAGTGAAGAAATTACCAGCTAAAGCAAGTCGTTACATCCATGGCGCTCCGCTCAACGGGGAATTAATGGAAGATGAAGAAACTAAATTCGGCCATCATCCAAACGCGCCCATTAAAGAAGTTAGTCCTGAGCCCTCTTCACAACGTATTACAGATGATGACCTTGGTGATGAGATAGACGACATGCCAGATGACTTTGAAATTTAGGGAGGAAAAAGTGGCAAAACAATCCGAAAATCCAATTAAAACACTCAACGAGGCAATAGTTGGCCGATGTATACCTCATGGTAATTTCGAGAAGGCTTTTGATCGATCAATGGAATTACTGAAGCTGCGTGATTTCGGCATGCCTGGAAGCGGAATCATTATCTACGGTAAAAGTGGTGTTGGTAAAACGACCCTAACCAAAGCGGTTCTGAAACAGGGTACTAAACTTTATGGTGAAGACTCCGTCATCAGGACACAATTAACCACAGGATCTACTGTCAAAGGCATGTTTGCAGAACTACTGGTTGGATTTGGTGATCCCCTTGCAAAACAATCCAGCACTAAAGATTTAGAACGCAGGTTAGTATCGACAATTTCGGAGCGTCAATGCCGTCTGATCATTATTGATGAAGTGCAACATTTAATCCCAGGTGGGGATCCATCAAAAAAAACCATCGACAATATTCTCAATGCTTTCAAAATTCTGGATGAGACAGGTGTGTCCTTCATCTTGTCTGGAATGGATAGCCTGATGCTTTTATGGAATGCAGATCCACAGATCAGAAGTCGGTTTCAAACGCATTTCTACTTGAGCCATTTTGTCTATCCAAAGGATAAGAGTTCATGGCGTAAAGTTGTACGTAGATATATCAATACCATTGAAGAACATGGGATGCAGATTGACTGTCAAGAATTCGAAGATAGGTGTCATGCAGCGTCTGGTGGCGCTATGCGCCAATTAGTACTCATTCTGACGACTGCGGTTGTGCAAGCATTCAAAGCTAACAGTAAGACTATCACAGCGGAACATCTTCACAAGGCGGCTTGCACACAAATTGACAGTCATGACGGTTTGACCGACGCGTTCAATGTCAGCATGGAAAATGTACGTCAATTCTCTCGTTATAACGAAACAAGTCGCGAACTTGCCCCAATTGTGAGGGGGATGGGAGAAATCTTTGTCACATAACTTTCGCCTGCCTGTGCCATGCTCACTGGAAGAAGGTGAATCTCTCCCGGGTTTCTTATCACGTGCAACACACATTAACTCTTACGGAAGCATGTTTTCGATTGCGAGTTATTTTGGGCTCAACACCAACGGCAAGGGCTTAGACAAGAACCAAATGAAACTCTTAGCTAAGGGGAGCCTAAACGTAAGCAATTTAGCTAGTTTCACCGAGTCAAAAACAGAAGAGATTCGTCAAGCTGCACTTGATATTCGTCAGCCAATTCCCGGCACTATCTCTGACGACTATGTCAGTTTCCAACGGTGGCGGTTCTGCCCACTCTGTGTGCGAGAGGGACGTCCGCATCAGAGAGCCTGGATGATTTCATTCGTCACAGCGTGCCCAGAGCATCGATGTCAATTAGTGGATGACTGCCAAGCCTGTGGGAGTGAATATTCGACTAACCATATGCTCACTCGATATTGTGTATGTTGTCAGAAACCAGCTCAAATTGTTGACGCATCCGAAGCTGAACTAAAATGCGCCGAGATTTTATCGAACCTTATTGACGACAGGCAGAAACTAAAGATAGTCCTGGACCGATTAATGCTTGCCTGGTTCTTAACTAATCCAAACTGCCTTCGTCCGCATTATAGAGTCAGTCCCCAGCTTAAAACTGTCTCAGAAATGAGGGATGTAGTTTGTCGACTATGGCCAGCCTGTGAAGATGAATGTTCGTTTTACCAAGCACTATCAAATTACGGGACCCAACTTTCTGATAAATGGAAATATTTACCGTATTTGTCTACCGTCTTTAAGAAGCGTGCCCGCACTGCAGGGGCTAGGCTGCCTATATCCCCCAAGAGAAGCACCGATTTGGGTTTTGTACTGCCAGAGTCAGACTGGTGGGCTCCGATCAATGAAACAGCTCAAAGTGCTGGCCTAACGGCATTTGTGCTTAAAAGGCTTATCGCCAAACGTTATATAAAATCTAAAACTTTCAACGAGAAAGGCCCAGACAAGAAGCGTCATAAATTCTTAATGGTGGATCTGGATTCACTAAACGAATTTATTGGCAAGTTATTGGATACTGCCGATCCGATTGAGGGGCAACCCCGATTAACAAAAATACAGCATTATCCAATCGATGAAATTGCTCGTGATGCTCTGGCAGGAAAGCTATCAATCTACTACGGCGACAGCAAATCCATCTCGGATTTATGGGTAGCTAACGCCGAAACCGCAAAAGCCAAAAGAAAAGAATCCAGCCCTGAAAAAACGCTGACTGCAAAAGAAGCTGCTAAGGTGCTAGACACCTATCATGCCGTCATTGTTGATCTAATCAAACATGGCTTTTTAAAGGAACATCCAGCCTCCGGGACGAGAAAACTTTTGCTAATGAGTGACTCTCTAGAGCAATTCAAAGCCAAGTATATCGTCGTGGGTAAAATCGCAAATGAATATGATGTTAATGCAACCAACCTGGCAGAAAAATTAGCCAGTATTGGCATTGAGCCTGAGCCCCACAATACCCTGGTCAAAATCTACCAGAAAAACAAACTGAGCGGCCTCAAAGCCAAGACGCTTAAATCGATCTCTTCATACCAGACCAAAACTGGAAGGAAGCCTTCTTTCAGCCAAAAAGACGCTTCATCCAAGAGAGTAAAAAACTTAATTCGGCTTGTGAATGATCACGGAGGGATTTCAAATTTCACGAGAAAATTCGGTGGATCCCAAGGCACCTTATCACTCATGCTTCGCGAGAAAAAAAGCTTTGGCGATCTAGCTGTAAGTCGTATGGAAGCAAAAGTTGGTTTGCCTGAAGGATGGTTCGATAATTAGGAGCCCCACTGAAGCCTGTAGTTCTTCAGCCTAAAGTCTCAAAGTTTTTCCTACTGCTCGCATGACACTTTAGAGATTCGTCCATGATACATAATGATTGGAGTAAAAGTTCTAATCTCATCTGAATTGACTGATTTAGATTTTTTACAGATATTTAGTCAAAATACAATTCAAGCCGTACACATATGAAACCATACATACACCGAGTATGGTAAGTTACTTTCAGCTGTGTATTTTAATCCCGAAATTACACGAGTCCTGAGCATTGGGCCTACATGACTCGACATTAAGTCACAAATTATTTGAACCTACGGAAAGGGAAATATGTTGCAAGACCAACCTTTGACACCAGTCGAACAAGGAAAGTTATTATTTTTCATCATCCTTCTAGCACCAGCAGTATTTTTCCTTATCGGGATAGTCCCTGCATTATTTCTAGGATTTGGCGTATACATGATGAAGAAGAATAAAAACTTCGCATACATCAATGCGGCCGTAAAGAATTTTAAGATATTCACCTTTGTCGTCTTAATAGGCAGCCTCATCTCTGCTCTGTACTTCGGAGCGGAATACACTCAAGCCATGACCCAGATACGTAGCAATGTCCAACCCTCGCATATTGAAGGAAATCGAGTTGATATTGAACAGGCTGCGACAAATGCTATGTATTGGAAGAGCTATGGTTTTGAAACAGAGTCACCACCCCAATTAGAAATCGATCTTCGCACAATGAGTCCTGAAGAGATCAAAACTAAATATGGGTCAAATGACGCATTTAGAATTATTCAAGCCCGCATCGATGCCAGAAACTCTGTTCTTGATACTGTTGATTCATGGAGTGAACCCAAAGAGGGCTTTATCTTCTCATCAATAGGATTGCTAATAGCTTTGGCATATTTTATAGCGGTGGGCACGCTATTTTATAAGCCATTGAGCAGACATTCAGCATGGGTTGCTCGCAATGCAATCTTCTCTACGTCGCCAGATTCATTAAGAAATTTAAATCCCAAAACTCATTTTAAGCCCTGGAAATGTCACAAGAGGAAACAGTTTTCAATTGCTGATGAACTTCTCAAATGGGCTGAGCTTAAAGATAAAGGACTTGTCTCTGAAAACGAATTTAATCAGATGAAAGCTGACTTGTTAAAAAACAAATAGTTTTTTATTAATTGTTAAAATTTCTACTGAAATGCAATGGTTTTGTGTGGATAAGGCTAAAGATGTGGTCTCGACTAAACTGCTTTTGTGACATCCGGCACTGATAGAGGTGTCATGTGCCTAATATGATTTAAGGAAGAAACATGAATAAAAAATTTGGGTTGTCACTTGCTGCTATTCTCATCATTCATATCATTGCTTATACGCAATTAACGCTTTTTGTTGTTCAGCCTATGGGCGCTGTTCCTGATGGCCGTACCGTTGTTATTTTAAGGCTAAATAAGACCAAGTTTATCGATAGTGCCGATGCTTTGTGTGAGCGAGAGACTGGCTCTGTTTCACTTTTATGCCGGGGCATGATGATGGCTGGAGTAGTCAATAAATCAAAAATACTTTTGCGCCTGCCCTATAGTCATTCGCTTTATCTTATTTCGACTGGCGGCAAAGAATACGACACGTAACTTAGGAAAATAGTGATGGAGCTGATCATTCTTTGGATCATTTTCGGCATTATTGTCGGACTCATTGCGCAGCATAAGGGTCGTTCTTTTGGACTGTGGTGGTTTTATGGAGCCATGATATTTATTATCGCCCTACCACATGCTCTGTTGATGTCGCCAACAGAAGACGCTGTAGAAAGTCGGGAGAATAAAGCAGGTCGACAACGATGCCCTAGTTGTCAGGAATTTATCATGAAAAACGCCAAGATTTGTCGCTACTGTAACCATAGCTTGGCTGAGTAATTACTATGTTCAATTAGCAAAAGGACATCGCTATGAAGCACACATTAAACTTGTTGGGAATTCCTTTTATTAGTCTTGTTGTTGGGGCAACACCAATATTGGCAGACAATCTTAACGGACCTCAGAAGAATGCCGTCAGATCAGCAGAACAATATCTGAGTTTTACAGGATTTTCTCGTAATGGACTTATAGACCAGCTCTCATCAGATTATGGGGATGGCTATAACGTTAATGACGCCACTATCGCTGTCGATAGTCTGCGCGTTGACTGGAACAAACAAGCTGTCAGATCAGCTAAACAGTATCTCGGTTTCCAGGGTTTTTCCTGCAAGGGCTTAATTGAACAGCTTTCATCAAGCTATGGCGACAAGTACACAGTAAGCCAGGCAACGTATGGTGCACAGCAAGCAGGGGCCTGCTAATTCAGACTTAACACACTACTCCAGGCTAAGGGTCATCTGTTGATTAGTGTGATCTCGTTCATGGTCACTTGTTGAGTTATTTCATTGGGTTCACGGTCAGATGATGGTTATAAACTCACGGTCACTGGATGGTGTAGTAGAAACCTAAACCCTTGATTTATAGTGTCTCCCACGGTCACTAAATCAGTTGCGCGACAGATGATGTCGATAAAGCCATCGATTGGCCCTACTCCAGTATTCATAAATTTGTTCGTGATGGAATAATTGATCAAAACTGGGGATATGATGAGAAGGTTGATTTGAAAGCTTTTGGTGAGAGGAATTGAGTTTTATACCCTCCTAGACATATGTTGGGTTTCGTTATCACTCTACCCAACCTACAAATAAACACTCATATCCTTCGTAGGTTGGGTTGAAGAATGAAACCCAACAAACATCAAATTACAAAACACCTATCAAATCATCAAAATGTTGGGTGTAGCTATCGCTCTACCCAACCTACGGAATGCGTTATTTACTTTTTTGAATCAGATAGTTATCTACTAACGGCCAGACTTCTACCTTGTTGTTGTACAGAGCAACTTTCTTATCATTAGCAGAGATAAGAATTCCCTTGGCAATCATTTGATTATTCTTGGTGGTATCGATCAAATACGTACAACGGCCAACTTTTTCTTCACTCTGGCAGCCTGATTCTGCAAATATTTTCATTTGTTTTTCGGCATCTTGCTGGCCTCTTTGATAAGGAAAGGCAGTTAATAATCCAATAAAGCAAAGAATCACCAGTGGATAATAAAACCAAGATGAAAGTTCAACATGCATTTCACCTAACTGACACCAATGCCATTGAGTAATACCTAATATTTTTCTACCTTGATTTTCTTTGCTCAGTTCTTCGAAAAACCAATCTTTACCATTTTCTTTTGCATATCTTGCAGTAAAAAAAGCAGCTAAACCAATAACAATGAGTAATATAAAGAAGCCAAGAAAATATGGCCATTTAGAAAGTAACCAACCAATGGCTAATACGCCGATATACCAGCTTTCTACCAAGACATCAGACATATCTTTATCAATAAGCTCGTGACTTAACCCAAACGCAAAAATATGACCAATATGGTAACTAAAGCCCGATAACAAAATACATGGCACAACGAGTGCCACAGCCGATGCTGCTAATTTTAATAACCGCTCAAACTTTTCCATACAACACGTCCCTGTTTAGCTCAACTCGCCTTTATCTATACATCAACATAGAGAAAGCTAAGAATAATAAACACAACGCTTTTTGCATATCTATCAATCCACAATTTACGGTCTGTAGGTTGGATTGAAGCATGAAACCCAACAAAACGTCACCTCAAATAACAACACACCGCTTAAAACTTCAAAAAGTTGGGTTTCGCTATTGCTCACCCCAACCTACGGAACTACGAAACTCATTGCCTGATTTCTACAGGCACGCCTTTGTATGCTGGAGTGAGAGAATTTTTTTCGTGATAGGACAATGGAACAAGTGGATTGAGTTCAGGATAATAGCCCGCTACTGTGCCGTCGGGCAGATCATAGGCAGTAACTTTTAGCCCATCGACCTGACGCAGATTGCCATCTTCTACCTGACTATACAGGCTGACTATTTGCCCTTCCTGCAATCCAAGTCGTGCCATTTCTTCGCGATTGATCAAGACGATTTCGCGACTGCCTTCCAAGCCTCGTAGCCGGTCTGAAAATCCGTAAATGGTGGTGTTGAATTGATCGTTGGAACGTAATGTAATTAGGGTAAAACCATTCTCACCGTTGGGATGCTGCCCCAGTGAGGAGAGTGTTGTTGGTGGTGTGAACTGTGCTTTGCCACTTTCGGTTTTCCATTTTCTTTCACGGGCTGGGTTGCCACGATAAAAGCCGCCGGACTGCATCATTCTTTTATTAAAGTCACTGAAATCATCAGGGAATGTTTCGGCAATCAGATCGCGGATCAAATCGTAGTTGGCAACCCAGTCATCCCAGTGGAGTTTAGGGTTGGGAGGTAAGGTGGCTTTTGCAATAGCTGCCACAATCGCTGTCTCGGAGCGGACTTGATCGCTGGGTGGCTCTGCTGCGCCAATTGAAGCATAAATATGACTGAACGTATCTTCCGTAGAAACAGCCTGTGGTCCACTTTGCTGCTGGTCAATATCAGTACGACCAAGACAAGGCAGAATATAACTGACTTTACCCGGTATAAGATGAGATCGATTAGGCTTGGTGGCGATGTGTACCGTCAAATCCAGGTTTGACCAGCCCTTTTCCAGGCGCTCACGATCAGGCAAAGCCCGTAACAGATTTCCCCCCAACGAGACCATAGCCTTGATGGTGCCATCCAACACGCCTTCACTGGCTTCAACAATATTCTTTCCATCATCCGTCGGTGCATCTATACCGAATAACTCATGTAATTTGTCAGCCGGCATATGTGAGGATTTCTCGCCAATACCGACTGTGCGTTGCCCCTGTACATTAGAATGCCCACGCACGGGCGAGATACCGGCACCGAGACGACCTATATTGCCACGCATCAGCAGTAAGTTGCAGAACATCCCCAGATTGAGCCAGCCATCGACATGCTGCGTCAGTCCCATACCATAGATACCGATAACATTTTTTGCCTGACAATATATCTCGGCTGCTTCTTCAATCATGGTGCGGGTTAGGCCAGATTGTGCTTCGATATCTGACCAATCAAAGGCTTTTACCTTTTCAACTGTTTCCTTAAAACCTGTTGTCTCGGCAGCAATAAAATCCTGATCCAGTATGGTGCCAGGAGCAGCCTCTTCACGTTCCAGCACATATTTCATCATACCTGCAATGACGGCAATATCACCGCCAGGTTTCACTTGATAATATTTGTTGGAGATCTCGGTGGGGTTATTGGTGAGCATCTGCATGATGTTCTGTGGCTCAACGAACTCAATCAGCCCCCTTTCACGTACAGGGTTGAAGGTCACAATTTTGCAGCCACGTTCAACAGCGTCTTTGAGGATATGCATAAAACGTGGAGAATTGCTGCCGGTATTCTGTCCGAAAAAGAAAATGGCATCACAATGTTCGAAGTCTTCCAGTGTACAGGTGCCAACCGGTGTACCGACAAAAGTCTTCAAGTTCACACTGGTCGTTTCGTGGCACATATTGGATGACTGTGGCAGATTCTGATGCCCCATTGTCCGCGCAAAAAGGGCATAGAGATAGGACGCTTCCAATCCGGCATGACCACTAGCATAAAAAACGGCTTGCTTAGGGTTCATGGCAGCAAGCTTTTCACCAATGTCCTTTATTGCCTCATCCCAACTGACCGGCACATAACGATCGCGTTTCGCATCATAGCGAAGCGGCTCAGATAACCTGCCCGATTTTTCCAGATCATGGTCATGCCAGATTTTTAATTCAGACACACTATATTGCTCAAAGAAGTTAGCATCGGCCTTTTTCTCATCCAGCTCCCATAAGGTTGCTTTAGCGCCATTTTCACAAAACTCGAACCGTGAGGGATTGGCAGGTTTGGCCCAGGCACATGAACTGCACATCACACCACCAGGCTTATTGAGTCTGGAAAGAATTTTCGCCCCAACGGAAGAACCGTGGACCTTGCCAAAAACTTTCGCCACACCGCGAAGCGATCCCCAACCACCTGCAGGCCCTTTTTCGTAGGTTGTATTACTATCTTGCTCTATGGGGGAATGGTCGTTTTTGTGATTCGAATTTGTCATGCCTCCTCCTAGGCTAATTAGCGATAAGAATGATTCCGACAACTCGAAAGCAGTTTTCTGATGAAAGCCTAATCAGCTGCCACCAAAAAGGATTGCTTACATAATCAGATAATCTGTTCGGCTGTATGCGAGCCTGATAGTTCCAACAGATGGTAAAGCATCTAGAGTAGGCTGTTGCCCAAATATTTACTTAAACTTAAAGCCCTTTTTCTCAAGAAATGCTTTCATATGCGGACGCATTGGCTTGCTCATCATCGTAGCTATTTGATGTGTCCAGGTTTCATCACGCGAGCCACTGGATCGGTTTTGATAATACGATTTGCACGTTTCGTTATACTCTTCCAGTTGTGTTTCATTTTGCTGATATGTTTCTTCTTTCAATACCACATCTACGGGTAGTCTTGGCTTTTGCTCAGGCGATGCTGCCGGATAACCAAGACACATGCCAAACACAGGGTAAACTTGCTCAGGAAGCTTCAGTAGCTCAGAGACTTTTTCGGGGTTATTACGAATACCGCCAATAAAAACACCGCCAAGGCCAAGCGATTCTGCCGCTATCATCGCATTTTGTGCAGCTAGACTGACATCTACCGTAGCGATTATGAACTGCTCGGTATAACCGGAGACCATTTCCATATTCTCATAAGCACAGGCAGCCTGGTTGCGTTTGAGATCAGCACAAAACACTAAAAATACCGGGCTGGTTTCCACCCAAGTTTGTGAGCCGGCAAGCTCTGCCATCTGCTGACGTGTTTGTAGATTTCTAACTCTTATAACGGTGTATGCCTGAACAAAGTTAGACGTGGCTGACCAGCCAGCGGCATCAATAATCTCACGTACTATTTCATCACTGATGGGGTCCGATGTGAACTGCCGAATTGAGCGATGATTTTTTAACAATTTAATTGTGTCATTCATATAGTTTGTATTAGTAAGAATAAATTAAGGGAGAAAATAAATTAAATATCTATGGGATAAAGAAGCATGGTCAGATTACTACCCTAACTTGTCTAATGCACTATGAATAATTGAGTGAGTAAGTAAGATGTAATATAGTCACTCATGCAGAGATAGTCTCTTATTCACAACGCTAACGCGCACCCCCAACTCAATAATCTGAAAAGTTTTATATGTCAGCTCATAATTTCATCGACAAATCGAGGAAACAATGGAGTTCTGAGTCGGCCTTTATTGTTTCCATGGCTGCCGCTGCAGTTGGACTTGGAAACTTATGGCGATTTCCCTATATCGTCGGCGAAAATGGTGGTGGCGTATTTGTCGTTGCTTACTTGTTGGCATTATTTATAGTCGTACTACCCATTATGATGCTGGAAGTAGCGTCTGGCCGTTTAACACAGGGCAATACCGTCGCGACTTTCAAACAAATCAACCAATGGGGCCGATATTACGGTTGGTTTGTTGTGATATTGACAAGTGCCATTACCAGCTATTATTTGGTGATTACTGGTTGGACACTCGGCTATTCTGTTGACGCTAGCCTTGGCGAATTAAAAGTTTTTGATGAATTTACCAAAGGATTTAATAGCTTTTGGTATTTTCTAATCGTTATCGGATTAACCTCTATCGTTCTGATTAGAGGCTTAAACATGATTGAAAGTTTGTCAAAGATCTTGATGCCAATATTGTTGGTAGTCATGATTTTTCTTGTCATTGCTGCCAGCAAAACATCTGGCTGGCAGCAAACTATAGACTTTTTCTTTGAGTTTGACTGGGCAGAGTTAAAGAACGGTCAATTATGGTTATTTGCTTTCGGCCAGGCTTTTTATACCTTGGCGATAGGACAAGGTTATTTAATTACCTATGGTAGTTACATTCCTCGAAAAACGCACCTTCCAAGAGCTTGTATTATCGTCGCTGTATTTCAGACATCCATCGCCTTACTGGCTGCTTGGATGATTTTTCCTTTTGTATTTAGTCAAGGCTTGTCACCCGATAAAGGGACACAACTTGCCTTTGCAACCATGCCCAAGGTGTTTTCAGAGCTATCAGGCGGCTCAATCATTGGTATTGCTTTTTTTACCTTATTTTTTGCCGTTGCGTTTACTTCGACACTGGCAGGCTTAAAAGTTGTGGTCTCGACTTTTTCTGAAGAGTTTAAATTGACTAACTGTAAAGCCGTTATATTAGTAGCATTAGTGATGTTGGTATTAGGTTCAGCATCTGCTTTGAGTTTTACCCCAGTCAACTTACAAATAGCTGGTGACCCAGTGCTCAACGTCATTGACCGAATTGCCGGAGGCAATATCATTATTATCTCTGGAGTCATTGGCGCTACTCTATTTTGTTGGTTTATTTCACCAACACGAATACATTCCGTTCTTGGCACAACTTCACATTGGTGGGAGTGGCGAATTTATTTGGTCGGCCGCTTTCTTCCAATCTTTGTGCTTATCGGTTTTATGATGAAATACTTCTGAACTCTTTTTAAGCGATAAAATTCCAACTATAAGCCGACAGTTTGGCTTGCATGTATCACGTCAAAGTCACTTCATTGAGAAGCAGATTAAGGTCGTTAAACATGGCTATGTGTTTATTTGACTATATTCTGAGACCAACCTTTGGCTTGAGCTGAAGAGTTTGCTCCAACAAATCACTCCTAAAATAGGATACCACTAAAAATAAAAACTTAGGTTTGTAATCATCAATGTAATCTGGTGAATAGTCATAGCTATTTTCTAAGTCCATAGCTCTCTGATAGCGAAAAGCATCTCATTATCTGAACGTGTACTTATGCGATAATCATCTATCTATTTTGGTATCAATCAAACAATTAACGCTATTCATGAGCACCGATTACAGCCACCTTACCCATATTAAAAGTTTAGACGAGCTTGCTCTTTACGAGCTAATTCCCACTGTGGTCTGGATTTTTGATTTGGATAGACATGGTTGGTGGTGGGGAAATGACGCTGCACTCAAATTTTGGGGGTTGAAATCACTCGATGAGCTAATCAATAAGGATCTATCAGGTGATACCCAGGGCGCACGAGATAGGATGCAGCAAACCTTTGAGTTAGCGGCAAAAAATGGTCTGAGTATTGACCCGTGGACGACCTACCCTGATGGTAAGGCCAAAACACTCTATATGTTGCACAGATCTGTTTTAATCGGTCCTGAAGCGCATCGCGCCATTATTGCCTATGTGAATGAACAAGTTGAGCTCGGTGAAACACCTGAAAACTTACTCCTCGTTGAAGCAATGCGATATACCACGGTATTAGTAAGCACGTTCACCTTTTAAGGTGACATTGTTATCGAAAATCCAGCAGCCACAGAAGCCTATAAACACATCATTCCACAGCAACTTGATCCTGATAAAAATGCGTTCACTGCCCGCTTTGAACACCTTGAAGAAGGTATTGAACGACTAAAAGATGCCACTGAAAAGCGAGTTGGACGCTGGACACATATGATGAAAACCAGTGCCGGCTTGCGTCAGCATACGCTGGATATACGCATCACACGCCACCCATTAACGGCAGAGTTTTTAATGTTGGTCACGGAATATGATGTCAGTGAGCTACATCAAGCCTTAGATGCTGCTAATCATGCTCAAATTGAATTGAAAAAACAGGCGCATTTCGATGCCATTACAGGACTGCCTTCACTGCATTATTTACAACAACATGCCACGGACTATTTAGCTAAAGCTAAGCGTCAGCAGCAACAAATTGCCGTAATGTTCTTGGACTTGGATGGCTTTAAATCGGTCAATGATACTTGGGGTCACAATGCTGGTGACCAGGTACTGAGGCAAGTGGCACAACGCTTTAGTGGTTTATTACGCCAGACGGATCAGTTAGCACGTATTGGTGGTGATGAGTTCGTTATTATGATTGATGATCTCAAGGATCGTAACGATGTGGAAACCGTGGCTCAAAAACTAATTGACGGCTTAAAGCTTCCCATTGATTTCACTTTTTCAGACAACGACACTAAACAAGTCAATATAGGTGTCAGTATCGGTATCGCTTTTTTCCCTGAGCATGGCACCACTCTGGATAGTCTCGTCAAAGTGGCTGACAGTGCAATGTATGACGTCAAACGTCAGGGTAAAAATAATTTCTCTCTAGGTAAACCTGCCTGATATAAGTTTGTTTTGACAATTACCCTGTAGGTTCGAGCTCTTGCTCACTATAGAAAAGTTATCCTTTATTTCTTTTTGCGCTTCTTAGCTGACTGAATGGCCGTGTAAATCTGATAAAGCACATAAGGAAGCAACACTAGTATCAACGCTTCTATGCCGCTTAGTTTTTCACCTGCCAGAATCAGCACGATGATGAGTAATAATCCGACAACACCAAGCTTGAGAAACTTCATGGATTCTTTTGCAAACACCTTCCGCATTTTGCTTCCTTTTTTCCACCAAAAATAAACGACCTGACGGTAAAGTTATCTAATAAAACACGATGTTCCTTTGTGACTTCTCAGTGTGCAATAGTCAAGGAATAAGACCTGTAACATGGCATACTTTGAGTTCAGTCCCCTTCCTCATTATTATTTGTTTTACAATTCAGCACCACATCAACCAATTGAAACAAATCGCATCATTATGTCGGCATTAAAATATTTAGCAGGCTACCCTGTCCCTGTTCAAGATCAAGTCAGCGCTGCCATTTCATCGAAAACACTCGGTCATTATCTGCTTAGCAAATATCCTGATACACATAACATCAAAAGCAATAAGGCTTTGTATGATTATGTTATGGATATGAAGAATCAACACCTACGTCAGTCTAATACGCTCAGCAAAGTGATTTACGATGACAAGTTGGATGTACTTCACAATGCTCTGGGTTTACACAGTTATGTCTCAAGGGTTCAGGGCGGTAAATTAAAAGCAAAAAATGAAATGCGAATTGGCACGGTATTTAAATCGGCTCCCGAGGCATTTTTAAATATGATTGTGGTGCACGAGCTGGCACATCTAAAAGAGAAAGATCACAACAAATCCTTTTATAAACTTTGCACCCACATACAACCTGACTATCATCAGCTTGAGTTCGATGTGCGGGTCTACCTTACCCATTTAGAGATATTTGGCGATCTATATTAGTGTTTTATAATTCTCTAATAAAGTGGTTTAATACTCAGACATGACTCAACAACTCCACCCATCTGAATAAGTGAAAGACTAAGAAACATTTAGATTCTTCACTTTCAGTAAAGATTGTAAATATTACAAAAAGGTCATGATTTTTTAGTTGACAACCTCAATAAACATATGGTTATTTAACCATATATTTATTATGTGTATTAATAACATACTCGTATTTTCGAATACGATTTTTTGAGGTTTAAAAACCGTGCCAGCGAATGTTCAAACCGGACAAGATAAAAAGAAGTTATCAATAAAAGTCCACGTATACCTCTTATCAGAAAACACGTCCTATTTCGTTCTCCCAGTGAAAGCATCGAGGTCATTTTCTAGCAGCCTGAACGAGTTTTAGTCAATGACCTCAACGATATCAACCGCCTCTTCAAAGGTAGATTTGAGTGTGCTTTATCTGGGCAAAGATAAGCCTTTGGAGCATAAAATTCGTCGTTATCTTGGTTCTCGTATCAACCTTTATCTGGCTGCAGAGGATTATGAAACTGCCATAGCGTTATATAAACAGCATGCCATCGACACTATCGTTGCCGATACCGCTTTTCTCAGAGGTATGCCGAACTGCGCAATACATCAGTTTCGACACCTCAATGACAACGTCAATATCATTTTACTGAATGAGAATCATGACATCATATCTTCGCCATTCGAGTTACCTTGTTTAGCCCAGCAACAATGTCCACTGAAACCCGTCAGTTTTGACAAGCTCTCAGACTTAGTCATGGCTGGTCATAATCAGTCTGATGAAAATAATATCGTTAATATTACTTCATCCGCTTTTTTTCATAGCTCAGTGGCTATGACAATCAGTAGTCATGACAATAAAATTATTGCTGTGAATCATGCCTTCACACAAATTACAGGCTTTCAGGAACATGAAATTTTGGGTAAAAACCCACGAATTCTCAGTTCAGGTAAACACGATAAACAATTCTATGAAGACATGTGGGCTGCACTTTCACACGACAAGAAATGGAATGGTGAGATTTGGAATAAACGCAAAAATGGTGAGTTGTTTCTGGAATGGATAACTATCAATGCCATTACTAACAGCGCTGGTGATATCACACATTACTGCTCAATCTTCGCCGATATTACCGAACGCAAAGCGGCAGAAGAAGCCATTTGTAGATTGACATATAACGATCCGCTAACAGAGCTGCCCAATCGTCGTGCGTTTATGGAACGCCTTGAAGAACACCTATCACACTCCAAAGCTGACCAGTCATTATTCGCTATTTTGTTTCTGGATCTTGATAACTTTAAAGATATCAACGATACCTTAGGACATAATATTGGTGATGCGGTCATCAAAGAAACAGCATTACGTTTGAAAACCTGTATTCGTGAGGATGATCTAATCGCTCGCTTAGGTGGCGATGAGTTTACTGTTTGTCTGACAAACCTGAATACGGCTGATGACGCCAGCACTGTTGCTCAAAAACTATTAGATGCCATGACATCCCCTTTCATCTTAGAAGAAGAAAGACTCTATTTCTCGTTTAGTATTGGTATTGCCTTATTTCCTGAGCACGGTGAATCAACTCAAGAATTACTCAAGCATGCTGACCAGGCCATGTATCATGCAAAATTTTCTGGTCGTAATAAATTCTCCTTTTTTGATCTTTCCATGGAGCAAAACGCGCTCACAAAAACAGAGATAGTTAAACATCTTCGAAACTCAATAGGATCTGAGCAGTTCTCTATACATTATCAACCGATTGTTAACCTTAAGACCGGCTTTATAGATAAAGCTGAGTCTTTATTACGCTGGACACACCCAGAACTGGGTAATATCACGCCTGATGAATTTATCCCGATAGCCGAAGATATCGGTCTGATATGCGAATTAGGTAGTTGGGTATTTCGACAAAGTGCCTCTCAAGTAAAAGCTTGGCAGGAAAAATATATCGATAGCTTTCAAGTCAGCATCAATATTTCGCCAAAACAATTTCAAAATGAATCTTGTGATCTAGAAGAGTGGACAGATTTCTTATCACAACAAGCACTTAGCAATACCGCCATTTCCCTGGAAATTACGGAAGGCGTGATGATGAATGAAGGACCGATGACTGAACAGCGCCTCAATATGCTAAAACATGCAGGCATTGAAATTTCTCTGGATGATTTTGGGACCGGATATTCTTCACTAGCTTATTTAAAAAAGCTGAATGTAGATTACCTAAAAATTGATCGGACGTTTATTCAGAATATCCACCTCAACCTTGATGATCAGGCTATGTGTGAGGCCATTGTCGTGATGGCACACAAACTCAATATCAGAGTCATTGCTGAAGGTGTTGAAAACGAAGCACAGTTAAATTTCCTAAAATCGATTGGCTGCGATTACGCGCAAGGCTATTGGTTTTCTAAACCCGTACCGAGCAAAGATTTCGAGCTGTTACTAGAGAAAGATGGCGCTTCTATTCACTAAGGTTATCAAAGTAGGAGGCTTAATTACTGCTGGAGTAATTAGTTTGTGCGTGTTTCCACATGTAGAGCCAGTTTAAATACAGCAAGCCCTGACAAACTTAAAAACAGTCCAACCCAAACAGGTGCGACCCAGCCCATTTGTTGACTAATCACAAATCCACCTAAAAAAGCGCCTAAGGCATTGGCGACATTAAATGCTGAATGATTCAATGACGCAGCTAATGCTTGAGACTCTCCTGCTACGTCAATTAAACGAATCTGTAATACCCCTGCTAAGCCTGTCACCGTGAAACCAATCAAAAACAAGGCGACAATCGCTGAATAGAGTTGCGTCATACTTAGGCCGGCAATAATAAACGCAATAGAAGAACTGACCAGCACGGCGACAATCGTTTTATTCAAATGTTTATCCGCTAGCCAGCCAGCGACTAACCCACCAATGACCATACCTGTACCAAACACAGCCAGCGCTATAGGCACGACTTTGATACTAGCCCCCGTATATTCGGTCAGTATGGGTGATGCATAGCTGTAGACAGAAAACATTCCCCCAAAACCAATTGCACCTATCGCTAAGGTCAGCCACATATTGATGTTCTTAAACCCAGCGAGCTCACCACGAAAACTCGCTGTGGGGTGTGCATCAATACGTGGTACAAAAAAGCTGATAGCTAATATGGTTGCCAACGCAATCATCGCCGAAAACTCAAAACCCGCGCGCCAGCCAAAGGATTGGCCAAGCCAGGTGGCGAAAGGTACACCAATGACATTGGCAATGGTTAGCCCCATCATCACTTGTGCAATAGCTGTCGCCCGGCGATGCTGACCCGCTAAATCGGCAGCCACCAGTGATGCAATACCAAAATAAGCGCCATGCGGTAAGCCTGCTATGAAACGACTAAGCAGCATTGATGTTGGAGTATCAGCTAATGCCGTTAATCCATTAGCCAAACCATAAAACACCATCAAGCCTAGCAACAATGTTTTTCGCGGTAACTTCGCCCCTAAAATAGCTAATGCTGGTGCGCCAATCGTCACGCCTAATGCGTATGCCGTGATGAATTGTCCGGCAGAAGGAATAGATACCTTCAGATCAGCAGCGATTTCCTGAATAAGCCCCATCGCCACAAATTCGGTGGTACCTATACAAAAGCCACCGATAGCCAGGGCGAAAATGACCCATGGTAGTGAATAAGATCGTGCTGAAGTGTCTGAAGAAGTCATCTGCTCAATTAGCTTGTCCGGAAAGGCGCGCAATGTAACACAAACCGGGTTAAACCAATATTAAGATGACTGAGCACTTAAGCTCTGATAAGCGCATGATGTCGCGAGTAGAAATGGATGACATCTATGTTGTAAGCGCGTATGACGCCAACTTGGCTTTATCTATAGCGGAAGTTCGCCTTGTTGCCAAGATGGTGTTTTCTGTTTCTTTTTATGAGAGGTACGTTTACGACTGGCGTGTTTTTTTACAATTACCTCAGCCTGTTGCCTGTGTTGGGACTGTTTTCTTAAGGCATAAATCTTTGCAGCAGCAGATTGCCTGGCAGCTTTTTCCTCCACGATAGGCTCTGGATACCCATTCATCAATGACGGACGCGTCCAGGGTTGATGAATAAAAGGGGCAGGCATATCAGCCAACTCAGGTATCCATTGCCTGATAAAGTCCCCTTCTGGATCTTGTTCGATACCTTGTTTAATGGGGTTATATATACGGATACTGTTAATACCTGTTGTGCCTGACTGCATCTGTACCTGAGGGTAATGTATACCTGGTTCGTAATCCGTAAATAATCTCGCCAGATATAACGCAGGTTGTCGCCAATCTAACCAAAGATGATAACTGGCAAAACTCATTAACATGGCTCGCATCCGAAAATTTATCCAGCCTGTAGCAATTAATGCGCGCATGCAGGCATCGATCATAGGAAAGCCAGTCCGCCCATTTCGCCATGCCTCAAAATAAGCCTGGTTGAGATCAGGTGTACGCAAGCCATCATATATCGTATGCATATTCTCAAACTCTATACGCGGCTCATCTTCCAGTTTTTGCATAAAATGACAATGCCAACGAAGACGCGCTGAGAATGAACGCATTGCTTGTCGCCACTGAATTTTTGCCGGAATATGACTCTGTTTAATGCTGGCAATACGATTCTCTGTAGCTTGGTAAACCTCTCGCATCGATAAGCAGCCAAATGCCAGGTAAGGTGAGAGTCGAGAGCAACTATCCACGGCTGTCAGCGGTGAGGACATTTCCTTTGTATACCCCTGCCCACGCTGATGTAAAAACGTATCTAAATGACGAAGTCCTTGTTCCCTACCACCTTTCTGTCTTTGGCTACATCCATCATCACTCAAGCCAAGCTTATCCGGACTAGGTAGGTAGTCATTTTTTTCACTAGGTCCTGTGAGTTTATCTGGGCACACATAACATGCTTGATTCATATGCTGATACCAGCGTCTGGCCCAACCATCGCGGCCTTTAAGTCGTCTAATCACACCATGCTGGCGAGGTTGATGCCAATTAACATGGTGATGGTCAGCCCAGGTTTGAACTGCAATGTCTCGTTGATAAGTCCAGCCATTCCAGGTTTCCTGGTGAGACCAGACGTCAGTGACGGCATATTGCTGACGTAATGATTCAAAAACGTTTAACGCTTCGCCGACCCGAACGATGAGTGGGCAGCCTCTTGCTGTTAATACCTGATTGAGTTCATATAAACATTCTTTAAGAAACAGGTATTGTCTGCGCGACATATCACCTTGTTGCCAAAGCTCTGGTTCAAACACATAAACAGGCAGAATAGGACCTTGCTCCGCTGCCAGGGTCAATGCTCCATGATCTTGAATACGTAAATCGCGTTTAAACCAAACAATATTCATCGAATAGTGACTTATTAATAACCAGTTTAAGGTTGAATACTTTCATTAAATATGTGAAAAATAAGTTAAGTCATGCTGTTTCTCGTTTTTTGAACACGACATACGTCATCCACTTGTCACCTCATAAAGGTCAATTATGGAAAACAAAATCCTCTCCCCCGGCGCCAAAGCACTCGAAGTCAATCTTGATAACATTCGCTACGGTTCCTTTGCAGAAATTGGTGCGGGTCAGGAAGTCGTGCGTTGGTTCTTTCGAGTCGGTGGTGCAGCCGGCACCATCGCAAAAAGTATCTCAGCCTATGATATGAAAGTGAGTGATGATATCTACGGCAAAGCGCCACGCTATGTTTGCCGTGAACGCCTTGAAGATATGCTCAAACTGGAATATGACCTGAATATCGAACGATTAAACGAACAGCGAGGCGAGACAACGGCCTTTTTTGCTTTTGCTGATACGGTCTCTGCACGTAACTATCACGGCACAAATGAATGTCATGGCTGGCTGGGAATTCGTTTTCAGACTGAACCTCATGCCGCCCCAAGCGAAATCATTATTCATGTTCGTATGCTCGATAATGAAAACTCGCTGCAGCAAGAAGCCTTGGGCATAATTGGTGTCAACCTTGTCTATGGCGCCTTCCACTACAGTCACAGCCCGGATTTACTGGTTAAGTCACTCCTCGATAATTTAACAACCGATCGAATAGAAGTCGACATGGTCGATTTGCACGGTGATGCCTTTTTACATGTTGATAACCGTGTTATCAGCTTACGGTTGGTGCAGCTAGGCTTAAGTGATGCAGCTATGTTTTCTGCCGATGGAAAAGTATTACAGCCCTCAGAACATCTTCGTAAGAAAAATGTATTGGTTGAACGTGGACGTTTCAGACCAGTGACTCATGTGAACATTGATATGCTCAATGCTGCCAGAAAGCAGTTTGATGCAGATAATCAAGCCTCTCCGGCAGACACCATCTCCATTATGGAGATCACCATGCATAATCTGCGTAGCGGCAATGACAGTATTGATCTGGAAGACTTTATCAGTCGCGCAGACGTGCTCGAAGCGACCGGACATACCGTGATGATTTCTGATTATCCAGAATACTATCGTCTTGTTTCTTATCTCTCACGTTACACGGATCGTCGTATTGGCTTAACCATGGGCGCATCCAGTCTGGTCGAATTATTTAATGATGAATATTACAGCAGCCTGCAAGGCGGTATTCTGGAAGCCTTTGGCCGCTTACTTAAACATAACGTGAGACTGTATATCTACCCTTACAAAGATACAAAGACCAATACCTTATACAAGGTTGATAATCTTAATATTGATCCCAAGCAATCCTATCTCTATGAATATTTGAAACAAGGTGAACACGTTCAACAACTCGAAGAATTTAATGAGGCGTATTTGCCCATATTTTCTCCAGACGTATTGAAAATGATTACTGACAATCAAGATGGTTGGGAAACATTAGTGCCTGATGTGGTCGCTGAGAAAATAAAAAAACAACATCTTTTTGGCTATAAAGCGTCGCCATAATAATGACTTGGTTTAGCCAATATTTTTCTCTATATAGGCCAGTGTTGAGTTCCCACAGAGAATAATGATGCGTTCATCTTGCATCCAATAAGCAGTGTGTTTAAGTTCTTTTTCACCTGTTTATTCACTGCAATGAACGCATTCACTATACGGAATACAGTCGCTAGCCCCTCTTTTATTTTTTATCTTATATTCATTCACTACGTTGTTGTGAATTAACAACACTTATCAAATCTTTACATTAGTTAACATAACGGTTGAAATTAACCACATGACTGGATGTGTATAACCATCTTAAGTTATTCGTAAATTCATACTATCAGTGTGCTCGCACGGTTTATCAATCACAAAAATGTTGCAGTGGTTATTTTTAACCACTCATTCACTTACTCAGTATGAAAACAGCTAAACTTAAAGAATATCCATCCCAGCCCTGAAGGGAGTAACTCCTATAACAATCACGTTAATTCCATCGCTATAGTCCAGCTTCCACAAGCAGGAGAGAGAGATGGAATTAAGAAAAAAACTAAGTAAAAGCGCGATGTTATCATCGATCATCATGGCCTCATTGAGTGCTCATGCTGAAGAAGAAAGAGACGCTGTTGAAGTAGACAAGATGACCGTCACCGGAATTCTTCCGGATAAATTGGAAGCCGTTCCCGGTTCATTCGATATTATCGATGAGGATTACTTAGATACGCGTCGTCCAATTTCTAACATAGAAAGGTTACGTACAGTACCCGGTATCAATATCGTACCCGATGGCAGCATGGGCTTTGATACCAATATTGGTATCAGGGGGCAAAACCCACGTCGAAGTGCAAAAGCCATGATTATGGAAGACGGTATTCACCTACAACTGGCTCCTTATGGCGATCCTGTTGTGCATTACACTCCACCATCAACGGCATTAAGTCGTATCGAGGTCATCAAAGGCGCTGGTCAGATTTTATATGGCCCACAAACATTAGGCGGCGCGGTAAACTTCGTGACTAAACCTGTTCCTCGAAGTGGCAAGGTCGAGGGTACCATCACATCCGCTTTTGGTAATCAGAATTATCGTTTACTGGATGGTGCGATAGGCTATGGTAACGAGTTAGGCGGATTCACTTTTGGCTTTACCCAGAACAAAGGTGATGGTGTCTATGATCACAGTGAATTTGATGTCAAAGATTACCGATTCAAAGGTGAGCTCGACATTACCGAACGTCAGACATTAGGCTTGAAATTAGTTCACACGCGTGACAGACGTAATTCTACAGAGGCCTATTTAACACCCTATGAATATGATCGTGATCCTTACTCGCATCCCTCTATTCAAAATGATGAATGGGAACAGGATCGTGACGTCATACAGTTACAACATATTTTCCGTGTTAACGATAAATTCAAATTAACCTCACAGGCTTACTACACCGACACATTCCGTAATGGTCTACGCAGTACAGAAGAGAATGAAGGCGATCTGGATAGTAACGGTAATATCGTGTCGTTATTCAGAAACTGCCCAGGACAAGGTGGCGAAGGAGTCTCAGCTACTGATGTCAATGCCAGCTTATGTGCGGGTCGACATGCACCTCGTCAATATTACACGCGTGGTGTAGAAACACGTGGTGACATCTCTTATAGTTTATTTGACTTAGAACACGACACCATATTTGGTGTTCGCTATCATGAAGAGAACATACACCGTCAAGAGATCCTGTCGCAGAGTGTTGCTGAGCGTGAGAGTTATAAATTAGCACTGGCAAACAATCCGGGCGATGTGGAAGAAGCAAAAATTAAAACGCACGCTTTATCCTATTATTTGCAAAATACGACGTATGTAGGGAACTGGTCATTCACACCAGGTTTTCGCGTAGAAGATGTTCGTACCAGCGAAGAATTCTATGAAGGCGGTGTCCAGAATAACCGTGAAGCGTTGTCATACACTGAGTTTTTACCGAGTTTTGGCGTTGCATGGAATGGGATTACAGGTACCACAGTCTTTGCTGGAGTACATAAAGGCATCGCACCAGCTCGGGCTGATAGGGAGTTTACTGAAGACGGCGGTCGTGCTGAACCTGAAGAAAGCACCTTATATGAAGTTGGTTTCAGAAGCCGTTACTTCAAAGGTATCAATGTTGAAGCCACATTGTTCCACAATGATATTCAAAATACCTTAGTGGACTTTGGTGATACATTCGATAATAGTGGTGATAGTGAACAAACCGGTATCGAACTCTCAGGCCGTATCAACTTTGGTGATATTTTCGACTGGACAAATAATATCTATCTATCAGGTGCTTATACTAACTTATGGACAGCTGAGTACAAAGATGGACCTAATCCGTCAATCAACGGTAACAGAATGCAGTATGCACCCGAACATATGTTAAATATGGATCTGGGATATGAACATCAAAGTGGTGTGAATGCCAGAATTGGTGTCCAGCATGTGAGTAAACAATTTGTTGATGATGGTAATACTCGTAACGAAGATGTCAGTGGACTGCAAGGCACTATCCCAGGATTCACTATCTGGAATGCGGGTGTGAATTACGCCGTGCCGAACTCAGGTATTACCGTCTTTGCTATTGTTGAAAACTTATTCGACAAAGAGTATCTGGTCAGTCGAAATGAAGGTAAATTAGTTGGTCGTGAACGCTTGTTCTTTGGTGGTATCACCTACGACTTCTAATAAAATGGGAAGAAAACAATGGACTGTTTTTTCATTTAGTAAAAGCCCGTTTTTTAAAGCGGGCTTTTTTTTGACTGAATATCAGCCTTCATACACATCTAGTGGTTTCACCTGGTTAACCATTTATATCGAGGAAAAATGATGGATATCCGTGATAAATTTGTATCTGTCAGCATGAATGTTAACGTAACCTATATACAAGACTTTTTGGGTGACACAGGCTATGACCATGCAGCAAAAACACTCGACTTATTCCCCTGAACACAAAGAAGACAGTGACAGTAAACAACTGCACCAACAACGCGACTTGATATTAACGCATGAGGAAGCGCTGGCAGGTAGTCCTGATGAAAGTGCAGCCTGTGGCGAGGAAGATATTGGTGCTGGTCTTGAATTTTTAGTGGCAAAACACGACCATCCTGACTCTGGTAAATAACCGAGCAGAAACTATCTTTTACCCCCACTGTCACCTCTTGTGAACATGTTTCTATTTTTAATGGAGTGAAATCATGGCGCAAGGTAGTAAAGAAAAATATACAGATAAGCAAAAACGTAAAGCTCAGCACATAGAAGAAAGTTATAAAGAGCAAGGAGTCTCAGAAGAGGAAGCTGAAAGTATAGCCTGGGCAACCGTCAATAAAGAATCCGGTGGTGGTAACAAATCTGGCTCGGGACGAGGCAAAAAAGATAACCACAGTGCCAGTCGAAATGGTGGTAAGAAAAGTCACTGACTCTCAAAAAAAGTCAGTGACTTTTCTTGTTTAATTACTAGCTCATTGTGACTCTTTTTTTTCAGTGAGCGTGGATTTCAGAATAATCACAGCCCCTTTACCAAAACCGTAGCTGGTCATCAGCAGACTGGCATACAAATAAAAGGTAAATACCCCTCCTCCAGCCACATCAGGATTGAAGGTATCATGTAAAGGGTCGAGTACCGGAAACAGTGCATACATTAAAAATAAGCTGGAGTTGGTAAACGCACCCACCACCATGGACCAGCGGACATGCCATGGTAAAGCTACCTTGGCCGCATAAAAGCCTAAAATCAAGGCACTCATAATCAGAAAATCAAGATGTGCTTGTAACACCCGCTTAGGTGATCCGGGAATCAAGGTTTGTAAAAAACCCAGCTGGTTATATAAACCCACCAGACACCAGGCTAACAATAAAGCCATCAATATCCATAAACATGCCCCCCGAAGCATAACGATATTTGTGGATGACGCTGACGTATTTTGCATATCTCTCTCCTGCATTTATTGTATTTTTCCTATGTTATTATCCAGTTATACAAAAAGACGTCTTGTTTGAAACGGTGCAATAACTTGACCGAGAAGGTGATGGTCAATAAAAGAGAGATAAAGATGAATAGCCAGCTTTCCACATTGCAAGGTCAGCGTTTCTGTACTGATGATTTACCGAGCTCACAGAGGCTGAACTGGTTGAAAGAAATCATTGGACGCGAATATGCCAATGTGGATGTGAGTCAAATTGCTGATGAGCCTGTGTTCAATGATATGGTCATCTATCCGTGGTTATATGGCACACGATTTTCTCCTATCAAAACTCAGCCGTTGCAAATAGAACGTTTATCCAGAGAGCCAACAGAAGTCAGTCAAGATAACTATTTTGCCGTTATGCTGATCGATGGGCGATATAAACTTGAACAAGATGGACGCGAAGTGTTTCTGGAAAAAGGCGAAATGACCTTATACGATGCGACCCAATGGCATCGTATTACCATGCCTGAACCAGCGTCAAAAGTGATAATTTCTATTCCCCGAAACTATCTCAAACAAAGGCTTAGTCATGTGAGTGAGCTAACAGCAAAGAAAATATCAGTTAAATCTGGTATTGGCGCGGTAACCTCACAGACGCTGCAAACATTCGCTTCACAATTAACTACATTAGACACGCGATCTTTCCAGTCTATGTTTGATCCGTTGATTGATATGCTTACCCTATCGCTTAATCAACTCTCCCCCCAGTCAGTTGAGTTATCTCGCTCTCAAAACACGACGCTGTTTCATATTAAGCGCTATATAGATAATCATTGTCATCACCCTGACTTATCTCCAGCCATCATTGCCAATGCTGTCGGATTTTCAGTGCGACATATTAATCATCTGTTTCAAACCGAACAAACCTCATTAATGCGTTATGTCACACAACAACGCTTAAACAGAGTGTATCGACGATTACAGCATCAGCAATCTATGCATCAGACGATTACTGAACTTGCACTGGAAGCAGGATTTAATGATATGGCTCACTTCAGCCGGGCCTTTAAAACCCAATTCGGTCTATCGCCACGGCAGTTACGAGAACATGTAAAAAAACGTTTTTGATTCGTGCACCAACATGAATTAATTCACCTAAATATACGCGAATGTCCAACTAGAGAGAGAAATAACAATGACAAGAAAACAATCTGGCAGTACAGCAACACAATTTCTATTATGGTTGCTAGTATTAGTGAATACCGCTGGTGTCGCTTATTACTATTACACCGCTGAAGTGAAAACTAAAGACATTCCAAACCTGGTTGGAACATGGAGTGGTGTCAATCTTACCGTCTCAGATGAAAAAGGCTATAAAACCTGGAATGATAAAACCGTCACCATTACAGAACAACAGGACCGACGTTTTCGTGGCACTTTTACCTATGCTGACGGTACCAAAAACTTTTTTGGTGTGATTTATCCTGATAATACTGCCTTTACCTGGGTATCAACTCCAAGCCAGGGTTATGTTCATGGTCGAATTCTCGGTGATGACACTATCGGTACCTGCTATGTTGAAACCTGGAAACATGCCACAGCCGGCTGTGCAACATTAGAAAGACAATAAAAAAACCGATATACCAAACATAAAAAAGCCACCTGTTCAGGTGGCTTTTTTGTATCGCTGAAAGTGTGATTTAAGCAGCGGCTTTTACAGTATTCGCTTTGCGACGTAGGCCTAAGAAGCCTAGTAAAGCGGGAGCGAATAAAAAGGCAGCCGCAGGAACTGGTACAGCTGAAGGCGGCACAAAACCAGAAGGTTGTGAGTGAATTTCAGCGTTCTGGTTTAAGGTTTTTGCAGCTAAGGTACCTTCAATATTCCCGTGAGTAACAACATCTGTACCCAATGCTAAAATGCTACCGCCGAATTGTGAGGTGATGTGAAGACTGTCTGCATCGGTAAAATTCCATAACAGTATGTCAGCTAAATCCACTGCTGAGTTGGCCAGGAAATTCACGCTGATATCGTACCCAGAAAGTGCGTCATCAAAGACATTAAACAAAATGCTGGTTGCACTACCGATGTTGAATGCAAACTCATTCACACTAGTAAAAAAGCTTTCACCATCATTAATATTGAACACCGCTAATCCATCGGTATTCGGTGTCGCATTAAACGTGACTTTGCCACCGGTAATTGTGTAGTTACTATTAAAATCAGTACCTGCTAACTGGTTTGAAAACTGACCTAATGTATTCACCGCATTTGCCGCCGCAGTAGCTGGGTCAAAAGGGACTGAGACAGGTTGGTTAGAAACGTTATAACCACCGTTAGCACCAGCAAAACCAGTATTGGTGCCACCGAAAGTTGTATTTCCACCATTTGTATTGACTCTACCAGAGATATCGCCAACTACAGAGGTTGAACCATCACGGTTAGCATTGTTTTCAACCCTGCCAGTGGAAGAGACAGAGCCTATATAAGCATCGCCACCATCATTAATGGTGAGTGAGCCAGACACATCACCACCGATATTAAGGCCTTTGCCTTTGGTCTGTACGCTACCCTTGAGGTCACCACCGACAGTTAACGATGGAACAGCAACATTTGACGTGGAATGCATGTTGTACATACCACCGTTAACATTGCCACCGATTAATGCGTTACCATCTATTTCAGAGGTACTAATGACATTGCCACTGGTAATAAGGTTGTATTGATTAAGAAGAGACATGGCGTCTATTTCAACAGCATCAGCATAAGCTAACTGATTAATACTAAGAGTCACTACTCCAACCATGGCAAGTTTTGATAAACGCATTTGAATCTTCATTTATGTGATTACTTAAATTATATAACCACCACAACTAAATAAGTATTGTACTAAAGTACTATTTTTTCTCTTTCTTTAATTAAAGAAAAAAATATTTATGACAAAAACTAAAATTGGCGGCTGGGTTCAGACATCCCAGCAAATCCCTTATGACAACCCATGGATTCAAATTCGCCATGAAGAAGTGATCAGACCGAATGGCAGTGAAGGAATTTATGGTGTCGTCCACTTCAAGTCTCATGCCATTGGCGTCATCGCCATTGATGACAATGATCATACTTGGTTAGTCAAACAAAGTCGTTATCCAAATAATGAAACCACCATCGAAATTCCAGAAGGTGGTGGCCCACTGGATGAACACCCTCTGGAAGCGGCAAAAAGAGAACTCAAAGAAGAAACAGGGTTTACGGCAACAGACTGGCAGCCACTGATGGAGTTACGCACCTCCAACTCAGTGACCGACGAAAAAGCTTATATTTTCCTGGCGACAGGACTGACAGCCGGTGAGCAAGAACTCGAAGAGACTGAAGATATCGAATTAATAAAGGTCTCAGTAGACACAGCCATTGAAATGGCCATGAACGGCGACATCGTAGATGCCATGTCAGTAGCAGCTTTACTGAAACTTGCTGTGATGAGACAAGCACGATAAATGGGTAAGCGGATTAAATGGTTGATCTTACCTTTGCATGAGAGTGAGACAGACCGGCATCTCATCGGATTATCTGGTTGATGCTTCACCTACTGCTG
>PAJP01000011.1 GCA_002706095.1 Methylophaga sp. | reverse complement strand
GGCGTGTGGCTACACGATATGATCGCTGCCCCAAGGTCTTCCTCTCAGCCATCGCTCTGGCCGCGACCGTCATCTATTGGTTATGAATCCTGACCCTAACATAGCTGAGGACCACTTAACTGAAGGAGGAGCAGCGTCATGCGTCAATTTTGGATCGAGTATACTACAAAATCCTAAAGCCTCCAGTTTGTCTTGGGGCCAAGAGACTGTAGGAAGGTGTACCGTGTCTTGTTTCCTCACTCCTCTCGCAGGAATGTTCGCCCTGGTGGAGCAGCGCCAATCACGTTTTCGCGTGGTTCCGGTTCAGCCAGATGCGGGTTCAGACGGTAGATCGCGTAGCTTACGCAGGCCACCACAGCCATGGAGGGGATCAGCACCGCGAACGCGACCAGCGTATCCACAAAAAATGCGCCGATTGTGCCAATCAACAACCCTGCACCCATTTGCAGGAATCCCATCAGCGCTGCTGCCGCCCCGGCGATCCGGGGGAAGGGCGCCAGTGCGGCGGTGGACATTGCAGGCATCACGAAGGCGATACCGAAGGCGTAGATGCCCACCGGGATCATCACCCGGAAGGTTTTCGGGTCATCCGCCCAGAGAAGCAAGAAGATGAACAACGCCCCCAGGGCGATGGCACCCAGTCCGGGCCAGACCAGCCGGTATGCGCTGGTTCGTTTCATGACAGATCGTGCCACCAGTGCGCCTGAGAAGAACAGTCCTGATTGCAACAGCATCGCCAGGCCGAAGCTGCTGGGGCTCAGGCCGATCTGCCCCATCAAGATGAAGGGCAGCAGTGTCGCCTGCGCATAGATTGCCCCGACCGAGCCCGCAACCGTCAGGCTCGCCGTCATGAAATGCCGGTTGCCGAGCAACCGAAGGTAAGACCCGCCCAGGGCCGCGAGCCGCAGCGGTTGTGGTGCAGGCAGGGTTTCGCGCATCGCGACCAGCGCGACCAGCGCAACAGCAAGGCCGAAGAGGATCATCACCGCGAACACCGATTTCCACCCTACATGCAGCACAAGCAATCCGCCTATCGTCGGTGAAACCGCCGGGCCGATCGCAAGAATGATTCCGATCATGTTCATGATGCGGGACGACTCGTCGCCCTGGAAACAATCGCGTACGATAGCGCGCGAGATCGCCACTCCGGCAGACGCGCCAATCCCTTGAGCGAAGCGGGCAATGGTCAGCATCTCGATTGTCGGCGCCATCAGCGCACCTAGCGACGCAACACAGAAAATCGCCGCGAAGATCACCGTAACCGGACGGCGCCCGATCGCATCCGATAACGGCCCTGCGACCAACTGGGAAATGGCGAAACCTGCGAAATAGAGCGTCAGGGTCAGTTTCACGACGCCCTTGGTAGACTCGTACGCTGCAACTACACTGGGCATCGCCGGCGTATAGAGCGCCATGGCAATCGGACCTATCGCGACCATCAACCCGCCGATCAAGCTAACCCGCTGCGCGGTCATTAGCGGCACCGATGCGAATGCGGAGGATCTGTTCATGTGGTCTCCAGTTCTGCGATGCCTCCCGTGCCGGCAGCGACATGCACCGGATCGGGCCAGCGGGCCGCTTGGCCCGCCTGTCTCTCCCATTAGCGATGCCTAACCGCGTGGCCGGAGTTGAAAGACTCCCGGGTTCCCAACCAGAGAGAACGGGGATTTCCGTCACCGCCACGCGATTGTCACAGTTTCTTGGTCAGTTCCGGCACCGCCTGGAACAAGTCTGCGACCAGACCGAAATCGGCGACCTGGAAGATGGGTGCCTCTTCGTCCTTGTTGATGGCGACGATGACCTTGCTGTCCTTCATCCCCGCCAGGTGCTGGATCGCGCCCGAGATGCCGATGGCGACATAGAGGTCCGGGGCAACGACCTTACCGGTCTGTCCCACCTGCCAGTCGTTCGGCGCATAGCCCGAATCCACCGCGGCGCGCGAGGCGCCGACGGCGGCGCCCAGCTTGTCCGCCAGGCCCTCGATCAGTTTGAAGTCCTCTTCCGAGCCAACGCCACGGCCGCCCGAGACGACCACGCCAGCCGAGGTCAACTCAGGACGGTCGCTTTCGGCAACCTTGTCCTCGACCCATTCGGAAAGACCCGGGTTGTCGCCGACCGAGATGGCCTCGACCGGTGCAGATCCGCCTTCACCAGCGGCGTCGAAGGTCGACGTGCGGATGGTGACGACTTTCTTGGCGTCGCTCGATTTCACGGTCTGAACCGCGTTGCCCGCATAGATCGGGCGCTCGAAGGTCGAACCGTCCACAACGCCCGACGCATCCGAGATCACCATCACGTCCAGCAGCGCTGCCACGCGCGGCATCACGTTCTTGGCGTCGGTGGTGGCGGGGGCCACGATATGCTCATAGCCATCGGCCAGACCCACGATCAGCGCCGCGGTCGATTCCGCCAGACGGTGACCCAGCGAAGCGTCTTCGGCCACCAGCACTTTGGACACGCCGTCGATCCTGGCAGCGGCCTCACCAGCGGCAACGGCGGAACCGCCTGCGGCCAGAACGGTGATGTCGCCCAGCGACTTGACGGCAGCCACGGTCTTGGCGGTGGCGTCAACGCTCAGTTCGCCGTTGTTGACTTCGGCAAGAAGAAGTACAGCCATTACACAGCCCCCGCTTCTTTGAGTTTCTCGACCAGCTCGTCAACCGAGCCTACGATGATACCGGCGGCACGCGCCGGAGGCTCTTCGGTCTTGACGACCTCCAGACGCGGGGTGACGTCGACGCCGTAATCGGCGGCGGTCTTCTCATCCAGCGGCTTTTTCTTCGCCTTCATGATGTTGGGCAGCGACGCATAGCGCGGCTCGTTCAGGCGCAGATCGACGGTGACGATGGTCGGCATCTTGACGGAGATGGTCTGCAGACCGCCATCCACCTCGCGGGTGATCTTGGCAGCGTCGCCTTCGATGTCCAGCTCGGACGCGAAGGTGCCCTGGGACCAGCCCAGCAGCGCCGACAGCATCTGACCGGTGGCGTTCATGTCATTGTCGATCGCCTGTTTGCCGGCCAGAACGATGCCGGGCTGCTCCTCCTCGACCACTTTGGCCAGGATCTTGGCAACGGCCAGCGGTTCGATGTCCTGATGGACGTCGTCGGCGGCGATCACCAGAATGGCGCGGTCGGCGCCCATGGCCAGTGCAGTCCGCAGGGTTTCCTGCGCCTGCTTCACACCGATCGAAACGGCAACAACTTCGTCAGCCTTGCCTGCTTCTTTCAGGCGGATGGCCTCTTCCACGGCAATCTCGTCGAACGGGTTCATCGACATTTTGACATTGGCGAGATCGACACCGCTCCCGTCCGCTTTCACGCGAACCTTCACGTTGTAGTCAATCACGCGCTTGACAGGCACAAGTACCTTCATGCATGGACCTCCTTGTATTTGGTTGAGTTCAATAAAACGCCTGAAGCCCGGTGATGGCGCGCCCGAGGATCAGCGCGTGTACATCGTGGGTGCCTTCATAGGTGTTCACGGTTTCAAGGTTCAGCATGTGCCGGATGACGTGAAATTCTTCGGATATACCGTTGCCGCCATGCATGTCGCGGGCGTGGCGCGCTATATCGAGCGCCTTGCCGCAGTTGTTGCGCTTAATCAGGGAAATCATTTCCGGCGCGGCACGACCTTCATCCATCAATCGACCGACACGCAGCGCAGCTTGCAATCCCAACGAGATATCCGTCTGCATATCCGCCAGCTTTTTCTGGAAAAGCTGTGTCTGGGCCAGCGGTTTGTTGAATTGCTTGCGGTCAAGACCGTATTGTCGTGCGGCGTGAAAACAGAACTCTGCCGCCCCCAACACGCCCCAGGCGATGCCGTATCGCGCGCGATTCAGACACCCGAACGGGCCTTTCAGACCCTCGACACCGGGCAGCAGCGCATCTTCGCCGACGGCCACGTCCTTCATCACGATCTCGCCCGTTGTGGACGCACGCAGCGACAGCTTGCCGCTGATTTTCGGTGCGGACAGCCCCGGCATCCCCTTTTCAAGTACGAACCCGCGGATCTTGCCGCCATGCGCCTCGGACTTGGCCCAGACCACAAAAACATCCGCGAAGGGCGAGTTCGAGATCCACATTTTGGAGCCGTTGAGGACATAACCTTCGGCCGTCTTTCTGGCGGTGGTTTTCATCCCCGCCGGGTCCGAACCCGCGTCAGGCTCGGTCAGGCCGAAACAGCCGATATATTCGCCCGATACCAGCTTTGGCAAGTACTTCTTGCGCTGTTCTTCCGACCCGTAGGCGTAGATCGGATACATCACCAGAGACGATTGCACCGACATCATCGAGCGATAGCCGCTGTCCACCCGCTCGATCTCGCGTGCGATCAGGCCATAGGTGACGTATGAGGCACCCAACCCGCCATATTCCTCGGGGATGGTAACGCCGAGCAGGCCGGCCTCGCCCATCTCGCGGAACACACCGGGATCGGCGCTTTCCTCGCTATAGGCTTTCATCACGCGGGGCTGAAGCCGGTCCTGGGCAAAGCCGTGGGCCGCATCGCGCAGCATGCGCTCATCCTGGTCGAGCTGGTCCTCGATGCGGAACGCGTCCGCCCAATCGAAAGGGCCGAGGCCGGGGCCGGAGCCATTCATGTTTTTTGCCATCTGAGTCATTCCTCTGCTGCGGGTTGGGCCAGCTGTTCGGCGAAAACCGAAAGCAGCTTGTGTTTCAGAATCTTGCCTGTCGGCGCGGCCGGAAGCTGGGTTGTCAGGATGATGCGGGACGGTCGCTTGTAGCCGGTGAGCCGCTCGGCGGCAAAGGCGACAAGCGCCTCCCGGTCCAGCGTCGCCGGATCAGCGCATTGAACAAAGGCGAGGATTTCCTCGTCGCCGTTAACGGAATTGCCGATCACCGCGGACTGGATGACGTCAGGGTGGTCGTTCAGCGCGGCTTCGACCTCGGGTGGGTAGACGTTGAAACCGCCGCGAATGATAAGTTCCTTGCACCGCCCAACGACGTGCAGATTGCCTGCCTTGTCGATTTTTCCAAGATCACCGGTGCGCAGCCACCCCTCTGCGTCGATGGCGCGTGCGGTTTCCTCCGGGTTTCGGAAATATCCCTTCATGACCTGCGGGCCGCGGGTCAGGATTTCACCGGCATCGGGATCGCCGTCCGCGCCGACCGAGGTGTCCAGCCGGATCTCGGTCTCCGGCAGCGCAAAGCCCGCGCTGATATCGGGTGAGCCGATGGGATTTCGGGTGCTGCAGACGCCGGCGGTGCTTTCCGTCAGCCCATAGCCGTTTTGCAGGGGCAGGCCATAAAAGGCCTCGGCCTTGCGCTTCCATGCCGGGTCTAGCGGGGCAGCCCCGGAGGAAACATAGCGCAGTTTGCTGCTTTCCAGGCGCGTGAGCCCCTGATCCTTGGCGTATTGCATCAGCAGCGCGTGCATTTGCGGCACCGCGGGCAAAACGGTGGCTTTGTCCATCAGCGCGGCGTACAGCGCATCGGGGCGAAAGCGGGGTTCAAGCTGAATGGTCGCCCCGATGCCGCTGGCAGCCATCAGCATCGATGCAAGGCCGAAAACATGGGTCAGCGGCAGCACGCCATAGATCCTGTCGTCCTGTCTCATGCCGCGCAGCTCGGCCGAGGTCCTGCCGGCATAGCGCAGGTTGGCGTGGGTCAGCATCACCCCCTTGGGGTCGCCGGTGGTGCCGGTCGTATAAAGCAGGACGGCGGTTTCGTTCGCGCCGTCCTCCACCGGTTCCGGCGCGCTGGCGCCCGTGACGGCGATGGCGAGATTTCCGAACGGCGTTTCCTGCGTGTCCGCGTTTGCGGTCGCCGCATGTGCCGCCGCTTCTTTGGACGCTTCAGTCGTGAAAACGGTAACGCGCGGCGTTGCATGGGTCATCACGCGGGCAATTTCGTTTGCGGTCATCCGCGCATTGATTGGCAGAGGGTAGGCCCCGACGGTGCTGGCTGCAAAGATGAAAACGGCAGTGGTGATGCAGTTTTCTGCCACGATGGCCACGCGGTCGCCGGGCTGCACGCCCCGATCAAGTAACAGGCCAGCGGCCTTTGTGATCGCAGCCTTGTATTCGGCATATGTGACCTGATGGCCGCTGCCATCTTTCAGCGCAATCGCATCGGGATAGGCACGCGCACTTTCCTCGACCAGATGATGAATCCGGAAGCTGTCTTCGATCATGACACCAGCGCCTCTGCGCGTTGCGTTGCAAGGGGTTGAGGACGCAGACGCGCCAGGGCAACACCTGCCTCTTGTTCCAGTTGGGCGACAATGTCCGCCAGCGGCGCGATGCCGTCGGTCAGGCCCAGAGCCTGTCCTGCGGACAACATCCCGCGCAACACGTCGCCGGTTTCATAGGCTTTGCGGCCTATCACTCCGGATACGTGGGGCATCAGTTCGGCAATGCCTATTTGCGGGTTGTCGGCTTCAAGCCGCCGCACGATCTCGGTGGTTTCGTTGCTGAGGGTGCGAACCGTGTTGCGTACGCTGCTCATCGTCAATGTCGTGTCACGTTCATTGGCTGAAACCAGGGCCCGCTTGTACTGCGGATGGGCCGAGATTTCTTCGGCCACCAGAAAACGTGTTCCGATCACGACCCCCGAAGCGCCGGAGGCTAAGGCCGAGACGATCTGGCTGCCGGCACCGATGCCACCGCCAATCAGGAAGGGGATGTCGAGACGACGTTCGGCAAGCGCCTGGTTGACCATGCTGCCGATCAGGTCGAGCCCGGGATGACCGCCGCATTCTGCACCGACGATCGACACCATGTCGACCCCGACCTCCTGCGCCTTTACGGCGTAGCGCACGCTGGGAACCTTGTGCAGAACCTTGATGCCCGCGTCCTTGAGGATCGGCAGAAAGGCCTCGGGATTGCGCCCCGAGGTTTCGACAAAGCGCACGCCCTCATCCGCGATCAGGCGGAAGGTGTCCGCGATCCTCTCGCCTTCGACCAGTTTGGGCAGCATGGACACGTTGACACCAAACGGGCGATCACCGCAGAGGTCCCGGCATTTCGCGATCTCGGCGCGCAGGGCGGCCGGTTCGGGAAAGCTGGCTGCTGTGATGAAGGACAAGATGCCCGCATTGGCACCGGCCGCGACATAGGACGCATTTGACAGCCACATCAGGCCACCCGCGACGATGGGCAGGCGGCATCCATATGTGCGAGTAACGGCGGTGTTGAAGGTCGGATCTGTCATGTGGTGCCTCGTGCTTTGGTAAAGTCCGGACGGCGCTTTTCAAGGAATGCGGCGATGCCTTCGGCGGCTTCTGCGTCAGCAATGGCATCCGCCATCGCGTCGCGTTCTGCGTTCATCTGGTCCAACCGGTATGACGTATGTGCGCTGTTGACCAGCGCCTTGATGCGGCCCTGGGCGCCGGACGGCCCGGCGCCAAGCCTGTCTGCAAGCGCAAGTGCAGCCGGGAGCACATTGCCCGCCGGTTCGATCTGCGAGATGGCCCCAAGGCTGAACAGGCGTTCTGCCGTCACCGGCTCCCCCAGCAAGGCCATACGCATCACCAACTCGCGCGGTAAATGGGCGGCCAAGGTGCTGGTCAGGCCACCGTCGGGGACAAGTCCCGCCTTGACATAAGCGACGGTGAAGGTCGCATCCCGGTCGGCCACGATCATGTCACAGGCAAAGGCAAGCGAGACCCCGGCACCGGCCGCGCCCCCTTCGACGGCGGCGATCACCGGTTTCGGGCAGTTCAGCACAGCGCGGATCACGGCATGCAGTTCTTCAATCCGGGCGAGACGCTGATCGCGGGGCAAATCCCGGCGGGTCGCCAGCAGGCCAAGGTCGCCACCGGCGCAGAAATAGCCACCTTCGCCCCGCAGGATGACCGAGGTGATGCGGGGCTCTCTCGCCGCAAGGTCCAGTGAATCGACCAATACGCGATAGAGGTCCGGCGACAACGCATTGCGCTTTGATGGGTTCGAATTGACGACGATCAGACGGTCGCCGTGATCTTCGCAATGGGCAAGCTGTTGCATCAGCGGCCATCTCCTTTCGGTACGTCCAGTTTGTCCGCGGGTACGCGCTTGAATACGCCTTTTGCCGTGGCGATCAGCCGATCCGACCCGTCCCGCAATTCTCCATCCACAAACATCAGCGCGCGGCCACCGCCCACGATTTGACCGGTTGCGATCAACTCCGATTGCCCGGTCGCTGCAGCGATGAACTGGGTGGTGAGCGAGACGGTCAGGAATGGTGCGCGGCCGCTTGGGTCAACCGACAGGCTGGCGGTCGCACCCATCGCGCTGTCCAGCATTGTCGTGGCGATGCCGCCATGCAGAACATTGTGGCGATTGAGGTGATGATCCGTCACCGACAACGCACAACGTGCCCGCTTGTCGGGCTGTCCGACGTCAAGGACATAACCGATCAGCCGCTGCGTGCCGGTTTCGTTTTCTATCACATCGCCCGCCGCCATGGATCAAGCCACGGCCAGGGCAATAAAGCGCTCAAGGTGATAGATCGCGTCGCCAAACCGGTGATCGACCATGATCAGACGTTTGGCGAGATGCCCCAACTCGTACTCGTCCGTCATTCCGATGCCGCCATGCATCTGAATGCTCTCTTCGGTGACGAGTTTCGCGACATTGCCGATCAGGTTCTTGGTTGCGCTTACATGCTTTTCGCGGATTTCCGCAGGGGCATCGATATGCCCGGCCAGGTTGATGACGGCCGAGCGCGCCTGTTCGATCTCGATCAGGACATCGGCCATCCGGTGTTGCAGCGCCTGGAACTTGCCGATCGGTTTTCCGAACTGCTTGCGGGTCTTGAGATAGTCGTTGGTCAGTTCCCGGATGCTCTCCATCAGGCCAAGCGCTTCGGCCGAGATCGCCAACGTGGCGCGCGCCTGAGTGTGGGTGATGGCCTCGAATGCACCGCCTTCGCCGCCCAGCAGGGCGTCACTGCCCAGCCGGACATCTTCCAGCAGAAGTTCTGCGGCTTGACAACCGGACACAAGCGGGTAGCTGCGCAGCGTCATGCCAGGGTTGGACGCGGAAACCAGAAACAGGCTGATCCCGTCCCGATCCGCCGCATCACCCGAGGTGCGGGCGCTGACAACGATATGATCGGCAGCGGGGGCATTGATCACCACGGCCTTGCGCCCGTTCAGGATAAACTCGTCGCCATGGCGGGTGGCCGTGGCTTCGATGCGCGACAGGTCATAACGGCTGGACGGTTCGCCATGGGCAAAGGCAAGCTGGATCGAGCCGTCGATCACCGCTTCGATAATCTGTTTCTGCGCCTCGTTGCCCAAGGCGGCAATCAGACCGCCACCGAGAATGGCAGTATCAATCAGCGGATCAACAGCGCCGACCCGGCCAAGTTCTTCAAACACCACGGCGATGTCGAACCCAGACCCGGCAAAACCACCAATCTCTTCGTCAAACAGCGCACCGATGACGCCCATCTCTGCAAGACCGGACCAGACATTCTGTGCATAACCGTGGTCACTCTCCGCCAGTTCTGCCCGCAGGGTCGGTGTGTAGCTTTCCCGCAGGTAACGGCGCAGGCCGTCCTGCAGCATCTGGCGTTCTTCTGTCAGTTCAAAATTCATGATCTGTCCTTACAGTTCCAGAATGGCTTTGCTGATGATCGCGCGCTGAATCTCATTCGATCCGCCGAAGATCGACAGCTTCCGGTTGTTGAGGTACTGCGCGGTGGCGGTTTCGGCATAGTCAGGGCCAACGGGCCCAAGATTGCTGCCGTCTTCCAGCGCCTCCGAGGCGAAGGGCATTGCGTAAGGTCCCACGGCCGACCGGGTGAGCGCGTTGATTTCCTGACGGATGACGGTGCCCTTGATCTTCAGCATCGAGCTTTCGGCGCCGGGGGCCTGACCCGCCGCAGCTTTGGACACGACGCGCAAGTTGGTCGTCGACATGGCCATGAGGTCGATTTCAACCCGCGCGATCCGCGCCGCAAAATGCGGGTTTTCAATCAACGGACGTCCGTTTGCACGTTCGAGTCGGGCTATGCGTTTGAGGTTTTCCAGACCGGCATTTGCAAAGCCCACACCCGCAATATTGGTGCGTTCATGGGTCAGCAGGTATTTCGCATAGGTCCAGCCCTTGTTTTCTTCGCCCACACGATTCTCGACCGGAACCCGGACGTCATCGAAGAACACCTCGTTCACCTCGGGTTCACCGTCGATCAGGACGATCGGGCGCACCTTGACGCCGGGGCTGTTCATGTCGATCAGCAGGAAAGAGATACCCTCTTGCGGTTTGCCTTCTTTCGACGTGCGCACGAGGCAGAATATCATGTTGGCGTGTTGGCCAAGGGTCGTCCATGTCTTTTGCCCGTTGACGATATAGTCATCGCCATCACGTTCCGCCGTTGTGCGGACCGAGGCGAGGTCCGACCCCGCGCCGGGTTCGGAATAGCCTTGGCACCACCAGTCATCGCCGCTCAGGATCCGCGGCAGATAGTGGTCCTGCTGCGCCTTGGAGCCGAATTTCTGCAACACCGGGCCAAGCATCCCAAGACCGAAGGGAACGATGCGGGGCGCCGCCGCCCGGGTCATTTCATCCTCGAAAATATGGCGCTGAACCGCATCCCAGCCGGCGCCGCCAAACGTTTTGGGCCAGTTTCCGGCAAGCCAGCCCCTTTCGTTCAGGATCGCGTGCCATTCCTCATGATCCTGCTTGGTCAGCGTTTTTCCCAGCCTGACCTTTTCCACGAGCCGGGCCGGGAGCTTTTCGGCCAGATAGCTGCGCACCTCATCCCGGAACGCCTTCTGTTCATCGGTGTAATTCAGGTCCATCGGGTGGCCCCTTTCAATAGATTTCAAACAGGCCGGCAGCACCCTGGCCGCCGCCGATGCACATCGTCACGACGCCAAGCTTCGCGCCGCGACGGTGGCCCTCGGTCATCAGATGCCCGGTCATCCGCGCACCGGTCATGCCGAAGGGGTGACCGACAGCGATCGAACCGCCATTGACGTTGCAGATGTCATTGTCGATGCCGAGCGTATCGCGGCAATAGAGCGCCTGGCTGGCAAAGGCTTCGTTCAGTTCCCAAAGGTCGATATCGTTCACCGTGACGCCCTGACGTTTCAGCAGACGCGGCACCGCAAAGACCGGACCAATGCCCATTTCATCGGGCTCGCAGCCCGCAACGGCAAAGCCGCGGAACGCACCGAGGGGGGTCAGCCCAAGACGCTCGGCCTCTTTGGCGTCCATCATCACCAGCGCTGCGGCACCGTCGCTGAGCTGCGATGCATTGCCTGCGGTGACGAACTGATCGAGCCCGCGCACGGGCTCCAGCATCTGCAACCCTTCCAGCGTTGTCGTGGGCCGGTTGCATTCATCGCGAGAGATGGTTGTCTCAACCTCGGAAACCTCGCCGGTTTCCTTGTCCTTCCGCGCCATCGTGACGGTGATCGGGACAATCTCCTGATCGAAGCGGCCAGCCTCTTGTGCGGCAGCGGTGCGCTGCTGGCTTTGCAGGCCCAGTGCGTCCTGCGCGTCGCGGCTGATGCCATAGCGCTTGGCGACGATGTCGGCGGTTTCGATCATCGTCATGTAGAGATCCGGCTTATGCGCCTCAATCCAGGCTTCGCGTGAATGACGCACCGGGGGTTGCACCATTGAAATGCTCTCAACCCCGCCAACCAGAACCGCCTTGGCGCCCTCATTGTTGATCAGATGCGCGCCCATCGCCACGGCTTGCAGGCCACTGGCGCAAAAACGGTTGACGGTGGTGGCGGCGATGCTGACCGGCAGGCCCGCGCGGATCACCGCCTGCCGCGCGATATTGCCGCCGGTGACATATTCCGGATAGCCGCAGCCCCAGATGCTGTCTTCGATCAGCGCCGGGTCTATCCCTGCGCGCTTGACGGCCTCTGCTGCGACGTGCCCGCCCAGCGTTGCGCCATGGGTGATGTTGAAGCTGCCGCGCCCGGCCTTGCCGATGGGCGTGCGGGCGATGGAAACGATAACGGCATTTGACATATTGGGTTCCTTTCAGCGCTGATTCAGGCTGTCGAAAGTGCGTCCCTCGGCCACCAGCTTTTCCAGCAGTGGCGCGGGGGACCAGAAATGATCGTCGGTTTCGGCGAATGTGCGGATATCGGCGAGAATGCTGTCGAGCCCGCGCATATCGGCATATTTCATCGGCCCGCCGCGCCAGCGCGGAAAGCCGTAGCCATAAAGAAACACGACATCCACATCCAGCGGGCGCTGCGCAATGCCCTCGTCCACGACGCGCGCGCCTTCGTTGACCATCGCGGCCATGTAACGGCGTACAATCTCGTCATCGGAGAAGGTGCGGGGGCTGGTGCCGGCCTCCTTGCGGGCCTGCGCGATGATTTGCTCCACCTCGGGGTCGGGCCGTCCTTTGCGGTCGCCTTTCTCGTAAAGGTAGTAACCGTGGCCGGTTTTCTGGCCCAGCCAGCCCTTGTGATAAAGCGCGTCGGCGAAGGTCGGGTAACGGTCGCGCGGGTGGGCGTCTGCCGCCTTGCGCTGGCGGGTGGCATATCCGATATCCAGCCCTGCAAGGTCCGAGACCTGATAAGGACCCATTGCAAAGCCGAAATCCGTCAGTGCCTTGTCGATCTGGTAGGGGCTTGCGCCGTCCAGCACCATGTGATCGGCCGCCGTGCGGTAATGCGACAGGATGCGGTTGCCGATAAACCCGTCGCAAACACCGGCGCGCACAGCGGTTTTGCCGAGTGTTTTTGCAAGGGCAAAGGCGGTGGCCACCACATCCGGAGCGGTCTTGTCGGCAACAACCACCTCAAGCAGTTTCATGACTTGCGCGGGCGAAAAGAAATGCAGCCCGATCACGTCCTCGGGTCGCGCGGTGGTGGTGGCGATTTCGTTAACGTCGAGGTAGGAGGTATTTGTCGCCAGGATCGCGCCGCGCGGCAGGATTTCGTCCAGCTTGGCGAAGACTTCCTTTTTCACGTCCATGCTTTCGAAAACGGCTTCGATAATCAGATCGGCCCCCGATAAAGCACCGTAGTCGGTGACAGTCTTGAGAGCATCCGTGAGGATTGCGTCGCGCTGTTCGGCTTTGAGTTTGCCGCGCTTCACGGCGGCGTCGAGATTGCCTGCAATGGTCGCGCGGGCTTTGTCGGTAGCCTCTGAATCACGCTCCACCAATGTCACCGCGAGGCCGTTCAGCACCGCCGAGGTGGCGATGCCCGCCCCCATGGTGCCTCCGCCGATGACGCCGACACGTGCTATGTCGCGGGGCGCGATGTCAGAAATCTCCGGCAGTTTTGCCACAGCGCGTTCGGAGAAGAAAGCGTGGATCAGCCCGGCGCGCTGGGGAGTGTCCATCAGATGCAGGAACAAGCGGCGTTCCTCCTTCAACCCTTCGGCAAAGGACTTCTGGACCGATGCTTCCACCGCATCGACTGCAACCAGCGGGGCCACTTCGCCACGCGACGATTTCTGCAGCTTCGCGCGCCATTGCTGAATGACGCCCTCACTGTCCGTGGCGCGGGGCAAACCGCTGATTGGTCGTGCCGGGGCATTGTCGGACAGCAGCGATTGCGCATAGTCGATTGCGGCTTCGCGAATATCAACGCCTTCGCAGATTTGATCGATCAACCCGGACTGGAGTGCTTCAGCTTCGGTCACAGGGGTGCCGCTGGTGATCATTTTCAGCGCTGTGGCAGCACCAACGAGGCGCGGCATACGCTGTGTCCCGCCCGCGCCGGGCATGATGCCCAGCTTGACCTCGGGCAGACCCAGCCGCGTGCCGGGAGCCGCGATGCGGTAATGCGCCCCAAGGGCAACTTCAAGCCCGCCGCCCAATGCCATGCCGTGAATGGCAGCGACGACAGGTTTTGCAGATTGTTCTATCTGGAGGATCACGTCGGGTAGGCTGGGGCTTTGTGGTGGCTTGCCGAATTCGGAAATGTCAGCGCCGCCAATGAGCATCCGACCAGCCCCAATGATGACGGCAATATCGGCCGACTCGTCGGTCTGAAAGCGGCCGAAAGCGTCTGACAGACCGCTGCGGATGACCCGGGACAGCGCGTTGACCGGGGGATTGTCGACGGTCACCACCGCCACCCGGCCAACAGTTTCGTAGGATACCGACGCCATCATTTCACCTTTCGTTGATTCACTGGATTGATAAGGGATCACACTATAAATTTCAACATGCAATAGTGAATTCTACTATGCGGTATTTTCCTAACTTACAGGTCACGATATGCTTGGGACACGCCGAGACCCATCATCCGCTCAAGTTCCTGGACTGTTTCGCGCAGTTTCGGCCCGACATCCGTGCGCATGCGGGGCACCGAGAGGACCTCAGGCAAAGCGCCACAGGTGAAAATCACAGGCTCGCTCAAGTCGCGAGAGTAGAACGGGGTGGCAACCGCGTGAATATTGGCTGTAAAATACTCGCCAGGGTCGGTGACGACGAAGCCTGTTGTCACTAGCTGATTGTGCGCAACGCGCCGAATCTCTTCCGCCCGATCCCGGGTCACCCTGCGATCACCGTCTGCCGCTGTCAAAATCTCATCAAACCCTTCTTCGGAGGTTGAGGCGAGCAGCGCATGGCCGGACGAGGTGCCGTTGAACGGCAAACGATGCCCGACCTCCAGCCAGAGGGAGGCAACCCCACGAGGGCGCCATGTCTTGACGATCAGCAGCTTGCCCCCGTCGCGGACCAACAACAGGGCAAGAGTTCCCGTTTCATCCGCCAGCCGCTGCATCAGCGGTGATGAAAGATCGACAAAAGAGATCGATGCGCTGGCCATATTGCCAAGCGCCAACAGCGCAGGGCCGGGGCGATATCGGTCATGGCGCCGCGCATGGGTGAGATAGCCGAGCTTCTGCAAGGTGAAAGTCAGGCGGGAAACGGTGGATTTCGGTATGCCTGTACGCTCCGAGATTTCCGCATTGCCCAAGCCGTCATCGGATGGCCTGAACGCCCGCAGCACGCTTAAGCCCCGCGCAAGAGTGGTTGCGAACCTTCTGTCTGTCTCAATCTCGTTGGGCATGACGTTCCTCAACATTTTGGGGCCCCTGATCACATCGAATTCGGGATCAGCAGCGAAATGACCGGGAAGGCCATGATCAGGATCAGAACAATCACGTCAACCGTCAAAAACCGCAGGATACCCGAGAAGATCTTGTCGATCGAAACTTCTTTGCCCACCACGTTGGCAATGACAAATACGTTCAGCCCAACCGGTGGTGTGATCAGCCCGATCTCAAGCAGTTTGATGACAACCACCCCGAACCAGATCAAATCGAACCCGTAGGTTTCCACCAGCGGGATCATCAGCGGCAGGGTCAGCACCATGATGCCGATCGGATCAAGAAACATTCCAAGCACCAGATAGATCACCGCGATGGCCGCCAGCAGCAAGACGGCAGAAAGCTGTGCCTCAGTCACGGCACTGACGATGGCGGGCGCGACCCCGGTCAGGGCGACAAAGGCCACAAAGATCTTGGCAGCGGCGGCGATCAGGAAAATACTGGCCGTCTGGACGCAGGTCTCGCGCAAGGAGTCAATCAGCCCGCGCAGATCAAGCTTGCCCTGCGCAAAGCCAATGGCGACAGCGGCCGACACACAGATCGCAGCTGCTTCGGTTGCCGTGAAGAAACCACCATAGATGCCGCCGACAATAATCACGAACAGGCTGATGGCTGGCCAGGATTCGAACGCAGCCCGGCCGCGATCCCGCATCGAGATCTGGCCTTCGAACCTGGGCGCGGCTTCGGGTGTCCGGCGAACCCATACAAAGATGACCAGAACGAAACCAAGCAGTGAGATGATCCCGGGCAGGATGCCCGCAAGGAACAGCGCGCTGATCGAGGTTTCGGTGAAGATACCGTAGATGATGAATAGGACGGAGGGCGGAATGAGGGACCCAAGTGTCCCGCCCGCCGCGACGCTGGCGGTCGCAAGCCGCTTGTCGTAGCCCATGCGCAGCATCTCCGGCGAGCAGATGCGGCCCATGGTCGATGCACAAGCGATGGAGGATCCGGTGATGGCAGAGAACCCGCCGCAGCCCACAACCGAGGCCATCGCGACACCGCCCGGCACGCTCGCCAGCCAGACCCGGGCGGCATGATATATTTTCGTCGTAATCTCAGCCCGATAGGCGATGTGACCAAGTGCGATGAACAACGGGATCATCGACAGATCGTAAGAATGGATCAGGTCGAAAGAGTTGGAGAACACCAGCGAGGTCGTAGGCTTTAGCGCCCGCTCCGGTGCAAAGGCTCCGGTGCGAAACGCAAAGACCACAAAGGTTCCCACCGTGGCGACACCGGCAAGCGCAAATGCAATGGGCACCCGTACCGCAAGCAAACCGATGACTGATGCGAAGGCGACGATGCCAATTAAGGTGCCGTCCATCAGACGCTCTCCTCATGTTCATGTGTCGGTTTGATCACACTGCCGCCGCTGCGGATCGTGCGGATGTCGCCGATCACCATCAGCAGTAGCCGAAGCCAGCAAAATGAAATTCCGATCAGAAAAATCACCCGGCCTGGCCATTTTGGCAGGTTTAGCTGACCGAAGAAAAAAGCACCGCTCTCAATGGTGTGGACGGTCTCTCGCCAGCCAGCAAAGATCAGGGGTGACAGGGCGAAAAGCCCGAATATGCTCCCACCGACGATCAGCCAGTCTTGCACACGGGTTGGCATTTTGTTGCTGAGAAACTCGACTACAATATGTGCCCGCTCCAACGTCGCCACGGCCAGGGGAAGGACGATGGCGACGACCATCAACTCGCGAACGATCACGATTGTGTCGGGGATACCGGAATTGACGGTGATCCGCAGAAGCACGCTTGCCGTGATCAACACACCAAGGCCGATTACGGCAAATACAGCCAAGTCGAGCAGCAGCCTTTCGATGCGACGCAACATCGGTCAACTCCGTTGAGATTGGGGACATTGAAATACCGCGGCGCCGGTCTTGCGCCGCGGGCAGACATGCGACCGATATCAGTTGCGCGCCCAGGGATAGCCCTGGCTGTCACGCTCACCGGCATACTTTTCTAGCAAGGCACGGTATTGCTCCAACAGCGAAACCCCGTCGAGACCTGATGCATTGGCGCGCTCGACCCATTCATCGACATATTGCTGGCCTTTCTGCACAAGCTTGTCGCGCTCTTCCGCGGGCAGGTCGATGACCTCGATACCGGCCTCCTGCATGGTCTGGACCGCGGCATCATTGGCCGCGGTGATCAGTTCACCCAGCTCGTCGGCCATCGCAATGCCGGCCTCGGACAGCGCGGATTGCGTCTCAGCGTCGAGCGCATCATGGGCGTCCTTGTTCATGAAAATGCCCAAGGCGCCAACCTGCCCCCAGTTGAGCAGGGTATAGCTGGTCATGACCTCCTGCTGTTTCAGCGCAGTTACCGCGTAGGAGTAGCCCTGCGAGCAGTCCAGCAACCCGGTATCGAGACCCTGATAGGCATCGTAGATCGGCATTGCGACCATGTTTGCACCAAAGTCCCGGAAAGTGTCGCCATAGGCACCGACACCACGGATCTTCAGGCCCGAGATATCCTCGACCGAGCGGATTGCCGCATCCTTGCAGGCAATGTTTACCGCCGATGTGGTAAAGGTGCCCAGATAGACAAGGTTCTGATCCGCCAGGCTTGCGGTGATCGCGTCAGAAGTTCGCATCAACTCATCCGTGGCGCGCATCCCGACCCAGGCGTCCGCATTGCGCATAGGCAGGTCCGCGAAGCTGTAGCTCAGCATCTCTTGTGGAAAATACACGGCGATCACCGTGCCAAGATCTGCAACGCCGTCAGCAATGGATTGAGCAGCCGCATTGGCCTTGAACAGCGCGCCGCCCCATTGAATGTCGATCTTGACCTCACCATTGGTGCGGGCCGTTACGTCGTCGGCGAAAGATTGTAGCGCCGCTGCGCGGGCGCCGCGATTCGGACCCGCTTCTCCCAGGATCAGTGTGGTTTCGGCGCTTGCGAAAGTCGCGGCCGCCAGACAGAGCGCAGCAGCGGTGGTTGCTAGTAGGGATTTCATTGGGTCTCCTCCCATAATTCTACTATGCGGTTTTTTATTCCAATTATGCGAAGACTAGTGCAAGTCGCTACGAGAAGTCAAGCTGAGTGTTTTTCTGCCGAGAACCGTAGACAGGACACCCGTCGCGAGGGCGATAATGATCAGTGGTAGAGGAGTGCGCTCCAAATTTTGCAAACGTTAGATTACCCCACTCAGCTATTGGCCCGCAGAAATCCCCGTGGCACTCAGCAACCGCACATTGGGTTGAGAACACCCGCTGCAAGGAAGTCCGCCGCGGTGTCAGCGGTCGCGTTGCCAACTAAGTTCAAGATCTCGCGCAGGTCGGGCGGGTTTGCCCACGCCCAGCATACTGGGGTTAGTGGCACTTTCCGATGTGGTCGTGAAAACTCTATTCTGCTGGTGGGTTTAGGTAAACCGAACGCGGCGATGCATCAACATGGCCGCGGCGAGAGACGTATTGCATGCGCAATCGGTTTCTGCAAAAGAGTAAGCTACACGAGTGAACCGCGGCTTGGTCCACACCTCGCGCTGGTGATCTGGCGCAGAGAAAGTGCGGTTTGTAATCCTGTGAGATCAGCACGGGTGAGTGACCAGTCCGGTGAAGTTTGCTGCATTGACAAAATTCCTACCGCTGCGGGCGCGAACCTATACTGCGTTAGCAATAGCTGACCAAGTAAAAGTCCGGTTTGTCCCGCATCCTACCAGTTCGCGCACGGCGCAGCGAAGGTTCAGTCTACAACTTCTTGGCCTCTCCATTGCTCTAAGGCTAGTCAGCGAACACCTGTCTTGCCGACGCGAGCCGCATCCAATCTCGGCCGCCGAACGCGACAAGAGCGAGATAAATCTGCCCGGCGTCTGCATCCGGTTTGAATACGATGGTCAGTCGCTGACCGGCGCCGCCATGGCGGCGCACGAGCCATCCATCCAGTTTTCCGTTCAGCCGGACGCCTGAGTTTGGACTTGAGGCAATCGCTTCTAAGAGCGCGTCTACTTCATCCAGGCGACGGCTCGCGGCTGCAACGTCACCATCGGTCACCTCAACAATATGATCAACGATACCGATAAGGTCCCGTTCGAAGAACGGATGCCTAATAAATCGCATCAGGTCTTTTGGGCCATCGCGGCAAGATGGGCCCGGGCGCCTTTAGTGACGTCGGCGGCATCGCCGACGGGTTCCCATTGATCGAGTGGCAGGGATAGTCGGCGCTCCAGTTCTGCTTCAAGCAAAGTACGCTCACGGTCACGTTCTGCCTTGGCCTTCGCCAATTCACCCGAAACTGCGGCGCTCACATTGGGGTACTCGCCTGCTTCGACCAGTTCCCTTGCGAAGGTGTAGGCGGTGTCGGTGAAACTGACGGATTGCTTTTGAACGCTCATGGCAAACTCCTCGGTGCTCCAATAGACTACCAAGTATTGCTGTACCTGGCAAGCCGGGCAGGCCGACCACGAGAAATGCGTCAGCAGCCTTCCAGCCTCCCCAGCTCGGCTTCGCGTGTCGCAGGGGAGAACGGCCCTTCGGTCCGTCGCGCATTCGGCCATGCGGCCTCACCGCGGCGTCGTACCCGGCATCCCGGTTTGCCCGCCTCGCGAGCACGTTCCTCCCTGGCCGCTCCGCCGGATTGCGCTCTGGTCTGTTTTGCGGGGCAAAACGATCCCTCCGCTTCATCCGTCTCCCGCGTCCGGTCGGGCCGTTTGCCTGCTCGGGTCGGGCAAACCTACCGTCAAAACACACACATGAGCGTGGAAGCATATCCTCCGGATGGCCCCCAAATCAGCCCGCCTCAAGGATCGCAAAACTTTTCGGCGAGGGTGGAGCCTGTGGCGTGGGGCGGTTCGGTGCGTGGGCGCGCGCATGTGTCGGGTGCTGCGCGCGGAAAACTTTTGCGCCCGGCAAGCCGGCGGCTGCGCCGTCCCTGACCCGGGCAGATTCGGAAACCAGGCATTCGGCCATGCCACCACACTCACGTGGTGGTCGGACAACCGAACACTGGAGACCAGACATGGCATACGACAACGAGAATGCCTACGAGACCATCGAACTTTTCGGACTGACCGAGAAGGATGCACAGCTGCCGATCCCCGAGGATCACATCCTGACCGACCACATCATCCGCGAGAGCTTCGAGGCTCTGCTCGGTCAATTGCGAAATACCGGGCTCGAGGCGGAAATCGAACCGCTGGCCCATGGGCTCGCGACGATCCTGCAGCGCCGCAAGGTGGCGCTTGGCAAGGAGGTCGACCGCACCGCCGACAAGATTGGCGCGCTGGCAAAATCCCACGACGGATCGGAGATCGCCGAGACCGCGCTCGAAGACGCGCAGGCGCGTTTTCTGCAGCTTCGCGAGATTGTCAGCGCCATCGAGGTGATGAGCGAGGCTGCAGCGGAATGCTACGAGATCGAGACCGGTCACGCCTTCATCCCGGCAGCCGGGTCGCGCGCAAGCGTCCGGGCGCAGGAGACCGGGGCGGTCTTCGAGGCGCGGCAGCTGCTGGAGCAGCACGACCGCGAGACTGCCGAGAGGTCGAAAGTCGAGGGGGTTCCCCTGATCGTCTCAGGCGCCACCGACTGGGCCGATGTCGATGTGATCTTCAACACGCTCGACAAGGTTCGCGAACGGATCAAGCAGAACCGCAATCAGGAGATCTTCCTCTGCCACAAGGGTGGCAAGCACGGGGCCGAGATGATCGCGGCCCGGTGGGCCCGGGCACGCGGTGTCGCGCAGGCGCGCTTCGATCCGCGCTGGTCCGCGCATGGGCGTGCGGCACCGTTCAAGTGCAACGACGAGATGCTGGACGACAAGTTCGCGGCGACGGGGGTTGTGCTCTTCGGCGGCAACGGGGTCGCGCTGAACCTCGGGCAGAAGGCGGAAGCGAAAGGCCTGACGGTCATGCGGGTTGCGGACCCGGCGAAGAAGGCGTCGCAGGATTGAAGACAGAGGGTCGCGCTTGGCGCGGCCCTTTCGTCGTTTCTCATGGGCATGACAGTACCCAGAGAGTTATGCCTAGCAATTTCCTGTTTTGATAGGTATATGAATGCCAAGCAAAACTTGGAAATGATAGGCATGACCCCACTCAGCAGCATCGCGATGAGCGCCTATACCGACCTGGTGCGTCTTCTGAAGGACGACGCCTTGTCCGGTGTCGAAGGCAAGCCCACGCTCAAGGAGCGCGGCGACAAGGCCTATTGGTACGCTGCCCGCCGTGTCGGAACCGAGATGCGCTTCATCTATATCGGCGAAGACAGCGACGAGACGCGTGCACGTATCGACCGGATTGAGGAGCTGCGCGCGACCGCCAAGGATCGGCAGGCAGAACGGTCTCGGCTTGTTCGGCTCCTGCGCGCCGAAGGCATGACCCCCACCGACCGGGCAACCGGGTCCATCCTGTCGGCGATGGCGGCAGCCGGGACTTTCCGTTTGGGTGGCACCATCGTTGGAACCAATGCATTTCGCCTCTATGAAGGCGAGCTTGGTATCCGTCTGCCAATTGGCGGTATGGCCAATACTGGCGACATCGACATCGCGCAGTTCGAG
>PAJP01000010.1 GCA_002706095.1 Methylophaga sp. | reverse complement strand
CCGGCGAATTGGCGGGCGGGGGATGTTATTCAATTTATTTCGCATGGAGGATGCTTTACGCATGGTGAGGAGTACATTGTTCGTGATCCGAGAGACCCTGATGATGATGATTTTGATTTAATTGATGACGATGGCGATGTACGTGCTTGGGATTTTGCCCCCGCTGGTGAAAACTTCCGCTTCGTCCGCCGCCCATAACACCACAGCGCGATAAATACCAAGCCGCTCAAAAGGGCGGCATTGAGGAGAAAGAAATGAGCTACTCAAAGCGCGTAAAGCTAGTGTTAGAAAGGCTTTCTAAAATTGCAGGCGACGAAGACGAAGCCGAATCAATTGCTGGCCCGTTAGACATGATGCTTGATGATCTTCACGAGGAAGACTTTTTTGGCACGGAAGGCCAATGCGACCCCAGGGGGGATTTTAGAGAAGAGGTGTGGAGCATTGACCGAGTTCAAGGCGTAGACGACTAAGTCAAGCCTAGGTGCTACAATAAGCCCCAAGACATCACCTCTTCGGGGCTTTTTTATGGCACAGCAAGACAAAGAAACACGGCTAACGATGGCCGTTAATCAGTACATGAGTGAGCGTCGGTTGGCGTCGATGCGGCAAGCGCTAGCTTATGGCGCGGGCTATAACGCCAGCAGCGACACGAAAAGACCGAAGTCCTGGGAGAATTATGGATTTCCCAATACTCTGAACTTCTACGACTTCTTAAATCTCTACCAGCGCAACAGCCTAGCCAAAGCTGGCGTCAATCGCCTGATCCGCAAAACATGGCAGGATAACCCATGGATCATCCAGGGTGACACGACGGACGAAAAGACCACCGAAAAACCGTGGGAACGCGACGTTCGAAAGCTGTTCAAGCGCCTGAACGTCTGGCAGAAATTCCAGGATGCTGACCGCCGCCGGATGGTGGGGGCTTACTCTGGTTTAATCCTGCGAGTGGCTGACAATGCGCGATGGGATGAAGAGTTGCAGCCCGGTGGTGACCTGATTGAGATTATCCCGGCATGGGAAGGGCAATTAACGCCTGGAACATGGGATGAAAACCCCAACAGCCCGCGCTACGGCCAGCCTACAACGTGGAACTACAACGAGGGCAACGTTCAGACCGCAGACACACCACCGCCAGCCCGTAGCGTGACGATTCACCATAGCCGTGTCGTGATTGTAGGCGATTACCGGGAAGGCGTTAGCGAGCTGGAAGCGGCGTATAACGACTTCGTTTCGGTAGTGAAAATTACCGGGGGCAGCGGCGAAGGTTTTCTGAAGAATGCTTCACGGCAGTTAAGCGTTGAGTATAGCGACTCACAGAGCCTGCCAGAGCTTGCCCGGTCGTATGGCGTCGGCATGGATGAGCTGAACGAACGCCTGAACGAGATGATGGCCGACCTAAACTCGGTCATTGACGCAGCAGCGTTCACGACCGGGGGCAAAATTAACCCGCTGGTGGCTAACGTCCCCCAGCCGAAAGAGCATTTCGAGATACAGGTACAATGCATCGCTGCGTCGTTGGAAATACCGACGAAGGTGCTTATCGGCAATCAGCAGGGCGAGCGGGCAAGCACCGAAGACCAGGATGACTTTAATAACCGCTGTCAGGCGCGCCGGGGGGGCGACCTGCAAACGGATATTCGCCGCTTTATCGACCGACTGATGGAATACCGCATCATTCCACCCGTGCCGGGAGATGAATACGAAGTGATGTGGTCTGAGCTGAACGACGCCTCGCTTGCTGATAAACTGGCGATGCTAAAGACCGCTACCGAGGCCGTTAAAAACATGGCAGGCACCGGGGAGATTATCGCGACAGGTGACGAATTGCGGGCTATTATTGGGTGGGAGGCGCTGACAGAGCCTGAGGTGCCTGCGGATGATTTGGGTGATGATAATGGAGAATATGATGAGCGAATGGCAGCCGATTGATACAGCGCCACTTGATGGAACGATGGTAGATTTATGGGTAGTAGCCGTACCCAGGTATAACGCATACTTTGAAAAATATTTCACAGATGGTGATGATCAAAGGCTTACAGACTGCATATTTGAAGATGACCAATGGAAGCACTGGACAGAAATTGGCGACCATGAATACGATCCGCACCATGAGCCAATCGGGGATTGTTTTAAGCCTACCCACTGGATGCCACTTCCGGAGCCACCACAATGACCGAAACACACCAACACTGGTACGAAACCGCCAAATACCAAGAGGTGGCTGCGTTTCAGTGGTATTTGCAGATGAAGTGGCTGGATATGCGGCCTAAGGGGGTAGTATGACCATCTTGCAAACATGGCGCTGGGTAGCCGCAACCGCAACGCTAGACAAGTGGTATCTGGCCGCTCGATTGCCCAGCAATCATAGCCCGTTAGGGTGCCGCGCTGCCGGATTGGTTTGGCATGACCGTTATTTGTGTGGTGATGCTGACCGTGGGCGTAGGTGGGATGGGCGGAATGTTGTTAATTGAGGGGATGGCGGGATGAATCATTACATATGCATGAGATGCTTAAAGCCTGTAACTAAGGCGAAGATGAGTGAGCCGACAGCAAAAGACATAAAGAAAGGTGGCTCATCAAAGCGCTGCCCAGGGTGTGGGCATAGAACATTTATGACTGGCGGTCACAATGCCTAAATACCCCACCCTGCCCCGAAACACAGAGAACCCAGTGGGGCACGCCCGCCTGCAACAACAGACCGTGAGCCGCTTAAAACGCGGCTTGCGCGACGTTCGCCGATGGGTGCTAGAGCGTTTTGAGGAGATACCAAAGCGTGAGATCACGATTAACGCTCAAGTGCCGGGCTATGTGGTCAACGAAACGCGCTACGAATACCTAATTAGCGTGGAGGAGCTGCGACTTATTGTTGAGGAGATTCGCCGTCGCCTGGGCATCGAGGTGCCACCGGATTATATGGCCGCGCAAACGGTGCTAGCGTATGAAGCAGGCACCGGAACCGCCGTGGCACAGTTAGCGGCGCTGACGGATGACTATACGCGGGAGATAACGCAGGTCTTGGCGTCGGAGCCGTGGCAGCGGCGGGTGGCGTTGATTCGTTCGCGGGTGTTCGAGCAGATGGACTCATTCAACGGCGATACGGCTACGGAGCTGGGGCGTGTGCTTAGCCAGGGCGTTGAGGATGGGCTGAATCCGCGTACGGTGGCGAAGGATATACGGGCGCGGTTTAAGGTTAGCGAGAGCAGAGCAGAGCGTATCGCTAGGACTGAGGTGACTTCAGCGCTGCGCAGAGCTGCACGAGACGAGAATCAAGACGCACAAGAGCGCTTAGGCATTCGCACGGCTATGTTGTGGTACAGCGCATTACTGCCGAGCACACGCCAAAGCCACGCTTCCAAACATGGGCGCACATTCAGTGCGCAGGAGGTTGCGGAGTTTTATAGCCAGGGGGGTGAATCGATAAATTGCCGCTGCTCGCAGCAAAGCGTACTCCTAGACGAATCAGGCCAGCCCATCCTTGGCCCGCTAAAAGAACGCATGCAAAAACAGCGCGCCGCGTTTGAGCCTGATAGCTAACCCCTATCATCCACCGCTACACGATAAAAAAATACCATTAGCCCCGGCAGCCGCTGGGGTTTATTGTTGATGTATAACTAGAGAGGAGGGATGTTAGTGAGAGATCATGATGTTTTTTACAAGATGCGCCTCGCGATAGACGAGCAAGGAATCAATGTTATCACCAAGGAGTTAGTTAGCATCCACGAATCTGAATGCTGGCATTGGTGCATTGAGAAAACGAGGGCTGGCTATATTAGGAGCTATCAGCGCGAAGATGAAAGCCTCTTACAGGCTGCTAAGCGAAGCGGCGAAAAGATACACAAGGTCGCCAAGGTTGGTAGCCGAGTAGCATTCAAGACCCTTCCTGACGCCTTTGACCATTTAATGATGCTTAAGCGAAAGCAGATTAATCACATGAGGCGAGAGATCGCGATACTGGAGGATTTTACGAAAAAAGCGGATGGATTGGATATTGAGTCAATCAATCCGGACAGCCATGGTGATCGCGTTATTCCAGATACTCACGAGGTGGTTCACGGCCACTACCGATTCGATTAAACAACCCCGCCCGCCTAGCGCGGGCATGGAGGAGGAAGTGATGACCAGGAAGAGATCTGCTAGATGCGTTGTTTGTTACGAAGCAGCGTGGAAAAAGTATGGAACAAGAACCACCTACTCAGGTGATCCATTGGTGTACAGTTATAAGGGAACATGGGAGCACGTAAGAGTTATCAAGGGGCCTCGCGGCGGTTACAAGGCTGAATGTAAAAACTGCGGGCATATTTGGCGAATATCCTCAAAAACAGCATCTTCTACCGTAGGTATATTATGACCACCTACACCATCCCCAGCTTCACAGGCCGCCACATTCAGGGCGGCGGCAGCGAAACCAAATTCCAGAGCCGCATCCGCAACGACGTGTATGCGACCGAAAAACACTACGCCAAGCGGCCATTGATTGACAGACGTCTAGAAGAAATGGCGCTTGAGCGTGAATTGAAGGAGTGGAGTTATGACTGAAAGAGAGCGTTTTGAGGCGTGGGCGCAGAGCCGAAACATGGGTTTGTGCGTAATGGTGGACGGAAGTTATTACCATACGGCAGCGGATGAGGCTTGGGCCGCATGGCAAGCCCGCTGCCCGGATGGGTACAAATGCGTGCCCGTCGAGCCAACTGAGGAGATGGTAGACGCCGCTAGTGAGGCTTACATGCCGTTTGGTGATATGGCGCTCGCGATCCAGGCGGCAATTGTTTATGCGCCGGAGGAACAGCAATGAACCGCGCCCAAAACCGCGCCCAGGCTGGCGAGATTAAGCGCCGTAAGCGGCTGGTGAGTCAGAAGCAGTACCAACACTATCAGACGAACGCACGGCGCTGGTGTGTAGGTATTAAGGCCACTGGTCGGCATATCGGCGGGGAATTTGAGGGTGAATGGTCGTTTCCGGCGCATATTCCGCAGCGTAAGCAGCAGGACATTGCCACGTACGCCACGCACGCCCCGTTGCGGTGGCGCATCATTGCCAGGCTAGTGCTGCGCTATGATGACGGCAGCATGGAAACACGCGAGGCTGATGCAGAGGTAGGGCAAGCGCAGATCATTAGCGAGCTGCAAGAGGCGCGTGAGGCGTTGATGCGTGACTTGGAGCGCACCGCTAATGGGCGGTATGTGTGGGATAAACTGTATTTGATGGAGTGTTTGGGATGAGTAACATGATAGCAAAAGTTAAATTTATGCCAGGAACATCATTAGTGGATGCAGTGCGAGAGGCTAAAAACAAAGCCATCTTGTGGGATGTAAAAAAGGTTGAGTTCTGCTTTAACGGCAAGTATTTCAGCATAGGCAAATCTGCGGACATAGAGAAATGCGTGAAAGCATATCAGGATGGGGCAGATTTTATTTTCAGCTAACCGCGCTGCAACACCAACCCGCCACCTCGGCGGGTTTTTTTGTGTGCTGAAATATGCACAGCTTGCGCTTACGTCAACGGCCAATCGTTACGTTTTAAAAGTGCGTAACGCCACAAAATAGCCAGCGTAACGCGCAACTTGTTGTTTTAATTAAAAAATTACAGCCGTTACGTTTGTTACGATGTTTTGCGAACGATAGTCACATATACATAAACACTGATAGGCACTTAGATAGACATACCTCTCTATATATATATCTATTTTCTGTAATTATTGTTATATATGTCACAAGCCTTTGAATCCATTGGATTTTTCACCGGTACAAGTTTAATTAGGACTGTAACGCTTGTAACGTCTGTAACGGCACACTGTTTTTCGTCGTAACGCCACCTTGATGAGCCGCCAACCCGTGGGCACGCACGACATGGTTGAGCCACTTTGCACGCACCGATAGCCTTGTGCTATACTGCGAGCAGATTCTAATAGGGCTAATTCATGGCCGACCAAATCCGCGTCAACATCAAGCACCGCGTCAACAACGCCGCCATCAAGCGCGAAAAGCGCAATGGTCGTGAGGTGATTGTGGTGCCTAGCGCTGTGGCGAAGTTCGACACGGTGTTAAACAACATCTTTTACCCACGCGCTGAGCTAGAGGCGAGCTACCAGCAGTTGGAAGGTTTGCCCGCCCCGCTTGGGCATCCGGTGGTGAATAACCAGTTTGTTAGCGCGCGCACGCCTGAGGCCATCAACGGCTTTTGGGCGGGCGCGTGGAACACCAACCCACGCATCGAAGGCGACCGCGTTTTTGCCGATAAGGTTATCGACGTGGAGTTTGCCCAGAATAGCGAGAACGGGCGCAAGCTGCTGGCGGCGATTGACGAAGGCAAGCCGATTAGTACCAGTACCGGATTGCTGATGCAGCGCGAACCAGCACCCGAAGGCGCTGACTATGAGTGGGTAGGCAACAGCTTTGCATTCGATCACGATGCGATTTTAATTTCCGAGACCCCCGCCATTGGCACCGATGCAGGCGTTGGAATGATGGTCAACTCCTCCGGCGAGCAAGTCGAAGTCGTTAACTCTGAGCTAGAGATGGACGACGACTACGTTACCGCGATGGTGTTTGAAATCGTGGATAGCTACGAGCGCAAGGAAAAACAGAAGCGCAACGCTGGATTAGTCGAACGCATCAAAAACGCAGTACGCGCCGTGCTGAACGGCGATAAAACCGAAGAGGCCGCTGGCCTGCAAACCAACTCTCAAACGTCTACCGAGGAACCGCAAATGACGACTGAAGAGCTACAGGCCATGCTCGATAAGCAGGCCGAAACACTGCAAGCGAATCAGGCGCAAGCTATCGCGTCTGCCGTGTCTGACGCAGTCAAACCCATACAAGACAAGCTCGACGCGATCAACGCCGAGTCCGAAGCCGCTGCAAAAGCTGAGAAAGAAACGCTTGAGGCGACTGTGGTAGAAGCCAAGCTAGCGACCGAAGATGAAGCCAAGGCGCTCGACGTAAACGCCCTGCGCATCATGGCGCGTAACTGCAAGGCACCGAAGGGCGCGGATCATCCGCTGAATGGTGGGCGGTTGAGCACGAATGCCGATAAACTTGAATTTGAAGCACCGGAGGCAATCTAATGGCTCGTTATAGCAAAATCTACGCAGGCCCGGTCTCCGAGCTATTGCCGCAGGTAATGGAGCGCCCGTCGGCTGTGGACATCACCCCCGGCTCTATCGTTACGGTTAACGCCAGTGATGAATTTGAGCCACATGGCACCGCTGGTGCGCGCGGAACTTACTTGGTGGCCCAAGAGAACTACATGAAGCTGGAAGGCGCGGACGATGTTATCCCTGCTGGTGATACCGTGGTTGCCGCCCGCCCACTTGATGAACAGTTCTTCAATGTCCGCGTAGCCGCTGGGACTTACGTGCAGGGGTTTACTGAACTAGCATCCGCTGGCGATGGTACGCTAGCCGCAGCCACCACTGGGCAAGAAGTGCTGTTCTATTCAGAAGAATCCGTGACACTCGCAGAGGCAGACTTGCTGCGTGTTCGCAAAGCTACAGGAGCGATTGCGTAATGCTACATTTTGATAAGCAGTTAATCACTAACAGCAAGCTGCACGCGCAAAAGTGGCAGGAGCTTTCGCTCAACCGCCGCTACTTTGCCCAGCGTGAGCAAGAGCTTGTGGGTAACGCCATCACCAAGCCGCAACCATGGTTACAGCTCGATAGCGTGACTGCTCGCGTAATGCGCGACAACGCAGGCCAAGTCATCATGGGTGATTTGATGCCGCTGGCGACCACGGTCAATATCGGCAAGGTCGTTCACGGCTATCGCTTCAACTCTGATGGCGCGAACACTACCCAGCGCTCTATCAGCGGCCAGAAGCCGCAGCCAATGGATAAAGGCAGCTATGACTTCCGTGGCGTGCCGGTTCCTATCTTCACTAACGGCGTAGGTCGAGAGTGGCGCGAGTGGAACGTCCTGCAAAACGATGATTTTGACGCATGGGCCGAAGATGTAGAAAAGGCCACGTATGACATGCGCACCGACATGGCTAACTACTTGCTGGACGGTGATTCTACCATTCAGTTTGATGGCTACCAGGGTTACGGTATCCGCAACTCGCCGTATACGCAATCTGTCGATATGACGGGCATCGACCTGACCACCGCCACCACCGTGCAATGGGAAAACTTCTTGGCGCAAACGCTAGGCGGCGCGGCTGACGATACCCTCGTTACCGAGCCGATGAACCTCTATGTTTCGCCCGAAATTGCGCGCAACCTAGACCTGCCGTACAACCAGGATGAGTACCTCTCTGGTACGCGCTTCCAGCGGCTTGCCACCAACCGCCGAATCAATGAAATCAAGGTTGATTATGCGCTTTCTGGTAACGAGTGGACGGCGTTTGTGCCTAACCGCCGCTACATTCGTCCGGTCGTGGGTATGCCCGTTGGTACGCAGATGATGCCGCGCACCTACCCAATGGACAACTACCAAATGTTGATCATGGGTGCGATGGGCTTTGAGATCGTAGCAGACGCCAATGGCCGTTCGGCTGTGTTCTATGGTGTTGGTTCCTAATCGCTAGGCACTAAAACAGAAACCCCGGCTTAGGCTGGGGTTTTTTATTGCTTGCTAGACAAGTGTGCGCTATGGTTGTATTGCGGCAGCGTCTGCGCAGACGTGGTGGAGTTGAGCGCCCACTAGCCGCACCCATAAACGCTCGCCTAATGCTTAAAGGTGAATTATATGAATAGAATTACGCTAAAAAAACCAACCATTAAAGACTTTTTGGTTCATTGGTACATCTCAGCTTGCGGTATTGCACTGCCGTTCGTTGACGGCGGCCTGTTTAATGTTGCCAATTACTCTATTCTTGTTTATGGATGGCTGTTCAGCGTCTTGTTTTTTGGCGCTTGCTTTATGAAGCACTTGGACACGTTGCCAGACATAACCCCATGGCATCAGGTCGTTACTTCAGTTCCTCGAATCGCTTGTATCATGCTGTTGATTTATTTTGAGTTCTATTGGCACGCTAGCTTGCTGTTGTGCTGCTGGATGTTCGCCGCCGCCATTGTCAATAAGACAAAAACCGCATACAAAGAGCAAGAGAATAGCCCCGCCTAGCCCTGCCAGCCCGCCACAGCGCGGGCTTTTTTGTGCTAAAATCAGAGAAACATCTCAGGAGCCAATTATGCTAATCGAAATCACCCGCCGTGGCGTTTATCGCGGAACCGGCGAGATGGTGCCAGTAGGCACACAGGTTGAAGTGCCGGACGATTTTACCGGATGGGCGAATAAATACCGTGTCGTATCTAGTGGCGCTGATAAGACGCTAGAAGTCGCCACGCCTAAGCGCCCGCGCAAGAAACGCCAGCCAAAGCAGGAACAAGAGCCGGAACAGTCTAGGCTAGACACTAAGTCCGAGTTTGATGGTAACGATGCGCGTGGTGGCGATTATGAGTAAAGTAGTTAGGCTGCCGAGCCAAGAGTTTAAAGGCGGCGAGACAAGTTTTGTGTCATGCCCGTGTGGCACGCAAGAAAGCATGGTGCCTGTTGTGATGCACGGTGGCGAGCCGTTTATTGCCGCGCTTATCTGTTCTGAATGCAGCATCGAAGTTCCGGTAGTGAACGGCTATATTAAAATGGGGGATGCGACCTATGATGACGAATAACGAAGGCTACCGCCCATGATAACCACCGACGAAGCCACCGCCTATCTACGCGAGCTGGGTATTACCGTTCCGTCATTCCTGCTAGAAGCCATCACTGAGGAAGCTGGCGGAATCCAAGACTGCTTAGACGCCAACAATGTCAGCGCAAGCCGCCAAGTGGCTATTTATACCTACTTGATTGGGTTGTTGGCCCTGTCAGGTGGCGCGCGCCAAGTTACCTCTCAGTCCGCGCCTTCTGGTGCTAGTCAGTCGTTCAAGTACAGTAACCCAAGCGACGCTTATGACCAGATATATGCAGCGCTGCAAGTTGTGGATACCCACGGATGCGCTGCACCGCTGACGCCTGCTAAGCCGGGCGGGAGTACTGGGTTTATGGTGGTCAAGGGATCGAGGTGCTAGACACCACGGCCTAACGCTGCCATACTCTACCCACTCCTTGTTGTGTGTTGCTCCTCCTATTGACCGCCCTCCTGGCGGTCTTTTTTTGTGCTACACTAAAATCAGATACGGCAGACCGCCATAAGGAGGTTGATCCTATCTGATAATGGGTTGCGCGTCGTGAGACGGTGATCGCAACACTAGACGCCCCGGCACCTACCGGGGCGTTGCCGTTTATAGGTGGTGGCTATCGAGTGGCGTGAGTCGATAGAAAAATACCATTAGCGGGGAGGTGGTGGGGTGGGCTATTGTTTGGGGATACCGGCGAGGAGAATGAACCATGATTTATGCAGTGAATAACACCACAAAAGAACATCGCGTGATTACAGGGGAAGCCGGTGAAGTAGATGATTGGCGCAGAAAGATGCAAGGCTGGAATGTCGTCAAAGCCGATGCCGATGGGTGGATTGAGTGGAGTGGCCATGCTGATAACCCACTGCCAGAACATTCAGCCGTTAGTTATCATGATGGCGGCGCTGCTTGTCGCTCAATTGCACAGTTAGCCCCATGGAGCCATATCATCGCCTACCGCCCCATCATCGACCAGCCCGCCAGCGAGGAAGCCCAACCGTGGGAGCCAGCGGCAGGCGAACCAGCTCGCACCAGTGGCGGTGATTGCATGGTGTTGGCGATAGACCGTAAGCGCAATCGAGCGGCCATCCGCTGGGACGATGGCGAGCTAGGCGTGGTCAAAATCGAAGTTATCAAGCAGCGGACAACACCGCGCGAGCAGTGGCTAGCGGCAGCAGAGCACGCAATCGAAAGCACAACAGGCGAGCCAGCCCAAAGCAGCCACCTAGAGATTATCCACGACGCCCTAGCAAGCGGCGAACTACCGACACCGGAGCAAACAAAATGACCCACAACATCGTAACGCAAAAATCAAAAACCGCTGCCGTGTTGCTGCGCCTCAGCCTGGGCAGCATTGGCGCGCACCGCTGGTATCTGGGCCATCCGTGGATTGCCTTCGGCTGGATTGTGCTTACCGTTGCGTGTTTGGCATCCGGCGCGATGTTGGTGATTGCCGCGCTGTTATGCATTGAAGCGTTGGTGTTGCTGTTTCGGAGAAAGGCGTATTATCGGCGGTTTAAGTGGGTGGAGTTAGCCGCCTAGCCAATAACACACCCCGCCGCCCTATGCTATACTGCCCCATAATCTTTTATGGGGCTTTTTATTGTGTCAAACATAGCGAGCTGGTCATACGCCCACGGCCCCGCGACCGTGTGGCCCGCAGGCGGCACCGATGAATGGGGGCAACCTATCGGCGGCACGCCTTACATTATCCCTCGCGTGGGATACGAGGGCGGCGGCGATGTGGCGCGTGATGACAACGGGACTGAGTTCACGCCCAATCAAACGTTTCGCTTCGAGGCCGCGCTAGATTCGCCACTAGTGCCAGAGCGTGAGTGGTATATCCAATTAGGCGACCACACCGCCCTAACCACCGCGCCGCCCACTGCTGAACGTATCCGCGCCATCCGCTGGTGGCCGATAGATGAACTCGAGCCGGGCGGACTGCCTGACTGGGAATTGATGACATAAGGGCGGTTATGGACGATATGCAAACGCGATTAATGCGGGCAGAGTGGAGAATTGAGGCGTTAGAGGACGGTTATCGGACGCAAACCGACCGCATCACCGACCTGTCTACCCGCATGGATACGCATCATAAAGAAGTGATGGCCGCCATTGGCTCACTAAAAGACGACCGTGCAAAAGCACAGGGCGCTGCTGAGGCCCGACTGCTAGACGCTCAGACACGGCAGAATCGGCTTAAGTGGTTATCGTTTGGGCTTGCCGCTATTGGTACGCTGATTGCCCTTGGCTGGATCGGCGAGGCAAAGGCGATCCCTCACACCGACCAAGTTAGCAAGCGAATACAAGCCCAGCATCACGCGAGAGATTGCAATGATTAGGTGGGCGGCTATGGGCGCGGTGATGGCGACGTTGGGGTGGTTAATATACCCTGGCGAGCCTATTATTGTTGGCGGCGCTACCGCTATTTGTCAGAGCGGCGCTTATTCAGTGTCGCAATCTAGGCGCGGCACATGCGCGCACCATGGTGGGGGGAGGGAGTGGGTGAAGTAATGCAATCATAGCGAAATACTGCTAAAATCAAGCCATAAATTAATGGAGGCTATGAAATGGCGACTCTTAACGCGCAGCAAACTGTAGTGACCGGATTAAACCCTACCTATGCAGCCGCAGACGTAGCAGGTGATGAATTTGACGCAGGCAATGGCGTGTTTTTGCATGTCGTCAACGATGACGTCAGCCCACACACCGCGACAGTGGTATCTACGTTTAACGCAGAGCCGGGCATCGCGCCGACTAACGTAGACGTAACCATTCCGGCGGGCGAGTCGCGCATGATTGGCCCGTTTAGCGGCGTGTTTACCGCGAAAGGCACGATGCCCGTCAGTGTCACCTATGACGCTGTTGCCAGCATCACCGTGGCCGTCATCAAGGTTTAAATGAGCAAGCTCACTGGCGTTGACACCGTTCGCAAGAATTTCGCCAAGAAGGTTGGCGAAATTAGCGGCGGCATGACCGAGAAAACCGTCACGCAGGTATTGATTGCGGGCGGTAAGTACGCGGCTGCGTTGACGCCAGTAGCCACTAGCAATCTGATCAACAGCTCATACCGTGACGTTAAAAAAACCGCCAGTGGCTACGAAGGACGCATGGGCTTCGGTGCCAATTATGCCGAGTACGTGCATAACGCTAAAGGCGTGCTGTTAGGCACCAATACGCCGCGTTATCCAAAGTCGGACGGTAATGTCTGGGATCCTGACGCCGAGCCGCAGTTTTTGGTTAAAGGTTTCGAGCGCGATGGCGCTGCTGAGATTCAAGCCATTATCAAGCAAGGTTATCGCGTATGAGCAATTTTCTAGTCAACGTGCGCAACCACCTTGATGCAGGCAACTTGCTTGATGGCTTCCAGGTGCAGTATTACAAATGGAATGATGCGCGGCGCGATGGGCGACCGATGTTTGTGTTGCGGCGACCCGGCCCCGGCGGTGCGTCCGATTATCTGGTTCAGCGCCCGCAAGTGCTGCTCATTTTAATCAGCGCCAGTGAGCGCGATGTTCGCGACGCAGAAAACAGCATGCACGAAATATTGCGCTACCTACGCGGCAACTATAAGTCGCCGGGCATTAAAAATTACGAACCCCTTGGCGGCATTACCGGGCCGACTTACACCGAGGATGGCCGTGGGGTTTTTCAGCTCAACGTTCAGTGCTTAACTGACGATCAGTAAACGGGCATTTTGCCCACAACGCCCATATAGGGCACACGCCCGAAAAGGGCAAAGGAGAAAAGCATGGCTATTACGCTTTCCCCGACCGGAGCCTTTGTAGGGCGTGACACGGTCGTAGAGTTTGCAATCCTACCCCCGCAGACAACCCCGCTAGAGGCTGACTGGAAGCTGCTGGGCTGCACGCGGTCTAAGTCGCTGAGCTTGGCGTGGGATGAAGTGGACACCACGTCATCTTGCAGCACGGGGAATATTCGCGAGTCATTGGTGACGTACAAAAACGAAACGTTTTCGTTTGATGGCGTATCCAGTGTTGACGAAACGAAAAACCAAGAAGAGCTTTACTTGCATGTACGCAACCCGGATGGCGGTCAACCATCCGGCTGGCTGCGTTTCAGCGACCCGTCGAGCTCTACTGAAATGCTGGTCATTGAAGCGCCTGCGTTGTTCACCACGTTCAACAAGGATCGCTCCTATGATGCCGAGGCCACGTTTACGATTGAAGGCCGACTGACTGGCAACGGCACCACCAGCACCGTCATCATTCCGGCGTAACATGGCGAACATCGCGGCGGGTGAGTTTGGCGTTACCGTCGATGGGGTGGAATACACGTTCCGCCCCAGTTTTCGTGCGCTTGCGTCACTGGGCACGCCAGACGAATTAGCCGCGATGCTTGACCGTGTTCAGCGTGCCACCAAGAGCGGGTTTGCGTCAGCGCTAGCCGTCCTGTCTGCGTGCTGTGATGACGATTCTGTGAGCGATGCTATCGGATTTTACCGCGACGTGGGCGGTAAGCTACGTTACGTGCAAAAACGCTTACCATGGGAAGATGTATACGTGCTAGGCGCTCGATGCTTGATCAACGGCATGGTAGGCGACGTAAAAGACGCTAAGCGCATCAAGCCCAGCGATAAGCCACCTAAGCAGTTTAACCCGGCTGAATTTGCAAGCGTTGCCATGGTGCATCTTGGGGTGTCGCGCGATGACGCATGGAATATGACGATGCACGAATTGCAGCGGGCGATGATGGTCAAGCATCCCGATATGGTGCAAGACCTGCCCACAAAAGAAGAATACCGCACGGCAGTCGATACCGTGAAGCGCATCCGCGAAAAAGCGGCACAATTAAGGAGCGGGCCGAATGGCTGAAAATGTCGGTGGTATCTACTACAGCGTGGACGCCGATACGTCGGGACTACTACGGGCTGAGCGTGATGTTGACCGTTCAACCGACCGCATGGAGCGCAGCTTTGACGACTCCACCAAAGCCACGCAGCGCCAAGAGCGCGCATACCGCAATTTAAATCCCGTTACCCGCGCTGTACGGCAAGAGACTGAGCGCTTAAGTCGTCAAAATAACCAGCTTGGGCAAACGGCGGGCATTGCGCGAAACGCTATTCAGGGGTTAATTGGCGCGCTGTCTGTGCGAGAAGTTATCCGCTACGCAGACGCATGGCAGAACGCTGAAAACCAGCTAAGGCAAGTGACTGATAGCACCGAGCAGTTAACAGCGGTGCAAAAAGCGCTTGTCAATGTGGCCCGCGATACGCGCTCTAATTTTGAGTCAACAGCGAACTTGTACGCCCGACTGGCTCGCTCAACTACCGACCTTGGTCTATCGCAAGAAGACCTCATTGGCCTGACGACGACGATTAACCAATCGTTTGCAACATCCGGGGCGACCGCAGAGGAAGCCAGCGCCGCTATTACACAGCTTAGCCAAGGCTTGGCATCCGGCGCGCTGCGTGGCGACGAATTCAACAGCGTGGCCGAGCAAGCGCCCGATATTATGCGCGCCATCGCTGCATCGCTAGATTTAACCATTGGCGAACTACGCGAATTTGCAGCCACAGGCGGTATCACTGCTGAGATAGTAGTCAACGCACTGCAGGGTGCAAGCGATGAGATTGGTGGGAGGTTTGCTAACAGCGTGGCAACGTTCGGCCAGCAGCTAGAAGTGGCCCGAACCAATCTAATCGAGTGGGTTGGCTCAAGCGAGGAAGTGAGGGAAGCCGTACGAACGCTGGGTAGTAGCATTGTCACGCTGTCTGAAAATATGGATGCCATTGTTGCTATCGGTAAGGCGGTAGCTGCACTGTATGGCGGGCGATTGGCTGCGCAGCTACTTATCGGCGCAGGCGCAATGCTCAAGACCGCCACGGCGGCTGCATCTGCCGCCAGAGGTGTAGGCCTGATAACCCTTGCCGTTAAGGCGCTAACCAGCGCCACAGGGCTAGGCCTGCTGATTGGTGCGGGCGGATTGCTGTTTGCTTTCCGTGATGAGTTGGGGCTAACCACCGAAAAAGCAGGATTAACCGAAGATCAAATAGCCGACCTTCGCACCGAGCTGCGCGGCATGTCGGATGATGATTTGTCAGGCAGCCTAGATGATCTAAACGCAGAGCTTGATGAGGCTACGCTGAAAGCATCCGCAGCGCGTGAAGAGCTGGCGAAGTTGCGCAGCGAAAACCGTGGCAGCGGTGTGCTAGGTTTTGAGGGCGGTAGCGTTGGCGCTGAAATAGCGGGCATGCAGGCGCTGTCTGACGCCGAGAATAAGCTACTCGAAATCGAACAGCGCCGTAACACCGCCAACCGCGAAACAATACGCCGGTGGACTGAGCGCAATCAAGCGCAGGATGAGTCAACCGAATCGACCGACGAAAATACCGAATCGACGGAAGAAAACAGCGCGGCAACAAGGCGCGCAGCCGAAGCAGCCGACCAGCGGCAACGTGCCTTGCAGGCGCTAACCGACCAGCTCTACCCGTTAAATGCCGCGCAACGCGAATACAACGAACAATCGGCCATGATTGATGAGGCGGTAGAGGCCGGGTTAATCAACGACAAAGCCGACGCGCAAAACCGACTAGCCGAAGCCTATCGCAACACCGTTCAATCGCTGGGTGGCTTTGATGACGCAATGGCGGCTTATCCGAGTATCTTTGAGCCGCGTGGTGAACAGCAGGATCAAGGCGAGCAGCAAGACCCGTTCGAGAAATGGTTGTCGAGCGCTGAGTCTGCGTTTAGCGACTTCGATGCGCTAAACGCCAATCTTGCGGAGAATTTCACCAGCAGCTTCGGCAACATGTTTGCTGACGTTTTGACGCAACAGACCTCATTCAAAGACGGTTTTCAGTCATTGATGCAAGGCTTAACACGCTCAGTGGTTGCGGGAATCGGCGAAATGATAGCGCAATGGTTGGCGTATAAAGCGGTGACTGCATCACTTGGATTTTTCGGCGGCGGCGGTTTTGGTGGACTACTTGGCGGATTTGCTGGCCTATTCGACAAAGGCGGGCGCATCCCCGGAGGCCAATGGGGCATCGCGGGCGAAAACGGCCCCGAGATTATCAACGGCCCGGCCAACATTACCAGCACTGCTGATACGGCGCGCATCATTGGCCGCAGCGCTAACGACTACAATCCCAGTCGCTCGCAGCGCGCCATGAGCGGGCAGGCCGCAAGCAATGCGCCACAAACGTCGGTTTATGTTAATGTGCATAATGCGCCGCAGGGCACCGAAGTTGTCGAGCGTCAGACCGATGGCCGCCAGTTCATCGACGTGTTTATAGCCGATGTAACGGGTAACGGACGGAGTGCAAAAGCGCTACAATCAACGTTCGGATTACAGCGGCAGGGGCGATAATGACGATACTCGCAACAGTTTATGCCAGCGCGCCGGATAATGAGGTTTTGGTTCCGACGATTGAACTATCAAGCGCCTCATTTGCAACACCTATTCGCATCTGCACAGGTTTTGAGGATCAAACGTTTACGCTAGAGACAAGCGAGACGGTTACATTTGAGGCATCCGGCCTAGATGTGGCGCTACCCAAGCGCGACACTAGCGGGCAGCAAAACCTGACGTTTGCGATTGATAACGTGACGGGCACCGCCCAAGCGGTGCTCGATCATGCAATTGAGGCCAATGAGCAAATCACGCTGACGTATCGGCTCTATTTGGCATCACAGCCAGAAGCGCCCGCAGAGAAGCCGCTAACTATGATCGTGGTGGGCGCGCAAATGAACGCCAGCAGCGTGCAGGTAACATGCTCATTCCGCGACATACTGGGGCGCACCTGGCCGCGTGAACGCTACACTGCGCAATTTGCGCCGGGGTTACGTTACCAATGATTAGCGAATGGCAGCAACGATTCACGTACAAAGACAGCGGGCGCGGCCCAAGCGAGGTGGACTGTTTCGGATTTGCGCGCATCATCCGCCATGAGCAGTTTGACGCGCCCCTGCTGCCGAGTCGTGAGCATGTAGACCCGCGCGATAAACAAGCCGCTGGGGATGCACTGTTGGAAGTGGGCGAGCACTTGACGCCCTGCAAGCCTGAACACGGTGCATTTGCGCTTTGCTATATCGGCACTATCGCGTGGCATTGCGGCGTCGTGTGGTGCGTTGATGGGCGCTTAGGCGTGGTAGAATGCGATTATAAACGCGGCGTCCGCTGGATGCCGCTACGCAAATTTGAGCGCCTATTTACCCGCGTGGAGTATTACGCATGATTCGAGTATACCCGTCGATACTGCCGGGCGAGCCGATAGAGACGCATCGCGTTGACGGCGGAACGCTAGCCGATTGGCTCGCTGACAATGTGCCGGATTTTGACCTGAGTGCTGACAGCCATCCAATCGTGGTCAAGCAGGATGGGCGCACTGTGCCGCCTAGCGCGTGGTCTAATTTATCGCTAACAGGCGCGGACATTGATATTTACATCGCCCCCCAATCCGGTGCAGTCGATGCTATCGGGAGTGCCATTAGCAGCGTTGTCAGCGCGGTCGGCAGTGTCGTTAATGCAGCCGTTGGGCTAATTGGAGAGCTGTTTAGTTTTCTTATCCCAAGCGTTCCCGGCGTTAATCAAGCGCGCGGGCAGAATCAGGGCAGCTCAATTTATGATCCCAATGTCCAGGCCAACCGACCCAAGCTCGGTGGTGTGATTCCAGAGATTGCAGGTCAGCACAAGGTTTTTCCTGATTACCTGAACCAGCCGCGCCGCTACTTTATTGACCAGCGCAACCTTGCGGTAGACGTGTTTACCTGCATCGGCAAAGGCAGCTACCTTATTCCGCAATCTCAAATACGCATAGGCGCTACGCCATTAAGCGCGCTAGGGCAGCAGGTCAACTTGTCAATCTTCGATCCGGGCGATGACGTTACCAGCCACCCGGCGCATCGCTGCTGGTATAACGCCCCCGAGGTGGGCGCAAGCGTGGGTAGCGGGGCAGGCTTACGGCTCAAATCTCCTTCTGACGTGACTATCGTTTGGGACGTATCGAGCGTAGATGTGAACGGCGTCAACGTGACACGAGTTAGCGGCAATGCAGTACCGCCAGACTGGACGGTAGGGCTAGAGCTAAATGTCCGCATTCCTCGGCAGATTGTCGCTAATCCACCGCCAGATCCCATGACGGATGATCATGCCGTTTTCAGTGGCGCGTTTGGCGACCTGGGGCTATCCATCGGCGATGAGGTGATCATTTATGGCGGCGCGCTGGACGGTACGTACACCATCGCCAGCGTTAGCGCTACGGAGATCACGCTCGATTATCCGGACCTGACGCCCGTCACGTCGCCCACGAGCGGAACGTATATCAACACGATTGACCGCGTTGGATCGCGCTACCGGATTGATGCGTTTATTGATGACGGCGGAACGCCTGCGGTTAATATCGGCTTCACTGTCACCAAACTGCTGTCTAACGGGAGCGAGGATGCAGGATGGCTAGGATTCCCATCGCAGCGCAGTAACAGCCCATTTATCCGCGTATCAGACGAAGAGGTCAACGGCGAATGGGCAGGGCCGTTCTTGGGTTGCCCGTCAGGTGAGTCAGTATCGGGCGTGGAGTGGGACATATTCGCGCCGCAAGGGCTGGGCCGCGTAAAAGACGATGGCGCAATTGAGAATGTAAGCCGAGACGTGGAGCTACAGTGGCGGGCCGTAGGGGATGCCACCTGGAATACTGACAAGCGCAACATTCAAGGCAAGACCCGCGACCAATTAGGGTGGACGTTCTTCACCAACTTTGGAACGACGATCACGCCAGAGATTCGCTTACGCCGTACCAGTGTAGAGGGCACGAGCGTTCAAGACTTAGACCGCCTAGAGTGGTTCGGCCTAAAGTCGCAGCTATCGGCAAAATCAACTTATCCAGGCGTCACCACTATGGCTCTGACGGTGGAGGGCAGCGACACCATTGCGGGGCAGTCTGAAAACAAAGTCAGCGCCGTGGTCACGCGAATAATACCTACACTTGGCACCGAGACCGAAGAACCTAGTCGAAGCATTGCCGATTGGTTCCGCTACGTGGCGCGCAATATTGGCTACACCGATAACGATTTAGACCAAGGCGAGTTAGCGCGCTTGGCCGTAATATGGGATTCACGGGGCGATACGTTCGACTTTGTTCATGACGGCGATAGCACCGCATTTGCCGTTATGCAGCGCACACTCAGGGCGGGCGCTGCCGAGCTAACGATTAACCAGGGACTGCTAACGCCAGCCCGTGACGAGCCGCGCACCACGTTTGAACAAATGTACACCACGCAGAACATGCTAGATCCGTTGACGCGCAGCATTGAATCAATCCGGCCCGACGAAGTAGACGGCATCGACGTAGAGTTTTTTAGCGGCGAAACGTGGACAAACGAAACGGTTGAATGCCGATTGCCGGGCGATGCTGGCAACCGCCCCGAGAAAATACGCATTGAGGGTGTTACTAGCCGGACACGGGCATGGCGGCTCGGCATGCGTGAGCGGTTGCGGTTGCGCTATCGCCGCAAAACCTATTCATTCAGCACCGAGCTGGATGCACTGAACTCAAATTACTGGTCGTATTGCGCGCTAGCCGATGACGTGCCCGGTTACACGTCAAGCGGCCTAGTGATTCAGGCGTCTAGCATCGGCGGGCAAACAACCATCCGCACAAGCGAGCCGCTAGACTGGCAAGATGGCGAATCTCATCTTATCGCATGGCGAGACCCGCAAGGTTCGCTAAAAGGGCCGTATACAGCAACACGCGGCGCTGATGACTATACAGTGGTGTATACTGGCGATGCTCCTACGGTCGATTATTCCAAAGAGCTGCCCCATTATATGTTCGGCGTGTCGCAGACGTTTAGCTATCCGGTGTTGATTGCCAGCATTGAGCCACAAGGGTTTAGCGCTGTTAGCGTGCAGGCGGTCAATTATGATGAGCGCGTTTACGATTACGATAACTCGGAGCCACCTGTATGAATTATCCTAGCGAGTTACCAGCGGCGCTACAGCAGGGCCACAGCGTACAAACAGTATCGCCATTGCTGCGCAGTCAGCTAGCCAGCGGGCGCGCCAGGCAGCGGCGTCGGTTTACGTCAGTTCCGCAGACCGTGCAGCTAGAGTGGGTGATGACTAATTCGCAGGCGCAACTCTTTGAAGTGTGGTTTAGGTATGGCGTGATGGATGGTGCAGCGTGGCATGACATGCCCGTCAAGACAGCGCTAGGCTTCCAAACTGAGCGTGTGAGATTTACGGATATTTACTCCGGGCCAACGATGATTAGCCCCCAACTTTTGCAATATAGCGCAGAGGTGGAGATATTTGAGCGTCAGACGCTGCCGCCGGAGTGGCTGGATTTCCCGCAATTCGTGGCTGGCAGCAGCATCATCGATCTAGCCCTAAACCGCGAATGGCCAGCACCATAGGATAGCATAAAGCTATCAGTGTGCTAGAATGCTATTAACATTTTCTATGGTGATGATATGACGACCTATAATACTCAAAACCCCCTCGGCAGCGCTGACCCGCGTGATTTGTATGACAACGCAGAGAACGCAGACCGTCTGATTAACGGCTCTGAAAACAGCTATCCTGATCGGCTGGGCAATAATCGCCTGAGCTGGGCGGGAATGGAGTCGGAGTTTCAAGACGACCAGGCGCGCCGTGAAGGGGATTTTCAGGCGGCTCAATCCGACAAACAGGATCGATTCAACGATTTTATCGCCGCCAGCGGGTATCAGTTTGCAGGTGACTACGCCGCAGGCATTGAGATCACTGAATACAATCAGGTAGTGCGCGACGGCAGTGGCGAGTTTTGGCGGTTATCCGGAACCACTGATCTGCCATACACCACCACTGGCGCAGGATTGCCAGAGAGTGGCGCGTTTGTGACCGTAGGTGATGCTGCGTTGCGGCAGGAGTTGGCGGCTGGCGTGTCTACCGGCCAGGGCGGGCTGCTGGTGCGCGGGGCTGTCATCTACGTTGACACCATCGCTGATTTGCGGGCGCTGCCGAAAAGCGGACTGTCGAGCGGCCAATCTGCTAACGTTCGCGGCTCCTCGTTTACGTTTGACGGTGCCGACTGGCAGCCAAACGGCTATGTCACATTGATGGCGTTTGGTGCTGCTGGGGATGGCGTCACTGACGACACTGGCGCAATCTCAGCGGCGGAGGGTACTGATTGGGCTATTGATGGTAACGGACTTACATACCTTTGTGTTAGTATTCCTGATATTATTAGGTTTAAGAATGCTAACTTCTTAGTAGATTCTATTGAATACCCCACATCGGATTACCTAAATGGCGAAATTAGTAAGATAACATCGACACCTTTTTATACGACGTGGACGGAGAATAAGGCGTTTACGTTCCAAAATCGAATCTTTGTTCCTTTCCAAATGGCACATGGGCACACTTACGACACAACACGCATTGCGTGGGTAACGTCGTTTGATAACGGCAATACGTACAGCGCCCCTGAGATCATACTAGACCAGCATCCCAACCCATCGTTATACGGCTACAATGTATTTGCTGCGGGCGTGAAAGACTCTCGATTTGTAATGTGTGTTGAAGAGCGAAATGTTTCTGATAACTCGGTTAATGCACTGTACCTTTATGACCGAGTTTTGGACTGGTCGGCAAATAAGAGCGGAGGTATTGATTTAGTTAATGGGAGTTCTATTGCCACAATCCATCATCCTAAACATGGGCTGGTTTCAGGGGACACGGTAAGTTTTAGCGGGGTAAAAGGGGACGGTGTTAGTGGACTTTCGGGGGATTTAACTGTAGTTTCCGTTATTGATAATGATACTTTCACAGTCGATAAAGGGACGCCATCAGCAGTTACCGTTACCGATACGGGTAGCGAACTTTGGTTTTTAGCAACTAGCTGGTACTACAACAACTACCGCATTACAAACATGCCGCTGTTCCCTTCCGATGCCACTGGCTTGCCGCTTACGCACGTACATTCGTTTACTGACAATCCGGGAACTCAAGAACTGTTCTTCGGCTTTCACAACGGACAAGGCGGCCCGCGTGAAGTGGGGGTTATTCGCGTCAGTGATTTTTACGGCCCTCCTACGTTTGAAAAACGTCGCATTCCTGCCGAGTTCGAGGCCAGTTCTGGGGAGCCGTCAGTCAAAATATATGGCAGCAAGATGTACCTGACTACTCGCAGTCAGAGTACAACAGTTAACGGTAGTGCTTTTCTGCACAGTGATGACTACGGACAGACGTGGACAGGGCACAGGTTCCCGGGGCAAATCCACTACGACCCCATCCCATTTGTTGTGCATGATGGTGAATTGTTCGCGTTCGGGACAGAAAGGCGGCCCGATGAATGGGATACACCAGCAATCAATCACTTCGTACAGGGACGCACGCGCTCATTTATGATGCGCGTCCCCGTTGCTAATGCAGAGGCAGGAGACTGGTCAAACTACACAGTAACCACCCTTGGATACGGTATTTATGCTGGCGAGCAGCCTAGCAGCGGGAGCGGTGTGGGAAGTGCGCTCCTTACCGATGATGCAGTTTATTATTTCTTTGGTAGCGAGGACTACCGAATACAGACTCGCTACTCGTTAAACACGTCGTCCGTTGATGACGAATTTATAGGGCATGGCTACCAGCCCGATATCTTTGCGTTCCGCTTTCCTCTTTCGAAAAGGGCAGGTAAGAATGACATTGTTCTACGCGGAGTTGATACACGAACGCTAGGCCAGTACCGGGAAGGAAACCTATCTAGGGTTCTGGCTCCTGTAAACTATGAGCGCACTCAGGTGATGCAGCGGTTGGCAGTGGGTGATACTTCCAGCGCTGTTGGTGATACCCGATCTTGGGTTGAAGCAAGAGCAGAAGGGGCGTCATATCATAGTTTGCTGTATGTTGAAAATTCGGTTCGCGCTGTCGGCAACTATGCGTCTTTACAGCCTACAACGTCGTCGGGCAGCGATGACAAGTTTGCATCGCTAACAGGGGGCGGCGCTGTTAGTAGCTCTCGTGGCTCAATGCTGCAAGTTTTCGGCGCTAATCATTCCCCTCACGGTAATCGCATTATTGCACTCGGCACAACTTTACGTCCCTCTGCAAACGACGCCATGGATAATGGGCAGCCAGAGGCGGCTTGGCAAGATGGATACTTTGTAAATAGCCCTGTTATTACATCCGACGAGAGACTCAAAACAGAAATCCAGGGATTTAGCGATGCTGAAAAAGCTGTCGCTAAAGACTTGGCAAAGCTGATCGTCAAATGGAAATGGAAGTCAGCGGTAGAGCGTGAAAAAGCAGGCGGTAACGAAGCGCGCTGGCATGTGGGTTGGATTGCGCAAGAGGTGGAGCGAGCGTTTACACGCCAGGGACTAAACGCTCACGAGTACAGCATGTTCTGCTATAACGAGTGGGGGGCACAGGATGCTGTAATTGACCCAGAGAGCGGCGAGGTAATAACACTGGCAGTTGAAGCGGGTGACAAATATCAGCTTAAGCAAGGAGAGGTAGAAGCGTTTGTAATGGCAGTTTTGGCCGACGCACTGCTATAACCACTACGGCGCAAGCCCGCGCCCCGCATTGTGCTAAACTGTCAATACCCTAACTGAGCGCCCTGCGCGGGCGCTCTAAAGGAACCCAAACAAATGAGCGAAAAACTCATGCAGACCAAAACGCTTTTTATCAGCGCGGGGCATAGCGACAGCGACCCCGGCGCGGTGGGTAAAGCGGGGTGTTTATGTGGCTAGATGAAGCAGAGATTTATCGGCATATCACACCTGAGCAATTAGCCAACTGCTTGCCGGATTGCCCTAACCCTACTCAGTGGGCGGTAGCATTCGATGACGCTATCGAGTTTTTCGACGTGCGCCGAGATGACCGGGCCATGTTGTTTGCGCAGGTAGGGCACGAAAGCCAAGACCTCAACACGCTGGAAGAAACCCTATCGTATAGCGCCCGACGATTGATGCAGGTATGGCCGTCACGGTTCCCCAATGATCGCATCGCGTCGCAATACGCGCACAATCCCGAGGCGCTCGCTAATAACGTGTACGGCGGGCGCATGGGTAACGATAAGGACGGCGATGGGTGGTTGTTCCGTGGACGCGGCCCTATTCAGTTAACAGGGCGCTACAATTACACCCGGTTTGCTGACGCGATCAACAGCAGAGAGCCAGTGCTGTATCCTGATTCGCTGTTAGAGCCGGGCATTGGAGCGCTTGCGGCATGCTGGTTTTACGTGACCAACGTTCCCGTTGGCGCTGACATTGTGACCGCTACGCGGCGCATTAACGGCGGCACGAATGGATTAGATGACAGACAGCGGCGCTATGAGCGCTGCATTGAGGTGCTTGGATGAACTGGAGAGATGTCGCAGAAACGGTGGCGAAAGCTGCGCCAGCTTTGGGCGGTGCTCTATACGGTGGCGCTGGTTACGCAGTTGGTAGCGGTATCGCTAAGCTGTTGGGCGTTGAGGACAGTCCGGAGGCAGTTCAAGCCGCGCTACAGCAAGACCCGCAAGCCGCGCTAAAACTGCGTGAGCTAGAAGCTGAAATTGAGCGCGCACGAATTAACGCAGACCTAGATAGGCAGCGCATGGTCAATGAGACGATGCGCGTTGAAGCGCAGCAAGATGGGTGGTTTAAATCCGGCTGGAGGCCGGCACTTGGATGGGTATTTACGCTATCACTCGGCACGCTGGCAGGTTCAATGGCTTTTACTATCGTGAAAGACCCTACTGTTGTAAGTGATGGCGAGTTTACAGGCATGCTGGTGTGGCTGTTCGTGACAATGGGCGCAGCGCTGGGGATTAACGTTAAGAAGCGTAGTGACGACAAGCAGGTAGGTGTGGCTCCAAGCTTTATTGACAGGGTGCTAAAACGATAGAATTATTTTCTATTTGCTGCTACAATATCCACCTAGGGATCTATAGGGGATTAAAATGTGTAAAATAGAAAATTGCTCAAATTCAGTTCATGTTAAAAAGCATAACCTTTGCCGCGCGCATTACCTCCGATGGAAAAAGTATGGCGATCCCCTGCATTTTCCTGAGCCCAGGAGAGGTAAGGATTCTTCAAGATATAAGCACGGAGCGTGGGGGGAAGAGCTTTTTAAAACATGGAGCCACATGATTGATAGGTGTCATAACCCAAAGTGCAAAGCATATAAACACTACGGAAAAAGAGGAATTCATGTTTGCGAATCTTGGCGAAATGACTTTTTTCAATTTAAGAAAGATATGGGCGAAAGGCCAGAAAACACTAGCATTGAAAGAATTGACAATAACAAGGGGTATAATCCACATAATTGCAAATGGGCAACCAGTGTGGAGCAAGGAAGAAATAGGCGATGCGTTAAGCTGACAAAAGAAAAAGCCGATGAAATGCGATCACTACCAAGAAGAGCAAAAAATGGCAGGGGGTCAGGTTACAGCCGTGAAGATATGGCTGAAAAATACGGCGTATCTGTAGCAACAGTAAAAAAAGTTCTTTCTGGTGCATATTGGAAGTAATAAAAAAAGCCCCGATTGGTGGTCGGGGCTGGCTTTGCGTCGGTTAGTAGCTGTGCTTTCAAGGAAGGTTTGACGACAAGTAAATTGTAGGCCACTAGCACTTGGTAAACAAGGGCATGTCGTGCTTAACGCGGTATCGATTCCACCGCATTATTCGTTCTGCTTCGGTCATTTCCTTCATTCTTCTTACCGCCTTAATCGCAGCCTTCTGACTAATGCCTGTCTGCTCCTCTACTTTCTTGTAAGACCTGCATGAAAGATATGAATACCAAATCGTTTCCCAGTCTACGTTAGGGCATTGGAACTTATCGGGTCGACTAAGCCCCATGCGGCGCGCGGCGCGCAATACTGTGCTGTCTGACTTATCGAGCTTTTCAGCTATCTGAATCAGTGTCCACGAGGGGTCTGGATACGTTTCACGTATAAACGCTAAGTCTGTTTCGTCTAGACTTCTCATATCACCACCCCTGCTTAAACGTGCCAACGGGGATCACGCACGCATCATGCAGCGACATATCTTTGTACCGCATGCGTTGTTCAGCAGTTTTAATAGACACGACGCGCCCGGGGTAGTCCTTGATTTGCCGCTTGATAGACCGCGAGCCTGCGGCTATACACTGCTGGCGTTGCTGTTCGAATATCTGTTGTTCGTATTTGCTCATTGCTAATAGCATGATCCGCTCCTTTTTTGAGTATAAAAAAGCCCCGTCTCGTGGGGCGTACGGCGATTGCCCGAAACTACCGCACGTGGCGGTTTGCCTGCGTCCCTGTCGCATAGGGATAGCGAGGCTAGGAGGCGTTTCGTCAATCGCTGCTGGCGTTATTGCTCCCCCACTAGGCCAGCTTTGGGTAAGCCCCGCTATTTACGCCACGGGGCAGGCGTGTTATCGGTGTTTGGCTAGGATGTACTGTTCCCAGCGGGCGCAATAGTCTTTCATTTTACGCACTTCTTTCAGCATGTCATCTTTTTTACCCATGCGTCGGTTATATTTACCGATGGTAAACCGCATAGCGCCATGAAACTCTTCAGCCGTGGCCGTTCGAGCAAACTCGTCTATCCAGTCGTCTCCTTTCGCATCCTGATATCGTGGCTTCTTCATATCCTGCATTAACTGCCAATCCAGCCGTCGCGCATCCTGAGCATGTGGAGCGTTGGGGCAGTCGGTGCAATAATCCTCCTGCCCGCATGGCTGGCCGTCGCTGCATGTTTTGAACTCCTCCGAAAATTCACGCGCCTGTGAGTTAGTCAAACTGCTAGCAGCTTGGTTTAGTTGGCGGTCAACGCGATGCTTTACGCCTGTTATGCCGTGCGGCTCATTCCGGCTCTTAACTGGCTCATTATTGCTCATATATTGATTCACTGGTTTTAGTGTTTTTCGCCAGTCGTGGCCTGCGGGGATTTTTCCATACGATGCAATCATTTGATTTTCATCGTTAGGGCAATACATGTCCCACGTATGCTCATCGCTGTGCGGCTGGGCTTCATGCCAGTACCATTCTCCATCCCCATCCTGCGCCTTCCACCGTGCCCACTCAGGCGCTTCCGCGTCATCTGGTTCGTTGATGAGTTCGGTGCGGCGTTGCTGGTAATCATCCCATTGGATTATCACGCCGCAAAAGGCTTTGATTTTATCGTAGCCCCAGAGCGCTGGCTCAACCTGCATGGCACACTTGGTCAGCGCCTGATCTTTATCATTCTGATTCATTTCAAATACCCCACCTTCTCAGCAATCCAAACACCCAGCGCGGCAATAAACAGCACCGCACCAATGCAAATTAACAGTCCTGCACCAATCGCCAGCCCTTGCCCGAAAATGGTATCGGGCACATGGGCCATGATGGCGTTGGTAATGCTCTGTAGCGGGTTAAAGCTGTTCATCCGATACGCTCCTCGATAACTCCATCCGCCAGTTCATGCAACCGCGCTGCCAGCTCATACCCGGCCGTGCGCAGGTCGTTGCCGAGGTGGTGATAGTCGCGCAGTAGGTTGAGCGCTTCAAGCGGATGCTCGGTTAGCCGCTCTAGCACCTCGCTGATGTCGCCGTCATCGCTCAGCATTTCATCCCATGCGGCTTGGCGCTTCGCTTCTAGCTCAAGGTCGCGGGCGTCGCGGGCGTCTGCGTCGATGTCGTCCAGCATGTAGTCGGGTACGGTTTTCACTTCACCACCTCCAATCCAGTCATCAAATTAGCCATCCGCCGCGCATACATGCGGGCTTGCGTCTTGTCGCGGACAATGCGACCGCCGGGGAGTGCCCAGCCTGATTCGGTGCCGACTACGGTGGCGTTGCCGATTACGATGTCGGGGTTTAACTTCACTGTGTTATTTTCCATTTAAAATACTCCTATCCAGATGCCAAAGCCGTGGATTATGGCGATGGGGAACATAAGCGCGCCAGCGATCAGGAAGCCCCAAGAGCCGTCTTGAAGGCATGTCACGATGTGCGTTAGCCAGGATGCAATGAACGTCATGGCGATGGTGAAAGATAGGATGGCTTGCATGGTTTTTCTCCTGTTGTTTAGCAGCCCCGCGCTGTGCGGGGCGTGTTGGTGTTAGTGTTATGCAACCTTCACTAGCTTGTCGCTCCAATTGATGTAATAAGTGCGGCGCGTCTCTAAAATATCATCTGCGCGATAACCAATGGCACGAACTTTTCCGTTGCCCGTGCATCCACCTATATCCGTATAAATAACCTTGCCACCGCGCTTTACGAACTTGCCGGAAACGTCGCCCTCTTCGTGCCAATCATCAACTCGTTTAGCGTTGTTCATTGCCTTTCTCCTTAATGCTTCGCTTTATGTATGAGATGATATTAGAGGTTTTTAGGCTGAATTTATAATTGTAATTCTCTATACGATTCGGTGATTCGTTAGGTTTTGGCTATCGACCAGAGCTACCGAATCCACCCGCGCCGCGCTCAGTGTCGTCTAGCTCATCGACCTCTACTGAGTCAGTCAGGCAATACGTCACCACAAGCTGCGCAATCCGGTCACCGGGACGGAACTCCACAACGTCTAGGCCGTGGTTAATCAGCGATACATGTAGCTCGCCCCGGTAGTCAGCGTCGATGAACCCTGCCAACCGATCAATGCCGCGATTGGCTGCTAGCCCGCTGCGGGGCCATACCATCGCGCAGGTGCCATGCGGTAACGCCATGGCAATGCCCGTTGGCAATAACATCCGCTGCCCTGGCGGTAGGTCGACGCGCTCAGTGCAGTACAGGTCGAATCCACCACTGCCGTCAGTGGCGCGCGTTGGGATGGTGGCGTTTTTGGTTAGTCGTTTAAACTGAATGGCGCTCATGGTTTTTCCTCAATGAACAGTATCGGTCTTTTCATCATCCTGCATCGGTACGGTATGGCCCAGCTCGTCAAGAAATGCAAGCACTTCTCCTGCATCGCCCTTTAGCTCGGTTGTGTCAGTAACCGCGCGGTCGTCAATGCGCTGCGTTTTTGTGATTTTTACGGTAATCATTTTCGCTTCCTCCGATTAACCCTATCAATCGTAGACTTGGCGGCCTCTTTTTGCCGAGCGCTGGCACCAGTAGGGAACCGTATATCCCACTTTCGGCACCAGTGGCCTAGCGTGTCCTTTTTGATACCCCATTCACGCGCTAAGTCAGCGCAGGTATAGCCCGTTTGTGGTGCTGCTTTGGCTGCCGCTGCCAGTATTTCGCGCAACGGCTGGCCTTCCTGTTCTTCAATTGCCCGCATCCAGCGCGGGCAGTGTTTGGGTAGCGTGTGCGCCTGTTCGTGGTCGTAGCCAGCGGCTAGGCGTTTGTAGTATGTGCTTTGGTGCATGTTAGCCACTCCGGTATGTGCATATCAACGCTGGGCAGGTAGTCGGTTTTTTCCGCCTTACTGCCGAACACTTCGGCCTGCATAAACGCTTTCATGTGCGTCATCATCGCCGAGCTTAGCTCTTCATGCTGTGCGTCTTTGCGTCGGATGTTTTCGACCACCAGGCCTTCAACGTCCGCGCTGACAATGTGGCACTGAACGGCGTGCTTTTGACCAAAGCGCCATTGGCGGCGAATCGCTTGATAGTACGATTCCCAGCTATCGGATAGTCCGACAAACACACAATTGTAAGTTGACTGCCAGTTCATGCCGAATCCTGCGATTTTTGGCTTACTGACCAGGCATTTAATCTTGCCATCCGCGAACGCTAACAGTGACTCGCTTTTGTGCTGGTCTTTATCGCTGCCCTTCACTTCAACCGCGCCATCAATTAGCTTTGTGAGCAATTCGGACTCAGCATTCAGGTTGCACCATACCACGCATGGCGCATCCATCCCATTGACAATATCGGCGGCGCGCTGGCAGCGCTGTTCGACCGTTTCGCGCCGTGCCGTGTTGCGCTCTTGCAATGACTGCGCAGGCTCTACAAACAGTCCGTCGGTCGCCTGCGTTTCAATCGTATGCTGATAATAGTCGACTGGCGGCAGGTCGTACCCATCAGCATCAAAACCCATATCGGCAGGGCTGCGCAGGAATACGCACCACGTCGATAGCCACTTCCAAAACTTCGCTTTGCCGTGATGCTTTAGCCGCCAATCGCCAGTTCCTCCACCCGTGTCGTGGATGAAAAACATGGCCAGCATTTCTGTCTGACTCATGATGCCCAGAAACTCAGACTGCGTACCCAGCTCCATAAAATCGTTAGGGCTTGGAGTCGCGGTGCATGAAAGACGATAAGGCGTTGCGCCAAATGCGTCGGTAATTTGCTGACGCACTTTGCCCATCATGCCCTTGAGAATACTGGATTCGTCTAGCACCACGCCCGCGAAAATTGACGTATCGAAATGATGCAGCTTTTCATAGTTCGTGATGTAGATTCCCGGATCGCCAATGGCGTCGCCATTTTCAACAAACATAGCGACCATGCCAAACTTCACGGCTTCGCGTTCAGTCTGTTTTGCAACGGCTAGCGGCGTCAGTATCAGCACGTAGCCATTGTCTTTGGCTTGCACCTGCTGCGCCCATGCTAGCTGCGTGATGGTCTTGCCTAGCCCGGTATCAAAGAACACGCCAGCACGTCCCTTACGACAAGCCCATGCCGCTACCGATTGCTGGTGATGGAACATATCAGCGGGCCATAGCGCATCGTTAGGCTCAAATCCAACAGGGATAGTTTTCAGTTCTTTTGACTCGATAAAATCCTGATAGCTGCTCATACCGCCCCCCCGCCAAATAGGTCGTCTTGACCCTTGCCTGCTTGCTCAAGATTGCGCAGCGCTAGCTTGTAGTAGGACTCTTTCAGTTCGGCACCTATAAACTTGCGACCCATGCGGATGGATACATAGCCTTCGCTGCCAATACCCGCAAACGGACTCCATACGGTATCGCCGGGCATTGACCATAGTTGCAGGCAGCGCTCAATAACACCCAACTGCAACGGGCAAATGTGGCGTTCATCGTCGCTGGCGCGACCTTCGCGGAAATTGAGCGTATCGCCTTGGTCAATATCCATCCATACCGGGCTGGCATATCGCTGCCAAATGTCAATAGGCGTGTTGTGGTCTGCGTGTGGCACGTAAGCGCAGCGGTTATCGTCATATTCAATTTGCTTGAATCCAGCGGGCGGCGCATCGCCAGTGTAGTGCGTCAACGCGCCTTCAATCGGCACTTCGTTTTGTCCGGGCTTGCGCATGATGACCATGGTGTCAGGGATACCTTGGCGGCTCATGCTGCTATCTTTCTTAATGGTCTTGTGAAGCAGTCCCATAGCTTTGGTGCGCTGCATTGCCGTTACAGGGTCTTTCCAAATGACGACTTCGGAATGATAGATAAACCCGGCATCTTGATAAGCGCGGATGATCTCGCCACGGAAGTCGCGGATGCCAATGTAGCCGTCGTTCACTTTGCTGGTGGGCAGGTTCATGCAATGAATAGCTACCAAACGCCCCGGCATCATAACGCGGAACTGCTCGGCAATCAGATATTGATATTGCTGCCAAAACTCGCTGCTGTTTTTGGCGTTGCCCATGTCGCGGTCGGAGTTGGAATATGTGAACAACGTCTCAAAAGGAGGACTAAAACAGGAAAATCCAACGCTATCAGATGGTAAGTGCTGCGCCACTTCTACAGTATCAGCGTGGTACAGAGCGTACTGCTCTGTGATTTTTTGGTCTATTACTTTCATGTGCTTATCCAGTGGTGTCGTGTTGCGTCTCAAATACTGCCACCTCTAGCGCGGGGTGGCTAATTGATTTTGTTTATGGGTTATTGGATTTTGATAGTTAGCATCAAAACGGAATCGAGTCATCCATATCGCTAGCCGAAGACTGCGGCGCTGCCTGCTGCGGCTGACTCTGCGCCGCTGGTTGCGCATTTCCACCGCTTCCGCCTTCCTGCTTACCACCCACCAGATCAACGCTATTGCAACGCAACTGTAAGTACGTTTTTCCTTCATGCTCGCGTGTGGATAGTTCGCCGGATACCGCTACTTGTTGGCCTTTTTTCAGAAACTCAGGCAGCCGGGACTCTGCCTGTTTGCCCCATAGCGCACAGTCGAGCCATAGCGTTTGAGCGCGGTCGCCATAGCCTGACTTCATAGCAACGCTAAAATTGCATACAGTGGTGCCAGATACTTGGTTGATACGGCAATCGCTGCCCAGGTTGCCTGTGGCGCTTAGTACATTCATGCTCAAATTCCTTCATGCTTAGTGGGTTGGTTATCAGTGCCCGCTGCGGGCTGCTGGTTTAGTTGCGGCTCATCGGGATGCCCTTCATCCTCGATGGGCGCGTTTTGCTCAAGTACCTTGATCTGCTCAGGCGTGAGCTGACCGGTCTTCTGGCATTGCGCAATAACCTGCGGCAGCGTCATCTTTCCGGACTGCATAGCGTCGATCATGGCTTGTTTAACGGCGTCGAATTTTTCCTGTGGGTACATCGTGGGCTCTACGCTCAGGTGTTCGACCGGAAACGGAATGCGCTTGCTGCGATTGATCGCGAGCGAGAACATCATGCCCTTCGCCGGAATGTCGCTCATGGCCTTAACCCAAATGCCGCCCACCTCTTTACCTGCGTACATGACACTTGGCTCGTACTCAAGGCGCGCATAGCGCCCAATCCATGCGTCTGTTTCGGTGCCCCACGCGCCGCACAAGATGCGGATCATACCTTTGCTGGGCTTCCATGGCCGCTGATTGTCGCCATCAAAATACACCCATACTGGCTGTTCGCGGCCTTGTTTGTAATCAACGCCTCTGATTTTGATAATCAACGGCGAACCGATGATATCCAGGCTGTTGAGCTGATCGCTCTTCGCTTGCATTGCTTGGCTAATATCGGCCATGGTCGTTCTCCTGTTAGGTTAGCTCTTCGTCTAGCATATCCATCATCACCCAGTCCGGCAGGCTGCAAATGTCGCTGTGCAAGCCGTAGGCGGGCCATTCGTTTTTATGCTCTGCCTCGGCATAGGCTAGCAGCGCCTCGCGGTATTCCTGGTGGCCTTTCATCTTCGCCATGTCATCAAGCGTGTACAGAACGTTGGCGCACGGCGGGTGCTCCTCAATGGCTAGGAACTGGTAGCTATCTAGCTGCGTACCCATGATTAGCTCAAAAATATGGCGATACATAGCCTCTTGCACGTAATAACGGTATGCAAACACGCTGCGACTGAACGCGCGCTGTCGGCAATCCTGCGTTTTCTTAACGTCGATAACGCGCTGCGTGTCGGTGATCCAGTCATAACGGCAGCGTAGCAATACGCCAGTTTCGGGGTCTTCAGCAAACGCCGATAGCTCTGCATGGCCGGGTTCGCTGAGGATGGCGTTCGCGTCTGGATTGTTGCGCACGGATTCTACCATCACGTCAACAGATGCGCCTTCGTTGTCAGTCAGCGTGGCATGGTCTCCATAGATTTTTTTGGCCTGCTGGTATTCATACTTGCGGCGGTCATTTATGCCCTTAATGGTCATGTATTCAGATGCGTAGCGTTCCGGCTCAAGTAATGCCGTGTGAAACGCGGTGCCAATATCCATCGCTCGCGTGGATTTAAAACCGCTACGGTAGGCGTAGTGTGCCGGGCTGCGTGCGACCAGTGACAGGCCGCTGTTGCTGATGCCTGGATATTGGTGGTAGGCGGCGTTCGGCATGTTGCGCACAAAGACGCCCCGGCGTGCTAGCTCTGGCGTTAGGTCTGAGTAGTTGATGATGTGCATTATTTATCCCACTCCAAATCTACAATAGCGTTGTTGATTTCATTTATCTGGTCATTGATATAGTCAAGCAATCCACTAGATTCATCCTGTGTCATTGATAATTCTTGATGCGTTGCTTTGTCCGCAATACAGCGCTCAAGAATGTTAGAAATATCTTCTAGTTCTTCAAGCAGGCTTAGTATGCGTTGCTTCATGCTGCTCTCCTTTGCCATGTGTTTTATCGGTTGACGCCCACAAACTATAGGGGCTACACTTTGCGATGTCAAACACAAAATTGGAGCGCAACAAATGAAGCTAATCGACCAGTTAGTTACCCGTATGCAGGGAAAAAACCTATCTGAAATTGCCCGCCGTGCCCATGTGGCGCGTGACCATGTGACGGATATTGCCGCCGGGCGCGTGCATAACATGAAGGTGGTGACGTATGAAAAGCTGAGTGCTGCGCTGGATGAAATGGAGGCGCGGTAAGAATGAAAAACTTCACCCTTTTTGAGGATCAAAACGAGTTTGTTGATAACCTTCGTCATGCTTTGCGCGAGGGGTTCAGGTCAATACTTGGTGTTGCGTCACCTGCCTTTGGCAAGACTGTTGTGGCGGGATACATAACCTCTGAGGCCAAGAAAAAAACAGGCGGTAGCGTTTGGTTTTTGGTGCATCGAAAAAACCTGCTGCGCCAAACAAGCCAGAGCTTTTGGAAAGCTGGCATTGAGCACGGTTTAATTACCAGCGGCAAGCGCAGAAGCGAGCTACCTGTTCAGGTCGGCACCATTGGCACCGTGCATTCGCGCTACGCTAGCATGAAGGCACCAACGATATTGTTTATTGACGAGGCGCACCTGGGTAAGGGCCGGATGTTTGAGACGGTTATCACATGGGCAATTGAGCAAGGCTCAATAGTCATAGGTTTAACTGGCACCCCTCAGCGCCTAGATGGTAAGCCACTCGATATTTTCCAAAAAATGATTGAGGCAAAATCAACGCGATGGCTGATAGATCAAGGCCGTTTGTCAAGATATGAAATTTACAGCACTCCCAACCTGCCGGACATTTCAACCGTCAGGAAGTCAGGCGGCGATTTAAACCGTGAAGACTTGGCAGCGGTAATGGATACCAAGACCATCGTTGGTGACGCCATCGGTCACTGGCGAAAATATGCCAACGGCATGATAACTGTCTGCTACTGCGTGAATGTTGCGCACAGCAAGCATACAGCGGCAGCTTTCAATGCGGCGGGCATAGCTGCCGTACACGTTGACGCCGACACCACCACAGCCGAGCTAAAAGATGCATGCGAAGGGCTTGCAGACGGTCGCTACAAAACCCTGTGTAACTGCGAATTGGTAATTGAAGGTTTCGACCTCAGTGCGCAAGTGGGCAGGGACATTACTCTAGAGTGTTGCATACTGCTCAGGCCTACTGAATCATTAGCGCGCTATCTGCAAATGGTGTTCAGGGCACTACGAAAAAAGAACCGCCCCGCCGTTATCCTTGACCATGCTGGATGTGTATGGAAGCACGGACTACCCGACGACGACCGCGAATGGAGCCTAGAAGGCCGCAAAAAAGGCAAGCGCAAAAAAGACGAAGACGAACAGCCAGATTTACAAATTCAACAGTGCATGAATTGTTACCACGTATTCAAAGCGGGGCCGGATTGTTGCCCATCGTGTGGCGAGCCACTACCACGCAAAGCACGCGCAGAAATTGAAGTGGTCGACGGCGAACTAGAAAAAATCGACGTGGCGCAAATTCGCCGGGAGCGCAAACGGGAACAGGGGCAGGCGCGCACGTTGCGGGAGCTGATAGAGTTGGGATTGCGGCGCGGCATGAATAAGCCCTCGCAGTGGGCAGCTATCACGCTGTCAGCCAGGGCAGGACGCAAGCCCACGGCGAAGGATTTTGCCGAGGCTAAGCGTGTGATGCTGGAGATTCAACAGGGTGGTAGTAGTGAAGAGGAGGCGTTTTGATGGACGGTAAAATCCAGCAGGAAATAACACCATCCGACCCCGTGCCCGGAAAATACATGCTACTCCGTCACGGTGGCACCAAAAAACCAGTGGCCTATTGCACCGTGCCCGTGCCGTATGCGTTTAAAACGATGGTCGAGGGTTTTTCAGAGCCTGAGCATTGCCAAGTCAAGGTTGCAGATTGCGACGGCACACGAGAAGCACTGGCGGCGCTGTTTCGTGATGATGCCGGGTGGCGTGCGCCGAATATCAAACAGGAGGAAAAATGACACCAGAAGCCAGAATACAACGTGAAGTCATGCTAGCGCTTTCGCAAGCCGGGTGCCTAGTTTGGCGGCAGAACACTGGGCAGGCATGGCAGGGTAAGCAGCTTCACAAGGCCCGCGACCAGATAACGCTAGGCCAATGCCGTCCGGTACATTTTGGATTGTGCAAGGGCAGCTCAGACGTGCTTGGCATCGCCCCCGGCGGCGCGTTTCTAGCAGTAGAAGTCAAAACAAAAACAGGCCGCATAACACAAGAACAACAAAACTTCATCGTTGCCGTGAACCGTGCAGGCGGGATAGGATTCGTGGCGCGCAGTGCCGATGATGCGCTAACACAACTAGGAGAGCGGCTGCATGACAATCAATGAATATGCGCGTGAGTACGTGTCGCGGTATGGTTTCCAGTTAGTGCCGATAGAGCCGGGCCGCAAATTTCCTACGGCGAACGACTGGGGCAATCAGGTGCTGAGCGACCCGGATGCTGCCGATGCGTTTTATCGTGAGCATCCGAACTGGAATATGGGCCTAGCGTTAGGGCCGTCACGGATGTGCAGCCTGGACATTGATTGTTCGGAGTCGTTTGGCACGGTGCTAGACGAGTTCGGCATTCCACGCAACGCGCTGGATCACTACCCAACGATTCAGGGTAGCGCTAAGGGCCGTCGCGTCATGTTTCGCGTGCCTGATAGCATGGCGCTGCCGTATGCCAAGCTGAATTGGCCGAAACGCGGCGCGGATACGCTGTTTACGGTATTCGAGCTACGGGCTGCATGTGACGGCAAACAACGGCAGGACGTCCTACCCCCCTCTATCCATCCCGAAACACAACAGCCTTACCAGTGGTTAGTCAAGCCTCCAGCGGCAGGTCAAGACTTCCCGACACCGCCGGACTGGCTGCTGGCTATCTGGGAAGCGTGGGATAAATTCAAGCCACAATTCAAAGACGCTTGCCCATGGGCAGTCCGAGAACAAACGCCACCACCGAAAACGCCGCGCGAACCACGCGACAACCACGGCACCAGCGTTATTGACGAGTGCCTGAGTCGTGAGGATTTGCGCGCCACGTTGCAGCGTTTCGGCTACAAGCCCGTTGGTCGCCGCCGGTTTCTGAGTCCGCATAGCAACACTGGTCTACCTGGTGTTGTGATGTTTGACGGTGATCAGTCGTGCTGGATACATCATGCGAGCGACGAGCTGTGCAGCGAAGAAACAGGCCGCCCGGTTAACGCTTTTGATCTGATTTGCCAGTTTGAACACGGCGGCGATGCAAGCAAGGCTGTCAAGGCGCTGGCGGACGAGTACGGCATTAAGCGCGAGCGCGTAAAATCGCCCCAGGCGGCTGCACTGGAAGCACCGCCGCCCGATATGCCACCGGATGACTTGCCGCCCGCTTGCAGCCCGGATGATGCCGACACGCATGCGCCAGATGATTTACCCGCTGCCGAGCCAGCGGCAGCCACCGAACGAACCAGCATGCCGTTTCGTGCGCTGGGATTCGACGGCGCGATGTATTACTACCTGCCGCGTGGGACTGAGCAGGTGTGCGAGATTCGCCGGGGCAGCCATACGTCGCCCGCTGAAATGCTAGCGCTCGCACCCGTCGAATGGTGGGATATGGCGTACCCAAAGGATAAATCCGGCACCGACTGGCAGGCGGCGGCATCGTCGTGTATGCGTGCGTGCGAGGCGCGTGGCGTGTACAGCCTGCGTAACGTGCGTGGTCGCGGTGCGTGGTATGACGGTGGTAACAGCGTGCTGCACCTTGGGGATCGGCTGATTGTCAACGGTGAGGCTAAGCGCATCGCGGATCACGACACGCGATTCATTTACACACGTCAGGGGCCGATGGAGTCCACGATTGACGCACCGCCAGCCGATAATAACGCGGCTAACGAAGTGTTTAAGCTATTCCAGCAACTCAACTGGTCAACGCCGTTTCACGGCTGGGCGATGGCCGGATGGACGGTGCTAGCGCCGATATGCGGGGCGCTCGGGTGGCGTCCGCACGTATGGCTGACGGCGCAGCGTGGCGCGGGAAAATCGTGGGTGCAGGAAAACATCATTCAGCCCCTGCTTGGGCAGTCTGCGCTTATGGTGCAGGGCGGCACCACTGAGGCCGGGATACGTCAGCACCTCAAGCAGGATGCGCGCCCGGTGATTTTCGATGAGGCAGAATCCGAAGATCACAGCGCGCAGAAACGCATGAAATCGGTTATCGAGCTAGCACGACAATCATCGAGCGATGGCAGCGCGGAAATCGTGAAGGGCACCAGCGGTGGCGGTGGCATGGCGTTTCGTATGCGCTCGATGTTCCTGCTGGGGAGTGTGAACGTGTCGCTGAGTCAGGCCGCTGACGAGTCGCGGTTTACGGTCGTGTCGCTAAAACAGCCTGACAAAACTGCCGCCGAAATCGCCCGGTTTAATGAGTTCGTGCTGCATGTGGGTAATACGCTAACGCCTGAGCGCTGCGCTGCGATTCGCGCGCGGTCGTACCATCTGATTCCCGTTATCCGTAAAAACGCCAAAACGCTCGCGCAGGCCGTTGCAGAGACGCTAGGCAGTCAACGTATAGGGGATCAGGTCGGAACGCTGCTGGCGGGGGCTGTGAGCCTGTCTATGGATAGAGAGATCAGTATCGAGGAGGCGCGTGTCTGGACATCGAAGATAAACCTCGATGAAGCCAAAGAATCCGAGGAGGTGTCTGACGAAGGCATGTGCCTGAACGCGATACTGCAAACACAACTCACATTCGACGCCGCCGGGCACCGCTACCAGCGCACGGTATCGGAGATCATCATGGCAGCGGGCGGTAGGAAGGCAATTAGCGGTGACGTCTACGCCGATGACTGCAACGCGGTGCTGTCACGGCATGGCCTGTTTGTAGACGGCGGGCTGCTGGTCATATCGAACACGCACAACGAGCTGAAACGGATGCTTCGTGATACGCCGTGGGCGGCTGGCTGGCGGCGGGTACTGTCGCGGCTACCGGGGGCCGATGTATGCCCAGCGCCGCAACGGTTCGCCGGATCACAGACGCGGGCTATACGTGTGCCGCTGGATTCGTTTTTGTGAAGTGGTGGGAAATGCAAGATTAGCGCCCAAATGGGCGCTTTTTTATGCCTAGCCGTTACGTTTCTGTACCGCTGTAACGGTGCGTACCGGTCAAAAATCCAGTTTTTGTGATAAATATCAATAACTTATACAACCGTTACGTTTGTTACGGTACGCGGCAATAGATAGACCTATAGAGATAGAGACTCATAGGTCAGCATGACAATATCTACCCCTCTCTATTAAATTAAATCTTTTTTAGTTATTTTTGTTATTATTGTCACATAGCTTTGATTTTACTGGATTTTTTAGCGGTACAAGTTTAATTAGGAGCGTAACGTCTGTAACGGGCGTAACGATAGCGGGGCATGGCTAGCCGGGCGCGGTTCAGTAATAGCAAAAACCTACCAACACCAACCACCACATAAAAATTACTCATTAGCCACCACGCCACGGCGGGTTCATACTTTGGGTATCACAACGGAGGAGGTCAGGGCATGAGCACAGGAATCGGACGGCATAAGTTTGTAGGTGGTGACGAATACGCTCGCAGTGCGTACAGCACGCCGAAGGCAATATGCCCTTACTGTGGCTATGACGGCTGCGAAGCAGATTATGTAGATGTTGGTGTTGGTATGGTTCAGTGTGGCCCGTATTACTGCACAGAATGCCACGCTAGCGAAGCCAGCTATTTGGATACAAGAGAGCTTTCAAACCAAGAAAAAGAAACAGGCTGGGATGAGCCGGAGTCCCCGGTAAGCGAAAACGCCAATACGGTAGGCGGGATGCTGGTAGATCATAAAACAGCTAAGGCTATGTACGTTAATGGCCTACTTGACAGTAAGGAGTTAAACCTATGACCACAACCAATATCCAAACAGACACCGCGCGTGCCCTATGCGCCCGCATACAGGCCGCAGCGATAAAATGCGAGGCTTACCATGTGTTTGTTGATTACGCGGCGCATACGAGCGGATTGACCATTCGCGTGCATGACTGCCGCATGGATTACAGCGCGCCACCTTCCACGTGGCCGGAGCCGATGCTTTACGAGACCGTCTACCTGAATGCCGAATGGTGCGATGCCGTCGCAAAACTAACCGAGATTGTTGATCAGCTACAGCGACTGGAGGTGGAAGTATGAACAATTTTGAGCACGCAGAGCGACTTGCCGAGTTAACCGCCATGGGCACACATGAGCTGGCGCTAATGGTGATCAGGTTAGAGCGGGATGTCGACGCGTATCAGTTAAGCGATGAGCTACAGGTTGCGTTGCGGCAGCGGGGAGAGCGTGACGCCTTGCAGCAGCTAAACGCCGCCATTGAGCGCGAGGCGGCGCTGGTGCTTTATGTTGAACGGTTACTGGGATGCCTTGTTATTGACGACGACGGGGCCGATATAAAAAAAGTCTCCGAACTAAAGGAAGTCATTAGTCAATCTCCCACCACTTGCCTCACCCGCCGCGATGCGCTCAAGCAGGCGGAGACGTTGGATGAGTTAGAGGTTGCGCTCAAGCAGTGCGGCTATGGCGACGCTGCTCAAGCAACACGGGTTCGCGCTAACGATAAACGCAAACAAGCCGAGGGCTTATCAAAATGACACCGATGGAGCGAATAGAGGGCGAGTTGAGCGACGCACAGAAGCGCATTGCCGAGCTAGAGTATTTGCTGGCACGCCAGGCTAAAGCCGCCCAGCGCGGTATGGATGCCGCCAAAAAAGCGGCAGGTTCAAATCTGGAACAAGCCAAGCGGTTACATGATGAGTGCAATCCGCAGGCGCTAGAGAGCGAGCGTGCTGCTAATGCACAGATGACTGAGCAAATAGCCAAGCTAGAGGCACACATAGCAGCACTAAGAGATGATCTCGAAATTCACCGTGCCGCTGAGGAGGCGTTGGTTGCGCATGTGGAGCAGTTAAGTTACGTCATCGTTGACGCGAAGCGTTGCGCTGCAGTGTTGGCCTTTCCCTCAAATTACAATGCTTCGGATTATCAAAGCTTCGCAGACGCTGTGATGGGTAATATTGAAACTTTGAGCAAGCAAGAGCCTACAAACGCCCTCACCCGCCGCGACCTGATTAAGCAGGCGGAGGGCTTGCGATTGGCTGCGGATTTTATTGAGCAAAAAGCCACCGACTATGATGCCGAGCACGGCAGCACAGACCCATCGACCGGGCACCGCGAATATCCCGGTGATGGGGCTGATTATTACAACGAAATGATGGAGCTTGCCGATGACCTTCGCCAACGCGCCCAGGAGCTAACCGAATGACCACCAGAACCTTCACCCTGATATACGGCAAAACCCGCGACACGATGACGGATGATCTAACGTTTGAAACGCTCGCACGGGCAAAAGTGGCGTACTACGCCATGACGATGAATAACTATTGCGCGTTGCAGCGGGACGGGTATACGCTGATGAGTAATATTAACGAGGGGCCGGTATCGGCTAATTTGGGAGGCAATAGATGAATAGCGAAAAACGAGCAGCATTACTCGAGTATCTGGCCGGAACCTGCAACAGCCTGGATGATGCCGTTGATGAACTCGGCGTCGATTACGCAGAAGCCTGCGAAGTTTTAGCAGAGGAAGAGCTACAGATTTGCGAGACTTGCGGCTGGTGGAGCGAGACCTCAGAAATGGAGATCATTGATGACGAATACGTTTGCCATGATTGCTTGGCGCAATGATCGACGCTCCTGTTTGGGGGCTGGTGTCAAAACAGGTTGACGGCAAGATGCCGGGGCGGTAATTTATATGCAGCACGGCCCCTCTTGCGTACTGCGTACTGAGGGGTTTTTTGTGCTAGTATGGACGCAATAGAAACCAGAGGAGATGACTATGCCAATTCCGCAAACGGTCGATGAGAGCGGCCATATCACCTATCACCTAAATGCTGAGCAAATTGCCGCATTTGATAAGATTGTTAGTCAGCCCGCTGCTGAGTGTGAGTCGTTTGCCGAGCTGCTAAACAAGACGCCTATTTGGGCGCGCAATGCTGACGAAGATTGGGGCGTTTACGAAGAAGATCGCGGCTTACTCAAGATTGACGAAAACGATGGGTTTTGATTATGGCTAGGCCAACCAAGATGACAGAGGAGTTAAAAGCGGCCTGCCTCGCTTACGTGCAGGATTATGAGATGCACGGGCACGCAGTGCCATCGGTCGCAGGCATGGCGGTTGTGGTAGGTGTGGCACGCGGCACCCTGCATCGATGGGCGTCTGAAAATACTGAGTTTAGTGACATATTAGACGCTGTTAACGAAATGCAAGAGTTTAAAGCCATGAACGGCGGACTTACCAACACGTTTAATGCGCAGATTGTTAAGCTGCTGCTTGGAAAGCATGGGTATCACGATAAGATTGACAGCGACCACACTACTGCTGGCAAACCAATACAATCCACCCAAGACGCCGTGCTTAAGGCGCTGGAAGCAAAGTACCGGGAATGACTAGCAAAGGGAACTATTACAGGGTACAATTAAGCCACTGCACAGGTGGCTTTTTTTATGAAAAAAACATACGAAGTCTATGTAATAACGAACAGCAAGAACGGCAAGAAATATGTCGGAGTGACAACTCGCGGCTACCAAAACAGGTTTGCAAATCACTTATGGCATTCTCGCAAAAATAGCGGCAATTGCTCGGCCCTTTATTCTGCCATCCGCAAGCATGGTGCTAACTGCTTTTCGGTTGAGCTAGTTGAGCAATGTTCAAGCTTCGAGGAAATGAACTCGAGAGAGCGCTATTGGATAAAGTCATTTAATACTATGTCGCCATCTGGATACAATCTGACAGACGGTGGAGACGCTGGCGTATTCGTTGAATCGACAAGGATGAAGATGTCTCAAAGACTGAAAGGGTTGCCCATGTCTGAAAAAAACAAAGAGGGACTGAGGAACGCATGGTCAAACCCTGAGGTTCGTGCTAGTCGAATTGAAAAAATAAAAGAAGCAATGGCAAGGCCGGAGGTAAGAGAGGCTACTGGTGCAAGGCAGCGAGGAGTTAAAAAAACGCCGGAGCACGTCGCGTCTCTTAGAAAGGCAAGGGCTAGGAAGGTAACCTGCGTAGACACAGGTGAGCAGTTTGAAGCAATAGCAGACGCTGTACAGTGGGTTAGGTCGCAAGGCAAATACCCGAAAGCTAACCATTCAAAAATAATCCGGGCAACAAAAAGAGAAGATTACACAGCATACGGATACAGGTGGAAGCTGTCATGTTGAGCGCTGATGATATTGCAGAATGCAGGTCTGACCTTTTGGCATACACTAAGGTTATGTTTAAAGCCAGGAAGGGGGCAAATTTAAAGCATAATTGGCACCAAGATGCTATATGCTCAGCATTGGAGAAGGTTGTTATTGGAAAGACCAAGCGGTTAATAATCAATATACCGCCAAGGTCTGGAAAGACAGAGTTAGCCGTCATTAATTTTATAGCTTGGTGTATGGGGAATTTTCCTGATAGCGAATTTATTCATGCTAGCTATTCAAAAAGGCTGGCAACAAATAACACCTATAATGTTCGTTCAATCATGCAGCACGAAATGCATGCCAATATATTTGGCAGGCCTGCATTTCAAAACGACTCTAATGCGAAAGACGAATTTAGAACTATGGAGGGCGGGGTTGTTTACGCCACTGGTGCGGAAGGGAGCATAACTGGCTTTGGAGCGGGTAAAATGCGCGACCACTTTGGCGGGGCAATCATAATTGACGATCCGCACAAAGCCGGGGAAGGCAATAGTGACACGATGCGCCAAAACGTGCTGGACTGGTTTAGCACAACAATGGAAAGCCGGAAAAACAGCCCGGACACACCTATCATCGTTATCATGCAGCGGCTGCATGAAGAGGATTTATCCGGGTACTTGCTTAACGGCGGTAATGGCGAGCATTGGGAGCACTTGAACATTCCCGCTATCAATGATGCGGATACGTCATTCTGGCCTGAGCAGTTCCCGTTAGAGGACTTGCGCCGCATGGAAAGCTCAGACGCCTATCGCTTCGCAGGGCAATATATGCAGCGCCCGGCACCGATTGGCGGCGGCATATTCAAAGATGCTTGGTGGCAGTATTATCAACGCCTACCGCAAATGGAGTGGCGCGGCATATACGCAGACACGGCTCAAAAGACAAAAGAGCATAACGACTACAGCGTTTTTCAGTGCTGGGGTAAGTCAAAATCCGGCCAAGCGTATCTAATTGATATGATCCGAGGCAAATGGGAAGCCCCTGAGCTGTTAACGCATGCCCGTGCATTCTGGAATAAGCACAATGCAGTTCGTGATGCTGGCTTTTTACGGTCAATGAAGGTTGAGGACAAGGTTTCAGGCACCGGGCTAATACAAACGCTAAAACGCGAAGGCGTGCCAGTGGTGGATATACAGCGAGACCGCGACAAAATTACCAGGGCGATGGATGCGGCCCCGTTGGTGCAGTCCGGAAATGTGTACTTGCCGCAAGATGCCCCGTGGCTGTCTGAGCTTTTGGCAGAAACCAGCTCCTTCCCCAATGCCAAGCACGATGACACGGTTGACCCAATGATGGATGCGCTGTCAGATATGTTAGGCGGCAACGTGAGCGGCCCTGCTGTATTGCTCAAGAAACGTCGTTAGGTAAAACCTATCACCACCACGCCACACCATTAGAAATTACAATTAGCCACCCTGCCATCGGTGGTTTATTGTTTGGGGTGTCAGTAAACAACAGGAGCAAACAACCATGACAAACCTAATCACACGCACCAACGGCGACCCGTTCGCCACCGAAGGCAACGCCAAGTGCGCACGCACGTGGAAGGGGCTGACGCATACGCACGAGGTTATTCAGCATGGCGGCGGGTGGGTGCTGCGTGAGAAGCAGAGTGGTGCGGAGCAGGATGGCTCGGCGGTAACATTACAGCCAGGCGATTACATCGCTACCGAAGGGCTTAGCGAAGATGACTATCACGCCGTGGCAGAAGCGTTTATGGCGGCGGGGGCGGGGAAGGGGGAGTATCCGTCGGATGGACAGTTTTATCCTTATTTTGGATGGCGCGAGAAAATCGATAATCTGTACCAT
>PAJP01000025.1 GCA_002706095.1 Methylophaga sp. | reverse complement strand
TTCTTCAGGGTGATATTCCAGCAAGTCACCAGGCTGACAGTTAAGAGCTGTGCAAATAGCATCAAGTGTTGATAAACGGATAGCTTTTGCTTTGCCAGTGTTGAGGATTGCTTGCACAATTTATTGATTCAAAATATCTTCAATCCAATTTATAAATCTGACTGCACTTCTAGTTTGAAAATGATTCTTATTCGGTATGTAATAGCAAAGTTCTGACTGAACGGGTCTCGTTTTGTATTGTTGGAGAAGATTAGATTTCAACAATCTATTAGCGAGCGTCGTAGAACAGAATACTAACCCATTTCCAGCCATAGCCTGCTGAATGCCGAACAGTTCTTGATCAAATTTTTTAAGTTTAATATTGGCCCCTTCCAATCCATTTGCCTTCAACCAAGTGTCTAATGGAGGCTTGGGTAATGATTTATTCTTCCATTGCGTTGTATACAAGGTAATGGGTTCATTAAACCAAGAGGGAGGCGCGACTCCATTAGTCCCAAATATATCGAATGACTCCGTTCTAATGACATCAAAATCTTCAACAGTTGAAATATCACCGAACCGAATGGGAATAGTATGTGATTGATTATCGAGTGATTCGCCAGTCGATATCTCCAGCGAAATACCTGGGTTGTTTTGTTCAAATTCATACTGGTAAGGAATCAACACCATAGCCGCTAATGATGATGTAGTTGTCACTCTGACCGTAGTGCCAACCTTTGCGACGTATTCCAGAGCATGATCAATTTTCAAAAACCCGTCCGTGGTTGCTCTCGCTAATAGTTTGCCTGTTTCTGTGAGTGAAACTCTCCTTCCCTGTCGATGAAACAAATTGACATTCAACCGACTTTCCAGATTGCTAATGTGGTGAGAAATGGCTGTCGGTGTCAATGCCAGTTCTTCTGCAGCTAACTTAAAGCTTCCCTGACGCGCAGCCGACTCAAAAACTTTCAACGCCTGTAACGATACCTGCAAATTTAATCTCCTAATAAACCATTAGCCGCTTGACTAAATAGATGATTTAAACTCATCTACAAGTGTAACTTTTTCGTTTGTACAACGCGAGAAAGACTCTCAGAATAGTACCTATCATTAATCAACTAAGGTCATCACTATGAGTACACTATTACATGTATATTCAAGCGTTAGAGCTGCTATCAATCCAAATCCAGATCACAACTCCATATCAAAAAATATTGCTATCCGATTTATTGATACATGGAGAAAGAATCGTCCTATAGATGAGTATATCTATCGTGATGTTGGTGTAAACCCTCCTGACTTCATCACTCAGGATTGGGTTGGCGCTGTGTTTACACCTGAGGAAAAGAGGACCCCAGCACAGAAAGAGACGCTGGCATTATCAGATAAACTGATCGCTGAAGTGGTAGCAGCCGATATTATCTTGATATCTTCTCCCATGTATAACTACGGCATGCCTGCTCAGCTAAAAGCATGGTTCGATCAAATTGTACGTATAGACAAAACGTTTGATTTCGATCTCGCACGAGGAGATTCCCCATTACAGCCACTACTTTCTGGAAAGACATTGATTATCGTGACCTCTAGTGGAGAGTTCGGTTTTCAAAAAGGTGGAATAAGAGAAGGCTCTAATCACCTGACGCCACACTTACTTACACTAAGTAAATATTTAGGAGCGGATACGGTGTATGAGATCGCTGCTGAATACCAAGAATTTGGCGACGATAGACATAGCAGATCTGTAGCTGATGCAAAATATCGCGCCGAGAGAATAGCCACAGAACTTAGCTTTCCGGTCGTGGCCACATCACCAGAAAATGTGGTCAAAAATCTGTAACCCTATTAATGAAGACATTCTCATCCATTTTGGAGAAGACATAGTTGATGAAGATATCATCTACGTTACGGGCTGTCCTGCCAGCTATTACCATCAATCAGCTTGTAACCTGATGTTACCAAACAAATGACTTAACGAAGCCTTGGATTAAACGCTTGTCGTAAAACACGATGAGCAATGGTGATGGGTAAGGACATATGATCTTCGTCTTCTTGGAGGTAATAGGCACTTCGCAAACCATAGGCCGACAGGGCTTTCATTCGGTCTGCCAGCAGTTCAATATCCTGCCGTTCCTGCACGTCATCGCCCTCTGCCACCAGCAGATACAGGCTTTTATCGACGAGTGATACTTCACCCGCTTTCACTTGTTCCATGAAGGTTCTCTCATGCGTTATAAGGTAACGGCTTGCCCACCACAAGCTGGGGCTGGAGACGATGTAATGTTGGAATAAGGTTGGCTGGGTGTACATCGCATAGAGTGTGAACATGCCACCGAAAGAGTGTCCATAGAGTGATTGCCTTTCTTGGTTAATGTCATAACGACGAGCGATTTCGGGCTGTAAGATGTTTTTTAAGAAGTCGACAAATTCATCCTGCCCACCTTGAGGTGGGTCATTCACTTCTTTGGGTACAGGTGGTGAAAAGTCATAAGAACGTCGATAAAAATCAAACGGCTTATCGGTGGGATAGGCCACCGCCACAATCAGTGTGTCGGCATAGTCTGATTCCATTCGCTTAGCATCATGAAAGGCAGCAAACACGGAGTTACCATCTAATATGTATAGCACCGGCATCGGTTTAGCTGGCGTTTGGTTTTTAGGCAAACTCACCATAATCTGATAATCCTGCCCTGCTTTGTTTTTCAGTGTGAACTGCTCAGTGGCAGGTAATGAAACGGACTGAGCCACTACCTGCAAAGGCAGGTAGCAGCATATGATGATGAGAAATTTAAGTATCTGTCTTAATCTCAACATCAGACTTACCAGTTGTAGTTAAAGCTGGCGATGACTTTTCGACCGATGCCACGGTAGCAGTAGCCCGCTTCACACACCTCATATTCTTTATCAAACAAGTTAGAGGCATTCACGGCAAGCGTTGCTCCCCTCACCCACTGATCCAGACTATAAGACGTTCTCGCTTCCACAATCGAGTAAGATTCGTTTTTATCGGTGTTCTCGGTATTGCTGTATGACTCACCGACATAACGGACACCTAATCCAGCTTGCAGGTCATGGGTCACATCATAGTTACCCCAGAAAGAAGCGAGATGTCTTGGCACACCAGTAAATTGATTACCTTCATCACCATCATTACTTTCGGTGATTTTGGCATCTTGGTAGGTATAGCTCGCCACCAGGTTCAGGCCAAAATCAAAGTTCATATTGGCTTCTAACTCCAAGCCTTGAACACGACGCTCGCCTTTCTGAATACTATTGTTAATGTTGTTAGGATCTTGTGTCAGCACATTGCTTTCAATCAAGTTAAACACGCTGGCCGTGAAGAAACTCTGATAGCCGACTGGCTGGTATTTGATCCCCGCTTCCCACTGCTCGCCTTCAGTTGGTTTGTAGTTTGAACCGTAAGCATTGGTACTAAACTGTGCAATGTATGACGTTGCATAGCTGATGTACGGGCTAATGCCGTTATCAAATGCATACAACACACCGGCACTACCCGTGGTTTTTTCATCATCGATGTCTGTCCAAATACCACTGAAGTAATTGTATGAGTCTTTATCCACCCAATCATGACGCAGCCCTAACGTCACACGCCATTTGTCGATACTGATCTGATCCTGCATATATAGACCAAACTGTTCATTTTCCGTTTGGGTATTACCGAATGAGTACAGTGTGGATGGCTTAGCAATAGATTGATGGTAATCCGGATTCCACATATCTATTGATGGTGCATCGCCATAGGCATATTTCACTCGGCTATTGACCTGATAAAAATCCAAACCGGTGAGTAATGTATGCGTCAGCTGACCGGTGGAAAAATGACTTTCTACGGCGGTATCAATGGCAGTGTTATGCATATCCTCATAGACGCCCGTTGCTGTGCGGTTCAGTGTATGACCATCCGCCGCCAAGGATGAACTCGTGTATTGATTGGTAGTATCAATATAGCTATATCTGGCATTTTGTCTGACAGTGAAGGTGTCATTAAAACGGTGTTCAAACTCATAGCCAATAGAGGTTTGTGTTTGCAAAAGCTTGTCGAAGTCTTCATCACCCGACCAGAAATCAGTCAGTTCACCAGAAGGTAGCTGGAATGGACGTGGTGAACCTGCCGTTTCATAACGTTGACGCTGTGCTAACAAAGTCAGGCTGGTATTGTCATTAGGACGCCATGTCAGAGACGGTGCGAAGTAGACATTATCATCAATCACACCGCGGATATCGGAATCACTGTTACGCGCCAAGCCGACTACCCGATAAGTCCACTCATCGGTTTCACCCAATTTACCGGCAAAATCAAATTGGCCTTGGTAGTGATCATCAGTGCCTGCCTGAACTTCCACTTCACGAATAGTTTCTGCTGTGGGGCGCTTGCTTACGCGGTTGACCAAACCACCCGGGCTGATCTGCCCGAATAAAACAGAGTCAGGTCCTTTGACGACTTCAATACGCTCCAAACCATACGGCTCTGTTCTGAAATACGATAACCAGCCGGTATTGGTTTGACGTAAACCATCACGGTAATCGGCATTGGTCGTCACTTCATATCCACGAATCGTAATCTGATCAAAGCGTGGGTCATAACCCGAACCACCAATTTGAACACCAGCAGCATAGGCCACGGCATCTTCAACGGTTTGCACTTTGCGATCTTTGATTTGATCGGCCGTTACCACCGTCACAGAGCGAGGTGTTTCAATCAGAGGCGTATCAGTTTTCGTGGCTGAGGCACTGCGTGTGGCTAAATAGCCATCCACTGGACTGGTGGCTGTTTCTCTCATGCCATCAGCATCAATGTTGACCACCGGTAAATCTACACCATCTTCTGAACCGTCTGTAACTTGTTTAACGGTATAGCTGGTCGCTGAGGTTTTAACGGCGACCAGGCCATGCGGTGATAACAAGCGCTGTAAGCCCGTTTGCACATCAACAGTGGAATCCAGACCACGACTGCGTTTATTGGCTGTGATTTGTGAGTTCACTGACAGATCGATATTCGCAGCCAAAGCAAAACGATTTAGCACATGATCAAGTGGCCCTGCAGGAATATTAAAGGCCTGTGTAGTGGCCTGAACGTTTTCAGCATGGACTTGGAAAGATGTAGTAACAACAGCTGAGCCAATAGCCACAGCCATCATCATGCTGAGAGGCAAGGTTTTAAATACGTGTCGATGTGGACGCGATGTTTTCAGGTAGGACATATCAACCTCATAGTGAATAAAGTGTCTTTACCTGTACTTCGATTGAACAAAGCAAATCCGTAATGTTTTTTTCAGTATTGATGAAATAATTTTTAACAGACTGAAAATAAATAACATTTCCATTTAAAGGCGTGCTTTCCATGACACTTATAGGAGAGTCATCACCAGAAAAGCAAAACGTAAAAAAACTTGATCAGGCGACCTTTAAACGATAATGTATCTCATTATCAAATGTAAGTCATTGTTTTCCACTCATGTCTCAACACAATATCGACACCTTATATCGGGAACACCATAGCTGGTTACATCGCTGGCTGCGTGGTCGTTTGGGATGTGAACACAGTGCCGCTGATATCGCTCACGATACTTACCTCAAAGTGATGCTTTCTAACGCACTGCCAACAGATGATCAGCCGCGACGCTATCTGACACGTATCGCCAAAAGCCTGATGATTGATTTATTTCGTCGTCGGCAAATTGAAGCAGCTTATCTTGAGACGGTTCGCTTATTACCTGAGCAGGAAGCACCCAGTGAAGAAACCCAACATATTGTGGTAGAAACCTTGTTGGAAATTGACCAGATGCTGCAAGCCTTACCTAAGCATGTGCGTCAGGCTTTTTTGATGAGGAAGCTGGACGGCCTGAGTTACAAAGAGATTGCCACGAAGATGAATGTGTCTGTGTCTTCCGTAGAAAAGTATGTGGCCAAGGCATTAACAGCCTGTTATCTCCAGAGTTTGAAAGCATCGTCATGAGTTCTTCTTCGCATCCACAACCCGAGATAATCGATACAGCCGCAACATGGATGGCCAGGCTCTGGGCAGATGATGTCAGCCCGGAGGATAAACAAGCTTGTGAACACTGGCGTCAGCAAAACCCGGAGCATGAAAAAGCCTGGCAAATTTTAGCGTCCATGGCTGAACGATTTGATCGCCTTCCAGAACATGCTGCCAACAGTACCTTACTCAATGCAACATCGACCAGCAGTCGTCGTCAGTTTTTACAATGGGTGGGAATATTTATCGGCTCTGCCAGTGTGGGTTATGGCCTGCAAAAAACACAACTCTGGCAACAGGCGATGTCTGATTACAGTACCGGTATCGGTGAAACGCGTGCTGTGCAGTTAGCCGATGGCAGTCATCTTAGACTCAATACCGATACGGCTATTGATGTTGTGTTTAATGGCAAACAACGTCTGATTCATCTTAAACACGGTGAAGTGTTTATTACCACGGGTCATGCAGCTGAGTTTGCTGGTCAGCCATTTATTGTGGTGACAGCTGAAGGGAAAATTGAGGCCCTGGGCACGCAATTTAATGTCCGACAAAATGCCGATTCAACCGAAGTTACCGTGGTTCAGGACAGCGTGTTAATCCATCATGCACAACAAAAACTCACCTTAAAAGCTGGCGAAAGGATTCGGTTTAATCAGCTTGAGTTAGCAGAAGCCGTTAAAGCGGACCCTGCCTTCACCAGTTGGACTCAGCATAAGCTGGTAGCAGAGCAAATGCCCGTGTCTGAATTTATTCATGAGTTATCACGCTATCGTTCCGGCACTTTACGCTGTGATGCAACGGTTGCTGATCTCAAAGTCAGTGGCGTTTTTCCACTTAATGATACCGATAAAGCCTTGCAACAAATGGCACAAGCGCTGCCCGTGTCTATTCAGTCTCGCACACGTTATTGGGTGACGGTTGTTCCAAGAGACCGTGGATTATGACTCAAGCGCTGACGAATTCAGATCCTATCAATCAAGCTTGCGTCTGGGCGGCAAGGCTCTGGGCAGATGATGTGTCTGAGCACGATAAGCAGGCCTTTCAAGATTGGCTTGATGCTGATCCTATCCATCAAAAAGCATGGCAACAAGTCGTTAATCTTCAGCAGCAATTCAATGCTGTGCCCGACAGACGAGTTGGTAGTCAAGTATTACAGCATCGCCCCGGTATAAGTCGTCGTCAACTGCTCACCGTCGTCGGTATTGGCGTGGGGATGGGCGCAATGGGTGTTCAGCACTGGGGATCTTTATCCATGCCTGGCACGCGATATGCCACGGCAAAAGGCGAGATTCGTCATTGGCAACTGACGGATGGCACAACATTGGCCTTGAATACCAATAGCAAAGTTGATGTCGATTATGATGCCGACACACGCAAAATCATATTGCATTACGGTGAAATCGCAATTGAGACTGGTAAAGATGCCCGACCTCTCACTATCGTTGGCCGAGATGGCGTGCTTGAACCATTAGGAACACGATTTAATGTGTTGCAATCTGAGCTAGAAACACAGTTATCGGTCTTTGAAGGCCGGGTGAGAATTACACCAACAGAAACACCGAATTCACAGACCATTATTCCTGCTGGTGAAGGCGTTACCTTTTCAGCAGTACAAATCGCTCAGCCATTCCAGACTGCTCCTGCCTACAATTTATGGCAGAAAGGTAAACTCGCCGTAGCTGATATGCCACTGGATGAGTTTGTCCGCCAATTAACCCGATACCGCTCAGGTATTGTTCGTGTCAGTCCTGAACTCAAACGGTTAACAATTACGGGTATTTTTTCTGTGCGAGATACTGATCGGGTACTGGAACAGCTCACTGAAATTTTGCCGGTGAAAGTCAGTTACTTCACCCCCTACTGGGTCACCATCAAACCACTGACATCTTAATTTTTTGTGTCATTAGCGACTTTTCCAGCTAATCATTCCGCTTAAATTTTTCTCATAAAAACAAATGGATAATCACTTCATATGCATCAACTCGCCTAACAGCCAGTTAATGCGAATAATTATTATTACGGGTTTTCATTCCACGTTCGGTATTACAAGTACAAACCACTTTTACTGACTAATAAATACTGAAGGAACTGAAACATGCCGTTACGTCGTTTTTTACGACTTCCCACTTTATTCATCACGCTTAATATGTGTGCTGTCACCGGCCTGTTTGCCGGTGTTAGCCAACACGTTTATGCACAAGACAGCAACACGGATGTTCAGTCTTTTTCTTTATCTGCAGGTAGCCTGGATCAGGTTTTACGTCAATTTGGCCTCAATGCCGGTGTCGCCTTGTATGTTGACTCATCTCTAGTCAATAAACAGCACAGCAATGGCTTGGTGGGTGACTATACCGCACAGCAAGGATTACAAACTCTATTGGCTGGCAGCGGACTGACCTCCGTCCAACAGCCTGACGGCAGCTATCGTATTGAACCCGTTACCACTCTCAGCCTTTCTGAAGATGAAAGCAGTGTGGATTTAGGAAAAATCGACATTGTGGGTGACACGATGCTGTTTACCCAAGACACTATTGGTTATAACGATGTATTTGATAAAAACATCTCCAGCACCTATGTCGGTAAACAAGAGTTAGAGCGATTCAAAGGTTCATCACCCGCCGATATGCTCAGTGGCATGCTCAATGTTTACAGTGCCGATGCCCGTAACAGTGGCGGTATTGATCCGAATATCCGAGGCATTCAGGGCCCTGGCCGTGTGCCACTCACCATCGATGGCACTGAGCAGGCGATTACTATCTGGCGTGGTTATAACGGTGCCAATAACCGAAGTTATATCGACCCGAACCTTATCGGTAATATCAAAGCGATAAAAGGCCCCAACCTGGAACGTAATGTTCATAGCGGTATCGGCGGTGCCATAGTGGCTAGCACGCTTACCGTGGATGACATCCTAAAACCGGGTGAAGAATTCGGCGGCGAACTCAAACTCGAAGGCAGCAATAATGCGGTGGATGCAAGTGTGCCACGTTTATCAGGTGGCCAGTCCTACACCGATATTCCCGGTTTTGATGCTCAAGGCGATATCTACGATCCAACGCTCTATGTCGAACCCCATTCAGGTGGGCAAGACTATTTCGATGACTATGCTTATCGTCTGGCTGTTGGTACCCGTCAGGAGGCATTTGATCTCATGGGGGCTTACGCTTACCGCAAGAAAGGTAACCATTTCGCAGGGAAACATCAGGATGGTTTCTACTCCCGTGGCTCAGATAATCTTCAAGACAATATGATCCCTGATATGGCCAACATCTATAAGCCAGGGGATGAACTGCCCAATACCTCAAGTGAAATGGAATCCTGGTTAGCAAAAGCCAAATTCAAATTCAGTGATAACCACAACCTATCATTTGGTTACCGCGATACTTCCACTACCTATGGCGAAATTTTCCCGTCCCGAATTTCATGGGAAAGAGCTGTCGATGAGGGTGTGCCACAATGGCCATTAAGTGAGGTCAAAGCCAAAGCGTATAACGTCGAATACGAGCTCAACCCTCAGACCAATCGTTGGGTCGACTTGTATGCCAGTGTCTGGAGAACGGATACCGTCAGTGATACCTACACGGCGGGCGGTTACCCGAATGAACCCTATGATCGTAATGCCTCGGGTAATACCACTCTTCGTAATACAGCACTAAGAAATGCCAAAGAAGATCGTCGAGGTGTCACCTTGAGCAATACCTTTGCTTTGATGGATAACCTCGATCTGACCGTGGGCGGCCGTTATCAGCATGAAAAATTACGTTCTGATGATCGTTATGATCCGACGGGTAGCTTCCGAATGTATCCCAAAGCTGGACGTCGTCAAGAAAAAGAAATGAATTTCAACTTTGCCTGGAAACCCACACACTTTCTTAGTGTGGATGCCGGCATGCGTTATTCCTCTTTCTGGACGTTTGATGATTTTCGTAAAAGCCAATTGGATGCGGGTAATACCAGTCTCAATAGTTATGCGCCTACTTTGGGAAGGACCATCTATATCGAATATGACAGAGTCATTACTCAGGCTGATGTGGACCCGCAAATACAAAGCTGGGAGGATAGCCGCGCGTTTTGGGAGTCATTGGGTGTTGACGTTGATGCAGCTATACAAGGTATTCAGGACACTGTCGGCACTACTGAAACTGCCACACAGGAAACGGTCTGGAAAGTCGGTAAAGATGGCAAATATTATAGAAATAATCACCCCTGCTTAACGGCTGATGTTGATGTGACGGCTTGTCTTAACGGAGCGACAGTCATTGGCAATGTGCAAACCATTAAAAAGGTGAAACACCTTAAAGGTGATGGTTGGGCTCCGGTTCTGTCTGTTGCGATGGATCTGAATGATGATAGTCGTATCTATGCTCGCCATAGCCAAGCTTATCGTTTCCCCAGTTTATTTGAAAATACCATCAGCTTTTCAGCCTCACTGCCCAATCCAAATTATGAGTTAAAACCAGAGCATATTTATAACTATGAGGTGGGTTATGTTCATAACCTGGCGGGGTTTTTTGATGCGGATTATGCCGATATCAAACTCAGTTACTTTTATAACCGCACTGAAAACGTTATCGAGCGAGATCCTAACCTCAACTTCAGTAACCTGGAGAAACAAACGCTGGAAGGGATTGAATTTCAGGGTCGCTATGACAACGGCGGTTTCTTCACCAACTTGAGCCTAGCCTATAACTTCGAAAATGAAGTCTGTGATGAATCCACTGCTGTTGTGCTCGATTATCGATCCACCAGTGATTGTGTTGAAGATGGCTTTGTCGGTGGTTATCTGGTGAGCATGGCCATGCCGGAATACACCGCAAACTGGACGCTGGGCGGGCGATTTTTCAATCGTAAATTAGAGCTAGGAAGTCGTGTCACCTATTACTACAAACACGAAGACAAGTTTGAAAGTAACTACCGTGATCCTTCAGCCATTAGTTACTACGCGAATACCCCCCTGTCATGGGACACCATTCTGCTATTTGATGCCTATGCCAGCTACCAGTTAAACGATGACATCAGTGTAGAACTGACCGGCACTAATCTTAGTAATGAATATTACATCGATCCGATGAGTCGTTCTGCTATTCCCGCCCCGGGGCGCACATTCAAACTCAGCCTCACGGCTAAATTTTAATCATGGAACAAGGAGGTGGTTTCTCAAAAAAAAGCAGCGTTACCGAATAACTAACTATTTTTTAAATACGAGGACAATATGATGAAAACAGTACAAAAACTATCAATTCTTGCTTTAGCTTTAGGTCTAAGTGGTATGGCTCATGCCACAGAGTCGGGCCAAAGCTATTTTGGCGATATTACTGTTGGTGGCACGACAAGTACCTCACCTGATCATCCAGGTACAGTTGGTGCTCCTGGTGTTGGTGTGACCGCTTTTTATGGTGGCGCGATGGTTAGCTTCTCAGGTCTCACCAGTATGGTCAGTGCTGATGGCAATGGTATCTATACGATTACTCCAGCCATGATGCCGCCTTCTCATGCCGCTTTGGGTTATTTTGACTTCGCTAAAGTATCAGGAGAGGAAGTTTACTTTGGTGAATGGTCACAAAATGGCACCACAAATGACCCAACCCGAGTGGTCTACTACTCTGGTGATGACACAGGCACTACCATGCCAACCACTGGTACAGCCGCCTACACTGTTAAAGGTATCAACAATTACAACGGCTCTAACTTACTGACCGGAACGCTGAATGCTAACTTCGGCACGGGTAACTTATCTGGAACAATGAGCCGAACTGGTCTGAGCATTGCTATCAATGCCTCGATTAATAGTGCTGATGCCAGCTTCTCAGGTGACGCTGTAGCTAATAGCTCAGCGATTGGTACATCTGAAGGTCACTTCTATGGTGCAGATGCTGCCGCTTTAGCAGGGATTGCTAAGTTTGCTAACCGTGATTATGACACTGCTTTTGGTGGTGCGAAGTAATCATTGTTAGTTCAAGGATGAAACATGGCCAGATGCTTTCGAGCATCTGGCTTTTTCCTTTTCATGAGTTTCAACATGATGTTTGATGTATACCGATCTCACCATTACCCCACCTCAGGATGGGTAGCGTTTTTGTGCCTGACCGTTCTATCGTTAACCAGTCCGAACAGTTGGGCAGATGATAAAGACACGTCTCTTCGTTTGAACCAGGGCATTGAGTTACGCGCTGATCAACAAGAGCAGGAAATCCTGAAAGATGAAGACTATCTGCGAGGTGAGCGACCCAGTTTAATCATCGATGGTCAGTCATATACCGTCCAGCACAACAGTAATGATGTCGGCCGTGCCTTGTATGTGTCATTGCAGAAAAAACAGTGGTCATCGGTGAAGTTTTTTCTAGAAGAATATGAAGAGTTTGCTGATGCAGATCCTATGCTGCTCGCTTATGCACGGGGCGCTATTGCTCGGATGGAAGGCAATCTGGAACAGGCAGAATCAGAATACCGTCAGCTTATCGAATTAAAACCCGACTTTTTACCCGGTCAGTTAGAGCTCGCACGCGTGCTGTTTGAAAATAGGAAAGATGCAGAGTCAGATAAGGTGTTTGGCAGCATTCAACAGACACTCAATCCCGCCGATGCACGTCAGCAAGGCGTTAGCACGACTGTAGATAGTTTTTTACAGGCGTTAGATAAACGCCAGTCATGGCAAGGCTCATTTTCTATTGGCCCCACCTGGGTTGATAACTTAAACCAATCATCTGAAAGTTACAGTTGTTTACTCTATTTTGGCAATGTCTGCTTCTACGAACGCGAGACACCCGAAGCAGTGGAGGCACATGGTCTGGACTACGAAGCCACACTGAATAAACGATTCGCTTTATCCGGTCATCATGGTGTGTTTTTCCGCTCATTATTATTTGGTCAAAGTTACAAAGACCACTCTGATTTTAATGAAAGCCAAATTACCTCACAGCTCGGTTATAGCTACCACACTCAACGCAATCAATTTTCACTAGCACCGTCTTTTGATTTCTCTCGTTATGGTCATCGATCCATGTATGGAGCCTGGGGACTACATAGTGAGTGGTTACATTATGTGTCCGATCGTGTGCTGTTTAAACTTGAAGCCGATTATAAAGATCAGCAATATCGACAAAAAGACTACGCTGCTTACAACGGTGATATTTGGTCAGCTTATGCCACCGCCTGGTATGTATTCCCTGATCAATGGACGCTATTTGGCGGGGTGGACTGGACCAAGAAAGAAGCAGAGACAGAACCCTTCGCTTATCAACAATATGGCATAAGAGCAGGTGTCTCCAAAGAGTTTAGTGACAACATCAATGCCGTCCTTTTCACCTCTGTGCGTCAACGTAAGCATGATGAATTTAACGCTTTACTGGGTGAGCAGCGTGAAGATATTGAACAAAACTACACCCTTATTGTGCGGTTTCCCGGACTGAGTTTTTATGGGCTGGAACCAAACCTTACCTTCAAGCATCGCAAAGTACATAGCAATGTGAATTGGCTTTATTCTTATGATAGGAATAGCGCCAGTTTGAAATTGGAAAAGCGGTTTTAATAAATTTCAAAAGCAGCCAAAAGCAGAAAATAATCAGGACTATTTATGTTGATACCACCCCCATTTTTTATCTTACTGGTTTGCCTCGTTTTCAATTCATTGAGTGTGCAAGCTGCTGAGCAAAATGAATGGCAACAGTGGCAGTCTGAAGCATCCAGCGCCTATCAAACGGGCAATTATGATGCCGCTGAAACTGCGATTCGTAAAGCCATTGCTCGTGCTGAAAAAGCTGATAATGGTGATATCTACAAAGCCAGCAGCCTCAATCTATTGGCATTTATTCAGGAGGCAAAAGATCAGCCTGAGCAGGCAATGGCCTCCTTATCAACCGCGGTGACCTTAGCCAAAAAAGCATCCGCTTCGCCTGATGAACAGCTCGCCACCTTATTATTTAATCAGGGCGTGTTACTGCAAAAAAATCATCAGCTAAATAAAGCCGATAGCGTGTTGGGTGAGTCGATAGAACAATTCCAGCTCAGCCAGAGTGATGGTAACGGCAAGATGTGGCAGGCCATTTTATTAAAGACGCAAATCCTGATCTCACTAGGCAATCAGCAGCAGGCATTACATCTGGTTTCAACCACCTTATCCGACTCAATGGATAAAACAGGTGCTCAATTACCCTTATCCATAGAAAGCGATTTAGTGTTATCAGCTGCTAATATTCAATTAAAAGAGGGTCAGTATTATCAAGCCATCACCTCACTTGAACAGATGAAAAAGAAACTCAATGATGAATCAAAACTGGCTGATGAACGGTTGTCAGAATTACTGAATTTACTCGCCATAGCCTATGACAAATCTGGTCAGACAGATAAAGCAGCTGCAATCCGAAAGCAAAGTCTCAATGCACAAAATGATAGCCCCTCCTCGATGGCAACCGTGATGCAGCTCAATGAATTAGGTTTATATCAGCAGCAACAAAACCATCTTGAACAGGCAGCACAGTATTATCAGCAAGCCTTGTCCCAACTTAAGTTATTGAACAAAGAACACAGTATTGAGCAAGCCACCATTTTAGGTAACCTCGGCGCGTTACAACTGGCGACACATGATACAAAAGCGGCTGAAGCGTCTTTATCGCAGAGCTTAGTGTTATATCAAAGTTTGCAAAAGCGGCCAGTTGAGGCAGCTGGCATCGCTGGTTATCTCGGCACTTTGTATTACAACAAACGGCAATTTGCTAAAGCCGAAACAGCTTTTTTAAGCGCCGTAGAGAACTTGCAAAAGACCCAAGCTGCAACAGATGAAAACCTGCTACTGGCTTTGCAAAATATACAGTCACTTTATATCGCTTGGGATAAGCCTGCTAAAGCCGCTCAGTACAATCAAGCCATCCAGAAGATTAAACAACAACTTCAATAAAAATCAGCTGCTGCATTACGGAAATCACCATCTGCTTCGGTATATCAGATAACACAGACATTTTATGAACAGGATAAACCGATGACAGACCAAATGACGCTTTCAAATGCTTTACGCAGCGAAACACATGATTTACATGAAGTACTGGATAAACGCGTGATGCAACTAAATCCGTTTGCTGATAGCAAACATTATCAAGGGTTTCTGCGTATGCAATTACGTCTGCATACTGCAGCAGAACCGCTCTATCACAATACCAAGCTCTTAAACTTACTGCCTGACTTGAGTGGTCGTAGCCGTCTTAATGCCGTTTTATCAGACTGTGACGACGTTGAATTAAATAATACGCTCATCGCAGAAGATCAGCGTATCGCAAGCTACATCAGGATTTCAGATGAATATGAGGGCCTTGGTTGGTTATACGCGCTTGAAGGTTCAACGTTAGGCGCGGCAATGTTACTCAAACATGTCAAAAACCAACTGAACTTGTCTGAAACGTTTGGTGCCAGCCACATGGCCGCACACTCGGACGGACGTGCTACTCACTGGAAACAGTTTAAAGCAATGTTAGATCAACTTGAGTTAACACAATCACAACGTGAAAAAGCATTAGTGGGTGCAACACAGGCTTTTATTTTTGTCACTGATGCCGTTAACGATGTAATGATAGATGATGCTGTAGCGAGTTAAACCATGGTTATAACCTTATTGTGGCGCCTTTTCGCATTGATTTTTCTCGGTATTGCCTTCGTAGGCCTGATATTACCGGGCTTGCCTACGACCGAGTTTGTCTTGATGGCACTCTGGTGTTCGGCAAAAGGCTGGCCACAATTGCACCACTGGTTATTACATCATCCACGATTTGGTCATATGATCCAGCAATGGCAGCAACACCGAGCAATACCGCGTCGTGCCAAAGTGATAGCTCTAGTGTCGATGACAATAAGCTGTTATCTGCTATTTTTAAGTGGACTACCACTGTGGGTGAAGTGTGTGAGTTCAAGCATGATGGTGGCGGTGTTGTACTGGTTAATCACCCGGCCAGAACCATCAAGCATCACGAGTTAGTCTGATGAGAGTGAGGCAGCAAGACATGCCTGCAAACCTTTGGCGATATATTTTTCCACTGAGGAGACAGAGACATTTAAGTGCTTAGCAATGTCCTTATAGCTCATGCCATCAAGTTGCCTCATCAATAGGGCTTGGCGCACATTGGCAGGCAAACGATGTAATAAACTATCAATTTGGGTTAAGGCTTCTATCATCAATGTTTGAGTTTCAACCGAATGGGCTGTGTCCTCCGGTTGTTGTTTCAGAAATTCCAGATAGGCTTCTTCAACACGACGACGACGAAACACATCAATCACCAGACCTTTGGCAATATGCGTTAAATATTTACGAGCATCTTTTTGCTCGGGTAGTCGACCATTCGTGAGTATACGTAGATAGGTATCCTGAATCAGGTCGGCGGTGGTTTCAGGGCAACCCATTCGGCGTTGAATAAATACCGACAACCAACCACGGTGCTCCAGGTACAGATTTTCAATAGTGTCTGTGTGTGTAGCACGCATGATGGTCTCCTTCTCTTATTAAAAGCCTACAAATCTTAACGAGAATCATTATCATCTATAAACTAAAAAATTGCAAATCAGTCTTTTAGTTAATAGTTAATTGATTTTTACTGGATTTATCCCCTCCGAGTCGCATCCTTTTCGCTAATCAGAATAGCTTAAGGATGGATAAATTCCGTTATTCGTTTTTAACTGAGATCACACAATGTTTGCCAAATCTTCAGGGAAAAATAGTAGCAACCAGTTCTGAAGGAGTGAGTTTGAAGCGTTTTTTAAAGGCCGTAATAAAGTTTGAGGGGTGTGCATAACCGGCTATAAAGGCGGCTTCACCAATGGATTTCTTGTCGACCAATAATGCTTTTTTTGCCATATCCAGACGTCGTTGGCGACAGTAATTATTCACTGTTACCCCATAGGTCGTTTTAAACTTACGCTGTAAAGTGCTCACACTCAGCCCTATCGCTGAAGCCATTTCTGCAACGGTCATGGATTGCATAAGCATGTCATCAATTTGATGTCTTAGCTGGTTTTCCTGTGATGCAGTTGCATAGAATTGACTTGTCTCCTGTGGCCTTTCTACTCGATGGAGTGACGATAGTACCTTTAAATTTTCAGCGATCAGTTGAAAGATGATCGCCTCTTTCAGTAACTCATCCTGAATAGTCGTGTGTTGGGCTTTAAATAAATAATCACTGGCCAGCTTTGCAACAACATCAGAAGCTTGCCAATGGTAAAAAGCAGCATGAGCTTGAAATAGCTGTTGAATATGCTGCTTTTCATCTGGTGTAGTCGCTCTTTCCTCAAGCCATTGTCGTTCGATAAATATATTGAGTTTATTCACATGCATACCGCGTTCGAAACGGCGACTAAGCATTTCAGGTTGATTAATAATAAAAGCGGAACACTCCACATGGCCCTCACCAAGACAACCTAGCTGATAACGTTGCGAGCCAAGCGAAAATGACACTTTTCCATCAAATAAGATGGTCATGCTGATCGCAGGAGGCAGTTCTGCAAAGCTGATTCTATCCGCCATTTCTATTAAGTTACCGGCATGCACAGACAGACCATGTCGATCAAAATGATGATGAAAGAGGCCTTTTAAAACGACTTCATCCTGTGCCGTGTCTTCTGAAAAGCTGAGGTAACGCACATTCATTCGGTTCAGTTCAGACAGATAAATCATATTATCCAGTCTCGCTGTCACCTGATTATCTTGTTTGTTTGGTGAATAGTCATTCTGTTCAGCTACTGTCAGGGCTGTTTTTTCATCATTTAATTGCACGCTTTCGAGTGACTGGTGATATTTCATAACACTATGACGTTTGCTCATAACTCTTTTTGGGAACTTGCTCTATAGCCACATTATATAATGATAATGATTTTCATTTACAAAAAATAACAAGAAAATCGGTCTACGCATAATGTTAAGGGGATTTATGAACAAACATATTTTAGCCATCGCAATATCAGCGTGTATGAGTACACAAGTCTTTGCTGACGACGCGGTAAACAGCAACTCAAAACAGAGCAACCGTGTTGAGTTAGGAAGCATCACTGTTGAAGGTGAAAAACAAACACGGACTCTGAAAGACACAGCTTCTTCCGTTTCTGTCATTGATCAAGAAGCATTGAAATCAAACCAATACCACACCTTGCGTGATGCTATTTCTTCTGTACCGAATGTTGTTGTACAAACCGGTGCTGTAGCGAATGTTCGTGGTGTTTTAGGTAATGGTGCTGCAGGTGGCTTTAATGCTGTAACAGGTGGAGCCAGTGCTCGTTTTTCAACATTGATTGATGGTGTTAACCAACCTTTTATCGCTGACTTAGTCGGTGATTCTGGCTTGTGGGATATTGAGCAAATTGAAGTCTTCCGTGGCCCTCAATCTACCAATAATGGACGTAATAGTATCGCTGGTGCCATGTATATCAAGACAGCTGATCCAACGTTTGATTGGGAAGGCAAAGTGAGATTGGGCTACCGTAATAACGAACGCTATATAGACAAAGCAGTCATGCTGTCTGGTCCTGTTATAGAAGATACATTGGCATTTCGTTTTTCTGGTCAGTTAATTGATGGACAAACCGATACCAGCAACGAACCCTATGAAAGTAATCCAACCAATATTGATTTGAATGAGCTTGATACCAAACAAGGTCGTTTCAAATTACTTTGGACACCGACTGATGATTTGGAGTTAATGTTCACTCACTCTCAATACACTGAAAAAGGTGATGGAGGCCGTCGCTATTTTGAAGATACTAACACCGATGCGTATTTCAAAACCTTTTTCCGTGATATGGACACAGAAAGTGTGATGAACAGCATTGATGCACATTATCAAATCAACACGCGTACTTCTGTAGACATTAAGCTGGCTCAATTAGACTACCAATATGCGTTTGAAACGTACCAAGCGGATCCTGCTGATACACAAAATCTGGATATTGATGATAAAAGCAGAAACATTGATGTGAAATTAAATTTTGGTGAAGGTAACCATGCCTTTAACGGGTTTATCGGTCTCGACTATTACAAACGTGATCAAGATATCGATAGTATTGGTGGCTCTGCTGACTATAACGGTGACGACACCACCGACTCAAAAGCAATATACAGTGAACTTAACTTCGGCTTAACTGAGAAGTTAATTTTAACAACCGGATTGCGTTATCAGGATGAATCTCAAGAGCGTGATTTTACTTATGGTGGGCTACCATATACGTTGAAAGAGGACGATACGATTTTGCTGCCCAAAGTCGCGTTGAAATATGACATCACGCCAGAAACTCGGATCGGTGTCAGTGCTGTAAAAGGCTATAACTCTGCCGGTGGTGCACTCTCTGTAACGGATAATGCCTATTACTACTTTGACGAAGAAAAAGTAGATACTTACGAGGCATTCCTTCGCACCAGCTTTGATGATAATCGCTACGAAGTCCATGCGAATGTGTTCTTCAATGACTTTGATGGTTATCAAGGTGTGAATTCGCTTCGCCGCATTGACAATATCAAGAAAGTGGAAACCTACGGAGCCGAAATAGAGGGTACAGCCTGGGTGACGGATAATCTTCAAACTCGTCTAGGAATCGGTTTATTACACACCGAAATCAAAGATGCTGGTGACGACTATACAGGGCTTGATGGTAATGAACTTAACTCAGCCCCCGATAAAACGGTCAATTTTGCTGCTACCTATTATGTGTCTGATGATTTTGATCTCGGCGGTAATATTCAATACACCAGTGGTTATTTCAGTGATGTAGAAAATACGAAAGAGCGTGAAGTCAGCGGTTTTACTTTAATAAACTTACGCGCCAATTATCGTATTGCTGATCTGGAGTTATCTGCATTTGTTAACAACCTGACCGATAAACGCGCTCGCCGTTCTCGTGAACCTGTTGGTGCTAGAGTCCCGGTAGCGTATGCAGACTTTGTTGAGGCGCGTAACGTCGGTATCTCTGCCACGTATTCATTCTTTTAAGCCTTAGTCACAGGTAAACCAAGCAGCCGTTATCGACGGCTGCTTTTATTTTTAGAGATCCCACAGTATGACCATTTATCCTTATCTTGCGCTAATGCTGTCGTTCGGCGGAAGTGTGTGTGTTTATTTAGCCTCACGTCACCAACTTTGGTTGAACAAGGTCTGGCCTGCCCCTTATTTACGCTATATAGGGTTAATTCTGCTCGGTATCAGTCTGGTGTTAGTGATCACCACCATGCAGCTTGTAGCAGGTGTGTTCATGCTGCTGGTCTGGGTAATGCTTCTCTTGGTCTTATTCCCCTATATTGGTGCCTGGAAATCACTGAGGAGAGCACGCTAATGACAAGCACGCCATTTCGAGCAGACTGGATCAGTAAATCTTTAGCCGGCATCGTCTTAGGCTTTTTTGCTGCGATGGCCATCTGCGGTTTGTTTTTTCTTTTGCCACTTCAGATAGGTCGAAGTGGTGAAGCTCAATTAATCATGTGGTTACTTGGCCCTATCTGGCTCACCATTCTCTGCACGTGTTTTTTATTTCGTTCTGGTGCTCGTGCCTGGTTTTGGCTGGGACTAACTAATGTTGTGCTGTATGCACTGTATTTTTTATTTAAATCCTTCTGAGATGACTCCCACATGAAAGTAAAAGCAGACATTATTCGTACCTATAAATCGCTGCATACCTGGGTGGGTATTATCAGCGGCATGGCCTTGTTCATCGCTTTTTATGCTGGTGCATTAACCATCTTTAAAGACCCCATTACCCATTGGGCTGCACCGCCTATTCAGCAATCAGAGCGTATTGATCTAGAAAAAATCCCCTCTGTGCTTGATCAGCTGATTGAGTCAGAACCATCCGCCGCACGAAATATACAAGTGAATTTAGACCCCGAAGCACATCACACCCGCCAGATCATGTGGACTGTTGAGGATGAAAAAGGCGGCGATCATGATGTGTCCTCACTGCGTTACTTCAGCGCTCATTTAGATAAACAGCAAACACTCGTCACTGAAGAAGTCAGCCCAGCCCCTGTTGCTCAATTTATTGATACCCTGCACCGAGTGATTGGTCTGCCGGTTGATAGTGATCCTAATCGCTGGATTATGGGTGTTTTTGCAGTTTTATATGCCTTGGCACTGGTATCAGGCTTGATTATTCTGCTACCTATTCTGGTCAAAGAGCTGTTTGCGTTCCGTCTGGGAAGAAAACCAAAACGGGTCTGGCTCGATGCCCATAATGTGGTCGGTGTGACCAGTTTGCCCTTTCACTTGATTATGGCGATCACCGCTTTTGGTTTTGCCTACCATGATCTTATCTATGACGCTCAGGATAAACTCATTCATGAAGGCCAGTTACGTCAGGCATTATTTTCCAGTGCCCCGCAGCCGAATCCTGAACAAAGTACTGATCCTGCAACGATGTTGTCACCAGAACGATTGCTGGCCACTGCCAGAGAAGTCGCACCGTCATTCGAACCTTATCAGCTGCAATATTCAGGTATAACCACACCACGAGCTAGTGTAATGATCTGGGGGCATGAAGCACATGCCATTGCTCCCCGAGCACCAGGAGGCTTTATTGCGATCAATCCATATTCGGGAGAAGTGCAATCGACCGATTATTTACCAGGCCAGCAGCCGACAGAAATGGTAGCTGTCAGTAGTTTTTTTGCTTTGCATTTTGCTACTTTTGGCGGCTCACCTATGCGTTGGGCATATTTCATTCTGGGTTTAGCCGGAGCATGGCTGTTTTATACGGGTAATTTACTCTGGGTAGAAAACCGCCGTCGCCGAAGTAAGCCCGATGGAACATTATTCACTCAACGAAAAGATGTAAAAGTGATGGCCTCACTCACGGTTGGCATTTGCTTGGGCAGTGTGTGTGGCATTTCTTTGATGCTCGCCAGTAGTAAATGGTTAGCATTAGAGTCTCAGGCCACCTATGCCCATTTCCAATGGGTGTATTACTTAATGTTTTTTGCCGCAATTGCATGGAGCTTCATACGTGGTGCTGCCCGAAGCTTGGTTGAATTGCTGTATTTAGCTGCCATGCTTACTGCTGCGATGCCACTGACCAGCTTACTGAGCATCCTCATTCCATCAACAGGGTTGTGGATGCATACTGAACTGGACACTTTGATGGTGGATAGTGTGGCACTTATTATGGCTGCCAGTTTTATCATGCTTGCCAAAGCAACCTATCAACGCGTGTATCACAGTCAAGTCATCGACAGCGTCTGGTCATACCGTCCAGCCATTCGCCCTGTATAAAAAGGACATTTTGTCGACGTTTTCTGATCGTGTTTTCACTATTGGCATCCACTGTTTTTGTACAGTACAGTGAAACCTTACCAAAAAATAAATAGAAACACAGAGAGAAAACGATGAGCAGACTGTACAACGATAAACATCGCGCCCTGCAAGATGCATTTAATAGCCGGGAAATGGCGGACCGGGTAGAGGAAGTGGCGCTTGTCACTGAAGTGGATGAGATGGCCAAAGACTTTATCGAAAGCCGTGATATGTTTTTTCTGACAACGGTAGATGAGCGTGGTCGACCAACGGTATCTTATAAAGGTGGTGAAGCAGGTAAATTTATCAAAGTCTTGGATGAAAAAACCATTGCGTTTCCCAGCTATGACGGCAATGGTATGTATTACTCGATGGGCAATATTCAGGGCAATCCAGAAGTCGGTTTATTGTTTATTAATTTTGAGACACCGCATCGCATTCGTGTGCAGGGTACAGCAACGGCATCGAGTGACGATCCACTGATAGATGAATGGAAAGAAGCTGAAATGGTAGTACGCGTGACCGTATCTGAATTATGGCAAAACTGCCCCCGCTATGTTCACCGCTATCAGAAAGTGAGAGACTCACGCTATATCCCCAAACAAGAATGCAAAACACCTATCGCCACATGGAAACGTATTGATAGCCTGCAAGATGTGTTGCGTGACCACGAGCTCCAACAGGTAGCCGAAGAAGGTGGCACCATGCCAATTGAAGAATGGTTTAGCTATATTCAATCAGGTGATGAGAAGGCTTAGTCTCTGACATGGATGGCTTTCCTCAACACGACCAACCGCTATTACATTTACACGAACTATGCGTAAAACAGATAAAAAAATAAACAATACCTTACGGTTACTCCTCACCGAAGTATGTGAGCAGGCATTGAAAGATATTCATGGCTTTGTGTGGTTAACCCACTTGGTGAACTATGACAATTATCCCACCAGCCTGAAGATCATCTATGTGTTTGATGACAATGAGAGTTTGGACAACTACCTTCAATCAGATAAGCACGATCGTTTGCTATTACTCATTGAATCAGAGCTTAAGAAACGTGATATCAAGTTGAAACGCCTAGCCGATCATGTGAGCTACGATACTGAGGAAAACTGCACACTTCAGCACAAAGGTCATTGGCCTACGAGGTTAAGTCAGTCATCCCCCACCCAGTAAGTATGGAGACGAAATCTACCTCAGAATCATCGTGTAATATTGTGCTACTTGATTTTTACTATTCATTTTCTGTAATAACAAATCACCTGCCCAAGTAACCTCAGGCAGGTGATTCAGACAGACTTACCAGTTATAAGAAGCGCTAACAGTGGCTGAGCGTTCTACCCCATAAAAACAAGCATAGCTACAGGTAGCGTATTCTTCATCAAACAGATTATTGATATTTAAGGCCAGTGACCATTCTGGCGTAAGACTGTAATTCACAACCGCATCAACAACGGTAAACCCGGGTACGTCGTATGTGTTGGCAAGATTATAGCTTCTGCCGTAATAACGTACCCCAGCTCCCAAGCCCAGACCTGGGATCGTCTCACTAAACTTATAATCTGCCCATAATGACGCCATATGCCTTGGCACTGCACCATAGCGATTGCCTTCCGTACCACTATTACTTTCAGTTACCGCATTATCAATATAACCATAGGAAGCAATCAGATTTAAATTATTGGTTAAATTGGCTTTGGCTTCCAGCTCAAAACCTTTCGATTCAACCTCTCCCTCCTGAATGGAAAAATCAGGATTATTCAGATCGGAAGTCATCACATTTTTTTGAGTCAATTTATAAACAGAAGCCGTTATGGATATGGCTTGCCCTTCAGGTTGATATCTCAGGCCGATTTCATATTGTTCACCTTCAGTGGGCTTAAAAGCCGAACCATTGGCATCCTCACCACCTGGAGGAGCTTCAAATGATTCGGAGTAGCTGATATATGGGGCAAAACCATTATCAAACAGATAAACCAAACCCGCCCGTCCGGTAAAAGCATCATCGTCATAATTTTCGGTCGAGACGTTTGTTAATCTGTTTTTCGTATCTGATTGCACTTTATCGTAGCGGCCCCCCAACATGACGACCCATTTATCAGCAATCTTGATATGCTCCTGAGCATAAATACCCAATTGCTTACTGTCTTGTTTACTGTGGCTGGCTGGAATGCTATTGAGCGTAACGGCTGAACCATAGATAGGATTAAATAGGTTCAAGTCACCTACGCTACCACGGTACTGCACCCGCTCAAAGGTCTGCTCGGTATAATCGAGTCCCATAAGTGAGGTATGTTGGGTAGCCCCCAGATCCCACTTAAATTCCAGTTGATTATCAATACTCCAGGAGCTGTTCTCATCCGCGCGAGAAGCAGCGCCACGAGAAAGTAACTGCTGACTAGCATCCAAACCACTTGCAGTAAGGTAGTTCCAGTCTGTATCTGCGCCAAAGTGAAGAAAGTTCTGACGGAAAGTTATCTGGTCATTGATTTCATGGTTGAGGAAGTAACCGAGGGTGTAGTTCCTCGCGTCATACTTGTCAAAATCAGGTTCACCAATGAAACGGTCACGATTGATATTGCCATTGATATTATCTGAAACTGTCCCAATTTCCGGCAGACCATAGACATACCCAATTTCGTTATTTTGATAATTAGCAAGTAACGTCAGGCTGGTATTTTCAGTTGGCTCCCAACGCACCGATCCCTGCACAAATTCACGATCATCGGGGATATAGTCAGTCATGGTATCGCTACGTCTGACTAACCCTGTCACCCGGTAGGTCAAGCTCCCATCATCGGTTAATGCCCCAGCAAAGTCTCCTGCCAGCTGCTTACGATCAAAACTCCCAGCCTGTACTTTTAGTTCTCGCAAAGTGTCGGCTTGAGGTTGTTTGGTGACCATGTTTACAATGCCGCCTGGAGCAGCATTGCCATACAAAACTGAAGCGGGACCTTTGAGTATTTCAATACGTTCCATCGCATAGGGCTCAGATACACCACTGAATGTATTACGTGAGAGTTTAGTGCCGTTCAAATACATAGGTGCTGAACCAGTGACATTAAAGCCGCGAATAATCATGCCGTCACTTGTCGTATTATCACTGCCCATGGGCACAATACCCGGTGTATATTTCAATGCCTGATGCAATGATTCTGCGTTTTGAATAGCTATTTGATCAGCGGTCACAATCGAGACTGACTGTGGTGTTTCGATAAGAGGTATGTCAGATTTTGCGGCAGTTATACTGCGTTTAGCGACATAACCTGATACAGCTCCTAAGCCGGTTTCATTAATGTAGTCACCTGACACGCTTACTTTGGGTAACTCAACTTTATCAGATGAAGAACGGCTTTCAAGACGATAGCTTTCACCATCAATCGTGATGATTTGTAAACCATGGCCCGCCAACAATTGTTGCAAACCAGTTTCTATTGAATACTGCCCTTTTAGTCCACGGCTTTGCTTACCCGACACTAAAGCGGGGTCAAAAGACAAGGTGATTTTTGCCTGACTCGCAAATTGTCTCAGAACTGTTGATAAACCTCCTGAAGCAATACTAAACGCTTGTACTTGTTGGCTCTGCTGAGTTTCTGCCTTAACAACTGACGAAGAAAGAAATGAAATCACAAGAGAAGCTGATAGCAGAAAAGCAGCATTAAGCTTGTTCTGTCTAGGTTTTAGGGAACTGGGTATCGTGTGGGCTTCGGACTGTTTACTTTTTTTCATTGAACTACCTGTTGTTTATAAATGTAAATAGAACTTGTTTACATCTATAGCCGTAGCACACAAAAAAAGAGGCCAAATTAATTTCGTTTATCGACCGTGACCCAATACGGCGTTCGATAAACGAGGCGAATGGGTAAAGTATTGGCCAGGTTTTGTAATACTTTATCGGTGTCATGTAACTGAAAGACGCCACTGACTTTCAAATTCGCCACTTCCGGGCTACAACGCAACCAGCCAGTTCGGTAACGACTGATTTCATGAATAACCAGGCTTAATTTCTCATCATCTACAATGAGTTGACCATCTACCCAGGCCGAATCAGCCGCATTACTCTGCTTGGGCTGACTAATATTTTGTTGAGAAAAGACAAGTTGCTGTCCTGCTTTTAGTAGCTGTTTCTCTCCTGACAAAGTCGTCACTTCAACAGTATCTTGTTGCACACTGACTGCGATTCCATCAGAAAGCTGATTCAACTGGAACACTGTACCTAATGCTTCAACCTGACCAAATTGTGTTGTCACAATAAATGGACGCGAGAGTGGATCCTTTACTGTAGATATCTGTATTTGACCACTAATTAAGTGAACCCTTCTAAGATGATCATCAAACAGAATATTCACTGCGGTTTGTGTATTCATTGTGACACGCGAACCATCAGCTAACAGTTGTGTAATCTGCTGACCAGTGGCGGTACTCAAGTCAGCAGACCAACGAGAAACAGGGAATGTTTTATATGCGATCACACCTGTAGCAGGTACCACCAGCAAACCGCTCAATAATTTGATTAATTGTCGCCGATCTTTTTGCGACCTTTTTAGAACAATATTGCCAAGATGACTCGGTACTGACTGAAATGACTGTGAAAGCGATTGAGCCATTCTCCAGGCTTTTTGATGATCTTGACTTTGATCATGCCAGCTATCAAATTGCTCCTGCTCCTGTTGAGTTAATGGAGATTCTTGTTTTCGAATCAGCCAGTCAGCTGCTTCAGTAATAATTTTGTTAGGCGGTCCGTCACTATTATTCACTGTCTTCAAACCAGCTAAGTGTTAAACAATGAATATAAGCTTGTTGCATATCCCTTTTGACCGTCCGTAAAGAGATACCCATTTTCTCCGCAATGGCAGCGTAGGTAAGACCATCAAGCTGAGAATATAAAAACACAGATTTCACACGTCTTGGCAGACGGTCAAGCAGTCTATCAAGTTGCTCCAGTGTTTCCTTTAATAAATAAAGCGTCTCTTCTGACAGCTGCGTTAATTCTGGAACTTCTTTTAACGCTAGCTGATAAGTTTGCTCCAGTGATTTTTTACGAAAATAGTCAACCACAAGCCCATTAGCCACCGTCCGAAGATAAGCTTTAGGCTGCTCTATAGTAAATTCACTTTGTTTGTGCTGAGTTTGTAATATGCGAACAAACGTATCGTGAGTCAGGTCTTCTGCCCGGTGCTGACAGCCTAACTTTTTTACTAACCAATTGAATAACCAAGGTTGGTTATCTTTGTATAAAGAATCGACAGATGATTGCGGCATATTGCAACAAAATAAAGATGATAATGAGATACATTAACATCTGGACTTTTTTCTAGCAATGTCTTCTTTGATGGGAGAAAGCCACCACATAGGTGGTGGCTTTTTGTCCTTCTTTAAAAGTCTAATGAGTATCCCAGCGTTAAGGTTCTGCCACGACCTTTGAAGTTACGGGCATCTGAACCATAACTGGTTTGTGATGAGTAGCTGAAATAATCCTTGTTCAACAGGTTGGTGACGCCAGCATGAAGCCTACCAGTAGAGAGTTTATAGGCCATCGTGGCATCAATCAGCCCATAAGCTTTGAACTGCTCTTCATCATTACCGGCTTCCTCATCAAAGTTACGATCGAAGTTGTAACTCGCTTGTACAAATGATGATAATTTTGACGTCCATTCTGCCTGCCAACTGGCAATTAATCGGTTAGGTGGAATATTTTGACCATTCAAATCGGTATCAACTTTACCATCATCATTACTGTCGTAACGACCACGAATATAGGAATAAGCCAGGTTGAGTTTATGGTCATCATTCACTTTCCAACCTAAGTTAGCTTCAGCACCATTGATTTCTGTTTTTTCACGATTCACAAAATATTCTGTTTTATCGGCATTGGCAGAAAGACGCGAACCCAAATCAGAGTCAGATTCATAGTAACTGATCTCGAAGTCGACCGTGTCCCAATCAAAACGTAAACCAATTTCTCTGTTGGTCGTCAGGATAGGTTCTAAATCCAGCAGACTATCGACACTCAGCCCAGCGACACTCACACCGCGTAATACACGCCCTACATCAGGCATACCAAAGCCTTCTGAATAATTTGCAAACACGCTCATCCACGAGAGTGGACGGACAACGATACCGCCATTAAATAATGTCTCACTGAAATCAGGATTACCGCCTTTTACGTCAACACTGCCCTTACCAAAGACAGTAGTGAAATCATCGACATCGAGCTCCGAGTGCTCATAGCGAACCCCCGCATGTAATACAACGGCGTCTATTGGTTGTAACTGTAATTGCACGAATGGTGCGTAGTTTTTATAAACCACTTCCGGAACGTAGTTTCGGTTTGTCATGGCTAGATTTTGTAATGAGCTGTCTTCAAGCAAATCCAAACCGGTCGTAACTTTTAGTCTGTCATCTAATAAACCATCTTTCACGAAGGTGAATTTTGCCCCTTTCTTCACCGATTCAATCTGCGTTTGATCAATGCTATCAGGCGCCAAAACAGGATCTTCAAAACTACTGGATGCTAATGCGCCGTATAAAGCTTCAAACTCTTGTCGATATGCCTGAGCAGTAAATTCCATACCCGCTAAATCATAATTTTGATATTTCAGACTGGAGGTTAATACCCTGTTATATGGCGCATCGCCGACTGGGGTTCCCCTGACTGAGGTGGTGGGTACGCCCTTATCGATATCACCATCAACGCTAATGTAATCATTGCCACCTTCTATCTGATATCGGTTCAGGGAGGCTTCTATGTGCTGATCATCATTTATCCAATAGCCCAGCTTAGTGAACAGGTCGTAACTCTTGGAGTTCATGATATCGCCCTGGACATTATCGACACCAATTTCGGTGCCATCAGCATCCAAAAACACACCTTGTCTCTCGTAACTCAGGCCAAGCGTATATTCAAAATCATTTTTGCTGCCACTCAGATTGTAATCCGTTCGGTAACCCGACGTTTCATCACCAAACTCTCCGGTTGGAGTCGTCATTTGTACATTCAGACTTTGTTTGAGTGAATCCTGACTCGGACGACGCGTAATAAAGTTGATAATGCCACCCGTCGCGCCAAGTCCATGAATAGCGCTGGCACCGTGGATCACCTCAACACGTTCCACCATCGACATATCAATGGTGTGACCATCACGCTGGCCATCACGCAATGGATTACTCTGAGGCACGCCATCAATCAAAAATAACGGCGAACGACCACGGAAGGTTTCACCACCACTGGTGAGCTTCTGCCGACTTGGTGAAAATGAAGGCAACAAATTACTCAAAATCTGAGAGGTGTCACTACTCATTTCCATCTGTTGCTCTATCTGAGCCCGGTTAATCACTGTCACAACTTGTGGCGAATCTTTTAGCTGGGTGTCAGAGCGTGTCGAGGTAATCAACATATCATCCAGCTCGACACTTTGTTTCTGCTTGGGTGTGACAGCAACGGGGGCTGACTTTCTGACGATAGAGTAACTGCCATTGGAGAGTAATGTCGCCTCTAAACCTGTATCAGCTAATAACTCTGTAAGTAGTGTGGAAGGGGCTTTAGTCCCTTGATGAGCTGAGGTTTGGATGCCGGCTACCACATCAGGGCTGAATGAGACAGTGATCCCACTCTGCACAGAAAATTGATTGAGTGCCGACTCGAGTGAGCCTGCTTGAATATGAAAAGTTTGTTGTTGGGTCACACTGTCTGCATGGCTGATGTTGGTTGTGAGATCAGTACTCACCATGGCGGTAGTTAACATCCCTGCCATGATGAGTTGTCGACTTAATGGCGACAACGTTAAAGGTAAGAAAGTGGTGTGTTTCATCACTAGTCCTGTTAGTTAATGGATATTAGCGTTGCGATAACGCTGCTATCTAACAGGCCGAACGACACAGCAGAATCGTTAACCCCTTAAACAAAAAAATATTCAGACGGGTTCAACTTGTGCCCAGAAACGCGTGAAATAACGGACTTTGACTGGCAAAGTGCTACTGAGATTTTCTAATACAGAACGGGTGTCATTGACATTAAACGCCCCAGAGATACGAAGTGATGCAACGCCAGCATCACAATGTAATGTCCCTTTGTGATAACGTCCGAGCTCATTTAAAAATTGATCCAGTCGCCAGTTGCTGACTATCAACATTCCCTGTATCCAGGCATCCATATTGACGGGCATCAAACTCACCGAGCCGTGTTTCAATGTGTTAAAACGCATACAATGGCCAGCTTGAACTTTGACAGCTTTACTGGCTTTTTCAGGCATGACTTCCACCGCATGTTGACTGACGCCGACCCAGGTTGCGTCAGGATGACATCGAACCTGAAAACGGGTGCCGAGCGCTTTGACTGTTCCTTGTGCCGTTTTTACAATAAAGTCTTGCTCAGGCATCTGTTTGCCTGTTTCAACAAGAATCTCACCACGATAGAGTGTTAACTCTCTGGCATGCTCACTGATATTCACATCCAGAGCCGTATCGGTATTAAGTGATACTTGGCTACCATCCGCCAACTGTATTGTTTTACGTTCACCCGTCCCAGTACGATATTGTGCCATCCAAGTAGAAAAAGTTCGTTGCTTATAGGCCACGCCACTAGCACCACCCACGCTTAAAACGACAACCAATGTTTTAATTAATTGACGACGAGATTGACGTGCCTTTTCCAGTGTGCTCTGCCTGATTTCATTGGGGACAATTTTCAATTGTTTTTGTAAACGTTCTACCCGTTTCCAGGCATCATAATGTCGACTATCAGCAGCAAGCCAGGCCTGATGAGCTTCATAAATAGCATCACCCGGTTGTGCACTTCGAAGATCTACAAACCAACTGGCGGCCTGCGTTAGGATGTCTTCGGTGAGTTTCATGGTGAGTCCTCAACCAATAACAAACACTGCGCCATCGCTCGAATAAAGTGCTTACGAACAGTCGGCACGGAGACATTTAAGTGCCGACTGATTTCAGCAAATGACAGCCCATCCAGCTGAGCGAGTAGAAAAATGTGTCGTCCGCGCTCACTCATCGCATCCAGCATATGTTCAATCTGTAGCAAAGTATCGATAATGAGATGGTGTTGCTCTGCAGACATCGCATGTTGCTCTGGTTCTATTTCCAGCGCATCGAGATAAGCCTGCTCTACTGAACGACGACGAAAAAAATCCACCAGCAAACCACGTGCAATGCTGCTTAAGTATGCTCTGGGTGAGTTCAACTCATGCTCACGCCCCTTCATCAATATCTTGATAAAGGTTTCCTGCGTTAAATCTTGCGCGTGCTCAACATGATTTAAACGAGAACGGATCCAGCTCTGAAGCCAGTCTTGATGTTCTGTATAAAGCGATTCCAGCGATTGCACAGCCATTATGAATAGAATTACGTGACAATTGATAATGAGATACATTATCGTTTTGGAAGTAATTTAGCAATAATAAAAATAACGGGCTGTTTGATTTATAAGGATTATTTTAAAAAAGCATGAAGTATAATTGGGCTGTTATAGCCTTAACTGGCTTCGCCTACGACTTTGAGCTTAGTAGCAATAAAGTCTTTGTGGGAAACGTATAACAAACTGGCGAGCTTACGAATCACATGTTCTTCAATATCTTGTAGTTCATGATCGGCCCAGGCTATTTGCCAAAGCATTTCGATGAGTTCGATTTTCTCTTGTTCGTTATATTGCTGATTAATATCGGCTGTGAAGTGATAAAAGTCAGTGGCTTCATTGTGCGCTCTCTCAGCTTCGGCAATCAATTTCTCAGCGTCGCTGTCTTCGACATCAAATTGACTAGCGAGGATTTGCCGCAGCATGGCCTTTTCAGTCTCATGCTCTTCATCATCGACCGCAATAATTTCAATCATTAATGCTACCGCCGCCAGCACTTTAGACTGCTGTTGATTCGCTAAATAGACATCGGTGTTATCACCCAAGGTGGATGAAAACATTTGTTTTAGTTTTTCGATCATAGTTATCTCCTGCAAGCAAAACCGACTGCCAGCAGTGAAGTAAAGTTCATTTCTTATTGGATGGACTGACAATGACAGCAGCTTGATAACGGGGTTTGCCGTAGCCAATCATACGGTTAAATTCTTTATGTGTAACGGGAATATAACCACTATCTGTCACACTTTTATTATCATCCCAATCCACATCCGGATCATGGAAATATACAAAGGTGTCAGAAACAGACACGACCAAAATCCAATGGGGGGATTTACTTTGATTCAGACGATATGAGCTTATCAAGACAAGCGCCAGTTCCCCTTTAGACAGATACTCGCTTAATAACGCCGCATCAACCGGTGCTTTTATTTGTTGAATATCGGACTCAGCAATTTTTTCGATAAAGTCCTGATGGACACATTCAATGACCGACTTCTTTTCCTCGCTACGTACGCCATTAATAAAAGGAATGTCATCTGAGTTACAAACTAAAGAGGTTTTCAGACCTCGATGATTGGCAGCTAAGGCCAGGCCTTGAGGACTACAACCGCCATGACCGGATGTCATAAAAATCGTCGTGGCTTCCCGCCATAACTGCAATTCAAGTTGGCGAGTGAGCGCTAACTCACTATCCATACATTTCATTGCCATCATCAGGCAAGCAGGCCCACAGGTAAAGTCGGTTGACTGAGAGTAGTGGGCAACCTCAGGGTGTGTGACTTCAGGCACATGATGCAGCACTTTCATCATACGGATAGCGTCGGCATGATCTTCATAAAAGTCAGTGACAATATCAAACGGCTGATAGCCGAGTTTTTCATATAACTTAATGGCACCGAGATTATCAGGCCGTACTTCCAGACGCAGAAAGCTTCGCCCATCATCCAGCGCCTGTGTTTCGGCTTCCTGCATTAATTTAGCGGCAATACCGGCTTTTCGATAATTCGCATCAACCGCTAATGAATATACCCGGCCAAGTGACGTTCCTTGTGAGTAAAGTAACAACACATAGGCCACCAGAGTGTCACTGGTGGTCGCCACCAACAATAAGCTGTGACCTTTTTTGATCATCCATTTAAAGCTGCGTCTTGAAATACGATCCGTTTCAAAGCACGCTTCTTCTAACTCACTGAGCGCGTTAACATCATCAAGTGTTGCTTCACGCAGCACAAACTCAGCGGGCGTTGTGATTGGCATGTTCAGTTAATCCGTCTAACGCCATTTCAATAACCTGACGGCCACGGAACAATACTAATTCCTGCCACTGTTTTTGATCAGGGCAGAAAAAATCTTGCATAGCGTGTTTTACATCCATCGTGGCATCATCAGACCAGTCCATTTTGCCTTTCTGTTGTAGTTTTTGATCATCCGATAACACTTGCAACATCTGCTGAGTACCAAACGTACCAAACTCCAAGGTTAAAAAGCACACATTATCGCCTTGCTGATGCCAGAAATAATCATGCAAACCGAGTTTTGTTCCAGAGCTGGATGTCCCCAGTGAAGGTTCAGTGACTGTTGCACCAAATAACTCGACAGCATATTGGTGACCCTGACTGTTAACAGGATGATCACAGATAAGCTCACCAAAACCATAGGGGCCCAATCCACTGTGAATATCAATCACGATCACTTGTTTACGTTTGGCAGGTTTAATTTGTGCGGCCAACTGTTCAATAAGCTGACGTGACCATGTGGGTTCGCTGCCGCCATAATAAGGTGCTGAAGCTTGTTCGTATTGACCTTCTGACAATAAATCAAACTTTTCCCTGTCCTGAGCGACGGTGGCAATATCGGTTTTACCTTGTTCCAGTTCTTGCCAGATTTTTGCTGCTTTTGAGGCCGGTAACTCACTGTTGAAATCAACAAAGTTACGGTTCACATCCACACCTTGATCATCACCACGACTGGCCCAGGCAAATCCCCATGGATTGATCGCATGAACCAGGACCACACAGACATCCTGAGGCAGACGACGATAACGTGTCACAAAATCTGCTTGAATTGCTGAGCCAGCGCCACCTTCTACACCGTGTAGTCCGGACACTAATACAATAATATTTTCTGCTTTTGGATTACCCGCCCAGGCAATATCACAAAATAACTTTTCGTTTTTCGGGCCTTTAAGTGGATGAGGATGATGCGTTAGTCTTTCAATAATCGAGCTGGTTTCGACATTATTGATGAATTTATCTCTTGCGCTGGAATAGCGCTGCGAAAATACGCTTAAAACGGCATCTGCATACATTTTAATGGGCCTCCTGTGCAAAATTTTCGCGAAGGATATGTGAGTTTTGCCATTTTGACCAGCAAATAAAAAGGGATGCAAAATTTTTTATTACATCACCTGTCTATTCACTTTATGATTCGCTTTTAGAAAGCCTTTTGACACTACCATCACCAAGGACCAGACATGACTAAGCATTTGATAATAGTTGAAAATATTGATGACTGGAGTCCTTACTTTCCCAGCGAACAAGTGATCGATGTTGATACCTATCTACAATCCTTATCGCAAAATACTCATGCCCCTGCGCAAATTCTTAATTTATGTCGAAGTCTGGATTATCTCAGTCGCGGCTATTATTGCTCGATGGTGGCAGAAGCCAGAGGGCACCGTGTTTTGCCCGGACTTCGCACTATTAATGACTTATCTCGCAAAAGCCTTTATGCCTACGACTTGTCGGATTTATCCACTCAGCTTGATAAACAGCTCAGCATGGCTTCAGGTGAAAGCTTCGTGCTGAAAATCTGTTTTGGGCAAACACCTATCAGCTCTTTACAGAAGCTGGCCCGACAAATCTTTGAACAATTCCCCTGCCCTATTCTGGAAGTCGAGTTTAGCTTTAACACACACTGGATTATCAGCCAGATAAAAGCCGGTGCGATTAATAAGCTCACAGAAACCGAGCAAGATTTTTTTGCAGAAGCTTTAGATAACTTCAGCCATCGCTTGTGGCGGAAGCCGGCCAAGCGTCGCCAGTTTCGATATGACATGGCCATTTTGCATAATCCTAAAGAAACCATGCCGCCGAGTGATATGGCCGCATTGAAGAAATTCATCAGTAGTGGACGTCGCATTGGTATTGATGTGGAGCTGATTACCCCCAAAGATTACATTCGCCTAGCAGAATATGACGCCTTATTTATTCGTGAAACTACCGCTACACATAATCACACCTACAAATTTGCCCGTCGTGCAGAAAGTGAAGGTTTAGTAGTGATTGACGACCCCACATCCATTATTCGCTGCACGAATAAAATTTATTTAAAAGAACTCTTGTCAGCCAACAACCTACCGATGCCGGATTCACACCTGCTATATCGTAATGATACCGCTGGTCTGGACAAACTTTGTGAAACAGCCACCTTTCCATTGGTGATGAAAATTCCGGACGGGGCTTTTTCAAAAGGTGTGATTAAGGTAAACAATGCAGACGAGCTTCGAGAGCAAGCGCCTGCCTTTTTCCAACAGTCGGCCATTATTCTCTTGCAAGAGTTTATGTATACCGACTACGACTGGCGTATTGGTATGTTTAACAACAAACCTATCTATGCCTGCCAATATTTTATGAGTAAAGGCCATTGGCAAATCTATAACCACAACACCAAAAAAGGCACTTCCAGTGGTAAGTCTTCCGCCATCCCGATGAGCGAAGTACCAGAAAAAGTGCTGAAAATTGCGACAAAAGCGGCGAAATTGATTGGAAATGGTCTATATGGCCTGGATATCAAACAAAGCGGTAACCGTATTGTCATTATTGAAATTAATGACAACCCCAGCATTGATAGCGGTGTCGAAGATCATTATCTCGGTATGGCTTTATACGATGACATTATGCGAGAGTTTTTAAGACGGCTGGAAGAACGCCGGGCTGCGAGTCATTAATCTTTTTTCCACACAAATAAAAAAGGCGCTGATAATCAGCGCCTTTTTTGTGAGACAAACTCGCTTTATTTAAAAGCGGTAACTTGCACCAACATGAACGTAACGTTTCTCACCAACAAAATAACGGTAATCACCGTCACCACCGCCACCAAAATCAGCGCGCTCTGCATATTCGGTATCGAATAAGTTATGAATGCGTCCATATAGGGTGACATTGTTATTCAACTCATGAGAAGCTCTGAGCGTGAAGACATCATGTCCATCATACTTAGCAGTATTGCCGTCGTTCACGTAATACTCACCCATATGAACCCACTCAAGCTCTGTGCGAGTTTTTGCTGTTGGGTTCCAACCTAAACGGACATTAGCCATTTGTCTCGGTGCTGTGACTAGGTAATCGCCCTTTTCAATACCTGAACTGTCTTTATCAAAGTCATATTCATGTTTGGCAAAAGTTAAATTAGCCGCGATATCAAACTGGCTATTGAAAGGATAAAACATGCCTAGCTCTAAACCTGTGTGCTTAGTTTTTCCATTTGGCACATTTTCGTTATCACTATCAGTGAAGAAGTAATCACGTTTTCTCATTTGGTAAGCAACAATCTCATACTGCAAACCTTGCCCTACTTTTCTTAAGCCAACCTCAATGCTATCGATTTTTTCAGAGTCAGCACGTCCAGTCTGAGAAGGGCCGACTTGGGCACGGTACAAATCCGTGGTTTGAGGTGCACGAGAACCACGTGAATAGTTCACAAACATCGCCGTATCTTCGGTCAATTGTTGAACAACCCCGAGTTTAGGGCTGACATTATGGAATGTATCGTCACGGCTGTCTGGTCTTAGATAGCGAGAACCAAACGTTAATGAATCTGTATGGTTGGTGTAATCATACTTCGTGTACTCATAACGAACACCTGCGGTCACACGTGTTTTTTCAAGTACCTGCCATTCACTATGCACATACGGTGCAATAACGGTGGCATCCACATCATAGTCGTAATGTGTGCCTTGAAGAAACGAAAATCGAGTTGGGTTGTACTGAATTTCTGTCAGCTCACCTTCGGTGTATTCAAAGTCAGTACCAACAATGATTTTATGTCCACCATCTAGCTGTTTTGTAAATGATGATAATAAACCTACGCTACTATGTTCATTGGTTTCTGTCGCCTGACCGGGCAAAAAGTGCATCAAGAATTCCATTTCGGTATGACGTACATACGGCGTCAGCGTGAATGATGCTGAATCACTTAGTTCGTGAATCCATTCGGTAGATAAACGGTATGATTTCGCATCCCGATAGGCCTCAGGATCAGGGTTTGTGCGAGAAACACTCTCATCCCGATAGATTTCGTACCCATAAACATAACCTGCCGTTTCTTGATTTAGATTGGTATAGCTGAATAAGGTTTTGAAGCTATCCTTTTCACCGTAGTAGTCATGGCGAAAACTGACTTTTTGCTGGTCATAACCAGAGTCGCTGGCATAACCACCATCAGACGTACCATTCACACTTAAACGATAACCATGGTTGCCCACTGTATTGCTTATGGAAGCTTTTGTTTGGTAGAGGTCATGTGGACCTACTGAAATATCAATCTCACGCTCGAGATCTAAGGATGGTGCACGACTCAAAACATTGACCATGCCATGAACAGCATTTGAACCATAAAGTGCACTACCGGGCCCACGAACAACTTCAATACCACCTGCCTGCTCATAGTTAACTTCAAACAGACCGTTTACATTGGCAAAACCCGCTGCTCGGAGTGGAATACCATCTTCGAGATAAAGAAATGAGCCTGCACCAGCACCACCCGTGAGCACAGGTGAGCGAATCGACGTTAAATGCTCTTGACCATTACCGCGCTGAATATTAACTCCACTAATTCTATTGAGGACTTCGGTTACATGGTCAGGTCGAATAAGATCGATTTCTTCTTCTGAGACTTTGCCTGTGTTACCTGCTTGTTCAAGCAAAGGGGTTTCTGAACGTGTGCCTGTTACCACCATGCCACCCAGTGACACTTCACTATCACTGGTTTCTTCAGCAAAAGCGGGTTGCCACATTGTGGTCGCTGCGGCCGCCACCATTAATGTGAGTTGTTTTTTTGAAAACATAATCCAATTCTCTCTTTTAAATATTCATTAATCCGTGATTGGGGAAAATTTTCCCATACAGGCTGTTTTAATTCATCAGAAAAATCCCTAAACCCATTGAAAACAGACATTGAAATCCCCAATTACATGATCAAGATCAATTTCAGGTAATGAATCCATTTATGGAATACAAAGACTATTACAAAATTTTGGGCGTCGCCCGTGATGCTTCTCAGGACGAGATAAAAAAAGCCTATCGAAAACTGGCCAGAAAATATCACCCTGACGTCAGTAAAGAAGCCAATGCCGAAGACAAATTTAAGGAAGTAGGTGAAGCCTACGAAGTCTTACGTGACGAACAAAAACGAGCTCAATACGACCAGTTTGGTAGTAATTATCGTCATGGTCAATCCTTTAACCCACCACCTGGCTGGGATGATCATGCTGGTTTTGGTGGCGGTAACTTTAGCAGCTTCTTTGAAAACATGTTTGGCGGCATGGGAGGTATGGGCGGCGGCATGGGTGATAATTTCTTCGCCCGTGGTGAAGATGTTAACGCCAAAATTACCATCTCACTGGAAGATGCATTCAACGGTGCCACCAAGACTATTCGTCGTCCTGCTGGCGCCAGTCAGTCCGGCACCATTAACGTAAAAATACCAGCCGGTATTGCCTCTGGTAAAAAAATTCGTTTGTCCGGTCAGGGAAAATCTGGCGGTGGCGGTAAGTCGGGTGATTTATATCTCGAAGTGAATGTGGCACCACATCGTTACTTCCGTCTGGAAGAAAAAGATGTGTATCTCGACTTACCTATTGCACCATGGGAAGCGGCATTAGGTGCAAAAGTTACTGTGCCCACACTCGCTGGCAAAATTAATCTGACCATTCCTGCAGGTGCACGCAGTGGTCAAAAAATGCGACTAAAAGGTCGTGGATTACCAGGCAAAGAACCTGGCGATGAATTTGTGGTCTTGCAGATAATAGTGCCGCCTGCAGACTCTGATAAAGCGAAAAAACTCTATCAACAAATGGCAGAAGAAATGGCATTTAACCCGCGTGAGTCATTGGAATAAAGTATCAGGAGGCATTGTGAAGTTCAGCTTTAAATCATCCATTGTCTGGTTAGCCGCTTTTGTTTTGATTGCTCAAGTCGCATCAGCTGCTCTTCCACTTAACTGGTTTTCTGATAAAGATGAAATGCCCACATTGGCGCCAATGCTAGATCGCAGCAAACCTGCCGTGGTCAACATAGCGACAAAGAGTGAAGTCAGAGTTCAAGATAACCCTTTCATGAATGACCCTTTTTTCAGGCACTTTTTTAATGTGCCCGAGCAGCCAAGGGTCAGACAACGTCAAAGTCTGGGGTCAGGCGTCATTATTGATGCCAAAGAAGGCTTAGTCATTACTAATAACCACGTCATACGCGGCGCCGATGAAGTGACGGTCTCACTTAATGATGGCAGGACTTTCCAGGCTGAGATTGTTGGTAGCGATCCTGCCACCGATGTGGCACTCATTAAAATTCCAGATGACAACTTATCTGCTCTTCCTTTGGCAGACTCCGACTCACTGCGCGTTGGTGATTTTGTTGTCGCCATCGGTAACCCATTCGGTTTGGGACAAACAGTCACCTCAGGTATTGTTAGTGCTTTGGGAAGAAGTGGCCTCGGCATTGAAGGCTATGAGAACTTTATCCAAACAGATGCCTCCATTAACCCTGGTAACTCAGGTGGTGCATTAGTTAACCTGCGTGGCGAACTGGTGGGTATCAATACCGCTATTTTTTCACCAGGTGGTGCTTCATCTGGCAATATCGGTATCGGCTTTGCTATTCCCAGTAACCTCGTTAAACAAATTACCGATCAGCTCTTAGAACATGGTGAAGTGCAGCGTGCTTACTTAGGTGTTCAAATGCAGGATATTACGCCTGAATTAGCACAAGCCTTTAATATTGAGCGTCAACAAGGCGCCGTTGTGAGTCATGTGATTCCTGATTCAGCTGCCGCGGATGCCGGCTTGAAAGTCGGTGATGTGATCACAGCAGTCGATGACACGCCATTGCTGAATGCGGATAGCCTAAGAAATACCATTGGTTTGATGGTTGTTGGTCAAACTGTGAAGCTCGATATTATTCGCAATGGCAAAGCCAAAACCATTAAAGCAACAGTAAAACAAACGCGTAAGACAGCATCTGATGGGTTAGTGCATCCTAAGCTTTCTGGTGCCACCTTTGGTGATATTGAGCAGGACTCGCCCTATTACGGTCAGATTGAAGGCGTGGTGGTGTATTCAGTCAAGCGTGGCAGCCCCGCCTGGAAAGCAGGCCTAAGACCCGATGACATTATCACCTCGGTCAACCGTCAGCCAGTCAATGCACTAGAGCAGTTCAAGCCAATGGTAAGCAATGCGAAGGAATTATTATTTAATATTGTTCGCGGCCGCCGTGCGATGTTCTTGTTACTTAAATAAGTCAAAAAAGAGCCTGACTATTCAGGCTCTTTTTTTAATTTCTGGTGAGATTAAGCTTCTGAGTAAAAACGTAGACACCGTTAGTAAACAATGACCATTCCACATAGAGCTCATCATCATTAGGCGCATCAATGGTAATCATATACTCTAAATAACGAACACCAGCATTAGGACCATTCGAAGCAAACTCACGTTGATTCGCCTCAATATGTCGACCGCTTGCACTCAGTCCATACAAACTTTCGATATTAATCAGACCTAAGGTCTCCGAACGACTGACACGCTCTGCCGGAAACACTTTTTCTAAACGTGCTTTAAACAACACAATACTGCTTTCTTCAACATCAGCTTCGACTTGCATTTGTTTATGTAGTTTTAGTGGATTGTTATCCGAACCTTTACAGGAAATTTCCTCGCCAGTGCCTGTCCATTGTCCTTTCAGTTGTTTGAGAAACTGGAGCGCTTCTTCATTTTTATCTATGACAAGGCTTTTATCATTATTACGATACTCCTCTTCCAAAGACTCGGCTGTAGGAGAAGGTTGATAACAGTCATAGGCAGCCGCAACAGGTGAATGTAAACACCACCCCAACACCCAGATCAAAACATACGATTTTCTCATTATAAAAGGTCCATTTGCGTCGTGATTAACTATGATCAAATGCTTTTCATTATGTGTTGTCAATCGAAACGGACAAATTTACATGCCAGCGTAATTTGCTAAAGCAGAAAACTCACCCGTATATTGAGTGTCAGTAGCAGAAGCACTCACTATTTGTCTGTCTTCATTTACTCAACAACAGGATATAAGCCGAGAACAATGGAATCTATTTATCAGCAAATTATCAGTCGTAACCCGGGTGAACCAGAATTTCATCAAGCCCTTTATGAGGTTTTGGAAACATTAACACCGGTGTTAGAACGTCACCCTGAGTATCACCAAGAAAAAATTATCGAGCGCTTATGTGAGCCAGAGCGACAAGTGATATTTCGTGTGCCCTGGGAAGATGATAATGGCGAACTCCATATCAACAGAGGTTTCCGCGTTGGTTTTAATAGTTCATTAGGTCCATACAAGGGTGGCTTGCGTTTTCACCCCAGTGTCACGCTTGGCACAATCAAATTTCTCGCCTTTGAACAAACTTTCAAAAATGCGTTAACAGGCCTGCCTATTGGCAGTGGCAAAGGCGGAGCAGACTTTGACCCCAAAGGTAAATCTGATCGTGAGATCATGCGTTTTTGTCAGAGCTTTATGACTAGCCTTTATCGTCATATTGGTGAGTCTACCGACGTACCTGCTGGTGATATTGGTGTTGGTAGTAGAGAAATTGGTTATCTGTTTGGTCAATACAAGCGTATTACACAACGTTATGAAGCTGGCGTAATCACTGGCAAAAGTCCAAGCTGGGGTGGCACATTAATTCGTAAAAAAGCCACCGGCTATGGTGCCGTCTTTTTCTGTGAAGATATGCTCAGAGCTGTTCATGATGAGGAATTGAAGGACAAAGTTGCCTTGGTTTCGGGCTCAGGTAATGTGGCGACTTATGCTATGGAAAAACTGCGGGCTTCTGGTGCAAAAGTCATTGCCTGCTCAGATTCTGGTGGTGTCATCGTGCATGAACAAGGTATTGATGTTGATGCCATTATTCGCATTAAGGAAGTAGAAAGACAGCGAATCTACACTTACCTCGATATTCATCCTGACGCCAAATATATTGAAAATGGCAATATCTGGGATATTCCGTGTGACATTGCATTCCCCTGCGCGACCCAAAATGAATTGGAAGAAGAAGACGCACAAAGCTTAGTCAACAACGGTTGTATTGCTGTCTGTGAAGGTGCCAATATGCCCAGTACACCAGAAGCGATTAAAGTCTTTCAGACGAATAATGTCGCTTTTGCTCCAGGCAAAGCCGCCAATGCGGGGGGTGTGGCTTCATCCGCCTTAGAAATGCAGCTCAATGCCACTCACAGCAGTAGTTATGAATACAGTGAAGATCGTCTGCATGAAATCATGAACCACATCCATAAAGCTTGTTGCCAAACCGCTGAAGAGTTTGGTGAACCACACAATTATGTACTGGGTGCCAATATTGCCGGCTTCAGACGTGTGGCAAATGCCATGTTAGCCTTTGGTCTGATATAGAAAAACGGGCCAGCCTGAATTGGGGCTGGCCCATCTTTTTAAAACAATTTCTTCATGCCAGTCACAATGGATAACACCATCACACCCGCAATCAGGCCAACACCACCATTAAATAACACAGGCATCATAACGGTCATGACTGCACCCATTGATGCATTCAAACCCTCTAATAGATGATGTAAAAAAGGGAGTCCATGCACCAGAATACCGCCACCGACTAAAAACATGGCGATCATGCCCACCACCGATAGAAACTTCATCAACTTGGGCGCGAGAAATAAAATGACCTGACCCAGCTTACGCTGGAAACCATCAAAGCGGCTATCGCCCTGTCCAGCTTTGACTAAAGCCAAACCGGCATCATCGAATTTCACAATACCCGCTACCAGGCCATAAACGCCTGAGGTCATCACAATGGCTATTAAAGACACCACGATGGCTTGCGTCAGTAGACTTTCACCCTGAGCCACACCAAGCGCGATCACAATAATCTCTGCGGAAAGAATAAAATCTGTTCTGATCGCCCCTTTTATCTTTTTACGTTCATAAGCTTTGATATCAATATTTTCATCTGCCGTTGCTGCGGCCAGTTTTTTCTTATGCTCGTCATCACTTTCTTCATGCGGTAACCATTTATGAGCCAGCTTTTCCATGCCTTCGTAACAAAGAAATAAACCACCAAGCATCAATAAAATCGTCACACCAATCGGAAAAACAGCACTGATGATCAAAGCCAAAGGAACAAGAATCAGCTTATTAAGAAATGAACCTTTCGCTACCGCCCATACGACAGGTAACTCTCTTTTGGGATCAACACCTGTTACTTGTTGTGCATTAAGTGCAAGATCATCACCTAATACGCCCGCCGTTTTTTTTGCCGCCACCTTTGTCATCACTGATACATCATCAAGTAATGATGCAATATCATCGACCAGAGCTAATAAACCAACACTTGCCATAGTTTTTATTCCTATATGATTTGCAGGTAGCGTATTTGTTTACTTTCCTGCTGTCTACCTGACTTTTATCAGACAAAAACGTCAGGATTTTATTGTGGATGAAGTCTATATCTCGTTTATATAAATAAAGCTAAGAATGGCTCGAGCAAATACATTAGTACAGAAATCAGAGCGGTTAAGAGAACGAGCCAAAGATCACCAAAAGTCTTCGCTAACAATTTAATAGTGAGTTTATTCGGGTTATTTCGCGATCCAAACGACCTCTTCGCTTTCCAGTAATTTTGTTAAGTCTGGATAAATGACATAAATGCTTTTGCTGCTGGACTGGGTCTAGATGACCAAATCATATACAAAGCACGCTTTGGGGCTTCTTTTATTGGTATAGCCACAGCATCTGAGAATTGTTCAGACAAAGGCTTCGGAACGATGGCATAAGCCAGACCAGACGCAACTAATTGCTCAATTAAACTGATGTGGTCAACCACAAACTTTACTTTAGATACCAGCCCCTGACTTGCAAAGGCTTCATCAGTCTGTCTTCGAGCACTACTTTCTTTTGGGTAGTTAACCATCGGCTCAGAGGCAAGTTGATGTAATGACAACAGCTGATTCTTTGCCAAGTGATGTTCGCATGGAAGCACGGCGACCAGAGGCTCTTCAGCCAGTTGAGTATATTCCACCCCAGATATGGATTCATCGACCCATAAGCCAATCAAAGCTATATCGAGACGATGGTTTGTCACATCGGTAATTAATACTTCACTACCTGCTGTTTTTAAACCAATATCAACCTCTGGATAATTTTGGTGAAACTCTGCAAAGACATCTACGATATTGACTATAGTCATTGCTGAAATCATGCCGACATTAAGGCGGCCAGCAACAATTCCCGTTGTTGCTGTCACGTCAGTGTAAATTTTTTGCACTGAATCTAAGGTATGTTTAGCCTGCTCCACAAACGATTGTCCCGCCAGCGTTAGAGAGACCTTTCTTGAAGTACGTTCAAAAAGGGATACGCCTAACTCCTCTTCTAGCTTTGCAATCTGATGACTTAATGCCGACTGAACGGTGTGGCAGCGTCTAGCTGCCAGGGTAAAACTTGATTCTTCGGCTACAGCTACGACATATTCAATTTGTCTTAGATTCATTGATCTATCTCATTTAAAGATAGCTCCAATGATAACAATGCATTTGAATCATTAATACTTACATCGCATAGTATGGCTAATTCACTCTCTGAAATGCCTTATGACAAAACAACAAACCGTATTAACGCAAGGCTTAGTTTTATTGATGGCAACCGCCACCGGCATTGCCGTAGCAAGTAATTACTACGCCCAACCATTACTCGACACAATAGCCAATGAATTCAGGCTAAGTCACTCCCTAGCCGGCAATATCGTCACCACAGCTCAACTGAGTTACGGCATAGGCTTGTTGTTTTTAGTGCCGTTGGCAGACAGGCTAGAGCGCCGTCAACTTATTGTTGTCATGAGCCTATTCGCAACCGTTGGTTTGTTAATAAGTGGCTTTGCTGGAAGTTTGCCATGGTTATTACTCGGCACAGCCATCACAGGCCTTAGCTCTGTTGTCGCGCAAGTATTATTGCCACTGGGCGCCACACTGGCCTCAGAACAGCAACGAGGCAAAGTCATTGGCACAATCATGGGCGGACTTTTGCTGGGCATATTGTTGGCTCGTGTTGTGGCGGGCGGTTTATCCAGCTTGGGTAGCTGGCGATTCATTTATTGGTTTGCTGCTGTTGCTATGTTCATTACAACATTGGCTTTGGCTCGTTATTTACCGACTTACCATAACAATAACGATATGAGCTACAAGCAGATATTAGGCTCTGTTATGGGCCTGTTTATCAAAGAACCAATACTTCGTTATCGATCTATTTTGGGGATGTTGTCATTTGCCTTGTTTAGTATGTTTTGGACGCCCCTCGCCTTCCTATTAGCCGAGCCTCCCTATGAATATAGCGACGCTACTATCGGCTTGTTTGGTCTTGTTGGTGTGGCAGGTGTATTTGCTGCGTCATGGGCTGGTAAATTAGCCGATGCCGGAAAAGGCGATCTTGGTACTCGTTTAGGTTTATCAGTATTACTGTTTAGCTGGCTACTGCTCTTTGAGGCGCCAAGTTCACTTATTGCGCTTCTAGTTGGCGTATTACTGTTGGATTTGGCTGTACAGTTAGTGCATGTCAGCAATCAAAATAAAATTTATTCTTTACACCCTGACATCCGCAACAGACTCACTTCAGCCTATATGACCTGTTATTTTATCGGTGGTGCATTTGGGTCCTGGTTCTCAGTTTTGCTTTACCAACATTATGCTTGGCATGGAGTTGTTATCGGCGCCTGTAGTATTGCTATCATCGCCTGCTTTTTTGGGTTCAGATCAAAAAAGTATTAAAAGTGTAAACACTCACTCACAATTGAGGCTCAATATCCAGGTGTAGACCATAGGTACATACTGGCCTGTTTATTTAATATAGATAGAGAATACACAGCATCACAAGCTCGCCCAGCAGCACCATAACAAACATGAAGGGGTAACAGATGTTCTTCTCTGGGGTGACAATAGCGTGCGTAAGGCGCTTCATCCCAGTGTTGCAAACGCGTCTTCCTATCTTGCTCGCTGATATTAGCACTTGAGCACGTCTCAACCAGCCAGTCTTCAAAAGACTGATTCATTTGTGCATGAGTCGGATCGTCTTTGCTAAAAAAAGCGCGCATATTATGAAATGAAAAACCCGAACCAATAATAAGCACATCTTCAGCCAGAGTGTCTGTCAGTACTTCTCCGATCTTTAGATGAAGCTCAGGATCCAACCCATTGACTAAAGAAAGCTGAATACAGGGAATATCTGCATCTGGATACATAATGGTTAGCGGCACAAACACCCCATGATCCAGCCCCCGCTCTTCCTCAAGCTCCGCAGCTATATTGGTGGCATTAAGTTTTTTCACTATCTGTTCAGCTAACTCAGGTGCGCCATCACAAGAGTATTTAAACGTATAAGAAGCCTCAGGAAAACCATAATAGTCATAGAGCAAACCAGGCTGTTTTTGATGTGTGATGCGGACATGATTTGCTTCCCAGTGCGCACTGATCACAATAATCGCTTTTGGTTTTTTTATCTTTGTTGAGAGGGTAGTCAGTGTCTCAACTAACTCTTGATGTGAAGGGTCACCTAATAGCGGTAAAGGCCCACCTCCATGCGAAATGAATACGATATCTGCCATCATTTCACCTCGATAAACCACTTTGGCTTCATTCGGCCAAAGTCTGTTCTGATAGGTGATTTCAATCGTCTGGCAGAATCAATGACCACAGCATTATCGTCATCACGCATAAACACCGCCCAATGCCAGAATGGCTTTCCTTGCTCCCTATGCCACTTTAGAGCGATAAGCGCTCTATCAGGCAATCTGTCCCATGACACAAAAGTCGTTTGCTTATCACTGACTGAGATATGCAATGCAGAGAGTAACTGCCTGACATGGCAAGTCTCGGACCAAAGCGTTTTATCCTCGGCAAAGATACCCAATGAATTGGCTAGCTGTTTGGCTTCGGCATAGCTTATCTGGGCTAAATTAGCACAGGCAGCGATACCACAGCCTGAAGGCTCTTCTTGAACTACTGCCCAACCGCTCACTTGTGTTTTCATTTGCTACTTCAAACTCACGATGCTGAACATATAAACGGTAAACATGACTTCCATCTCAACAGCAACACATCTGCTGACATAGCAATAATATGCCCTTAAATAAGAGCGAGCTAATGAGATCTATACATGGCAGGCTATGAAAAGTATCAGGCTTTTTTAACAAACTCAGATTTGAGTTTCATGGCGCCAATACCATCAATTTTACAATCGATATCGTGATCACCACCGACCAAACGGATATTTTTGACTTTGGTACCTACCTTCACCACAGCCGAAGATCCTTTTACTTTCAGATCTTTAATCACCGTAACCGTGTCACCATCCTCCAAGACATTACCGTTTGAATCACGAATAACATCTTCATCAGCCGCTGTACTATTCTCACCTTCCTGCCACTCATGCGCACACTCAGGACAGACAAAAATATCTTGATCCTGATAGGTATATTCAGAACCACAGGCAGGGCAATTCGGCAAATCACTCATAATATTTCCAGATAAACAAAAGGGTTATTCTAACCGATATAAGTGTTAAAACCTGTTTTATCTGCATAAAAAAGGCCCCTCTCGGAGCCTTTTTAATTCTAAGAAATACTGATTAGAAGTGGTAACGAACATTACCTGTAATATTACGACGCTGTGCATAACCACAATCTTGTCCAGCCCCTCGACACCATGCTGTATAGACTTCGTCAGTCACATTCTGGGCATTAACTGTAAAGTCCCAGTTTTGATATGTGTACCCCAGCATTGCGTCGACCAAAATCTCCGATGGAATATAGGGTGCGCCACCTGAGCCAGTTCTACTACCCAGATAGCGAACACCGGCACCTAAACGCCAATTAGTGCCAATGTAGAATTTATTCCACCACGAAGCATTCCGTTCTGCTACAGAGCCAAGACGTTTACCGTTCGCGTCATCAGCGTGGAGCTGCGTGTAGGCTAACTGCGTTTCGAAATTATCCCAGCGTTTATTGGCCTGAACTTCCCAACCATCAACTGTAGCACCCGTTTGCGAAACGCCCCCCGGTGTTGAACCCTGCTCTACACGATTTTGTTGGGTAATATCAAAGTAAGCTGCTGTGATAGCTAAACTACGATCATCAGATAAATATTTGACACCGTACTCACGTTGCACACCTGTCGTTGGCTCTAGTGTGCCACCAGCCCCATCTGTGCCCAAGTTCATGACAAAGGCTTCGGTGTAACTGGCATATGGTGAAATACCATTATCAAAACGGTACATTAATCCAATCCGCCCAGTATTCACTTTCTCATTACTTTCTGTATCTGGACCAGTTTCGGCGAGAGAGATATTTTTTGCCCAATCATGACGTAATGCAGCAGAGATAACTACGGGACCAATTTCCATTGAGTCGGCGACATAAACCCCTGTTTGTTCAATACGATTATCATCGGGGTTTGAGTATGAAATAACACCACTTTGTAAGTTACCGTATTGAGGATTATAGACATTAATGGTGCCGCCTAAGCCAGTACCGTAAAAGTAGTTATCTTCTTCGTAGGTAGCCTCTTGACGATCAACACCAACTACGAAGGTATGATTAGTCATACCTACATCAAACATACCTTCCAATCTGGCATCAAAATTAAGTGCTCGTACTTCTTTATCGACGGTGTAAATAGTACGATTTACCGTGCCATCAGCGGCTGGTATAGATGGAATATCAACCCAATGTTCGCGCGTCCAGCTTTGTGATTCTAAATAACGAGCAACCGCAGAAAATGTCCAGCTATCATTAAAGCGATGGTCAAACATCGTGGTGAATGATGTCATCTCGGTATCGTATCGGTCCCATCCCGGCTCACCAACAAAGGTATCAGTATCGATATGACCTAATGGGCCATCGTATAAAGTACCGACAGAAGGTAAAAACTGAGTAGACACCACACTATCTGTTTTCTGTCTGGTAAATAACACCGATAAATTTGTATCGTCACTGATCCGCCAGGTCAGAGAAGGCATAATCAAAAAGCTATCGTCATTCACGTGATCAACCTGTGTGTCACTATCGCGGGTAATCCCTACGAATCGATACAGAAGTTGACCATCCTCATCCACTGGGCCAGTGACATCAACACCCAATTGTTTACGATTATGCGAACCATATTGAGCCCAAACTTCGCCTTGCTGCTCAGCTTTAGGCATCTTTGAGTTCATATTCACAATACCGCCCAAGTCACCTTGACCATACAGTGTTGCTGATGGTCCTTTTAATACTTCTATATTTTCAAGAGCATAAGGGTGGATACGCACCGTATTGTAGTAACCATAGTTATACCGTAAGCCATCAACATAGGATGAAGGATCTAAGCCACGAACTTTTGCTGAATCAATACGCGTATCGAAACTCCCCCCCACATAAATACCAGAGGTATAGCCCAATGCATCTTGTATGGAATTTGCCCCAAGATCTTCCATAAAGTCATCTGAAATGGTGGCAATAGAAAAAGGCGTGTTTTCTGCTGAGACACTCATTTTCCCCACTTGTGGTTCCTTTTCCAGATCAATATAACCATTACTTTCTTTATATTGATTAGATGTCACTTCCACTCGCGGAAGATCCACGCTGTCATCTGCATGAACAGGCAAGCTTGCCAAAATCAGACTGCTTAACAATAGGAGAGATGAGCCTGGCCGAATAGCCTGACTATTTGCTTGATTCATTTTATGCCCCGTAAACTAAATAACAATGATTATTATTTGTAATAATTTACGGAAATTAGCGTTTTATGTCAAAACAAAACTCAGGAATGACGACGTTAAAAAAGGCGAGTAAACGCTGTTAAATCATCCAACCTTCATATTCCTAAGCCAACGCCTCAGTTAAGGTGTTATAAAAACTCATATTTTTCTGATACTGCTCAAAAGACATCATATTGTGGTTGTATTGATACTCCACACTTTCGATAATCTCTGAAACCGCCGCACCATAATCATAGTCGGGGCTGGCATAAGGGTTAACCCAATTAGGGTCACCTGGTTCACGCCCAATATTTGCTAACCCTACGGCAAAGATCATGTGAGTTGGAATGTCCATAGTTGATAGCCCATCAGAGGCTTCTTCCCAAGCTGCTTTAAATGAAGCGGGTGCATTGTCCGGAGGGAAAGTAAGCATATTACCCTCACCAATTGTGGTTAGGCCGTCATTATTTAAATCCTTGGTATGACCTGGAGCATTCAATAGATTAGCTGCGCCTTCGTCAGATAACACCGAAATATTAATGGACTCAGCCAAGCTATGAGCTTGTCTGACCACATCAAGCTCTTCAGCAGACAAGCTCCTCAATGCGGCTTTGGGATCATGAATTTCTTGTACTTTTTGTAAGATATTCTGAAAAGTTGTCACAGCTTCATCAGACATGCTGCGTTGGTGCATTAAAGCCACCGATTTGTCTGACAGGGCGGTAATATTTGCCGTTAGGTCACGTGCTGATTGGCTGGAAATCGTCATCTTATGTCCTCATCCTGAAGTGCAATGATAACGTAGCAATCTCAATGCCAGAACATTAGTGCTGAACAGGGCTCGACTCCACCTCGATAGCATCCAGATGGTGTAGTACAAGATTCGGATTGTAGCCACGCACCACGTGTTTATTGACGACTAAGAAAGGTACGCCACCACCGCCTAGAGCATCAAAATTACGTTTTGCCTGAGCTGACTTTTCAATATCCAGATCATCATAAGCGATATTTCTTCGCTCCATAAATGCCCGCATTTTTGCACAGTAACCACACCATTGCGTGGAATACATCGTGACGTAGGTGGCAGGTAAATAAGCATAATCTTTCGGCGGATAAAAGAAGTCTTTCACAGTATGCCACTGCTGCACCAGCACAAACACTGCTAAAAATAACAGAAACTTCTTCATTTTCCAGCCTGATTATTCATTGGATAACCGGAACTTTCGTTTGCCAGCCTGCAGGCAAACACCTCACGAGCTGAGCGCGTACCTTGTGCCAGAATCCTGATAGAAGCAGCAAAGAAAAGCCAATAAACACGCCGACATAGGCAAAGCTGTCGCCCGCCAGCCCATAGGTATCTAATAACTTGGTTAAGGCCACCAGCACATAGATCAACGCTGATACCATAAAAGCACGGCGATCAATCACTAACGACACTAAGGTCAGCAATACATATAAGCCCATAATCAAAGCCAATGTGGAGCTACTGTGTTGACCATCAAATATGCCAAGAGTGGAAAAGATGGGGTGCACTATTAAAGGTGCTGCAGTGAGATGTAACCAAAATGCCACATCAGACTTCCCCGTCACACGTTTTAGATCGGCTGCATCCCAACGCATGGCGACACTAAACACCACCAAGCCACCGCCAAACATTAACCAGCTTAAATAACTTTTTAGTGAAGGGAACAGTGAGACCAGCAGTGACACGATAAAAACCACGGCTGAAGCTGTGCCAGCAGCCACAGTGATCGGCACTTTAAAGCGCTTCCAATGACACCATGCTGCAACAGCTGCGACCGAGCCCGCCAGCATAAAGCCATTTTCAGATGGCAAACCCAGCGCTAAAACAACGGCAGCAAATATACCGCCTACAAAGCTGACTAGTAAGAAAATCCCGGGCAAGGCCATTTTTCGCTTCAATACGAAAAACTCAGCTAATCCCCACGACAACACAGCGACAACCAACGCAGCTAGAGGTGGACTTATCGCTTGCAACACCCAAGCCGTGGATAACAGCAACAAAGCGCAAGCCATCAACACAAAGATATCGTTAAAACTGGATACTAGCTTGAAGTCTTCTTCATCGGCGAAGTGAGTATTGCGTCTTTGCAACCTGTCTTGCCGAAATTGCTCTACAGCTGATGCGGTAAAAATGCCTTTTTCTATGGCCTGCTCTAAATCATTCTCGGTATACATTCGTACCTCAGATTGTTCATTGAGTAGCAAGTCTAACAATTAAGCTCTTCGCTTGTTACCCAAAAATCGCTATCGTATTCATTACCTTCCAGTTTTGTTGAATATGTTGAATATAAAGATGATATCTCTAAAACAATTACGCTATGCACTCACTGTAGAGGAAACCTTACATTTTAAAAAGGCAGCGGAGCAATGCAATATCAGTCCGTCAGCATTGAGTACAGCACTACATGAACTTGAACAACGACTGGGACTACAAATTTTTGAGCGTGACAATAAAAAGGTATTGATCACCCCTATCGGCAAAAGAGTGTTACTTCAAGCACGCTCGATCATGTTGCAAGCAGAAGATTTGCAGAACTTTGCCCAAACACAAAAAAGCCTGTTCAGCTACCCGCTGAATATTGGTGTGATACCTACTATTACACCTTATATTTTACCTAAGCTGCTATTGCTGATTAAGCAGCATTACCCACTGGCACAAATTAATATTCTTGAGAACCAATCACACATCCTGGTAGAAAAAGTAAAACAAGGCGAGCTCGATACCGCATTGTTAGCCTTACCGTTTCCCTGTGAAGGTCTGTTAGAGATGCCTTTTTGGGATGAAGACTTTTTCTTGGTTAACCGCAAAAATGAATCTAATGCCCAACTCACAGAAATCACTAGTGACAAGCTTAACCTCAATCAGCTCTTGCTATTAGAGGATGGCCACTGTCTGAAAGACCATATTCTCAATACCTGTCATGTTTCATCTAAATCGGTGAATCAAAGTTTCCGCACCAACAGCCTCAATACACTTTTACAACTGGTGTCCAATAATATGGGCACGACTTTGGTTCCAGAAATGGCGATTGACCAACTCAAATCACACTATCCGGATCTCGCCATTATGCACCTAGATGAACCCGGTCCACATCGTCAATTAGCCTTTGTCATGCGACCCAATTTTACTCGTCTAAGCAGCATCGAAAAATTGATAGACATGTCTAAATCCGTACTTGACAGACATCATTCAAAATAACTGAACATTATCTTTGAATTATTCAAATTTACTAATCATTATCAGCAATTGATACTCATTCTCACTCCACAAAAACAACAGGAGGGAGAATATTATGCTGAAAAAAACACTACCTTTAGCAACCGCCATCGCGATTGCTCTATCCAGCACCAGCGCATTTTCAGCTGGTGAACCTAAAACACCGTCATTCTGGTGGCCAGATCAACTGAATTTGATGCCACTCCGACAACATGCAGAAAAATCTAACCCTATGGGTGAAAATTTTAACTATGCAAAGGCCTTTAACTCTCTTGATCTAGAATCAGTTAAAACAGACATTAGAAAAGTGCTGACAACCTCACAGGATTGGTGGCCTGCTGATTATGGTAATTACGGTCCATTCTTCATTCGTATGGCTTGGCACAGTGCTGGTGTATACCGAATCTTTGATGGTCGAGGCGGTGCTTCTGGTGGTCAACAACGGTTTGAACCACTGAACAGCTGGCCAGACAACGTTAACCTTGATAAGGCACGCCGTCTGCTCTGGCCTATCAAACAGAAATACGGTAACAAGATTTCTTGGGCGGATCTGATGGTACTGACAGGCAACGTCGCGCTTGAATCTATGGGCTTCAAAACATTTGGTTTCGCTGGCGGTCGTGAAGACGACTGGGAGCCTGAAATGGTTAATTGGGGTGAGGAAAAAGAATGGCTATCCGATGCCAAACGTTATCATGGTGACAGACAACTAGAAAAACCTCTTGCAGCCGTACAGATGGGTCTGATTTACGTTAATCCAGAAGGTCCAGGAGGTAATCACGATCCCATTTCAGCGGCTGATGATATCCGCACCACTTTCGGTCGTATGGCGATGAATGATGAAGAAACCGTTGCCTTGATTGCTGGTGGTCATACTTTTGGTAAAGCCCACGGAGCACACAATCCGGAAGAATGTGTCGGTGCAGAACCCGCCACAGCAGAGGTTGAACAGCAAGGCATGGGTTGGATTAACAAATGTGGCACAGGTAAAGGCGCAGATACTGTCACTAGCGGCTTGGAGGGCGCATGGACGATTACTCCGACGGCCTGGAGCATTAACTATCTGCAGAACCTGTTAAATATGGATTGGGTGACAACAAAAAGCCCAGCCGGTGCCACTCAGTGGATTCCTAAAAACGCCGATGAAGTGAAATTCGTCCCTGATGCCCATATCTCTGGGAAACGTCATGCTCCTATTATGTTCACGACGGATATCGCGCTGAAGAAAGATCCCAAATATCGTGAAATTTCCGAACGCTTCTTGGCCAATCCCGAAGAGTTTGATTTGGCTTTTGCTAAAGCTTGGTTCAAGTTGACCCATAGAGACATGGGTCCTTATGCCCGTTATCTAGGTGCAGACGTCCCACATGAAAAACTGATTTGGCAAGACCCACTACCTGAACTTAATCATCCTTTGATTAACGATAAGGATATAGACCAAATCAAAGCACAAGTCCTCGACTCAGGTATCAGTGTTCCTAAGCTGATCAGAACCGCTTGGGCTTCCGCTGCCAGCTTCCGTGGTACGGACATGCGTGGTGGCGCTAACGGTGCTCGTGTTCGGCTAGCGCCACAAAAAGATTGGCCAGCCAACAGTCCGGAAGAGCTAGCGGAGGTACTGACTGTGCTGGAAGGCATTCAGCAGAATTTCAATACCAACTCAGCTGAAAGAAAAGTGTCACTTGCTGACGTTATTGTGCTCGCTGGAGCGGCAGGACTAGAAAAAGCCGCACAGAATGCAGGTTATAAAATCGATGTGCCGTTCAAACCAGGACGCGTGGATGCCCTTCAGGAACAAACTGATATCGCATCATTCAACGTACTTGAACCGACAGCGGATGGTTTCCGGAACTATTTCAGCTCTGATAATAGTCGTTCACCCACTGAAATGCTGGTTGAACGGGCTAACTATCTCAGTTTGTCTGTACCAGAAATGACCGTTTTAGTGGGAGGCATGCGTGCACTTGATGCCAACACCAACGGTATTTCACATGGTGTTTTTACTGACAAGGCCGGCACGCTAAGCAATGACTTTTTTGTGAATTTACTGGACATGTCGACTAAGTGGGTCAAAGCTGATGAAGCAGGTCTCTATAAAGGAGTCGATCGTGACTCTGGTCAGCAGAAATGGACTGCAACACCTGTTGACCTAGCATTCGGCTCAAACGCTGAGCTCAGAGCAATTGCCGAAGTCTATGCGGCGAATGGCAACGAACAAAAATTCGTGGATGACTTTGTTGCAGCCTGGGTCAAGGTAATGACACTAGATCGTTTCGACCTAGCACAACGTTAGAGAGCAATCTTTATGACCTGGCAGGTAGTGCTACCTGTCAGGTCTCTTTATTTAATACTCTACAAACTTAGAGTTAGGTCGAATGCTCGCCATACAAGTTCATTTAGCCTTATTCATAGTAACGTCAACTCCTATAACACGATTCCGGCCTTGCTCTTTCGCTTGATACAGCAAGTCATCTGCTTCACCGAATATCCACATTTCATCATTGGACTCAGGATAGACAGTCACCACACCAATACTGCAAGTTAATATGGGTTTTGTCGGTGCGTTTTTATTGGGGATAGCAAGCTTTTCCACTCGCTCAAGTAGCTCGTTCGCCATAGCTTCTGCTTCTAAAGCCACCAACCCACCCCAAATCAAAGCAAAGCAAACTCTTCACCACCATAACGAGCACACAAATCACTGGGTCTTTTTACAAAATTCTTCAATACGCGAGCGACTTGAACTAAGGCTTCATCCCCCACCTGATGTACATACGTATCATTTAAAAGTTTAAAGTGATCAATATCCAAAACAGCCATGGAAAAAGGCAATGTCAGACGATGACAGCGTCGCCACTCTCGTTTGAGAAAGACATCAAAATGGCGTCTATTGGCAATTTGCGTTAATCCATCAATACGGGACAGCTCTCGTACACGCTCCTCAGCCACCTTACGTTCAGTGATATTCTGGTGACTTACTATGAAGTGAGCCCCCACTTTCACATCAAGCGGCAAGACTCTCATCATAAACCAACGCTGTTCTTCAGGACTGTGACAGGGATATTCGTAATAAAAGGAGTGTTGTCTATCAGCGATAACGTCTTTAATACCGACTCCAACAGCCTCACCGATTTCATCCCCCATACTGGCAGCTTTTTCACACTCCTTGATGTAATTAATGCCACACCAGTCTTCTATCGTCGATTCATTATCGCTGGCGAAAGTACACCAACTTTGGTTGACAAAAACAATCTCGCCCTGGTTATTAATGACGACAATATGTTCGGTAAGTGAGTTAAGGATTTCCTTAAGAAAATCGTAAGAATCAATCAAGTCGCTGCCCTAGGATGTGGAACTGATAGACATCATCATTGTGGCAGTGAACGTCACAAGATAATGGTGAATGCGTTAAACAGCTAGACCATAACCTATTAACTGGGCTGAGTAATTAACCTAGATTATCTCAACCAACAACACGCTATAGAGATAGTCATAATTGGCTGCTCAGCTTGGATTCAATTACAACCAACCTTTGCGTTTAAAGTAGAAATAAGGCGCCATACCGGCAGCTACCATTAAACCGATTGCCATAGGGTAGCCGAATTCCCAATCCAGCTCTGGCATGACGTGGAAGTTCATACCGTAAATACTCGCCACCAATGTGGGTGGTAAAAACACGACGGCGGCAATCGAGAAGGTTTTAATGATCTGGGCTTGTTGAATATTGATAAAGCCCTGTGTCGAGTCCATCAGGAAGTTGATTTTATCGAACAGGAAGGTGGTGTGAGACATCAACGTTTCCAGATCTCGCAGGATCTCATATAAAGTTTCACGTGACTCAGTCGCCTCACGTAGATTTCTGAGCAGAAAGGAAATATCACGCTGCGTATCCATCAAACACAGACGAATCTTTCCGTTACTGTCTTCCAGCCTGGCCAACTGGCTGATGCAATCTTCCAAATCAGCCGCTTCATCTTCCAAAACTAAATGGCTGACTCGTTCCAGTTCACGATGGATATCTTCCAGATTATCCGCATGGTTTTCGACCTTTTGTTCCATCAAGGTGATGAGTAACTCACGTGGTGTTTTGCAGCTGATTTGCCCACGGCGGGCACGCATACGCAGCAAACGGAAGTCACTCAGCTCACCATCTCGAATCGCCACCAAGCGATCTTCTTGCAGGATGAAGGCAACAGAAACCGTGTGATGTCGCCCTTCTGAATACCCCAGAAATAATGAATGCACATGCAAACCGTCCTGATCCGTAAAACAGCGTGCTGACGCTTCGATTTCTTCGACATCATCCACATCAGGCACTTCATCACTAAACAAGGTACCCAGTAACGCCCGTTCGTCATCATCTGGTTCAAGCGCATCAATCCAATCAGCCTCTCGCAATTGCGCGGCAGAAATCTCTCCCTCAACCGGAATTTCTTTGATTAGACCTTTTGCGATTTTGTACAGACGAAGCATGCGAACTCCTCTTTGCTAGTGTAACTGGCGGGTGAGCTTGGCATTGTATCGTAACGAATGCTTCATGCCGATGACTAATCCATCTATCGCAGTTTAAATAACTCCTGATGAAACTGATCAGGGTGTAATCCATGCTGAATGAAGTCCTTGCGTAAGGCTTCACCAAAGGCTGATGGCCCACAAAACCAGATACTGGCCTCTTGCCAGTCTGGAACAGCTGCACGAATTCGTTCTGCATCGAGGTGGCCATCTTCATCATCCACCATTAAGTGTAGCGTGACGTTTGAGGCTTCTACATCAGCGGATAACTTTTGTCTGACGACATCATTAATCTGTGACGTGGGATGAAAAAAGTCGATGATTTTACCATCCCTCTCATCCGCTAAACGTTTCATGCGAGCAATAAATGGCGTGACGCCGATTCCCGCACCAATCCAGATCTGTCTTGGCTTATCATCCGTAAAGTTAAACTCACCATAGGGTCCTTCCATCATGACCGGCATACTCACTGACAAACGTTGCTTTAATCGTGCCGTATGATCACCCAGCTCTTTAATCACAAAACGAATCAAACGCGTGTCCGGATTCCAGGCTGAAGCGATAGTGTAGGGATGAGCACCTTCTTTTTTATCTGACATCGCAAAAGCAAACTGTCCGGCATTATGCCCAGGCCAGCCTTTATCCATTTTTACCGTTACTTCCATCACTCGCATATCCGAGTGATATTCCAGCTCAGTAATATGGCCCCTTATTTTACGCTTAGCACCAACTCGCCCCATCAACACCAAGACTGCAGAGATAGTCCCACCTAGGAGTAATACGGCCATCAACCAACCTATAGGCTGAGACCAATATTCGAATCGCAGTAATATCACTGCATGAAAAACAAATAGCAGATAAGTAATCGCTAATAAATTATGCGTCTTAGCAAATAAGCGATAAGGAAAACGTTTAATTAAAGCCAGCACAATCAACAAAGCAGCAACATAAAAAGCCCACTCACCAATAGTCTCAGCTAAGCCACGCTGTGAACGAAATAAGCCTTCCCAGAAACCTAACTCTGGCTGCGCGCCTCTGGGGCCACGCTCAGGTTTAACTAGCCAACCCCAGCCCACCATCCATTTCGTGCCTTTTGCAAACCACCAATGTGATACCGCAAATACCAGCGCACTGATACCCAGCCATTTATGCAAACGGTACATCTTGTCCAGACCATGAAAAAAAGGCTCAACAATCTTTGGTCTCAATGCCAACAACATCGCGATACTCATTACGGCTATGGCGATGACACCACTGTATTGAACAAATACAGCCCTAAACGAAAAGTAAGTAAACGGAGCTGGCCATAAATTATCGGCCATCAACCACAACGCAGTGGGCAATAACAGTGCTGTGAGAAAGGCATATTTAATCTTTTTCATGAGTCTCTGATGAAGTGATGGAATTCTTACGGCTAATTTAACCCAACAAAAGTTAAGGCAACGTTAACGTCATAATCAGATCTGCATGGTCTGACTAGTTTGATTACAATGACAACAAACGCACATCAAAAACAGCGTGTTTTTAGCACATACAAAACAGGATCAGCATATGAAAGGCAGCCCAAAAGTTATTGAACTTCTCAATACATTACTCGCAGGCGAACTGACCGCTATGGATCAATACTTCATTCACTCACGTATGTATGAAGACTGGGGACTGACTCGCCTCTATAATCGCATCGCTCACGAAATGCAGGACGAAACCGAACACGCCGACCAAATGATCAAACGCATTTTGTTTCTGGAAGGCATGCCCGACCTGACACACCGCGAACCACTTCATGTTGGTCACACCGTCAAAGAGATGCTACAAAATGACCTCGACTTGGAATACGCCGTCGTCAAAAACCTGCGTGATGGAATTGCTCTTTGCGAAGCCGAAAAAGACTATGAAACCCGTAAAATGCTCAAACAACAGCTGGAAGATACCGAGCTGGATCACACCCACTGGTTAGAACAACAGCTTGGCCTGATTGACAAAATGGGACTGGAAAATTATCTGCAAGCCATGACATTGGCCGAAGCGGAGTAGTTCTCGTTAGGCTGGATACGCTCTCCAAGCTCGTCAATTTCGCCTTGATGGTGAGTTAGGGAAATGTTTGCCCATTTCCCTAACAACCCTAGGGCACCCCACCGTGCTGGCCTGCGGCTCCACTGCGTTGCTCGCTTTATCTGGTGATTAGTCAAAACTCCCTTCGGTCAGACACTGACCAATCATGATCCAGATAAAACTCCGCTACTCGTCAGCACAAACGGGGGATTTGAAAATAACCTTTTGCAGAAAGAGTTTAACCGCCCTTTGCGCTGCCGAGCATCGCAAATTAATTTGCGATAAAACACAATGAGTGTCTGAGCGTAGCGAGTTTTCATTGTGTTCCAAATTGATTGAGAAGCACAGGGAACCCGCAGGGCAAGCTTGGGCTGGCCTTTTTTGGTTCGTTTTTTGGCCAAGCAAAAAATGAACGCCCCAGCGGCAGCGCCTGATGTGAAAAAGTAAATCATCTATAGGATTTCACCCCTAGCCCCAAGCAAATGCTTGAAAACGACACCTCCACCCCCATTTAATCCTAAACCGACTGCAACGAGCAGTTCCACTAACATCCGTAAATAGCAGCCACAAAGCGAAACAAAGACCCCATGAGCAAACAAGAACTCTTATACCGTGTTGAATTTATCCAAGCCGGCCAACGTTACGAACTTTACGCCCGCGAACTCAGCCAGGGTGGCTTGTTTGGTTTTATCGAAATTGGTGATTTTGTCTGGGACACCCACACCTCAGTGGTATTAGACCCCAGTCACGAAAAACTCAAAGACGAATTTGCTGATGTGACTCGTACCTACATTCCGATGCATGCGGTATTAAGAATTGATTCGGTGACCAAGAAAGGTTTAGCCAAGATCACCGAATTTGATGGCAAAATAGCGACTTTCCCCAGCCCAATTTATACACCTACTAAAGATAATTAAGTCCGGCTTCATTACATTTTAGCAACCGCATTTTTGTAAACGCTTAGCGGTATTCACCTATATGCTGAATAAATGACTGATAGGACGCATCAGCCACTGTTTCTTCTCTTTGGACAATAAGAAGCGTCTTATTAAGCGTGCCACCTGCTATTGGCACAGCAGCGAGTGTTCCCCTGCCTACTTCATCGATAATGGTGGAAGCAGACACCAACGACACACCGAGATTTTCTTTTACAGCTTGTTTAACCGCTTCCGTACTGCCCAGCTGCATAGAAACGCCTGGTACTTTTAGTTTACCGTTGAACTTTTCACTCAAGATCCTTCCCGTGCCGGTGCCTTTTTCTCCACCAATCAAGTCGATATATTGCAGTTGATCAAGGCTGATATCATCCAGTTCTGCCATAGGATGTTTGGGTGACGTAATCATTACCAGTGGTTCAACGCGCCATAATTTGGCGACAAAACCAGCTATAGGTTGCCACCACTCCACCACAGCAACATCCAACTCAAAATTTGCCATTTTATTAACGATCGTCGGGTTGTCATCAATCATTAGTTTAATTTGTGCCGAATCCGGCTTATCCAGATAACTTCGCACATAGGGCTGTAACATATATATGCCGATATTTGAACTTGACCCCACTCTGATAGAGTCCGTTTTGATAGCTTCCACCGCTTGTTGATTTAACTTTAAAATCGAATCAATAAAAGGTAAAAGGCGCTTTGCAGACTGTGTCGGATAGCAAGCACTTCTGTTCCTTTTAATAAGGGCCACACCCAGTTGTTGCTCCAGTTTTGAAACATGCAATGAAACTGTAGGTTGTGAAATTGACAGTCTTTCAGCAGCGGCCTGAAAACCTTGCTCAGAAATCACTACTTTCAGTGTTTTAAGCCATTGTGGGTTTAACATAGTTAAGGCTTTTTCTCGATAAGATTGATTGCATCCTGAGGTTGCTCCCCACTCAATACCTGAATAATATTTTCAGCTGCACGTAGCTCAATCTCTTGCCTTACTCTTTTCACGGCCGAACCGATATGGGCGGTGAATAATGTATTAGGCTGAGCCAGCAACTGCGGATCAATATGTTTGGGCCGCTCAGTAATAGCCCAGTCTTCCATTTCAAACACATCAGCTGCATAACCACCAAGGTGGCCCGATTTAAGCATTTCCAGCACAGCCTGTTCAGAAATAACTGAACCACGACAAGGGTTAATCACATAAGCCCCCTGCTTCATTACGCTCAACTGTTCATTACTTATTAGATGATATGTCTCGTCATTCAGGGCCAGTGCCAGAATGACGACATCAGAACGTTTCAACAAATCCTCAAGCTCAACGAAGGCAAGGCCCAAGGCTGTTTCATAATCTTCAGAGAGTCTGGATTGATCCGTGTAAAGAAGCTCAGCGCCCCAACCAGCCAGCCTTTCAGTAATCGCTTTACCAATAGCGCCCATACCAATAATACCCACCGTTGAACCTGCGATTCCCATCCCGTAAAACGTCGGACGCCATCCCGAAAACTGACCGCTGCGAACATAACTGTCAGCAGCTAGAACATTACGCATTAGCCCCGTCATTAATGCGATGGTCAGTTCAGCCGTCGGTACCGTTAATAAATCCGGCACCACCGTAAACCAAACCCCGGAGTCCTGGCAGGCCTTTACATCAAAGTTGTCATAGCCCTTTAGTGCGGCGCCTATTACTCTGAGATTTGGGCAAGCACGTAAAAATGACTCGTCTACCTTGTCTGGCATGAAAGCCATCATCCCGTCTGCTTGGGAGACTCGGTTCATTAACTCATCTTGGCTTAGAGAAGCCTCAGACTGATTACTAATAACATCACAATGCTCAGAAAGATAATTCAGTGTTTCTCGGTGCACTTTATGTGTGATCACAACGCGTGGTTTCATTATTTACTCTTACTTAAACGATTTACGAAGATAACTGCTGAGAGCATCAACCAGAGTGACCATGACAAGAATAACAATCATGATGGCCATCACTTCTTGATACTGCATAATTCTAAGCGAGCCCATTAATTCAAAGCCGATACCACCAGCCCCCACCATTCCCATCACCGTGGAGGCTCGGAAGTTGTATTCCCAACGATAGATAGAAATGTCTACCATCTGTGAGATAACCTGAGGTAAGACGGCGTGATAAAGCACTTGCATATGGCTAGCCCCACTGGCTTCTGCTGCCTCAATAGGTGCTTCATCGACATGTTCAATTGCTTCAGCAAAAAACTTACCGACCATCCCCACCGAGTGCAGACCCAGCGCTAGCACACCAGGTAAAGTACCAAAGCCCACTGCCGCCACAAAAATAATGCCCATAATCAATTCTGGAACCGAACGTAATGCATTCAGGATTATTCGGGCGAGTTGGTAAATGATTGGATGGGGCGTGGTATTTCTGGCAGCAAAAAACGCAATAAATACAGACAACATTACCGCTATCGCTGTACCAGCAATACTCATTGCTAAGGTATCCAGTAGAGGTTTTAACCAACTGGAAAAGTTACTGAAATCGGGGGGGAATGACTCCCCCGCCAATGTCATAATAGCTGGGATACCATTTGCAAGCGTATCCACATCAAGCAAGTTGACATACCAACAGGCGACTAATATCAACGCAAACAGGATGAGACCATTTTTAACTTTTCTCAACCAGGATTGCTGATATTGCACCAGCATGTCCGAATAAGTCGGCTGCTTACTTAGTGAAGTATTCGTATTATCGCTCATTGTTTATCACATTTTTGCCAAATCAATTTTCAGCAAGCTGCCCATGTCACGAATAACGTCATAATCGGAGTCTGTCACGGCTGCAAAACCTTCTGCTTTGAAGCTTTTCAATACTTCAGCATTATCGAGATTAATAAATGTCACTTTTATCTTCTGTTTGAGATCATTATTAAGATTAGATCGCATAGCCCATGGGTATTGTGGGTAATCTTTGCTGTAACCAATCACCTTAATATCCGCTTTATCAATCAGGCCTCTGCTCAGCAGTGAATTGAATATAACTTCTGAAAGGCCACCCGCATCAGCATTACCATTTGCCACATTCACGGCCACCGCATCGTGTGACCCCACAAAATGCTCCTCATAATTGGTTTTAGCCGTTAAACCATTTTCCTGCAGGATAGATTTTGGAATCAGATGACTTGATGTGGATGCCTGGTCACCATAAGCCATTTTTTTACCTTCAATATCTTCAAAGCTTTCAATACCAGCATTAGCGTTGGCAATAATGACAGAACGATAAGTCGGTTTACCGTTTTTTACCATGGCGGCAAAAGGCTCTATATCACTTTTAGATTTTGCTAACACATAAGACAGCGGGCCGAAGTAAGCCAAGTCAATGCGACCAAAGCGCATCGCTTCAATCATAGAAGAATAATCGGTCGTAACAATCAGCTTGATCTTTTTACCTAGTTTTTCTTCTAGATAATCTTTTAGTGGTTGATTCCGTTTAATAATTTGTGACGCATTCTCATCTGGCAACAAAGCCACTTTGAGCATGTCAGGATCGGCATCTGCAGCGAAAGTCGTGGTGGTTGCCGTCAGCAACATACTTGCCGCCAGGGCGAGTTTTTTGATCAGTTTCATGAGTTATTCTCCATCAGGTTGAAGTGAGGTTAACAAACGGACGCGACTCCAACGCATCCTCTTTTTCTATAAGAGATTCAGACTTTTTACTGGAGTAAATTCGGGATAATTGCGCCTCATCAAGTTGATCAGGATGAGCATCAAATACAACGTGTGCATTTGCCAGTCCGACAATCCTGTCAGCAAACTGTCGGGCAAATTCCAGCTGGTGCAAGGACACAACAGCGGCAATACTGTCTTCTTGGCATACACGTTTTAGTAATTCGAGGATTTTTTGTGCTGTTGAGGGATCTAAGCTCGCGATGGGCTCATCGGCGATAATCATATCCGGTTGCTGGGCTAAAGCTCTGGCAATACCTACTCTTTGCTGTTGACCACCCGATAATTGATCTACTCGCGTCATGGCTTTATCTGCCAAGCCGACCCTTTCCAGACATTGGAGAGCAATATCTAAATCTGATTTTGGTAATGGCAGCAAACTACGAAGAAAATGATGATTAGCCAGTCTACCCGTCAGTACATTTTGCAGTACGGTTTGTCTGAGGATGAGCTGATGCTGTTGGAAGATCATCGCTGTTTTCTGGCGATGCTTGCGTAAGCGCTTTTCAGAGCTTAAATCCCCCAAACTGGCTGAGATAACCCTACCGGAAGAGGGTTTCACAAGATGATTAAGTGAGCGTAATAATGATGACTTTCCGGCACCAGAAAGTCCCAATAAAACCACAAACTCACCATTGAAAAACGACAATGACGTGTCTTCCAGTGCCACCACATTATTTTTGTAGCGAATACCTAAATGTTCAATCTTGAGGATGGGATCTTTATTTTGTGTCGCCTGCATCAACATTACCTTTCCCTATATATAAGGGCCATACATTACAAATGTTGATTGAATGCTAAGCAGAATATGTGACAACAGAGTGACAGGCAGATGACATTTTTAAGTCAGCCTGACAAAGCCGCTTATGTCTGACTCTAAGGTGGTTTGAACTCTCACGGAGTCACATTAAATGATGGAAAACAGAACTTTGCTTAAGATTATGCGCTTGATAAAACCAGCTATGAGTGGCATGGATGCCACGAATCAAACACTGACCAATCATGATCCAGATAAACTTCCGCTACTCGTCAGCACAGACGGGGAAAGTTGGATCGCTTTTCTCCCCCGCCTCTGACCACTAAAAACGCCTTTATTTCAAAGGCAAATAAATATCCGTAATTAACTCATGCTCATCCACTTCTGGGAACATATTGATATAGTGAAAAAACACTGGGAAATCACGTAGCTCTTCATCTGTTTTCGGTAACCACTGACCATAAAGATAATAAATCGGCGTATCAATATCATCCCGTGATCCAAAATGTCTTACTCTGGCACATCGCCCAGCCGGAATCGTTTTTGTTATTAGACCTTGTTCATTTTCTGGAATATCAGCCAGGACTGAACCACATAGGTCAAACTCAAACTCATCAGCACTGACAACATTGGGATCGTTATATGGCACACCATAGATATCACTGGTTTTGACTGGTGATAAACCACTTTGCTTACGCCAATCAATAAATTTACTAATGGAATCATTCAGCACATTCGGTGAACCACGGTGTTCTAATACTGCTACTTTTGTTTCCTCAAACTCTACAATTTCTACATTCATTATCATTGACCTCTCAACTCTTGTTAACTTATTAAGTTCATTCCAAATATCCCACTTGGGCATTTGTTTGAATTGAGAAGGACTCTGCTGACAGTAGTTTTTGAATGCACGTGAAAATGACTCTGGACTCTCAAAACCGGCTTGTAAGGCGATATCAATCACACGTAACCTGGGTTCAAACACTAACTGATAAGCCGCACGCTTTAATCGTGAAATCTGAATGTATCTAGCGACATTAATGCCGACAAAGTCAGCAAACTGACGATGAAAGTGATATCTCGAAAAATGTGCAATCTGGCTCAGCGAATCGACGGATAAATCATCATCAAGGTGTGACTGAATATACTCACACACCTTCATCATTCTATTTTCATACTTGCTCATGATTTACCCATCCCCTCAATTCGAGAGACAGTATCGTTGTATTTAAGAAGTGAAGCCTGACAGAAATTGCTCTTTTAATATTGCCATTATTTGGTCTTGATGACGAATCAGAGAAATGTGTGCCAATTTTAAATGTAGGTTGGGTTGAACCTGTGAAACCCAACAAATCCTGAGTCTTGATATATGTTGGGTTTCGTTCCTCTACCCAACCTACCAGAGTTTATGCTGTCATTATTTCGCCGTGATGGCGAGTCAGGGAAATATTCGCCACATCCATATGGCTCACCTGCAAGCAGGTTGCTTCGCAATTCAAAATCGTTCCAGACGATTTTGTGCATGCCCATTTCCCTAACAACCCTAGGGCACCCCACCGTGCTGGTCTACAGCTCCACTGCGTTGCTCACTTTGTCTGGCGTCTGGTTAAAACTCGCTGCGCTCACAAATTTGTCTGGAACAGATTTGGACGCCGGAGGCGCCCGAAGGGTGAGTGGCATGGATGCCACGAATCAAACACTAGCCTCCTCAGACCTGAATAAATGTCATTCCTCGTCAGCACAAACGGGGAATTAGGGATCACTTTTCGTCCCGTCTATTGCCGCCAAAAATTAGGCTTGGTTGATGGATTAAGTGGTCGAGTGTTTGAGCGCAGCGAGTTTTCGACCACGCCATCAAGCAAGGTTAATTTTTGGATCAAAGGCAATATCGGGTGCCCTTTTGTTTGGTTCGTTTATTTTGGGCAGGCAAAATAAATGAATGCCCCGCGGCAGCGTGTGAAGTTAGAGAGGTAACTTACCATTAGGTTTCAGAGCTTTTCCCAACCAACCTCCCTAGAATCTTTGACTACTATCCTGTTTCTTTAAGTAAGTTGCAGTATTCTCTATAGCCTCGATGGCTTCGTCGAGTGAAACTTGAAAAAACTCTCGAGCATTATTCACTCGCTTATCAAACAAAAGCTCATGAACTTCACTCTCTACTTTTTCAGGCTTTCTAACTCTGGCTAAATATCTAACTCTGAATGCGAAGGGGACGGAAGTTGATGAGAGTTGTTTTGCTCGATCAAAAGCAGAGTTACACGTGTATCCAATCTTAACTAAGCCTGGCATTCCAGGGTTGTCTAGAACATACATGTATCCATACTTGCCACCACTTGAAATATCGATACTGAGGTCTAGGTGTTGGTAATGAGTATAGATTTTTGCTAAGTGGGATATGTTCGTTTCTATATTTTGATCTAGTTTTTCTTTATTAATAGAAAAAACATCCTTGCTTTTTATGTACTTAGATACTCCAAAGTCATTATTCGTTAGCAAAGAAAAAATATATTTCTGTTCATACGAGTCTTTGGCCTGTCTGAATAAATCTCTTATTTTTGTACACTTTCCCGTCTTATGGAGATTTATGTATTCTCGATGAACTAAGTCATAAAACTCTTCTTTGTCATCTCGCTTCTTAGCCATCTTACTTCGATGTGTCTATCCGTATAAAATATCTCATTTTTTTACCGGCCTCTGCCACCCACTAACCGTCTTCTGCTTAGACACCGTCAAAGTTAACGCCTCCGAAGGTGCATCCTTCCGAATAGTAGACCCAGCGCCAATAGTCGCCCCATCCTCAACAGTAACAGGCGCCACTAGCTGGGTATCCGACCCCACAAACACCCGATCCCCAATCACTGTACGATGTTTATTCGCACCATCATAGTTACAAGTAATAGTACCGGCACCAATATTCACATCGGCCCCCATATCGGTATCTCCAATATAGCTTAAATGATTGATTTTAGAACCTAATCCGATATTCGCATTTTTCACTTCTACAAAGTTACCCACTTTGGCTTTGGCAGCTAAATTGGTACCCGGACGTAAACGGGCATAAGGACCTACCGAACAGTTAGCACCTACTTCGGCATTTTCAATGATGCTATTTGGCAGGATTTCAGCACCTTCATGAATAATGCTATTGATGATGATGCAGTTGGCACCGATGGTGACATCATTTGCCAGCGTATTATTACCCTCAAAAATCACATTCACATCAACGGTAATATCTTGTCCAACTGTTAGCTCACCACGAATATCTACACGAGCCGGATCACGCATAGTGACGCCAGCCATCATTAATTCAGTCGCTTCTTTCTGCTGGTAGTAGCTTTCCAACTCGGCCAATTGCACGCGGTTATTAACCCCAGCGACTTCCTGATCATCTTCACAGGTGATCGAGTCTATCTCCATGCCTTCTTCAACGGCTTTAGCAATCAGATCAGTTAGGTAGTATTCGCCTTGAGCATTATTATTATCGAGCTGTGATAAGGCTGTGTTTAACCATTTAGCTGGAATACACATGATGCCGGTGTTCACTTCGTTGATTTCACGCGTTTCTTCGTTAGCATCTTTTTCTTCGGTGATCATCAGCATACGGCCAGTGACATCACGTACGATACGGCCATAACCTGTTGGGTCATCTAATACCGTGGTTAGCACTTTGAGTGTATTGGCATCACCTTCATTTATTAAAGCTTCCAGCGTTCCCTGCTCTATTAGTGGTACATCGCCGTATAAGACTAAAACCTGATCACTCTCCTGATAAAAAGCCTTGGCCTGTTCAACAGCATGGCCTGTCCCTTTTTGCTCTAACTGCATGGCCGTATCGATACCTTGCTGTTCAAGATAAGGCATGACCTCATCTGCACCACTGCCACACACAACGGCTAGTTGACTGGGATTGAGTTGTTTAGCGGTATCAATCACGTGTTGCAGTAAAGGTTTGTTGGCCAATGTGTGCATGACTTTGGGTTTTGCTGATTTCATGCGTGTGCCTTTACCGGCAGCGAGGATGATAATGCTCAGGCTCATAGGGTATTCCGTATTGGTAATAATGGGTTAAGTTTAGCAGACAATAGATAAAAAAAAGGCCGTCACGAGGACAGCCTTTTTTATTTTTTTGCAGTGAAAGACTAGCGTCCTTTACTGTTCGATCTTAGTCGCTCGATTGCACGCAGTTGCGCCATTGCTTCAGCCAGTTCTTTCTGAGCTTCTGCAAAGTCACGTTTCGCTGAGCCATCATTGATCGCTTTTTCTGCATCCGCTTTCGCTTGTAATGCAGCCGCTTCATCAACGTCAGCCGCACGTAATGCGGAGTCAGCCAACACAGTAACAACGTGTGGTTGGACTTCCAGCATGCCGCCAGAAACGTAGTACTGCTCTTCTTCGCCGTTCTCTTTCAAGACACGAACTTCACCTGGTTTAAGGCGAGTCAGCATAGGTGTGTGACGTGGGTAAATACCCACTTCACCCAACACAGCTGATGCAAAGACAGCTTGTGCCAGACCTGAAAAGATCTGATTCTCTGCGCTTACGATATCAACATGGATAGTCATAGCCATGTTTACCTCCCAGGGGATTAGTACTTCTTAGCTTTCTCGACAGCTTCTTCGATGCTACCTACCATGTAGAACGCTTGTTCTGGTAGTGAATCGTAGTCGCCATTCAGAATGCCTTGGAAGCCAGCAATCGTGTCTTTCAGAGAGACGTATTTACCAGGTGCACCAGTAAAGACTTCTGCTACGAAGAACGGTTGTGACAAGAAACGCTGAATCTTACGAGCACGAGATACAGTCAGTTTGTCTTCTTCTGACAGTTCGTCCATACCCAAGATCGCGATGATGTCTTTCAGTTCTTTATAACGTTGCAATGTACCTTGAACGCCACGTGCTACTTCATAGTGCTCGTTACCAACCACTAATGGATCAAGCTGACGTGAAGTTGAATCTAACGGGTCAATCGCTGGGTAGATACCTAATTCAGCAATTGAACGTGATAATACAACTGTCGCGTCTAAGTGAGCGAAGGTAGTAGCAGGTGATGGGTCAGTCAAGTCATCCGCAGGTACGTATACCGCTTGGATAGATGTGATAGAACCTGTCTTAGTTGACGTGATACGTTCTTGCAGAACACCCATTTCTTCAGCCAGTGTCGGTTGGTAACCTACTGCAGAAGGCATACGACCTAACAGCGCTGATACCTCAGTACCGGCCAATGTGTAACGGTAGATGTTATCAACGAAGAACAGTACGTCACGACCTTCATCACGGAAGTATTCGGCCATGGTCAGACCAGTCAACGCAACACGTAGACGGTTACCAGGTGGCTCATTCATCTGACCATATACCAGTGATACTTTGTCGATAACGTTTGAATCTGTCATTTCATGATAGAAGTCGTTACCTTCACGAGTACGTTCACCAACACCTGCGAATACTGAGTAACCGCTATGCTCGATAGCGATGTTACGAATCAGTTCCATCATGTTAACGGTTTTACCTACACCGGCACCACCGAACAGACCGACTTTACCACCTTTAGCGAATGGGCAAACCAGGTCGATAACTTTGATACCTGTTTCAAGTAATTCATTACTTGCTGCTAATTCGTCAAAAGTAGGTGCAGAACGATGGATACCCCAACGTGCTTCTTCACCGATGTCGCCTTTTTCGTCAATAGGGTTACCTAAGACGTCCATGATACGACCTAGTGTTTGTTTACCAACCGGTACGCTAATCGCTTTACCTGTGTTAGAAACTGCTAAGTCACGCTTCAGACCATCAGTTGTACCCATGGCAATCGCGCGAACAACACCGTCACCTAATTGTTGTTGAACTTCCAGCGTTAAGCCAGCTTCATCAACCATGAGGGCGTCATATACTTTAGGCAGGCTGTCACGTGGGAATTCCACGTCGACGACCGCGCCGATAATTTGAACAATCTTTCCAGAGCTCATCTCGCTTCCTCTTAATATCTTCTATATCAGTTATACCGCAGCGGCACCTGCAACAATCTCGGAGATCTCTTGCGTAATCGCAGCTTGTCGAGCTTTGTTGTAAACCAATTGCAAGTCATCAATAAGATCACCTGCATTGTCGCTCGCATTTTTCATTGCGATCATTCGAGATGCTTGCTCGCAGGCAATATTCTCGACAACACCTTGGTAAACTAATGATTCGATGTAACGAACGAGCAGGTCGTCAAGTACATCTTTTGCATCAGGTTCGTAAATGTAATCCCAGTGATGGGAAAGCTCTTCGCTCGGCTTCTCAGGCTTGGCCGGTAACAACCGTACAATTTTGTTGTCTTGAGTCATGGTGTTCACGAACTCGTTATAAACAAAATATAGGCTGTCAATCTGACCTTCGTTGTAAGCATCCAGCATAACCTTAACAGTACCAATCAGTTCATGCGCTTGTGGCGCATCACCTAATTGCACTTTCTGACTGACAAGGTTGACGGGCAGTCGTTTAAAGAAAGTAGACGCTTTCTGGCCGATAGCACAGACATCTACTTCCAAACCTGCATCCAATTTTGTTTTGATATCTTTCAAAACGGATTTAAACAGGTTGTTATTCAGACCGCCACAAAGTCCGCGATCAGACGAGACCACAATGTAGCCAACACGCTTGCTTTCTTCACGATCTTGTAAGTACGGATGTTTGTACTCTGGATGTGCAAAAGCTAAATGCTGAATAACGTTGTAAATCTTGTCTGAATAAGGACGTGTCGCTGCCATGCGATCTTGAGCCTTACGCATTTTACTCGCTGCAACCATCTCCATAGCAGAAGTAATTTTCTGCGTATTTTTGATGCTGCCAATTTGAGTCCGTATCTCTTTACCGCTAGCCATGACTTATGCTCCGATTACCAGCTACCAGTTTTTTTAAAGCTCTCAATTGCAGTTTTCATTTGCGCTGCAATGTCGTCATTAAAGTTACCGGTTTCGTTAATAGTTGCCATCAAGTCAGCTTGGTTTGAATGCATATTCGCTAATAAAGCGGCTTCAAAGTCGCCCACTTTATTGACTTCAACATCATCCAGGAAACCTTCGTTAGCTGCGAACAGCGATACCGCCATTTCAGCCACTGACAGAGGTTGATATTGTTTCTGTTTCATCAGTTCAGTAACACGTTGACCACGGTTAATCTGTGCACGTGTCGCTTCATCAAGGTCAGAAGCAAACTGAGCGAACGCTGCCAATTCACGATACTGAGCTAAGTCTAGACGAATACCACCGCCCAGTTTCTTGATGATTTTAGTCTGAGCCGCACCACCAACACGAGATACCGATAGACCCGCGTTAATCGCAGGACGGATACCTGAGTTGAATAAGTCAGTTTCTAGGAAGATCTGACCGTCAGTGATCGAAATTACGTTAGTCGGAACGAATGCAGAAACGTCACCAGCTTGTGTTTCGATGATTGGTAATGCGGTTAATGAACCTGTTTTACCAGTTACAGCACCGTTAGTTTCTTTTTCAACGTAGTCTGCGTTAACACGTGCAGCACGTTCTAACAGACGTGAGTGAAGGTAGAAAACGTCACCAGGGTATGCTTCACGACCAGGTGGACGACGTAACAACAGAGATACCTGACGGTAGGCCCATGCTTGTTTAGTTAAGTCATCATAGATGATCAGTGCATCTTCACCCTTATCACGGAAGTACTCACCCATCGAGCAACCTGCATAAGGAGCAATAAATTGCAGTGCAGCAGAATCTGATGCAGAAGCCGCAACGATGATGGTGTGATCTAATGCACCATGCTCTTCTAATTTACGAACAACGTTAGCAATAGAAGACGCTTTTTGACCAACAGCCACATAGATACATTTAACGCCTGTACCTTTTTGGTTGATGATGGTGTCTATAGCAATCGCTGTTTTACCCGTTTGACGGTCACCGATGATCAGCTCACGCTGGCCACGACCGACTGGGATCATAGAGTCAACTGATTTCAAACCAGTTTGGATAGGTTGATCAACCGATTGACGAGCGATAACACCAGGCGCTACTTTCTCAATTGGAGAAGAGCTTTCTGCGTTGATGTCGCCTTTACCATCAATTGGTTTACCGAGTGAATCAACAACACGACCTAATAGGGCTTCGCCTGTTGGGACTTCAAGAATACGACCAGTACATTTAACTTTGTCGCCTTCTGAAATGTGTTGGTAAGCACCCAAAATAACGGCACCTACTGAGTCACGCTCAAGGTTAAGGGCCATACCAAACGTGTTTCCTGGGAATTCAAGCATTTCCCCTGACATCACATCTGCTAAGCCATGAATACGAACGATACCGTCGGTAACACCGACTACGGTACCTTCTGTACGCGCTTCAGTGGCCCCTTCAAAGCTTTCGATACGCTTTTTGATCAGGTCACTGATTTCTGCTGAATTCAGTTGCATCTCTGTTTCCTCTATAAACGGGCCGCTTATGTAATAGCGTTGGCCAGTCTGTTCAGTTTACCCACGGCAGAACCGTCAATTACCATATCGCCTGCTCGAATAATTGCACCGCCAAGTAAGCTCTCATCAATGGTCGTGTTTAATGTAATGTCACGGCCTAAACGGGCTTTCAGAGCAGCAGAAATTTTAGCTGATTGCTCTTCCGTTAGTGGACGTGCTGAGATTACATCAGCGGTCATTAATTTTTCAGCTTCTTCGCGTAATGCTTCAAAGAGAACGGTAATGTCTGTCAAAAGTAACAGACGGTTATTTTCTGCCAACAACAACAGAAAGTTGCGTGCATCAGCTGTCATTGCATCGCCAGCAATCTCTGCCAACAAATCAACAGCCTGCTCGTCACTTACTGCAGGGCTAGTGATAATGGATTGCATTTCTGGTTCTAAAACACACTGTGCTAAAACCGCAAGCAGGTCAGACCACGCCTTCAACTCGCCTTTTTCCTGCGCGATAGAAAATACCGCGTTGGCATAAGGACGAGCGATGGTTATTGCTTCTGCCATCCTAACATTCCTCTAGATTTGGCTAACCAATTCGTCAAGCAAATCGGTGTGTGCCTTTTCATCAATTTCACGGCCGACAATTTTACCGGCACCAGCCAGCGCAATACTGCCAACTTGTGACTTCAACTCGTCACGAGCACGGTTTGCTTCCTGCTCAATTTCTGCTTTCGCAGCTGACAGGATTCGCTCACCTTCAACACGGGCATTGTCTTTTGATTCGTCCACAATTTGATTACCACGTTTTGTTGCTTGAGCAACGATTTCATTCGCTTGCTCTTTTGCTTCGTGGATCACTTGTTGTGCACGTTTCTCAGCCAATTCCTGCTCATGTCTACCACGCTCTGCAGCTGCCAGACCGTCAGCAATTTTCTTTTTACGCTCTTCAAGCGCTTGCATGATAGGTGGCCATACATACTTCATGCAGAAGGCGATGAAGATCGCAAAGGCGATCATCTGGCCTATGATGGTTGCATTGATATTCATGCCTGTACCTCTAATTAATCGCTAATGGGGATTTATAAATCTTAACCAGCCACTGCGAACAGAACGTACATAGCCAAACCAACTGCAATCATTGGTACCGCGTCAACCAGACCAGCAACCAAGAAGAACTGTGTACGTAACATAGGAACTAATTCAGGTTGACGAGCAGCAGCTTCTAAGAAACGACCACCTAATAAACCAACACCAATCGCCGCACCCAGTGCGCCCAAGCCGATCATCAAAGCACCAGCAATATAAACTAAACCCATATCCATTTTTTTCTCCTACAAAAAAGTAAAGACTAAAAACAAAAAGTTAAAAACCCAATAAACATCAATGATGTTCTTGATGTGCCATATCCAGATATACCGTTGTCAGCACCATAAAGATAAATGCCTGTAACGTGATAATCAGAATATGGAAAATCGCCCAGCCAATCTGTAACAGACCAGCAAAAGATCCCATCACAAGACCAGCGCTATACATAGTCGCGATCAGGATGAATACCATCTCACCGGCGTACATATTGCCGAAGAGTCGTAAGCCCAATGAGAATGGTTTCGACAGTAATGTGACAGTTTCCAGAATCAAGTTAATTGGCAATGCCCATTTACCGAAAGGTTGGAATGCTAATTCACCGAGGAAACCACCTGTACCCTTAATCTTAAAGCTATAGAAAAGCATTAAGGCAAAGACTAATAACGCCATACCAAGTGTGGCATTTGGATCAGTTGAAGGTACGATTTTGAAGAACACATGATGCGGATCTGCACCAAACATTGCTGCTGCGCTTTGCGCTACCGCCATTGGAATGATATCAACCGGTATCAAGTCCATTAAGTTCATCAGGAAAATCCAGACAAAGATGGTCAGAGCAAGAGGTGCAACAAGATTATTTTTACCACCGGAGAAAGAACCTCTCACAGTGTCATCGATGAAGTCGATGATCATTTCAGCAAAGTTTTGCATGCCGGTAGGAATACCAGCTGACGCTTTTTTAGCTGCGCTGCGGAAAAACCACATCATTAGAGCGCCAAGTAGGAGAGACATAAACATCGTATCGACGTTGATAGCCCAAAATCCCATTTTGGCGGCTTCTTCAGCTGAGGTTGCAAAGCCCCAGTCGCCGCTTGGAGCCCAAACCCCAGGCTCAGTTTGTATTTGTTTCTGACCAAAAGTCAGATTCTGAAGGTGATGCTTGATATATTCTGATGTAGTAATTGTTTCACTAGCCATGTCGGTTTCAAGCCCGGTTAGTCTGTCCCATAAACAACATCATCTGTGTGGCTGTAAAACCAAGCATCAACGCGACAATATTCATCTCCAGCAAAACGATGCCAGTGGCAAACATTACAATCGTATTCAGCCAGCGTTCAGCTACACATCTGTATGCTCTACTTAAATTTCTATTGGCATCTGCTTTTGCAGTCTCCACTGCTCGCAGAATATGCCATATCATCAAGAGAGTATTGATGATTGCAATGACGCTGCCAAAACCGGCCGCAATTGCGCTCTCAAAACCACTTGACCAAGAGGTGAAAATTACAATCAACCCCCACATTGCAACTTGCCACCACACAACGCGTTTGAGTGGCTGCAATCTAGTTAATTGCTCCATTTTTTCCACTTGGATTTGGTCTTTGCGTTAAGCAAATCAGGGCATTATATAGACGTATACTTAGTTGGGTCAACGACAAATATCCACTTAATCGTTCTCCTAGTATCACGCAAATAATCGACGCAATCCCCTTTAACTTACTTGCTCATACTCTCACATCTGACTGTAAACGCGCTATAGCTAAGCTTATATTTGTTCTGGTGCTATCGCATCAGGCAACTTCTTGCCGCGTATTGGCCTGCAAGTTCAAACTTTTTGGGGTTAATTTAAATTTCTCACAATGTGCCATGTAGAGCTGTTTCAACTCAGGTTCCCCCATCAGCTCACCCGGTTCGTCACGATAACTGACTTGTCCCTGTACGGGCTCACCCTGCCACTTTTTTTCAATCGTCATACGTTCATTTTGTTGTTTGAACCAGCTAATGAACTCATTCGCTTTAGCAAGTAAACGATAACTTGATGCCCATGCATTCACTGCCATCGTGTAGTAGTAAGGTTGCTTCGCGATATTGCCAGGAAGAATCTCGATCTTGTTATACCATGGGCTTGATGGATTTTTGCTAGCCCAATGATAAATTGGCAAATCAACACCAAAAGCGTCTACCACACCATCAGCCAGACAGTGATGAATACGAGATTGATCTGAATAGGCAATCAAATTCTCAAGAACACAACTCCCTCCAGGCTTGTTTTCATTACTGCTCCATCGTACGCCGTTCTCTTCCAGTAACTCTACTGCTGCGGGGTCATTTATAATCCCCATGACCTTTCCATCAAGGTCACTGAGACTATTGATACGTTTATCGTCTTTACGTCTCGCTAAGACCCAGTGTAAGTAGGTATAGGCTTCCGAATAAGCGACATTGTCATATTCTGCAGAGGGCGGCAACGCACTGATAACAATATCAGCAGGTGGTTCACCGAAGTTCCTGCCTGAGGTCAGTAGCTCCGTACACATATCCCAAGGTGCTTCAATAAACTCACACTCCACTCCCAGAAATTTGGCGAATGCGTGTGCATAATCCACATCCAGACCTTTAAGTGGTTCACCTAACCTTTCACGGAAAGAAAGACCTACGAAATTTGGCTCAACGGCAACTCGTAACTTACCTCGACGCAATATATCATCTAACTGATCATGAGCTGGGTCAGGCACCATATATAGTTTTTTTAGCGTGTTATCAAAAGCCGTCACCGCTTTATCAATCGTTGCATGCTGAATATCTATATGATCCAGCCCCGTTGTCATTTCTTCGGCAACGTCATTGATAATACGATTTTTACTCTGGATACGCTTCATTGAACCGGAGCTTAAGTCCAAGGTTTCGAATATCACTGCCGTGTTATTCATTACCAACGTCAGTTGTTCACTAATGGATTGAAATAGTTGTGTAAGCTGGCCTGTTGCCGCCTGAATAACATCCACAAAATTATCTAAACGTTGTTTATTCGTTTGATTGATGTTTTGAAGTTCATTATTGACCTGGCTGAAATCAAGTTGTTCAGCCGCCTGCTGGGCTTGCTCCATCGTCACAGAGGCTAGTCGCCTGACTTCATCAGCGACAACAGCAAATCCTCTTCCATGTTCACCAGCTCGTGCAGCTTCGATGGCTGCATTCAGAGCGAGTAAATTCACGCCCTTTCCTATTTCCAATATGCCATCCAATACTTCCGTCACGCTCATCGATTTTTCTGACAGCGTTTGAGTGATTTGCTCCATAGCTTCACTAACGGAAGTATTCACTTGGTCAACTTCTATATTGATTTGAGATTGCAAGGCTCCGACTGTTGAGTTTGAACTGTTCAAATAGTCATTGGCCATATTCAACTCAGCATCCAGCTTAGTTGTGCGTTGGTTGATCTCAGAGAGAAAATTCTCCTGCACTTCAAGTGCACGGAAAATTTGGCGTGATAACTGAGAAGTTTGAGAGCTGACTAATTGAAGAGCACGATAAAAGCGTTTTTCTTCATCAGAAAAACTTGCTGCATCAATTTCTTCCTCTATCGCGTCAGTCTCGTCTGGCAACGGCTGCACTGGAGAAGAGCTTGCAAACATTTTCTTCAATATACGCATCGCATGGATTCCAAATTCTTATCAAGAACTGGATGATATGCAATAGGCAGTCCAACAAATAAGGCTGGATCAACAAGATACTATCGAGACAATTTTCATTAAGCCTGACAAAATTATAGTGAGTACATACTTACACCCATAATCAAAGTGGGCTATACCTATCAATTTACCGATGTGCCTCTTTGATTGTATACGTGTTTTTCAAGCGATGAATGGTGATGATCATTAACCAGGGATATTCAGAAATTTCGCACCATTAGTGTCCGCATTTTCACTTTTTCTGTGCAACAAAAACAGCTAAAGAAGGATTTAAGCGCCCAGTTGTTCGATCAGGTTTTTAAGCTCATCAATATTGGCATAATCGTATACCAACTTGCCCTTGCCATTGGCGCGATGCTTAATGCTGATACCTTTACCTAGTTTGCTGCTGATGCGTTGTTCTATTTCCTGAATATCTGCTGGGTTGACTGCCGGCTCAGCTTTCTTGTCGTTACTGGGTTTGAGTATCCGTCTTATGAGTTGCTCAGTTTCTCTGACAGAAAGTACTTTTTCTACAATTTGTCTGGCCGCATCAGATTGAACATCACCTTCTAACCCTAATAAGGCTCTTGCATGACCCATTTCAATGTCACCATTCTCGAGCATGCGTTTTACATCCTCATTAAGGTTTCGTAAACGTAATAAGTTCGTCACGGTGGCACGTGATTTACCGACAGCCTCTGCAGTTTGCTGATGCGTCATTTCAAATTCTTCACGTAGACGGAATAATGCATTTGCTTCTTCCATCGGATTAAGATTTTCACGCTGAATATTCTCTATCAATGCCATAGCAATGGCACTACGATCAGATACATCACGAACCAGTACAGGGACTTCTACCAGACCAGCCATCCTGGAAGCACGCCAACGGCGTTCACCTGCCACGATTTCATACTTACCTTCAGCTACAGGCCGAACAATAATAGGCTGAACCAAGCCTTGTGCCCGAATAGAATCAGCCAGCTCTTCCAGAGACTCTTGTGACATATCCACACGCGGTTGATATTTGCCAGGCTGAATCATATCAAGAGGAAAGTGCTGCAAACTGTCATCTAGATTTGTAGTGTCTTCCTGATGCACATCTGCAAGTAAGGCATCTAGTCCGCGGCCTAAACCTCTTTTTTTACTCATTGTTGATTAACCTTTATCATTTAGCACTTTGCTTCTGTCGTCGCATAAACTCACTTGCCAACGCCATATAAGCTATCGAACCTCTTGAAGCACGATCATAATTCAGTACGGGTAACCCGTGACTCGGAGCTTCAGCCAAACGTACATTTCTCGGAATAATTGAATGGAAAACCTTGCCTTCAAAATGGCTAATCAATTGTCGAGATACTTCGTTTGCCAGATTGTTTCGGGCGTCAAACATCGTTCTTAATAATCCCGTCACATCCAGAGTTGGGTTAGCCCTTTGCTTAACTCTCTCAATTGTTCGTAATAACGACGACAGACCTTCCAGTGCATAATATTCACACTGAATGGGGATCAACACCCCTTGCGATGCCACCAGTGCATTAACGGTTAGCATACTCAGCGAAGGTGGACAGTCAATGAGAATGTAATCGTACTTCTCGCGTGTCGACTCAAGAGCAATACGTAAACGATGTTCACGTAACTTACTCTCAAGCAACTCTACTTCAGCAGCCGTCAAATCAGCATTGGTTGGCATGACATCAAAACCAATTTCTTCAGGGCGTATTATAGCGTCTGCTGCCCGAGCTTCAGCCATGATGACTTCATAGCTGCTGTTTTCTATCTCATTTTTATCGAGCCCACAACCAGTGGTGGCATTACCTTGCGGATCGAGATCGATGAGTAGGACTTTTTTTCCATAATCTGCCAGTGACGCGGCCAGATTGACGGTGGTGGTCGTTTTTCCAACGCCACCTTTCTGATTGGTCACTGCAAAGATATCGCCCATACTCAGTCTTAATCCTTGATAAGTCTTACTAAATGTCTTTCACCATCACACTCTGGAACCGTCAACGAGAGCACATCGTGCAAATGAAAGTCTGTCGATTCAAATGCTAATTCATCTTCAGGATAAGTCCCTTTCATGAGCACCAAGTAGCCCTTGTCCTCACAATGTTGACCTGCTAACTGAATGATGTCATCAATACTGGCAAATGCCCGTGCCGTGATGATAGCAAATTTAGGTAAAGATACCTGTTCAACGCGTCCATGCACAACCGTCACATTATCTAACGCCAGTTCTGCTTTGACTTGCTGTAAGAAACGCGTTTTCTTTGAATTACTGTCGAGCAATGTCACTCGCGTTTGCGGCTGGCATATAGCAACAGGCACCCCAGGCAAGCCCCCACCGGTTCCGACATCAAGTAATGACGTTGATGAAATATAGGGTAAGACAGAAAGACTATCGATAATATGTCTCGCCATCATTTGTTCAGGGTCGCGCACAGAAGTGAGGTTGTAGACCTTATTCCACTTATGTAGCAGCATGACATATGCCACTAGCCTGTCATATTGCTCATCTAACAAAGTCAGATTAAGTAATTTACAACCACGCTTTAATTGATGTAACAAGCTCGCTTCAAGCATTAACTGGCTTCACTCAAACCACTTCGTTTTAAATGAACCAACAATAAAGAAACGGCTGCAGGTGTCACACCTGAGATTCGTGCAGCCTGACCCAAATTACCAGGTCTGGCGTGTTCTAACTTCTCTCTCACTTCGTTGGATAGACCACGCACATTTTTATAGTCCATGTCTAAAGGTAATTCTGTATTCTCATGACGCTGTAATCGATCAATCTCATTTTGTTGACGATCAATATAACCCGAATATTTCGCCTGAATCACCACTTGCTCGGCGACATCATCAGCAATATCCATTGACTCTCCCATTAAATCTAACAGGCCTGCATAATCCACTTTCGGACGTCTAAGTAATTCTTTGGCCGACGCCACTTTATTGAGTTTTTCTCCCAACACCTGCTCAGCTTTTTCTTGGTCCACTTTTTCCGGTACAAACTTATAGCTATCAAGACGCGCATTTTCCCTTGCCACAGCATCCTGTTTTTCATTAAATACGGCCCAGCGTTCATCATCAACCAGACCTAATTGACGACCAATTGGTGTCAGGCGGATATCCGCATTATCCTCACGCAGCATGAGACGATATTCAGCACGACTAGTAAACATTCGGTAAGGTTCACGTGTGCCTGATGTAATCAAGTCGTCAATCAATACGCCCATATAGGCTTCATCACGACGAGGATACCACTGCTCTTCACCTCGGGCCTGCAACCCAGCATTCAGACCAGCAATTAATCCTTGGGCACCCGCTTCTTCATAACCAGTAGTGCCATTAATCTGACCGGCAAAGAACAGACCTGCCATGTATTTTGTTTCCAGCCAGGGGTGCAAATCACGAGGATCAAAGAAGTCATACTCAATCGCATAGCCCGGTCTTGTGATATGAGCATTCTCCAAACCTTTCATCGAGCGCACTATTTCATACTGCACATCAAATGGAAGACTTGTCGAGATGCCATTTGGATAAACTTCACCGCACTCCAATCCCTCTGGCTCTAGAAAAATCTGGTGTGATTGACGATCGGCAAAACGAACCACTTTATCTTCGATAGAGGGACAGTAACGTGGACCAATACCTTCGATTTCACCGCTGTACATCGGTGAACGATCCAGATTATTTCTAATGACATCATGTGTTCGTTCATTAGTGTGAGTGATGTAACACGAGATTTGACGAGGATGATGCTCAGCTTTACCCAAGAATGAAAATACTGGCGTGGGGGTATCACCAGGCTGCTCGGTCAGCTCTGAGAAATTAATACTATTGATATCTATGCGTGGTGGTGTGCCTGTTTTAAGACGGTCAACTCTAAAAGGTAAGGCACGCAAACGTTGGGATAGAGCGATGGAAGCTGGGTCGCCAGCACGACCGCCCTGATGGTTTTGTAAACCAATATGTATCAACCCGCCAAGGAAGGTACCCACCGTTAACACAACCGCTTTAGCTGAGAAACGCAGTCCTGCCTGAGTCACAACACCCACAACGCGATCATTTTCTACCACCAGATCATCGACTGGCTGTTGGAATATATAGAGGTTGGGTTGGTTTTCCAGGTAAGCACGGACCGTCGCTTTGTATCGAATACGATCTGCCTGAGCTCGTGTTGCTCTGACCGCAGGCCCTTTACTAGAGTTTAATGTGCGAAACTGAATACCGGCTCTATCAGCGGCTTTCGCCATAATGCCACCTAGAGCATCAATTTCTTTTACCAGGTGCCCCTTTCCGATGCCACCGATTGCTGGATTACAGCTCATCTGTCCTAGTGTCTCGATATTTTGCGTCAGTAATAGTGTTTTCACACCCTGACGAGCAGAAGCTAACGCCGCTTCGGTTCCGGCATGGCCACCACCGACAACGATGACCTCATAATGATCCTGGAAACTCATATCACACCAACAATCTAGAAATTAAAGGAGGTAATTTTAACATGCTGTTAATAATGTTTGCCTATAATTCAAACATTTATATTAATAACTGCTGAGAACTTTATGGAAAAAAATCGTGGCATTAAGCGTTTACTCTTCGCTCTGGTCTACTCATGGCAGGGTCTTCGATCAGCTTTAAAACATGAAGAAGCTTTCCGTCAGGAATTTTTTGCCTTTGTTATATTAACAGCGTTCAGTTTTTACTTGGATGTCACAGCGGTAGAACGACTTTTGATGATTTCCAGCATCGTGTTAGTCATGATTGTGGAAGTACTCAACTCAGCGATTGAAACCGTTGTTGACCGGGTAAGTACAGACAAACATAAGTTATCTGGGCGCGCTAAAGATTATGGTTCGTTTGCTGTGTTAATGACTATTCTCATCGCCACTGCAACTTGGCTTACGGTTTTACTCTAGCTTCAACCTTATAAGATACAATCATCAGAATGATGCCAAAAAAGATCATAGGTAAGCATAGAATTTGTCCCATGGTTAACCAATCAAAAGCTAAATATCCATATTGAGCATCAGGAATACGCACGAATTCTACCAAGAAACGGAAAAAGCCGTATCCCAATAAGAATAAGCCAGAAACAGCCGCTTTCGGTCTTGGTTTGGATGAGAACCACCATAAGATGATAAATAGCAAAACACCTTCTAAGGCAGCTTCATAAAGTTGCGATGGATGTCTTGGTAGTGGGCCCGCACCAGGAAACACCATGGCCCAAGGCACATCTGTGACTTTCCCCCATAGCTCACCATTAATGAAGTTACCGATCCGACCAAACATCAAGCCGATAGGTACCATCGGCGCAATAAAATCACTGATATCAAAAAAGGATTTACCTGTTTTCTTACCAAACCACGCAAAGGCAGCTAGTACACCCAACAAACCACCGTGGAAAGACATTCCACCTTGCCATATTTTGAATATGTTTAATGGGTTCTCCAGATTCGCCTGAAAATCATAAAAAATGGCATACCCTACACGCCCACCAATAATCACGCCTACCGCGCCGTAAAACAATAAATCTTCCAATTGTTGCCGAGTCCAGTCCGTTTTATTGACGCGATAAAGTCCCAGCAACCAGACAAACAAAAAACCTAATAAATACATCAGCCCGTACCAATGTATGTGAAGTGGGCCGATGCTAAGGGCAATGGGATCAATTTGTGGATAAGTCATATACGTCACTTTATAAAAGGTATGGCAATCATACCAACTCAGTGCAAGCATGGCGATGAATAAAACATAACTGCACCATTTTGGACAAAGCGTTAAATTTGTCGCACCAAATTGATCGCATGTTAAGCCTAAACTGTTTCCATCACCTCCTCATCCCTCTGTTTTTTATAGTATTTGTAAAGTTGGCACACATTCTGCTCTTGTTGTTGTAGTCTGAATACAAAGTGTTGCAAAAGACCAACGCAGGTATTCAAAAAAGACTAAAAACATTTTAAACCGAGGAGTAACACCATAATGAAATTACGTACAATTTCGGCTCTTACATTAGCAGCATCAACCATGTTTGCTGCTTCATCAGCAATGGCTTGGGAAAGTGAAGACGGTCAGCACTCAACAAGTGCAACAGTCGGGCTTTTCAGTGATTACCTGTTCCGTGGTATCTCATTCACTGATGAAGACCCAGCAATCCAAGGCAGCTTCGATTATGCGCACGCATCTGGCTTATATGCTGGAGTATGGGCTTCCAACTTATCAACATCTGACGACAGCAGCATTGAAATTGATGGTTACGTTGGTTATGGAAATGTATTCGGCGACTCAGGTGTTGGTTACGATGTATCTGTAGTTCGTTATTTTTACCCTGGCACCAGTGATTCTGACACTGATTACAACGAATACTTCGCATCTTTATCATACAGCTACTTCACAGCGATGGTTGGTTATACACCTGAATGGGGTGGTGATGACGATATCGATGAAATCTATTACAACCTGTCTTTTGACTATGAGCTTCCATATGGCATTGCTCTCAATGCAGCTGTAGGTTACACAGACTCAGATCGTAACGATGGTGATAGCTCACTTTCTGACAGCTATGTTGACTACACAATTGGTCTGTCAAAACCTTTTGTCGGCTTTGATTGGTCAATTGCATATGTTGGCACAGATAGTGATGGCGATGACTTCGCAGGTTCAGACAGTGCAGCAGATGATCGCTTCTTAGTCAGCGTCAGTAAATCATTCTAAACTTCTCACAGCTACCCCCTCGATGTTGAGGGGGTAGATTTTCTACAGAAGGAAATACGCTTATGAAACAAGTTGTAGCAATTATTAAGCCCTTCAAGCTTGATGATGTCAGAGAATCTCTCTCAGAAATCGGCGTACAAGGATTGACGGTTTCAGAGGTAAAAGGATTTGGACGTCAAAAAGGCCACACAGAGTTATATCGTGGTGCTGAATATGTCGTTGATTTCTTACCTAAATTGAAACTGGAAATCGCCGTTGATGACGATATCGTCGAACAAGTGATTGAAGCCATTATCAAAGGTGCCAATACTGGCAAAATTGGTGACGGTAAAATATTTGTTTATCCATTAGAGCAAGTGGTCCGCATTCGCACAGGCGAAACCGGCCCAGATGCATTATAAGCTTGAGGAGTAGAGAATATGGAAAATAGTATCTTCGAACTCCAGTATGCCCTGGATACCTTTTACTTTTTAGTAAGTGGCGCCTTGGTTATGTGGATGGCGGCCGGCTTTGCCATGCTTGAATCAGGTCTGGTTCGGTCGAAAAACACCACAGAAATACTGACTAAAAATATTTTAACTTATGCTATCGCATGCACCATGTATCTGATTGTTGGTTATGATCTCATGTATGGCGGCGGTATTTTCTTGGATGGTCTTGCTGCTGACGGTGTCACTGGCGCAGAGGATCCAGCAACATACTCACCATCATCTGACTTCTTCTTCCAAGCAGTCTTCGTTGCAGCCACTATGTCAATCGTGTCTGGTGCAGTAGCGGAGCGTATGAAGTTATGGACTTTTGCTGCTTTCGCTGTAGTCATGACTGCTTTCATTTACCCAATGGAAGGTAGCTGGACTTGGGGCGGTAATGATGTATTCGGCATGTACAACCTTGGCGATCTTGGTTTCTTAGACTTCGCTGGTTCAGGTATCGTACACATGGCTGGTGCTGCCGCTGCTTTAGCAGGTGTTCTGTTACTTGGTGCTCGTAAAGGTAAGTACGGTCCAAATGGTCAAATTAACCCAATTCCTGGTGCTAACTTACCATTAGCTACTCTGGGTACATTCATCCTGTGGATGGGTTGGTTTGGTTTCAATGGTGGTTCTGTTCTAGCAACTGCTTCAGTTGAAAGTGCAAACGCCGTTGCAAATGTTTACCTCAACACTAATGCTGCTGCTGCAGGTGGTGTTATCGCAGCACTTATTGTAGCTAAACTGATGTTTGGCAAAGCTGACCTGACAATGATTTTGAACGGTGCATTAGCAGGTTTGGTTGCTATTACAGCTGGCCCTGATACACCATCACCACTGATGGCTACTATCATCGGTGCAATCGGCGGTATCATCGTTGTCTTCTCAATCATCTTCTTAGACAAAGTGAAAATCGATGACCCAGTTGGTGCAATCTCTGTTCACGGTACAGCTGGTCTGTGGGGTCTGTTAGCAGTGCCTTTAACAAACAGCGATGCTTCTTTCTCTGGTCAGTTAATCGGTGCAGCAACTATCTTTGTTTGGGTATTCGTTGTCAGCTTAATTGTCTGGGGTATCCTCAAAGCAGTCATGGGTATTCGTGTCTCTGAAGAAGAAGAGTACGAAGGTGTTGACTACGTTGAATGTGGTATGGAAGCATACCCAGAGTTTACTAACACTGGTAAATAAATCAGTCGTTAGATAATCTCATAAAAAAAGGGCAAGTATTGATTACTTGCCCTTTTTTATGCTTAACAATCAGCAAAGTTTACTGATGATATTTTTCGCTTAACCGGTGAACTGACTCAACAAGTCTTGCCATATTCTCTGGGTCAACTGATGGATGAATACCATGGCCGAGGTTAAAAACATGGCCCGTCCCTTTCCCATAAGCATCAAGTATCGTACTGACTTCTTGTTCAACTCGGTCAGGTGATGCATATAACACGCATGGATCCATATTGCCTTGCAGTGTGACTTTCTCACCAACGCTTTGTCTTGCTGAACGAATATCTGTTGTCCAATCTAAACCAAGGCCATTGACACCAGTTTCAGCCATCCACTCGAGCCACTGTCCGCCACCTTTGGTAAATAGTGTAACCGGCACTTCTCGGCCTTCAGACTCTTTAGTTAAACCATTCACAATTTTTTCCATATAGGCGAGAGAGAAGGTTTTATAATTTTCAGGACTGAGAGCCCCACCCCAGGTATCAAACAACATAATCGCCTGTGCACCGGCATTAATTTGGGCATTAAGATAGGCAATCACAGAATCCGCTAACACGTTTAACAGAGTATGCATTTGATTAGGTGAATCAAACATCATTCCCTTAATCTTGGCGAAATCTTTACTACTACCACCTTCTACCATATAACAAGCCAATGTCCACGGGCTGCCACTAAAACCGATGAGTGGTACTTTGCCATCGATTTCTTTTCTGGTGAGACGAATTGCATCCATCACATACCCCAGGGAATCTTCCATATCAGGAACTGAAAGATTAGCTATATCCTGAGCAGTCTGAATTGTTTTAGAAAACTTAGGCCCTTCACCTGTCACAAAATGTAGTCCAAGCCCCATTGCATCAGGAATTGTCAAAATATCTGAAAAGATGATCGCGGCATCAAGATCATAGCGTCTAAGCGGTTGCAGTGTCACTTCACAAGCCAATTCAGGGGTTGAGCAAAGCGTCATAAAATTACCGGCTTTTTCTCTGACTTTACGATATTCAGGTAAATATCGACCTGCCTGCCGCATTACCCATACCGGCGTTTTATCGACGGGCTGTTTTAGTAATGCTCTGAGATAACGATCATTTTGTAGACTACTCACCATTGACTCCTGAATAACTGGACCTACTTTGAAAGTAATAGATATAAAAAAGGCTTCATCATACAGGATGCGATATCTCTGTATGAAAAAGCCTTATTGTTTAATGATGTAGATCAGTAATTAAACGTCTAAGAAATCCAGAATACCTTCTGCCGCCTGACGTCCTTCCCATACTGCAGTCACAACCAGGTCAGAGCCACGAACCATATCACCACCGGCAAAAATCTTAGGGTTAGTTGTTTGGTACTTAATCGCTGCTTCTGAAGGAGCTAATACGCGACCACCATCATCGATTGAGATATTGAATTTCTCAAACCATGGCGCTGGACTTGGACGGAAACCAAACGCAATGACAACCGCATCAGCAGGAATGATTTCTTCACTTCCTGGCACCGGCTCTGGACGGCGACGGCCACGTTCATCCGCTTCACCTAAAGCGGTAGTCACCACTTTAACGCCTTCGACTTTACCATTACCCACAATTTCTACTGGCTGACGGTTCCATAAAAACTGAACACCCTCTTCACGCGCATTATTTACTTCACGTCGTGAACCAGGCATGTTCTCTTCGTCTCGACGATATGCACAAGTGACACTCTCTGCGTTTTGACGGATAGAAGTACGGTTACAATCCATTGCGGTATCACCACCACCCAAGACCACAACGCGTTTGCCTTCCATTGAGACATAGTCATCGGTAGGAATATCGAGTAAGTGTTTATTATTGGCTACTAAGAAAGGTAAGGCTTCATATACACCGGGTAAGTCTTCACCAGGGAAACCACCCTTCATATAGGTATATGTACCCATACCAAGGAATACGGCATCATAGTCATCAATTAATGTCTGAAAATCAACGTCTTTACCCACTTCGGTGTTCAAGCGGAATTCAACACCCATGCCTTCAAGTACTTCACGACGACGCTTAACAACCTGTTTTTCCAGTTTGAATTCAGGTATGCCGAATGTCAGCAAACCACCTATTTCTGGATAACGGTCAAATACAACAGGCTTTACACCATTACGCACAAGGACATCGGCAGCACCTAAACCTGCTGGACCCGCCCCAATGATAGCGACACGTTTGCCAGTCTCGACGACATTAGATAAATCTGGGCGCCAGCCTTGCTCAAGCGCTGTGTCTGTGATGTATTTCTCAACAGAACCGATAGTCACTGCACCAAAACCATCATTTAGCGTACACGCACCTTCACACAATCGGTCTTGCGGACACACCCTGCCACAAATTTCTGGCAGAGTATTAGTGGCATGAGATAGCTCGGCAGCTTCTTCTAAATTGCCCTCACTAACTAGTTTCAGCCAATTCGGAATATAGTTGTGAACGGGACATTTCCATTCACAGTATGGGTTACCACACTCTAAACAGCGGTCTGCTTGCTCTGCTGAAGAATCGGCATCAAAATCACCATAAATTTCACCAAACTGTTTGATCCGAACGTCAGCATCAAGCTTCTTTGGGTCGAAACGCCCCACATCTAAAAACTGAAATGTATTTTTTGCCATAATTATTATCTTAGTCTCTGGACTTATGCCGCTTTAGTAGCAAGTTTTAACAAGCCATCAATTGCTGCTGCTTTTGGTTTTACTAACCAGAACTCTTTAATGCGTTGTTCAAACGCATCGAGCAACTGATGTCCCCACACACTACCGGTTTCACGAACATGATCTTCAATCATACCTTTGAGATAGAGTGATAATTCTGACATTTCAGGGCTATCAATTCTGACGAGTTCGACGAGTTCTTTGTTATAACGCTCAGCAAACGTATTATCACTATCTAATACAAATGCCAGACCACCAGTCATACCAGCACCGAAGTTCAACCCTGTTTCACCAAGTACAGCGACAACCCCGCCCGTCATATATTCACAACCATGGTCACCTACGCCTTCTACGATGGCTGTAGCACCAGAGTTACGAACAGCAAAGCGTTCACCAGCACGACCTGACGCATAAAGCGATCCGCCTGTTGCACCATATAGGCACGTATTACCCATGATACTGGCTTCTTGCGTTTCAAACTCACTCTCAGGTGAAGGATAGATAACAAGCTTACCGTCAGCCATACCTTTACCAACGTAGTCGTTGGCATCGCCTTCAAGGTACATTTCAAGACCACCAGCATTGAACACGCCAAAGCTTTGACCAGCAGAACCTTTCAATTTGAGACGAATCGGTTTATCAGACATGCCATAGTTACCATATAACTTGGCAATTTCACCGGATAATCGTGCACCAATAGACCGGTTGATATTCCGTACTTCGTAGCTGAACTCACCGCCAGTTTTATTAACAATGGTTTCTTTGATATCAACCACCATTTGCTCAGCCAATTCACCTTTATCATAAGGTTCATTTTTTGGCTCTAAACAGAATTGTGGTTTATCAGCAGACACACCAGCGGAAGACAATAACGGCGCCAAATTCAAGCTTTGTTGTTTTGTCGTTTCACCCGGTAATAACTCCAATAAGTCAGTGCGACCTATCAAATCCTGCAGACTGACCACACCTAACTTAGCTAACCACTCTTGTGTTTCACGAGCAACAAACTGGAAGTAGTTCATCACCATCTGTGGCAAACCAATGAAATGTTGCGTACGCAGCTTCTCATTTTGAGTTGCAACACCGGTTGCACAGTTATTCAGGTGACAAATACGTAAGTATTTACAACCCAGAGCGACCATTGGTCCTGTACCAAAGCCGAAACTTTCTGCACCAAGAATCGCTGCCTTAATAACATCCAGACCGGTTTTTAAACCACCATCTGTTTGTAGACGTACTTTATCCCGTAAATCATTCGCACGAAGCGTTTGATGAGCCTCACTCAGACCTAGCTCCCATGGACCACCTGCGTATTTCACAGAGGTAAGCGGACTTGCACCGGTACCACCGTCATAACCAGAAATGGTAATCAGGTCGGCGTATGCTTTCGCCACACCAGAAGCGACCGTGCCCACGCCAGCTTGTGATACTAGCTTCACAGATACCAGCGCATCAGGATTCACCTGTTTCAAGTCAAAAATCAGCTGGGCAAGATCTTCGATTGAATAAATATCATGATGTGGCGGTGGCGAAATCAATGTCACACCAGGCACAGAGTGGCGCAAAGTCGCAATCATCTGATTGACTTTACCACCTGGCAACTGACCACCTTCACCTGGTTTCGCACCTTGAGCAACTTTGATCTGCAACACTTCTGCATTAACAAGATAATGTGGTGTGACACCAAAACGGCCAGAGGCGATCTGCTTGATTTTTGAAACACGTTCATTACCAAAGCGATCAGGATCTTCGCCACCTTCACCTGAGTTAGAACGGCCGCCTAATCTGTTCATAGCCACCGCGAGTGCTTCATGTGCCTCAGGCGATAAAGCGCCTAATGACATACCTGCACTGTCAAACCGTTTAAGGATGTTGCTCACATCTTCAACTTGGTTCAGTTCAAGAGGTTGATCCGATAATTTGACCTTCATCAGGTCACGTAACACCATAGGTGAACGTTCATTCACCAGCTCAGCATAGGCTTTGTAATCATCGTAGCTGCCACCTTGAACTGCTTTTTGCAAGGTAGCGATAATGTCAGGGTTATAGGCGTGATACTCACCACCATGGATAAACTTCAACAAACCACCTTGTGCACGTTTTTTACGTTGATTCCAAGCCAGTTTTGCTAATGTCTCATCATCAGACTGAAGATCTTCAAATGTTGAACCACTGACACGGCTTGTGGTTGCCGTAAAGCATTTATCAACGATGCTGTCGTTTAGGCCGACAACTTCAAATAGCTGGGCACCGCGATAACTCGCAATCGTGGAAATACCCATTTTTGAAGTAATTTTGAACAACCCTTTGTTGATACCTTTACGATAGCGACGGCATAACTCTGCACGATCCAATCCTTTAATTTCATTGGTATGAATCATATCGTTCAAACAGGCATAAGCTAAATACGGATAAATAGCTGTAGCGCCATAGCCTAGTAACGTGCCAAAGTGATGTGGATCACGCGCTGTGGCAGTTTCTACGATAACGTTCGCATCACAACGCAGGCCAGCCTGAATCAGACGTTGATGCACTGCACCTGTTGCCAATAAGGCATGAATAGGCAGTTTATCTTTGGCTATATCACGGTCACTCAACACAACCACAACGGTACCATCAGCGACTGCTTTGATAGCTTTATCACAAAGCGCATCAATGGCAGCTTCAAGACCGACTGCTGGATCGTAGTTCAGTGATATAGTCACTGACTCATATTCAGCATTGTCTTTACCCATTGCCAATAATTGGCGGAACTGACTTTCTGACAGTACAGGGGAATCAACGACAACGCGTTGAGCATGATCTTCACCTTCTTCGAACATGTTCCGCTCTTCACCGAAACATGTTTCCAAAGACATCACTATATTTTCGCGAAGCGGGTCAATTGGCGGGTTGGTGACCTGGGCAAATTGTTGACGGAAATAATCGTAAACAGAACGGACATGTTTAGATAAAACAGGAAACGGCGTATCGTCACCCATTGAACCAATCGCTTCCTGTCCAGCCTCACCTAAAACACGGATGACCTGATCGCGCTCTTCAAAGCTGATGTTGAATAGTTTCTCATAAACCTGGTATTCCTCACCTTCAAGTGTAGGGCCAGTTTCATCATCAGCCGCATCAGACAATCTTTGTAGATTATTTTCTAACCATTGACGATAAGGTTGTGCTTTTTTCAGCATGTTATCGATGTCTTCCGGCATCAATAACTCACCGGTTTGTGTATCAACTGCAAGCATTTGTCCTGGCTTCAAACGACCTTTCGCAATGACATCTTCCGGTTCGTATTTATACACACCCACTTCAGAAGCCAATGTGATATGGCGATCTTTGGTGATGATATAACGGGCAGGGCGCAGACCATTTCTATCTAATGTACATGCAGCATAACGACCATCCGTTGTCACTACACCTGCAGGACCATCCCATGGCTCCATATGCATGGAGTTGTAATCGTAAAATGCTTTTAAATCAGCATCCATGGTTGGATCATTCTGCCATGCAGGTGGAATAATCAAACGCATCGCACGGAAGAGGCTGACGCCACCGGCTAATAAAGCTTCCAGCATATTATCCATGCTGGATGAGTCGGAACCAGAAGTGCCGACTAATGGGCGAATATCATCCATGTTCTCAATGAGAGATGTCGCAAACTTGGCACCACGCGCTAATGCCCAATTGCGGTTACCTTGAACAGTGTTAATTTCACCATTGTGCGCTAAATAACGGAATGGTTGAGCCAAACGCCATTGCGGCCAGGTGTTGGTTGAAAAGCGTTGATGGAAAACAGCAATCGATGTTTCCATGCGTTCGTCATTCAGGTCTTTATAGAATACCGGCAAGTAAGACGGCATAACCAAACCTTTATAAGACACCACGTGTGAAGACAAACTAGGAATGTAGAAATCCGCGTCATCAGTCACAGCTTTCTCAGCTTGACGGCGCGCAATATACAGCTGACGTTCAAAATCAGCTTCAGACATATCTTTCGCGGCGTTGACAAAGACTTGGCGCATCACAGGCAGTGATGTTAATGCTTGCTGACCACAAGCCGAAGCTGGATCAACGGGAACATCACGCCAGCCTAAAACCTCTAAGCCTTGCTTGGTCAGACTCTGAGCAACCGCGTTTTGCGCAAAATCTGCTTTGGCATCGTCCTGCGATAAGAAAACCATCCCCACGGCATAGAGTGGAGATAAGCTATAACCATGCTCTTCCGCTATGGCTTTAAAAAAGCTATCTGGTTTCTTCAGCAATAAGCCGCAACCGTCCCCGGTCTTCCCATCAGCGCCAATAGCACCACGGTGGGTAAGATTACCCAAGGCTTCAATTGCAGTCTCGATTAACCAATGACTGGCTTTATCGTCCATCTGGGCGATTAGGCCAAAACCACAGTTATCACGTTCAAATTGCGGTCTGTAAAGACCTTGATTCATTTCTGTTGGCTGACTCACGTCACGTACCTTCATATTAGTTAGCGCCGTCACTGCTCACCCGTCGGATAGTCCGGCGGTATTCGGAATCGTCTTCGAGGAGCGTTGACCAAATACGGCAGAAAGGATCATCTATTATAACGATGGATACCTTGCCATTCAATTATTACGATACCTTCCTTGGCAAAATATGAGCGTTAAATTTTCCTATTTTCAATAAAATAGCTAAAATGCACTGTTTTTGACGAAAACTACGGAACGATCATGGACAAACCCTTAATCGGTGTCGTCATGGGCAGCAACAGTGACTGGCCCGTTATGCAAAAAGCCGTTGAGCAACTTGACGCATTTGGCATCAGCTATGAAGCCAAAGTGGTCTCAGCTCACCGTACCCCTGACCTTTTAACAGCGTATGCGGAATCAGCTCAACAGCGAGGACTGGCTTGTATTATAGCAGGCGCCGGCGGAGCAGCGCACTTACCAGGCATGTTAGCCGCCAGTACGATCGTCCCGGTTTTAGGTGTGCCAGTGCCATCCAAATACCTGAAAGGTCAAGACTCACTGCTATCTATCGTACAAATGCCAAAAGGCGTGCCGGTTGCAACCTTTGCCATCGGTGAAGCTGGCGCAGCCAATGCGGCTTTATTCGCTATAGCCCAGTTAGCAATCAACGACGAACAGCTCTCGGCAAAGCTCGACGCTTTCCGTAAAAAACAACATCAAACCGTTGTTGAGATGACTTTACCACCTCAATAGTACACAAACTGATGAAACGTTGATTAAATTTTAATCAATCACACATTTATATTAAAGATAGCTTCACTTACTTTACGATTAGCATAAATTTAATGAGGTCCATGATGAATACACAGATATTACCCGGTTCAACTTTAGGTATGCTGGGTGGTGGACAACTCGGACGCATGTTTACCTCAGCAGCACAAGTGATGGGCTATAAAGTAATTGTCCTCGATCCCGATCCTCAGAGCCCAGCTGGCATTATTGCAGATCAGCATATTTGCGCTGCTTATGATGATGAAGAGGCATTAGCAAATATGGCAAAACTCTGTGATGCCATCACAACAGAGTTTGAAAATATTCCTGCGCAAACATTAGCTTTTCTTGAACAAAGAACCACAGTCCACCCTTCTTCGAAGGCGCTTGCCTCAACACAAAACCGTAATGTTGAGAAAAATTTTATCGCCTCACTAGGGATACAAACGGCCCCTTTTTTCACAATTCGTAACAAACAAGATATTGCTGAAGCAGTGAAAGTCATTGGGTTTCCTGCGATTCTCAAAGTCGCCAACTTTGGTTATGACGGTAAAGGTCAAGTCCCATGTCAGACTATTGAAGATGTGTACGCAGGCTTTGAAACATTAGCAGAGAAAGAATGTGTTTTAGAGCAACGCATTGATTTAGACAAAGAAATTTCTGTTGTTTTAGCAAGAAGTCAGACAGGTACAATTATTAACTTTCCAGTCGCTGAAAATGCCCACGTGAATGGCATCTTACATACGACAACCGTTCCCACATCCGTTAGTGCCGAGCAGTCCCAAAAAGCGATTCAGATCGCTAATGATATCGCCAAAGGTCTAGGGTATGTTGGCACCATGGCAGTAGAGTTTTTTGTGAGTCAGGGTGGTGAAATCATCGCGAATGAAATTGCGCCTCGTCCACATAACTCTGGTCATTACACGCTTGATGCTTGCTCTACGTCACAATTCGAACAGCAAGTTCGTATGTTGTGTGGCTTACCAGCTGGGGATTGTGACTTAATCAGCCCTGTTGTCATGGTGAACTTATTGGGTGATGTCTGGGGTCACAGCCAGCCTCACTGGGAAACATTGCTCTCAGAGACAAATATAAAACTCCATCTGTATGGGAAACAAGAAGCACGTCCTGGCCGTAAAATGGGTCACTTCAATGTGTTGGCTGAAACAGTTGAACAAGCGATGCAACAAGCTGAAATATGTTTTAAAAATTTAAAAGCAGATTAACTTGGCCACTCAGAATAATCATATTGCGATCAGCTACTGCACACAATGTCGCTGGTTATTAAGAGCCACCTGGATGGCTCAAGAGCTATTAACGACTTTTGATGATGAAATTACATCATTAAGCTTAATTCCTGCTTCCGGTGGCCTTTTTGAGGTACACGCAAATGAACAACTGCTTTGGTCTCGAAAGCAAGAAGGACGGTTCCCTGACATTACTGAGTTGAAACAACTCGTACGTGATGTCATTGCCCCAGACAGGTCTCTGGGGCATAGTGAGAAGAAATCCGACAAAACTGCTCAATCTGAAAGGTAAGGTATTCATAATGCGTATTCATCTCACAAGCCCGCAACGTATCTTAAAAATGAGTTTATTGATGCTGTTTACACTGTTGCTGATGAGCTGTGATGACACTAATGCACCTTCACCTCAAACGCCGAAACAACACCAGTTGACCGAGTTAAGTCACAAAAATATAAATCCCTATACCAATGAAATGGTCAGCAATTACATCAAGATTCAGGATCAACTAATCCAGCATTATCAACAGGCGAAACAGAACAAGAATACTTTTGAGTTTATTCAGTATCGCAACCACACATGGACACCTGAATATATTTCTCTAAAAAACAAATACAGCCGAGACTTTAAACATAATGAGCCATTTTTAAATGGTCAGCCAAGCGCCCCTTTATTCACCATTTATGAAAACTTGATATACATTGGTCTTGACTTGAAAAATGGGCTGCTTGAAGACGATGAGGCTCGCCAACAATCCGCCTTAGAAGCAGCAAAAAAAGATAGAGAGCTGGCGTTAAGTATCCAACAACAACTTAAATAAAGCCTGCCCTAAGTAAAACAGGCTCTAGCTTTCCACTTTCTCTGAGTAATCACAGTCTTTTTGTGGGCAGACTTTCTCTGTGCCGCGGCTTTTGGTTGTCTTGAGCGTTAAGATTGGCCAATTACACTTCGGACATGGTTCTTTTAATGGCTCATTCCACAAAGCATAATCGCAATCTGGGTACTCAGAACACGAATAGAACACTTTGCCTCGACGTGACTTACGCGTCAGAATCTCGCCTTTGTGACATTGCGGACATTCAACACCGGTATTAACTGGGCGCTCTAATGACTCAATATGTTTGCATTTAGGATAACTGGAGCAACCGATGAATTTTCCATAACGACCAGTTCGTATCCATAAATCAGAGTCACACTTCGGACATTTTCTGCCTTCAACAACCTCAGGTTCATTATTACTTGTCTCTTCACCATCGATATTTCGTGTGTAATCACACTCAGGATAGCCAGTACAACCAATAAAGCGGCCACTGCGACCAAGACGGCTGGATAACTTTTTACCGCATTTTGGACAGTCTTCATCCAGAAGCTCTTGTGTTACATCACTACGCTGAACTTCTTTATCTTTCGTTTCGACTTGTTCTTTGAATGGACCCCAGAACTTCCTCAGCAATGGTATCCACTCTTCCTCGCCTCTGGCTACCGCATCAAGCTCATCTTCCAATTCAGCGGTAAAATTGTAATCAACGTATTTCGTGAAATGATCAACAAGGAATTTCCCTACCACACGACCAACATCTGTGGGATGAAAACGTTTATTAATAATTTCCACATATTCACGCTGCACGAGGGTAGAAATAATGCTGGCGTAAGTTGATGGTCGACCAATATCATGCTCTTCAAGACTTCTGACCAGGCTGGCTTCACTGTAGCGAGGTGGTGGTTCTGTAAAATGCTGCTCCGGTCTGATGGCTTTTAACTCAACCACCTGGCCCACTTCCATTGCCGGCAATAATTTTTCATCTTTATCACTACTGGCAGCGTCATCCTTATCTTCCAGATAGACACTCATAAAGCCGGGATTAACCACTGTCGAACCATTGGCTCGAAATGTATTACCTTTGCCACAGGCAAGGTCAACGGCAACCGTATTCAAGGTAGCATGAATCATTTGACTTGCCATGGTGCGCTGCCAGATCAGTGTGTAGAGCTTTAACTGATCAGCTGAAAGATACGCTTTCATTTCTTCTGGCGTTCTTAGCACAGAAGTCGGACGTATCGCCTCATGGGCCTCTTGTGCATTTTTTGATTTGGTTTTGTATTCCTGTGGTTTTGCAGGCACCATTTTCTGGCCATATTTTTCTGCAATGAATCCACGTATTTCGTCTAAGGCTTCTTGAGCCAATGTGACGGAGTCAGTACGCATATAGGTGATTAAACCAACCGCTCCTTCACCCGTATCAACACCCTCATACAGTTGCTGGGCAACACTCATGGTGCGTTGGGCACCAAAGCCAATTTTTCGTGACGCTTCCTGCTGAAGAGTAGATGTTGTAAACGGGGCTGCCGGATTACGTTTACGTTGTTTTTTCTCCACATTCGAAACCAGCAGTTTGCCTTCTGCCGCTTTCTCTAATTTTTTTACAACGCTCGATGATTGTTTTTCGTCAGTAACACTAAACTGACTGAGTTTCTCACCTTCAAAGTAAGTTAGCTTGGCCTGGAAATCTTTCTTTTCAGCGATAGCATCCGCTTCAATACTCCAGTATTCCTTGGCAACGAAAGCTTCAATCTCCAGCTCTCGCTCGACGATCATTCTCAGTGCCGGACTTTGCACACGTCCTGCAGATAGACCTCGTCGCACCTTTTTCCACAACAAGGGAGAGAGAGTAAAGCCGACAAGGTAGTCAAGTGCTCGTCTTGCTTGCTGAGCATTAACAAGTGACATGGATAACTCACGCGGATGAGCTACCGCATCATTAACAGCTTGTTTAGTAATTTCATGGAAAACAACGCGGTGAGTATCTTTGTCTTTAAGCGCGCCACGCTTTTTCAGCAACTCGAACAAGTGCCAGGATATCGCTTCCCCTTCTCTATCAGGGTCAGTCGCGAGATAGAGGGCATCGGCTTTTTTCATCGCTTTTACAATCGCATCGACATGCTTACTGTTGCGATCAATGACTTGATATTTCATCGCAAAATCTTTAGCGGTGTCGACAGCCCCCTCTTTTGGCAATAAATCACGTACATGCCCATAAGATGCTAATACTTCTACATCCTTACCGAGGTATTTTTTGATTGTTTTCGCCTTGGCTGGCGACTCAACGATGACTAGTTTCTTTCCCATTTTCTCCGATACCAAAAACCTACGCACATACAAGCAAAGCCCTTTGTGACGGGCGATGTTGGAGTTTTTATTCTAATATTTTTAGTCTAGTGAACGACGGCTTCTATGTCTTCAAAGACCAAGTCTTCCATCCAGGCAAAAGCGACTTCTCTTCCTGGTTGATAAAACAACACCATCAGCACGACCCACTTAAGCTGATCAAGGTCAATTTCTTCAGCATCCAGAGCCATGACTCGCTCTAACACTATTTCACGGGTTTCGACGTCTAAAACACCGACTTGTTCCAGAAACAGTAAATAACCACGACAGTGCACATCCAAGCGCTCTAGTTCAACATCACAAAATACACGCATTGTGGCATGTCGTTTGAGCGGCTGATCCGATGCAACGGTCATGTTATCTAGCCATTCTAGCGCTTTGTGGATTTCTAATTCCTGAAAACCAACCTGCTCTAACTCAAGCTCTAATATCTCATTGTCAGGTTTGTTTCGCTCTTCCGTATCGATGTAGGTTTCAAATAGATATAACAACACATCAATGACATTTTCTTTCATTTGACTCTCTTTAATAAGCCTGGTTCAGGAACCCGTCCGAACATAACGGCCGCCGGGTAATGACTCGACCTCACCCTCTAGCTCTAGTAATAACAGCATGGATGAAACCGCATCAGCCGTCAATCCAGTATTTTCTATCAACCTGTCAATAGCGATGGGGTCATATCCAAGATGGTTAAGCAGAACTTGATAATCGCCATCCTTTTCATGTGTAGATTCTATTTCTTCTTCAGTTTGTATTGCTTGTGGCTTAAGACCGGCCAGCGCACCCAACTCTTCTATAATATCCTGAGCTGTTTCCACTAGTTTGGCACCATCCCGAATTAACTGATGGCAGCCTCTCGATAAAGGATTATGAATCGAGCCGGGAATGGCAAAGACTTCACGTGATTGCTCCATCGCCATTCTGGCAGTGATTAGAGAACCACTCTTTAAGGCAGCTTCCACAACTAAGGTACCCAGCGATAAGCCACTTATAATTCGATTTCGTCTGGGGAATAATTCTGGTTTGGGTGATGTACCCAAGGGAAACTCTGAAACGATAACCCCATTTTTAACAATATCATGAGCTAACTGTCTGTGTTTCGCTGGATAAACACGATCAAGCCCTGTAGCAACAACGGCAATGGTTTTCCCACAACTCAACGCACCTTTATGTGCAGCGGCATCAATGCCCATCGCAAGTCCACTGGTGACGACTAAACCACCATCAGCAAGATAATGAGCAAAGTCATAGGCGGTATTTATGCCTGAAGCAGAAGGATTACGGCTACCGACTATAGCCAACTGCCAATCGTTTAATAATGAAACCTCCCCCTGTACGTAGAGTAATGGCGGCGGGTCTGAAATTTCTTTAAGCAAAACGGGATAACGTTCATCGTCGATGGTGAGGATATAGCGATCGTCTTGCTCCAACCAGAGTAAGTCTTGCTCAACCTGTTGCCAGTTGGGATGACGGAGGTTCTCTACCAGTTTTTCATTGAAACCGCTTAACTGATTAGGGTTATTTAATATGTATTGTGGACTGCCATACTGCTGCAACAGCTTGTGGTATGTTACTGGGCCAATCCCTGGCACTCGTTGTAAAGCAATCCAACAAGCCAATTCACTTTGCTTGTTAGCTGTCATTCCGCTGAATAAGTCCTTTTAAGGCGCGCTTTTCACTCGATCGTATAAATGAATGGCCGTTGTTGCTTTCATAATGATGGCATAACTGACTTTGTCATATAGTTTGAATACCATCGCTTCACCAGCATGCTCATCGGGTAACGTCACGGTATCTTTGTTGTCTGCAGAAACGGAGTCTTTGATCGTTTCTCCTGCTTGATAAACGGATAACACATGCCCCGTTTCCAGACCATCTCGTTTACCTAACGTCAAAACCACTATCTGGTACTGCCCTATCTGAGAAACACCATCAAACACAGAAATAATACGACCATTGAGAGGCTTTTCAGGTGAACGTGGGATAAAATTCAGATCAAAATCCTGATCTTCAATTTCTAGCAAACGATCGCCTACCTGAATTTCTCTATTAGTGTAGGTGAGTCGTACTTTTGCAGGATCTTCCTTGGTTAAGCGCTCAGCATCACCTGAGTAAATCGCTTCATAGCCCAACACTTCTCCATTATCAGGATCCTTGTAGGCTTTACCACCACGGAAAAGACTGTATGTATCACTTTCTCTATCAGCGATGCCTTTTACGTAAACGTAGTCACCGGCCCCTGAAATCAGACGTTCATCAGCACTTGCTACAACATAAGGGGCGTTATCTAAGGCCTCTTCCCCAACCACTCTTGGTTTAGATAAAAAAGGACCAATCGCTGACAACGGTATTGTCATAATCGGTTTATCCAGAATCGTTTCACGAACTTCAGGTGATAACTTGACACTGCGTTTACCACGATTGACTTCAATAACAGGTTTGCCATTACGATAACTGAGAGACAATTCATCCCCTGGGTAAATCAGGTGTGGATTTTCGATTTGAGGGTTAACATGCCATATTTCAGGCCAATGCCAGGGGTACTTGAGAAACATCCCTGAGATATCCCACAAGGTATCACCTTTCTTAACTGTGTATTGCTGGGGATGATCTGGATTAAGCTCCACTTCCTTAGCCAGCAAAGGCGTGCTCAGCAGAAGAAAAATCAAACTCATCGCAATGTGCTTTATCATCGAACCATCCTCATGGACTTAATCTCGCCACAATCCTGTTATGGGCAATTTGAGTAGTGTGTTATAAGCCTTATGACTAATCAAGTATCGCTACCAGCGTCAAACTTAATCATTTTTATGCGACAAGTAAACTCTGACCATCAATTCTCAGGCTTGCTCGAGAAACTAGTCTTCCACTTTATCTGTCGCATCAGGCACACAATACAGAAAAAAGTATTGAAAAAACGTTAATCAATGCCGCTTATGACTTTACCAGTATTCGGGTGTAGACGAATGCTGGACAATCAGAGCCATAAGTTATGTGTATTGTAATCGCGTCATATTTTCAATACGTCGCTGGCAGACTACAATATAAGGTTTGTATATGCAGCAACTCATCCTGATAGGTATTACTCATGGCCATTTTAAATATTCTTCATTTCCCTGATCCAAGGTTGCGCAAAAAAGCCGAGCCCATCCAGGAAGTGACTGACGACATTCGCCAACTTGCCGACGATATGCTCGAAACGATGTATGATGCGCCAGGAATCGGACTCGCAGCGAATCAAGTGGATGTGCAAAAGCGCCTGATTGTGATCGATATTTCAGAAGATAAATCTGACCCTCTGATTCTAATAAACCCGGAAATCCTTGATAAAGAAGGCGAGCGGGAGTACGAGGAAGGTTGCTTATCAGTCCCTGAAGCTTATGAAACTGTTGTTCGTGCTGACACAATAAAAGTCAGGGCATTAAATCGACATGGTGAGGAATTTGAGCTTGCCGCAGAGGGATTGCTGGCAACCTGTGTTCAGCATGAAATCGATCATTTGGATGGAAAATTATTTGTTGACTACCTGAGCAATCTAAAGCGTCAACGTATAAAAAAACGCCTAGAAAAACATCAAAAACAAAAACTATAAGGATTCTGAATGCGCATTATTTTTGCCGGTACTCCGGCTTTCGCCGCAGAAACACTGAAAGCACTGATTCATACCGAGCATGAAATATGCGCTGTTTACACTCAGCCCGATCGTCCTGCGGGGCGGGGTCGTAAACTGACGGCCAGTCCAGTAAAACAAGTTGCACAGGAACACGATATTCCTGTTGAACAGCCTCTTAACTTTAAAACTGATGATGCCGTAAACATATTGGCTGCTTATCAAGCTGATTTAATGGTTGTTGTCGCTTATGGACTTTTATTGCCACAAATCGTGTTGGACACCCCAAGACTGGGTTGTATTAATGTTCATGCTTCACTCTTACCCCGCTGGCGAGGTGCTGCACCTATTCAAAGAGCCATATTAGCTGGTGATAAAGAATCAGGAGTATGCATTATGCAAATGGAAGCCGGTCTTGATACCGGCCCTGTCCTTGCTGAAACACGTTGCCCGATTACTGAACAAGACACAGCGCAAATCCTACATGATCGCCTCGCTGTCTTGGGAGCAAAAACCTTGGTTGAGTCTCTCAACAATATCGAAGTTCAACAAAAACATGCGCAACCACAAGATGATACTTTAAGCACCTATGCCGCTAAACTGGATAAAAAAGAAGCGGATATAGATTGGCACACCACCGCTCAAGATATTCTTCACAAAATTAACGCTTTTAATCCTTGGCCCGTGGCTCAAACACTCTGGCATGATGCTGTTTTTCGTATATGGCGAGCAGAATGGATAAAAGAGCACTCGGCACAAGCAGCGGGTCAAATCATCCATGTCTCAAAAGCCGGTATTGATGTTGCCACCAGCGATGGAACACTACGCATCACTGAGCTACAACTGCCCGGGAAACGCGCCATGTCTGTTCAAGACTTTCTCAATGCACATTCAATCGAAGTAGGCGATCATTTTGGCTAAGCCCAACCACTTAAAAGGTGCACGAACGAATGCTGCACTTATACTGAATGAAGTGGTTGTGCAGCAGCGCTCACTCAATACAGCTTTAGCTCACTACCTGCCTCATGTCGATGAAAAAGATCGTAGCTTCTGCCAGCAACTCTGTTATAGCAGTTTACGGCATTACCCCACTCTGCAATTTATCGCCCATCAACTCATAAAAAAACCGTTCAAAGCGAAAGATAAGGATATTGAGCAGCTTTTAATACTCGGAATTTTGCAGTTACGGTTTTTAAATACACCGGACCATGCCGCTATTTCAGAGACTGTGGATGCCAGTAAAAAACTCAAAAAAGTCTGGGCGGGTGGTTTATTAAACGCTTGCCTGAGAAACTACTTAAGGCAACAAGAACATATAGATCAAAAATTGTTGGCAAACGAAGCCGCAAGTCAGGCTCACCCAAACTGGCTACTCCATTTATATCAAAGTGACTGGCCAGAAAACTGGCAAAACATTATTGAGGCTAACAATAAACAGCCGCCGATGATGCTTCGTGTTAACCAGCAGAAGGTTTCACGTGAAGCATATTTAAAACAGTTAACGTCCCAGCAAATTACAGCCTCAATCATAGAGGCCACTGATAATGGGATATTACTAGACCAACCTTGTGATGTTTATAAGCTCCCAGGCTTTGAGGAAGGTTGGGTTTCGGTACAAGATGGTTCTGCTCAACTAGCCACAATGATATTGGATATCAAGCCAGGACAACGTGCGCTAGACGCTTGCGCTGCACCTGGTGGTAAAACATGCCATATTCTCGAATCCTCTCCTAACAATGACATCACAGCCATTGATATCTCAGCTGATCGCTTACTTCAGATCCAACAAAATACAGATAGACTTGGATTACATGCCACCCTAATCGCAGCTGATGCAGCCGACACATCAGCGTGGTGGGACGGACAGGCTTTTGATCGTATTCTTATTGATGCGCCATGTACCGGTAGCGGTGTGATTCGTCGACATCCAGACATTAAGCTGCTGCGCCACCCCAAAGATATCGATAGCTTAGCCAGTCAACAGCAAATTTTGCTAGATAATTTATGGCCATTACTAAAACCTGATGGCTTAATGGTTTACACTACCTGCTCTGCCTTTAAAAAAGAAAATGAGCAGCAAATTGAAGCGTTTCTACAACGACATCCGGAAGCTGAAGAGCTTAGACTCTCACCAACACCAGCCACACCGAGACCCTTTGGCTACCAAAGACTCCCTGGTGACGATGTTATGGACGGTTTTTATTATGCCTGCCTACGTCGTAAGTAAACGCCTTTTCCTATCACTCTTCTTATGGTTGTTTATTCAAACATCCGCCACAGCCTCTGTTTTTAGCGTTAATAACCCTGTAGTTCATCCCATTGGTAATGCCTATGTACTCACCGCTCAAATCAGTTACCCACTGACACCACGAGTGATTGAAGCACTGCAAAACGGTGTACCCATTACTTTCTTACAGGAATTCCGGCTAATAGATGCGTTCCCTTTGCTAGGGAGTTTCTGGCAGTGGGAAACCACTCTGTGGGAGAGTACGATGACTTATGAGCTGCGCTATCATGCCCTGTCTGAACAATATATTGTGGAGTCACTCGACACCCATGAGCAGCAAAACTTCCCTAGCTTGAGTGGTGCCTTAAAAGCGCTAGGTGATATTAATGCCTTATCGCTACCACCAGAATTTACACAAGAGCCAGATAATCTTGTGCTCGAAATACGTAGCGGTTTAGATCTCAATGCCTTACCCACCCCCATGCGTCCAGGCGCATTGATCTCAGACAAATGGCAATTAACTAGTCCATGGGTTCAAGCAGTATGGCTATAAGCCTCATTAAGCGATTAAGCTCAGGTACGGCTCCCTATTTTTCACTCGCTTTTTTATTGCTTGTTCTTGCCTATCTGCTAAGTGCAGCCACTCAGGACAGCTCACGGCTAAATGAGCTATTTCTCGTTATCTTTGGTATTGGTGTCGCTTGCTTATTACTGCTTGTGGGCATTTTGGCACGTAGCCTCTATCGTTTATATCGTGACTTTAAAAAGCATGAAGCAGGCTCACGCCTGACAGTGAGGCTGGTCAGCTTATTTGTTCTGCTAATTTTAGTCGCGACATCGATTGTTTATAGCTTCTCGATTCACTTCCTGCATCGCGGCATTAACAGCTGGTTTGATGTCAAGGTAGAGCAAGCGCTCAATGACTCGCTTGAATTAAGTCGAACGGCTTTTGGTATAAGGATGCGCACCCTGTTACGCCAAACTCGGATGATGGCCGGGGTATTAAGCGAACTGCCCGATAATGAACTATCACATAGCCTACGAGATTTAACGCAGTTAAGTGGCGCACTGGAGCTCAGCATCTGGGCCAGAGATGGTCAACCGATTGCCTCCAGTATTGAAAGCCCAACCATTATGGTGCCAAACAGACCAAACGATACCATCATGCATCAGCTGCTTCAGGGTGAAGACTATATTGGCATGGACCCATCCGAGAACGATAAACTTCAATTACGCGCTGCTGTTAGGATTCCACAAAAATCGGTCTTGGCTGAAGAGCGGATTCTCAATGTGCTGTTTCCCATCAATGATCATCTCAGTGATTTGGGAAAAACCGTGCAAGATGCTTATGCGGATTACAAAGAATTGAGCTACCTGAGAAAGCCATTAATCAGTGTCTTCACCCTCACGTTAAGCTTAATCGTATTTTTAACCATTCTGGTATCAATCTGGTTTGCTATCTGGATATCCCGCCGTATTGTCGAGCCTTTGCAAGAATTGGCTGAAGGCACGCAAGCAGTGGCATCTGGTAACTATAATATGCAACTGACCGCTTCCGGTCATGACGAAATAGGATTTCTGGTGCGCTCATTTAACCAGATGACTCAACGCCTAACCCATGCCCGTAACGCCTCACAACGAAGTCACCGATTACTCGAACAACAAACCAGTTATCTCACCACCGTTCTAGGTAGCTTATCCAGCGGTGTGGTGACTGTGGATAAACGCCTCTACCTGCACACCGCCAATAACGCCAGTAGTAAAATTCTAGGGGTGAAGTTACAGCAACGTCTGGAAAGCCCGTTATCCAAGCTCGCAGAAATTAATAAAAACATGAAAACCTTCTGTGAAATGATTGAACGTTGTGCTGTCAAAGGCATCGCCTGGGAGCAACAAGTAGAACTGCAAAAACAAAACGGTAACCAAACATTGATTTGTCATGGTACCGAGTTACCCAATAACAGTGGCTGGGTGATTGTCTTTGAAGACATCACTACTCTGCTACAAGCCCAGCGTAATGCGGCTTGGGGCGAAGTCGCACGCCGGCTGGCTCATGAAATCAAGAATCCATTAACACCGATTCAGCTCTCTGCAGAACGCCTACAACGTAAATACAATGCCATTGTGCCGGAAAATCAGCTCGAAACTGTGGATAAACTGACCAACACCATTATTCAGCAAGTCGAAGCAATGAAAGAGATGGTGAATGAATTTTCAGAGTATGCCCGAACACCTGCGCTTCAACTCCAGTCATATGACATTGGTCAGCTGATTCGGGAAGTGCTGACCATGTATCAGAGCAATCCAAATCACCAATTTACCCTCTTGAACAGCCCTGAAAATGTCGCTGTTGAAATTGATGTCAACCGTTTCCGACAGGTCATGCATAATCTACTGAAGAATGCGATTGAGGCTTGTGAAGATGCTCAACTTCCCGTTGATATCGTTATCAGTTACCATCCACTTACTCACCAACAACGCCGTTGGCTTGAAATTTCTGTTCGGGATTACGGTCCAGGCATTCCTGTTTCTATCATTGATAAATTATTTGAACCTTACGCCACAACTAAACATAAAGGTACGGGCCTGGGTTTAGCCATCGTTAAAAAAATGATTGAAGAACATGGTGGTGATGTCTGGGCAGAAAATCTGGACCCAGAGGGAACGAGTATAATTATAAGATTGCCATTGGAGGAGTCACCGTCGTGAGTAACGATAAACCACTGATTCTTGTTGTAGATGATGAACCGGATATCCGCGAGCTCATCAAAGACATTCTGGAAGACGAAAACTATCACGTCAGAATAGCCGCTGATGGGCAAGAAGCACAGCAAGTCTTTAGTGAAGAACAACCAGACCTAATCCTGCTGGATATCTGGATGCCAGATATTGATGGCATCAGTTTGCTGAAAGAGTTCAAACAACAAAATAAAAGTGTCACGATTGTGATGATGTCAGGTCATGGCACCATCGAAACAGCTGTGGAGGCAACCCGTTTAGGCGCAAGTGATTTTATCGAGAAACCGCTATCTACCGCTAAGTTACTTCGAGGCGTCGAACAGGCACTGGAAAATCGAGAAAAACAAGCGATTATTCAACGGGAATTAGCACAAGCACCGGTTGGCAAAAGCCATCAAATCAAACTATTACGAGAACAGGTTGAACGGGTTGCGAAACATGAAATGCCTATTCTTCTGGTGGGCGAACCAGGCACAGGTAAACATTGTTTCTCTCATTACCTACACAGCCTGGGACAATACGCAGGGGGTAAGTTTATTGAAGTCAGCCCTGAAAGTTTTCCTTTAGATAGTCTCAAGGCTGTCACGCTGGCCAAAAACAACTGTCTGTTTATCAATGATTTAGCGTTACTGAGTGATGAAGCACAGGCACTGTTATTACACCTTCTTGAAAGTAATAAACTTGAACACTGTCAACTCATCTGTGCAACACAATATTCCTTGCAGAAAGCGGTTGATAATGGTGATTTTCTGGAAAGTCTCCTGTATCAGCTCAACAGCATCACATTGGTAGTTCCACCTTTACGTGATCATATTGAAGATATCCCTGAGTTGGTACACCATTTTGTGGATACACAGACAACACGCTCTGGCCTGCCATATCGACGTTTTACCGTGGCAGCGCAAAACCGCCTCAGAAATCACGACTGGTCAGGGAACGTTCTTGAACTCAAAAATGTGATTCAACGCTTACTCGTTCTCGGCAATGGTGAAGATATTGATGTCGCCGATGTCGACACGGCACTTGCCTCGGAAGCAGAAGCCATTGAAAACGGCGATGAAACTATCAATTTTGACTTGCCACTTCGCGAGGCCAGAGAACAGTTTGAACGTATTTACTTGCTGCAAAAATTACAGGAAACCGATGGTAATGTTGGTAAAGCCGCCAAATTGGCGGGTATGGAAAGAACCCATCTTTATCGAAAGCTTCGCTCCCTCGGTATTGATACCAAACAGATTTAGGAACCGACCATGAAGATTCTGATCCTCGGAGCCGGACAAGTCGGCGCCTCTGTTGCGGCAACGCTAGCGCGAGAAGATGATGATGTGACGCTTGTCGACACAGACAGCACCAACTTGCTCAAGCTGCAGGACCATTACGATATCCGTACCATACAAGGGCAAGCCTCACACCCCGATGTTCTGGCTCGTGCTGGCGCTGAAGATGCAGACTTGATTCTGGCGGTGACTAATAGTGATGAGACCAATATGGTGGCCTGTCAGATTTGTCACACGCTCTACAATACGCCAACAAAGATTGCTAGGATTCGCTCCACCGGTTACCTCTCCACGCCGCAGTTATTTGATAAAGAAAACCCACAAGCCATTGCCATAGACATGCTGATCAGCCCGGAACAAATTGTGACGGAATATATTCAGCGGCTTATCAGCCACCCGAATGCGTTGCAGGTCTTGGATTTTGCTGAAGGCAAAGTACAGCTTGTGGCCGTAAAAGCATTTCACGGTGGCCTTTTAGTTGGACACCCTCTACGAGACTTACGCAAACATATTCCCAAAACTGAAACCCGGGTTGCTGCTATCTTCCGTGATGGTCACCCCATCACACCGACAGGCGATACAACGATTCAGGCAGACGATGAAGTCTTTTTTATTGCTGCAACTAAAGATATTCGTGCAGTCATGGGTGAATTGCGTCGTCTGGAAAAACCTTATAAACGAATTATGCTGGCGGGTGGCGGTAACATCGGCGCTCGTCTGGCTAAGGCCTTAGAAAATGATTATCAAATCAAATTGATCGAGGCCAACCCGGATCGTGCAGAGTTTCTCTCTGAAGAGCTGAGTAACAGTATTGTGCTGTTAGGTGATGTTGCTAACGAAGAACTATTGCTGGAAGAAGAAATCGATAAAGTCGACTTATTCTGTGCGTTAACCAATGACGATGAGGCAAATATTCTTTCCGCTATGCTGGCAAAACGACTCGGCGCCAGTAAGGTTTTATCGCTGATTAATCGCGCGGCTTATGTTGATTTGGTAGAAAGCGGCAGCATAGACATTGCTTTATCCCCACAGCAGGCCACTATCGGCAGTCTTCTGGCCCACATTCGGCGTGGTGATATTGTCGCTGTTCACTCATTGCGTCGCGGTGCTGCCGAAGCACTGGAAGCCATTGCGCATGGTGATAGCAGTTCTTCTGTTGTGGTTGGTCGACGCATTGATGAAATCGACTTACCACCGGGTACCACCATCGGAGCGATTGTTCGGGGTGAAGAAGTGATTATTGCTAAAGACGACACCCTGATTGAATCCGAAGACCACGTTATTTTATTTTTAGTGAATAAACGCTACATAAAAGAGGTCGAACGTTTATTCCAGGTTGGCTTTACCTTCTTTTAGGAGTGCTATGGAGTCTTCATTACAAAATCATTTTCTGATCGCCATGCCTAACTTGGCCGACTCGTTTTTTTACCGTTCGGTCATTTACATTTGCGAACATGATAAAAATGGCGCGATGGGTCTGATTATCAACCGACCTACTCGTGTCATGTTAGAAGAGCTCCTCTCTCATCTACATATTGAAAATCCTTCTGAAAGCATTAAAAATACGCCCGTGTTATTTGGTGGACCTGTACAAAAAGGTCAAGGCATGGTCATTCACGATCAAGCCCAATCTCCCTGGAAATCAAGTTTGCAGCTGACTAACGATATTATCTTAACGACCTCTACTGATATTCTTGAAGCCCTTGGCACCGATGAGGGACCTAGCAATGCGTTGGTGACCTTAGGCTATTCCGGCTGGTCAGAGGGTCAGTTAGAAGAAGAAATAATGGAAAACAGCTGGCTCACCGTTCCTGCCAGCCATACCTTATTATTTGATACGCCCGCAGATCAACGCTGGCATGCGGCAGCCAAATCGATTGGTGTTGATATGAATCTGATGTCTAACATCGCAGGTCACTCATGAGTGTGGCCAGAACCCTGCTGGGCTTTGATTTTGGCATGAAGAACATCGGCATTGCTGTGGGACAGGAATTAACCGCCACTGCGAATCCATTGACCGCGATTAAAGCTCGTGATGGTATTCCAGACTGGTCACACATTGAAAAACTGCTAAAAGAATGGCAACCCGATTTGCTTATCGTCGGCCTTCCACTGAATATGGACGGCACTGAACAGGAAATGACTGCAGCAGCCAAACGGTTTGGAAATCGTCTCAATGGTCGCTTTAATATCCCTGTGGAATGGCAAGATGAACGACTGACAACATACGAAGCACTAGACCAAATGGGAATCCGCAGTAAAATGGACTCTCGTCAACGCAGTGACGTCGATCAGTTATCTGCACAACTCATACTTCAATCATGGCTGAACCAACAATGACCATCGCACTGACTCACACTCAAGTTCAGAATCTGCTCAATGATATGGCTGCAGATATTCGCGAGAAACTCGCTGATAAGCAACCCTTACTCGTCGGTATCCATACTGGAGGGGTTTGGGTAGCCAAAGCCTTACAGGATATTTTGGGTGATGATTTTTTTGATGCCCCACTAGGCACACTTAATATTGCTTATTACCGGGATGATTTCACCCGCATAGGTATGCATCCTCAAGTGACCCCGTCTGATTTACCTTTCAGTGTCGATGGGCGTCATCTGATTTTGGTGGATGATGTACTGCATAGTGGACGAACAACTCGCGCAGCGCTGAATGAAATTTTTGACTATGGGCGTCCAGCCAGTGTCACGTTGGTGGTATTAGTTGATCGAAATGGACGTGAACTCCCCATACAAGCCGATATTATCGGCAAAACGGTAGAAGTCGCCAAAGGTCAACATATTAAGCTGACCAACACCGCAGGATTACAGTTGGAGTATCGAAATAAAGGCAAGGCCGAATGAATAACAACCAATTGACGGAAAGCGGTCAACTTCGCCATTTTCTCACGATTGAAGGGCTGAAAAAGCCATTACTGACGGAAATTATGGATCGTGCAGAGCAGTTTTCAGGCATTACCAATCGTCAGGTAAAGAAAGTCCCTATTCTGCGTGGTAAAACCATTGTTAACCTGTTCTTTGAAAACAGTACTCGTACTCGCTCAACCTTTGAGCTCGCCGCCAAACGCCTGTCAGCGGATGTCATGAACTTCAATATCAGCACCTCTGCAACGTCGAAAGGTGAGAGTTTGCTGGATACGCTGCATAACCTTGAGTCGATGCACACTGATATGTTTGTGGTCAGACACAACCAAAGTGGCGCGGCTGAATTTATTGCACAGCATGTGTCACCGCATGTCAGCGTCATCAATGCAGGTGATGGTTGTCATGCCCATCCCACACAAGCCATGCTTGATATGTTTACCATTCGTCGCCACAAAAAAAGCTTCCCAGATCTGCGGGTAGCTATCGTTGGGGACATATTGCATTCAAGGGTGGCTCGCTCACAAATTCAAGCGTTAGCGACATTAGGTGTTGGCGAGATTCGGGTAATTGGACCCAAAACCTTACTGCCTGCTGATTGCCAGACCTTGGGTGTCCATGTCTATCATGACATGGAGGCCGGTTTAGAAGGCGTTGACGTTATCATCATGTTGCGTCTACAGCTTGAGCGCATGCAAGGGGCACTCATTCCCAGTGCCAGAGAGTATTTCCATTGTTTTGGGCTAACTGACGATAAGCTCAAACTTGCTAAACCTGATGCCATTGTGATGCACCCTGGGCCTATCAATCGCGGTGTTGAAATTGCTTCCTCCGTAGCTGATGGGCCGCAATCGGTCATACTAGAACAAGTGACTCACGGTATTGCTGTCAGGATGGCCGTTATGTCTATGGCGATGGGTGCACAATCAGAACAAAATGAGCTGCCAGCATGAAAATTCGTATAAAAAATGGGCGTGTCATTGATCCAGCCAGTCAGTTTGATGCGCGACAAGATCTCTACATAAGTCACGGAAAGATTGTTGCTATTGGTGAACAACCAGAAGGTTTTGAAGCTGATAAAACAATTGATGCAAAAGGTTTAATCGTTAGCCCCGGCCTGGTTGATCTGAGTGTCCGAGTGCGTGAGCCAGGTCAGGAACATACAGCGACAATCCTGACAGAGACCAAGGCCGCCGCCGCTGGTGGCGTGACGACTATCTGTGTACCACCTGATACCGCACCTGTTATTGATAACCCGACCGTAGTCGAACTCATTGAGGATCGGGCGAAAAAGTCTGGCCGCAGCATGGTTCTGACAATGGGTGCAATGACGCAAAACCTGGGGAATGAATTACTTGCCGAAATGGCCAGACTAAAAGCGGCTGGTTGTGTTGGCATCAGTAATGGCCTCTCACCGATAAAAAATAGCGTCATCTTACAAAGAGCCATGGCTTATGCCGCCACCTTAGATATGACCGTCTTTATTACGGCTTCAGATCCTTGGCTGCAAAGTCAGGGATGTGTACATGAAGGCGCAGTCAGTTCCAGGCTTGGATTAGGCGGCATTGCCGAAAGTGCTGAAACGGTTGCCCTAAGTCGTGATCTCATCCTGATTGAACAAACCGGAGTACGCGCTCACTTCCATAATTTATCGACGGGTAAAGCGGTCAAATTGATTCGGGAAGCACAAAATCGTGGCTTACCGGTGACCGCGGATGTCAGTGCCCATCACCTACATTTATCTGAGCATGATTTAGGTAACTATGATGCGTTAAGCCATGTCTTACCGCCTTTTCGTAGTATCCGTGATCGCGAGCAGTTACAACAAGGTGTTCGCGATGGCGTTATTTCAGCAATCTCATCACATCATCAGCCACTTGATATCGACGATAAACTCGGTCCTTTTGCTGAAACCAAACCCGGTATTTCTGGTCTTGAAACCTTATTACCATTAACAATGAAACTGGTAGAAGATGACGAGGTCAATTTGCACACCGCGCTGGCCGCTTTAACCTGTAACCCGGCAGATATTCTGGGCATCGACTCAGGCCAGATCAAAGTGGGCGCAGTGGCTGATATTTGTCTGATAGATCCTGATTCGGAATATGAGTGCCGACCACTGAACTTCGTCAGTGCTGGCAAAAACAGTCCCTTTGAAGGCTGGTTGTTTAACCATCAGGTCAGCCATACATTATTCCATGGCCGCTTAGTTCATGAACGAGATTAAGTTTTAAGGAAACGACATGCAATTAATAAAAACCCTATTATGTTCTGCAGCGCTGCTGGGTTCATTTTTACTCATCACGGCTTGTAGCCCTGAAGTGGGTAGTGAAGACTGGTGCCAAATGATGAAAGACAAAGCTAAAGGCGACTGGACTGCGAATGAAGCAGCCGATTTTACTCGTTTCTGCATATTCCCAAGCAATGACAAATAAACTCTACGCACTCGATTTTGATGGTGTCATCTGCGACAGCGCGATTGAAACAGGTATGGCTGGCTGGAAAGTCGCCTTAAAGCTGTGGACAGATATGCCCAAGGCTATACCTGAGGATTTGATAGAAAAGTTTCGTCAGGTTCGTCCTGTGATGGAAACAGGGTATGAGGCTGTGCTTATCATGCGGCTGCTTTACGAAGGCATGTCTCCTGACACGCTCATGTCAGCTTTTCATCATCAAATGGAAGCGCTGATGATTCGTGATGATATGTTCGTAGATGAACTTAAAGAGATTTTTGGTTCTACCCGAGATGAGTGGATTCGAGATGACTTTGATAGCTGGATCGCCATGAATCCATTATTCGATGGCATTGCAGAAAAGCTTCGTCGCATCCCAACGGATAGTTTGGTGATTATCACCACCAAACAAGAACGTTTTGTTGATCATATACTCAAGGCTAATCAGATTGCTCTGCCCATTGAACAGGTTTATGGTCTGGATAGAAATATGAGCAAACAACAGATTCTAAATGATCTTCATGGGGAAAACCCCAGCCTGAAGATCCTGTTTATTGAAGATAGGTTACCCACGCTGATTAATGTGATTACCGATGATCGTCTGGACGATATTCAGCTTTATCTGGCCGGCTGGGGTTACAACACCACAACAGACAAAGACAGCGCCAGCAATATAGACAGAATCTCTGTTATTCAGTTATCAGACATACCCAAACTGTGATAAACCGTTTCTTAATGTTGGTGAGGAACTTTGTTGTAATGCTTATGTGGCGTATCGTGGTTTTCGTCAAACCACTTCTGAGCTAATTGACTCGCTTGTTTCTTTTGCTCTTCAGTTAACATTGCCGCCACTGCTGAGCGGTAGTAGTGGGCATCTTCATGTCCACTTGAGGCCGCTAAATCAAACCATTTATAGGCTTCGATAAGATTCTTTTCTTCGCCATCACCGTTAAAACTCATCAAACCTAAATAGAATTGTGCATTTCGATCCCAGCCTTTCGCAGAAACATCAAACCAATGTCTAGCCATTACATAATCTTGGCTCCCCCCCAATCCAAGATAACTCATAAAACCCAACATAAATGCGGCTTCTACACTCTTGTTTTCTTGAGCTTTTAGAAACCAGCTCTTTGCCTGCTCATGATCTAAAGCCACACCATCGCCATCAAATAGCATTTTCGCTACACGATATTGTGCGTTTGGATATCCCAGCTCAGCAGAACGTTTAAACCATAAGTAAGCCTGTTTAGGATCCTGCTTTACCCCTGAGCCGCTTAAATAAAGCAGACCTAAATTGAATTGCGCCTGACTATTTCCTTGCTCGGCTGCCTTTTCAAACCAATCTGCCGCACTAATGAGATCTTTGCTCACTCCCTGACCATTCATCAACATGGCACCGACGTTAAATTGAGCCGCAGCACTCCCTCTTTCTGCTGATTTTCTAAAAAGTTCAAAAGCTTTTTTCTGATCTCTTTCAACATCAGGTTCATTGCCAGTGTAGTAAAGCATACCCAGAGCATAGGCGGCCTCATCATGGCCTTTTTGTGCAGCTATATCTAACCAGCTCATTGCCGAATCGTAGTCTGGATGCCCCAGCTTTCCTGAAAGCATTAATGCACCAAGATTATATTGAGCTTCAACATTTCCCTGCTTAGCAGCTGCTAACCAGCTTTGCTGAGCAGCTTGATAATTCCCCTGTTGTGCGGCCTGCATCCCATCGGAAAACTTATCAGCATGAGCCGTAACAAAAACAGTGGAAACAACAAGACAAGCTTTTAAAAAAAACAAAAATATTTGTTTCAATTTTTATTCCTTTGAGTCGATAACTAGACTCTAACAAGCTGAATTAAGCAACGTTAAAAAAAATGTAAAATAACACACATTAATCATGTGTATTTTTACAAAAACAGAAATATAATATGCAAATCTCACCAAGCTTTATTGGGCGAGATTTGTTAATGAGGCACGTTCATGGTCAATCTTCTTTTGCGTTTTGCATTTCTTTGTTTTTTTCTAGTTTCGTTTTCTGCCAATGCTGGACATTTGTTTACACAAGGTTCGAGTAATACACCAATTAACTTGAAGTCAGGTCAAGGTATCGAAGTTACTCAATTATCTTACGAGGGCGCCGGCACTAATGGTCTGGTTACTATCGATTTTTATCAAAGTGGTGGTTCAGATAATAGCCTACTATGGTCAGCTGGTGACAGCATCAAGGTCACGATTGGCTCATGGGTCCAAACATTCAAATATGATACCCTAACTACTGATTTTACTGGTTCATCACAAACCTCTAACAAATTATCAGCGACAGATCCAACACTCGCTGCAGCAAATATAACTCCAACAGGCACAACAAAATTTACGATAGAATCAACTTCAGGACAATTTACTTTTGAAGGCTATAGAATATACGTCAATGGATCTACCTATAACGGGTCTGGTTCTGGCCCGATAGACCAATCACAAGTGGTTTCCTCTTCCACTTTTCAATCGAATGCCGGATCAAACCAGAAAACCGGGGTTGGGCAACACTTAGATCAAATTGGCGGTAATGTTGGGGGAAAACTTGATGACTTCATTACGCTGCTGGCTGGCCAAACTCCAGAAAAGCAACAAGAAGTATTAAAAAGTATCTCCCCTGAACAAAGTCAGGCATTAGGCCAATCTGTTAATAATACGGTTTCCGGGAGTTTTGATACTGTCCAAGTACGCCTTGACTCGCTCAGGATAGGTGCTGCAGATGTGCAAAATGTAAATCATGCATCAGGGTTATCGTCTGGTGGCGTTCTTGATGTCATACTTGAGCGCCATGCTTGGGTAAAAGCACTGGGCGGTAAATCTAAGCAGGATAGTGAAGATGGCTTTGCTGGTGCGGACTCGCGTTATCACGGAGTCATGGGTGGTATGGACTTTACCACCAGCTCAGACCTCACATTAGGGGCAGCCTTTGCTTACGCCAGAACCGACGTTAATATGAATGATTATCGTGATGGCGATGGTGCCGATATTGATACCTATCAATTAACCGCCTACTTCAATCAGTCTTTTGAGCGTTTTTACGTGGAAGGTATGTTGACCTATGCATATCAGAATTATGAGACCAAACGAAATACACATGTCATCGGTGTAGCCAAAGGTGACTTTGATGGTGATATGTTTGCAGCAAGACTGGTAACAGGCATGCCACTCTATCTTGAGCAAATCACTATTACACCTTTTATCGGCGTAGAGGGTTACCACACAAGACAACGTGGATATACAGAGACTGGTGCGGACTACCTCTCCATGCATATCAATAGTAACGAGTCTAACCGCTTCCGTTCACTTGTGGGTACAAAAGTCAGTAAAGAGTTTGAGTTATCCGACGGTAGTATCCTAACGCCTACACTACAAGTAAGTTGGCGCCATGAGTTTAAAGAAGATGGCATCACCACAACATCATCATTCTTGGGCGGCGGCGGTCAGTTTGAAAGTGTTGGCCAAAAAGTAGATCGTAATACTGGTAGTGTCAGTGGTCGAGTCAATTGGGCTAAAACGGACACCTTGTCACTGGGTGTTGAGCTTGGTGCTGAAGCCTCTTCCGGCTACCGGGCTTATAATGGTCAACTCTATGCTGACTGGACTTTCTAATCACAAAATCGTTATAAAAAAGGCACCTTCAAGGTGCCTTTTTTATTTATAGCGTATATTTATCTGACTATGAAACGCAGAGATATCATAAAGAGCGGGATAGGTATTGGCATTTTATTACCCTACTTCTATCTGCCTAGAGCATTGGCTAATTTACTGTCTTTTCAGCAGACACGAACATTAATCGCATTTATTGACGCATTAATTCCAGCAGATATAACGCCATCAGCATCACAGCTCAAACTACATGAAACACTGTTACTTTATGCTAAAGATATTAAAAACTATCCTGAGCTTATCCAGCTTGGATGTGAGTGGTTAGATAAACAAGCAGGTCTTATTCATCAGCAACATTTTCTTCAGCTAAGTATTGATCAACAGAACGGTATTATCCACAAAGCGGCCAACAGTGATGCGATGAGTATTCAGGCACAATTTTTTTCTCATATAAGACAGGATATATTTCGGTTTTATTATGCAAAGCCGGCAAGCTGGACAGGCTTAAATGTTTCGCCACCACAGCCAACCGGCTATAAAAACCACTTTAAGCCTGTAAATTATGAATAACGCTAAATCGTCATATGATGCTGTGATCGTAGGTTCAGGTGCTGGGGGTGGCACAGCCGCCTGGTATTTAAGTCATCACGGCTGGAACGTGCTTGTTATTGAAGCTGGCCCATACTTTCATCCTGAAAAGGATTATTTAGCCGCAACTAATCAGTGGGAGTCACCATTTCCACAAAAAAAGCATAGCCAGGGAAACTATGGCTATGCTGATATGCAACAACTCTCTGAAGCGAATGATGATCTGCGTTCATGGAATCATATTCAGGGCAGATTAAATAAAACCGACCACCGCATCCCTTTTGGCTACCAACATGTTCAAGGTGTTGGCGGTAGCTCATTACATTTTAGTGGCGAAGCACACCGGCTTAATCCCCGCTCAATGAAAATGTTTTCTGACTATGGATTATCAGCTGACTGGCCATTTTCGTATGAAGAGCTCGAACCGTTTTATATTCAGGCGGAGCAATTAGTCGGCGTTGCAGGACCGACAGTGGATAACTTACGCCCTCGTTCTCATCCTTACCCACAAAAAGCCCATCATCCAAGTTATAGTAGCCAGCTTTTGAAGAAAGCATTTGCTGAAAGAAACCTCACTTTGACAGAAAATAGTGTGGCGATATTAAGCTCTCCTCATCATGATCGACCTCATTGCAACTACTGTAACTGTTGTCTTAAAGGTTGTCCCCTAACTGATAAAGGCAGTATAGATGTCACCTATTTACGAATGGCCAGAAAAACAGAACGCTGCTATCTAAAAACTGGCTGTTACGTTACTCATATAGAGACGGGTCCAAAAGACAGTATAAAAGGCATTCACTATACGGATAGTGAGGGAATGGAACACTTTATTGCAACACCCTACCTTATCCTTGCCGCTGGAGCCGTGGAAACACCGCGATTATTACTCGCTTCTGACACTACCTCCTCTACAGGACTTGCCAATGAGTCAGGGCAGGTGGGAAAAAACTTCATGGAAACAATTCTTTGGACATCCAACGCCACATTAGATGCCCCGTTAGGCAGTCACCGCGGCTTGGCTGTTGACAGTATTTGCTGGAATTTTAATCAACCTGACAGTATTCCAGGTGTGTTTGGTGGTTGTCGGTTCTCACCTTCTGTAGCAGAGTCCGATCTTATCGGACCAATAAGTTATGCACAGCGTGTTATTCCTGGATGGGGAATAGAACACAAGCAACAAATGCGGAAGCAATTTGGGCAAGTGTTATCTTTGAGTGGGATAGCAGAGAGCCATACTCATCCGGGAAGCTTTATTGACCTCGACCCGGTTATCAAAACGAGACATAATCAACCTGCCGCAAGAATTCACAGCTATGTCGATGAGCTGACCACCAAACGTATACGGTTTATGGCTAATATGTGCCGGGATATCCTAAATCAGGCTGGCGCGAACACTATCTTTGAAGAATTTAGCTCTTACGATATTTTTAGCAGCTCACATGTGTTTGGTACCTGTCGTATGGGTAATAATCCAGAGCACTCGGTCGTCAATCAATGGTGCCAAAGTCACCGCTGGAAGAATATGTATATCGTTGATGGCAGTGTGTTTCCAAGCTCTGGCGGTGGAGAGTCCCCAGGTTTGACTATCCAGGCCATCACCTTAAGAGCCATGAAGAAACTCCATGAAACACAAAAAAACACCTCGTCCTAATCATCCCGGCTATATCCTGTCTGAAAACATCGATTTTTGGATGACGGGCGGCGCTTCCATTCTTGTTATGCTTTTATTGTTGGTCTATATCTTTTTTACAGGTATCCCACAGTCTACAGCTAACATTACCAACATATTAGGCACTGCCATCGTACTACAGATATTTATTAACTGGCCTCATTTTATGGGTGCTTATCGTCTTGTTTATACCCCTAAAAACAATATAAAACGTTACAAAGCCGCCACTATCTATGTTCCAGCCCTGCTTATACTGGTTCTAATCGTTGGTTTAGTCACCGGCGAGTCAATAGAGGGGCCCCTATCGATATTTACTGTTAATCAGGATGTAACTTATTTTTGTTGGTTGGTCGCTGCTTTTTATCTTGCCTGGCATTACACGGGACAGGCATGGGGAATGATTGCCACTTACAGCAAATTAAGTCAGCTGATGCTGAAAAAAAGTGAACGGTTTACACTTCGTCTAGGGTTACGGACATTACTCGTATGGCATGTTATCTGGGGTGCTCAGGATTTGCCTGCAGAGTGGTTTGCTGGTGTTTTACATGCCCATATTGGTACATTGCTTAGCTTGGCAAATATCGCAGCGTGTCTTTCTTTTCTAGCTTCTTCAGCTGTGTGGTACGGCATTTATTTACGAACAAAGCGGATACCTGATAAACGCATTATTGCTTCGTGGTTATCTATTTACCTTTGGTACTTCGTATTATTTTTTATGCCGGAGGCATATTTACTGGTTCAGGTATCACACGCCTTACAGTATCTACCTTTCCCAATTCGTGTTGAGTTAAATCGTCGACAAGCAAACTTAGTGGATATCAAACAAGTCGCCTTAAAAGGCTGGGCCATAAGGTATTACCTGTTACTGATCTGCGTAGGGATCGCCTTTTTTTACTTTCCGGAATTTATTTCTATCGAAAACCAACAGTTTACATTTGCTGTACTGGTTTCAAGCCTGATAAATATTCATCATTATTTTGTTGACAGCTGTATCTGGCGAATTAGCAATGCAGAAGTTCGTCGTGAGCTTTTTGCTCATTTAGAAACGAAATTTGTGAAATAATTTTCAGAGGAATTTAGATAAGGAATAATGGCGGAGCGGACGGGACTCGAACCCGCGACCCCCGGCGTGACAGGCCGGTATTCTAACCAACTGAACTACCGCTCCACTATCCTTCTTGGCAGACTTAAAAAATCGTCTGTTGGCCGAAGAAGCGAGAGAATATACAGCAATTTTTACAAAGGTGTTAGTGTTTCATGTAAAAATTTTTTCTCTCGCCTCTAAACTGACATTAATCCCTTTTATCCCAGTAGGCTTTTTTGGCTTGTTGCAGTTTTTCATAGCCGGCCAGTAAGGCATTATGCCGTTCAAATCCATGCAGACTCAGACCCGGTGTATGTAATTGATGAAAAACTGTTTTTGCCTCAACAATGGCCATTCCATCTTGCACGTTTTGCTCACCGTACATCAGTGACAAATACTGCTGATAATCCTGATACTCACGCTCATCATCCCATTTGATGTCCAATAAGGCTTTTAAGCAACGATAGAAACGTAATTGCGCCTCATTACCTTGTCCCAGCGACAAACACCAATCTACCCACTCCAGTGCCTGTTCATCTTGCAGAGCCAAACACAGCATTAATTTGATTTCACCCAAGCGGATAGTAGACCACAATGTGCCGGGATCAGGTGCCAAGCCGATAAATTGAGCAACCGGCGTATGATCGTTATAGCCACCATCTTCCAGTGCCACTAATAACTCACGCCATTGTTCTTTGGTACGAAATTTCAGTGATAATAAATCTTCGCGGAACAGGGCACCTTCATTATTATTTTCCCAGAGCAACTCATCGACGGGGTAAATATCCGACATACCGGGCACGAGAATACGGCAGGCGTAAACATCGAGATGCTCATAATCGGCAATATAGATATCAAAACCCATCTCATGAATAATATCGGTCAAATAAGTCAGTTCATCGCGTGTAGGGGCATCATGATCCCAATCATAAAACTCATAATCCGGTGCTTCAAGAAAAAAGTCATAAGACACATAACCACTGGAATCAATAAAATGCATTTCCAGATTTTGCGGTGAAGCGACTTCTTCCATATCAAATGTTGGAGGATGGAAAACATCTAACTGATCTAGACCTCTACCTTGCAGTAATTCGGTGACCGTTCTCTCCAACGCCACTTCAAAACTTGGGTGAGCACCAAAGGAAGCAAATACAGAACCATCTTTTGGGTTAATCAAGGTGACATTCATCACCGGGAATTGACCGCCCAGAGAGGCGTCAGCCACTTTCAGATGATAACCATGCTGTTCAAGTTCTTGTAATGCGGCCTTAATTTTTGGAAAGCGGTCAATGACATACTGAGGGACCTCAGGTAGGCAAATGCCTTCAGCAATAATATGATTTTTGACGTAACGCTCAAAGACCTCAGATAAGCCCTGAACCCGCGCCTCATTTTGCGTATTTCCGGCTGACATACCATTACTGACATAAATATTGCCAATGATATTAACGGGGAAATAGATGGTCTGGTAATCACGCTGACGAATATAAGGAACAGCACAAATTCCTCGCTCGCCAACGCCAGAATTGGTATCAAATAATTTATCTGCGGTTAGCGCCCTTTCCGGATCAAAGTGATCCCACAGACCTTCATCTAATATGCCTTCGGGCATTTCACCATCGTTAGAAACAAACCAACGTTCATTGGGATAATGCACAAAAGGCGCCTGGCTATGTTGCTCACCCAGATAGAAGTCAGCAAAAAAATAATTACAACTCAAACGCTCAAAATATTCACCTAAGGCACTGGCTAAACAGGCTTTAGCAGAACTCCCTTTACCATTGGTAAACATCAACGGACAGCTTTTATCACGAATATGCACCGAGTAAACATGGCTGACCGGATTTAGCCACGATGCCTCTTCGACATCAAAACCAAACGCTTTCAACTTCGCTTGCATGGTCGTAATACTGGTTTCCAGATCACGATCTTTACCTTTAATAAATGTTTGTTCAGTCATGATTTTTCCAAAAAATAACCCCCTGCTCAATACGAACAGAGGGTTGTTTGACATCATCAGCGGTTGTCTTACATTTTTTCAGCGGCAGCAATCGCTTTTCTTACTAAACGTCCTGCAGCGCCTTTCGCATCAGCCGCTTTGATTTGCTCGAGGTTGACCGGATTACCAACGATGATGGCGCCGCCCATACCTGCACCAAAGTGAGGTGTGCATTTGTACACATAGATACCTTCAACGGTAAAGGTACGCTGATAGTTTTCACCCATTTGTGAATGCCATGCTTCAGCACCTTCCGGAATCAGGCCTTCTAATGATTGTGTATCATGCGTAGGCATATTTTCCCAAGCGACTTTATCGCCAGGCTGAATCTGAATGACCAGTGGATCATATTTGAGACCAACCGCAGTAACAATGTGCGTTTTCGCTTCTGCAGACGCTTGCTCTTGTTCTGCAGGCGCCGCTTCAGCTTGTGTTTCTTCAACAGCCGCCTTCACTTCTTCAACGGCATCTGTCGCTTCATCATTATCAGGTTCGGCAATAGTAGATTTCACTTCTTCAACAGCCGCTTTCACGTCTTCAGCGGCATCATTCGCTTCACTGGTGTCTGGCTCGGCAATGGCCGCTTCATCTACCACTGTTTCAGGTACCGCCTCTTTCGTATCTTCCATATGCTCGGTGACGGTTTCATTCACACCACCCACTTCGTTTTGTTCAATGGGCTGAGTCATCTCGCTTTCAACAGATGCTGGCGCAACCGCATCACCTACTTTATCTTCTTTATTAGAAGAAGGTACATTGGCATAACGTTCTTTACTGTCATTTACAAAGACCGTAGATACAGCAGCAACAACAAAGATGGCCAATAGCGCAATTACAATGGCAATTAAAATGGATTTTTTCTTCATGATTCCTCCCAAGTAAAAAGTGATAAATGAATGATAACATTCTAAACTGACGATTTTTGTAGAGAAAACAATATTCCTATCAAAACTCTGTCATAATTGTGCCTACAGAACTCGTCGTTACCTGCTTCAGGGTAGACAATAAGTTCCATGTGTTAACAGACGTTCTGGCATGACCTCCACTTTTACATCCCGCTTTGTCGATGTAACACAACCGTGACTGTTAACCTTATCCAAAAACACACGCTGAATAATGCGAAGACGCTGTTTTCACTATATACGTTTTATATTGAGTAAATTATGACATTTTCCGAGTTAGGTCTCATTTTGCCACTGCAACGTGCCGTGACAGAGTCAGGTTATACGACCCCCTCCCCAATTCAAGCCAAAGCCATTCCTGCCATCATGGAAGGTAATGATGTTATGGCAGCAGCTCAAACAGGTACCGGCAAAACCGCAGGATTTACCTTGCCTATTCTGCATAAACTTTCTGAGGGTAAACCTGCCCGAGCAAATCAGGCACGCGCACTTGTACTCACCCCCACTCGCGAGCTCGCCGCTCAAGTGGAAGAAAGCATTAAGACCTATGGTAAATATTTACCATTACGTTCTGCCGTTGTGTTTGGTGGTGTAAAGATAAACCCACAAATGATGCGTATGCGTCGTGGTGTTGATGTGTTAGTGGCTACCCCTGGGCGACTTCTGGATCTCTATCAACAAAATGCTATCCGTTTTGATGAGTTAGAAGTGCTTGTTCTGGATGAAGCTGATCGTATGTTGGATATGGGATTTATCCACGACATTCGTAAGATTATTAATTTACTGCCACAAAAACGTCAGACCTTAATGTTTTCAGCCACGTTTTCCAAAGAAATCCGTGAGCTGGCAAAACGTCTGGTGAAGAATCCTGTCGAAATTTCTGTCGCCCCAGCCAACACCACAGCAAAAAAAGTGAAACAGTGGATTATTCCTGTCGATAAAAAACAAAAACCCGCTTTGCTGAATCAACTTATCCAGGATAATAACTGGTATCAGGTTCTGGTCTTTTCCAGAACAAAACATGGTGCCAACAAACTCACTAAATACCTGGAAGATCATGGGCTGAAAGCCGCCGCCATTCATGGTAATAAAAGCCAAGGTGCGAGAACACGAGCACTTGCCGACTTTAAATCCAATACCATTCAAGTGTTAGTGGCAACAGATATTGCCGCGCGCGGTTTAGATATTGATCAACTGCCCCATGTTATCAATGTTGATTTGCCTAACGTGGCTGCTGATTATGTGCATCGAATTGGTCGAACTGGACGTGCGGGTGCCGCAGGGGAGGCCATCTCCTTGGTCAGTGCCGATGAAGTCGATCAGCTCAAAGATATTGAAAAATTGATTGGGAATAAACTGGAACGTGTGTATGTGGATGGTTTTGAACCCACACATGATGTGCCTGATAGTTATAGCTTAACGAAAAAGACCTCGGCCAAGCGTCATCCGGCTAAACCACGCTCAGCCAGACCGCATTCGGAAAATACGCCAGCGAAACGTCCTGCTCGGCGCCCCCCCAGAAACAAACCATTGAATAGAACCAATAAAAAATCTGGCTAACCATCAATTGGCGTAAGGGACGTTTTGTTTCTTTGCGCCTTTTCATCTTTCCTTCATGTTGATGTTGTAAATTAAACATCACTTAGAACCATTTCTGCTTCCCGCCAGACAGATCACCGCACTAACAAGCTTCCATTAGTAAAAATTGTTTATTCGATGTAATCTTCATTAACAGCCTTAACAAATATTTACATCTTTGGGAACTAAGCGGTGACCAGCTACCTAAATATGCGATAACAGCCGTAAACGGAACAACATGAAGAATCATTATCATTGGAAAAGAGTCTGCCTATTTTTGTTTGTTTTGTCTGGTTTTCTCAGTACATCAAATCTCTATGCTGAAACACCTGTTTCAGTTTTATCACCAGAGAAATCGAAAGTAAGTGATAACTTAACACTCTCAGGAACCCTCACCGCTGAAAAGCGAGCCATGCTCTCACCCCGTGTAGATGGCTTGGTTTCAACTGTATTAGTGGATGCTGGCAGTCAGGTAAAAAAAGGAGACATTTTACTCGAACTTGATCCCGCTTTATCTAAACAAGTGCTCGCTCAGGCAAGAGCGGCGACCGCTGAAGCAAAAGCGGCTCGTGATGAAGCAGAGCGCCTGGTTAATGAAGCCAAAGGTTTACGTGAGAAAAATTATATTTCAGCGAGTGAAAATGCCAGCCGTTTATCAAGTTTAAATCTCTCTGAAGCTGCACTTATGGCAGCCAAGGCAGCTGAAGCATCTGCTCAGGAACAGTTAGCACGTCATCATCTTCCAGCTCCCTTTTCTGGGGTTATCAGCGCTAAACTGACTGAGGTGGGTGAATGGGTCAATCGAGGTACCACTGTGCTGGAACTGGTGGCGACCGATAAAGTCCGCTTAGATGTCAAAGTCCCTCAAGAACGTTTTTCAGAAATTAACCAGCAAAATCAGGTAGAAGTCATTCCCGATGTTTTTCCAGATAAACGCTTCAAAGGCACCATCAATGCCATTGTGCCGGTCAGCGATCCTCAGGCAAGAGCTTTTTTAGTCCGAATTCTGATTGATACTGGCGACATTAGCTTATTACCTGGCACCTCTGCCCAAGCCATCATTGGACTCAATGATAATCAGCAAACTCAACAGCGCATCATCATCCCACGCGATGCTTTACTGCTACATCCTGACGGAGGCTATAGTGTTTTTATTGTTGAGAATGGCATAGCTAAGCGTCAGAAAGTCCAGATTGGCAACCAAAGCAGTCAGGGTGTCACCATTCTGTCAGGCATCACATTAGAAGATAAGGTCGTCACACGTGGTAATGAAGTTTTACGAGACGGAGAAAACGTCACGCTTGTTGACCAAGAACAATAACCAGGTGTCATTTCATCATGCTTGAAGCCCCCATTAGAAACGGAAAGCTGCTTACGGTCATTGTTCTGATCATTATGGTGCTGGGTATCGCCGCGGCAAAACGTATCCCCGTACAAATGATTCCTGATCTTGATGTGCAAACCGTCAGTGTGGTCACTGGCTGGCCAGGCGCAACACCACAGGATATTGAAAAAGAAATCCTGATAGAACAAGAGCGTTATCTGCGAAGTGTTCCCAATCTGGCGCGAATGGAGTCACTGGCCGATACCGGACAGGCCACCATTGAGCTTGAGTTTCCATTTGGTGTGGATATTAATGAAACATTAATTGAGGTCTCTAACGCGCTCAGTCAGGTCTCCAATTATCCCGAAAATGTTGATCAACCTCGCCTCTACAGCAGTTCATTTTCTGAAAATGCCTTTATGTATTTTGCTGTGACCCCACTGCCTGGCAATCCTCTGAGCCTGGATATGGATATGGTCACTGACTTTATCGATGATGATGTCAGACCTAGGATGGAACGTGTAGCAGGTGTGTCTGAGGTTCAACTTCGAGGTGGTGCTGAAAGACAAATACAGATCCATATTGATCCTGCAAAACTGGCGCAGCGTGGACTCTCTCTAACTGATGTCCGAGATGCTATTCGTGAGCGTAACAGAGATACCTCAGCCGGTGATCTTGATGATGGTAAGCGTCGCTATTTTATTCGAACGGTCGGTCGGTTTAAGGATGTTGAAAGCCTGAAAGAACTGACACTTGCCCACCGAAATAACACCGACATCAAACTCAAAGACGTAGCGGAAGTCCGCCTAGATCATTATGAAGTACGGGGCTTATCCATCGTCAATGACGAAGCCGCACTGACCATGGCAGTAAAACGTGAAACAGGCTCAAACGTTATTGATATCAAACAGGCCATGCTGAAAGAAGTGGATGAAATTCGGCAAGATCAACTTCATCCTAACGGCTTAACGATTTCGTTAATTGGTGATGATGTTCGCTATGTTCAGGCCTCGGTAGAAAAGGTCACACAGAATCTGGCACTAGGTGCTATTCTCGCGACACTTATTCTGTATTTATTCTTGCGTTCAGGCAGAGCGACCGTAATTGGTCTGCTCGGTATGCCGGTGTGCACGATTGCTGCTTTTATTGGTCTATTAGCCTTTGATCGCACCATCAACGTCATCTCACTGGCGGGGATCGCCTTTGCTATCGGTATGACAGTGGATAACACCATTGTGGTACTAGAGAGCATTGAGCAGGCGCGCCGACGTGGCCTGGACCGTATTCAAGCCGCGATCACTGGCGTAAAAGAAGTCTGGACCGCGGTACTGGCCTCCAGCATGACCACCGTACTCGTATTCGCACCAGTATTATTTGTCGATGAAGAAGCCGGGCAGCTTTATTCAGATATTGCTATTGCGATATCGACAGCGATATTAGCCTCCATGTTATTCGCCGTCGCTGTCGTACCTGCTGCTTGTGCCCGCGTTGGCTTTGGTGATGACCGTGATCATGGTGATGATTTAAGTCATCCAGGCCCGATTTTAAAATTGGTCAGCTGGCTCAATACTTCGCCCTTTAAACGCCTCCTTTCCATTGTCATTATTTTTACCTGCACAATGGGTGCTGGCTGGTATTTACTTCCACCGGCCGAATATTTACCTGAGGGTGAGGAACCGAAAGCGTTCAGTATGATGGTGGCTCCACCTGGCTATAACTTACCTGAAATGCGTTTACTGGCAGATGATATCCGCCAGCATTTAAGTGAAGCCTTGCAGGCTGACCCAAATAAATTTGATGAAGGTGAACACAAACTACCCGCCCTGAAATATTATTTTCAGCGTATTAATCCAGGCTCAATATGGATTCTGAGTGAACCTGTTCGACCACAAGACTTAGAGGCCATGATGGATGCACTGACATCCATGTTTAAGGAATATCCAGGCATGCGTGGCTTCTCAAACCGTGGCTCAATTATTTCCAGCAGCCAAGGCGGCACACGAGCCGTGAATCTTGATATCTCTGGTGCCGATCAGGAAAGCCTCTATAGTACGGCTGAATACGCGATAAGACGTGCTGAAAAGCTGTTTGGTAACCCACAGATTGAATCCGAACCTTCCGCCTTGTCTTTAGATCAACCCTTAGTCGAAATTCGTCCAAACTGGGATCGACTAGCTGAGATCAATATGTCTGCAGATGATTTTGGTTACACAGTCGCGGCACTGAGTGATGGCGCTTATGTGGACGAGTTTTTTATGAATGATGACAAAATTGATATGTTCATCTTCAGCACCGCCGGACAAAACCAAACCCTGTCCTCACTGGCTAATGTGCCTATCATGACGCCACAAGGGACTGTTTTACCCTTAAATGCACTAGCCAATATTGTGGATACAGTTGATAGCGATCAGTTACGACGTGTGAATGGTCGTCGTACCGTCACTTTATTGATTATTCCGCCAAGAGAGATCGCGCTGGAAACTGCCGTGAATCAGGTTCGTACTCAAATGCTGCCCAATATGCAGGCAGAGGGTGAAGTGGCAAAAGGTGTGTCTATCAGCATTTCAGGGGCCGCCGATCAGTTAGATGCCACTCGTGAATCCTTATCAGGCAACCTGGTCATTGCCTTAATTCTTATTTATTTGCTGCTGGTCGCTATTTTTAGTCACTGGTGGTATCCATTGCTGATTCTCGCGACAGTCCCTCTAGGCATCGCCGGTGGTATTGTTGGCTTAGCGGCGGTCAATGCTGCTGGGCCTTTACTTAATTTATTTGGTGTTCCAGCGATTATCCAGCCATTCGATATGATTACCATGCTCGGTTTTGTGATTTTACTGGGTACAGTCGTCAATAACCCGATTCTGATTGTTGAACAGGCACGAAGAAATTTGGAAGATAAAGCTGTATCGGTTCGTGATGCCGTCAATCAGGCCGTTGCCACGCGCTTACGTCCAATTTTGATGTCCACTGCCACTACCGTATTTGGTCTAGCACCTTTAGTCTTTATTCCAGGTGCTGGTACTGAGCTCTATCGCGGTGTCGGTATCGTGGTACTGGTTGGGATTTTATGTTCAATGATTGTCACACTGACCTTTTTACCCAGTTTATTAATTACAGTATTGAACTGGGCTGAACGCTTTTCTTCCAGAAAAAAAGAGATATCAACGACATAAGATTAGAACTAAAAAGCGAATAACAATGTGTTTATTACAAGACTTTAGTCACTAAAAAGTGTGGGCCGATTTCTGGAATAATAAACTCTTTGGAAGCCTGCTTATAACCTGAGTTTGTATAGAAACCCATTGCTGTGCTTCTGGCATTAGCCCAGATTAGCTCTGCATCTTGCGATTCTGCATAGTCTTCTGCAGCACTCAATAGTGCTTTTCCAAGCCCTTTACCTCGATAATTTGTCGCTGTCGCCATCGCCCTTATTTGATAGGTGTTAGTCTGCTTAAGCAAAGGATTATCCTTCAAATAAACTGATACAACTCCTACGATAGTGCCTTTTTCATCCACAGCACCAAAATGTCTGGTAGTGACAGCCTTATCACCCTCAAACACACATTGAGCAAGCGGTTTACCAGAACGCAGAACTTCACTTCTTAAGCTTAATGTTTCATCGGCAGTGATTGTTTTAATCTTCATTTTTCAATATAAGCAGCGTTAACGTTCTGCTAGTTGCATATGCAGCAATGGATAAGGTTTACCCTGACCATCAACAGCTGAACGTCCAACCACGGCAAAACCAATGTGCTCATAAAAGCCTAATGCCTGTCTGTTTTGTTCATTCACATCGACCTTATTTGCACCGAGGTCATTTATTGCGTGAGTAGCAAGTCTTACCCCAACTCTCTGTCCTCTTGCTTCTGGTGAAACGAACAACATTTCAATATTGTCATCACTCACACCACAAAATCCGACTATTTCACCATCATCACGTTTAGCAATATTTAACTCAACCACATCAAAATAGTTTTCCAATATCAATGGTTTCAATGCCTGAAGATCCTGCTCAGCCAGAAAGTCATGAGTTGCTCTAACAGAGCTTTCCCATATTTCAATCAATTTTTGATAGTCTGTTTTTGTTGCTTTTTCAATCCGCATTATTATTTCAATCAAAAATTTTCAGAGCAGCATTCTGCAGTGTAAAACCTATGACATCAACATAGAGAAAACCTCCCTTGTCATAACAACAAGAGAGGCATGTCTTAAAAGTCGATGGTAGTGGAGACTGTGAATGTACGTGGCGCACCATAAGCCATACCACTCCAGGTATCGACACCAGACCAGTAATCACGGTCAAAGACATTATGAATACCGGCACGAATCGTGACATCTTTACCGGCCACCAACAGACCATAACGTGCGCCTAAATCGAGCCGGGTCCAGCTGGGTATCTTCTGAGTATTGGTCTGATTCACGTATTGTTCGCCGGTGTATATCAGATTTGCCGTCCAGATTAACTCAGGCACCATTGGCATATCCCATTCGGCACTGATATTCGCCTGCCGCTCAGCTACACCGACAGGTGTATTACCTTTGGTTGCAGGATTATTAGTTTTATTTAATTCCGCATCCAGCAACATGAAACCACCTAATACACGGATATCCGACGTTAATTGACCGAAGACATTCATTTCAATACCTCGGTTACGTTGTTCACCCGAAACAGACGAGATATTGTTCACTGTTTGATAACTGGGCTTTTCAATCTGAAACAGGCTGACTGTCGATGTAAACTCACCAAAATCAACTTTAGCCCCTACTTCGTATTGCTTGGTTTTGTAAGGCTCAAACACTTCTCCAGCATTAGCTGAACTGTCCGGGGCAATATCGCCTTTGCTCAAGCCCTCACTGCGGTTGGCATAAAGCGATACATTTTCCCAGGGTTTAAATACTATGCCGACCATCGGTGTTAAGGCACTTTCATTGTAATGAGTGGTGACGGCACCTGTGCTGGCATTAAAGCTGTCTGATTCCACCTGCTGCCTTCTGACGCCCAATGTCAGTTGCACTCTGTCATCCAGAATAGACAAAGTATCTGCTAAGGCAATCCCCCGCAGCCGACTCTCACTGACTCTGGGCGCATGCTGCGGATTAGCAACTATAATCTCAGCCTGATCGGTCGGTGAATACAGATTATTTAAATAGGAAGAACTGGCATTGATCGTCGCTTTTTCGAGCTGATCGCGATACTCGGTTAATTGCAGCGTCATATTGTGATTAATCATACCCGTGTCAAACCAGCCTCTCAGGCCGGTACTGACGGTATATCTATCCACATTAAAATCCGCATTACTTGGTGTAACGGTCACATCACCAGATGCACTCGTAATGCTAGGGTAGCCAAATAATCTGGATACACGGGTTCTGCCTCCACCGATATCAGCAAAGAAGGTTAATTGGTCATGGATATCATATTCGGCTTTGACCAGTAATGATTTGTCATCCACCTTCGACCATTCCCAGTCCTGAGTAATATTATGTTCACCATCCGGGGCCGATGGGACATCCACACCACTGGCTAACCAGAGATGGCGCAATGGGGCATCGAGATCTTCTTTTTGATGAATTAGATCGGCTGTCACTCTCAGTTTTTCGCCTTGATAATCCAGAGCTAAGGCCCATGACTCGACCTCGCGTGATTGGTTTTCACGTTCGGTATCACCATCACTGACAGTACCGTTAAATCTGACCCCAAATTGCTCGTCATCACCAAAACGTCGACTCAGATCAAGATGGCCTTTTAACTGACTATCAGAAGCGTAAGATGCGGTAAGTCGTGTTAAGTCTTCATCCAGAGCACGTTTGGGCACGATATTGATACTGCCGCCAACACTACTGTTTGGTGAGATGCCATAGATCATAGACGCTGGGCCTTTTATAACCTCGACTCTGTCGACATAATCAGCCAACACCCGGTAATTAGAAGCCACACCATACACACCATCAAAGGCGATATCGCCTAAATTACCTTCATTCATAGTAAACCCACGAATACGGAAAGAATCCAGCATGCCACCACTCACATGTGCTGTTCTAATTGAAGGATCTGTCGCCACTACATCGGCTAATGTCTCTGCTTGTATATCGTCAATATAATCACTGGTGAAGTTAGTCATATTAAACGGAGTATCCATCACATCGCGATTACCTAAGATACCGACACGACCTTGTTTGGCTACCTGACCACCGGCGTACTTTTCCGTTTGTAATGACTTTCTTACTACTTTTGCATTGATATCAATGGCATTTAATACCACTTCATCATTTGCTACAGCTTTAATCACAAAGCCTGTCCCGGTATTTTCTGCTTTAAGGTTATGACCGCTTAATAATGTAGCTAACGCATTCTCTGGCGTGTATAAACCTTTAATTGCTTTTGCTGATTTATTTTTTACCAGATCGGTATTCACCACGATGGATATATCTGCCTGACTGGCAAGTTGAGTGAGACTGATTGATAAAAAACCTGCAGCAATGTCAATTGGCTTTTTGCCACTCTCTACTGCCGAAGCAATGGAAAGCCAGCTTAATAAAAACACCATCAGGCTATAGCGAAACCGTGCTGGTGAAAGAAAACGATTGATAAACATGAGACTCCCTTATTTCATTTGTCTTATTAACGTTGACGAATGAGATAAGGAAATCACCACCAAGAACATCATTTTATTATTTTGATGTCGTAGTAATCGTTGTCCACCACGGAGTGAGTGTGCTGACTTTTATTGGGAATGAATCTGCTAATAAGGCTAATGCCTCAAGCGGCTTATCTAGAGGCAGTACCGCTGAGACATGATAATTATCTAACGGTTGATCATCAAAGTAGATATACCCTTTATGAAAACGACTCAGAATCGCAAGCACATCCCCTAACGGCATACCATCCACCATTAACTGGTGTTTGTCCCACATCAAGCTGGCATCGCTGACACTAAAGTCAGTAACCTTCCCCAGATGTTCTTCATAAACACGAATCTGCTGGCCTGGGTGAAGAGGTTTAACATCACACCCTTGTCGCTGACAGGTCGCCGCTACACTAGATTCGATCACTTTCAGTAAACTGTAATCGTCCCGCTTATCCACACTAAACTCTGTACCCAGAGCGGTGAGACGACCGTGCTCTGTTCTCACCACAAACGGTCGCTGCGGATTTTTACTGACCTTGACTCGTATTTCCCCTTTCAACAGATGAATGGTTCGTTGAGTGTTATTAAAATCGACATTAATAGCACTATCACTACTCAGTGTAATAATTGAATTATCTGCCAGGGTGAAGGATTGCCATTGTCCCACATCTGTTTTTTTATCAGCCATCATCAGTGTAATGCTATTTGGCAACCAAGTAAGTATTGGCAGAAAAACGACCATTAGCAGCACAAATGTTTTTGCCAGGGTTTGCCAGGAATGTTGATGATGTCTGTCATTGACCGAGACAGATAATGCCGCCTTCGATGCTGACCGGGGGAATTGCTGAATACTGCCCAACATGGCGTTTAACTTATCCACCGCATCGGCATGGCGCGGATCCCGGTTTTTCCAGTCAAAGAAGGCTTGTTTTTGTGTTGCTGACGGTGGGTTTTCTTCATCAGACATTAACACAAGCCACTCTGCAGCTTGAGTAGAGATATTTTCCGAATCTGTCCTTTCAACTGATGAATTCGTGGACATTAATACGACTCTGTTTCAAACACCTGCTGACAGGCGACTAAACTTTGAATCAAATACTTCTGCACCATGCTTGTGGATACACCCAGTTTTTTGGCAATAGCAGACTGGGTTAAACCATCAATATGCCGAAGAATAAAAGCTTGTCTGACATGTATAGGTAACTTATCTAACGCCTGAGAAATATTATCCAATGCATTGATCGCCACATAAACATCTTCTGCTGATGGTATTGGTTCAGCATCATCCAAGCTAACTTTTAACTCTTCTAAATACGCTTGTTCCAATAAAGAGCGGCGCCGTTTATCAATTAATAAGCGTTTGGCAATGGTCAGCAACCAAGGACGAGGTTCTTCGATTTGAGTTAAATCTCTTTGCTTACTGATAACATTAACAAAGGTGTCCTGTGTGAGATCTTTGGCATTTTGTGAACAGCCTAATTTTTTACATAACCATCCAGTCAACCAATAGTGATGATTTTCATACAACGAGGTGATGAAACTGCTTTCATCACTCAGCTGATTAAAAGCAATCTGTTTATTACTCGACATGTTCAGCGGTGAAACCGTAAAAGATATTAATGATAACTATTATCATTTAAACACATATCGTATGCAAACTTTTGTTTTTATTAGAAAGCAAATTTATTACATTTGCATACAACTGTATTATTCCATCTATAAAACAGATTTACAGTTAATGTCTCAACTTAAGCGATACTGCCGGAGAAAAGAATGAAACAAACGGGAAAAATTAACTACCTTGAAATCCCCTCTCAGGATTTAGACAAAACCAAAGCTTTTTTTAGTAATGTGTTCGGGTGGAAATTTGTCGATTATGGTCCAGATTATATGGCCATCGAAGACGCGGGTATTGATGGTGGATTTTATAGAACGCCACTTTCATCGACTCAAGATGCTGGTAGCGTGTTGATTGTGCTTTATAGCGAAACGTTAGAGGCTACCCTTGAACACGTAAAAGCGGCTGGTGGAGAAATTGTTAAAGACATTTTTTCATTCCCCGGTGGACGCCGTTTTCATTTTACAGATCCAAATGGTAATGAATATGCAGTCTGGTCGGAATAAACTCACACTCACTTTTTATGATTCATGGCGTCGTTTCAGGTAACTACCAAATTGAAAGATCAGAAAACCTATCAGCGACAGAACAATAGCAATTTCATACCTACGGTAAGCGACTGAAAGTCCTATTGCACCTGTTAACCATATTCCAGCCGCATTGGCTGTTCCCATCGCTCTACCAGACTCTTTAACAATAGCACCACCACCGATGAATCCCATACCGGTAATCACGCCATACATCACTCGTGCTTCCGCATCACTTCCTTGATAGACATCCATTGCGACTAGCATAAAGGCACAACAAGCAATAGACACTAAAGGATAGGTTCTTAAACCGGCCCCTCCGGTATCGACATATTCTCTATTCATTGCGATAGGTAGAGCTAGGATAAAAGCAATACCGATTTGATATAAATTAAACCAAACCTGATCAAAGTTAATTTCGGGCATGATGCTATCTCATTGAGTTGTAAGTCCTACCATGCCATTAGCGAGTACTTTAATTCAACGTTTTTTGTTCAACAAACAAGAGTTCTTCGGTATCAAATCCAGCTGCTTTTGCTTTATTAATAAAGTGTTGTTTTACCTCATCAGACACTGTAGGTGTTCGTGAGAGTAACCATAAATAATCATGATTCGGACCCGAAACAAAGGCATAACGATAATCATCATCTAGTTCAAAGATGACATAACTTCCATAGAATGGACCAAAAAATGAAACTTTCAGATGACCTTTATGAGGACCATCAACAAAGTAGGCTTTACCTTCTGCTTGTTTCCACTCTTTTTCTTCTGCTGAGTAACCACGGTTAATCACTTTGACACCACCATCTCCTTTTAGAGAATATTGTGCCGTGACGTTACTTAACCCCCGCTCAAAGCCATGATCTAATCTGGCTATTTCATACCAATTTCCGAGATAGCGATTTAGAACAAAATTATCTACAGCTGTCACGCCTTTTGGTGTGCCAGTACAAGCCACAGCGCTGATAACTAAAAAAAACAGCATCCCGAATAGACGCATATCTCTCTCCTTTGATTATTATTATGGATGAGGCAATATCAGTAGGACACAAACAGGCGCTATTGTTTCCCTTAAGACACTATAAAAAACTAAAATGCCAGTAAGGCTTTGACTCCAATGTATACAGCACTAAAAAAGCCAATCAAAAATACTAACGAACGATATGTATCCATATCGAGAATGTAGAACAACGGATGGAACAGTCGGCTTAACAAAAACAAACCCGCCGGGTAACTAAAATCTGCCAGGTTCAGGCCTGAGGCATAGGCCAACAAGCTCATAGCAGAAAATAAAATCAATGACTCCCAAGCATTATGTTGAGCGGCGAGTACCCGCGCCCCCAACCCGGTCATATGTGCTTGTTGTGCACGTGGGTAATGGTTATCAAATTTGCCAAACTGTTTATATCGACAATAGCCACCTAACATGGCCAATAACATTGGTAGAATCGCTACAATAAATAACACCCATAATAGAACTGGCATAAATCACTCGCTTTATTTAGAAAACACATTGTTTAATGCATTCATCAATGACTGTTGAAAACGTTCAGGATCTTGAATTTGAGGAGAATGCCCCAAGTCATCGAATAACACTAAATGTGATCCTGGAATCGCTTTTGCTGTTTTTCTCGCTAACACTGGGTAATTACCCAGTCGTTTTTTCACCTCATCAGAGACGAAAGCTTTACCAATCGCGGTATTGTCTTTTTCGCCAATAAATAACCAGGTCGGCACCGAAAGCTGATCAAATTCATGCACTACAGGTTGCGTTAGAATCATGTCGTAGTGAATAGCCGACAACCAGGCTGAATCTTCCTTATCTGCTTTGTATGGCATCATCAACATATCGATCCAGTGTTGATAATCATCACGCCACTGACCTGCATAATAGGTGTTTTGCTGATAGTTTCTGGCTTTTTTAGCGGTCAGACCTAACTGGTTTTTATACCAGTCTTTAATCGACACATAAGGCACACCTTTCGCTAACCAATCTTCGAGCCCAATGGGGTTTACTAGAAATAAAGCATCAACATTATCCGGATACAATAGGGCATAACGTGTGGCTAGCATTCCACCCATTGAATGTCCGACCACCACTGCTTTATCAATTTTTAACTGGTTTAACAGGCTTCTGCTATTGGTTGCCAGTTGATGAAAGCTGTACTGATAATCAATAGGCTTGGATGATTTGCAAAAGCCTATCTGGTCGATTGCCACAACACGATATCCGGCAGCTGACAGCGCGCGGATAGTCTCCCCCCATGTGGCTGCACAGAAGTTTTTACCATGTAACAGAACGACGGTTTTCCCGTTCGCTTCAGTAGTCGGTTTTACATCCATATATGCCATTTCAAGCTGCTTTTTCTGGCTGGAAAGAGACATAAACTGGACTGGATAAGGATAGTCAAAATTCTCTAATCTGAAACCGGATTTATTCTTTGCTGATGCGGCGCTGCAGATGAGCAACAAAACGACAAAAAAACTCAGGACGCGGAACATATATGTCATCACTACCTTATTACCTTTTTAAACTTAGTTTGTCTTAACATCATTAATGATATTTGGCGGCTGTAATGAAAATATTAAATGATTCACACCAAATCACTACAGCCTGATAATCAGTCGGACTAATACCCTCAGGCATATCCAGCATAAAACCATTAAAGGTTCTGACATCACCTACTTTTATCATCTTATCTTTATTGGCTAGAAACGCTTGTTTCGTTTCAACAAACAGAGGAGATAAATACAACTTGTAATCTGGACCAGGTGTAATCTGTCCATCAAAGGCGATCTTGTCAGCACTGATGTAGACCGTGCCGCTACCATAATGCAGCACATCACTCCCCTCAAGATCACGTTCAAAGTCGCCGGTGAATAGTGCTGAGGTGGCCACTTGACCAATCTCAACCATCGAAGGTTTATCTGGCTGCGTGAGAATAGGTAATGCATAAATGCCCAAGGCAAACCCCATTACCAGCATGACACTATGAGTGAGTAACAGTAATACTTTCTTCATCGCACTCCCCTCTCATATGACTATCATCGTTGAGCAGATAGCGTTTGTATATGGTTTTTATTGTTTTCTATTTCCTGCTGTAAGTGTTTTATTTCTTGTAAATGCTGTTGCAGCACTACTCGCATATTTTCTAATACTGTGGGATCACGTGTGGCAACCATGCCATTACCCACATCATAAGTCTGCTGCTGCAAGGCCTCATATTTCGCCTTATTTTCTACCGCCAAGTCATCAATTTGGCGTTGTAGCGCTATATTCTTTTTCTTGAGCGTTAAAATTTCTTTAATTCGCGCATCTTCTTTGTAAGCGGCCGTGCGTTGCTTTTGTTGATCAATATCGTCTTTAGAAGGCTGATGAAGTTTTATGTCAACCTTTTCAGACTGTGACAGGCAAGGTTTATCCTGAAAATGCACCTGGCCTTTTTCAGCACATTTATAAATATCTGCCTGAGCAACCATGCTGATGCCCAGAATTAGTAACAATAAAACACGTAACATCCTTAACCTCCAAAATCCTTTTGGGATGGACAACTCAAAGATGATAAGACTCCAGTCTTTCTACCTCATGTTTTGAGCCCAGAATAACGGGTACACGCTGATGAATAGATTCGGGTTGTAGAGACAGAATACGTTCTCTACCCGTACTACTAGCCCCTCCTGCTTGCTCAATGATAAAACTCATCGGGTTGGCTTCATACAGCAGTCGTAACTTCCCACCTTGCTGTGCGATACGACTATCGAGTGGATACATAAAAATCCCTCCACGTGTCAAAATGCGATAGACCTCGGCGACCATGGAAGCATTCCAGCGCATATTGAAATTCTTCTCACGCACACCATCTACACCTTGAATACATTCATCAATATAGCGCTTAACGGGTGGTTCCCAATAACGCTGGTTCGACATATTAATTGCAAACTCAGACGTGTCCTCTGGGATCTGCATATCCGGATGAGTCAAAATAAACTCACCCACTTCTCTATCCAAGGTAAAGCCATTTACACCAAAACCAGTGGTAAGAATGAGCATAGTGCTGGGACCATACACACAAAAACCGGCGCAGACTTGCTCTTTGCCTTTTTGTAAAAAATGTTCGTGACTGGGATTTTCAATGCCTTCAGGACAGCGTAATACGGAAAAGATGGTACCTACGCTCAGATTGATATCGATATTGCTCGATCCATCTAATGGGTCAAAACAAAGTAAGTACTTACCTTTTGGGTAATCATCAGAAATAGTGATAATGTCATCGATTTCTTCTGACACCATCGCCGCCAGATGACCGGTCCAGTTTAAGTGCTCCACCATGACATCATTGGTCAGAATATCGAGTTTTTTCTGATGCTCGCCCTGCACATTATTGCTGTTAGCGTAGCCTTCCAGACCTAAAATACTACTTCGATTGACCAGGTTTGCGATTTTTTTACAGGCACTAATGACATCATTCAACAGTCCTGTTAAATCACCTGTCGCTGATGGGTGAGCACGTTGCGTTTCAACAATGAATTGATTAACTGATTGTCCGATATCAGACATAAAGACATCCCCGTCATTAACACATTAAAGCTATCATCATTTCTAACACGGAGAGAAAAGAAACCCGGCTAGAAGCCGGGTTTTTCTGGTTTAAATCTTAATTAAAATCTCACCCATGCCTATGCCGGAAACATCGCCAGCATAGCGTTGAACACGTGAAAAAGGTTCAATCTCGGCAAACTTGGTATTAAACTTTTTAAATGACGCAAACATCAGCGGCAAAAACGCTAATGTATGTGAACCACAATCATTAAAGTTAGCAGATATACCTTGTTTCGGTGCTGAGGTCAGTAATAAGGTGCCACGTTTCATCGCGTAACCAAAATGTTTACCCACGTTACCTAATACGGCAATCGTCCCTGACACCATTCTTGAGCCGCAGTAATCACCGGCATCACCTTCAATAAAGATATAACCGCGACGCATGTGATCACCTGTTCTTGCACCCGTATTACCAGTGACAATCACAGTACCACCCGTCATACCATTCTTATAACCAATACGGGCACCACCCAGGAAATCACCGGCATTACCATTAACCTTAATGGTACCGCCTTTCATTTCACAGGCAGTGTAAATGCCGGTATTACCATTAACGGTGATATCGCCAGTTTCCATAAACTGTCCAAGATAAGCGCCTGCATTTCCATCCACAGTTATCTTACCGGTGGTCATTGCATGACCGATATGATCCAGTTTATCTGAGGCTTTAGCGAAATGAATGTTCGCAACATCATCACCCTGAAGATCAAAAATCTCATCCGTACGTACAGCTTGGTTACCAACCACTAGGGTGGTTGCTGCAATTTCCGCCGTTGTTTTATCAGCCAATTTGTCGGCTGTTAATGGTGAACAATCCACCCGCTGTGCAGGTGATGTTTTTAACGTGAATGTTAATGCACTCATGCCATGATCTCCTGTAAGTGGAAGTGGTATGGACCTAATTTACCGCCATAGTTACCCGCGCTGATACGACGAATACCATTTTCAGCACCTAAATCACAGACCGCCTGTATACCCACACGCATTGCTTTATCAATATCTTCTTTGGTCAAACCGTCAATTACAATTTCCATGACCGATTCAACTTCTGGTGATAAATCACTCTTAGTCTGACCTTTTAAGGTCGGACAGAAAGCATCATTGGTAGACGCATTCAGCGCTTTAAACTTGGAGCCCACTTTAGAACCTGACCTTACAACCCCGCCCGGGAAAGGCATGATGACGTTTGGAATTTTTCTCATTTCTTCAATCGCCGCTTCACACGCCGCTAATGCTTGCGCTTGTGATTCAGCTAAGACCAGGAAGTTACCACCGCCGACAGAGTCATGAACACCGGTCTTTTCCTGTGTTAAAAACTCACCATCCATGACAGGAATACGCCAGTAACGTTTACCATCAATCATTTTCGAAATCTGGAAACCGTCACCGAAATAACGCAAGTTCTGACCTAGAGCGATTTCTTTTTCGCTGTTATCCAGTCCAGAAAACAAGGCTGATGTAGGTGACGTTAAAATACATTGGCCAGCACGCGTTTCTACTTGTTTCGCCAGACCTTTACCACCCATTGCAAAGATAAGTACTGAGACACCTGGACGACCATCCGGTGTTTCACTCGGATCCAGTTCGCGCTCAATACCTGCTTCACAACCACAGGCGATAACAGAAGTCGCAAAACCGGTGAATGCTTGTGCTGAAATCATGGCCCATTTGGCATTTAATGCTGTAATAATCAGCCGTGTGCCTTTCATTGGAAAAGCTTCAGCAAACGTCTCATCTATTGTGACGCCGTTGATAATCATAACTTGCCTCCCTTTTTCAACGGCTGTACGGTCAAGCTGCCACGGCCATCATCAACAATTTCGTCATCACTGATTTTAAAGTTACCCATCGTCATCGTGTGATATTTATCGAAGTATTCTTTTAAAGGTTTTTCAATACCTTTGTCATACTCAGGTTTGACCACATGAGTCGTTCCCCAAGTGACTTTCACCAGCTCGCCGTTTTTCACAACAATATTGCCATCTTTAAACACATAATCAGGTGAGGTGAACATTTTTTCACGATCAGCATGATCGGTATACACCGTAATATCTGCAGCAGCACCGACACCTAAATGACCACGGTCAGCCAGTCCAACCAGTTTTGCTGCACCAGCACGCGTCATGATAGCAATATCATAAAGACTGTATTCACGATCCAATGAGGCTAGATGTGTGGCATTTTGTGCTTCTGGATGCAGCGTAGACAGCATATCGTTACGGAAAGACTTATCCATCAATAACTTAATTAAATGTGGGTAGCTGGTAAACGGTGCGCCATTGGGGTGATCTGTGGTCAGGAAGATACGCCATGGATCATCCACCATCAGGAAGGTTTCCAGACCGATCATCCATTGCAAGGCATTTACAAAGCTTTGATCTTTGTATTTGAATGGGACAACACCACAACCACCATCACATTCGATATCCATACACACCCATTTATTAGGATGGGCATGTTTGCTGCCATCAAACTGACGCATATTATCGCCAGAGGCGGTCACTGTCTGACCAAACAGAATCTGACCAACGTCAACGGTGATATTTTTGTTTCTATTGATAGATTCAGCGATCTCAGCTGCACCTGATGAGAATTTAAAGTCACCTTCAGTGCCATAACTATGGAACTGAATATGGGTTAAATGCATCGGCAAGCCTTCAATACCTTGAATCGTATCGAGTGTCGTATCTTTGTTACCTGGTACACCTAGATTACAACCATGAACATGTAAAGGATGTGGCACACCCAGTTCAGTCACCGCACGAGATAAACGCTGCAAAATCTCACGTGGAGAAACGTTATAAAAACTGTTTTTCTCATCCAGATCCAACTTACGTTGGTTAAATTTAAATGCATTAATACCACCGGGATTAACCACTTTCAAACCAATAGCCTGACTGTGTGTTAATGTCCAGGCCACATAGTTATTAATGGCTTCCTGATCTTCATTGGCCGCCATCATGCGTAATAGGAAGTCATCGCTTCCCAACATGGCATAACCACCTTTATCGATAATCGGTGTGTCATGCATTTCCATATGTGCCTGACGCGCATTAACTGGCATCACCGCAGGTTCAAATCCGGCTGTGTAGCCCATTTCAGCGTAACGATAACCTGTTGTTAGCGTACTTGGTGCAGCATGACCGCTACCGCTTCGCATGAGTTCTGTACGTTCAATTAACGATTCGGCATGATCTTCCGGTAGCATAGTACGGGCAATATTGACTTTACCGCCACCAATGTGGGTGTGCATGTCGATCGCGCCAGACATAACGACTTTGCCACGGACATCAATTTCTTCGTCGACTTTTCCATCCGCTGGTGCGTCTACTATGCGACCATCGCGGATATAAATATCTCTCACTACATCATTTTGCCCATGTTCTGGGTCAAAAATGCGTCCACCTGTTAATTTTGTCAGCATATTTTTTCTCCGTTTACAGGGCTTTCTCAACAGCCGCTAATACCTCATGTGTGCTGGGTAAACCACTGTCACGTAATTTTGTAAGTGGAAGTGATACTGAGCTATCACAACGGAATGTTCGTCCTACATGGTCGATACCGGGAACCCCCACCGGGATAAAGACTTCCGGTTCACTCTCAAACGTCATTCCAGAGCGGCCTAAAACAACTGTTGCTGCGTCAGTTTTTGGTGGCGTTAACTTCGTGTTGAAACTGGAAATCCAAAGCAGACAGTCCACTTCTCCCTCATCCAGCATACGTTGCCCACGGTTCAGGAAGGGATCGTAATCAGGCATATTTCTGCTGAAGCTGGTTCGCATCGGATAGCCGGCTTGCCAGGATGACACGGCATTCACTGTGGTATCACCATCTTTACCACCCAACATTAATCCATTACAGCGCGTGGTTTCATTGACCTCTTTGATCATTTCACACAGGTTTTGAATGCTTGCTTCAGCATGCTCCATACTCATTTCAGAGCCAGACCAAGTAAGTACAGAGTATTTTGCAGTATTAATTTTTTCTGCCAGCTCAGCAAGTTCGGAAGTGGCTATCCCCCCCACAGATTCTGACTGAATTGTTTTGCCTTTGACTAAGGCCCTTAATACAGAAATGACTTCTGGCAAATCATCAATATCACACGGTAATACACTGGCTTTTCTACCTGCAGGAGAGGTGGAAGCGTCACCAGAAGGTGATTTACCGAGATAAATAACTTCCCTTGACTCAATATCCTGACCAAACATACTTTCTTGTGGCCAGATCATGCGCTCATAAAACCGAGGAAAGCCTTTTTCGATATCACTACCGACAACAATCAACAAATCAACACGATTTCTGACCTCAGTCAGTGTGGTTGTCATGTAACCAGTGTCTTGTAGTACCAGAATATTTTTGAAAGCGTTATCAGAATAAAAACTATCAACCGTAGCTCGCGTCATATCGGCGAGTGACATTGCCGCCCTGGCACCATTTAAATCAGTCGCCATTCCACCTATTAGAGGTTGTTTGCTTGATTTCAGCAAACCTGCAATGTGATTGACTGCTTGTTCAAATGAAACATCCTGACCTTTTATCCGTGGTGAAAGATCAGTTATCGGTGTCTCAAAACCAGGTTTGGTGACCGCATCGCCATTCTCTTTCACCGTGATGGTATTACCCTTGACTTCGATGACCAAATCATCAGAAGCAATACCACAAAAAGGACTGACTACATCTTCAAAGATGTGAGTTTCTGTATTGTCCGTCATGTCGGTGTCCTCAATTACTCAAATTACAAAACTGAAATCAGTAGCGCTTGATAATAAACAGCCTGGACCATGACAGTCACGAATTTATTCAACTTTCTATTATCAATTGTGTTTGGCCCGTAACAGTAGCGAGTCGATATTATTTTCACGTAATTGCTTTTGCAAAGCATCTGCCTTGCTGCGACCAGCAATAGGACCCACCTGAACTCGATGCCAGGTTTCTTTATTGTCTATAGTAACGCTCTGAACTTTAGACTCAATACCTAATAAGGCTAACTTCGCGCGAAAACCGTCCGCATCCGCAGCCCGCTTGAAGGAACCAACTTGTATCATATAGCTGACATCAGTTTCAGCTGACGTTTCCGCTTCTGTACTATTTGTGGCCTCAGCCGCATCTGAATCATCAGAAGGCGAAGTGACGATCGGTTGTGACCCTTTATTTTTCTTATCCACCATCACTTCCATCTCAGGGAGTAAGGTATAAAAATCAAATGTGGGTTCCACCCCTTCCTTCTTTTCAGGCTTTTTCTGCTGTTTAGACTCCGTTGTTTTTACACTACCAGACTTATCGGCTGGAACATTATCTTTAAGATGCAGTAAAAACATCACAAAAGCACCAACAGCAAAGCTCAACAACATCGGACCCCATGGTAGGGAACGGGATGATGGCTCGTTACGTGTATTTCTTTTTGCCGCCAAAGCTCAACCTCTTACATCGACTCAGGCGCTGAAACACCCATCACAGATAAGGCATTATTAATGACTTGTCTGACTGCTGAGACCAGTAATAAACGTGCCTGACTTAACTCCACATCATCCACAATAAATTGATGTGCGTTGTAATAAGCATGGAAATCTCTAGCCAAATCAGTTAGATAGTGAGCCAACAAATGAGGGGTATGATTTAATGCTGCTGTTTCCAGAATTTCTGAATAACGTGACAGCATCGTCATTAATGTCTCTTCCTGAGGTTCTGTCAGTTTGTTCAGGTACTGTTTTGCACTATCTGGATTCCAGTCTTGTCCGCGCTCAGCCAGCTGTCTGAAAACACTACACACACGAGCATGAGCATACTGTACGTAATACACGGGGTTATCATTGCTTTGAGATTTTGCGAGCTCCAGATCAAAATCCATATGCTGATCAGCGCCACGCATCACATAAAAGAAACGCGCTGCGTCTTTACCCACTTCGTTACGTAATTCACGCAACGTTACAAACTCACCGCTTCGGGTAGACATACCTACTTTTTCAGTTCCCCGGTATAAAACCGCAAACTGCACTAGTAAGACATTTAATTTGTCTGCATCAAGTTGCATTGACTCGACAGCCGCTTTAACGCGTGGGATGTACCCATGGTGATCAGCACCCCAGATATCAATAATGCGATCAAAACCACGTTGGTATTTGTTGAGGTGGTAAGCAATATCAGAAGCAAAATAGGTAGCTTGGCCATTGTCACGCACAACAACACGATCTTTTTCATCACCAAATGCCGTGGATTTAAACCACCATGCCCCTTTGTCCTGGTACAAGTGACCAGCAGCTTTGAGCACTTCAACCGCTTTGTCTACATCGCCTGACTCAACGAGGGAACGTTCGGAAAACCATTCGTCATACTCTGTACCAAACTCAGCTAAGTCATCACGAATGTCATTCAGGATGGCATTGAGACCTTTATCAAAAATAATCCGATAATTGGCTTCGCCTAATAAGCTTTTCGCTTTATTGGTCAATGCATCAATATGCATTTCTTTGTCGCCACCATCAGGCTCATCCGCAGGGATATCTTCAAAAACCTGACTGGCCGAAAGTAAAAACTGGTTACCGAACTCAGTTTTTAACTCACCTGCAATATTTCTTACATATTCGCCTTGGTAACCATTACTCGGGAAAGTAAACACTTCACCAGATTCATCCAAATAACGCAGCCAGACACTGGTAGCCAGTATATCCATTTGTCTGCCGGCATCATTCACATAATATTCGCGGTGAACGTCAAAACCGACCGCGGATAGCAGGCTACTCACAACAGAGCCATAAGCAGCACCACGACCATGCCCGACATGCAAAGGTCCAGTTGGATTCGCGGAAACGTACTCTACCTGTACCTTCTTACCCTGCCCAACTTGGCTTAAACCAAACTTTTCACCTTGCTCAAGTACATCTGTGATGACTTTCTGATTCGCTTCAGCAGAAAGGAAAAAATTGATAAATCCAGGGCCGGCAATCTCAATTTTGGAAACAAACTCTGTCGCGGGCAATGCTTCAACGATTTCGGTGGCAATTTGACGAGGATTCATTTTGGCTGGTTTGGCCAGCATCATCGCGATATTGGCGGCAAAATCACCATGAGATTTATCTTTAGTTCGCTCTATCTGTATCTCAGGTAGCTCAATGTCTAAAGCGTGTTTTTGAATAAACGTAGATAAAGCCTGACCGAGCAGGTTTTTCAGTTGATTTTTCAACGTTAATGAACCTTGAATGCAATTTGAATAGTGTCGCGCATTTTACCCGATCATCCACTCGGTTTACATCCTTGATTGTCTCAAGTTTGACTGCTGTATGACTGTTTAAAGAATATCGACCGGATCGATATCAATAGACCACCTTACCTTTCGCGCCAGTTTATGTCTTGAAATCACACTGATATGTTGATCTAACAATTGGTGTAAGGGTTTACGTTGTGCACTACTTAGTAATAATTGTGCTCTGAATCGTCCTCCCTTTTTTTCCATAATGGCAGGGACAGGACCTAAAATGAGGACATCCTCAGCGAGTTGTTGATGACACTGTGCGCTGAATGCTTCTAAAAAAGCGGTGGCTTCTTCTCTATCAGCAGACTCAGCTCGAATGACCGCCCAGTTTGACGCTGGAGGTAATGCCATTTCTATTCGTTCTTGTAATAGACTTTCTGCCGTTTTTTTGTATCCGTTGGTGATCAAGGTTTTCCAGAAATTATGTGCGGGCTGTTCAGTCTGAATAATAACTTCACCAGACTTTTCTCCTCTTCCAGCCCTTCCTGTGACTTGAGTAATCATTTGTGCCAGATTTTCTGTGGCTCTGAAGTCTGCACTATATAGGCCTTGATCCGTATCAAGCACCCCCACTAAAGTCACATCATGGAAGTCATGACCTTTTGCCAGCATTTGCGTGCCCACTAAAATTCGTGCTTCTCCCTGTTTGATATCAGCGACTAAGTCAGAAAAAGCATTCACTCTTTGTGTGGTATCCCGATCTACCCTAATCACTGGCGTTTTGGGAAAAAGTTGTTGTAAATGCTGCTCTATTTTTTCTGTACCAGCTCCATAACTTTTAAGAGAGCTGGATTCACATTCAGGACATTCATCAACTAAACGCTGAATATAGCCACAGTGATGACAAAACAGAATATGACGATGTTGATGAACCACCATTCTTGCATCACAGTGTTTACATTTTGCTTGCCAGCCACAGTCGTGACACATCAAAACGGGAGCATAACCACGCCGATTAATAAACAAAATGACTTGATTGCCCGCATCAAGATGTTTTTTTATTGCCTTAAGTAGGATGTCACTAAAACCGTGATCAGGATTAGCCTGACTACAATCAACTAAACGTACTTTGGGTAATTGAGCACTTCCTGCACGTTGTGTTAATTCCAGAAGTTCAAAGCGTTGTTTTTTTACTTGATACAAACTTTCCAGAGAAGGCGTCGCACTTCCCATGACGATAGGAATATCGTACTTCTGAGCTCTAATCAACGCGACATTTCTGGCGTGATAGCGCAAACCATCTTGTTGCTTGTAAGAACTGTCATGTTCTTCGTCAATAATGATAAGGCCAGGTTGGCTTAAAGGAGTAAAAACGGCAGAGCGTGTACCAATAATGACATGAGCTAATCCTGCTTTTGCTAATAGCCAGGCTTGTTTTCTCTCTTTATCAGACACGGATGAGTTTAAGATGACAATGGTTGTATTCAATCTTTTCTTGAATCGATCAACAAATTGACTCGTCAGACCAATTTCTGGGATAAGTATTAATACTTGCTGATTGTCCTTTAACACCCTTTCAGTGAGTTCAATATAGACTTCCGTCTTACCACTTCCTGTTATTCCTTCTAGCAAAAACGGTTGAAATTGGTCCTTTTTTTTCCAAACGTTTTCTACAATGTTTTGTTGTTGATCATTAAGTTCTAAATCAAAATGAAGTTCATTCTGTGCTATCGGTAACTTTGCTTTCTGTTGTTGCGATATAAAACCTGCTGTTTCAAGCGATTTTAGAGAAGTATTAATATTTCCAAGGTAATGCTTTAGCTGGGATTGACTGATGCCGTCAGGATAATCATTAAGTAAATCTAAGCACTGCTGTTGTTTCGACCCTATTTTTTTCTCTACGGTTTTGTTAGTTCTGCTCCACCAATTTTCTGTCTCGATTTCTGCAGGTTTGCCTGTTCTTAAGAGTTTAGGTAAAGCCGTTTGGAAACATTCTCCTAAAGGATGATGATAATAACGGCTTACCCATAACAATGTTTGCATTAACTCTTTTGGAATGAGGGGCTCATTGTCTAATTTTTCTTCAATGGGTTTTAACTTGGCAATTTCTGTTTGTTCAGTGACTTCGCTAATTTTCATAACGATGCCAGTACATAGTCGGTTCGCAAAGTTTATTTTTACTCGTGCTCCTATCTTCCATTCTGTGATGGGTAAGTCAGAGGTGTAATCAAACAATTGTCTGAGAGGACACGGTACGCTAATGTGAAGTATGCAAGTCATTAATTAAACATAAAGAAAGAAAGATATTTTTAGTGATGTTAATGATTTATGCCTGTGGATTGTTGGATAGTTCTTATTACAACATATAAATCAATATTTTATCTGTGTTAGGACATGTTAATAACTACAAAGCTGCGCAGTCTAAATCTTGTGGATAAAAAGACGAGTTATCCACAGGAAAAGTTATCCACAGCTTGTGATCGATCTTATAGGGAGCTTATACAGCAGTTATCATGGATAAAATTTAGTCTTAATTGGGCAATAAAAAGGTCTTCGGAGAGTCAATGAAAATAGCAATGATTGTGGCAATGGATGAGCAAGGTGTGATTGGTAAAGATAATGATTTACCTTGGAAAATATCAGCGGATTTACAGTTTTTTAAACGAACAACAATGGGCAAACCCATCATTATGGGTAGAAATACACATGAATCTATCGGTAGACCTTTGCCAGGCAGGCGAAATATTGTCGTGACGACCCAACAGGGCTACATCGCACAAGGCTGTGAAGTCGTCCACTCTGTGGAGCAAGCTCTTGAAGAGTGTAAGGATGTGGATGAAGTGATGATAATGGGAGGTGCATCGTTATATAAACAATGCTTCCCACTATGCGACAAACTCTATATTACTCAAGTCCATACCACGATTGATGGTGGAGATACCCGGTTTCCAGAATGGGATCGTTCCGACTGGACTTTACTGAGTTCAGAAGACCATCAAGCCGATGAAAAAAATCAATATGACTATAGTTTCAGACTTTTTAAACGGATTCAGAACGCATAATTTGTAAAGCGTGCTGTAAGTGTTCAGCCGCTTCATAACCGAGATCGGTCAGATAACCACCATCATGTTGACTGATAAGTCCTTTTTTATATAGGTTCTCAGTGGCATCAATCATTTCCTGTCTGGCGTTATGATGGACTTTAATACCCGCCTGAGTGCTATCCAGAGGGAACTGAAGTAAGACTTCGATTTCTTCTATTAGGTATTTGTTGATTGTCATTGTCTGAGCCCTTTGTTGTATTTATGGATTTAACATAGCATAAAGGGTGATACTGATTTAGCTATTTGTGAAATACATCCGAATATTTTCTGTTGTATATAAATATGATGAACTTATTTAATATTTAGCCGCTAAACAATAATAACGTTAATAAGGGAGAAAATAACGATGGCTGCTCCAATCATTACAGATAATCCGCTATATCAATTGCTTCGAGACGGTAAGGTACAGGAGTTTAATCAGAGAGTCGCTGCTGGTGAGCAAGTCGATTTAAGAGGCTGTGATTTTAGACACTTGACACTGGTCGGACTACTTGCGAAAGGCTTAGATTTTTCAAATAGTTATTTTCGCCAGGCTGACTTAAGGGGTATCGATTTTACTGAGTGTGTCAGCATGGAAGGCGCCAGTATTCATGGTGCAAAGATTTCTGGTGTGTATTTTCCTAAACAGATAGAAGCAGAAGAAGTGTTGCTGTCTTTACAACATGGCACGCGGATGCGATACAAGAACTAAAGTTGCTGCTGTTTTTTAGGTAAAAAACGGGCACTGAATAACCCCATTTCAAATAATAACCAAATAGGCACAGCGAGTAAGGTTTGAGAAATGACATCTGGCGGCGTGAGTAACATACCTACCACAAAAGCCCCTACGATGATGTAAGGCCTCTTTTGCTTTAATGACTCCACTGTGGTTGCTTGTGTCCATATGAGCAACACAGTGGCAATAGGGACTTCAAATGCCAAGCCAAAAGCAAAGAACAGTTTTAAAACAAAATCCAGATAACTGCTGATATCTGTCATCACCGCCACCCCTTCAGGCGCGGCTTGAGTCAAAAAGGCAAATATCAGTGGGAAGACGGCGTAATAGGCAAAAACAATACCTAAGAAAAATAGAATCGTGCTGGCAAATAATAATGGGAACACCAGCTTTTTCTCATGTGCATATAAACCCGGCGCGACAAAAGCCCATAATTGGTATAACAATACTGGTACAGCCAGCAGTATGGCCGTGCTCAACGTGAGTTTAAACGGCGTTAAGAATGGTGAGGCGACTTCTGTCGCTATCATGGTACTGGTTTCTGGTAGCTGCTCGAGTAAAGGTTCAGACAAAAAGTGATAAAGGTTATTGGAAAAAGGCAGTAAACATAAAGCAATAACTAAAACGACTAGCACGCCCTTTAGTAAACGATCTCTTAGCTCAACCAGATGGGATATCAAAGGTTGTTGATCGTGATTATCCATCTTTTTTATCGGTCTCTTCTTTTTGAGCGGTTTTTTTATTCTCTTGCAGACTTTCGTCAATATGAATCGTTTGATTCATATCAGACATGGTTTGATTAGTTTTATTAAGCGCATCTTTTAACTCCTGCGCTCGAAGCTCTCTGGAAATATCTGTTTTTATGGCATGTAATGAGGCTTGAGCCCTGCCTATCCAAAGGCCAGTCACTCTGACCAGTTTTGGCAGTCTTTCAGGACCGACGACAATCAATGCCACCAGAGCAATGACTAAGATTTCCCAGAATCCGATATCAAACATGGCGAATGTGCCGATTTAGACTAGTGAGAAGTTTTATCTTTATTATCACTTTTCTGTGAAATGTCATCATGTGCATCATGATGTTGGATAGCGTCATTTTTTTCTTTATCGATATCATCTTTGCCATCTTGCACAGAATCTTTGAAGCTCTTGATTGCACTACCTAAATCACCACCAAGCGAACGCAGTTTTTTTGTGCCAAATAATAAAATAACAATCGCTAAAACGATAAGTAATTGCCAAATGCTAATACCACCTAACATGGGGTTATCTCCTAATTGAATCCAGGCATTTTACTACCGCCAAGGATATGAATGTGCAGGTGATCGACTTCCTGGCCACCACCAGGTCCGGTGTTAATAATCGTACGGAACCCATTTTTAAGGCCTTGTGATTCAGCTATTTTGGGTAAGCTGAGCATCATATGGGCAAGGAGCGAAGCGTGCTCTTGATTTGCGTGATCCAGTCTGGCGATATGTTGTTTCGGAATCACTAACACATGTACAGATGCCTTTGGATCGATGTCAGTAAAGGCATAGATTAGTTCATCTTCATAAATGCGGTTTGAAGGTATTTCGCCTATGACGATTTTACAGAATATACAATCGTTCATGATTTGCTCCGGTTAGCCTTTTCTTCCAGACCAGACAAGCCAAAGCGTCTGGCAAGTTCATCAAGAACAGCTTGAGAATCGATATCATTATGCGCCAGTAAGACAAGGCTATGAAACCATAAATCAGCAGTTTCATAGATAATTTCGTCTTTCACACCACCTTTGCCTGCGATGACTGTCTCAACGGCTTCTTCACCCAGCTTTTTCAGAATTTTATCTGTGCCTGCAGCATAGAGGCTGGCAACGTATGAGCTATCAGCATCAGCTGTTTTGCGTTCGGTAAGTACTTGACTAAGTTGTTTAATTATATCGCTCATGAATAAATGTCTTTGGGGTCTTTTAAAACTGGCTCAATTGCTTGCCATTTATCTGACTGTAATTCATTAAAGAAGCAGTGATGCCGTCCAGTGTGGCAGGCAATGCCCCCTTTTTGAATCACTTCCAACAAAATAGCATCGTTATCACAGTCCATTCGTATTGATTTAACGATCTGTTGGTGCCCTGATTGTTCACCTTTATGCCATAACTTTTGTCGTGAACGTGACCAATAAATGGCATGTCCTTGTTCAACTGTCAGCGCTAATGCGTCTCTATTCATCCAGGCTAAAGTAAGTACTTGCTTGCTTTCAAACTCTTGCGTAATGACAGGAACTAAACCATCACTATTCCACTTCACTTGATCCAGCCAAGTTGTCATTTACAACCTCACCTCAATACCCTGTGCAGCCATTTGTTGTTTGGCTTCTTCAACAGTGTGTTCACCAAAGTGGAAGATACTTGCAGCCAGAACGGCATCCGCATGACCCAATTTAATGCCATCCGTTAAGTCTTGAAGTTTGCCAACACCACCTGAAGCAATCACTGGTACGTTAACAGCATCACTGACTGCTCGAGTAAGCGCTAAGTCAAAACCTGACTTTGTGCCATCTTTATCCATGCTGGTCAATAAAATCTCACCCGCACCATACTCGACCATTTTTTTAGCCCACTCTACGGCATCAATACCTGTAGGTTTTCGTCCACCATGGGTAAAAATTTCCCATTTATCAGTTTCGTTTTCAGCAGAGACTTTTTTTGCATCAATAGCAACGACAATACATTGTGAGCCAAACTTTTCTGCCGCCTCACGAACAAACTCTGGATTGTTAACAGCTGCTGAGTTGATGCCAACTTTATCGGCTCCGGCATTCAGCATGCGACGAATATCTTCTACCGTTCTGATTCCACCGCCGACGGTTAATGGAATAAAGACCTGACTGGCTACCGCTTCAACCACATGAACCATAGTGTCACGTTCAGCATGAGTAGCTGTAATATCAAGGAAGGTAATTTCATCAGCACCTTGTTGATCATAGCGTTTAGCGACTTCAATCGGATCGCCAGCATCCCTTATATCAACAAACTGGACACCTTTAACAACACGCCCACCATCAACATCAAGGCAAGGAATAATGCGTTTTGCAAGAGACATGGTTATATTTAAAACTCCAGAGGCGGATTTAATTTATCAGCCATCTCCTGACCTTTTTTCAAATCAATACTGCCTTCATATATAGAACGGCCGAGGATGGCACCCATCACACCTTCATCTTCACAGGCACATAACGATTCAATATCTTCATATGAACTGACACCGCCTGAAGCAATCACTGGGATTTGAATGGCTCGAGCTAAGTCACGCGTTGATTCGAGGTTGAAACCTTGCATCATGCCATCCCGGCTGATGTCAGTATAAATAATGGCTTCAACGCCATCTTGTTCGAATTGTTGAGCGATGTCGATAACGTCATGATTAGACAATTTTGACCAGCCATCAATGGCTACTTTACCGTCTTTTGCATCCAGGCCGACAATGATATGCCCTGGAAACTCAGCACAGACATCACCCACAAAATGCGGTGCATTAATCGCTTTTGTTCCAAGAATGACATAGCGAACACCAGCATGAAGATAGGTTTCAATGGTTTCCTCGTCACGAATACCACCTCCAACTTGGACATCCAAGTCAGGAAATGTTTTGCAAACTTCGTGGATGACGTCAGCGTTGACCGGATTACCTGCAAAAGCACCGTCAAGATCGACCATATGAAGTCTTTTCGCCCCTGCTTCTACCCATTTCCGAGCAACTGCAACAGGATCCTCTGAAAATACCGTGTTATCTTCCATTCGCCCCTGACGCAAGCGCACGCAGTGACCTTGTTTGAGATCAATGGCAGGGATTAACAACATATTCTTACTCCGTTTGTTGATGTCTGTTAGGACTGACCGTCCCAGTTTACAAAATTTTCTAATAACTGCAGTCCAGCACGTTGGCTTTTTTCTGGATGGAATTGCGCAGCGAAAATATTATCTTTGTACAATGCTGCAGCAAAATCATCTGGATAAGCTGAAGTACCTGCAATGACTGCTTTATCTGTGGGTTCAGCATAAAAACTGTGAACGAAATAAAAACGACTATTTTGCTCTATGTTTTTCCATAAAGGATGTGAACAGGTTTGATGAACTTGGTTCCAGCCCATATGCGGCACTTTTAATTTTTCGCCGTTAATTAAAGCATCAGGTCGAAATAATTTAACGCTACCTGAAAAAAGGTTCAGCGTGTCCACACCACTATTTTCTTCACTATGCGACAGCAATGCTTGCATACCCAAGCAGATACCTAGAAAAGGCTTTTCTTGTGTTGCTTGCAAAATAACATCTTCTAATTCCAGCTGTTTGAGTTCCGCCATACAATCACGAATTGCGCCGACACCCGGAAATAAAACATGACTGGCAGAAAGAATGGTTTTTGGGTCAGATGTGACAACAACAGAGGCATTATTAGAAACTGCTTCCAGTGCTTTTGATACTGAGCGTAAATTACCCATGCCGTAGTCAATCACTGCTATGTGATGCATGTTAAACCTGTTTATTTACTTAGTTTTATTGGCTAATAATTCTTAATAAAGGATTATAAAGCACCTTTGGTTGAAGGCAATTGCTCCAGTGCGCGCTGATCCAGTGAAACAGCCATTCGTAATGCACGACCAAATGCCTTAAATATGGTTTCAGCAATATGATGAGCATTGCGGCCTTTTAAATTATCGATGTGCAGAGTCATACCAGCATGATTCACTAAGCCCTGGAAAAACTCATAGAACAGGTCGACATCGAATTCGCCAATCTTGTCGCGGGTAAATGTGACATCAAATTCGAGACCAGGACGACCAGAGAGATCGAGTACCACTCGAGACAGAGCCTCATCTAAGGGGACATAGGCATGTCCGTAGCGAACAACCCCTTTTTTATCACCCAAGGCTTTCTTCAGCGCTTGACCTATCGTAATGCCGACATCTTCAACAGTGTGATGTGCGTCAATATGTAAGTCACCATTGGCTTTGACCGATAAATCAAACAAACCATGACGAGCAATTTGATCCATCATGTGATCTAAAAATGGGACACCGGTTTCGGCATTGAATTGACCGCTTCCATCCAGATTGATTGATACTTCGATCTGTGTTTCTAGCGTGTTTCGCGCAACTGACGCGCTACGAGTGGTCATTTGAGTTCCTGAAATTAATAATAAAAAGAGATAATAACTGTTTCGAACAAGGGTTTGAAGCGTTATTATAGTCGATGTTCACAACACAGGATTAACAATGACTCAGTTAGGCAACGTTACCCCCTTATTTCAGGACCTCGCCAAAGTTGAACATGAGCATAATCTTGCGTGTCAGGAATGCTCACTTTATCGATTATGTTTGCCTCTTGGTTTACATAATAATGACCTGATTCAATTAGATAAAATCATTAAACGTAGTCAGAGTTACTCACGTGGTCAGCCTTTATTCAGCACTCAAACACCGTTCAATTCTATTTATGTTGTCCGCTCAGGCTCATTTAAAACGACGGTGTCTGCTGTCGATGGTCGGGAACAAGTCACCGGGTTTTATTTTCCAGGTGAGTTTGTTGGCCTTGATGCCATTTATGAACAAGCCTACCGTTCGAATGCTAAGGCTTTAGAAAGTAGCAGTGTTTGTGAATTACCTTTTGATATGTTGCAAGAGCTAGGCGCAAATATGCCTCAACTGCAAGTGCAGATGATGTCGCGTTTAAGTAAGGAGTTATCAGGTGATAAAAGCCTGATGTTTTTGCTTGGCAAAAAAACCGCTGAAGAAAAACTAGCGACATTTTTATTATCCATTTCCCGTCGTTTCCAAGATCGGGGTTTTTCTGCGCGTGAATTTCAACTGAGTATGTCTCGTGGTGATATCGCTAATCATCTGGGCTTAGCTGTAGAAACAGTCAGCCGCCTTTTCTCTCGCTTTCAAGATGAAGGCTTGATCGACATTCATAATAAGTCGATTTCCATCCGTGATGTTGAAAAATTGAAAGCATTGTGTGGTTAATATTGGGAAAAATTGGTAAGCGCTCGCTTTATTGATCCAGGTCAATGCATTAAGTCCACACCTCCGTAAAATTCAAACCATGTCTTACAGAACATAGTTTGTCCCAGGAGGAAAAAATGAAAACAACAACATTAGCTGCAGCACTACTTACTACATTAGGTCTTTCTACTGTTGCTGCACCAGCAATGGCCTATGAAGCAGGCGACTGGTTAGTCCGTGGTCGTATCATTAACGTCAACCCTAATGATGATAGTGGAACCTTATATGTAGGTGGCGCAGATTCAGGTCAAAAAGGTGTGAGTGTTAATTCTGACACTGTTCCTGAATTAGATATCACTTATATGATGACTAAAAACTGGGGTGTTGAGCTAATTCTTGGTTATTCTCAACATACAGTGAAATCTGAAGGTTATTGGGCGGCTCAGGGTCTAGGTGATGTTATTGATACTAAAGTGTTACCCCCTACATTAACGTTGCAATATCATTTTATGCCTGATTCAAACATTCGTCCTTATATCGGTGCCGGTGTCAACTACACATACTTTTTTGACGAAGAAGTGGACGGCCCTGTTCTGGATGTTCCAGGTGCGAAAGTCAAATTGGATAGTTCATGGGGTCTAGCGGCACAAGCCGGTGTAGACGTGGCTTTAAATGACGATTGGTTTGTTAACTTTGATGTGAAATACATCGATATTGATACTGAAGCTCATTTCTCTGGTACACCTGTCGGTAAAGCAAAAATTGAAGCAGATATTGACCCATTCGTTTGGGGTATTGGTATCGGACGCCGCTTCTAAGAAATTTATGTCCTCGTAGTGCTTGGCCCTCCTCGGAGGGCCTTTTTTTTATCTCATTATTGGCCTGACTAAACTTTTTAGATTGATACGTAGTACGAGTAAAAAAGTGAAGTAAGTGACTGCAGCACCAACGATCAGACCGAATAAATGTCCGGCTCGTTGCCATGCATCCCATATTACCCATTCATTGTGTTGTGGATTAAGTAGGAGTAAAAAAACGAACAAACCGCTATTAGCAATGAGTAACTTTAATGAGAATTTACCCCAGCCTGAATTGGGGGTATAAACGGATCTTTTCCTCAGTCCGTGATATAGCAAACCCGCGTTTAGCATGGCAGACAGTGCTGTTGCTAATGCCAAACCAACATGATCAAGATAGATCATCAGTACGACGTTCAATGCCATATTACTAATCATCGCAATAATGCCAATCTTCACGGGAGTTTTTGTATCCTGCCTCGCGTAATAACCTGGCGCTAATACTTTAATAAATATGAATGGCAACAGTCCCAAACCATAAGCCATTAAACTCAATGAAGCTTTATGTGAATCCATCACCGTAAATTCGCCATATTGAAACAAGGTCATTAGTAGTGGTTCTGCCAAGTAAATAAGCCCTATCGCTGCTGGTGTACCAATTAGAAATACCCAGCGTAAGGCCCAGTCGATAGTGTCTGAGAATTCTTCTGTCGACTTGGCCGCATGTTTTCTGGATAAGCTTGGCAAAATGACGGTAGACAAAGCGATGCCAAAAACGCCTAACGGAAACTCAACAAGACGATCTGAGTAATACAGCCAGGAAATACTGCCCGTCACTAAAAACGAGGCAAGTAAGGTATCTAATAGAAGATTTATTTGTGCTACTGATACCCCAAACATCGCGGGTATCATTAATCTGGTAATTTTTCTGACACCCTCACTTTTCCATCCCCATTTTGGCCAGGGTAATAATCCAAGTTTTATCAGAAAAGGTAATTGAAAAATAAACTGTACAAGGCCGCCTATGAAGACCCCCCAGGCCAAGCCCGTCACTGGCTCACTTAAATTAGGCGATAACCATATTGCGGTACTAATCAATGAAATATTTAAAAAAACCGGTGTAAATGCGGGGATGGCGAATTTGCCAAAGCTGTTCAGAATGGATCCTGCAAGTGCAGTTAAAGAGATAAAGAAGATATAAGGGAATGTGATCGTCAGTAAATCTGCAGCTAAATCTGCCTTTACTGGATCTTCAATAAAACCGGGTGCAAACACCATGATGATGACCGGTGCGGCAATCATCCCTATTGCTGTAATCATCGTTAATATTACAGCCAATGTTCCGCTTGTCTGGGCAATTAAGTCTTTTAAAGGTTTATCTCCATGTTCTTTGAACTCGGCAAGAACAGGTATAAAAGCCTGTGAAAAAGCCCCTTCTGCAAATAAGCGTCTTAAAAAGTTTGGTATTTTGAAGGCGACAAAAAATACGTCTGCTCCCAGGCCCGCGCCAAACATTCTGGCTATGACAATATCCCTAATAAACCCCAATATCCGGGATAAAAAAGTCATCACACTGACAACTGCGGTAGACTTGAAGAGTTTCTCGCTCATTTTTTACTCACAACAGGGTTTCATCCGGCTATTCAAGGTTAGATGTTATATGTTTAAGCCAATTAAAAGTGTCAATTCTAAGGCTTTTCTGCTGTTATATCTTGCTATTACCCTGATTATTTTAGTTTTGTGGGTGAGTCGAATGGAGATTTCGCAACCAGATAGGCGAGATATTCCTGATGAGCTACGTCCGTTTCTTATTTCACCTCCTAAAACACTACCTCAGTTTGTTCTTAATAGTCAGTCAAATCAGATTCTGACGAATGTCAGCTTCGATGGTCGCTGGAGCTTTATTTACTTTACACACTCACATTGTCAGCCAGAATGTGATGTTGTCATTGATGTGATGCAAAACCTTAAACGTTTATTTGCTGGGCCTACAGTCCAGTTCTTACTCATTAATTTCGATAATCAGGGCGAAAGTTCTGCATTACCTAAAAGCTCACTACAACTTTATAGTGGTTCTGCTGATGTTATTCATTCTGTTATTAGAAGTTTTGATTTTTTATACCTGGAACCGGAAAGTTATCAGAATAGTAATAAAGTCGAGCAGCAACACTATATTTATCTAGTCGATCCACAAGGTCGTGTCTATGCTGTATTTAAACCTCCATTTACATCACTTGCTATACAGCATGTTTTCTTCAGATTGCGCGATTTTTATGCACGTAGTGAATAATTTGTATCAGCAAGCGCATCAGAAAAAGTCTTCGCTAATTGTTCTAACGTCGCGGTCCTTCTGAAGCTTGGTCGCCAGACCAGGCCGATCTCTCTTAAAGCCTGATCGTTATCTGCAGATAGGGGCACTAAACAAATCTCAGAATGAATAACCATATCTGAATTAACGGCCATGTCTGGAATAAGTGTAATACCCAACCCACTGGCGACCATTTCAATCAGTGTATAAAGACTTGTCGCTTGTACACTCTTTCTTTGTGCGGATGCAGGCAATTGGCATGCACTTAGTGCGTGCTCCCTCAAGCAATGCCCTTCTGCCAATAAAAGCAATTCGTTTGTAGGTAAATCGCTCGCTTTTAATTCTTCTTTCTCAGCTAAGGGGTGGTTCTTAGGCAGCGCTATCCAGAAGGATTCTTTGGCAAACTCTCTATGTGTGAGACCACGTGTGTTGTATGGAAATGCTAATACCGCCACGTCAATATTACCGCTTTCTAACTGATCTAAAAGTCGCTCCGATTGGTCTTCTATTAATACGATTTCAAGCTCTGGTAACTGCTTTCTAACCGTAGGTAATACTTTTGGTAATAAAAAAGGACTTATCGTCGGAATAATCCCTATTTGTATTCGACCGGATAGTGGATTTTTTTCTGATAACGCCAGATCAACAAGGTCTTCACTCAATGACAATATTTGTTGTGCTCTGCTGGCAATTTCTTCTCCAATCGGCGTTGGTAAGACTTTCCTATTCGTCCTTTCTAATAAAGACACTTCAAGTAGTTGCTCTAAATCTTGTATTCCGGCACTTAATGTTGATTGGGTAACAAAACATTTCTCAGCGGCATGGCCAAAATGCTTTTCTTCTACTACTGCGGTAAGGTATTGAAGTTGTCTCAGTGTGGGGAGTCGCATAATCGGCTTTTCCGTTTATTTGTCTAATATTAAGTTATAGCATAAATATATAGCTAATTTGAAAAGTACTAAAAGTACGACCTGTCACAATGTAAATAGTTTTATTCTATTATTGAAACTTCGCTAACGTAGCCCTCCCAATTTTGTTAACATCACATATAAATAAACTTAAAATAATCTCGGAGTTTCAGTATGAAAAAGTGGCAGTGTATTGTTTGTGGATTTATTTACGACGAAGCTGAAGGCCTACCAGAAGAAGGTATTGCACCTGGCACGGCTTGGGAAGATATACCAGATGATTGGGAATGCCCAGAATGTGGCGTTGGTAAAGATGACTTTGAGATGCTAGAAATTTAAATCTCATTATTATTTATATTGATACTTCTATTTAGCCATATTAATTCTCTTTATTTGTTTTTGTAACAATGTAAAGCAAGTGCAAGACAACTATATGGCTCTAATTCCTGTAGCTCTGATTCTGTGTTATCACATCTGACGCTTTCAAATTTTCGTAATATTAACCAGGTCTCTTTAAGTCCTTCTGTTGGTATTAACTTATTCATCGGCGAAAATGGCTCCGGTAAGACTAGCATTCTTGAAGCGATTCATTTGCTCGCTATGGGGCGCTCGTTTCGCTCGCGCAATTTAAAAAACATCATTCAGTTTGAGCATGCACAATTCACGGTTTTTGCGCGTTCATCGGAAATGACACCGGTAGGTTTACTTTTTGATACGAACACTGGTCTTCAAATCCGCTTGAATAATGCCCCACTAAAAAAACTTTCTGACCTTGCTGTTAACACACCACTCCAATATATCTCTGCGAATTGTCATCAGTTCTTTGAGTTAGGTCCAAAATTCAGAAGACGCATGATCGACTGGGGTGTGTTTCACGTGGAACATAAATTTAATTATCACTGGCAAACATATAAAAAAGCACTAATACAAAAGAATGCAGCACTGAAAAATAAGAAAACCAAAGCTGAAATAGAACTATGGGATCAGTATCTGGTAAAACACGGTGAGCAAATTACCGAACTACGAACCACTTATCTCAATAGGCTTATTGATATATTCAAACCTATATTTAGCAAAATTTGCCCTACCTTTGATCAATGTGAATTTACAATTCGCTACAGTAAAGGGTGGAACAAAGATAAATCACTTCCCGAAACACTTGCTGAAAACTATGAGCGTGATCGTTTTTTAGGTTACAGTCGAGCTGGACCACACTCTGCAGACTGGATGGTAAGAATTAACAATGATTCACCTGAAGAAATGTTATCCCGTGGTCAACAAAAACTCTTTTATTTGTCATTGTGTCTCTCACAGATAACACTACTGATGGAGATTAAAGAGGTTAAAAATACAATTTTATTGCTTGATGACCTAAGCTCAGAATTAGACTGGCAACATCAAAAAACAGTAATGGAAACACTCAGAAGTTTGCCCGTACAAACTTTTATTACAAGTACCAATACTGAATTAGCTAGTTTAATAAGTAATGAAAAAGAGAAAGTGTTTCACGTGGAACATGGAGAAATCAGAGAGGATAATGAGACTGTCAACACTTCTATATAAGTAGTAGAATAGAAGGTTATTCAGCACATCCTCCATTTGGCCAGGAATAGTTTGACTATGACAACGGAAAAAAACAACAACACATACGATTCTTCAAATATAAAAGTCCTAAAAGGACTTGATGCGGTAAGAAAAAGACCTGGTATGTATATCGGTGATACCGATGATGGTACCGGCTTGCATCATATGGTTTTTGAAGTTTTGGATAATGCAATTGACGAAGCGTTAGCTGGTCACTGTAGTGAAATTCAGGTGAGAATTCACCCAGATGATTCCGTCTCAGTTATTGATAATGGACGCGGCATTCCAGTAGATATCCATGAAGAAGAAGGTGTCTCTGCAGCAGAAGTTATCATGACGGTATTGCATGCAGGCGGTAAATTTGATGACAACTCATACAAAGTTTCAGGCGGTTTACATGGTGTTGGTGTCTCAGTTGTAAATGCCTTATCAAAAAAATTAGCGATGGAAATTCATCGCCACAACCGGGTTTATAAACAAACTTACACACATGGTGTGCCAGACTCAGCATTAACAGATGTGTCTGATACAGACATCACAGGCACGAAAATTCAGTTTTGGCCAAGTGAAGAAACATTCACTAACGTCACATTTGATTACAATATCCTGGCAAAACGGATCAGAGAGCTAGCCTTTTTGAACTCAGGGGTCAGAATTGTTTTAACAGATGAGCGTGATGAAAAAACAGAAACATTCTTTTATGAGGGCGGCATTACTGCTTTTGTTCAGCATTTGAATAAAAATAAAGATCTCATTCACGAAAATATCATCAAAATTTCTGGTATGAGAGATGATGTAACGGTCGAGTTATCGATGCAGTGGAATGACTCGTATCAAGAAAATATTTATTGTTTTACAAACAATATTCCTCAGCGCGATGGCGGAACACATTTAGCGGGTTTCCGTGCCGCATTAACCAGAACTCTCAACCAGTACATTGAGAGTGAAGGACTAGCGAAGAAGTCCAAAGTAACAACAAGTGGTGACGATGCGCGTGAAGGATTGACTGCCGTTCTATCAGTAAAAGTACCTGATCCGAAATTCAGTTCACAAACTAAAGATAAACTGGTTTCATCAGAAGTAAGAACGATTGTTGAGTCTTATGTGAACGAGTTCTTCCATGACTTCTTAATTGAGAACCCTACTGATGCAAAATTAATCGCTAACAAAATGATTGATGCTGCTCGTGCACGTGATGCCGCAAGAAAAGCTAGAGAACTTACGCGCAGAAAAGGCGTACTTGATATAGCCGGTCTGCCAGGTAAATTGGCCGATTGTCAGGAGAGAGACCCTGCCCTCTCAGAACTTTTTTTAGTGGAAGGGGACTCAGCGGGCGGCAGCGCCAAGCAAGGTCGTGATAGAAGAACGCAGGCAATTCTACCGTTGAAAGGAAAAATTCTTAATGTAGAAAGAGCGCGTTTTGACAAAATGATCAGCTCTGCTGAGGTAGGCACATTAATAACCGCATTAGGATGTGGAATCGGCCGTGATGAATACGATCCTGAAAAACTCAGATACCATCACATAATTATTATGACCGATGCGGACGTTGATGGCTCACACATCCGAACATTGCTATTAACATTTTTCTATCGACAAATGCCAGAGTTGATTGAACGTGGTCATGTCTATATTGCACAGCCACCGCTTTATAAAATTAAGAAAGGTAAACAAGAGCGCTACGTGAAAGATGATGCAGAAATGGAGCGTTATCTAACAGAGGTTGCTTTGACAAATGCCAAGTTATTCCCAACAGAAGAGGCCAATGCTATCGAGGGCAGTGCGTTAGCATCTTTGGTCACTGAATACCAAACGGTCAATTCAATAATTGGCAGATTGTCTAATCATTATTATCCTGCGTTTCTTGATAAGCTTGTTTATCAGCCTCAGATTCCAGAAATGAGTGATAGTGATGCGATAAATAGCTGGTTATCAGTCATTGAGGTGGAACTCAATAAAGGTTTACCAACAGGTACGCAGTTTAAACTGAGTATTAAAACACAGGAAAATGACCCAGTTGGTTTGATCAATATCAGCTACAGTCGACATGGTATCAGCACAGACTACCATATCCCTGGTGAATTCTTTGATAGCACTGAGTATCAAAAAATCCTTGCATTTTCTAATAAAATCAATGGGTTGTTTGGTGAGGGTGCAAGGGTAGAACGTGGTGAAAGGCAGCAAGAGATTAGTTATTTCTCACAAGCCGTGAGTTGGTTGCTAGCTGAAGCACGCCGTGGCCAACATGTTCAACGTTATAAAGGCCTAGGTGAAATGAATCCTGATCAGTTGTGGGAAACCACAATGGATAAAGATAAACGTCGACTTTTACAGGTGAAAATCAATGATGCTATCGTCGCTGACGAGACGTTCAATACACTGATGGGTGATAATGTTGAACCAAGAAGAGAGTTTATTGAGACGCATGCGTTACAGGTGTCAAATTTAGATATCTAATATAGGAATCTTTCCTGAGTAAAATAAGTCATACAGCCGCAAGGTTGTGTGGCTTTTTTATGCATAAAAAGAAAGTGAAGGAAATTATATGCCCGAACAGATAAAACAGTACGACTTGGTACAGCGATGGTTACATTGGTTAATTGCGTTCGCCATTCTAGCCATGATCGCAATCGGACTATACATGGTTCAGCTTCCGAAAGAATGGGAGTTGCCTGAAGGTCAAGAAAGTGTTCGGGCATTTTGGTTTTTATTACATAAATCCTTGGGGATCAGTATCGCTGTACTGATTTTAATGCGTGTAGCGTGGCGTATATTTCATCCAGCACCCTCTCTTCCCTCTTCTATCCCATTATGGCAACAGAAGCTCTCTGGCGGCGTCCACGGGCTATTGTATGTGTTAATGATTGCTATGCCACTAACGGGCTATCTACAATCAATGTACAGTAAATACGATACGAAACTGTGGGGAATAGTTTTACCGCGCCTGGCGGAGGCAGATCCAGATATGAGGGAGTACTTCAGTGAAATACATGAAGTGTTGGCATTTACGTTAATTGCATTATTAATTTTGCATATAGGTGCAGCAGTAAAACACCGAATAAATAATAATGGTATTACTCAACGCATGTCATTGTTTTCCAAAAAGTAGATGTAGAGAATATAAAAAAAGGCCCTATAAAGGGCCATTTTTATGAGATGTAGCAAGTGTTTAGTGTAGTTTGATTTTAGGGTGAACACTACGTCTGAAGATATGCGACAGAGAGAGCATAGCAACCCGGAAAGGACCAAACAGTGCAACTTGGTGCATCTTATATAAAGAAAGATACATCAGGCGCGCCATGAAACCCTCAATCATCATGCTACCTTTACTTAGGTTACCCATCAAATTACCAACAGTACTGTATTTACCTAACGATACTAGTGAGCCATAGTCATGGTATTCAAATTCAGGGGCAACCTTACCTGCCATGCGATTACGAATAGATTTATACACAACAGATGCCATTTGATGAGCTGCTTGAGCACGTGGTGGTACGTTCTCATCATGTCCCTGCCACTTACATGCACAACAATCACCGATGGCATAGATATCATCATCTAAGGTCGTTTGTAATGTTTGTCTTACAACCAATTGGTTCATCCAATTGGTTTCAAGTCCAGCGATATCTTTTAAGAACTCTGGCGCTTTGATACCTGCCGCCCATACTTTAATGGCAGCCGGAATGGTTTTTCCACTTTCTGTGAATATAGCCTTGTCATTGACCTCAACAACGCGTTCTCCAGTGAGAACATCAACGCCTAACTTCGTCAATTCATCCGTTGTAGCCGCAGAGAGATTTTCTGGTAAGCCAGGTAAAACACGATTGGCTGCTTCAATAATGCTAATCTTGACGTCTTGTGGCTGTACTTCATCAAGCCCATAAGCTGTGAGTAAGTGAGAAACTTCGTGAAGTTGAGCACTAAGCTCAATACCTGTGGCGCCTGCACCAACAATAGCAATGTTCAACTGACCTTCGTGCAAAGGCTTACCTTGAGTGTGCGCGCGAAGATAGGCCTCAAGTAATTTGTTTTGGAAAGATTCGGCTTGCTTGGTTGTATCAAGGAATAAGCAGTGATCACGAACACCTTTGATACCAAAATCATGACTAACGCTACCTACAGATATAACAAGGTAGTCGTATTCAAACTCACGGCGTGGAATAATTTCCACCCCGTCTTGATTAAGCGTGGGGGCCAGAGAGATAGTCTTACGGTCTCTGTCTAAGCCATCCATTTTACCCAAACGGAAACGAAATCCACTGGCATTGGCTTGACTCAAGTACTCAATTTCATCTTCATGCGAATCGAGTGTACCAGCAGCAACCTCATGAAGAAGCGGTTTCCATATGTGTGTATGTGTATTATCGACAAGCGTAATTTCAGCTTTGCCTTTTTTACCCAACTTCTTGCCGAGTTTAGTGACTAATTCAAGACCACCTGCCCCGCCTCCGACAACCACAATTTTTGGAATACTGTTAGACATTCGCAAAGACTCCAATCTGACGCAAAATTACAATGAGTTATCGATTTTAACGTAAAAAACCCTATAAAACCTATCTTATTTTTACTAAGTGTACTTAGTCTGGCAAAATTTACGTCTTAACTTATTCACAGAGAAACAAAATGCAAGCAAGGCCTGAAAAACCACGTCTGGCTTGGGCTATTACAGGCTCAGGACATTATCTGAAAGAATGTTTGGAAATTGTCCATGAGTTAGATAACGTGGACTTGTTTTACAGCCGAGCTGGTGAAGAAGTTGTAAGGATGTATGGCTATGATCCAAAATCATTCGTACCAGAGGGACGAGTCTACCGTGATAGAGCGGCGAGCTCACCGCCAGTCGGTTTATTTTATCGAGGTGATTATCATAGTCTTGTTGTAGCTCCAGCTACGTCTAACACCGTTGCTAAGATGGTCATGGGCTTATCTGATACTTTGGTAACGAATATATATGCCCAAGCAGGAAAATGTCGTATACCAAGCATTGTGCTCGCCTGTGATTCTGAACCAGAAATAGATACCCCTGCACCAGACAGAATTGTGCATGTTTCACCCAGAGCGATAGATCTACAACATACGGCTACATTAAAACAGTTCGAGGCAACAACCGTGGTAGATAATGCTGATGAATTATTCAATGTACTGAAGCAACGTCTGGCTGAGGTCGGTTAGTACCTCTGATGGCGAGGAAGATATTATTTCTTACAGGCAAACTGGCTGAGCCCAGTGTGCATAAAGTGTTGGAAGAAATGGCGCCACTCCCCTTTGAGTATCGAGTTCATCAGATAGGCGTGTCTGTCGCAGCATTGATGACAGATAAAATGATAGGTAGACGACTCAAGCCTGAAGATTTTGAAGGGTTTGATGAAATCATAGTCCCAGGCCGCTGTCGAGGAGACCTCGAGCTACTAAGCCAAGATCTGGGTATTAAAATTACGCGTGGCCCAGATGAAATCAAAGATCTACCAATGCAGTTTGGTAAAGCCCGTAAAAAACCAGATTTATCTCAACACGCTGTCGAAATATTTGCCGAAATCGTCGATGCTCCTGAACGCTCTATTGAAAGTCTGTTAGAACGTGCCCGGTATTATGCTAGCCAAGGGGCGGATGTTATTGATATTGGCTGTTTACCTGAAGAAAAATTTCCATTAATGGAAGAAGCCATTGCAGCATTACATGATAATGGTTTTAAAGTGAGTGTAGACTCACTTTCGATTCATGACCTGCAGCGTGCGTCCAAAGCAGGTGCTGACTATTTATTAAGTTTGACTGAAAAAACGATTGATCTGGCAAAAGAAACAGACGCCGTCCCAATTTTAGTTCCTGCTGAGCCAGGTTCCCTTGCCTCACTGGAGCGAGCTATGGAAGCCATGGATAAAATTGGTAAACCGTGGGTGGCAGATCCGATTTTAGATCCGATTCATTTTGGTTTAACGGACTCAATTGTTCGTTACCATGAATTACGGCGGAAATACCCTGATGCACCCATCATGATGGGAGTAGGTAATCTGACAGAGTTAACTGACGCGGATACTACCGGAATCAATGCCATGTTATTTGGCATGATTTCTGAGTTAAATATTAACTGTGTATTAGCCACAGAAGTTAGCTCGCATGCACGACGGGCCATACGTGAAGCCGATGTGGCGAGACGAATGATGTTTGCCGCCAAGCAGGATAATAGTCTACCAAGAGATTTTACAGGTGACTTGTTGGTGTCACACGAACGACACCCGTTTACGGATACTGCTGATGAAATTCAGGCTTTGGCCGACACGATTCGAGACCCAAACTACCGGATAAAAGTCGCAAAAGAAGGCATTTTTATGTTCAATCGTGATGGTCTTGTGCAAGATATTGATCCATTTGAATTCTATCCCCATCTAGATGTAGAAAATGATCCCGGCCATGCATTTTATCTCGGTGTTGAACTGGCCCGGGCCGAAGTAGCTTGGCAACTAGGTAAGCGTTATACCCAAGATGAAGATTTACAATGGGGGTGTGCCGTTGATCAGGCAGAAGAAGATTTAACAGAGCAAAAGGTGGAAGGTACCACCATGAAAAAGACCAAGAAAGAACGAGCCTGCGGTACAGCAGATAAAACCGATACGCCAAGAGAGAATATGAAAAAAGTCGTCCGTGACGAGCATGCACCAAAAGTCAAAAAAACTCGCACGGCGTGTGGTACGGCTGAACCTAAGAAAAATAAAAAAGGAGCATCCTAGTGGTACGGCTGACCGCAAAAATTCATGAAGTTATTGTGACGACAAAAAATGCAGATGATACAGCACATCATGCGCCTATGGGTGTTAGTGAAGTAAATGGTTACTTTCAAATAAAACCATTTAAACCATCGACAACTTACAATAACTTAATGCGTCATCGCTCATGTAGTATTAACTACACGGATGATGTACGCGTGTTTGCAGGAGCATTAACAGGGCACCGACAATGGCCATCTTCAGCATGTGAAAAGATAGATAGTCTCTATTTAACAAATGCACTTAGCCACACAGAAATAGCTATCCAGAATGTTGATGACGATGATCCTCGCGCCTGTTTTTATGGCGATGTTGTACATGAACAGCAACATGGCTTATTTCGTGGATATAACCGTGCACAAAGTGCCGTCATTGAAGCCGCCATACTGGTTAGCCGTTTGTCGATGTTGCCAGAACAAAAAATTCGCGATGAAATTAACTATTTGACCATCGGTATGGAAAAAACAGCGGGTGAACGCGAGTGGGAAGCGTGGGGCTGGTTAATGAAAAAGGTGAGAGAAGCAGGTATCAATGTCGAATAATACAAAATGGCTAGCCAGTGTACAGTCATTGGAAGAAGCTCAGAGCCTCAATGGTTGTCTGCCAGATATTCTTGATATGAAACAGCCGGCAAAAGGGGCCTTAGGCGCTTTGCCTGTAGATATAGTGGAAGACATTGTTAAGTGGGTATCGGGACGTTGTCTAACCAGTGCGACAATTGGTGATTTGCCAATGCAGTTTGATGTCATTGAGCCGGCAATCATGAATATGGCTGGAACAGGAGTGGATTATGTCAAAATTGGCTTATTCGGAGGTGAAGAACAAACGGACTGTTTACAAGCATTAACGCCAGTTATCAAACAACTCACCACGCCGGTAATTGCTGTGATATTTGCTGATCGTAATTATGAAACTGATGTAATAGAACAGGTTCTAAAAGCAGGTTTTAGCGGTGTGATGGTTGATACCGCAGAAAAAAATGCTCGCTCTTTATTGGATTTATGGTCAATTGATGCGTTGACAGCGTTTGTAAACACAGTGAAAAACGCAGAAAGTTTATGTGGCTTGGCAGGTGCTTTACGCATTGAGGATATTGCTACCCTACGCGCATTAAAACCCGACTATCTGGGATTTCGTAGTGCTCTGTGTCCTGAGCGCAGAAGAAACGCATCACTGTCAGCGACATTAGCTCAAACAATTGCATCAGAGTTAGAGTAAACCGAGTCAAGATGTCTATTGGCAGGATGCCAGAGGCAATTACTATTAATTAATTTGCAAGGAGGCAAATATGCCACGTATACAGCGTGCTATCACTGTTGTTTTCATTTTCACCCTGCTTAGTCTTAATGGGCTAGTTCATGCTGCTCAGACTATGCCACCCGTGCAACTGGCGAGTGTCTATAAGCCAGACAGGGCTGAGCCAGTATCAGCCTATCTCGTCAGTGAAAAATTCGATGGTGTACGGGCTATCTGGACAGGTCAACAACTTCTGACCCGTAGCGGCAATATTATCAACCCCCCAGACTGGTTTACTGCTTCCCTACCCGATGTATGGCTGGATGGTGAGTTGTGGACTAAACATCAAGACTTTGCACGGCTCAGTGGCATCATAAGAACACAAATACCGGATGATGAAGCTTGGCGAAAAGTGAGTTATCGGGTGTTTGATATGCCCGATCGTGAACTGCCTTTTGAACAACGTTATCAAAACTACACAAGTTTAATCACAAAACTAAATCTGCCACATATTAAACCTGTTAAACAATATCGGCTGATAAACAAAACGGCTTTACAAGACCTGTTACAAGATAAGATAGAACACGGTGCAGAAGGTCTGATTTTACATCTGGCGTCAGCTAAACATCACGGTGGGAGAACGCAGGCTTTATTAAAACTCAAGCCATATGATGATGCTGAAGCCACCGTTATTGCGCATTTGCCAGGCAAAGGTAAATACACTAATCAGTTAGGCGCATTACGTGTTAAAAATAAGCAAGGCCGGGTCTTTTCGATCGGTAGCGGCTTATCAGATCAAGACCGTATTAACCCACCTCCCATCGGCAGTGTCATTACCTATCGTTATCAGGGGTTTACTAAAACTGGATTGCCTCGGTTTGCCCGCTTTTTGCGTATTCGCGAGACCGATCTGGATTAAATCTGTTTCACTTTTTTAGTTTTTTCAGTGCAGTACAAGCTCAACCAGAGACATGGTTGAGCTTGATATCACTGTATGAGAACACTTAGGCCATATGCACGGTTTTTTTCACCAGAAGAGCCACAAAAGGTCTAACAATAAGAATACAAATAAAGGCGGCGGGCATGGCAACTTTGTATGCGTTTAGGGCATCACTGATGTAGTGTGAGGATAGGCCCTGATTAACGCCAGTAATAATTAAGCACATTAAGAAGGCCATAATACCTGCCATATAAAGTGCAAAAACATACGACGTGAGTTTAACGGGTAATTTTTTTGTATTCATTAATTAACTCCTCTTAAGCAATGTGAGCAGTTTAGTCTTGCTATTGTTAAGTTTGTAGTGCATATAAACTAATTGTACTGTTAAGCTAAGCTTATTAATTTTTCATTATTATTGTTGGTAAAGTACAAATGGACACAATGCGTGGCGTTGAGAGTTTTGTCAGATCGGTCGAGTTAGGTAGTCTTGCCGCGGCATCAAGAAGACTTGGCATAAGTGCCGCAGCGGTCAGCCAAAATATTGCACGCTTAGAGTCATCTCTTGGTACACGTTTATTGACCAGAACAACAAGAAGTCTGGCATTGACCGATACTGGTGAGGTGTATTACCAGCGTGTTAAGGGTTTATTGCAGGAAATGGAGTTGGCAGCTGAGGCCGTTTCATACGTAGAAGGCAAGGTGTCTGGAAGACTAAAAATAGCCTGCTCAGCTGCATTTGCACGACATGTTCTCGCTCCCCTCCTCCCCATATTTTATGAACAATATCCGGATTTGAGTATAGAGCTGATTGCCAGTGACAGACATGTCGATCATCGACAGGAAGGTATTGATGTCAGCATCAGAATACGTGAGCAGTTAGATGACAGTCTGGTGGCGAACAGACTCACCACGGTTCCGTTAGTTTATTGTGCGTCGCCAGAGTATCTGAATAAAAACGGTATACCGGATTCCATCGCTGAATTACGTCAGCATAGATGTTTGTTATTTAAGATACCTGTTGATGAGAAAATTGTAGGCTGGTCATTTTTACGGCATGGGCAACGCTTTCAGCCTGAAGTGAGAACAGCCATGGTTTGTGATGATATCGATATGTTGGCTAATATCACACTCGCTGGAGGCGGTATTGCTAGAATCGCCGCTTTTGTTGTGACTCAACATGTGGCGGAAGGCAGGCTTATTTCTTTATTTGAGGAGGGAAGTCATACAGAGCTTCATGGTGAGCCTGAGCCATTAGACTATTATTTTTGTGTCGCTGATGGTTTTGCTAAAACATTAAAAGTGAGGGTTCTGCAGGAGTTTTTGCATCAGAATTTACCGACCAACTGGCTATAATAGGTGGGTGCGAATAAGTTATTCCTCTTATCAGACAGAGCTGAACAGTGTAATCAGCTAAAAAAACGAACTATGATGATAGGCTTGATATCAAGCAATGTAGCGACAAAATTCTTTTATGAGTCAAGTAAACGGAATAACATTTCGCGAATGGTATGCGGCTCGAAAGGTTTGTTGAGAATGGCTGAGACTCCGGCCTGCTCGACCTGCCCTAATCGTGCTTCATTATTTTCGGTGGTGAGTATCATGATGGGGATAGCGTCATTACCCATATCATTTCTGATGTATTGTACTAATTCATGCCCATCCATTTCCGGCATATTCAAATCAGTCACAATGAGGTCATAATGGTTTTCATTGATCTTATCTAATGCTTTGCGGCCATTTTCGGCATCATCAATATGTAAGATCCCCATCGTACTAAAAATACGCATAATGTGATTACGCGATGTCAGGCTGTCATCTACCACCAACAAACTGAGTTCACTCACATCATAGCTTTCAAGAGTAATCTCTTCCGGATCAATGATATCGAGTGTGGCTCTGATAGCACGTTGTAGATCTTTATGATCGAAGGGTTTAGGTAGAATGGCAATCACACCAGCTTGCCTAACGGGTTCAAGTGCCGCATGCCCTTTTTCACTTGAGATCAGCATATAGGACATATTCAGTTGAGGGTGTTTGTGTATAACGGTCTCTATAAGCTCATTGGCAGTCATATCCGGTAAATACATGGCGGTAATGACCAGATCTGGCGGATATTTATCAATAAAGTCTAATGCTTCTTTACCGCTGCTGACACCATCAATTTTATGCACACCCTCTTCATGCAGATGACGCATAATCAGTTTGAGCTGCATGGCTGATGGTTCAACCAGAAGAATAGACAAATCGTTAGCTGTAAGTAAGGCCATAGGTTTTACTTTCTTACCAAATCTTGTTCAACGGTATGTCGAGTTTGATGGTTTGTCATAACTTCAATAAGGGTTAAGGCAAAATCCATCGCTGTACCAGGTCCTTTTGAAGTAATTATTCTGTCATCGACGATAACAGACTCATCGGAAAGTGATATTTCAGGCCACTCTTCTTGCTTTATTGCTCCCGGATAGCAAGTGGCTTTATGCTGATTGAGGATTTTAGCATGAGCTAGTACCAGCGGAGCAGCACAAATGGCAGCGATGTGTTTATTAGCATTTAACTGCTTTTGTAATAACACTGAAATACGGGAGTCTTGATTAAGATTGTTTGTGCCGGGCTGTCCGCCCGGCAAAACAATCATGTCAAAATCAGCGTTAACCATATCCTCAAGTAAATGGTCAGCAAACAGAACAATCTGTCTACTGCCTGTAACCTGATGTCGCTGGCTAAGGCTAGCCGTTACTACATTGATCTCTGCTCTTCTCAGTAGATCGATAACGGTAACCGCTTCAATCTCTTCAAAACCCTCGGCGAGAGGTACCAATACAGTAGACATAAGCTATCCTTTATTTTTTAAGGATGGTCATTCCCTTCAACAAATTAAGTGCTTGAGATAAAGCATAATCAGAGACTTCTAGCGGCTGTTCTTTCTCGTTATCAGCCGGGTTCTGTTTCGCATCGGTCTCTTCTTCTTCATCACCATTCATCAGATGATGTGCTAAATCACGCTCACGAAGAGGCGTAAACTCTGCATCTTCGATGGCTGAAATATGTACGGGTTTAAGTTCAATATCAGGCACAATACCTTCTGCTTGAATAGAGCGACCTGATGGCGTGTAATAGCGAGCAGTCGTCATCTTCACGGCTGTGTCATTGGTAAGAGGCATCACTGTTTGGACAGAGCCTTTACCGAAGGTTTTTGTTCCCATAATGACGGCACGGTCATGATCCTGTAAGGCACCAGCCACAATCTCAGAAGCGGAAGCAGAGCCGCCGTTGACTAAGACAACGAGTGGCGCGCTTTTCAACATATCGTCTGGTGTCGCATGGAATTTCTGATCTGAGTCTGCAATACGACCTTCGGTATAAACAATAAGGCCTTTTTCTATGAAAGCATCAGAAACTTCAACGGCGGCATCTAATACGCCACCTGGATTGTTACGTAAATCCAGAACCAGTCCGTTTAAGGTGCCATTATTTTCTTTTTTCAGGTCAGAAATAGCTTCTCTTAAGCTTTCACCCGTTCGAGACTGGAAGGTAGAAATCCGAACATATGCATAACCGGGTTCCAACATTCTTTTCTTAACACTCTCCACTTTGATAATGGCACGAGTGATATTAATTTTTAGCGGTGTATCTTCGCCTTCACGAATGACGGTTAGCATCAGATCCGTACCAGGTTTGCCGCGCATGATGTCAACGGCATCGTTCAGTGTCATTCCTTTAACTGGCGTATCATCAAGACGAATAATTAAATCACCTGGCTTGATACCGGCTTTAGCTGCAGGGGTATCATCAATAGGTGTCACTACTTTGACAAAGCCATCTTCCATACTGACTTCGATACCTAAACCACCGAACTCGCCAGAGGTGCCTTCACGTAACTCTTTGAACTGATCTTTATCCAGGTATGTCGAGTGTGGATCCAGACCAGAAAGCATGCCGCGAATGGCATTTTCTAATAATTGTTTATCTTCTACTGGCTCTACATAACTGCTTTTTATTCTGCCAAAAATCTCAGAAAAAGTTCGCAAGTCTTCAAGAGGTAGATCGGGTTTAGTGGCTTCCCTGTCAGCAAAAACCATTTGGCCAAATACGAGGGTGGCACCTAAAATTACGCCGCTGGTAATTAAGCCGAAATCACGTTTAAACAAACTCATATTCCTTCCTTAATCGATAAGACTTGTCAGCCTTGTTTTCCCAACCATTTTAATGGATTTGTTGGGCTGCCTCGGTGACGAATTTCAAAATATAGGCCGGAAAGGCCGCGAATTCCTTGTTCGCCTGACTGTGCTATAACATCGCCGGCCTTAACATATTCACCGACATCTCTCAGTAGTGATTCATTGTTGCCATAGAGGGTCATGTATTTATCACCGTGATCAATGATGATTAACAGACCAAACCCTCTCAACCAGTCAGCAAAGACAATGGTGCCGGCTGCTGTGGCTTTGACATCATTTCCAGTTGGTGACGCAATGACGATACCTTGCCACTTGAGTTTACCAAGATTTCTCGAGCTACCATAGCGGGCAAGTATTTTTCCACTCACTGGCCAATCTAGTTTACCTGTCAGACGTGAAAAAGGTGTGTTTGGTTTCACAGCCGTGAGTTTCTTGCCTGGCTTGGGTGCCGGTGGTGTTGGTGTAGACTTTTTACTCAGTGAATTGAGTAGCTGTTGTAGGTTTTTTTCTTCTTCTTTTAAAGAGGCTAAACGACTATCTTGGCTGGAGATGCTTTTATCTAGCGCGACCAATGTCGCTTTTCTTTGTTCGGTTTGTTGCTGAAGCTCAGTTTGCTTAGAACGCTGTTGCGTTAGCATGTTTTCCAGTGACTGTTGAGCAAGCAATACTTCACGTTGCTCATTGTTAAGCTTGGTTAGCAGTTGGTGAATATTATGTAGCTCTTGCTGTCTGGCCTGATGGAAATAGCGAAAATACGTACTGCCTCGACTCAGAGTAGAAATATCTTTCTGATTAAGTAAGAGTTCAAGATAACTGGGTTCGGCATGAATAAAAGCGGTGCGTATCTGACTATAAAGGGCATCTAGTTGTTGTTTTTGTTCTTTTTCTTTAATGCCCATTTCCTGACGTAAGGCCTCAACCTCTTTATGTTTATTGTCTATTTGGGTTTCGATATTTCGCAGCTGTTTGTTCAGTTCAGAAACTTGTCGGCTCTGTTTTTTTAATTTCTCGAACAGAGCTTCCCTGTCAGCCTTCTTTGCCGAGAGATCGCTATTTAGGGATTTTATTTCATCACGAACGTCATCTAAGCGTGACGCTGAATCTGTCTCAGCATGAACACTGAAACAGATCAGCAGGCTTAAGCTCGCCAGTAAGATCTTTAATGTCACGTTTTTGTTTACTTGGGCACAACTAATCGTTTTTTATTCATTTCATCAGGGATTGTCAGTCCCATCAAAGACAACATCGTTGGCGCGATATCAGACAAGGTGCCCCCATCAACACAGTCGGCTTCACGACCCGCGAATAATAACGGAACAACGTTGTTTGTATGGGCGGTGTGAGGCTGCCCCGTCTCATGATTGACCATGCGCTCGGCGTTTCCATGGTCAGCGGTTACCAGCATTTCACCGCCGACTTTTTCTATTGCTGACCAGATTTTACCCAAACTGCCATCCAGTGTTTCGATGGCCTTTACCGCTGCATCAAAATTACCGGTATGGCCTACCATGTCAGCGTTGGCGAAGTTACAGATGATGACATCGTATTTTTCGCTGTTAATGGCTTCGACCAGTTTTTCAGTGACTTCGGGTGCATTCATTTCAGGTTGTTGATCATAGGTATCCACTTTAGGTGATGGGATGAGTATACGGTCCTCACCCTCATAAGGTGCATCCTGACCACCGTTGAAGAAAAATGTCACATGTGCGTATTTTTCTGTTTCGGCAATACGTAGTTGAGTTTTACCCTGAGCCGATAAATATTCCCCCAAGATGTTATGTAACTTTTCTGTGGGGAAGGCGATAGGTGCGGTAAAGTCTTTTTTGTATTCTGTTAGCGTGACAAAATCTGCTAATTCGATGTGTCGTGGTCGTGTAAAACCTGAAAATTCAGGATTGATGAAACATTCTGTTAATTCGCGGGCACGATCTGAACGGAAGTTCATAAAGATGATGCTGTCACCATCATTCACTTTCACTGGATCGCCAATGGTAGTGGCTTTAACAAACTCATCGGTCTCTTCTCGTTCATAAGCCGCCTGCAGGGCTTCGATGCCTGTTGCTGCCTGATACTGACCCTTACCTTCAGTGATGAGTTGATAAGCTTCTTCGACACGATTCCAGCGATTATCCCTGTCCATGGCGTAGAATCGACCGATAACTGTAGCAAGTCTTCCGGCGCCTGATGTTTTAAAACTGTCCTCAAGTTTTTCAATAGCCGTGTGAGCGCTTTTCGGCGGTGTATCGCGTCCATCGAGGAAGGCATGGACGTAAATGTTTTTAGCACCCTGCTTCGCGGCTAGTTCGACCATCGCATGAAGATGTTGTTCGTGACTGTGAACACCACCGTCAGACAGTAAGCCAAAGATATGTATCGCGTTATCCGTTTTTTTTGCTTTTTCTACGGCACCAATCAAAACACGATTGTTAAAAAACTCACCATTCTTGATTGCCAGACTAATACGGGTAAATTCCTGATAAACCACGCGCCCCGCGCCCAAGTTTAAATGACCGACTTCAGAATTACCCATTTGATCGCCTGGCAGCCCCACACCCTCCCCTGAGGCATTGATTAATGTGTGTGGATAGTTTTTCCACATATCATCCCAGTTTGGGGTATCTGCTGCGAGAATAGCATTGTTTTCTGCGGATTCGCTGTAGCCCCATCCATCGAAGATGATGAGCGCCAGAGGTCTGTGTGTTTGAGTCATTGATTAGTCCTTAAAGCGAATGGTGGTCTGGCTCTCTGCTGACTCACCGTTGTCTTGTATGTCATTAAGAATTGATGCCGTGTATTATATGGTGTTTTGTGATGAAATACAGTCACGGGTACTGACGGGCAAAATTGTGGCACAAGCTTTAAACATGGATTCTATCGCGATTGATAATGATATCGAGCGTGCTGCATTTGCACTGAAAGCGATGTCTCATCCTCTTCGTTTGAAGATTCTCTGCGCGATTGGAGAAAATGAATTATCTGTTCAGGATATCGTAGAGCATGTTGGCACGACACAAAGTAACGTCTCACAGCATTTGGCAAAATTGCGTGAAAAAGAGATTCTCATGTCTCGTCGCGACGCTAATCGCATTTATTATCGTGTAAACGATGAACGAACGCTTCGTTTGATTGAGATGATGCGTGAAGTATTCTGTTCTGCAAAAAATTAATCTAATTTTAAGACAGCTTTAAGGGTTGATATGGAAAATTTGGGCGAGTTTATTGTTAATCATTGGATTTTAAGCACGGCATGGATTGTATTAGCTTGGTTAGTTTTTTCCGATGCAATTAATCGTAAACTGACAGGATTACATCCGCTTGATGTGAACCAGTCAGTCCGACTAGTCAATCAGTACAAAGGTAAGTTTGTTGATGTGCGAGAACCGGAAGAGTTTGAAAAAGGGCATATCGCTGACTCAGTAAACCTCCCGCTCTCCAAGTTGGATGAAGAAATCAGTAAGCTAAAAAATAAGTCGCAACCATTAGTCATTGTATGTGCCAGTGGTCAACGTGCAAAAAATGCTGCTAAAAAGTTCAAATCGAATGACTTCGAAGAAGTCTATGTGATGACTGGCGGCATTAATGGGTGGAAAGAGGCAAAATTACCCCTCTTTAGTTAATTAAACAAAATGGCAGGATTTTTATTGTGGCAAAAGTAATCGTTTATTCTTCCGCTCACTGTCCCTACTGTGTGATGGCAAAGCAACTGCTGGAGCGTAAAGGCGTTAAGTACGACGAAATTCGTGTGGATCTTGATCCCTCTAAAAGAGAAGAGATGATGAAAAAGAGCCAACAAAGAACCGTGCCACAGATATTTATCAATAATAAAGCCATAGGCGGCTACACTGATTTAGTTGCGATTGATCGCAGCAAAGAGTTAGATAGCCTCCTGGCGCAATCTTAAAACAAGAAGGAATAGAGATGGCTGAAGAAAATACAGCAGCAGGTGAAGAGCAGCAAAAACCACGTTTTGTGATTCAAAAAATTTACACAAAAGATGTGTCTTTTGAGTCACCTAATTCACCAGAAATTTTCCGTGAGGAATGGCGTCCGCAATTGGATTTGCAGCTAGGTAATGAATACAACCGTATCGACGATGATACACATGAAATTATTTTGTCAGTTACTGTCACAGCAAAAGTAGGTGATAAGACGGCATTTCTTGTTGAAGTCAAACAAGCTGGTATTTTTACTTTAACGGGCTACACCACAGAAGAAATGGGACCATTAGTCGGCAGCTATTGTCCGAATACCCTTTTCCCTTTCGTCAGAGAAGTCGTTTCTGATCTGGTGACCAAAGGTGGCTTCCCACAACTTGTCTTAGCGCCAGTAAATTTTGATGCGATGTACTTGCACCAGAAAGAACAGGTAGAAAGACAAGCCCGCGAAGCAAAATCAAACACCACTCACTAAGACTTGGGTAGCGGCTGTGGCAGAACAGGCCAATTTAACACCAACATTAGTTATAGGTGCCGGTGCCTGGGGAACGGCATTGGCGATGGCGATGGCCAGAAATGGTCATCAGACCTGGTTATGGGGACGTGATAAACAACATCGTTCGGAGATGACGTCGTCGCGTGAGAATACGCGTTATTTACCAGGTCAAGCTTTTCCTGAGGCCTTATCCATTGTTGATGATCTCGATACAGCCATACGTGATTGTCGACATGTACTAGTTTCTGTTCCCAGTAAAGCGTTTGTTGAAAGCTTGTATATGATCAAGCCAAGGCTTGGAGAGACAACGCCAGTTAGTTGGGCGACCAAAGGGTTGGCTCCAGATACGGGTGAGTTGCTCTATGATGTTGCTCGTTCGGTATTAGGTGAAAGTCATCCTTTGGCTGTCATATCCGGTCCATCCTTTGCTGCAGAAGTTGCCGCTAATCTTCCTACTGCCTTTACTGTTGCGTCGGAAGAGGGGCATTTTGCTGAGCAATTGGCGGGACTATTTCACTCTTCAACACTACGTGTGTACACAACTTATGATGTGTTGGGAGTACAGATTGGCGGCACAGTGAAAAATGTATTAGCGATCAGCGCAGGTATTTCTGATGGTTTAGGCTTTGGGGCCAATGCCCGAGCAGCATTGATTACACGAGGTATGGCGGAGATAAGACGTTTAGCCGCAGCACTAGGGGCTGAAACTGAAACACTGTTTGGCTTGTCTGGAATTGGTGATTTAATTTTAACCTGTACGGATGACCAAAGTCGTAACCGCCAATTAGGTTTGGCGATAGGAAGAGGACTCAGTGTTGAAGATGCTGTTCAAGCTGTAGGTAAAACGGTAGAAGGCATGCATGCTGCCAAAGAGGTCATGATAAGAGCTCGACAAGCTAAAGTTGAAATGCCGATAGTGGAACAAGTATGCAAAATTTTGTTTGAAGGGTACGATCCACGAGAATCCGTTCAGACGTTGTTATGCAGAGAACAAAAAGCAGAACTCACACCTCCCGCTAATAAACGGGTTAACTAAAACGAGGAAGAATCTATGCGAGGCATTGTGAAGTACAGCACGGCAGTGACCGTTGCTTTAGCCCTGAGCCTGGGGCTGAGTGGTTGTGGTAACCCACTGAAAAAATCTGATGAAGTAGAAATTTCTACAGAGGGAAAAACCTTATTTGAAACAGGTTTGCAGTACGTTAAAATTGTCGATCGTGATGTGCCGGGTGTGGCTAACGACCATCCTTACTCAATATCTCCAGATACAATGCGTACGGTTTTAGAGTCTCTTTATGTAAATGAAAAAGTACTGTTCAACCAACGCCAAAACCCCTTGTTTTCACCTGCAGAGTTACAAATTCTGAGTAATGGCTTAGCGAATGGATTGAGCCGTGCGCAGCCAAATGAAGATGTGACTTTCGTGACGCTTGGTGTGCATCAGGGCATGATTGCGAAAGAGCGTCAAAGTGATAGTGGTCGTGTTTTCATGAGTGGTGGACGTTTAAACATCATCTTCGGTTTGTTGCATGAAGATTATCGTGACAAAGATCAATACACAGGTCAGGAAATTGACCGCCGTGTTAATCCTTTGCTGCCTGGTACAAGAAAGTTTGACTCAGAACCTGCTGTAAGAGTTGCTCTTGATAATGGTATGTCATATCACATTGATCATGAGACGGGTAAAGAAAGAACAGACTGGATTGAGATTGATATTCCTACAGTCTTACAAACCGTTGCAGAACGTCAAGCTGATTCAAAAGATGCACTCATCAGCCCAGAGTTGAAAGAAGATATTGCGCGTAATAAGCAAGAAACCAGCAATCTTCGCGATGATATGGCTAATATCAAAGAAGTGTTATTTGATATGAGTGAAAAAATGGATAAGTTACAAAAAGAACTGGAAGCGCTGAAGAAATAATTCCAGCGGTTTATTTTCTACTTTAAAAGGGGCCTTGTGCCCCTTTTTTTGTGCCTGTTTTTTAGAGTTGATAGCGCCTGTCACTTACTGAAAGTCGTGGCAGTGAATTAATGTTCTTTATCAGACTCAAGACTTTAAATTGCTGTCCCATTTGACCTGGCATCAATAACTGCTTTAAAGCCGCACTTTGTTGTAGCCAGTCAGCTGATGTCATTTCACTGTGGCACTTCGCCGCAATTGAGGTGATATCGCCTGCTATTAGAAAATCACTTTGTTCATGGAATCCGGCGACATCCAGATCTTGTTCCAAAGCAATGTCAGCAAGAGTTGAGAACTCAGTTTGTGTCGTGATGTCTTGCAGCCCAGGTAAAAAGAACGGGTCATCATTGATTTGATGACGAAAATAGCAACATAAGGTCCCCTGCTCTCTTTCTTCGCGGTAGAACTCTGTAAAGCTATAACCATAGTCAATAATAAAGATGGCGCCGGCTTTTAGTGATTGAGCCGTAGTGTGTAGCCATTGCTGTGCTGTTAAGTTGATTTCAGTCTCGTAATATTCAGTTGAAATAAAGGATTGAATACGCTCAGCTTGTTTTTGAAGATCAGCTTTCGTGATGGCCCTGTCTTGCCATGCGAACGCGTTATTATTCCAGCCAACATGACGTTCAAATAATTCATTATCTTTTATTTTTATAAGGTTAACTGGCATGGCATCACATACTTCATTGGCCACAATAACCCCTTCAAACTTTTCTGGCAGGCTATCCAACCAAATAAAGTGATCCATAAGTTCAGGGATATGTTGCTGCAGATAGGCCCGTTGCCGTTGTCGTAAATCTGCGCTGATTTCTAGAATGAAATAATACTCAGGTAACTGGTGCTGGCTTTTGAGATAAGTCATGATATCGGCGGCCAGCTGTCCCGATCCTGCCCCAAATTCGAGTATCTGCTTTTTTGTTAACTGTACCAACACGTCATGTATATGTGTGGCAATACTATAACCAAAGAAATGACTGATCTCTGGAGCTGTAGTGAAGTCACCATACTTGCCCAGTTTATGACTGCCTGCACTGTAGTATCCATAGCCTGGGGTATACAGACAAGCTTGCATATAATCAGAAAAAGGAATTGAACCAGCTTGAGAATAGATCTGTGTCTTTATGATTTCTTTTAACGCATCACTGTGCTGTTGCGCTTCGGGAGAAACAGTCGATAATGTATCTGGATTATTCATCATTAAGGAGCAGCAATTGCAACAGGTTGTATTGGTGACAGGTACGAGTCGTCGAGTGGGTTTGCATATGGCCAAACGATTCCATGAACAAGGTTGTAATGTATTAGCACATTATCGTACTGAGACGTCGGGTGTCCAAGAAATGCGTGACTTGGGTATCGAAACAGTGCAGGCCGATTTTTCGTCGACGGAAACAATAATGACCTTTATTGAGGATTGCCAACAACGTTGTGAGTCTATAAGAGCCGTTATCCATAATGCGTCTTCTTTTTCACCCACACCAGATGATTTAGCAAAAGCTGCTGAGCAGTATGAACAGTTTTTTTATGTGCACATGATGGCACCTTTTCTTATCAACGAAGGCTTGAAGAATAAGTTTCAGGGAGATGACAACAAACCTGCTGATATCGTGCATATTACCGATATCAACGTGGAAAATCCGACCACTCGTTTTGATACTTATGGCACGACTAAAGCTGGACTTCATAATATGATGCTGGTGTTGGCTAAAAAATACGCGCCAACGATAAAAGTCAATGCCGTTGCTCCCGGGCCTGTGCTATTCACCGAGTCACACTCTGATGAGGTGAGGCAACAGATGATGTCTGAAACCCCATTAGGCTGTGAAGGTGGCGCCGAACCAGTCTTTTTGGCGGTAAGAAGTTTGTTAGATAACCCTTTTCTGACCGGTGTATCAATCGCGGTGGATGGTGGTCGCCGACTCTCCAAACGATAAATGACCCACTTGGATAGCGGTGCCACTTTGAATGCTCTTCGTAATGGGCTTGTCAGCTAAGAATAAAAACAACTCGTCGATTAATGGATAGAGAAAATACTCATCTGTCACTTGTCTGGCAGGAGTATTCAGGTCATCCGGTACAGTCAGTGAGCAAAGAATATCTAAGTCGGCAGGTCGATCTTTATGTTTGCGATCAGGATCTGCTCGATCTCGTCCAAGTGTCGTTTCTATGTCGTTACAGATATCTTTCAGACTTTCTTTCGATATATCAGTCTCAATGAAAATTACAGCATTAAGGAAGTCATGCTGACTGTTCATTCCTACTGGAGGAATGTGTAATACCCGACTGATATCAAAACTCGCAAAATGTGCCAAGAGCTGGGCAATAATCTGAGAAAAATTCTCAAAAGGCGCAATATTGCAGCCTAATCCAAGCAGGTAGCCGTTTCTTTTCTTGTGCATTATTTGCTTCGTTCAATCACAATCCGCGCGGTGTTTTGCCCATGAAGAGCGACAGGTTTGCTCAGTGTCAGCTTGAGTTTTGGAATTGAAAATTCAGTGAGTAGCATCTGCGTAAGATCTTCAGCGAGTGTCTCAATGAGCTGATAGTCACTGGCTTTAACAAAGTTAACAATTTTTTGGGCGATCGCACCATAATCGAGAGTGTTACTGATATCGTCTGTTTCCGCAGCTTTACGAATATCCCAGTCCATTTCGAGATCAAAAGTCAGGGTCTGTTGGGTGTGTCTTTCCCAGTCGTAAATACCAATAATGGTATCGATTTTAAGGTCGTTAAGAAAAATTTTATCCATATCTCGATCTGTTAAAGGGTGGCAATCACTGATTCGCGACCTATAATGTCGCAACGTTTTTAAAAGGTAGCATCATATCATGCTTGAGACTTATACCTTACCCGTCATCTTATTGGTGGTCGCTTATCTTTTTGGTTCATTATCCAGTGCCATCATTCTCTGTAAACTGGCAGGCTTACCTGACCCGAGAACGCAGGGATCTGGCAACCCTGGAGCCACTAATGTGCTGCGTTTTGGAGGAAAGAAGCTTGCCGCTACCGTATTGCTGTTTGATGTTCTAAAAGGTGTCATTCCTGTTGCAGTGGCACATGCAGTCGGTCTTGAAATGGTATGGGTAGCGGGTACGGCATTCGCAGCCTTTTTAGGACATTTATTCCCCGTTTTCTTTGAGTTTAAGGGGGGTAAGGGAGTCGCGACAGCGTTGGGCGGTTTTATTGCTTTGTCCCCTGCTCTGGCTGCTGCAGGCTTAGCGACGTGGTTAATCATCTTTGCTGCGACACGAATATCATCGCTATCTGCCCTCGTGGCTGCTGGCTTAACACCCGTCTACAGCTTGTGGCTGATTGACAGTGTTAATGCACGTTGGATTATCTTGCTGACAGCACTGCTATTGATTGCCCGACATCATGGCAATATACGCCGTTTGCTCGCTAAAGAAGAATCTAAATCTGGTTAGTTTATGGTGGGCTGAGTTCATTCAGCGGCCAGCGAGGTCTGACAGTAAAACTTGGCACATCTTGATGTTTCATTGCCTCATGGCGCATGGCGCCTGCAAAAGCAATCATAGCGCCATTATCACTGCAAAATGCTTGTCGCGGATAAAACACTTCAACGCCCTTCATCGAGTCTAGTTTATGACGAAGCGCTTTATTGGCACTCACGCCTCCGGCCACCACTAAACGTTTATGCCCTGTTTGTTTGAGGGCTCTTTTACATTTGATAGCGAGGGTTTCGACAACGGCTGTCTGAAAAGCTAAAGCAATATCCGCTTTATCCTGTTCCGTTTGTTTTGTGTCCAGCCAGGTATTCATAGCAAATGTTTTTAAGCCACTGAAGCTAAAATCGAGGCCAGGTCGATTGGTCATCGGACGAGGAAAAACAAAGCGATCGGCAATACCTTGTTCGGCCTTGGCAGCCAGATAGGGGCCACCAGGATAATCCATCCCAAGTAGTTTGGCTGTTTTATCAAAAGCCTCGCCAACGGCATCGTCAATGGATTCACCCAGTAGCTCGTATTGGCCAACCCCTTTTACATCCACTAGCAAAGTATGACCACCTGACACGAGTAATGAGACAAAAGGAAAGGCTGGAGATGGTGTTTCGAGTAAAGGAGATAATAAATGCCCTTCCATGTGATTTATCGCTAAGGCAGGAATATTGAGAGCCCAGGCAAGGCTGCGACCTATCGCGGCGCCAACCAGTAATGCACCGGCTAAACCTGGTCCAGCCGTGTATGCAATGCCATCAATATCACTTCTGGATAATCCTGCCTCGGATAATACTTCTTCGATTAAAGGTAAGGTTTTACGAATATGATCTCTCGAAGCCAGCTCTGGGACGACACCACCATATTCGGCATGCATAGCTATTTGGCTAAATAAGCGATGAGCTAATAAACCTTTTTCAGTGTCGTAAATGGCGATACCTGTCTCGTCACAGGAAGATTCAATACCTAAAACACGCATTTTTTTACCTAAACTATATTGTGAGTAAACGTGAGTATTATGCCCTTTTTTATAAATAAAGTGATTTAACTGTTTGCTTTCCGGTAAATATTTCGTACAATTAGGGGTTTCCATACAAGAATTGTTTAGGGAGTTTTTTGAATGCCTGCAGTAAGAGTTAAAGAGAACGAACCATTTGACGTCGCTCTACGTCGTTTTAAACGTGCATGTGAAAAAGCTGGCACTGTTGCCGAAGCCCGTGCTCGTGAAGCTTATGAAAAACCAACAACTGTACGTAAACGTGCCGCAGCAGCAGCCGTAAAACGTCACCAGAAGAAACTGTCTCGCGAAAACGCAAGCCGTATCCGTCTTTACTAAAATCGTTATTCAGAGACAAGTCCAATACCATGCCTGCAGAAGCCAGCCCGTTAAAAGTTACTATTCAAGACAGCATAAAAGACGCTATGCGTGCGAAAGACAAAGAACGTCTTGCCGTGCTTCGTCAAATTTCAGCAGCGATTAAGCAAGTTGAAGTAGATAACCGGGTTGACCTTTCTGATGACGATATTGTTGTCATCCTGACTAAGATGAGCAAACAACGTCGTGAAGCATTAGAACAGTATGAAAATGCCTCTCGTGCAGATTTGGCGGATATCGAAAAAGCTGAACTTGCCGTTATTGAAGAGTTCATGCCTGAGCAGTTATCTGAAGAAGAGATTGCTCAAGAAATTCAAACAGCCATTGAAGAAGCTGATGCAAGCAGTATTAAAGACATGGGCGCAGTTATGAATGTGTTGCGACCAAAAATTCAAGGCCGTGCTGATATGGCCGCAGTCAGTGGAAAAGTAAAATCAGCGTTGAGCAATTAAAACAGCAACGCTGCCGTATCTCATAAGGTATGGTTAATATTTTCAATAAAATTCAGCCATAATACCAGATATGGCTGGTCAAATACCCCCACAATTCATTGATGAACTGCTAGCCCGGGTTGATATCGTAGATATCATAGATGCCCGGGTTGCTTTGAAAAAAGCAGGCAAGAATTTGCATGCCTGCTGTCCTTTTCATAATGAAAAAACTCCTTCGTTTACAGTGAGTCCGGAAAAGCAGTTTTATCATTGCTTTGGCTGTGGTGCACATGGCACAGCAATAGGATTTCTCATGGAATACGATCAACTTAGTTTTCCTGAAGCTATTCAGGAACTAGCTGATCATGTGGGGATGACTGTGCCGACCACACAAAATGTCTCGCAATCGCCGCAACAGAAAAACCTCTATGACTTGATGGATAAAGTCAGCCAATTTTACGTCCATCAGTTACAAACTCACCCCGACAGACAGCTTTTTGTGGATTATTTAAAGACCCGGGGGCTATCCAAAAACACAGTTGAAATGTTTGGCATCGGTATGGCGCCAGATGGTTGGGATAATGTTTTAAAAACCTTTGGTTCTTCTCAAGCACAAGTTAAGCAGCTTCTGGATGCCGGTTTGTTGATCAAAAATGATGCCGGACGGACCTACGATCGCTTTCGACATCGCCTTATGTTTCCAATTCGTGATCGCAGAGGCCGAGTTATTGGTTTTGGCGGTCGAGTATTAGATGATTCAACACCAAAATACCTTAACTCGCCTGAAACACCGATTTTTCATAAAGGAACAGAACTGTACGGCCTCTATCAGGCAAAAAAACAGAACCGTAAGCTTGAACGAGTACTCATTGTTGAAGGTTATATGGATGTTATTGCTTTGGCCGAACACGGTATTACAAATGCTGTTGCCACATTAGGTACTTCAACCACACCGGATCATTTAAAACAGTTATTAAGGGCCAGTCCTGAGGTGGTTTTTTGCTTCGATGGCGATCGTGCAGGTAGAGAAGCTGCCTGGAGAGCGGCGGAAAATGCATTACCTATGTTGGGTGGTAATCAGCAGCTGAAGTTTATGTTTTTGCCCGATGGTGAAGACCCCGATAGTATGGTGAGAAGGCATGGTGCAAATGCATTCGAGTCAGAAGTGCTACATGCCCAAAATTATTCAGATTTTTTCTTCACATGGTTAACCGAGAAGGTTGACCTCAGTTCAATGGATGGACGCGCTCGTCTGGTAGAAATCACAAAGCCATACCTGAAACATGTTCCAGCGGGGGTCTATAGGGATATGTTAGAACAACGTTTAGCGGAGTTAAGCCAAACTAATCTCGCTACATTAAACAGGCATATAGAGAAGCCCGCATCGAGACTGCAGAGAGCACCAAAGAAGCAAACATTAGCGACCATGACGCCATTAAGGCTAGCTATTAGCATTCTTCTGCAATATCCCATATTGGCGAGAGAGATTGATGACACAGCATCGATTAGTTCTCTTCAGTTACCAGGTGTGAATATTCTTAAAGAATTGCTTGAAACTCTTCATCAGTATCCCCATCTTACTACTGCGGCACTTCTAGAACGTTGGCGCGACAGGGAAAATGGTGCGCATCTTGAGAAGTTAGCGCTGCAAAGTTTGAGTTTGTCAGCTGATGAGCTCAAACACGAGTTGCTCGGTATATTTTCGCAACTACAAAAACAAGCTAAGGAACAACGACGAATTTATCTCGAGTCAAAACCGCTCAGTGAGTTAACCGAAGCAGAAAAAGCTGAGTTAAGGTTATCGCAGAAATAAATGTTTATGTTAATTTGATGCAATAAATTTGTCATTTCAGTATAATGAAGTGTTCACGTCTATAAGCGTCACAGGGTTAAAGGGGCTGCATGAAAGATCAACAATCACGCGTTAAGGAACTGATCGCCTTAGGTAAAGAACGTGGTTATCTCACCTATGGTGAGATTAATGATCATCTTCCAGAAGATTTGGTAGATGCTGATCAGGTCGAAGATATTGTCAGCATGTTTAGTGACCTCGGTATTATGGTCCACGAAGATGGCATGGATACCGATGAAATGGAGCGTCTTGCTGAAGCGGTTTCGTCGAACGACGAAGTCTCCGATGAAGAAGCTGCTGCTGTCCTAGCAAGCTCTGATGGCGAATTTGGTCGAACTACTGATCCAGTGCGTATGTATATGCGTGAAATGGGCTCGGTCGAACTGCTGACACGTGAAGGCGAAATTGTCATTGCCAAACGCATTGAAGCGGGCTTGCGTGAAAGCCTGATGATGCTCTCAACATATCCTGCATGTATTTCATCATTTTTAGAGCTGTATGACGCTGTAGAAGCAGGGGAAATGCGTCTGAATGAGCTAATAAAAGGCTTTGTTTCAGCAGAAGAGCTGGTAGAAGAGCAGGATGATCTCAGCGATACAGATGACGACTCAGACGATGATTCTGACAGCGATTCAGATGATGACGATGATGACGATAGTGTAGACAACGTCAGTGATGATGATGATTCAGGTGAAATCGATCCTGAAGAAGCGCGGGTTCGGTTTGAAGCATTAAAAGACAGCTTTAACGCCTATCTGAAAGCTGAAGATAAAGAAGCTGAGACGTTACGCGAACAGGCAAGTACTCAATTTATGGAGTTTAAACTCACTCCAAAAACATTGGCTTATCTCAATGTCTTAATGAGCGATACGGTCAACGAAATCCGTAATCAAGAAAGAATTATTATGGATATCGTAGTAGAGCAAGCTCGCATGAATCGTCGTGATTTTATTGATTCATTTCAAGGTAATGAGAGCAATGTTAACTGGGCTGACAAGCATATCAGAGCCAAAAAACATTACTCTTCTACCATTAAGAAGCATCACGACGAAATCATTGCTGCACAATCAGTTTTAGCTGAGATTGCAGAAAGTCGTGGCATGTCAATTTCTGAAATAAAAGAAATTTCACGCCAAATGTCGATTGCAGAGGCTAAAGCCCGCCGCGCGAAAAAAGAAATGGTTGAGGCGAACTTACGTCTGGTTATTTCTATTGCGAAAAAATATACAAACCGTGGCTTGCAGTTCTTGGACTTGATTCAGGAAGGTAATATTGGTTTGATGAAAGCCGTTGATAAATTTGAATATCAACGTGGTTATAAGTTCTCAACCTATGCAACCTGGTGGATCCGTCAGGCGATCACCCGCTCAATTGCCGACCAGGCACGCACTATTCGTATTCCTGTGCATATGATTGAGACAATCAATAAACTGAACCGTGTTGCCCGCCAAATGCTACAAGAGATGGGGCGTGAGCCGACACCGGATGAGTTAGCTGAACGTGTCGATATGCCTGAAGATAAAGTACGTAAAGTACTGAAGATATCTAAAGAGCCAATTTCGATGGAAACACCGATCGGTGATGATGAAGATTCACATTTAGGTGATTTTGTTGAAGATGTGAACGTGATTTCACCTTCAGATTCTGCGATAATAGAAGGCTTGCGTGAAGCGACTCAAGGCGTATTAAACGGCCTGACAGAGAGAGAAGCAAAAGTTTTACGTATGCGTTTTGGTATCGATATGAATACCGATCATACGCTTGAAGAAGTAGGCAAACAATTTGACGTCACACGTGAACGTATACGTCAGATTGAAGCGAAAGCATTACGTAAACTGCGCCATCCTTCACGTTCTGATCAATTACGAAGCTTCCTAGATTCAGAAGGTTCGTAAGCTAGTCAAAAGGGCCTATAGCTCAGTTGGTTAGAGCAGTGGACTCATAATCCATTGGTCCTAGGTTCAAGTCCTAGTGGGCCCACCATTATAATCAAAGCCTTGGTATTAAGTTTTGCCAAGGCTTTTTTTATGCCTGACATTGATAAATAATTCACAAAAGATTGATTATAGTCATAGCATCAACATATCCCTGTTGTGATAAAAAAATACGACAGGCATGGTGTTATTAATTGATTAATATGTGAGTAGTTATGAGTGATGATCTGGATTTGTCTGGTTTAAGAAAAAGCTACGAAAAAGACTCTCTTGACGAGAGTATGAGTGCAGCATCACCACTTGAGCAGTTTAAGGTGTGGTTATCAGACGCGCTGGAAAAAAGTGTGTGTGAAGCTAATGCAATGACCTTAGCCACAGCAGATGAACAGGGTAGACCATCAACTAGACCAGTCTTGATAAAAGGGTTCGATGAAGATGGCATTGTCTGGTTTACTAATTACCAAAGTAGAAAAGGGCAAAATCTAGACGTTAATCCTTACGCCTCATTACAATTCTTTTGGCCAGAGTTAGAGCGTGTTATCCGAATTGAAGGGAAAGTTGAGAAACTCGCTACATCATTGTCAGATGAGTATTATGCTTCGAGGCCATTAACCCACCGTATCGGTGCTTGGGCATCACCACAAAGCCAAGTTATTAAAAGTCGGAAAGTGATTGTTGAAGACGCCGCTAAATACGCATTGAAGTTTGGACTAACACCACCAAGACCTGAGTCATGGGGAGGGTATAGACTCATGCCTCAGTATTGGGAGTTCTGGCAGGGACGATCTAGTAGGCTACATGATCGCATTGCTTATAGCTTAAAAACAGATGGTCAATGGATAAAACAACGATTGGCGCCATAAAACTGATAGAAAATGTGATCTTGCTCATAATTTAGTGTCTTTATATTCAATTTTTTTATCTGTACGACGCTACACTTATTGTGAGGTGATGGGTTTCAGTTCTCACAATTATTGCTCCTTCTAATTGATTAAGCTAGGTATATACCTAGCTTTTTTTTGGGTAAAAAAAAGCCCCAATTAAGGGGCTGAGAGTAAACCGGTAGGTTTTAATAGTTTTTATTTTCAGAGGCGGAATCTTCAATCGCATCGCCTGCTGATTCAACATCCTTGCCAACACCTTCCATCGTGTTACAAGCGGATAAGAAAAGTGCCAAAGATAATGGAATTAATAAGGTAGTAAGTTTCATAATTTGCTCCTCCAATTATTGTTGAGAGGGTTTATTAAGTCTGGTCCAGTCCGGATACGTATCAAGATAACTCCGATCAAAACCAGATAGATCAATTAATCCGTCTAAATCGTTTATTTCTATTTGACCATTTTTATTGTCAATTAGACCTAAATCACGTAAGTGTTTAAACGTACGACTTACATGAACTGAAGAAATACCAAGGGTATCACCGATAATCGCCTGATTCATAGGTAGGTGAAACTCACATGCCCGCTGATGTAATCTCACTTTCATTTCAACAATGAAATGTGCAAGACGTTCAGCAGCGTTTCGTCTGCCTATATTGACGATTCTCTCAATCAGCATGGCCTGTTCTCTGGCCATGATCAAAAAGAATAAATCGGTTAATCTTGGTGATTTTTCAAAAATCTCAGTCAATCTTAGTTTAGGGAATGGACAGGCTTCTATTGGTGTCAGCGCCCTAAACTCTGTGAGTGAATGACTCAGTCCAATTTCCCTTAATCCTATAATCTGACCTGGCAAAAAGATATCCAGAATTTGCCTTTGGCCATCTGCCATGGTCTTTATCGCACAGGCCCAGCCAGATTTTAGGGTGTAAAAACGATCACTGTATTCACCAGCGAACGCTAGACGTTCACCAGAGCCAAACTTACGAGCATCTCTTTCTAGAGCGGCAAGAAGGTTTACTTCTGACTCTGACAACTCGACCATTTTTTCAAACTGACGAACAATACAACTTTCTGTATCGCTGATAACAGATTCCATGAAGACTCGCTCAAATAATGTAGTTCAAAAGAGACCTTCTTGAATACGCCATCATCGATTAAGAATGTCTATATTTTTCGTGAGAATATACGTCTACATAGGTGGACGTCTACCAGTAATGAAGAAAATGAGGGCGAGAACTAAACCAATAACAAATAAAATCCAAGCAATGTTGGTCGCTGTACCAGCAACACCACTTAAACCAAGCGCACCAGCAATGATACCGATGATTAAAAACGTCAATGCCCAACTTAACATATCTATCTTCCTTTATAGTGAATGGGAATGAATACGATATGTGTATTTGATTACCTCGTCTTTAACATAGGTTAAGGCAGTAGTCATTAATCAGCGATAGGTTAGATTAAGAAGAGCCGAACAATAAGTATTTCCGATAAATACTTTTTGCTATGAAAGCTCTTTTAATGTCAGTATTGATGAACAAACGCATTAATAAGTTTGTCAGTCTAGTTGAATAATGTTTTTATTCAGCCCAATTCTAAATGGAGATGTATGTATGAAATCAATGAGTGAATCAAAGCCTTTTTCAATGATCTGTAAAGCATTGCTAATTATGTTTGCTTTTGCAGGCGTTGGTATGCTTTCAGCTTGTGATAACGATGGTCCAGCAGAAGAAATGGGTGAAAAAATCGACAACACGGTTGAAGATGCTGGAGATGCAATTGACGATGCTGCAGATGACGCTGGTGATGCTATTGAAGATTCAGCAGATGAAGCTGAAGATGCAATGGATAAATAGTTGCCACGGATAATAGTCTCGAAGATACGTTTATAACAGATCAATAGGAGATAAAAATGGCTACACAAACGACAAATCAAGAATTACAAGAACAGTTAGATGCATTACGTAAAGATTTTGCCGAAGTTACCAGTACTTTAAAAAATCTAACTACAGAATATGCACAACAAGGACAAGATAAAGTCAAAGCGACTGCACAGCAGGCACAACAACAGGCAAAAGAGAGTATTGCTAGAGCACAAGGCGAAGTTGAAGCACACCCATATACAAGTATGGCCGTTGCTTTTGGTATTGGCTTGGTGATTGGTAAAGCGCTCGATAGAAAATAACTCTATTCACCCTAACTAAATAAGAAGGTTACGATGAGTTTGTTTTCAAGAATACAAGTAACAACCTTAGCGTTTGCATTGGCAATCATTCTCGGATTATTTGCTATTGGTTTTGCCGGGATTGCTGGCTATATAGCTCTTCAGGCATATTTTGATATGCCTCTAGCAGCTTTGTTAACAGCCATCGCGTACCTTCTGGTGGCGTTAATTATTTTAGCCGTTGTAAAAGTACTGAACCGTACTTCTGATAAAGCACCCTCTCGTAATAGAGAGGGGCGCGAGTACAATACTCAACAAGCTGAGGAGTTAACCGCACTTTTGGAAAAACTTTCTGACCCTGTGCTGGTTGATGTGATCAAAAAACACCCAGGCAAGTCTCTAGCAACAACTTTAGCTGCTGGTGTTTTATTTGGTTATAGTCAGGAAGCTAGGTCTGTTGTTAAGTCTGCATTTAAGCAATACTTTGACGAAAGTTAATGTCACTTAACATATATAAAAATAAAAAAAGCCTCAATGAATTGAGGCTTTTTTATTAATAACCTTTATTCTCGCTGGCACTCTTTTCTAGAGCATCTCCTGCCGCACCCACATCTTTACCGATGCCCTCCATCGTATTACAGCCAGCTAGAAATAAGATGAAACAAACAGATAGTAACAAAGCCAATGGTTTCATAAACACTCCTATTTTAAGACAGGCATAAAATTACCATAACTGATAAAAGATAGAGAAACCTTTATCTTTTTTTACACCATGGCTTTTTGTCTAGGAACTAAATTTTTCAATACTGGTCATGTATAATTGAATAATAATTAGCTGGCTAACTAAGTGTGATTGTCAGGCGCAAAAAAAAAGATTACTCGAATCAGAATTAGGATGAATCAAATGAAGCTCATGATTAACGGTAAAAGCCGTCAGGTAGACGCACCTGAAGATACACCAATTCTATGGACACTCAGAGACATACTCGGTATGACAGGCACAAAGTTTGGATGCGGTAAAGCGCTTTGTGGTGCCTGTACAGTTATGCTTGATGGTAAACCAATCCGTTCATGTGTCACACCAATCAGTGCGGCAAAAGATAAAAAAATTACCACTATCGAAGCGGTATCAGAGGACAAAGTTGGGCAAGCTGTTCAGACGGCTTGGCAATCGATAAATGTGCCTCAGTGTGGTTATTGCCAATCAGGACAAATTGTTGCTGCAACGGCCTTGCTTCGTGACAACCCAAACCCGACAGATGAAGATATCGACACTGCCATGAGAGGCAATATTTGTCGTTGTGGTACCTATACGCGGATACGCGAAGCAATTAAGCAAGCAGCGCAACAGGGGGGTAAATAATGAATCATTCTGATCTTCCTGAAATAGCCAATGTGAGTCGACGTAAACTTCTTAAGGGCTTCGCATTAAGCGGACTCGTACTAGCTGTTGGTATGCCGTCACAATTATTTGCTGCGGATGAAAACCCAAAATATGGACGTGACGGGATGCCTAATGGCTGGGTTGATGATCCACTCGTGTTTGTCTCAATTGCTGAAGATGGCACTGTCACGATTGTCGCTCATCGTTCTGAAATGGGCCAAGGCGTTAAAACAAGTTTACCTATGGTGGTTGCCGATGAAATGTCTGCTGACTGGGCAAAAGTAAAAGTTGTTCAGGCAGATGGTAATGAGAAGCGCTATGGCAACCAGAATACCGATGGCTCGAGAAGTATGCGCCATTTTTTCATGCCTATGCGTAACGTCGGGGCAGCGGCAAGAATGATGTTAGAAGCTGCCGCCGCGGCGATATGGTCGGTGCCTGTCAGTGAAGTAAAAGCTGCGAATCATCAGGTCGTTCATGCGGCTAGTGGACAATCACTAGGTTATGGTGAGCTTGCTCAGAAAGCGGCCGAAATGGATGTGCCCGAAAGCCAAAACCTGATTTATAAAACTGCAGATGAATTCAATTACATCGGCAAAAGTGACAATAGGCTCGTTGATGGGGCCGATATCGCTACTGGCCAAACAACGTATGGTATGGATGTACGCCTTGATGATATGGTCTATGCTGTTATCGCGCATCCTCCAGCTTATGGCGATACACTCAAATCCTACGATGATACGGAGACCTTAAAAGTACCTGGCGTACTCAAAGTTCTGACCTTGCCCAGTAGCCCGCCTCCAGCTGTATTTAATCCACTAGGTGGGGTGGTTGTTGTCGCGACCAACACTTGGGCGGCAATTCAAGGTAGAGAGAAATTATCTATCGAATGGAACGCGGGCCCTAACCGTCAGTATGATTCAGAAGCCTTTCGTAAGACTTTAGAGCGTTCCTCACAGCAAAAAGGGGGCAAGGTCATCAGAAGCAAAGGTCAAGCGTATGAAGCAATGGCCAATGCCAGCTCAACAATTTCTGCTGACTACTACATTCCTCACCTAGCACAAGCGCCAATGGAACCTCCTGCTGCGACGGCACGGTTTGTTGATGGTATATGTGAGATTTGGACTGCAACCCAGAACCCACAGGCTGGTGTTGATACCGTTGCGAAATGGCTGGAAGTAAAACCTGAGCAGGTTAAGGTCTACGTGACCCTATTGGGCGGCGGTTTTGGGCGGAAGTCGAAACCAGACTACTTGGTTGAAGCCGCGCTGATTTCCAAAGCATTGGATGGGCGCGCTGTGAAAACAGTATGGACACGTGAAGATGATATTCAGCATTCCTATTTTCATACTGTGTCTGCTGAACATATGGAAGCCGCGTTTGATGAGCAGGGCGATACCATCGCTTGGTTGCACCGTACAGTCGCTCCAACCATTGCTTCAACCTTTTCGGAAGGTGCCAAACATGAAATGCCGATGGAGTTGAGCATGGGGGTGGTGAATATTCCTTTTGATATAAAGAATATTCAAATCGAAAACCCAGAAGCACCAGCTCATACACGTATTGGTTGGTATCGTTCGGTAGCGAATATTCCACATGCTTTTGCTATTCAATCATTTATTGCTGAGATGGCTCACCAACAGCAAAAAGACCATAAAGACTTCTTATTGTCTCTGATTGGGCCCGATCGAGAAATAGACCCGACCTCATTAAAAGATGAGTGGAACTATGGCGAGTCCCCCGAGCTTTACCCATTGAATACAAAACGTATGAAAGGCGTGATTAACATGGTGACGGACAAAGCTGAGTGGGGGAAATCACTACCGACAGGTTCTGGTCAGGGAATGGCTGCTCATTATAGCTTCGTGACATACGTCGCGGTTGTCGTTGAAGTGACGGTGAATGACGATGGAGAAGTCAGCGTGCCCAGAGTGGATGTTGCTGTAGATTGCGGTCCTCAAGTGAATCCAGAACGCATTCGTTCACAGATTGAAGGGGCATGTATTATGGGCATGAGCCTTGCTCTGTCTAGCGAGATTACCTTTAAAGACGGCGTAACCGTTCAGGATAACTTTGATGGGTATCAGGTTGCTCGTATGGATGCTGCACCTAAGGAAATTAATGTGCACCTGATGCCAGCCAATGATTTTAGCGAGCCGCTAGGTGGTGTTGGTGAGCCAGGTATGCCACCGATTGCACCGGCTCTGTGTAACGCCATTTTTAATGCAACAGGCAAACGTATCCGTGAACTGCCAATACGTTATCAACTAGAGTCGTAATGTTATGACGGGGCATGATACAAACGTGCTAAAACAGCTGCAAAGCTGGTATCAGCAAGGGCATAAAGTCTGGTTGGTGACGGTACTTAGCACTTACGGTTCCAGCCCTCGCCAGCCTGGCTCTATGTGTGTATTACGTGATGACGGGCTGTTCACTGGCTCCGTTTCCGGCGGCTGTGTAGAAGATGATTTAGTGACACTTTTACATGATGGTGCACTTTCGTCAGCTTCAGCTCAAATAAAAACCTACGGCGCTAATCAGGAAGAGCAAGCACGTTTCAAGCTACCTTGTGGGGGGCAATTAAAATTACTGATAGAGCCAGTCATTGATGACCAATGGCTTGATGATGTTATCACCGCCATTTCCTCCCAAAAGCTGATCAAAAGAGACGTTTCTCTGAGGTCTTTACAGGTAACCTGCTCCTTAGCACTAAGTCATGAGCCTCTGGTCTGCGAACGGCCAGAGTCCATCTCATTCGTCTACGGACCGCGTTTACGCTTACTCATTATTGGCGCTGTAGAAACGTCATATTATCTGGCCAATATAGCCACTGCGCTCGATTATCAAGTCTATGTTTGTGATCCAAGAGTTGAGATGCAGCAGACATGGACACATCAAGAAAGTACATTACTGACAATGATGCCCGATGATGCTGTGACCTCACTGCAGCCCGATCTAAATACGGCAGTGGTGGCTTTAACGCATGATCCGAAGTTAGACGATATGGCATTACTTGAGGCGCTCAAATCAGCGGCTTTTTATGTGGGGGCTTTGGGGGCCAAATCGAATAACAATAAGCGTCGGGAAAGACTCAAATTATTTGATCTGACTCAACAAGAGATTGATCGGCTGCATGGTCCGGTTGGTATGTCCATAGGTAGTAAAACGCCTGCAGAAATTGCGGTGGCGATAGCGGCCGAGTTAGTCGCTATTTATCGTCAACGTATTCGAGCACAACAGACTTCAGCTTCATTGGATAAGGTGCTCACCTAAACATGGCGCTTGAAAAGGTAGCGCCGATTATTCTCGCTGCTGGTAAGTCAACACGCTTTGGATCGAACAAGTTACTGGCAGAAGTCGAATTTAAAGGCATCACACAAGCGTTGCTACTGCATACTTTATCACCCTGGTTGGATGTGTTTGAGCGCGTTTATCTGGTGACGCCCAAAGAGAATCAGCTTATTGAAGAAGCCTGTCATTCTATTGATCACAGCATTGAGTTTATCAAAGCAGAACAGAGTGAGTTGGGTATGGGGCATTCGCTTGCTGCCGGTGTGGAAGCTTGTCATTCATCACAAGGTTATTTGATAGGCTTGGCAGATATGCCAATGATTGAGCCAGAAATACTTGAAAATCTGGTCAATAAGCTTGAGCAAGGCTTTCCTATCGCTGCTCCCTATTTTGAGGGTAGACGTGGTCATCCAGTTGCTTTTTCTCAAATTTATCGTGATGCATTACTGGCATTATCAGGTGATGTAGGGGCTAAAAGTATTCTGCTCGAGAACGAGAAGCTGATTGAAAAAGTGAATGTGAAATCGTCTTCAGTTTTGACCGATATTGATCTAAAGTCGGACCTTTCAGTGCTGTCATGAATCCTGAACTAATACAGGCTTTATTACTTATTCAGGGATAAGTTTTTTCGCCAAAGCATTCAGGTGAAAAAAATGAAATCGACCGATCTTCACCGGCACAAGCACACAGTTGTTTTTTTCCATAAACTCACGCAGTTGTAACTGTTTGTTCGGCTTGTAGAGGACGGGCTTGCCCGTCAGCGAGTAGAGAATGCCAGAATCGGTAATGGCTGAGCCTTGCCGTGTTTTGAAATCATAGTGAAAGTCAGTCACTTTTTGCGTGATGATAAAAAAATCGTAATGGCTGGAGTGGCCAAAAATATGTTGTTCTTGGGTTTCTTGGACTTCTACCAAGCCCCAATTTGATATGACGCCGCACTCTGATAATGATCTGGCTTCCAAAACACGATCCTTGTGTAAATTTGTGAAACAGTGCTCATTAATTTAGCAGTTTAATTCTCTTATAACAATGCTTTACGGATGCCAATTTTCGATAAGCCGTATGGATACGGTCATCACATTTTTTTCATCGATCTGTCGACAAAATCAGACAAACATACATGGAGAAAGAATATGAATAATTCGTTCAAAGCTGGCTTACTTATGATGGTAGCTTCTACTGTCCAAGCAAAAGATTGCCCACAATATATGGATTATGACTTGCCCAAACTTCACTCGAATGACACGGTGAATTTATGTGAAATAGCCAAAGATAAAACCTTATTAGTCGTTAATACCGCAAGTCACTGTGGCTATACGCGCCAATTTGGTGGTTTGGAGTCATTACATCAGCAATACCAAGATAAAGGTTTAGTGGTAATTGGTTTTGCGAGCAATGACTTTGATCAAGAAGCCAAAACAGAAGCGGAAGCAGCGAGAATTTGTAAAGAAAACTTTGGTGTGTCATTCACCATGGTTGCGCCAAGTTATGTAACAGGTTCGCGTGCTAACCCAGTTTTCAGGGAAATTAATCAACAAAGCCAAGCGCCAGATTGGAACTTCAATAAATACATCGTTGATGCTGATGGGCAGGTGGTAAAACACTTTGCCAGTTCAGTTGAGCCAGATGATCCTGAATTGTTAAACACTATTGATTCCACTCTGAGTAAGAATGAAGATAATCCCTAAGCTCAAGAGATACGCATAGCTTGTTGACTATATACCCAGCAAGGTCAATACTCTACTGTTATTGATACTTTGTTGTTATCATTAACAAAGTCTATTAGCACACAAAAGGAATGCTGGAGTAAAGGATGTGTATTGTTTATCGACTGGTATTTGCCAGTTTAATAGGTTTGGCCTTATCTGCATGTAGCAGTATTCACAATACCATTGGTCCAGACACTCCTCAGTCTGAGTTACGAGAATCTTTGCAGGCGCCGCTGACTGTTTCTGATAGTGGTTCGCCTTTTTGTCAGGAAGCAACGGTGGTTGCAGTCACGCCAAAAGTGGTGCGTGTTCCAGAGCGTTATCACGCAACGCTTTATTTTGAGTTAGACAAAACGACGTTTACACCAGCCTCTCTCCGTGATTCTGTTGATGTATACAAAGCGATTCTGGAAAGAAAAAATCGTCATGTTGAAATTGTCGGTCATACAGACACGCTTGGCGCCAGCGCATACAATGAAAAGCTCTCAGAGCGTCGCGCTAACAAGGTAGCGCAGGATTTGATCAATGCCGGTGTTGAAGCCAATCAGATTTCTGTGTCAGGGAAAGGGGAAACGGATCTGAAAGTACCCACGGCAAATGGCACTGAAGAAGTACGTAACCGCCGGGTTGAGATTGATCTGCGTTAATATCTGGAGCATTTAGACATATGGTTACATCGCAACGCTTTACTCTCATTGCTGCATTTATGACGGCTATCGCCAGCAGTCCCGTTTTTTCTGAAACTCTGCAGGGAGCAGTAGATAAAACACTAAAACAAAATCCTGAAGTTCTGGCTGAAGCAAACCGCCGTTATAGCGTTGATAAAACGGTTGATCAGGCTAGAGCCGGTTACTATCCAAGAGTCGATCTGACTCTGGGGATCGGCTTTGAGCGAACTAAAAATCCGGCAACAAGACCCGGTCATGAATCTCTTTCTCGTGGCGAGGCTGAGATTGAAGCAACTCAAATGCTGTATGACGGTTTTGCCACAAAAAGTGCAGTTGAACAAACTCAGGCACAAGCTAATTCTGCTGGTTACAGTGTGACAGATTTATCGGAGAGTATTGGTCTGAACACTGTACAAAGCTACCTTGATGTAATGAAGCGTCAGCAATTACTTGAAAACACTCAAGCTAACTTGATTCAACATGAAAAGATCTTCGATAAAATCAAGTTACGAACAGATGCGGGTGTAGGCAATCGCTCAGACCTTGATCAAACCACTGGTCGTGTGGCGTTAGCGGAAGCGAATTTACGCTCTACCGAAGGTAATTTAAAAGATGCGGAAACACGTTATGAGCGATTAGTAGGGCAAGCCCCTGAAGCGCTAACCGATCCAGGTATGTCATGTTGTGACAGTGCACCGGCTAAGGTTGAAGATGCCATACAAATTGCCTACAGACAGCATCCAGCACTATGGGCAGCTATGTCTGATCACGAAGCATCATTGGCCCAGCAAGAGGGAGCTAAAGCGCCATTTCATCCACAAGTGCGAGCTGATTTGAGCGCCAGAGCAGATAATAATCTCGACGGAACACGTGGGCATGAGAAAGAAGTTCAAGCGATGATTCGCATGGACTACAACCTCTTGAATGGCGGCGCTGACAAAGCACGTATTGAAGAAACCAAGTATCTCAGTGAACAAGCCAAACAAAACGCCGAAATTATCAAACGTGACGTTGATAGAGATGTGCGGCTGGCATGGAGTAATGTTGAAACCTTGTCGAGACGTTTACCTATTCTTGAGCAACGTATGCTGGCTGCTGAGAAAACGCGTGATGCCTATTTTGAACAGTTCAATGTAGGCAGACGGACCTTACTGGACTTGCTCGATACAGAAAATGAATTGCTAACAGCCAGAAATGATTATGCCAATGCCTATTATGATCATATTTACGCCTGTTACTGGTTATCCGAAACAATGGGGCGGTTAATGGAAAGTTTGTCTATTGAGGCACCGGAAGCAGCCATCATCGTCGCGCAACCTCAAACTGCTGAATAATTCCCTGCTAATGTAACCAGTCTTGAAGTCTGGCTGACTCGTCTGCCACTAAACTGTCACATATTACGGATACGATATCCATTTTGATTGAATATCGTTATGCATCCCATCAGGCTGACCGCACCCTCACCTGCCTTAAAGGTCTTTGTTTATCTTCTACCGGCCTTATTATTATTCTCGAGAGCAATAGCGGATATTACAGTCGTTCTGGTGGCATTCACCTTTTTGTTTATCAGCTATAAAAATCAGTATTGGCCATGGCTAAAGCAGTCATGGTTTGTTGCTTTTTTAGTATTTAACGCCTATCTAATTTTACTTAATTTACCCCAAAGTAGTGAACCATCAGAAAGTTTGAAGTATGTGCTTACTTTTATAAGATGGCCTTTATTTGCAATGGCATTGGCGTATTGGATTTTTGATAATAGTGACATTAGACGTCATTTTATTATCAGCCTCTCACTTATTATGGCATTCGTTGTAGCTGATACTTTATGGCAGTATTTATTTGGTGTGGATTGGTTTGGCATTGAACGTCTCACTGAAACACGCTTAACAGGGCCATTCAGAAGCCCTATTCCCGGAACGATGTTATTACGACTGTGGTTCATCGTGCTATTCATCGCTTGTCTTATGCCATGGTTCAAATATACGACCGTCCGACAAATAACATCATTAATGACCATTATGAGTGTCGGGTTTGTTTTCACCTATCTTACAGGCGAGAGAATGGCATTAATTCTTTATTGTGCCGGGGCTGCTGTTGTGTTTATAACTATGCTGTTTATCTACCGAGACTATCAGCGACGCTTGTTAAGTATGGTGGTAATTTTTGCATTATCACTGGGTATGATCATACTGATCTCTCCAGATATGCTCGATCGGAGCATCATGAGTATCGGTACTAAATTATCGTCATTTGCCGAATCCGATTATGGGCTGGTTTTTAAAACCGCTTGGCAAGTATGGCAGGATAATTGGTGGTTTGGCAGTGGCTTGCATACTTATCAAAGCGTCTGTGAACAACAGCAATTATTAGCTAGTGCAGGCATGGTGTGCAGCCATCCGCATAATCTCTACCTGCAACTGGGGGCTGAAACAGGCCTGGTTGGATTAGTTTTATTTCTGGTAATGCTGTGTTTATTGTACAAGCAGGTATTGCTGCCATGTATTAAAGCTAAGAATGGCTTACAAACAGCATTATGCTTTGCATTACTAACGGTCAGTTTTTGGCCATTGTCCGGAGGGATTAGTGTGCTGAGCAACTGGGTGGCAGCTTTAGTTTGGTTAGGTGTAGGCTGGGCGTTGGCGATATCTAGGGCAAGTGCTGTAACACCTCATGAACATCTAAGTCATACAAATCATTAACCTGAAGCGCGCGAAAGTCCCCACGTTGAAGTTCGGATCGTTCAACAGAAGTTGTTGGTCCGAATAGAGCAAGACCCGGTTTGCCCAAACATGAGGCGATATGACTGGGGCCGGTATCATTACCAACCACAAACTGTGCATGATTGAGAATGGTTGCCAACTCAAACCAGTTAAGCATTCCATAGTCTTTTGCCGGTGTGTAACCTGCCAGTCTTGCTGCCATATCTTGCTCATCTGGCCCCAAAATATTCACCACATCATATCCAAGCTCAATGAGTTTAAAAGAGAGCTCGGCATAATACGGCCAGCGTTTTTCTTTATGTTGTGCAGAGCTACCAGGTATAAGGGCAATATAAGGTTGTTTAACATGGCGCCAAAGAAATTTGATAGCGTGACTTTCCGTCATCCACTTCACATCTGGAAAAAAAGCATGATGAGTGGGTATATCGGCCTGAGTGAGTAAGGTTTTCAATCCTTTCAAACCTGACTCAGGCGCCTTTGCTCCACGCCGACTAATCCAGTCAACATCAGGTAAAAAAAAGCGCTGATATAAGGCTGTTCTATCCGAGTTTTGTAAATCAATAACCAGATCAAACTGGTGTTGAATAAGTTGTCTGCTTAGCCTGAATTGGTGTTTCAGCCTTCTCAGTGGCTGGCGATCATCTATCATGATGCTATCGATATAAGGTGAACGCACCATTAAGGATTCATAGCGGGACATGGTCAACAAGATAATCTCAGCATCAAGGAAGTGCTGGCGGATATCTTTGAAAATACCGTCTGCCTGAATTAGATCACCAAATGCCCCATGCTTGATAAGCAAAATCTTATTTGCTTGTGTCATGAATTATGGTTCCAGCAAACCCTGGTAAACAGAAAGGGTATTGTCCGTCATGGCTTCCAGTGTCATTGATTGCTGAGCCAGCAGCATCGCTTTCTGCATCATACCTTGCCAGCCCACTATGTCTTTGCTAAGTGTGGCCAGCTGTTGACGAAAAGCCTGGGTATCAGCGATAGGTGTGATTAATGCCTTATCAAGGACTTCGTTAGCGACAGGTACATTCGTAGATAAAATGGGTTTGCCTAATAATAATGCTTCACTGACTACATAAGAAAAGCCTTCTCTTCTCGAGCTGATTAATACGCCGTCACAAGCGTGCATCAGTGAACTGACATCTGGACGATAACCGACCAAACGATAGTGTGTCTGTGTTGACATCTGTTGAATTCGGCTATGTAACCATTGGCGTTCTTCTCCTTCACCGATAATCAGTAAATTCAAAGCCAGGCCGTCTGCGGCATCCAATAACAAATCAAAGCCTTTTGCCTTTACTAGTCGACCAACGGCACAAAATGTTGGTAACTCAGGGTTGAGTCCAAACTCTTGATGGATATCAATAGGTGCAACTTTTGGGGTAGAAATACCGTTATATATTGTTGTGGCATTCGCTATGTTCAGATGTGAGCGAAGACTATGACTAACCGCAATCGCCTGATCGAGCTTGGCAAAATCTTTCACTCGGCTTTTGATGTTATGTAATGTACCTACGGTTTTTGCGCGATGAAAATAGCGACACTTATTTAGTACAGCCGTCGCTTTATTAGCCTGAGCATGCACTATATCTGCGTTGGACTTATGCAGATAATAAAGCACGCTGAACCACAAAAGTGGGTTACGCCGGCTTTGCTCAGTATTAACTGGAAAACCTTGGATATGTGCAGGTAAGGTCTCTAGAAATTGAGGGTCGGCAATAACACTGACAGAATGACCGGCTTTGTGGAGGCTGATAGACAGTTCTCTGACATGTTTTTCAAGCCCACCACCGCCTGTGCTTAATAACAATTGGCAGATGTTCATGTGGGCGAATGTTGTTTTAATGCGCGTTTATAAACAGATAGCGTGGTTTCTAACATAGACTCCAGTACAAAAGGATGTGATTCTGGAACAACAGGCGGTGCAAGTAACCATTTTGTGCTTAAGCTGACGACAGCGGCTCTATCACCCGTGCTTACTTTGCCTTCCGGCAGTACGGCCGTTAGTTGTTCTTCCACACCGCCATGAGCATAAGCAATAACCGGCACCCCTAAACTCAGGGCTTCTATACTGACTCGCCCAAACGCTTCCGGCTGCAATGATAATGACATGACGATGTTGGAAATTGACATAATTTCTCTCAGATCACTCCGGTGGCCGATAAAACTTACATCACTTAAAACGCCAAGTTCAGTTGCACGTTGTTGTAATTCACCTAAAAAAGCCGATTTTCCTTTTTTAGTTTCACCAACAATCAAACCGTGCACATCAGAATAATATTTTTTTAGCTCAGCAATAATCTCTATAAAGTCAGCCTGTCCTTTCCAGCGTGTAATGCGTCCTGGCAGAGTAATTAACAACTTACCTCGTGTTTGAGGGAAGCATTGATACCAATGAGATAACCATGCGTTATCTGGCTGATATCCATACGGAAACTCTCGTCGGTCAATACCACGGTAATTCAGGGTGAGGTTTTCTTTAACACCGTATTGAGTCGTAACGTATTCACGGATTTTCTCCGACACAACAAATACCTGTTCGCCTTTGGTCATGATTCGGCTATAGCCGTTGACAGAGTATGTGCCGTGAACGGTAGTAATGAATTTTGGTCGTGATGCCTTTGGTAAGGATTTCCACGTCAAATAGCATACCCAGGCCGGCATACGTGAACGCACATGTAAAATATCAACACGGTTATTCACCAGAAAGCGTCGTAGTCTCGGGATAAGACGGAATGTCACCAGCGACTTACGGCCTATGTTCCAGTTGATATGCTCGCTGCCTTGCTGACGTAAGGTATCGACTAAGCGGCCACCAGAAGAAATAACAAACGAGCGATGCCCCAGGCTTGCCAGATAGCGGCCGACTTCCAATGTGCCTCGTTCAACACCTCCTGATTCAAGTGCAGGTAACACCTGAACAACGGTTAACTGATCTGTCATGAGCAATTAGCTGAGTTGAGGTATTGGTTGTGGTTGTACTTGTGGCACGCCATCTAACCAATGTTTTGCTATCCAGTCTGCACAGCGTTCTGATTCCATGAACCCCGGAACAGCTTGTAGACGGTTTTTATAATGGCCCAGGCTGTCAAAGCGAACAGCATAGCCTTCACCCACTAATTTACTCAGTCCCCGTGAGACACGGTTATCACGTTTGATGGGCATGTTAAGAATACCGACCGCGGTGTGTGCTGTGAGTGCTTCATACACCATAGACACCGAGTCTTCGCTAATCCATGCACTATAACTTGCTGCTAATTGGCGGGAAACCCAGTTACCATCGGTTTCTTCAAAAGGTACGATAGTAAGGTTGGCCAATTTGAAGCTGAGCATGTGAGTGGCGAAGTTGGCAGGTGTACGTGGAGAGGTCGTGAGCGTATAGTGAATACGCGGGTTTTGCTTACAAAGCTGAGTTATTTGTGATGTTATATGGTTTTCATTCCAGTCACAGTGTTTGGAAGGGCCGCCAATCATGATTAGTCCCTTATCGGTCTGATGAGCACCTGTCGCGTGAATAGGGTTAAGAACGCCTCGTGTTTCCAATACATTGCCACGACCTTGATAATAGTCATGCTCCGGTATTAAGCTAAGATCAAAAAAAGACACCGGTAAACTGGGCTGCATCAAGACGATGGTTTGCCCGCCATACACCTTTTTTGCTGCCAGCATGTGAAGATGCGTGCGATGACCTGCCCCGATGATGAGATCAGGTAAAGGTAGCCCATGACCTGCAGGCCAGGTTGTACTCAATAAATCGAACACAGGTTGAAGTCGACCACTCACCGGAATATCAAAACTTTGACAGGCCATTTTGCGCTTTAAGGCATTCACCAAACCTTGAGATTGACTTTGATGGCCAGGTTTTCCATCAGTGAGTCGCCAGATGATGATGGGGTCTTCGTCTTTCTTGATATTCATGCAGACAGCACCTAAATATAAAGTAATGTAGCCTCTAGCTGAAAAGGCGATGTGCTGTGGACTATAGGGCAGCCGTATTAAAGTTTTATGAAATGAGAGCGGGTTCACAAAAAATAAATTAGGAATATTTTCTCTGGAGGCCTATGGCGAGCTAAGCCATAGTCAAGCGACGACAGTCAAAAGGAGTGCACATGATTGAGCGTGATGAAGATACCTTTAGTGCGTTAAAGGAAATGGCTGAAGATGCGCAGTTGGTCTCACGTAACCACAATGATGAATTAATCGGACTCGAGTACTATTCAAATTTGGCTGTGTTGAGTGATGATGAGTTGGGTTTATTAGTTCGTTTATGGCACGAAAAGTATGTGACCTGCCAAAAAGAGAAACTCGCTTCTCAATGGATGGTCATACAGATATTCATTCTTATCTTATTAGCCATTTATGTGGCTTGGGTATCAGGGGGGATTGCTGGTACGCTGATCAGTATAGTCGGTGTGATCGCCATGATTGCCATGATTGAAGATAAGCGGGTCAGTGTCGCTAAACGAAATTTAGCTGATGCTCGCGAAGTCTACAGAACACTACAAACATTAAAACAAGACAGACAACGGTAATGTCAGCATGCTATCTAGCCAGTTCTTCAAGGCGGATGTTGACATGTTTCGCAAATTAAATTAAAGGAGATTTTATGACTACAGTGACATTAAAAGGAACCCCTTTTGAGACAGTGGGTGAGTTGCCTGCAGTTGGACAAAAAGCACCAGAATTTAGCCTGACAAAAGATGACTTGTCTGAGCTGACTCTGGCAGATTTATCTGGTCGTGTTGTGCTCAATATTTTTCCATCTGTAGATACGCCTACCTGTGCGATGTCTGTCAGACAATTCAACACAAAAGCGGCTGCCTTGGATAACACCACGGTTGTCTGTGTATCAAAAGATTTACCTTTTGCCATGGCACGTTTTTGTGGTGCAGAAGGTATTGATAATGTCGTCACTGGTTCGGCGTTTCGCTCTTCATTTGCTGAAGATTACGGTTTATTAATGAAAAACGGACCTCTAGCTGGTTTGTGTTCGCGTGCAGTTGTCGTCATTGATGAAACTGGCAAAGTCATTTATACCGAACAAGTCAGTGAAATTGCTGATGAACCTGATTATGAAAAAGCCTTGTCAGCACTCAGCTAAACGAGCTTATCGTTGCAAAAGCCCTGTTCAACAGCTGTTGAACAGGGCTTTTTTTTGTTTAAAAAACGCTCAGAGATGGTTTAGCGGAGGAGGTGTCGATGATCGCGCTTGAGACAGATTTATTTTCATCCGTGTCGGTTTTGGCTGAATTCCATCCTCTGGCAAAGGCGATTCAATTCTGGTCAGACAAGGCAGGTCAGGCACATAGTAAAGTGCTGCTTTTTTCCACTGAACCCACAGCGATGCAAGCTCTGGAAGTGGATATCGCGATGGCGGGTGATCAATTAAGTAAAGCCTCGTTGCCGGATTATTATCAATTCTGCAGTGATATTGAGTTGATCTTTTATGGTGCACAGCCATCGGGTCCTGTTGCGGCTTTAACGGATATTGACTGGCTCCGTTTAAGACGGATCTCCATTTATGCCCAGTACTGGAAAGATAGAAATCCCCAAGAGGTGAATAAGCTCTTAAGTTTCGTGATGGGGATTCCTTTGTATAGTCAGATTGTGGCTCAACGCATCGCCTCGGAAGCAAGTGATAAAAAAGATGATATTCAACAGGTACTGTCGTTATCAGGCGGAGTCTATCTGGTGGGTGTTGAACGTTACAAACAGCTTTTCAGGCATGAAATTGATCAGGAGTTCAGTGAGGCAAAACAGTTGGTGTCAGCCTATCGTGGCACACATGAAGATAATGCTGCAGAACGGATTAACAGTATGGTTAATGCCGCACTGACAAAATAAAACCAAAAAAAGTAACCTGCCATCTAAGTCGGGTATAACTTTTGCTCTCTTCTTCTGTATATCGTTCTTTTGAACTAAAACCTGATAGGGGGACTGATGAAGGACATTTGGAAGGACTATGAACCGGGTTCGTTTTTTGATGAGCTCATGTTTGCAAAACATCAGCCCAGAGCATTCAGTTTTAAACTGCTTGAATACTTGCGTTGCATGGAAAAAGAAGCGTTTACGCAGCGGGTGCAAGAGTCAGAAGTAGAAATGCTGGAGCGTGGCATCACCTTCACCATTTATAGTGATGCGGGCAATATTGATAGGGCTTGGCCATTCGATATTATCCCAAGGGCTATTCCAAAGAGTGAGTGGGAACGCACCGAAAAAGGGCTAAAACAACGCATTCATGCCTTAAATCAGTTCATTCAAGACATTTATAACGATGGAAATATCATTAACGATGGCATCATACCCGCCGACGTGGTTTATCAATCCAAAGGTTATCGTAAAGAATGTCATGGTATGACCCCTGCTCATGGCGTTTGGGCCAATATCTGTGGTTCAGATTTAGTACGCGATCATGATGGCACGCTATACGTGTTAGAGGATAATTTACGTGTACCATCTGGCGTGGCATATATGCTCGAAAATAGAAAAACCACCAAGCGAGTCTTGCCTGAGCTATTCAAACTCTTAAATATTAGCCCTGTTGATGCCTACCCTGAACACTTAGCAGAAATGCTCGCCTCATTACGTCCTGATTTAACCAATCCAACGATGGCGTTATTGACGCCCGGTATCTATAACTCAGCCTATTTTGAACATGCGTTCCTGGCGCAACAAGCCGGTTTGATCTTGCTGGAAGGCGCCGATCTACTGGTAAGGGATGATGATTATGTCTACATGAAAACGATTCATGGCCTTGAGCGTGTTGATGTCATATACCGCCGTATTGATGATGATTTTATTGATCCAGAAGTTTTTCGTCCTGATTCAATGCTAGGCGTGCCAGGGATTATGCGTGCTTGGCGTGCGGGTAAAGTCGCGATAGCCAATGCGCCAGGATGCGGTGTCGCTGACGATAAAGTCATTTATGCCTATGTGCCTGACATGATCCGTTATTACCTGAATGAAGAACCGATTTTGGGCAATGTGCCTACCTGGTTGTGTCGCAATGAGGAAGATTTGACCCATGTATTAGCACATCTGCCAGAGCTGGTGGTCAAACCCGCCAATGAGTCAGGTGGCTATGGCATGTTGGTGGGACCGCATTCCTCGGCAGAGAAAGTGGAAGAATTTCGTGAGTTACTGATCAATGATCCAAAAAACTACATTGCTCAACCGACCTTGAGTTTATCTGTTTCCCCCACCTGTTGTGATGACACGATTGCACCACGACATGTCGATTTAAGGCCATTTATTCTGTCTGGAGATGATATTTATGTCACCCCCGGTGGATTGACACGTGTAGCGATGGTCGAAGGTTCTTTAGTGGTTAACTCGTCACAAGGGGGCGGTAGTAAAGATACCTGGATTGTTGATGATAGTCGCCATTTCATGGAGGAAGACTAATGTTATCCCGTGTTGCTGAGAGAGTGTATTGGTTGGCTCGTTATTTAGAGCGCGTGGAAAACACGGCGCGTTTGGTTAATGTGCATACCGCATTATTAATGGATTTGCCGGAACATATGGAGGTGAACTGGTTTACCTTAGTGACCATTTTTGATGCCGAGCAGATTTATTACAGAAAACATCCGCGTGAAAATGAATATGACATTATGCATTTTCTATTAGCGGATCCTGGCTATGGTGGTTCACTGATTAATAATCTGGCGGCTGTGAGAGAAAATGCCCGAACCTCATTGGATGTATTACCAGAAGAAATCTGGGAGCAGGTGAATGAGCTACACTTATTAGTAAAAAGTGAATTGTCGTCCATTGGTAATCGGCGCCGTAGGCAGAAGTTATTACTCACTATCATGGAGTCATGTCAGTGTATCTGGGGTATGATTGCTAATCACATGAGTCGTAACTTTGCTTATGACTTTTTACAGGCGGGTAAACATCTGGAACGGGCAGATATGACCAGCCGAATATTGGAGTTGTCGGCGTTGCTGATGTCAGATAATCGAAGTGAAGCCCTAAAGCAACATGAAGGTATTCTGTGGGCAACACTATTGAGAGTCCTGAATGCCCAGCAAATGTATATTCAAGCTCATAATTCCTCGTTAAAAGGGGAAAGTGTGTTGGCATTTTTAATTCAAGATACGGCTTTTCCGCGTTCTTTGAGCTTTTCTGTCAAATCGGTAGGAAGTTACTTAGAGTATTTACCTGGGGATAAACACATGTTGGCTCAGCAGGCTGAAATTCTGAATGATTTGCAGGCATATAGTGCTGAGAGAAATCCGCCGGAAACCATTCGATTGATGATGGATGAGTTACAAATCGCCTTAAATCGTCTGAATACCAGCATTACCACTAACTGGTTTTATCCGGACTACTCCGTTTCATGAAACGGTTCTTTTGCCAATGTGGGCAGGAAATTTTCTTCGACAATACCCACTGTGGTGTTTGTGGCAGTCAGTTGGGGTTTATTCCAGAACTACAACAGTTAACCAGCCTGCAAGAAGATGATAACGCTTGGTTGATGACCGATCTTTTTCCACTGCAGCGCTATCGAAGTTGTGAGCACCGTGATGATGAGATTGCCTGTAATTGGCTGATTCCGGCTGAATCATCTAATACTCAATGCATTTCATGTGCATTAACACGCACTATACCCATATTGAGTCAACCTGATAACTGGCGGCGCTGGCGAACCCTGGAAGCGGCAAAACGCCGCATGCTCTATGGCATTCTGAGGTTAAACCTGCCGATAAAGGGCGCCTATCAAGGCTATCCAAATGGCTTGGTTTTTGACTTCCTTGAAGATCAGAGAACCAATCCGATGCTGGCACTTGAGCATGTGTTAAGTGGACACAGTCAGGGGGTGATAACGCTGAATGCTGCTGAGGCAGATGGTAGCTTCAGAGAAGCAACGCGTGAAGCTATGAACGAGTCCTATCGAACCCTACTGGGACATTTTCGTCATGAAATCGGCCATTATTATTGGGATATGCTGATAAAAGATACCGAGCACTACGCCATGTTTTGTGAGGTGTTTGAATATCAGCAGCAAGATTATCAAAGCAGTCTAGAAGCGTATTATGAAAACGGACCAGCAGCAGACTGGCCAGCCTCCTACTTGTCAGCCTATGCCAGTGCGCACCCTCTTGAAGACTGGGCCGAGACCTGGTCACATTATTTGATGATGAATGAGACCATGGAGACGGCGATGACCTATGAACTGATTGAGCATTTTGATTATGCTAGCGATTTTGATGTAATGATGAACGACTGGTTATCGCTGGTGGTGAAAATGAATGCACTGAATCGAAGTGTTGGCAATACAGATGCTTACCCCTTTGTCGTTTCAGCGCCGGTCAGAAAAAAATTACTTTTTATTCATCAGTTGTTGAAGTCGTTGAGAAAGCCTCGGGAATCCGCGGCATTTCCTTAAATGCCTGATTTAATTTATTACCCCATTCCCGCCGTAAGTTAATCAAAAAAGTATCTTCTGCATCGAAACGATAATGATGCTTAAAGACCAGGCTATCTGTCTCGTATACCAGCACCTCAATCGGCGGGCCAACACTGACATTACTTTTCATGGTGGAATCCATAGAAATTAATGCACAGGTAGCGGCATCGGTGAGTGACGTTTGCATGGTGAGAAAACGATCTAATACCGGTTTACCATATTTACTCTCACCTATCTGTAAGTAGGGTGTTTCACGGCTGGTGGTAATGTGGTTTCCTTGTGGATAAATCAGAAAGACTTGGGGTGGTTGCCCTTTTATTTGGCCAGCCAGTAATAAGGTCGCATCAGGTGAAAAGCCGGATTGCTGATCTTCGCTATAACGCTTGATGCGTTGATTTAACACATCACCTACATAGTCAGCGGTATCAGAAAGATAGTGTGTGCTATTGAGGCTGGTCTCACTATTTTCCCGTAGATCCCGGTTTATCTGTTCAATAACACATTGCGTGGTGGCCAGATTACCGGCACTTAATATGGCAATACAGCGGTCAGCATGCGTATTGAAACGAAACATTTTGCTGTATGTACTGACTTGATCAATACCGGCATTGGTTCTTGAGTCTGAAGTTAGAACCAGTCCTTTATCTAATGATATGGCAATACAATACGTCATAAATTGTTCCAGGAATCGCTGTGTTTAAAGATAGTCAAAAAGTTGAGATTGAGCAATCATCGTTTACTCGCTCACGACAATGGATGGAACCCACGGGCGGGCTTTGAGTCGTTAATACTAAAGACAGGATGAGTTAACAGCGTTGTTAACGAACATAATCAAGTTAATTATTATCTCGGATATGACGTCTGAATTCACCCCCTTTATCGGAGTATACGATGGAACCCATAAAGACATTTATTGAGCAAATCAGCTGGTCTACTATTATCACCACCAGTTTTCGAATGGTGATTATCTTTATTGTGGCCTGGGTGACAACATGGTTACTCAAATCAGCATTACAGCGGTTTGAACTAAGACTGGTCGGCAAAGCGACAGCACGAGGTGAATCATCACTCGAGTCCAGAAAACGTATCGAAACCATTGTCAGGCTCCTAAAGCAAGCAGGTTTACTCGCGATCTGGATTACTTTCTTCCTGATAATTCTGAGAGAGATTGGTGTAGAAGTTGGGCCATTGCTTGCTAGTGCGGGGATTGTGGGTTTAGCAATTGGGTTTGGTGCTCAGAATCTGGTGCGTGATGTTATTTCAGGCTTTTTTATTATTTTGGAAAATCAGATCCGAGTAGGGGATGTAGCTGTCATTAATGGCACGGGTGGGCTGGTCGAAGCTATCAACTTCCGGACAACGGTGCTACGTGACTTGGCGGGGATCGTACATTTTTTCCCCAATGGCACCATCACGACGTTGAGTAATATGACGACAGAGTGGTCAGCGTATGTTTTTGATATTGGTGTTGCTTACAAAGAGAACACCGACGAGGTGACCAAAGTCATCCGAGAAGTTGCTGACAGTATGATGGCTGATGAGGATATGAAACATCTGATTATTGAACCACCAGAAATTTTTGGTGTGGATAAACTAGATAATTCAGCTGTCGTTATCAAAGGCAGAATTAAAACGTTACCGATTCAACAGTGGACGGTGGGACGGGAGTTTTTAAGACGTATCAAGCTGAGCTTTGACGAGAAAAATATCGAAATTCCATTCCCACACAGCACACTGTATTTTGGCGAGGATAGTAAACCTTTTGATGTTAAGCTAATGGAAGCGGCAGCCAATCAGTCCAAGGATACATAACCCCACTTTCCCTGATGTTTGACTGGCGCCAGACCATCACTGAAGGGTCTGGCGTCATCATACTGTGCTGGAATGACCAGCTCACCATATTGGTTGATGTAGCCATAATCCCAGTAATCCAGTGTCACCGCCGCCAAGCCTTCCTGAAAAGACTGCCCCCATTTGAATTGAGGCGCTATAACGACGTGTCCAGTGTCATCCACATATCCCACTTTACCCGCGTTCTCCACTCTGGCTAAGCCGTTTTTATATGACCAGGCATTGTCAAAGTGTGGTGGGATGATTGTTTTGCCTTGCTTATCAATATAACCATATTTGCCATCCAGCATAATCACGGCTTTTGCTTCACTGAAAGGCATGGCACGGTCGTATTTTGTATCGCTTATGGGATGCCCATCAGAAGAAATAAACCACCATTTTGCGTTAGAACTCACCAAAGCCAGCTGTTCACTGAAAGAAAACACCGTCTCGAATTGAGGTGTGATGTGCATTTGTCCTTTCGCGTTCAGATAACCCCAGCCATCTTTAGTTTTTACAGCGGCGAAACCCTCGCTATAGGGTTTTGACTCACGAAACTGTGTCTGAACAACCCACTTTCCCTGTGTATCGATAAATCCCCAAGAACCATATTGCTTCACAGCCGCTTTACCTTCGCTGAATGATTCTGCTTTATCAAAGCGTGGTGAGATAGACCAATTACCCTCTGTGTTGATATAGCCCCATTTATCATTTTCCAAAGCAGCCGCCAGGCCGTCGTTGAATGGGCCCAGCTTCTTATACAGTGCGGGGATAATCATCTGACCCTGGGTGTTGATCATTCCCCAATGTTGATCAATACGGATGGGAGCAAGTCCCTCATGAAAGGCGGTAATCTCAGTCTGTTTTTGAGGAGGGAGAATAAATTCGCCCGCTTTATTAATCAGACCCACATGTGGGATGCCTTGTTTATTTTGGACCACGATCGCTGTGTCACCATAAAAAGGACTGACAGCATCAAAATCATATTGAATGGCCACTTTATTGGCGCTGGCAGGTGAGATAGAACTAAGCAGAAGTAGTATCGCCGCTGTGAGTAGAAACTGTTTCATCGTCGTCACCTTTGACTTGATTGTTAGATTCAGTCTCTGCCGCTTAACGTGAATTTCACGTGAACCTAATAACAATATAAATCAAAAGCTTATCTTCTTTCTGATAGGCTGTTAAATGAGTGAAAATTGCATGAGTAAAACGTGTCGACATGTGCTTCGAAGCACAGTGACAGCGGTCCTGGTCTCAATATGTCAGGCCTGTTCGCCAGTGACTGTATTGAATGCGCTTGTACCAGACAATGGCTATCAGAAACTAGCGGATAAAGCCTATGGTGATGAGAGCAGGCAAAAATTAGACATTTATTTACCTGCCCACACGAGATCAGATCATCCATTGAAGACTGTCGTCTTCTTTTATGGCGGTAGCTGGGATTCTGGCAGCAAAGCTGATTATAAGTTTGTTGCCGAGGCGCTCACCTCTGCCGGTTATATTGTCGTGATTCCTGACTATCGCTTATACCCAGAAGTCGTCTTTCCCGCGTTTGTGGATGATGGTGCCCGTGCTGTGACCTGGGTATTGAAGCATATTAATGAATATGGTGGAGAGGCGGGACATGTGACTATCGCTGGGCATTCCGCCGGTGCGCATATCGCTGCATTACTCAGTCTGGATGCCACCTATTTAGCGAAATATGATCATCAGCCGACAGACGTCACAGCCATGATCGGGTTGGCAGGCCCTTATGACTTCTTACCATTGCAAAGTGACCGTCTAAAGCAGATATTTGGTCCGGAAAAACAACGTTGGCAAAGCCAACCTATTCATTTTGTGGAAGGAAATAATCCTCCGATGCTCTTGATGGTTGGCAATAAGGACCGCACGGTCTTACCTAAAAACAGTGTCAATCTGGCAACGAAAATTAAGCAGAAAAACGGTGCTGTTGAACTGGTTGAGTTTGACGATTTAAATCACGTTGCCATGGTGTCACATTTGGCTAAACCTCTGAGAGGCAGCGATGAATTGAGACAAACGATAATCGCGTTTATTAATCAGTTTTAGTGTCGGCTGGGATTAATGGTAAAAGTGTGAAGGCGGGGCAGATAGTGATTTTTAATCCCGAGTCTTTTTTATTATTCGCGTTAACGACATACAGGGGATAACTCTGTCCGGCTGTGAGACCGGCTTCGGGAAGCTCGAGTAAATACTGATTATCACTGACTTTTGTATTGTCCAGGGTGAACCACTTGTCTCCCGATTTCAGTGCCCACCCTGTAGGCGCTTCGCTCAGCTTACCTAACAAGCTCACCGTTTCAGTTTTCTGGATACAACCCGCTGGCTTAAGCGTTAGAGACGATAACTTGCTGGTAGTCAGTGGAGCAAATTCTTTTACGTTAGGTTTAGTGACGGCTCGCACATCGGTCTGGGCATGACTTTCTGCTGCTAAGAGACTCACAAACACAAGAAAATAAGGCACTATCGTCGATAGTGCCTTAAGTGATGGCGTGAACATGCTAGGCAGAAATACCTTTAGAGGTGATGACAACCATTTTTTCCACTTGCATATCTTCCATGGTGTAAGGAATACCCCCCGTTCCCAAGCCTGAATGTTTCAAGCCGGCAAACGGCATCCAGTCGACACGAAACGCGGTATGTTCATTGATCATCACAGCAGATGCGTCGAGTTTATCAGCCACATACATGGCTGCGTTTAATTCACGACTGTAGACCGAGGCCTGAAATGCAAAGGGTAGGCTGTTCGCCGCGGCCAACGCATCATCAACCTCGTCAAATGGATACACATTTACCACCGGGCCGAAGACCTCCGACGTGGTCACTTTTGCATCAGCGGGTGGGTTAAATAACACGGTTGGTGCATAGCAGTTATCATCCAGTGCCTTGGCACCACACAGACATTCCGCACCGGCATCGATCGCTTCTTTGACCCAGTTATCTATCCGGGTTAATTCACTTTTTTTGATGATAGGACCCACTTCGGTATCAGCAGATACCGGGTCACCTACCTTGAGCTGTTTAGCCGCTGCTGCCAATTTTTCTGCCAGCTGTCTGGCTATAGAACGATGCGCATAGATTCGTTGTACTGATACACACACTTGTCCTGCATGATAAAAACTGCCTTTACTGAGACCGGGAACAGCCGCGTCAATATCAGCGTCTTCAGTCACAATAACCGGGGCGACACCACCGTGTTCCAGCGCACAACGTGTGCCTGGTGCGAGTTTAGAGCGTAAATACCAACCCACTTTGGCGCTGCCGATAAAACTCAGAAATGCCACACGGTCATCTGTGACCAGAGATTCGGTATCTTCGTGACTTTCTGTAAGTAACGCCTGGCACCAACCTTCCGGTAAACCGGCTTTGTGGAATATCTCCACTAAGCGAAAACAGGATAAAGGTGTTTTTTCAGCAGGTTTTACAATGACTGGACAACCCGTCGCAATCGCTGGACCCACCTGGTGGGCTATAAGGTTAAGTGGGTGGTTAAAGGCACTGATAGCAACCACCACACCAATTGGCTCTTTACGTATGGTTGTTAAACGATGTTGCGAAGCCGGGTTGATACCCATGGGAATAGTATGAGGGGCATCATTACGCAATCCATCGATGCAGGCTCGAATGCTATCAATACAGCGTGCCATTTCAACCTGCGAGTCGATAAGTGGTTTACCACCTTCTTCAGCGGCACCGATAGCCAGGCTCTCAGCATCCGCCTTCATGAGCTCAACGGCTTTTTCCAGAATAGCAATGCGTTTAACAACGGGGAGCCATTGTGAGCGATCTTTGTAAAGATCATGAGCCGTACTTAATGCCGTTTCAATATCCGCTTTATCTGCTTGTTCGACAGTACCGAGTAATTGTTCATTGAAGGGCGAGAAGACTTCGGCCCTGGAAGCATCCGTTTTGGATAAACCAGCGATCTTCAACGGAAAATGGGGCGTGGTCATTATATAAGCTCCTTATAAAATACAGATTTTTTGTTTCAGACCCTCACTGAGGATGGAATAGTTCAATGAATAATCAACAGCCAGATCAATCAGATGCACCCCTTTAGCATTGAGGGCGTAATCCAGCGTTTTAATGAACTCAGCATGACTGGTGGGTCTGTGGCCAAAAGCGCCATAACTGTCAGCATATTTCACAAAATCCGGGTTATTAAAATTGAGGCCATAATCGTCAAAGCCCATGCCTTCTTGTTTCCATTTGATCATGCCATAGGCATTATCATTGAAAATCAGCACCACTAAATCTAAGCCTAATCTTACGGCTGTTTCCATTTCTTGTGAGTTCATCATAAAGCCGCCATCACCACAGACAGCCATGACTTTTTGATCCGGATTCAGCATTTTTGCCATCATTGCGGTGGGCAAGCCTGCGCCCATGGTGGCGAGGGCATTGTCGAGTAACAGAGAGTTGTAGTAATAGCTTGGATAATTGCGTGCAAACCAGATTTTATATACACCGTTATCCAGCGCGAGAATATCTTCCTCTCCCATCGCCTCTCGGATAATGCGAACAGCACTTTGCGGCAGAATAGGGAAGCGCTCATCGTCACTGTATTTAGATAGCCGCTCGTTGACTTCCTGTTTGACTCTGTAATAGTAAGAAAAGTCCCAGTGCGGTTGCACTTCAAGCCCGGCACGAAGGCGGTTAATCGAGGTAGCAATATCACCAACCACATCGAGCTGAGGGAAATAGACCGGATCAATCTCTGCTGCATGGAAATTAATGTGGATGACTTGAGCCCCGCCATCTTTCATAAAGAAAGGCGGCTTTTCTACTTCATCGTGACCCACATTGATAATGAGGTCAGCGCGCTCGATAGCACAATGTAGAAAGTCAGATTCAGATAAAGCAGCAGTACCCAGGTAGCTGTCATGTCGCTCATCAATCACGCCTTTACCCAGTTGCGTGTTGAAAAAAGGAATACCGGTATGTTCGACAAATTTTGTCAGTGCGGCACTGGCACGTTTCCGGTTGGCGCCGGCACCAATCAGTAGCAGAGGCATTGACGCCTCTTCTATCATTTTCAATGCGTGCTGAATCGTGCGGTTATCCGCATCAGGGCGACGGATAGTTTCCACCGTATAGATGCGCTGATGGGCTTCTTCTGCGGCAATGTCTTCTGGCAGTTCAATATGAACCGCGCCTGGTCTTTCTTCAACGGCAATCCGGAAAGCTTCTCGAACAGTTGCAGCGATGGTGCTGCCATGCACGACTTGTTTAGTGAACTTGGTAATAGGACGCATCATATTTACGACGTCCACAATCTGAAACAGGGCTTGTTTACTCTCTTTAATGGGTTTCTGACCGGTAATGATCAACATAGGCATGCCACCTAGTTGTGCGTAGGCGGCCGGGGTGACCAGATTGGTGGCTCCGGGCCCGAGAGTGGATAAACAGACACCGGGTTTGCCTGTTAATCGTCCGTAGTTGGCGGCCATAAAGCCCGCCCCTTGTTCATGACGGGTAATAATCAGCCTGATAGAGGAATGTTTTAAAGAATCAAGAAAATCCAGATTTTCTTCGCCGGGGATGCCGAAGATATATTCGACCCCTTCGTTTTCGAGTGCTTTGACGAGTAGGTCTGATGTTTTCATGATGCGTCCTTATCCGTTGGTTTCAGGGGGCCGATCTGTGTTCTGTTGTTTTCGATTATATAGTGATAATTCAGTCTACCGCTATGGGGTAATGATGCCAATTTCAACCCGACGATTCATAGCGCGCCCTTGCGATGTCAGATTTGAGCGAATGGGTCTGGTATCTGCATACGCTTCCACTCTAAACTGTTCGGGAGTCAACTCGCTATTACGCAGCAGTGCGTGTACGACTGATGTCGCTCTGGCGGCAGATAACTCCCAGTTTGACCGATAATTCAGGTTACTGAGTGGCACATTGTCTGTATGTCCTGCGACTACAAATGTCGTATTCAGTTCCGTGAGTACATCAGAAATGTGAGCCAGAACTGGCAATATGCCTTGTTTTAGCGTTGCCTGTCCAGAAGGAAAAGACGCATTTTCATTAATACGAATAATGACTCTGTCTTCAATGGTTTCAAGACTCAGCTGCCCTGCTGTGATCGCTTTAACAAATTTTTTCTGCAGTGTAGCCATCAGACTATTCAATTTTGCCCGTTGGTACAAATTGGCATCATGAATTTTTATGGCGTGCTCGTCATTGACACTTTCCTGAAAAATCTTTGAGAGGGGCGAGGGTGTATCAGTAGGAGCGGGCGAAAAGGTTTGTTTAATGATGCTGGTGGCTTTGATGATCTGATCTGGCGTTTCTTTTTTGACGCCAAAGGCATTTTCCATGGAGCGTACAACAACTTTATATTTCAGCGCATCTATTTCGGCCATGCTCAACAGTAATACAAAGAAGCAAAGCAATAGCGTCATCAAGTCTGCGAAAGTAGCTAGATACCGAGGTATGCCACCGCTTTGTTTTTTCATATTAGGTCGATACTGATTCTGGTTGTTCAATTCTGTTCGCTTTGGGTCACCGATTCATTCAGGAAAACACTATCTTTGAATTACCATTTGATGTGTAGATATTGCTATGCTAATCAATCGTATACACGTTAATATGTGGTATTAATGCATCTGTTGCAAGCATTGTAGGGAGAGCTTGTGTCGTATCAATGCAGTAGCACAGCGAATGCGTATTGTTTTTGTGCATGATTTGCGAGAGCTATCTTCATAAAAGGGGTTATATTTCAGTTGGTTAAGATGATAGTCGTTTATGCATATTAGCAGTTACACAAAAATGGCATTCTATAGCATATTGGCTGTACTGGCTGTGATCTGCATCTCAGTCGCGACGTTTATCAGTCAAGGTGTCACCGAAAACTACAAATCTCAGCTATACGCCAATACTCAGGAGTTACTCTCCGAATATAACAACCGTATCAGTTCCGAGTTACAGGGGCATATACAACTTGTTCGAGGCCTTCCCAGCCTATTTGCTGTGAACCAGGAGCTGTCGCAAGCACAGTTTGCTTCAGCAGTGAGTTATCTGGTCAATGACGACCTGGAGATTCGGAATATCGCCGCGGCACCAGATATGGTGATTTCATACATCTATCCGATAAAGGGTAATGAAGATGCGTTAGGGCTGAACTACCGTGAAGAACCTGAGCAGTTTGAAGCAGCTGACCGAGCAAGGCGAACACGTGAACTGGTGTTGGCCGGTCCACTAGAATTAAAACAAGGTGGTACAGGCCTGATTACCCGTGTGCCTGTTTTTTTACAGAATGATAAAACCGGTGAGGAATATTTCTGGGGTCTGATTTCTGCTGTCATTGATATCAAAGCATTTTTTAATAAAGTCGGCTTGAACCAGGACCTGCCTTTTGAATTAGCTATCAGGGGGAAGGATGGCTTAGGGCGACAAGGCGCTGTGTTTTATGGTGACCCTGCTTTATTCCAACAGCCCACATTGAGCCAAACACTTAAGCTGCCTGAGGGAGAGTGGATACTGGCGGCTGAACCAAAAGGTGGCTGGTCGACTTTACCCAAAGCATACTGGCATGAGGTACTGACGGTTTATGGTGTGACCGTTTTTATCTTTTTATTGGCAGCCATCATTATTCGTTTTGTTTTGATGGCATCAATCGCAAATTACAAATACCGCAGTCTGATTCAATCTTCACCTGTTCCTTACATTTTGTTGGATAAGCAGCAGCGAGTGATGTTTATCAATCAGTCATTTAAAGAAACCTTTGGTTACGATCTGGATAACATTGAAACCTTACCTAACTGGAAAAGGCTCATGTTTCTGGTACAGCAACAAAGGGAAAAATCAAAACATGATTTCTCTCAAGAGAATGCTCATATCAGTAGTATGAGTCATGCTTTCGAGATTGATATTGAGACGAAAAAAGGCAAACCTCGAGTAGCCCTGGTCAGCTCATCCGTAGTTGAGAATACGCTTGGAGATGAGACCTTGCTGGTGATTTATGACATCACTGTGCGTAAAGAGGCTGAAGAGCAGCTACGTTTTTCTTCACGGGTCTTTAATCAGGCTCATGAAGCCATCATGATCACGGATACCAAAGGCGTGATCACCGATGTGAACCCCGCCTTTAGTCATATCACAGGCTATAGTCGTGAAGAGGCGATAGGTCAGACACCTCACTTATTGAGTTCCGGAAAGCACTCGCCTGAGTTCTTTCAGAACATGTGGAAATCCATCAGCGACCATGGCTATTGGCAGGGAGAGGTATGGAACTGCAGGAAAAATGGTGAGCTTTATGCAGAGTTGTTAACGGTCTCATCATTGACTGATGACGACGGTGCAACACGTCATTTTGTCGGATTGTTTTCAGATATTACCAATGCCAAACAGCAGCAAGATACCTTGGAATTGATGGCCCATTATGACGTGCTGACTAAGCTTCCCAATCGTGCCTTGCTGGCTGATCGTTTCTTACAGGCAGTGGCGCATTGTAAACGTGCAAAAACGATGCTGGCAATTTGCTTTCTGGATCTCGATGATTTTAAGCCGGTCAATGATACCTATGGACATGATGTTGGCGATCAGCTGCTAATTGAGGTGGCTAATCGCTTACGAAACAATGTTCGGGAAGAAGATACCATCTCAAGGTTTGGTGGTGATGAGTTTGCCATCATCTTTCGTGATGTGGAGTCTTTACAGGAATGTGAAGACATGTTGAAACGGATACACCACTCTATTGCTCAGCCATACTACGTAGATGATTTACGCCTGACTATCAGTGCTTCCAGTGGGGTTAGTTTTTATACACAGGAAAGCGATGATCTGGACACGCTACTCCGCCATGCTGATCAAAGTATGTACCAGGCAAAATTATCTGGTCGGAATCATTACCAGCTATTCAACCCAGCCGATAATCAGCTGACTATAGAAAAACAACAGCTGTTGCATGATATCCGTCAGGCCTTAAAAACCGATGAGTTCTGTTTGTTCTATCAACCAAAAGTGAACATGACAAATGGTGAAGTTTTTGGCATGGAAGCACTGATACGTTGGCAGCATCCAACGAGGGGATTATTAACACCGCTCAAGTTCTTGCCTGTGATTGCTGACAGCGAACTAGAAATTGAGATCGGACGGTGGGTTTTGCAGCAAGCACTCAAGCAACTCCAGTTCCTACACCAGCAAGGGTATATGATCTCCATCAGTGTCAACATTGCCTCTTACCATTTACAATCTGATGCCTTTGTAAGTGACATGGAGACGTTACTGGCCGAGTATCCCGATATTGGGCCGGAATACCTACAACTGGAAATAGTCGAAACCACCGCTCTAGGTGATATTGGGGCCATCACCAAGGTCATAAGGCAATGCAAGGATTCCATTGGTGTATCAGTGGCATTGGATGATTTTGGTACTGGCTACTCCTCACTGACACATTTACGTCACTTGAGTGCCGATACGATTAAAATCGACCAAAGCTTTATTCGTGACATGCTTGATGATCCACAGGACTATACGATTGTTGATGGTGTGACCGGTCTGGCTGAAGCGTTCGACAGACAAGTCATTGCAGAAGGTGTTGAGACGGTCGAGCATGGATTAATGTTGTTGTTGATTGGCTGCGAAAACGCTCAGGGCTATGGCATAGCCAGACCCATGCCAAGCGATGAAGTGATGTCGTGGCTCAGACATTATCATGCTGAATTAGGCTGGGTATCAGCATCTCGTTTATCACTTACACCAAGACAGAAGGCATTACGGTTTTTCATGCTAACGCTTGAACGCTGGCGACAAGTGTTTTTGAGTAACTTTGATGAGAGCAGTGATACGGCTCAATCACCACAATGGCCAATTATGGATGTGCATTACTGTCATTGTGGCACGTGGGTTGAACGCGTAAAGAATCAGAACCTGTTCGAGCACGAATGGTTAGATGAGTTGGTTGCAACGCATCTGAAATGGCATAACTTGGCGATAACAATGCGGGAATATGCACTTGCTGACAAGATGGGGGAAGCCAGAGCGTTTCTAGATGAGTTCGATAAACTCTATCAGGAGTTACTGTCGCTCATCGCTACTTTAGAGACTGGAAAATCCCTGCAATGAAAGACGCTGTTGAACTGAACTAACAGAATACCGCTCTGGTCACACAGCTATTGAACAAATGAAGGTACAAGCAATGCGTGCTTTATTTCCTCTATTAATGTTACTGCTGAGCGCATGTAGTAATTTGCCAATGGCGATTAAAGAAGCCCCAAGCCCTGACTGGCAGTTAAGTCAGGTCGCTGTTGAAGCTGAACAGCACAAAGGTGAAGTGATACGTTGGGGGGGACAAGTCGTTAAAGTGGAAAATGATGATAATGGCTCAACGATTCATGTTGTACAGTTTCCACTGAATAGTTTTGGAAGACCGGATAGTGATGGTGTCAGCCAAGGACGGTTTTTAATTCATTCTGAAAGTTTTATCGATCCTTATATCTATAAAGCGGGTACATTAATCACTGTTGCCGGCACGGTTGAGAATAAAGAGACCGTCACAATCGATAAGAAATCAATGAGCTTACCGGTTGTGATCTCTTCTGAATTGTACCGCTGGACGCAAGCTGACTATTCGCGTGATCCTTATTGGCGGAGTCATCCTTATTATTATGACCCGTTCGCCTATGGCCCGTATTACGGGCCAGGCTTACGCCCATCATGGCGTTACTATAATGGGCTTTATTGGTAAGCTTATTCGACGATCTCGATTAAGGTTTCACCTGGTGTCACACGGTCGGCTTTCTTCACGTGTAATGCTTTAACCGTTCCAGCGATATTAGCCAGTAGTTCGGTTTCCATTTTCATGGCTTCCATGACTAACAGGGCCTGACCTGCTTCCACTTTGTCGCCTTCTTTCACCAGAACTTCAACCACATTGCCAGGCAGCGGTGCTGTGACATGACCCGGATCGGTGGCTTTCTTACGGCCACCGGTATTACCGCCATCATTTACATACTCATTTAACGCTTCGAAAGTGACTTCTTCTGGCATGCCATCGATAGATATGTAGAACTTACGTTTACCACCGCCAACATCACCTACACCGGTGATGGCAATGTCATAGCTTTCACCATGGACATCCACTTTAAACTCGGTAGCAATGCTTTCTTTATCATTATTAGCTTCACTAACAGGTAATAATGGCTCAGGTTTCAATGTGCCTTCAGCACGTTGTTGTAAGAATTCACGACCGAGATCCGGGAACATGGCAAAAGTCAGTACATCTTCTTCTGATGTCGCTAGCTCGCCAATATCGGCTCTGAGTTTATCCAGCTCTGGTGCCAGCGCATCAGCAGGACGAGAGTCGATCACTTCTTCGTTACCAATGGCTTTTTTCTGCAATTGTGCATTAACAGGTGCGGGTGGCTGACCGTAGCCACCCTGAAGATAACGTTTCACTTCATTAGTGATGGTTTTATAACGTTCACCGGCTAAGACGTTATATACCGCCTGAGTACCCACAATTTGTGATGTGGGTGTCACCAATGGTGGAAAACCCAGATCTTCACGAACGCGTGGAATTTCAGCAAACACATCGCGAATTCTATCCAGTGCGTTTTGTTCTTTTAATTGGTTGGCCAGATTTGACATCATGCCGCCCGGAACCTGATTGATTTGGACAGACACATCTTCGCCCGTAAATTCGCTTTCAAACTGGTGGTATTTTTTGCGAACGTCACGGAAATAGTCGGCAATTTCGGATAACAGGTTCAAATCAAGGCCAGTATCCCAGTCTGTATTACGCAATGCAGCAACTTGAGATTCAGTCGCTGGGTGGCTGGTACCGCTGGCAAATGAAGAAATGGCGGTATCAATACGATCCACACCCGCTTCAATGGCTTTTAACTGACATTGTGCTGCCAGACCAGAAGTCGCGTGAGAATGAATAACTAAAGGTAAGTCGACTTCTGATTTAATGGCTTTCACTAAATCGTAGGTCGGATAAGGCGCCAATAGACCAGCCATATCTTTAATGGCAATCGAGTCTGCGCCCATGTTTTGTAGATCTTTGGCCTGTTTTACAAACAATTCAGGAGTATGAACCGGGCTGGTGGTGTAGCTGATGGTGCCTTGAGCGTGTTTACCAGCTTTTTTCACCGCTTTCATCGCGGTTTCCAGGTTACGCAGGTCGTTCAGCGCATCAAAAATACGAAATACATCAATACCGTTTTCAGCCGCACGCTCGACAAAAGCACTGACCACATCGTCAGCATAATGGCGGTAACCCAACAGGTTTTGGCCACGTAATAACATTTGTAAACGGGTATTGGGTAAGGCTTGTTTTAATTGTCTGAGTCTTTCCCAGGGATCTTCTTTTAGGTAGCGAACACAGGCATCAAATGTGGCACCGCCCCAGACTTCCAGTGACCAATAACCGACCTGATCGAGCTTGTCACAGATAGGCAGCATATCGTCAGTGCGCATACGAGTGGCGATAAGTGATTGGTGAGCATCACGCAGAATGACATCAGTAACTTCAATTTTTTTCATAAAATCTCCAGCAGTGTTTAAGGCTTACCAGCCTGCATGGGCTGCAATTGCAGTGGCCAAAGCCAGCGCCACTGCGCTGGGACGTCGTTTATTCGAATAGTTAAGTAATTCCGGATGGTTAGGCACAAAACTTGTGTCGAAGTGACCAGAGCGGAAATCAGGATGATTGAGAATCTGTTTGTAGTAGTTCTCGGTGGTTTTAATGCCGTGTAAACGCATATCATCCAGAGCACGTTGACCACGGCTGATGGCATCTTCCCAATCCAGTGCCCACACCACCAGTTTCAGACACATGGAGTCAAAATACGGTGGGATTTCATAGCCCGTGTAGATAGCAGTATCCACTCTGACACCAGGGCCGCCCGGTGCGTAGTAGTGGGTGATTCGACCGAAGCTGGGTAGGAAATCATTTTTCGGGTCTTCAGCATTAATCCGAAACTGTAAAGCATAGCCGCGATAGGCAATGTCTTGCTGGCGGTAGCTTAACGGCAAGCCAGATGCGATACGTAATTGTTCACGGACAATATCAATACCGGTAATTTGTTCGGTAATGGTGTGCTCTACCTGAACCCGGGTATTCATCTCCATGAAATACACTTCATTACCGGTGAGCAAAAATTCGACGGTACCCGCATTTTCATAATTCACTGCTTGAGCCGCTTTGACAGCCAGGCCACCGACATAATTACGCTGCTCAGGTGTCAATTGTGGGCTCGGTGCAATTTCAATCAGTTTTTGATTACGGCGCTGAATAGAACAATCCCGTTCATACAAATGCACGACATTGCCTTCACTATCAGCGAGGATTTGTACTTCAATATGACGAGGGTCAACAATACATTTCTCAAGGAAAACTTCAGCAGAACCGAATGCCTTTGTCGCTTCAGAAATAACGCGTGGATATTGCTGACTCAGTTCATTGGCACTATCGCAACGACGGATACCACGACCACCACCACCAGAGGTGGCTTTGATCATTACTGGATAACCGACTTCTTCAGCAAGCGCTAACGCTTCATCTAAGTCCGCTAAGTTGCCGTCAGAGCCCGGTGTAATGGGTACACCAGCATCGCGCATACTGTCTCTAGCGGCTGTTTTATCGCCCATTTTTTCAATAACGCTGGATTTGGGACCAACGAAAGTGATGTTGTGTTTTTCACACAGGCGGGCAAATTCGGCATTTTCAGATAAGAAACCATAGCCAGGATGGATAGCATCGCAACCGGTTTCTATCGCTAAGTTCACAATACGTAAAGGATCAAGATAGCCAGCGAGTGGATCATCACCAAGTGAATAGGATTCGTCAGCACGTTTGACGTGTAATGCATAACGATCGGGTTCGGTATAAATAGCGACTGAACGAATGCCCATTTCTGCACATGCGCGAACAATGCGCACAGCAATTTCACCACGATTGGCGATTAACACTTTTTTCAACATGAGCTACTCCAGATTGAATCTAGGAAATAGGCTAGAGGAAATCATACATAATTAAAAATTGATATAATTTTGATTAGTGATAAGTAATTACTTATGTATAAGGTTTTTTAATTTTTATGTCATTGACTTTACAGCAATTAATTAGTCGACTGTCTTTTCGTCAAATGCAGGTGTTTCGAGCTGTCTATCAACAGCAAGGTTATGGAAAAGGGGCAGAAAGCTTGGGGCTGACTCAGCCCGCCGTCAGTTCTCAAATCAAAAAACTGGAGTCAGCTTTGGGGCAGCCATTATTCGAATATGTCGGTCGAAAGCTTTATTGCACGCGAGCAGGTGAACGGGTAGCTGAACATATTGATGCCATATTTGAGCAAGTCGCCAGTTTGCAGAGTGATTTACATCGACTGGAGGGAAAGCTTTCAGGTGAGTTAAATCTGTGTGCGGTCAGTTCAGCCCAGTATGCGGTGCCGCATTTGTTAAGAGGGTTTTTACAGCAGTATCCATCGGTCAATGTAAACCTGAATATTGTGAACCGTACGCAGGCCATTGAGCGTTTGAATGACAATAAAGAAGATTTGGTGATCATGGGCTTAGTACCTAATGATCGTTCCTTATCGTCCTTACCCTTTCTGGATAATGAATTGATACCCGTGGTGCCCGTACACCATCCACTTGCCACAAAAAAGCATATCCATCCGCAGCAATTTCTTGATGCACAATTGCTCAGTCGTGAGTCTGGATCAGGTAATCGACTGGCCTTAGAGCAGCACTGTCAGCAACAACGTTTATCGCTGAATGTCACCATGCAGTTTGGTTCTAATGATGCACTAAAGCATGCTGTTCTAGCTGGGTTAGGTGTCGCTGTTTTGCCGAGGTTGAGTGTGTTATCTGAGCTGCGGCTGGGCCAGTTGGTCAGTCCGGTAATTAAAGGTTTTCCACTGCGACGCAGTTGGTGTCTGGTATCGCCTCAGGGTAAACATGCAACCCCTGTTACTCAGGCTTTTTTAGAGTATATCCAAACAAACTTGAAAGAGATTCATCAATATTTTCAATCGTTGGATGTTGTCTAGGGCTTCCTTAGCAGCTCGTCAATACTAATCTGATGATTGCCCCGGTGGATTTTAGATGTCAGATAACCATGGTTATGGCGGTTTGCAAATACCCCGGTAGGCCGTGTGCCATGAACCTGAATACCGGCCTTTTCCAGTTGCTGACGTTTGTCCGGATTGTTAGTCATTAGCATAATCTGATTCAGCTTGAGTGCATTCAGAATATCAGCCGCTGCTTGATAATCCCGTTCATCGACGTTATGACCAAGTTCGAGATTGGCGGTAAAGGTGTCATGTCCCTGTTCCTGCAAACGATAGGCATCCAGTTTTTCATACAAACCAATGCCGCGGCCCTCCTGACGCAGATACAGTAAATAGCCACCTTCTTTATTGAATAAACTTAATGCCTCCTGTAATTGCGGTCCGCAATCACAGCGTGCGGAACCCAGCGCATCACCGGTAACACACTCCGAATGGATGCGAACAAGTGGATGTGTGGGATCGGGTCTACCAAGCTTCAAAGCAAAGTGTTCTTTGCCATCCACAAAACCCGAAAAGCTATACATTTCTGCCATGGCCTCACTGCCATCATTAAGAATAATGGGTAACTGAACAGTCGTTCTAATCGTCACTGCGGATGCGTCTTTGGCAGAACGGAAACAGTGGTTAATTCGTCTGAGCAATGCGCTGAATAGCTTAGGGCGGTTTGAGTTCACAATGTAAGGCAACGTCTAATAAAGCAATCGGTGATTTTACTGCATCTGACTCTTTTTAAGAATAATTTATTGAAATACTGGAAAGTTTTCCCGCTAAAGGGTAAGTGCATTTCAGCCATCATCAGATTGAAATATCTCTGACGCATACTAAAAGGTCGGCACTAAATATGATGAGGCGTTTTGCGTGCAACAACTGAAGCAAACAGAGCATATATTTCACTTAATTTATGATTTGCTTAATCGCCAGGAGTTAGTGGAAACCCTGACAATACGTCAGGAGAATAAGGATAAGCAGGCATTAGTCGAGCTGTTAACCGTCAAGCAGTATCAAGGTGAAATTCAGCAGCTGTTAAACCGCTTACATCCATATGACATAGCAAATCTGCTTGAGCAGTTACCGCCGGTACAGCGCTCGTTTATTTGGCAACTGCTGCAAAGTGAGCATATGGGGGCGGTGCTGCTGGAGCTTTCTGATAGTTTACGACAAACCTTATTAGCAGAATTACAACCAACCGATTTGATTCGGGCGGCATCGCATCTCGATACTGATGAAATTGCGGATCTGATGCAAGAGTTACCAGATGAGATCGGTGATAGCGTCTTATCCTCATTACCACAGCAGCAGCGTGAAAATGTACAGTCCACCTTACTCTTTCCTGAAGAAAGCGTTGGTGCCTGGATGGAATATGATTTTGCTGTGGTACTTGAGAATCAAACCTTAGATCAAGTGTTACGTGAGTTACGTCAGAAAGGGAAGTTACCGGATGAGTCCGGTTTTATCATGGTGATCAATTCGGTGGGTTTATTTCAGGGACTGCTGCTCGTCTCTGATTTATTAATCAAGCGAGGTGATTTACGGGTAGCCGATTGCATGTTGAAGCAAGCCCATATCTTTCATACTACCGATTCTGCCGATGAAGCGGCACGTGATTTTGAGCGCTATGAATTATTGGTAGCACCGGTGGTGAATGCACATCAGAAACTGGTTGGGGTATTACGTGTCAGCTCGCTAATGGATCTACTGGAAGAACAGTCGCAGCGCCAGTTTCTCGCTCAGGCAGGCTTATCGAAAGAAGAAAATTTATTTGACCCAATGATGAAGTCAGCTAAAAATCGCTGGCCGTGGATTGCACTGAATCTGGTGATTGTATTGATTGCTTCTCGCGTGATTGATCAGTTCCAGACCACGATTAGCAGTATGGTGGCACTAGCTGCCTTGTTACCCATCACCGCTAATATTGGCGGCAACACGGGCAATCAAGTGGTGGCGCTGGTGATTCGTGGGCTGGCATTAAAACAACTCGACGCCAATAATCTTCGACGGCTCTATATAAAAGAGTTTTCTGTGGCTGCGGTGAATGGGCTGATATGGGGAAGTTTAACGGGATTGCTAACGCTATTTTTATATCAGAATCTGGGCCTGGCCTTTGTAATGATGCTAGCCATGTCTGGCACAATGGTGTTAGCGGCCTTAATCGGCGTAAGTATTCCGTTGATTCTAAAGAAGCTAAAACAGGATCCGGTATTGGGCAGTAGTATTATCACTACAGGAATGACCGATACACTGGGCTTTCTGATTTTCTTGAGTCTCGCTTCTTTACTCCTGCCAAACTGACGGATAATCAATTTATCATTACTCAGGAAAATCCTGAGTGATCAAAAGAAAAATACGCTATTGTCATTTGCCACGTACTCGTAACATAGGAACCGTACTAACAAACACAAAGCGAGGTGATTATCATGTGGACTAAACCAGAATATTCAGACATGCGTTTCGGTTTCGAAGTAACTATGTACATCTGCAACAGATAATAGTTTCTCAAATCGAGAGCAAAAAAGCCCCACTCGTTGGGGCTTTTTTTATGCCCGAAGAAAATTATCTACGTAAAATGCCGGATATACAGACCGGACACACAATCTTAAGCTTAGCACCAGTTATCGCATCACGGACATAAGGTGGTTTTATGCTCAAGGTTGGCACAATCAAACAAATCTGGCGTTATCCAGTCAAAGGGATGGCAGGGGAACAGCTTGAACAATGTTATCTAGGTGAAAATGGTTTAACTGGCGATCGTATCTGGGCATTACAAGATACTCAGCGACAGGAAATCCAAAGCTGTAAATTTCGGCCTGAATTATTACGCTGTAATGCAAAGTGCCGACGCGGAGATGCGACCGGACCAGATGATCAGGTTGATATCACTTTTCCTGATGGCGCCGTGATTGGCAGTGATGAGCCACAGGTCAATCAGTTACTGACTTTGCTAACCGGGTTTGATTCCACATTACAGTCGCTTAAACCTATTGAAGAACGTGATTTTTACAAACGTTATAAACAAGACGATCACACTTGGCTGGAAGAACTAAAAGCCACATTTGATCGGGAGCCTGGAGAAGCCTTACCGGATTTGGATAACCTGCCCGAGCAGGCTCAGGAATATGTATCGCTGCCAGGCACCTTTTTTTTAGTCACCCCTTTTCATATGCTGACGACCGCCACACTGGATTATATGAAACAGCTTAAACCTGACTCTGACTGGGCAGTAGAGCGTTTCCGTCCAAATATTGTCATCGAAACGGTTCCGGGTATGGAAGGTTTGGTTGAGCAAGCCTGGTTAGATAAAACGATTCAGATTGGTCAGACGACAGTGCAATGTTGTGGCACCACGCCACGATGTGGCGCCATTACCCGACAACAGCGCCATATCCCATCAGATAAAAAAATGCTTCGTACGATTGTGAAGCAAGCTGACCAAAACCTGGGAATCTATGGCGCTATTGCTGAAGCTGGTGTTATTCGTGTTGGTGATGAGGTCTTTATTCAATAAAGTCTTATTTCTCAACAAAAGCACGTTCAATCACATAGTCGCCGGGTACACCGATGCGAGGAGAAACCACAAACCCTCGCTCATCTAATAACGCTGCGGTGTCATTCAGCATTTGTGGACTGCCACAGATCATGGCTCGATCATGCTCAGGATCAAGGGGAGGTAGACCAATATCCTCAAATAATTTGCCACTGGTAATCAGATCCGTCAGTCGTCCCTGATTGCGGAAAGGTTCGCGAGTGACGGTGGGATAATAAATTAACTTTTCTTTGACCAGATCACCAAAGAATTCATTGTCAGGCAAGTCTTTTTCAATGAAATCGGCATAAGCCAATTCACTGACATAACGCACCCCATGAATAAGAATGATTTTCTCAAAGCGATCATAGGCTTCAATATCCTGAATCACGCTAAGAAAAGGCGCGAGCCCAGTACCTGTTGAGAAGAGGTACAGGTTCTTCCCCGGCTTCAGATCATGCACGACCAAGGTACCCGTCGGTTTTCTGCTGACTAATATCTCATCACCTACCTGTAAATGTTGCAGGCGTGAAGTGAGTGGCCCGTTAGGAACTTTGATGCTGAAAAACTCCAGATTTTCATCATAATTCGGGCTAGCAATACTGTATGCACGAAGCAACGGTTTATTGTCGACTTCAAGGCCAATCATCACAAACTGACCATTTTCAAAACGCAGGCCCGGATCACGGGTAGTTTTGAAGCTGAACAGATTGTCATCCCAGTGGTGCACGCTTAAAACGCGCTCGCTTGCAAATGTACTCATCGTTATCTCTTTTTATGAAAGGGCGTTGGTTAAACTAGGCACGGCATCAAACAGATCGGCCACCAGGCCATAATCGGCTACCTGAAAAATGGGCGCGTCAGGATCCTGGTTGATGGCGACGACAATACGGCTGTCTTTCATGCCGGCGGTATGTTGCACCGCACCAGACACGCCAACCGCAAAATACAGTTCAGGTGCTACCGTGACACCGGTTTGACCGACCTGAATTTCATTTGGCGCATAGCCTGCATCCACAGCCGCTCTGGTCGCACCGAGTGCAGCACCGAGTTTTTCAGCTAAGGGATTAAGTAAAGCATCAAACTTCTCTGCACTACCTAATGAGCGACCACCCGACACCACGACTTTGGCCGAGTTAAGCGCAGGCCGATCAGACTCAATTCGAGACTCACTGATCCAGCGTGTTTTGGTGAAAGGTTCAGGGACTGAGACTGCTGTTATTTCAGCCTGACCATTTAACTCAGCCGCAGTAAATTTACTGCCACGCACTGTCAGAATTTGCGTTGCATCATGGCTTTGTATAGTGGTGTGAACGTTACCGGCATAAATAGCCCGCACATAGTGGTTGTCAGGCTGGATGGCTAACACGTCTGAGATCATGGCGACATCGGCCACAGCAGCCACACGTGGCAACACATTCCGGCTGAATGAGGTATGTGCAGCCATCACGACCTCATAATCTGTCACCAAAGTATCAATCAGCTTACTCACATCTTCAGCAAGCGGATGCTCAAACTGCGGGGCATTGGCATGTAATACCTCAGTCACTCCATCTATAGTCGCGGCTTGTTTGGCAATCTGCTCAGACTGATAACCCACAACTAAAAGATGAACAGGCTGTCCCCAGTGTTGAGCAGCGGAGACAGCATGACGGACTTCATTATGCAGTTGTTGTCCATTGTGTTCGGCTAATACTAATGTGCTCATAGTGCAATTCCTTCTTTTGTACGTAATTGCTGCAATAAAGCATCAACACTGTCGACTTTAATCCCAGCTTTACGTTGAGGTGGTTCGGCGACATTGATTAATGACAATCTGGGCGTTAACTCAGTGACCAGATCTGAAGCCGACAGGTTTTCGATCGGTTTCTTTCTCGCCTGCATCAGATTGGGTAGTTTGACGAACCGTGGATCGTTTAAGCGTAAGTCAGCAGTGACTACCGCAGGTAATTGCAATGCCACGGTTTCGGTACCACCGTCTATTTCACGGGTAACGATAGCTTCACCATTTTCAATATCCAGCTCCGAAGCAAAAGTACCTTGTGGATAATCCAACAAGGCAGCCAGCATTTGCCCTGCCTGACCAGCATCATCATCCACCGCTTGTTTACCGAGAAGTATCAGATCCGGTTGCTCTTTATCAGCGACGGCTTGTAAGAGTTTGGCGACCTCCAGCGACTGTACTTCTGTTTCGTGTTCGACTAGAAGTGCCCGATCCACACCCATAGCCAGCGCATGTCTTAATACACCCTGATTGGCTGATGAGCCAATGGACACGGCAACAACTTCATCGGCCTTACCTTGTTCTTTCAAACGAATGGCTTGCTCAATCGCATTTTCATCGAACGGGTTGGCACTCATTTTCACGCCGTCGATATCCACATTGGAACCATCGGCTTTGATACCGACTTTGATGTTGTAATCCACTACACGTTTTATCGCGACTAAAATTTTCATTACATTTCCTCTTAAGGTTTGCTGAGCATTTTATAGTGGCGTACAATATTTGTTAAATTGATAATTTAGATATTATCTATCTAACAAATAGATATGCAAAAACATGAAATTCAGTCTAAGACAACTCGAAATTTTTGTTGCTGTCAGCCGAACAGGCAGTGTGTCAAAAGCAGCTCAAGCCTTGTTTCTATCTCAATCTGCAGCGAGTACCGCACTGGCAGAATTTGAGAAGCAATACAATGTGCAATTGTTTGATCGTGTGGGTAAATCATTGCGGATTAATCAGGCAGGTCAGCAATTGTTACCGCATGCTGTTGAGCTACTAGATCGTGCGCAGGAAATTCATAATCTCATGGAAGGTCATGCCGGATATGGTCTGATGAAAATCGGTGCCACGCTGACTATTGGTAACTATTTGGCGACCTTGCTGGTGGCCGAGTTTTTACATGAACATGCTGATAGCCGCATTGAGTTGCAGGTTCACAATACAAAAACCATCATTGAACAAATTGCGAACCATGAGCTTGATATTGGTTTGATTGAAGGGGGATGTCATCACCCGGATATTGAAGTGGAAACCTGGATTGCCGATGAGTTAGTGGTGTTCTGTGCACCTGATCATCCTCTGGCAAACAAGAAAAAGGTCACTGTGCAACAGTTATTAGCAGAGCCTTGGATTCTCAGAGAGAAAGGTTCTGGTACACGTGAGACGTTTGATCGTGCTTTTCACAATTATCATTCACAACTCAATATTCGCCTCGAACTTGAACACACCGAAGCGGTAAAACGTACAGTCGAATCAGGTCTGGGTATCGGTTGCATTTCCCGACTGGCATTAAAAGATGCCTTTCGTCGCGGTAGCCTGGTACCGGTCAATACACCTGCTTTGGATCTAGGTCGGTATTTCTATTTTCTGTGGCATAAGCAGAAATATCAGACCACCGGCATGCGTGAGTTTTTAGCGTTATGTCAATCGATTACTGCTGATGTTTCGCGCAGTGACGAGGTTAATCTCACTCGAATTATTAAGGAATAAATCATGCAACGTGACGTAATGAATTATGACTTGTTAATTATTGGTGCTGGGCCAGCGGGGTTGGGCGCCGCTATTCGTTTTAAACAATTAGCTAATGAGGCCGGAAAGGATCTCAGTGTCTGTGTGTTAGAAAAAGCCGCTGAAGTTGGGGCACAAATTATTTCTGGTGCTGTGATCGATCCGATCGCGTTAAACGAGCTGATACCCGACTGGAAACAAAAAGGTGCACCACTAAAAACCGCCGTGAGTGAAGATAAGTTCCAGTTTATGACCAGCGATAAAGCGTGGACGATTCCACATTGGTTAATGCCGCCTTTGATGAAAAATAGTGGTAACTACATTGGTAGTTTGGGTGAGTTATGCTCATGGCTGGGCGGTCAGGCTGAAGAGCTGGGCGTTGAAATCTATGCCGGCTTTTCAGCTCAGGAAGCTTTATATAACGAACAGGGTGATCTGATTGGGGTTATTACTGGGGATATGGGTAGAGATGCCGATGGTGAGCCCACAGCACAATTTGTGGCAGGAATTGAAATTCAGGCGCCTTTTACCCTAATTGCAGAAGGGGCCAGAGGTTCTCTGGCACGTCAGTTAGAGTCGCATTTCAATCTACGTGATGCAGACCGTCCAGCCAAGTTTGGCTTGGGCATCAAAGAAATCTGGCGTATCCCTGAGCAACAGCATCAGCCAGGTTATGTCAGTCATAGTTTTGGCTGGCCCTTATCTGACGATACGGGGGGCGGTGCTTTTGTCTATCACTATGGTGAACAATTAGTGTCTATCGGGATGGTGGTGCATCTGGATTACAGCAATCCGTATCTATCACCTTTTGATGAGTTTCAACGTTTCAAAACGCACCCCGAGATACGAGCAATGTTACAAGGCGGCAAACGTCTTAGTTATGGTGCCAGAGCCATTAGCGAAGGAGGTTTGCAATCTTTGCCGGATCTGATTTTCCCTGGTGGTGCATTTATTGGTTGCAGCGCGGGCATGGTCAATGTGCCCAAAATTAAAGGCAGCCATAATGCGATCAAATCAGGCATGTTAGCCGCAGAAGCGGCTTACGACTATTTTACTGAATCGACAAATGATGGTAAGCGTTTACTTATGGAATATCCCATTAAATTAAATGCTTCATGGGTTTGGAAAGAGTTGGAAAAAGTGCGTAACTTTAAACCATTGCTGTCACGTTTTGGCAACCTGACAGGTGGCGCCTTAGCGGGTATTGAATTGTGGCTGAGTGCCTTACATATCAAGTTACCCTGGATATTGCAGCATCAGCAGGCAGACCATAAAAGTCTCAAATCGAAAAACCAAGTTAAGAAAATTGACTACCCTAAACCAGATGGTGAGCTGACTTTTGATCGCTTGTCTTCGATCGATTTGAGCAATATCGTGCATGATGATAACCAACCTGGTCATTTGCAATTAAAAGACAAGGCCGTGCCCGTCACCATCAACCTGAAGAACTATGATGCACCAGAACAACGTTATTGCCCGGCCGGAGTCTATGAAATTATTGAGCAGGCAGGGGAACCGTCGTTGCAGATAAATGCTCAGAACTGCATACACTGTAAAACCTGTGATATCAAAGACCCGACTCAGAATATTGTCTGGGTGCCACCAGAAGGCGGAAGTGGCCCTGTATACAAAGGTATGTAAGGGTGGAGTGGATAGCTAACAACAGAGTTAAAGGATACTGTAATGACAGAAAATGACGCCAACCCAGAAATGGATGAGAAAACCTACGAGCTAGCTCAATTAGTCTTTCAGTTAGTGCGTGACGGTAAAGCGGAAGAGTTAAAAAAATCACTGGAAATGGGCTTGCCAGTCAATATTCGCACGGGCAATGGCGATAGCCTGTTGATGCTGGCCAGCTATAATGGCCATTATGAGATGACAAAGTTATTGCTGGAACATGGTGCCGACCCTGAACTGGCCAATGATCGCCAACAAACCCCTTTAGCTGGTGTGGCATTTAAAGGTTATAAAGATATTGCCGAGTTGTTGATTCAGCATGGTGCCAATGTCAATGCGACAACGCCAGATGGTAAAACAGCACTGATGTTTGCAGCCATGTTCAATCAACTGGCGGTGGTCGATTGCCTGTTGGCGCATGGTGCTGATATAGAGGCCAGGACGGATGACGGCAAAACGGCGTTAATGTTGGCGGATGCGATGGGCGCGGCAGACACGCGTGAGCGTCTTCAGCAAGCCTAACTCACCAGTACACACATTGGTACGATAAAGTTAATTGTGTACTATCTAATGATTCCATCATCACAATGAATGAATTGCATGCCATCAGCTAAGACTTTTCTTTTTCGTCATCGACGTTTCATCATCGGCCTGTTAAGTCTGGTCGTTATTTATACGCTGGCCGGGTTTTATCTCTTGCCCTGGCTGGCAGAAAGACAACTAAAAAGCACTCTGGAGCAGCGCTTACAGCTGCAAACACAAGTACAGGATATCCAATTCAACCCTTTTACCTTTGAGTTAAACATCGCTGGTCTGGCTATTCAAACAAGAGAAAACCAGACTATCCTGGCTTGGGATTCGGTATATGTGAATGTCGATCCAAGCCAATTAATCAAAGGTGATATCAGTATTCCTACAGTAGATATTAACGCGGCTGATCTGCATTTTCAGCGTTATTCCGAGGCAGAAAATACGCTAACACGTCTGGCGGATACATGGCAGGAAACAGCACCTGAAAAAGAAGAGTCAGAACCTGTCACCGCAGATTCCACCACTTCAGATGCCGATGAGCCACTCTTTCATGTCGTTTTAAACTCACTAAGTTTTGAGGGCGGTGAATTACATTACTCGGATAAAGTGCCTTCTGAGCCATTTAAAACTGTTATATCGCCTATCAATTTTCAGCTGAATCAATTTTCTACCCAAGCTGATGAAACCGCGAAAACCACATTGAATATGGAGCTGGAAGACAAGGCGAATCTATCAGTGGCGGGCACCTTTTCATTATCACCACTGACTATAGCTGGTCAGCTCAAACTGAACCAATTTAATCTACAGACACCGTACCGTTATTTTAAAGCGCAGTTACCGGTTGAATTAAAGCAAGGTGTCGTCAATATCAGCCTGGACTATGATGTGGATCTGAGTGGTCAGCAACCTAGCGTTGATATCAATAACACGGCTATCCAACTCTTTGATCTCAATGTGGCACAACCAGGCTTGGATAAAGCCTTAATTGCCGATGGTCAGCTGCAACTAGAAAAGGGCCGTTATCGTTATCCTGACAATCAATTAAGCATTGATAAAGTATCAGTCAATGAGGCGAAACTGGTCACGATCATGAACGAACAGGGCGTGATTAACTGGCAGCAATTACTGAATGCCCTACCCAAATCAGAGGCAGATGACGCGCAAGAAACTAGCGATATGCCAGCCATACAGTTAGCTATCTCAGAAGTCGGGCTGAATAATATTGATCTGTTTATTGAAGATAAACAACCGCAATTGCCGTCTAATATGACATTGAATCTCACCGCGAGCCTGAATAACCTCAGTCTTGCAGATAAGCAAATCATGCCTTTTAACGCCAATATTAAGGTGAGTTCAGGCGGTACAATGTCTACTACAGGCGAGCTACAACTTTTCCCTGAACTGGCGGTAACAGCAGCGAGTAAGATCGACCAATTATCACTGACGCCGTTACAGCCATACATCAATGAATATGCCATGGTGACGCTGGAAAATGGACAGTTATCAGCTAATGCTTCGCTGAAAAGTAACGCTGATGATGCCTTATTGGTCAATGGCGATTTAGCGTTATCATCGTTGCAGATAGAGAATCAGAATCTGAAGGAAAAACTGTTCAGCCTGGATGCGTTATCCATTAATACCATTGATTTCTCCCTCAAAAATAAAGAGTTAGCTATTTCTGATATTGAAGTCCATCAACTGTACAGTCGTATCTTTATCAATAAAGATGGCGTGACCAATTTACGTCAGCTGTTAAAAGAACAACCGAGCGCTAGCACAGCCACAGCTACTGAAACTGAAAATAATGCTGAGCCATACAAAGTATCTATTGGTGAGGTGATCATAAACAAGGCTAGTTCACGATTCACCGATGAAAGCCTGCCAATTGTGTTTGATACTGAAATGCGATCATTAGATGGTCAGATTAGTGGTTTTTCTACCGAGTCTGATCAGGCCGTTGAATTGAATCTGGAAGGACAGGTACAAGAGTTTGGTATGGTCGAAATTGAAGGCAGTCTGGCACCGTTCAATATTACCGAAGAAAGTAATGTGGCCATGTCATTCAGCAATCTGGATCTGCCAGCCATGAGCCCATACACCATCAAATTTGCAGGTAGAAAAATTGCCGATGGTCGTGCTGATGTCAAACTGAATTATGAAATCCAAAATGGAAATTTAAATGCATCTAACAGCCTGGTGATACGTGATATCAAGCTGGGAGAGCGAGTGGAATCACCAGAAGCAGTCGATTTACCTCTGGATCTGGCCGTGGCCTTATTAAAAAATAGTGAAGGGGTGATTGATTTAAGCATTCCGGTGACAGGCGATGTCAATAATCCTAAGTTTGAAATGGGACCTGCTATTCGCAACGCGATTTTTAATGCGATTCGTAATATTGTGACCTCACCATTCCGCTTCCTGGCCAACCTGGTAGGCGGCGATGAGCAGCCAGTCGATAATATTCAGTTTAAGGCGGGACGAGCTGATCTCACGCCACCTCAAAAAGAAGCCTTGCTGAAACTGTCTGAAGCATTGGTCCAACGTCCACAATTAATTTTAGACATTCCGGCGCCTTATGCAGAGAAGCTGGATCGACAACAATTGCAACTTAAGGCGGTGGAGCAGGATATCAAAGCCGGTTTAGAGCAGACTGACACGGACCAACAATTATTAGTCCGTCGCCAAACGGTATTAGAGCGTTTATATACAGAACAAGCTTTAAGTCCTGACCTAACAGCAGTGAAGCTGGAGGTAATGGCCGACAATACGGCAGCCGATGATGAAGAGCCGTCTGTAGATTTGCTGGCCTATAACAGCAAACTAAAATCCAGTTTAGTCGCAAACAAAGTGATTTCTGAGGCAGACCTGAATAATCTGGCCAAAGCCAGACAGCAGGCCGTCATGCTTTATCTGCAAGAACAGGCCAAACTCAGTGAGGCTCAATTACATGCTGGCATGGTGAAGGAAGAGCAGGCCGAGCAGGATGTGGTCATCATGAAATTTGATATCCGTGCTCAATAAAATGACTGCATAATTTAGGTAAGCGACAGTAAAGCAGAAACTAAGCGTTTATTATCATATGTTTTATCATGACGTTTATCGATTAGCTTAACGTCGATGAGTTCAATATTGAGCTCTTGCAATAAGTCTGTTGGAATCCCGCCAGGATATTGTCCATTTTTGGTATCCACCATTAAATAATTCAATACGGTGTTGGCTGGAGCATCACCAGTGATATCTTCTTGAATATATTTGATGATGGTCATGAGTGAGTCTTGTAACGTCATGCCAAGCTGTTCTGGATCGCTATTGAGATTAGGGACGAACACTTTGGGGCAGCCATTGTTAGCGATGGCTTTGCCCACACCGGTCGGCAGTAAGTTGGCCAGCAGACTGGTATAAAAGCTGCCCGGTGGGTAACAGATTAAATCTGCATCTTCAAATAAACCACGGTTTCGTTTACGTAACTTTGTCTCGGTGGGACGACTACCATTTAACGTTTCGCTCAAGTGAATGTGCTTGATGGGAGATAAAATAGGGGCGACTTCCTTGCCTGTAATTAAATGTTGTCCATGAATAATTTCTCCATTCTCTAGCTCGACAGAGAGGTGGTAATCATCATTGGTGATGGTTCTCACTGTACCTAATACATGCACCAATTTTGAGAATAAAAAAACGATGGGTTCCAAATCTTTATGATTATTCAGATAGCCACCAGCCAAGATTAAATTACCAATACTGGCGCCACGAAGATCAAAGTCCTTGGGCATGGACTGATAAAAATAACCCAGATGGTTACAAATCAACTTACGCATAGGGTTGGCAATGTCATTGATTAAATCATCTTTGCCATTCACCATATTCTGTAGTCGTCGCTTAAGCCGCTCTTGATTCTCAGTGACTGAGAAACGGTAACTGAACAGTCGATAGATTTCAGGATGCCCTAACACGGTCTCATCAGCTAAGGCCATTAAGCGACTGCGTAAATCACCAATAGCAGGCATATCGAAGGCATGTCGTAGCTTAGCTGAGCTACCGCCTGAATCGAAAGGGCTGACAAAATGAATGGAGTTATGGGTGAATTTTTTCAACTCTCGTGATAGCCCCGTTAATGCGGTACCACCACTGAAGAACAAAATTCTGGGTCCCAGCTCGGGTATCTTTTGATAGCGGCTAATTCTGAGTGGGTCGGGGATAGATGCCGTTCGACAAACGCGGATTTTGGTCATCAACTTGTCCAAGCAAATAAGTGTGTTGGCATAGTGTAACAATAGTTTCACACACTGTTCAGAGTTGTTTTGCTAGACTGCAGTGACTTTAAGATGCCCATAACTTCATGAAAAAAATACCAACAGAGATAAAAGAAAATTTGCAGTTTCTCTGTGTCGAGATTGATGCCCAGCTAGCCACACTGTTGAGTTATTACAGAAATCCTTCTGCGTCTTTGGCACGCAAAGTCCGTGATCGTGCTGGGTATGCCTATAATTTAAAAACACGTATTCATACGGCAACGGTTAACCGTATTGCCGCTGGTGTTGAGCATGATTCCGATAAATTCTGTCTGCGCTGTATTGAGTTCATTGCCACAGATATTGAGCGCATTGCTGAAATATGTCGTCATTGTATTACCCAATCAGAACAGATTGATGATGCACAAGCGCTGATGAGTAAAGCCTTTATCGCTATCGTAAAAAAGGTCAGACAAGCCATTAAACTTATCCTACCTGCGGTGATTGAGAGGAAATCAAGCATTGCGCTGGATATTGAGCAAATCAATCAAGGACTTCGCAGTAGTCATCAGCGATTAATCAAACGCTATGTGTCTGCTTTAAAAAAGCAGACGCAGACCAAACAGTTAACGCAGGCCTTATTTGTCGCTTATGAAATGAAACAGTTTGATGACGCTTTATTACGTATAAGCGAAACCATTGTGTCGGCTAATGTGGGGCAGCCGATCAATTTTGAACGGTATTATTCATTTCAATCTTTGATCAGTGATGTGGAGAAAGGTGATAGTGATGTCACTATTACCCCTATCGCTGAAACTCGCTCTGGCACGGCTATTTCAGGTCTGTCTAATGGCGCTGAGAAAACGGGGTTTATGGCGGTCTATAAGGACGGTCAGAAGCAAAAGCTAAAAGAAGAAAAGCAGGGGCTGAACAGCTGGGATAGTATCTATCCAGGCTTAGCGCCTAAAATTTTGTCCTACCAAAAGCGTGGCGAATCAGCGGCGTTATTAATCGAACACCTTCCTGGGTATACCCTTGAAAAAGTGATTGTGAATGAGTCAGAAAAACTGCAAAAACAGGCGCTTAAAGCACTAAAGAAGACCTTAGAGTCCTTATGGACAGAGACCTTACGTAAAAAAGTCAGTCCAGCTTTATTCATGCAGCAAATGGATAGTCGCTTAGCTGATGTGTATAAAATTCACCCAGAATTTGATGCCGCGAACAGTCACATTGGCGATTACGATTGTCCATCAATGAAGTCACTCATTAAGCAAGCACGTCAGCTGGAGAAGCAATATCCACCGCCTTTCTCAGTGTATATTCATGGCGACTTTAATGTGGATAATATTATTTTTGACCCTATTGAAAACCGCATTAATTTCATCGATTTACATCGTTCTAAATACACTGATTATGTGCAGGATGTCACCATTTTCATGGTATCAAATTATCGCCTGCAGATTTTAGACTCAGAGCGAAGAAAACAAATCATGAAAATGGCTATCGAAATGTATTGGTTTGCCCGTCGATTTGCTAAACAACACCAAGACAACACCTTTGAAATCAGGCTGGCATTAGGTCTGGCCAGAGCGTTTGCCAGCTCCACCCGCTTTATTTTGGATAAAGCACTCGCTAAGCGAATGTTTTATCGAGCCCGTTACCTAATAGAGCTAGTGTTGACGACCCACCCAAAACAGATTCATCGTTTTTCTGTACCTGTGAAGGAGATATTTGTTGAGTAACGATCTAAAAGTAGGCGTGATAGGCATTCCTGGTAAGTGGTCCACTGAAACCTTGGCGGATGCAGTTCAGGCTAAAACTGGCTATCGTTTAGTGATTGATATGTCAGAAGTGACCCTCGATTTAACGCGAATGCAACTGATGTATCGTGGTACTAATTTATGTGAACTAGATGGTCTTATCGTTAAGAAAATATCGGCAGAATATTCACCCAGTACCTTAGATCGACTGGAAATGTTACGGGTAGCTGAGCAACAAGGGGTAAGAGTATTCAGTCGGGTGGAATCGATGTTACGTCTGATTGATCGCCTTAGCTGCACGATAACACTCAAAAATGCTGGCATACCGATGCCAAATACCTGCATTACAGAGGATGTCGAGCAAGCTATAAATACCGTCAAACAGTATGGTGAGGCTGTTTTTAAACCCTTATTTTCTACTAAAGCCCGTGGCATGACTTTAATCAATGCCAAGCAGGCTGATTCTCAGATTCGTCAGCAAGTCAGCGATTTTAAACAGGTCAATCCGGTGATGTATATTCAACAAAAATTGAACCTGTCAGGACAAGATCTGGGGCTCGTTTTTTTAGCAGGAAATTATCTGGGGACTTATGCCCGGGTATCACAAAGTGATGCATGGAATACAACGATTCACAGTGGCGGTCGTTATGCTGCTTTTGAACCGTCATCAGAAATTATTGAACTGGCGACTCAAGCCCAGTCATTATTCAACATGGATTTTACTACTGTAGATGTGGCGATCACCGATAACGGTCCAATTGTATTTGAGGTGTCTGCATTTGGTGGGTTCAGGGGCGCAAAAGAAGGCTGTGAAGTTGATGCTGCTGCCTTATATGTCGAACATGTACTAGAGACGATAGATAGCCATGACGAATGAGATACCACATGAGATTGAGTCTTTATTAAAGGACTATCCGCCGTTACCAGACGCACTGGACATCGACCTTGGTTTTTGCAGCTGTCGGATACGTTCTAATTCTATTGAGCTATTGGCACGGTTATCAGCTTATTTTTCATCAATAGTCAGCAATGTATCGATACCAACCTATCAAGTCACAGCGATTGAGTGTGATACGCCTGACTTTTCTAATGCCTTTATCGACTGGAAGCGAGAACCTGGTAAAACAGGCAAAAAAGACAGCTATATCAATTTAGATAAAGCCAGGCTTATCCGTAAAGTCAGAACCGGCATGATGTTTTACCAAAGCACGGATACGGCGATTGCGATGGGGCCATGTTTAGAAAATGATAATCAAGTCATTAACTTTATTAATAACCAGTTCATGACCTGTTTACAGCAAAAAGAGGCGTTAATTTGTCATGCCGCCGCTGTCGTGAGAGAGGGCGAGGCCTTAGCGGTCGCAGGCTTTTCTGGTGGCGGTAAATCAACCTTGATGCTGGAGATGCTTGAACAAGAAGGCACGACTTTTTTAAGTAATGATCGTCTGTTTATCAAACAAACATCTGTAGGAGTTGATGCTTATGGTATTCCCAAATTACCACGCATTAATCCCGGGACGATTGTGAATAATAAGCGCTTGCAACCATTATTAACTGATGAATTGAGACAGACTTTTCTGAGTTTACCTAAGGATGAACTATGGGAATTAGAGCAAAAATTTGATGTGGATATTGATGCTTTATACGGTGAAGGTCGTCTTCAGTTTGAAGCGCCATTAAAAGCCTTGTTGATTCTGAATTGGTCTCGTCATGATCAAAGTGATGTCAGCTTACATCGAGTGAATTTACGTCAACGTCGCGATTTATTACAAGCCATTTTGAAGTCACCCGGTCCTTTTTATCAAACAGTAAAAGGCGAGTTCATTTCTGACGATTATCAAGCGGATGAAGACGCCTACTTAGCCATTTTAGATAATATTGCTGTGTATGAGGCAACGGGCGGGGTCAATTTTCAGCAGCTTTCCGCTTTGTATCTGGCTGCAGGTCAAGAAAAGCAATGAGTGATGTACTACTCCTAAGACATGCGAAATCAGACTGGTCCGTCGACGTCGATGACTTTGATAGGCCTTTAAATAATCGCGGAAAACGCGCTGCTCAGCGTATGGGGGAGTGGTTAAAAACGCATCAATTCATCCCTGAACAAGTCTGGGTGTCAGCGGCAAAACGCACAATGGAAACGGCAGAAAAAACCCTCAAAGCAGCAGGGTTGCCCATTAGTCTTATCAAGCCCATTCCAGAACTCTATGAAGCCAGTCCTGCTACCGTGCTGGATATTATTGCTAAAGCACAAAAAATATGGGTTTAACTCTCATCATTGGTCATAATCCTGGGATGGAAATAGCCTTAGTGGAGCTAGTGGCAGACCAATTACCGGATTTTGGTGATGATAAAGTCTTACCAACAGCGACGTTGGCACATCTACATTTTGATGATAATAAAGTCTCGCTAAACGCGTTCATCCGACCTAAGAGTTTACCTAAGAAATTCCCAGTCAGACGTGATGGACAAGTGCATTATTGTGACCGTCCAGCCTATTATTACCAACAGTCTGGGGTGCTGGCTTATCGTTGGCATAATGAGCAGCTGCAGGTACTTTTAATCACAAAGCAGGATAGAGAAAAGTGGGGAATACCTAAAGGCATTATTGAGCCGGGACTGTCTGCGACTGAGTCCGCCTCAAAAGAAGCTATGGAAGAAGCTGGCGTAATAGGCAATATTCATGAAGATGCATTGGGCTCCTTTCAGCACAACAAGTGGGGAGGAATCTGTGAGGTCAAGGTGTATCCAATGCGGGTAACTGAACTTGCTGATGATACACAGTGGGAGTCTGAAAAACGACGCCGCCAATGGTTTGTGGTGGACTCGGCAGCAAGAGTCATAAACAAGCCCGATCTTGTCGATATGATCCGGGTGTTGACTGTATGCATTCAAAAGCAGGCTTAGTATGTCTCGTTTAATTCTCGGTTTTATACGGCACGGTGATTATGAGCAATTAGCTGACACACCGAGTGCGCACCAGCCCTTCGCATTAACGGAACAGGGTAAAACCGACGCGTGTATTGAGGCACAGAAATTATGCCGTCTTATTCTGCAAGAAGGCTGGCAACTGGTGCCGCAGATCGATTGCTCAAATATGTTGCGATCATGGCAAACCGCCGATATTTTCCGCCTGATTTTAGAGACGGCACTCGATTCCTCACTGTGCAGTCAAGCGTACGATGCATTAGCTGAGCGAAGCGTTGGTTCTGTAGCTAATCTCACGGTGAAACAGATTGAGGAGATAGTGAATACTGACCCTCGATATCCTCGATTACCAGAAGGTTGGAAGTCTGATAGTCACTTTTGTTTACCTTTTCAAGGTGCCGAGTCATTGATGACAGCTGGCTCTCGGGTAGCTAAGCATATTGAAACGCAGATGCGGGATATACCTAGAAAAGCCGAATCTCAGCTGAAATTATGTGTAGGGCATGGCGCTTCATTTAGACATGCTGCTTATCATTTAGGGGTCATCAATGCTGAAGAGATTGCTCAACTCAGCATGTACCACTCTCGGCCTATTTTTCTTGAACTATTCGAGGATGGCACTTGGCAGCACGTGGGTGGTGAATGGAAAAAACGTTCATCTGTTGCCGCTACCACCATGGACTAACTATGAAAATGATGTCACAACAGCAGCATCTCAAGCATAGCCAACGGTTTATTGAAACCCTGGTGAGTAAGCACAAAACTCACCAATCTGTTTGGCAGCACTTACCTACCGCTACCGAATGCTGGAATGTCTCGGAAGCGCATTCTGGTCAAAAGGCTCATCAGGATGAAGCGTCTTTTGCCAAAGCAATGAAGACAGCTCAGCAATACAGCAAGTGGACATGGCCAAAGCGTCCGATCTTTTTCATTGCCGACCCTCATGCCGACGCGGAAGCATTTATCCGTTCCTTAGTGGCGACTGGGGGTATCAAAATCACCAATCAGGCCCTGCTGGAATTTAAATTGACACGCTTAGGACGGGAGGCCACTTTTATTATTGGCGGTGACTGTCTTGATAAAGGGCCCAGTAATTTAGCGTTACTGGATGCGCTTAAGCGACTCTTTGATACTGGCGCGCGGGTAAAGCTGCTGGCCGGCAACCATGATATGCGTCTGTATATGGGCATCTACGCGATGAGCTTGCCTCGTCATCCCAGCACAGAGCACTTCTTTGTGCGGATGGGGGAAAAGGTTATCCCGTTATTGAGTGAAGTGCATCAGCGTTATTTAAAAGGCAAAAAATTACCCAAGTCGATTCCTGATGAAGCCAGTTGTAAAGAAGCCTTATTTCCACGAGCCGACTGGTTTGAGCAATTTCCTCAACACGCCAAGACATTGATGACCCACGCAGGCATTAAACGTGAGCTGCGTAAGATGCAGCGAAAATATGATCACTTTGAAGCGGCTTGTAAAAAAGCCGGTTTTAGTATGCAGGATGTCTATGCCACGGCAATGAAATGTCGCCAGTTATTTCTGCATCCCAAAGGTGACTATGCCTGGTTTTTTAAACGTATGCAGCTCAGTTATCGTCGTGGTTCTTTTCTGTTTCTGCATGCTGGCTTAGATGATGAAATCAGTAAGGTGATTGAACAAGAAGGCGTGGCAAAACTGAATAAACAGTTTCGTCAGCAAATGAAAAATGATCTGTTTCAGTTTTACTACGGCAGCTTAGCTAATACGATGCGAACAAAATACCGTGACAGTGATTTACCCCTCAGTGGAAAAGGCGTGAAGCAGATTAACCGTAAGGGTATTCATGCCCTGGTTCAGGGCCATATCAATCGTAAACATGGACAACGTTTAGTCTTGAAGCACGGGTTGCTTCACGTGGAAAGTGATGTGACGCTTGATCGTCACTCAAGGCATAAAGAAGGGCTGGAAGGCGTGGGGGCTGGCGTGACAATTATTCACCCTGATCAACAGCTTATCGGTTTGAGCATAGACTATCCATTTGCCAAGGTCTTTCATCCACATTTTTATAAAATCTAATCATGGAGTAAGTGATGATCGAGCAAAAAAAACGTTTCCGACACGAGTCCTTACAGGACAAGAAAAGTATTCAAGGGATGTTGGATGCCGTTGCCAAAGGCATTGCGAAAGGTGAACTCAGCTTCAGCGATGATGAAGGAAAAATGGTAATGCAGCCGAAAGATCTGCTGAACTTAAAATTAACCGCCAGTGAAAATGATGAACACAAACGTATCGATATACGTATTAGTTGGTATGCTGATGATGAGCCAGTCAAACGAGGTAAGCTGACCGTTAAGTAACTCCTATGAGGGGAGCAGCGATATTGAACGGTGACTCACTACAGTGTGTGTTGCCTTTGTGAGTGATAATACAAACATCGTTCTCACCGATTTTGTCTCAGCCTGTTAAAGTATTCACTATTAACCCTGCTGTCTATCGATGCATTCGTTGGTTGACGATGCTGATAATGCGATAGACCAAACCGGCTTCTGCTTTAGGAAATCTGTGTGACTAACAATGATGTATTGAGACGAATTCGTTATATCTTAGATTTGAACGATTCCATGATGATAAACGTATTTGCGCAAGCAGATATCGATGTAAGCCGTGAACAGGTCAGTCAATGGTTGAAGCGTGACGATGATCCTGACTATGAGTCGCTGAATGACAAACAGATGGCGACCTTCCTCAATGGCCTGATTAATCACTTACGCGGCAAAAAAGAAGGTGAACAACCCAAGCCGGAAAAGTCGCTCAACAATAATATTATCCTCAGAAAACTCAAAATAGCCTTTAATTTACAAAGCGATGAGATTTTAGCTGTGTTGCAACTGGAAGGTTTCAGCCTGAGTAAACATGAATTGAGTGCGTTTTTCAGAAAACCGGAGCACAAACATTATCGGGCTTGTAAAGATCAGGTGTTACGAAACTTCCTGCAAGGTCTGCAGTTGAAATATCACCCAAAGAAAAATGATCTGGAAGGTTTCAGCTGGCCGTCACTGGATGATAAAGAGAAGTAAGTTTTGACGAGTTCTCAAGTGTTTGACTGCATTGTGATTGGTGCCGGTGCAGCTGGTCTGATGTGTGCTGCTACTGCCGGCCAACGTGGGCGCCAGGTACTGGTGCTGGACCATGCCAATAAAGTCGGTAAGAAAATTTTAATGTCAGGTGGTGGCCGCTGTAACTTCACCAACCTCTATATGGAACCTGATAATTATCTGTCGGCAAATCCCCATTTTTGTAAGTCAGCATTAAGTCGCTACACCCAATATGATTTTCTGGAGTTAGTCTCTCGCTACAATCTGGCTTATCACGACAAAGGCGCAGGTGAATTATTCTGTGATGACAAAGCCCGAGATATTTTGAATATTCTGCTGGCTGAATGTGAAAAAGGCGGGGTCAATATTCAGACGAATACCGCTATCAAGTCCATCGAAAAAACGGAGCAAGGTCAGTTTGTGATTGATACCGAGCAAGGTCAGTATCAATGTCATTCTCTGGTCATCGCTACCGGTGGGTTATCCATCCCGAAAATGGGGGCCACAGGCTTTGGTTATAAGGTTGCCAGGCAGTTTGGTTTACAAGTGAAAGATACCGAACCTGCCTTAGTGCCATTTACCTTAAGTGATGCCTGGCTGACTGTCGCACAGGAGTTAGCAGGTGTAGCGATGGATATTCGTGTCAGCTGTCGTCAGCAAAGTTTTAATGAAGCCTTGTTATTTACACACCGAGGGCTCAGTGGACCAGCCATTTTGCAAATCTCTAACTACTGGTATAGCTCCGATGAAATCACCATCGACTTTTTACCTGGCCATAGCGTGGCTGAGTTAATTGAACAGTGGGTGACGAGCGGAGAGAAAGCGACAATCAAAACCTTGTTGAGCCAGTATCTGCCGAAACGTTTTGTGTTGACCTGGTTAGGTCTGATGGCCGCTGATTTAGGTGATAAACTGGCTAAACAGTTAGTGAAGAAAGACATAGAACAACTGACACAGTTTTTTCACCACTGGACCATTAAACCATCAGGAACAGAAGGTTACCGGACTGCAGAAGTCACCCGAGGGGGTGTCGACACTGATGGTATTTCTTCAAAAACGTTTGAAGCCAAAACCACAGCAAATTTATATTTTATTGGTGAAGTGCTGGATGTGACGGGCTGGTTGGGTGGCTTTAATTTTCAGTGGGCATGGTCAAGTGGTTGGTGTGCAGGGCAATATGTGTAAACAACTTCAATTAACGCAGTCATTTAAAGCGATGTTATTACGCCATGAAACAAGCGGTTTCTTTTCAGAAGCTTGATAAAAATATCAATGGACAACGCCGCCTGCGAGCGTGTCATGAATGCGACTGGGTGTCTGCTTTACCGCGGCTTCGTCCCGGCGAGGTCGCACACTGTCCTCGTTGTCACCATGTTTTAGCCAGACGCCACTATCGTCCGGCCCAGCGTAGCTTGGCTATTGCTATCAGTGCCTTTATCGCCTTACTCATCGCTGTCAGTTTCCCTTTTGTCAGTTTTTCAATTAAAGGCATCGGCCACAGTATTGAAATCGAACAAACTGCGTCAATGTTACTGAGTTTTGAACAACCTATTGTGGCGATTGTGGTGGCATTGACCATTATCATCTTGCCGGCCATGTATCTTGTTTCAGTGATTTGGTTACAGCTGGTCTTGTTGTTTTCAGAACCTAAAATCAAACATCGTCAAATTGCCCGGACGCTCAAACATCTCGACAGTTGGATGATGGCAGATGTCTTTATCATTGGTGCCTTGGTTAGTCTGTTTAAAATTGCAGGCATGGCCGATATTGAGCTTGGCATTGCCTTTTGGGCTTATGCGGTGTTTGCCTTCTTATTGTTGATGACTACGCGTTCTATCGATGCTGACTGGATGTGGTTTGCAATTGCGGGCGAACCACGTGCGCCGGCGCATACGAATACGGGACAAGGCGCCGCAGAACAAGGGCTGACCGGTTGCCCTACCTGTGGTTTGATTCATGCACTGGATAAAGGCAGTGATAATCACTGTGTTCGTTGTGGCGAGCCGCTTCATGCACGCGCACCGAAAAGTCTGCAACGCACCCTGGCCTTACTGATAACTGCCACCATTTTCTATATACCAGCAAACGTTTATCCGATAATGACCACCACCAATTTTGGTCAGGAAAAGAACAGTACCATTATGGCTGGTGTGATTGACTTGATTGAACACGGTTCGTGGCCGATTGCGCTGGTCATTTTTATTGCTAGTATTCTGGTACCTATCGCTAAATTAATCGTGTTGTCCTGGCTGTGTTTAACCGTCAATAATGCACATCAATTGAGCCAGTTAGCACGTTTAAAATTGTATCGGATAACGGAGTTTATCGGTCGCTGGTCCATGGTGGATGTCTTTGTAGTGGCGATTTTGGTGGCTTTAATACACGCTGGCGATTTAATTTCAGTCACACCGGGACCGGCTGCACTCGCTTTTGCCAGTGTGGTGGTGTTGACGATGTTGGCGGCCATCACTTTTGATTCACGTCTGATATGGGATAAGCCACAGACGGAGTTACGACCTGCACAGGACAACAGCGTATGACGGATGATGTATCGAATACCGACACCACGGAAGAGTTAGATAATGCCCGTGCGACGAAAGCGTCTAGTTGGTCGCCTATATGGATTCTTCCTATCGTGGCGGTCCTCATTGGTGCCTGGTTGGTCGTGGATGATTATCTGAGTACAGGGCCACTGATTAATCTCACCATGAACGATGCCGAAGGTATCGCTGCCAATAAAACACTCATCAAAACACGTAATGTGGAAATCGGCCATGTTGAGTCGGTCACTCTGTCTGAAGATTTACAGTATGCAGTAGTCAAAGCCCGCATTAACCCTGATGCTGCTTCGACTTTGGTAGAAGACACACGTTTCTGGGTAGTAAAACCACGTATTGGCCGGGAAGGTATCAGTGGTTTGAATACCGTATTATCCGGTGCGTATATTCAACTTGAACCAGGCCAGTCGCAACAGGAACAGCGAGAATTTGAGGTGCTTGATCAACCGCCGGTGTCATTGAGCGGTAATGGTATTCATATCAAACTCGACAGTCCTCTGGGCATCTCCTTAAAACCAGGCGATCCGGTCAGTTATGAAGGACAGATTGTAGGCCGTGTTGAAAAGTCAGAGTTCAAACCCGGTAATCAGCATATGCATCATGAGTTATTTATCGAAGCACCTTATGATGTACTGGTGACCAAGAGCACACGGTTCTGGTCTTCGTCTGGTGTGAATATCAGTCTTGACTCCAAAGGCTTTAATATCAATCTGGCCTCACTGGAAACACTGTTAAGCAGTGGTGTCAGTTTTGGTGTGTTGCAGGAAGTGGAAAATGACGAGCCTGCAGCGTCGGGAGATGAGTTTGCCTTGTATTCCAATCAGACCGAAGCACAGCAGGCCAGCTATGATCGATATATTGAATATGTGTTGATGGTGAAAGATACCGTGCGTGGCCTGGCAGAAGGCGCACCTGTTGAATTCAGAGGATTACGTATTGGTACCGTAGAAAGTGTCCCGTGGGAATATAACTCACGAATGCGTAATGGCAAGGATGGATTTGCGATTCCCGTATTGATTCGCCTGGAGCCGCAACGGCTCGGTGATTTCCATGATGGCCTGCTCGAAGAGTGGAAACAACGCGTAGATAGGCTTATAGAGCGAGGTTTAGTGGCTACCTTAAAACCTGGCAATTTGCTCACCGGTGCAATGTTTGTGGATATCAATATTGATAGAACGCCGGGTATGCCTGAGATTAAAGTGGCCATGTTTAAAGATCGACAAGTGATTCCCACCAAGTCATCGCAGCTGGCACAGATGGAGATGAAAATATCCAACCTGCTAGATAAATTAAATGGACTAGAAGTACAGCCTGTATTAGACGGAGTGAATGCTAACTTAAAGACGTCTCAAGCCTTGTTGCAGGAAGTACAGACTTTAGCCAGCAGCATCGATCAGTTTGTGAATAATCCCCAGACGCAAACGATACCGGATAATGTCAATCAGACGCTCGCTGAGCTCAGAGAAACGTTAAAAGGCCTCTCGCCAGAAGCACCGGCGTATCAGAATTTATCTCAGAGTATAAAAAGCCTGGAAGGCCTGATTAAGGACATACAACCCCTGGTGCGTACATTAAATGAGCAACCCAACGCACTGATTTTCAATCGTACTGAGCAGGCGGATCCACAACCTCCTGCTGCTCAACCGTAGATGCAGGAGAGTGTTGTGAAACGATTTTTTATTGGACTGTTTTTTATTTTGTTGACTGCCTGTGCGGGCCAGCCAGTAACACAGTCAACTTTCTATACCTTACCTGTCATCGATACGCCTACAGATAACATCCGTTCGGATAAAACCGTTTTTATCCGACCAATCATTCTGGCTGATTTTCTCAGTAAAAATGGTGTGGTACTGCAACTGGATGACATCACGGTTCATTCTGCCCAATATCATCAATGGGCTGAGTCACTGGCGGCACAGTTGAGTCGTGGTTTACGTGATCGACTACAAGCGGCGCAGTCAGATTATCGAATCGTTAATTTGCCGTCGTTTGCTAAGCAAAGCAGCTACCAGCTTCAAGTAGAGTTTGATCAGTTTCAGGGCCGTTTTGATGGTCAAGCCGTCACCAGTGGACAATGGCAATTGCTTAATAAACAAGGTGAAACGGTCACCACTCAACGTTTCAGCCTGACGCAAGCTTTACCAGCAGAAGGCTATCCAGTTCTGATTCGTGCATTAGCCAATAATCTGGACACCTTAGCCACTGACATCGCATCGACATTACCTAGAGTTGATGATTAGGGTATAAAAACATTTCAGCATATTTGTAATGATGGCAAAAACTGATTTCTGAGGGGTAAAGAGCAAGCCTATGTATCAAAAGAAAATCATTTTGTTTGCTGCCTTTGCCTTTTTGATCGTGAGTTTAGCTTTATCACTGACGGTCTGGTCGACCAAGTTTACGGCGTCGAATATTTCCCAGGTCAATACGGCTAACAGCTTGCTTACAGAGCATCTAAAGTTGTCTGATCATAGCTATCGTTTATTCAAGCAAATAACGGACGAAATTTTACTGGGTAAAAGTGCTAACCAGTCCATTGTCAGAAATAAACGCGCCATGATCAGAGAGACTCTGTCGCGGATCAGGGCGTTGGAGATCGCTCAACGTGAAGCCCTCGGGCCCGAAAAAACCAGGGGGTCAGTTGAAGACACCGACAATCTGGAAATGGCGATAAACGGCATCTTGATATCGTTTGCTGAAGTCTTGGAAATGCGTGATGAACAGTCACGTTCACAGAAAATTAAATTCTTGCTGGAAGAGCAGATTGATAATAATTTCCGTGATGCGATTAACCTGGCTCTGCAGCGACAGTCAGGCCTGGTCGATGCATTAAATGACAATATTGAAAACCGTCATTCCTTGATTTATTGGTCAGCATTGGTGTTGTCTCTATTGGCCATTTTTCTAACCATACTAGGTAGTCTGGCGTTGATAAGAAATATCACCGAGCCTGTGAATCAATTGAAAAAAGGCGCGGAAGCACTTTCTCAAGGCGATTTGCAGTATCGGGTGCCCTTGGGCTTTGATGCAGAGTTTGATGCCATTGCTGAGTCGTTTAACGGTATGGCACACAATTTGGCTGAACAAAAACAGCTACGTGATACCCTCAATCAAAACCTTGAATATGAGGTGGCTAAACGCACCGAGGAGCTGGTTCAATTAAACCAGACCCTACAACACAATGATGTCTCCAGACGACACTTTCTCGCGGATATCAGCCACGAACTCAGAACCCCGCTTACCATTATTCGTGGCGAAGCTCAGGTGGCTTTGAGACAAAAAAATGCAGGGGATGCTGATCCTGCTTTACGTGATGCATTAAGTCAGGTGCTGGAGCAGTCTTTGTTTTTGAGTCGATTGGTGGATGATCTTTTATTCATTGCCAGAACCGATACCAATAACCTGAGGCTGGAATGTGCCAAAACCAGCATCAATGACCTGGTGAATGATTGTTGTCAGGATATGCGTCATCAGGCTAAAGCAAAATCCATGGTGCTGAATTTTACGCCAACTGCTGAACCGGCTTATGCCAAGGTAGATGCTGAACGTATCAGGCAACTGCTGATTATCGTGCTCGATAATGCCATTAAATACAGTCCCGCAGAGACACACGTGCAGATTGATACGTCTATTGATGATCAGAATATTCTGATTCAGGTCGCAGACCAGGGACATGGGCTTGAACAGTCAGAATTACCATTTATCTTTGATCGTTTTTATCGCAGTCAAAAAGTCCGAAGAGAATCCTTACCAGGAACCGGGCTGGGACTGGCTGTGGCGAAGGCGATAACAGATGCGCATCAGGGAAAAATTAGGGCAGAAGTGGATGACACAGGTTTTCGCATCACCATCTCACTGCCGAGGGTAGTCTAATGCAAATTCTACTGATTGAAGATGAAAAACGAGTGGCAGACTTTATTTGTCGGGGTCTGAAGGCAGAAGGGTTTTTCTGTGAGCAGGCGAATGACGCTGCAACGGGACTGAGTTTCCTCAAACAGCATCAATATGATTTGCTGATTATTGATCGCATGTTGCCTGATATGGATGGTTTAACTGTTTGCCAGCGTGTCAGGAAACAGAATACGGATATCCCCATACTCTTTTTGACCGCGGTGGATGATACGCAAGAAAAAGTCGCCGGGCTCAGGGCTGGGGCGGATGATTACCTGACCAAACCATTTGATTTTGATGAATTAATTGCCAGAATTGAAGCTTTAGGACGGCGTCGGTCAGCACATAAACCAGACAAAGATAGCTTGCAGTTGGGCCCATTGCTGATTAACGTTGGCGAGCGCAGTGTTTATGTAGATGGTGAGGCCGTAGACTTGACCTCATTGGAATTTGATCTATTACTGTATCTGGTGCAAACCGATGGTAAAGTCGTTTCCCGTGAACGCATAATCAATGCTGTCTGGGGGGTAAATACAGATCCGTTGACGAATATTGTTGATGTTTACATCCGGCGTTTACGGAAAAAAATAGATCGCCATCCTGAACAGTCTTTTATTGAGACCAAACGCGGGGTGGGTTATCGTTTTTCAGCAAAATAATATTCATTTACTGTTCATTTAAAACTCAGAATAAATTCAGTCATGCCTGCTTAAACTGACCTTAGTTTTTCACACTAAGGTTAATTATCATGAGAAAGTCGTTCTTGGGTTTGGCTGGTTTATCAGCGTTAAGTTTGTCGACGATTACTTTACCCGTATATGCCTACGAGGCTGGTGACTGGTTAGTTCGTGGTCGGATTATCAATGTTAATCCGAATGACAGTAGTGGTCAGTTATATATCAATGGTGTTGCTTCTGGTGAAGGTGTCAGTGTGAATGATGATACGGTGCCTGAGCTTGACATCACTTATATGATCAACAGACATTGGGGGCTGGAGCTGATTCTGGGGTATTCCGAACATACCGTAAAAGGGGTTAAAAACTGGAATAATCTGGGTGATGTGGCGGAAACGAAAGTCTTACCTCCTACCTTACTACTGCAATATCACTTTTTACCTGACTCCTCGATTAGACCCTATATTGGCGCCGGGATTAACTATACCTACTTTTTTGATGAAGAAGTGCCAGGCATTCTCGGTACACCCGGCTCTAAGGTGAAGCTTGATAGCTCTTGGGGACTCGCCGCTCAAGTCGGTATGGATGTAGCCATTAATGATGACTGGTTTATCAACGTAGACATGAAATATATTGATATTGATACTCAAGCTCACTATACGAATATATTAGGTGGGACCATTGAGAGAGCCACGATTAATGCCGATATTGATCCCTTCGTGTTTGGTATCGGTATTGGCCGACGCTTCTAACCTTCCCCTTTCGACCTCCCTGTTAACCCGCATTTATGCGGGTTTTTTTTTACGCTTTTTTTTGTGTTCAAAAATTCATTTTCTGTTCATCTGATAATCAGATCGTATTCAGCCATCTCGCCATACACTAAGCCTACACAATTCGTGGAGAGGAAAAAAATGAAAAAATTATCATTAACAACATTGATTTTAAGTAGCTCTATTGCCGGTTCAGCTATGGCCGGTGAATCACTGAGTAAAGATACGATTCAAAAAGCGCAGGAAAACTGGGCTGAGGCGATTGTTGAAATTGGTCAGGCAAAACTGGATGGAAAAGACTATGAATCGGTCGCGAAAATGAAAGTCAGTGAGCTGTATGATTTTGACGATGGCACGGTATTATTTAAACCGACCAAGGCCGCTGAAGATCAATTCAGAAACAGTTATGATGAGGCTATTTCCTACTTTGTCGGTGGTATCGTCTCAGAAGATAAAGGCTTTGCTTTGCAACCCTGGACGAATGTGCGATTTGAAAATGAAGATATTGCCATCAAAGACGACTATGCCGTTGCAATGGGCAATTATTATTTCACCGATACCTCAGGTAAGGAAGTAAAAGTGGAATACACCTTTGGTTATACACTTGAGGACGATGGCAGTGTGAAAATTGATCTTCACCATTCCTCTTTACCTTATCAACCATAAGGTAAGAACTACTGCGGGAGTAGTTCGGAAGCTCTGGCTCTCTGGGCCAGAGCTTTTTTTATTGCTTAGTCTTTATTCACTTCACGTTTGTCGATGAACATTAAAATGATCTGCCGATCCGTATAAATATCGTTGGAACCATGCTGACGAATGCCATCATAAAAGGCTTTGAATTTTGGATCACGCTGTTTAAATCCTTCGATATCCTGATTGAGTACCTGCGCCTGAAATGCGGTTGGCGCCGTATCAAAATGACGTGATGCACAAAATACCGCTGTGGATTGCCCTGCCTGTTCCGCTGCTACTTCATTGGCTGGATTAAAGAGACATTGTTGATAGTTCTGCTCTTCCGCATTAACCATTGTTGAAAATAACAGGCCTGCAACAGTAAGAGAAAATATGTGGGGTTTCATCATCACCTCATTGAGTTGGATTGATTAGAGATAATGACTCGTGCACAACTTAATTTGTTCCACCATAAAATGAGTAAGTCGACAGTACTTCACTTAAGCCTAAACTCTGGGTGCGATTCGGTGTGAAAGATTGGTGTATTAAGCTGTATTTAAATTTACGGAGAGTTTTCTATTTGCAATTGAGTCTGTAAAGTAAAAATCAGTCACGTATTTGTTTGAGGTTGCTTGATGAAGGTTCTGGATTATTACGATAAATTCGAATGCATTGGTTCTGAATGCGAGGATACATGCTGTAGCGGCTGGCAAGTAAATATCGATAAAAAAACATATCGAAAATATAAACATATTTCAGACCACACCTTCCGGAAAGAAGTACTGTCTAATATCGTCCGTGATAGAAGTAATGTGTCTGGCACAGCCTATAAAATCAAGCTACATAATGATGGCTCCTGTCCTTTTTTGAATGAGGACAAGTTATGTAATATTTATAAAAAATGTGGTGAAAGTTACTTGTCCGATACTTGCACAGTCTTCCCTCGCAGACCAAGCAATGTCTTTAATGAGTCTCAGTCGGCGATGAGTCTTGCTTGCCCAGAAGTGACCCGTTTAGCAATTTTGCCAGAATCACCGGTACAGCTCATTGATATTCATATGCCTAGCGTACATAGCCAAAGGCTACAATCAATCGAATTAAAAATAAGCGCGCATTTACCTGCTGATGCTCAGGAAACCTATGAAGCAATAAGAACAGTCTCGTTTCATATCATCCAAATGAGGCACATCAGCTTAGATGAGCGTTTATTTATCTTAGGTGTGTTTTTGGACAAACTTGATCAAGCGTCTAAAAACAACAGCTATATTCTGATGAATCAAATCATCGTTGACTTCATTGCCGCCCTTGATTATCCAGATGAGCTACTTAAACAATACCAACAATTCAGTTCTAATCCACGTTTAAAGCTCGAATACTCCCTCACCATGTTAATCACAGAGTACCCAGAAGCCGCCAACCCACGTTTTGCCGAGTGTCTGGAATGGTTAAACAAGGGCCTGGACATTGACTACAATGAGTTTGACGTCGATAAAATCTTTGAAAAATATCAAAACGCTAATGAAAAATTTTATCGACTTTTCCTGCAAGAACGTGGGTATTTCCTCGAAAACTATTTGATTTCCCATCTATTCCACGCTGACTTTCCAGTTTCAAGCCAGCATAGTTTGTTCGAAGGCTATCTCAAATTGATCACTTGTTTTACCAATATTCAAACGATTCTGATTGGTATGGCCCACTACCATCAAAAGATTGAAACGCCTCATGTACTGCAATTAATACAAAGCTATGAACGTTATATCTCTCATAACGCAAACTATTTACCATCCTTGTTGAAAAAGTTAGCAGATTTGAAGTTCAATACTATGGGACCAATGATGTTGCTGCTTAAGCCATGATCTAATTGTTAGTCTGTTTGTTGGGTTTCATGCTTCTACCCAACCTACGGATAGTTATGTTGGGCCCTGCTCAAATTGAGGTAATTGATCTGATGTGTGGTCCCATTCTGTTTTACTGTTCATAAAAATATGAGCGTCGGGTTGAATAGCTAAGCTGCTGTCTAAACAACCGGCAGGCACTACTAATAAACGGCCATTCATTTGTGTATGGGGTAAAGCCGAGCCACAGTGCTGACAAAAGCTTTTGGTATGACGGGTGCTTGGTAAGGTGTAAGTTCGGATGTTTTCTTCGCCAGACAACCAGATAAGTTTGGCGGATTGAGAAAATAGATTGGACGCATGTGCCGAGCCCGTATCTTTTCGGCAATGACTGCAATGGCAAAGATAAAAGTGCTCGAAGTCACCTTTAATTGCAAAGCTGACTTTGCCACATAAACATGAGCCATGATGTTCCGTCATAACTTTTCCTTCCTTTTCTCTGTCACGGTTTGTTGCAACTACATGCTGATATTTCTCACTTTATCATTAGCGGGAATTAAGGAGTGAAGTAGGTTGGGTAGAGCTCTAGCAAAACCCAACGATGGGATGATTTTTATGGAATAAGTGTGTTCAATGTAGGCTTGTCTGGGGTCATGTTTAAATTCAATCTACTGGATAATTATCTACTTCACATGCTGCCGCTGGGGCGTTCATTTAATTGGATTTCGTTCTTCATCTTAAGTTCTAGTTTTTGGAATTCCTAGTTTCGCCTTAATGGCGAGTCAGGGAAATGCTTGCCCATTTCCCTAACAACCCTAGGGCACCCCACAGTGCTGGCCTACGGCTCCACTGCGTTGCTCACTTTGTCTGGCGTCTGGTTAAAACTCGCTAACGCTCAAACACTAACCAGCCGTTACCCAGACAAACCTCCGCTACTCGTCAGCACAAACGGGGATATGAAAAGTCTCTCTTTTTCTCCCGTCTATTGCCGCCAAGAATTAGGCTTGGTTGATGGAAGAAGTGGTCGAGTGTTTGAGCGTAGCGAGTTTTCGACCACGCCATCAGCCAAGTTTAATTTTTGGATCAAAGGCAATTTCGGGTGCCCTTTTGTTTGGTTCGTTTATTTTGGGCAAACAAAATAAATGAACGCCCCAGCGGCAGCGTTTGAAGTGAAAAGTAGAATATTTTTGGAGGGCTAATTCCAACCCACCTACAGAGCTGATCTCATAAAAAATGTCATATCGTTGGGTTTCATTCTTCAACCCAACCTACAAAGCGTTGATTGCTTTGATTCAATTCATCAACGTGGGAGCGCTATAAACGTCCCATCATTTTCTTTGGTCATTTCACGCATAAGTACACTGAAACGATCTGTGGTACCGGGAGAGATAAAACCAATAGCATGGATTTTGGCGAGCCGTCTGCCGGATGGCAGCTTTTTATTTTGCTGGGTAATGGCATCAATCACCGGGTCGTAACTGGAACCAGTGTAATCATCACCAAATACATAAATCGAGGTGGTGATATTGGCTTTGGCATATTTTCTTAAAGCAGTGTTTAAGCCTTCTACGGGGCTGGAATTGGAGACCGCGTTCCATCTTTTAAATAAGTCGATAACACTTTTGCGTCTGTTGGGTGTGTCTGGCATCCATTGACCATCGTAGCCGGAAATCATGGATTGCCCCATATCATTGAGGATTTGAAAGCCTTTCACTTGTGGATGAATATTCAATACATTCACAATTTCCTGAGACACTCTACCCCAGATGTTTTTCATACTGCCTGAGGTATCAACGATAAACACCACATAATCGCTATCAACAGGAATACCGCCCACATCTTCATCACGGGTTTTATTGGGTTTTTGTGGTGTGCTTAACGAAGCTTGTTTTAAACGCTCTTCTACCAGACCCAATCCGGCGATGCTCTCAGCGGTGGCTGCCTGCTTTTTATTTAAGGCATTTAATTGCTGCTGCAAGGCTTTTGATGCGGCGGCGGCCGATTGTTTTTGTTCTGATAAGGACGAAAGCGCGTCGAGTTTTTGGTTCATTTCCTGCTGAATCTGACTGACCGAATTTTGTAAGGTCACCAGCTGCGAGAGCATGGCACTGACATCTTCTGTGCCAGCAGTAGGAGCCACATCGACATCGGTTTTGGAGATCAGAATCAACATCACTACTGCACCAAAACCACAGGAAATAATGTCCAGAAATGACAGGCTGAAAATGTCTATGCCTTTATCGCGACGTTTCATGGCCAGTTACTCGCCGGGCTGATTAATAAACCATCCGAGCTGGACGCCCAGGCCCAGTATTCATACGCCGCTTCAGGATCCCCTTCCAGTGGCAGCAAGATCACATTCTTCTTCGCTTGGGTCAGACCACTTTCGTTGATGGTCTGTCGGAACAGCCGTTTTCTACATTCACCCGAAATGGTTTTGGCATTACTGGTTAAGGAGCTACAGCCAGAAAACGGATTCAGGCTTTTATAGTTTGAGTTGCCCTTGGTGGGTAAACCATCGGTAATCACATAAATATCGGTAGGGGATAGCTTATTGACGGTGACTAGGCCTTGCTGCAGATTGGTGGCACCGGTTGGCACCACTTGATTCAAACTATTCATAATACTGGATACGCTAGTGCTACTGGCTGACATCCAACCTGTGCCCCCCAATTTTTTGGCTTGCTCACTAAATGCAACAACAGCAATCTGGCTGTTCTTCGGTGCTCGTGCTAAAAGCCAAGCGACCACGCGCTTGGTGCGTTGCCATTTGGCAGCTGAGATTTTTGTCTGATCAGAACTGCTTTTGGTTCTGATGATGTCGAGCAATTTTTCATTGGTCATGGAGGCGCTGACATCGACTAACACAGCAATTTTTCTGCCTTCCATTTTCAGGCCGAGCAGATAATTCTCTTCATTCACCTGCTGTGTTTCGACCAGATCTTCTTTTTTGGGGACTTTTATCTCTGTAATACTTTTCTTGAGCTGATCGAGATTGGATTGGGCGGTCTGCACTTCACTGTTTTTGCTGTCGAGAGCAGCACGTTGCTGTTGCAGGCTCTGGCTTAATGCGGATAAATCAATGTTTTCTTTTTTCAGCTGCGCGCTGAGTTCATCCAGCCCTTTTTGAGCTTCATCGCGAGCTTGTTCCAGGCTGCTGATATCTTTTTTCAGGTTCTCTGTTTCAGAAGGTGAGGACTCGATATTTTGTTTCACCAGCATAAAAACCAGGATCACTGCACCCAGCCCGCACGACATAATATCCAGAAAGGCGAGGTTGAGTCCTTCAGCTTGTCGGTTTTTACGCGCCAATGAAAATCACCGAATGCGACGAAGTAAGTACTTATCACAGTAGTCCTGCGTATCGACGATCTGACTGTCTTGCAGGCGTTGCAGTTGGTGGAATAAAAACATTAAAAAGATGCTGATCAATAAGGCCACCAGTGTTGAGTTAAAAGCGATGCCCAAGCTGTCTGTCATACCTGAAATATCACCTGCCAACGCTTGATCAGCTTGTGATAAAGCCTGCCCAATCCCTCGAACAGTACCGATAAACCCAATCGATGGAATCGCCCAGATCAGATAACGGATCATGGTGTTTTCAGAGTCCTGTTTAACAGCCAAGGCTTCAAGGTTACTTTCAATGGCATCCGACAGGTTCTGCACATTATTGGTAGAGCTATAGCGCCATAGAGAAGAGCGTAATGTTCGCACCAATGGTGATTGCATGCAGTCGGCGGGAATTTCAGTGTCCAAGCGATCAATAATCGCATTCACATCCAGATTATGTTTTGCATCAGTATCTGCTTGTGAATCGGCGTCTTTAATCAGATCCACACTGAATAAATACTTGGTTTTGAGAATATTACGATAAGCACTGAGAATCAGATAACAGCCCCACAGCATCAGAATAAAACAGATTTCCTGCTCGTAGTCTTTGATGATCACTGCTATATCGCGGGGTGCGGTTTGTCCCTGACTCACAGCAAACTCAATCAGCTGTGCTGCTTCAGGTCGAACATAACCAATGTAGAACAAATGTACGACAACGATAGAAATCAGCAATGCCGCGAAACTTTTCAGCATATCTTTCATGGTTTAAATATCCACGGGAAAGGAAACAGGGGAGTTCAGGCTGATAATGGGTTTGCCGGCATAGACATTTTTCACCATGGTGATTGCCAAGACAAAGACCACAACGGATAACGCTATCAGCAGCCATTTTTTAAGTTGTGCCATATTATTGACCTCCGTAAACAAAGCGACCCAGTCGGAAACCGATATCATCTCTGGGCTGGCTTGCGCCATCGCGGTATGACGCTCTTAATTCTGTGAGTGTGCCCGAACGCCAATTAGCACCTTTAACGACATGCTCATCAACGAGTGTAGTATCCAGTGTTTGTGAATAAGTACGTCCTTGTTTGGGTACAGTAAGTGAGTAGCTGTCATGTGTCCATTCTCTGACGTTACCGCCCATATCAAACAGGCCTGACAACTCTCGTTTCATCGACTTTACTGGCGCCACACCTGCATAACCATCGTTATAGCGCGGTACATAATGCGTCACCGAGCCTTTTGCAGACTCGTCAGCAATATTGGCGGCTTTAGGTGGTATCGTTTTGTCATTGCCCCAAACGAAGATTGTTTGAGCAGACCGGCCTGCTTTTCGGGCTAACCATTCCCACTCAGCCTCGGTCAACAAACGATAACCATCGGCTTGATCGTTAATATGAGTAACGGAATTGCCGTTGATTTTATACACTGGCGTTAAACCTTCTGCCTGACTTAACCAGTTGGCATAACGTACTGCCTCTAGCCAGCTGACAGAGGTGGCGGGCAAGTTGGGGCCACCGCTATGGCTTTTATCAAACTGTGCATACGATTGATTGCTGACTTCGTGCACACCCGCATAAAACGGTCGGTTAATTGTGACTTTACGGATAAACTCATTGGCTCGTTGCCCGGCTTCACTGCGCTCTGCCCCCATGAGGATGTTGTCGTTGGGGGTGAATAACTGCATTTCATCACCGGCATAGGTTTTATAGCTTCTCGGCGCTTCTTGCAGACGAGCTTGTTTCTCAGTTAGTAAATTCACCGAGACACTGCTGGTGGATTTTGCTGTAGGCGTGATGGTGCGAGTCTCAGAGCGATAGCCTGCCAAATCGAAACGAATCGTCTGTGGCAAGGCATCCAGCGTTAAGTTTAAGGGTGTTTGTCCGATGGCTTTGCCATTAATCGTGACTGACGCTTGAGGCGTCGACTCAATCACGACTTTGCCCATTTCTTTTTTCAGCTCGAAATTAAGGTCAGTGCTTTCACCTTGCTTAAGATTGACGCGTTGTGACTGTGAAAAATAGCCGGATTTTTTATACTTCAATACGGCGTCCTGATTGGCCTCGATTCTGATGACATCAGCAACAGGCGTATCAATACCATTCACTGTTAAGGTGCCACCCACAGGCGATACGCTGACATTCACTCGGGCGCGTTCTGCTTGCAGTCGATACTGTCTGCTGACCTGTTTAGCTGTTTGTGTGATATCGATAGAATCCGTGATGGTCTCAAAACCTGCTTTGTGGATTTGCAATGCATATCGTCCGCCGGGCAGTGATGTCGACATAGGCGTTTGTCCGACTTCTTCTCCATCTATGCTCACTGCTGCCCCCGCTGGCTGAGTGCTTAGCGATAACTCACCCGAGATGGGCGTCATACTCAAGGTCTTTTCAACGACATCACCCGGTTTCAGTGCGTAATTTTCACTAATAGGCTCAAAGTAAGGGTGACTGGCTGTGATGCTGTAATCACCTCGTTCCAATGATGTCTCAAGGGTATTGCTGATGGCGGTGAGCTTCTTGTCGATGTACCAACTGGTTTTATTATCTTCGAGAGAGGTTTTCAAAATGACTTGGGCTGGCAGCGGCTCAAGCGTGATTTGTGTCACTTTGCCAAAGCTGGATTCTGAAATACGCTGTTTGGCCGTTTGATAACCTGGTGCTGAGGCTTCTACTTCCGCTGAATCCGACAGGCTGTATAAATGATGATCAATTATCAGGGCCAAGCCACGACTGACATTAATCTGGGCATCCTGGCTGATAGTTTCAGGCAGCACCTGAATTGGTGTAGCTCGGGAAGCGATTAACGCTGCAGCAACAAAACAGGCGACCACAATAAAACCCAAACCCAGCCACAACAGCATTCGGCGTTGTTGGCGTTTGGCAGCTTCAATTGCCTGATTAAATTCGCTCATCTGCAATCACGGTGACCTGGACATCGCTACGGTTAAGCGGAATAGTCACTTCAATCAACTTGGAGCGATAGCCTTCACGCTTGCCTTCAAAGGAGTAGGTGCCGGGCTTGAGCTGAATCGTTTTGCCGGTAGTTTCACCCACTTTACCCACGCCCCTCACAGAGACAAAGGTTTTTCCATCGGAAATGACATTCACGTTCACCGGGGTATTCACGGCATTGATGGTGGATTTTAACTGTTGAGCTGCTTTTGCCAGAGACGGGCTTTGAGCACTAAAAGATTCTGCTTGGATGACATTGATATCAGCCGTGGCTTTGACTGCGGGATTGTTAAGACGATAAGGATTTTGTAACAAGCCCTCAATATTTTGGTCGATTTCCACAATCCGTTTGGCCTGGTTTAAACGATCAATCAGGTCTTTATTGGCTGGACGTTCTTTTAAGGCGGCACTTAATTCCTGTTTGGTGACTTCCCAGTTATCGGCATTTTGTGCCTTGTCTGCAGCGGCAACATGTTCTTCAAAGCGAAGCTGTGATTCCAGTGTTGCCAGTGCTGCGCTGACTTCTTTATTTTCAGGGCGGTTGGGATAAATTTGTTGTGCTTGTTTCAGAGCTTGTCTGGCGTTTTCAGCTTGCCGTTGCTCAATCGCTTTATAGGCTTGAAATATGGCCTGGTTATACCGTGACTCGGCCAGTTGCGTACGCAGAACATTAGCCCGCTGTTTCATCTCTTCCCGATCCGGTTCGATTTTCAGTAAATCCTCAATCAGAGATAGCTCTTTACTCGGATTATTTTCATTTCTGGCAACACGAATCGCTTCATTCAGCTCTACAATTTGTGGGATCTTTTCTATTTTCTGTTCTAGCGCTATGGCCTCTGTTGAATCAGCTTTGTGAATAAGCGCATCGTCTATCGCCAGACGGGCTGGTTGATAATCATAATTGACATACGCCGCTTGTGCTTCCTGCATGGCTTGTTCAAAAGCAGCCTCACTGTCAGTCAGTGTCTTCTCGGCGGTTTGCGTTAGCGTATCGATCGCCTGTTTGGCTTTGGCATATTGACCAGCACCGAAGGTATCCACAGCGGTTTGTTCCTGGCTTTTTAAGGTCTCGGCCAGTGTCTTATCCCAGCTGTCGATATCAATTTTTTCCAGCTGTGGTTTTAAGGTATTTTCATAATGAGAAAAGGCATCCAGATAGGCTTGGCGTAATGCGGCGATGTCTTCTTCGTTTTTAGGTTCTTCGATTTTTTGTGGTGTGGCTTGTGTGTCTGGTGTTGGCTCTTCAGTAGAAGGGCTGCTGTTAAATCGAACATTATTGAGACTGAATAGCACGAGCCCCGTCACAACAATGAGCGAAAGAACAATAATGATGCCAATGAGCAGGCGCTGTTGTTTCGCCTGCTTGGCTCTGCGTATTTCTTCGTTGATCATGACGAATATTAAAGCGCTTTATCGGGTGTCGATTCAAGCTCATACATGCGAGCCATGAAGGCGCGCCATTGTTGGAACTGCTGCTCCATATTACCGGTCAGTTTGGTACTTTGATTTTCAAACTCAATCACCTGAGGTGACATTTCCAAATCCAACGACTGGCCCAGTTCGTTTATAGCATCTTGATGAAACTTGGCCTCTCCGCGAGAGGTAATGCCACTAGTAATTAATACTGCACCGCCAACACCGCCAGCAATGGTGACCATATCTCTGCCTAAGGTATTGTTATTACGATTGCCATTGGAGCCGACGGCTACCGCTGCTGCAATCAACAACGCACCTCCAATAATCTTCATCAGACTTTCATTCTGTGCTTCCTGCTGCAGTTTTAGTTCTGTCGCGCTGGCTTTTTGCCAAGTCAGATAACTGTCATTCATTTTTTGTGAAAAAGCGGCATAGTTAGGTTGTAGATTATCCACAAATAACTGTTCTTTAACGCGAATCGCTTTCACACGTTCATAGAGTGGGTCGGACTCGCTAGGTAAACCCGTTAATTTGATAGGGGTGGAGCTGGTGTCGAGATAGTCATCAAAGGCTTTATCGTTAAAGCTGGCGCCAAAGCGTAAGTCGGCAATATGTTTTACCGTACTTAAATCTGATGGTTTTTGTTTTAGTAAGGCTTTAACTATATCGTTTGCTGCTTGATTAAACGCGGGATCATACGGGTCTTTATCGGTATTTCTGGGATTTTTATAAAAACCATCGCCCACTTCGTAATCGATATTGTCGTCCAGCCACTCTTTGCCGCTGGCATCAACCACTTGCATATCAAATTCTATTTCCAGACCGTTTGACTCAACAATACTGCCTAATACATATAAATCACCAGAAGCGGTTTTATCTGGCGTGACCCTGACAGCGCCGAACTTGCCAGTATCATCTAAGGCTTTTTTGAGTTTATAGGCAAAACGGTTGGCTTCTGCTCGACGCAGTTCCGGCCATACACCTTCTTCTTCATAATTGGCTGCCTTGCCAGAAAGGCCCGGCGAGAAAACAGGAATCACCACATCCATTTTCGGGCCGGTGTAGGCTGTTTTTGACATATCTTCACTAAAACTGGAAGACGAACGTGGTCCAACATCCACACCTGAGCCGGATGTAGTGGCACACCCCGTGAGCACATGCAGCATCACCAGCAGGTAGACAAGAAACTTGGATGGCTTTCTAAAACGATCAATGTTCAACGTTCATACCCTTATATTTTCTGTATTCATCCCAGAGTTTTTTGCGTATCTCTGGATCGGTTTCAGCTTCAGCGGCGACACGAATTTGTGCTGCGATCGCATCATCATTATCCGCGGGCGGAATATCTTCCGGAATCTTACCATTCTTAGCGATATTACCTGAGGCGGAGATGTCACCTGAACCTGATTCTGTAGATTCTTGTGAATTTGCTGCGGTGGCAGCCGTTGTATCGGTTGAGGGGGCTTGTTCTGTGCCCTGCATAGTGTCACTGGCAACAGATTCCGTGCCACTGGCACCGCCTGCTGCGTTACCGTTTCCTGAATCGCCACCACCGTCAGTACCTGAACCAGAGCCAGATCCATTGCCACTATTGGTTGATGATGAATTAGCAGAGATGGCCATATTGCATAATTCAAAGCGATGCAGAGAATCACTCAGCGCTTGCTCCATGCGCGCCAGCTTTTCAGCCCGGGTCAGCGAGGGATCATCCAGATAATCGACACTGATATTCTCACAATCCGGACCATTATTGGCGGATTCATCTGCCTGACTCAAGCCGGTATAAGCCAGCGCACCGGATATCAGTGTGAGCAATAGAGTAAGTGAGCTAGACTTTTTTCTCATCGTTGAAAAAGGCTCCCGAGATATTCACTGATTAATGATAGCTATCTTAAAACGATAAGACAGTAAAAAGCACCGATCTTTCCTTAGTTTGCGGTATAGCTAACAACAAAGTGACATAAAACATTTTTCGACTGACTTCTGCACGGCTATTTTTAGTCAATAAGATGCATCTCAACATATCTGTTCAGAACAGGCCCTATGCATTTTTCTCATCCTGATTTGAAGTCTGATGCTCTTTCACAACTTCCTTTTTAAAAAGACGATAGACCCAAATAAAGAGGAACGGCGCAAAGAAAACGACAAAGAGTGTCGTCGTAAATATGCCACCAAGCACGCTGACAGAGATAGCGTTTTGTGCGGCTGACCCTGGCCCGGATGCGAATGCTAATGGCAGCACACCGAGAATAAAAGTGAGCGAGGTCATTAAAATAGGTCTAAAGCGCTGTTGTGCTGCTGAATAAGCGGCATCAAAAGCAGTTTGTCCTTCTTCGAAATTATTTTTTGCAAACTCAACAATCAAAATCGCATTTTTAGCAGCAAGGCCTATCGTAATTAACAGACCAACCTGAAAATACACATCATTCGCTTGTCCTGTGAGCCAGGTTGCGACGACAGCTCCAAAAATGCCCAGTGGTACGGTTAGCATAATAGCGACGGGAATAGCCCAGCTTTCATAAAGTGCTGCGAGGATGAAAAACACAGCTAATGCCGACACGATATAAAGAAAAAGGGTATTCGTTCCCGCCTGCTTTTCTTCATAAGACAAACCTGTCCAGGCCACATCCAGTCCTTCAGGCAGTTTTTCTGCCAGTTTTAATACTTCCTGTAATGCTTCGCCCGAGCTTACCCCGGGTGTTGTTGATCCCTGTATTTCTCTTGAAGCAGCACCATTAAAGCGTGTCAGTTTGGGCGAACCATAAGTCCATTCACCCGAGGCAATTTCTACCAGTTGCACCATATCGCCATTATTATTGCGAACGAACCAGTCATCGATATCTTCGGGCAGCATACGGAAGGGGATATCAGCCTGAACATAAACGCGTTTTATACGTCCATTTTCTAAAAAATCATTAACGTAAGTGCCGCCCAATGCAGAGCTTAGTGTCTGGTTGACCGTGCTTAATGGAACACCGAGTGCACGTGTTTTAATGTGATCAATCTTGAGATCGTATTGCGGACTGTCATTTAAGCCATTAAACCTGACCTGGGTTAAAAGCGGACTCTGATTGGCGAGCGCTAAAAACTGATTGGTGGCATCAACAAGCTGTTGATGATCAAGGCCGGCACGGTTAACAAGCTGAAACTCAAAGCCACCGGAATTACCCAACGCACTAATGGCCGGGGGGACGATAGGAAAGATCATAGCGTCACGAACTTGTGACAAAGTCTGCGCTGCCCGGTCCTTAATGTTGAATACATTATTTTCTTCACCGCGTTCATCCCAGTTCTTCATTTTGACAAAGGCGAGCCCGACATTTTGTCCCTGACCTGAAAAGCTAAAACCGGCAGCAGTAAAAAGGCCGTCAACCGCATCACCCGCATCATCCAGATAGAAATCTTCTATTTTTTTCACCTTTTCGACGGTTTGCACCAGTGAAGAGCTGGGTGGTCCGGTTAATAAAGTAAATATACGGCCCTGATCTTCATCCGGGAGAAACGATGAGGGAATACGCATGAGCGTGATGGCGGTGATCACGATGAGGATAAGAAACACAGCCGGTAAGACAACTTTATTTTCAAGCAGACCGTCCAGCAGTGTTTTATGGCCATGGCGAAGATTCGTAAAGCCACGATTAAATAAACCAAAGAATCCTTTCTCTTTTTGGCTTTTTCTTGATTTCAAAATCTCGCCACAAAGAGAGGGGGATAAGGTTAAGGCGATAAACAGTGATATCGCCATGGCGACAGAAATCGTGATGGAAAATTGACGATAAATCACCCCGACCGAGCCCTCAAAAAAACTCATCGGTAAAAATACTGCCCAGATAACCACCGTGGTGCCAACAAGTGCGCCAGAAATTTCCTTCATTGCGGCACGAGTGGCTTCTTTAGGATCACGATCCGGATCTTGCTCTAATTTTGTCTCCACATTTTCGGTAACCACTATCGCATCATCCACCAACATGCCGATGGCAAGCACAAGGGCAAACAGGGTGAGTACATTGATTGAATAACCGAGCGTCAATATCACCCCAAATGTGCCAAGCAACACAATAGGAATAGCAATTGCCGGAATAAATGTTGCCCGGATATTTTGTAAGAAAATGAAAATGACCAGAATGACCAAACCGATGGCCATGAAGAGGGTCATCACCACATTAAAAATAGACGACTTAATAAATGTTGATACATCAATGGGGTACACCACCTCAAGGCCAGGCGGAATGATGCTCTCAAAGTCTTTAACGCGTTCTTTGACGTTCTCAATGGTCGTCAGCACATTGGCTCCGGAAGCCAGTTCAATAGCGATACCCGATGCTGGTTGTCGGTTCCAGCGACCAATAATATTGTAGTCTTCAGCCCCTATTTCGACCCGAGCGACATCTCCCAAAGTGACCTGCGAGCCATCTTCAAGCACTGTTAATAAAATGGACTCAAACTCGGCTGGTGTAGAAAGCAGAGACTGCACGGTAATGGTGGCATTAATCTGCTGTTCTTTTGCCTGTGGCGTGCCGCCTATCTCACCTGTCGCCAGTTGCACATTTTGTTCTTGAATAGCATTAATCACATCTGATGCCGTGATATTAAAATTATTCATACTCCGCGGGTCGAGCCAGATCCGCATGGCATGTTCGGCACCAAAGGTTTGAATTTTTCCGACACCATCAACACGACTTAGCGGTTCTTCAATATTGGATACCAAAAAGTCAGAGATATCATTCCGGTCCATTGAACCGTCTTTGGCGTAAAACCCAATAATCAACGCGTTACTATTGCCTGCTTTTTCAACAGGCACGCCCAACTGCTGAACAATCGTTGGCAAGGAAGATAAGGACTGTGAGACTTTATTTTGAGTTTGTACCTGAGCGATATCGGTGTCAGTGCCAGGTTCAAAAGTCAGTGTAATGGTGGCTCGGCCAGAGGAAGAGCTTTGCGACTGAATATAACGAAGGTTATCGATACCCGTCAGATTTTGCTCAATCACCTGTGTCACTGTGTTTTCAAGTGTTTCAGCTGATGCGCCAGGATAGGTAGCGGATATGGACACTTTCGGCGGTGCAATGCTGGGATATTGTTCAACCGGCAATTCAAAGAGCGAGAACAAACCAAAGCCGATGATGAAAATGGCAATTACCCAGGTGAAGATAGGGCGGTCTATAAAAAAGCGTGAGAGCATGTCTAGCGATCCTCGCTCATGTTCTGCTGACCCTCTTTCTGAGCCGCTTTGTCTGATGGAGTATGTTCATTAGTCGCTGAGGATGAGGCGTTTTCGGATGAATCAGGCGCTATATCAGGACTTATGTCACTCAACTCGGCTTCCATTTGTTGAGGCTTCACAGTGGCACCGGGCCGTAGCATCATCGTTCCTTCTACAATCAGACGATCGCCAGTTTCGAGGCCATTGAGCACAATCCAGTTGTTGCCATAAGCCGTCCCAATTTCAACCGGATGCTTGCTCGCTTTATTGTCAGCATCAATTAACCACACACTCTTTTTACCCTCAGCACCAATGATGACGCTTTTTTGTGGAATCACGATCGCTTTGGTACGCCCAAGCTCCTCAACGGAGGCCCAGACAAACATGCCTGGCAAAAGAATCGTATTTGGATTTTCGAACACAGATCGCAAACGTATAGCGCCCGTCTGCATACCGACAGAGAAATCCGTGGCATCTAGCGTGCCCTTGTGTGGATAAAGTTGTTTTGAGTTACCAATATATAGTGAGACTTCGTACTCGGCTTTGGAGGCTTTATTGAGGCGTAAGGCCGAGAGACGTTCTTGCAAATCACGTACTTCTTCTACGGATTGTGACAAATCAACGTAAACGGGATTAAGTTGACGTACCGTGGCAAGCGGCATTTCTTGTTGCGATGTCACAAGCGCGCCTTTTGTAATACTTGATGGACTAATATAGCCGCTTATTGGGGCATAAACGCGCGTGTAATCTAGGTTGATTTTTGCATTTTTCACTTCCGCTTCTGCCAGGCTGACAGCCGCTTTTGCCTGTTCATGACTGGCAAGTGCATCGTCATACTCTCGATGACTCACGGCATTGGATGGGATGAGCAACTTATAGCGGTTTACTAGCAGTTCTGCGTTTTTTTCACGTGCTTTGGCATCCTGCAAATTAGCCATGGCCATTTTATAGTCTGCTTCATAACGAGCAGGATCTATCTGATAAAGTTGCTGCCCCTCTTCTACGAATGACCCTTCTTTAAACAATCGCGACTGAATGATGCCACTGACTTGTGGCCGGATTTCAGCAACCTGATAGGACACCACGCGTCCGGGTAGCTCATCACTACGATTAACGGGTATGGGCTTAATCTCAATGAACCCGACATCTACAGCTTGCTGACTCTTCGCGCCCTGTTTTGCTGCACCTTCGTTTTTCTTGTCCTCACCTTGTCCATCACAGGCTGATAGAGACAGAGTAAGGGCAAAAAATATAATAAACAAAGGCATAATATTCACTGTTATAGCATCCTATCGGCATGGCTTATTTTGTCTTCACTTCTTTATTGAAGAGGCTATTGGTTGATAGTGGGTTTGTGTCTAAAAACGCCACTTTTCTTGAGTACACATCGACCATAGCCGTATTTTCCTAACGTTTCAAAAAAATCGCTGAGCGGTTGAATCGAGAGAACGATGATTCATCGATCACTGTGCGTCTCAAAAGATACTTTTTTAGGGGTAACCCTCATGCTTGGTCATTTTTTTGTCGCACACAAAAAGCGTTTAGCAGCACCATATTGATGCTGCTAAATCTGCTCTTTCAGTCTGCTGAATGTGTCTTAACGACTATTCTGGACTAACTCGCCAGATGGTATTACCGACATCATCGGCTACCAATAATCCGCCCATTTTATCCACGACCACACCGACCGGACGTCCTCTTGCGTCACCATCTTCATTGACGAACTCCGTCAAGATTTCTTGAGGCAGGCCATCAGGCTTACCATTTTTAAATGGCACAAAAATGACTTTATAGCCACTTAACGGTTTTCTGTTCCAGGAGCCATGTTGTCCAATAAACGCGCCATTCTGATATTTGTCAGCCAGTAAATCCGCTTCATAAAACGTCAAGCCCAATGAGGCCGTATGTGCGCCCAATGCATAATCGGGTTTGATGGCTTTTTCTACTAACTCAGGCCGTTGTGGTTGCACTCGGGTATCGACATGTTGTCCATAATAACTATAAGGCCAGCCATAGAAAGCACCCTCTTTAACTGAGGTCATATAGTCCGGCACCAGATCACTGCCAATTTCGTCACGTTCGTTGACCGTTGTCCAAAGTTCACCAGTTTGTGGCTGCCAGTCCAGTCCATTTGGATTACGTAAACCGGAGGCAAATAAGCGTTTCTCACCCGTTTGCAAATCCACTTCTAAAATGGCGGCACGGTTTTCTTCTGCTTCCATGCCGTTTTCACCAATATTACTGTTGGAACCCACGGTGGCATACAGCTTGGTGCCATCTTCATTGGCAATAATATTTTTGGTCCAGTGATGGTTAATGGGGCCACCTGGTAAATCTGTCACATGCTCTGGTTTAGCCGTGATTTGAGTTTGTCCTTCTTCATAGGGGAATCGCACAATCTCATCAGCATTGGCGACATAAAAATCATCGCCGATGAGCTCCATCCCAAAGGGTGAATGCAGATTCTCTAAAAACACATGCCGTGTTTCAGCGACGCCATCGTTATCTTCATCACGAAGTAAGGTAATGCGATCAGCACTAGGTACAGCTGCACCTGCATCTTCTAATACCATGCCTTTAATCCAGGATTTAAAGCTCCAATCTGAGCTTTCGCTCTTCGGTGCATTTGACTCAGCCACCAATACATCGCCGTTGGGTAAGACATACAACCAGCGGGGATGATCTAAATCCACAGCAAACCGGTTCACCATCAGCCCTTCAGCAACAGTGGGTTTTTCATCAATCGGCCACCCTTCTGCGGGGGCAATATTTAATGTAGGAATAAGCGATGATTCTGGCGCGACCAGGACGGGATTTGGCCCGACATCAGCTTGTGAAGCAATTTTTGAGGTATCACCACAGCCAGTGAGACTGATGGCCATAATACTGATCGCGGCGCTGTACTTATAAAGGTGCTGCATCGTGTCCTCCTTTGAGTGAAAACGATAACTTAACTAGATTTTGGAAGAATAAATATTTGAGTCTAACAATATTGCCCTTACCCATGACTTGCTTTGGGTTAAAGGGGGTTGCTTGAAATAGGTCAATATGAACGCCATATAAAAAATGACCATGGAATTCTTTAATAATTCACATTGTCATAAAAAGCGGTTTATTCACCTTTCAAGGAGATAACATGCAAATTCAGGTAAATACCGATCGTCATATTCCAGGTGACGATACGCTCACTGATTCGATTCGTGAGGAATTACAACACGCTCTTAAACGCTTCGACGAGCACGTCACTCGTATCGAAGTCCACCTAAGCGATCAAAACAGTGAAAACCGAGGCGGAGCCGATGATATTCGCTGCCTGATTGAAGCTCGCATAGAAGGTCATCAACCTAATGTGGTCACCCATGACGCCGCCTCTGTTAAACAAGCGTTTACCGGAGCGACCGATAAAATCAAACGTGTACTCACCACCACGATTGAACGCATGAAATCACACTGATTAATTATTTTCTATCAATAAAAAAAGGCCAAACAGCGTAAGTTGTTTGGCCTTTTTGATTTTGATTCCCAAGGGCCTTTAATGAGCGAATATCTATTTATCTGCCATACAAAAGGCATTACTTCATTCAGGGCAAGTTTTACTGCAATTGGATATAAGAATTAAATCGTCAAAAAAGTGATTTAAGAGCGATCACTGATCACAAATTTATACATTCACTGTAAAAAGATAGCTGTCATTTTTACGTAAAGACCGAACGATAATATCTGGTCTATGAAACCTTAATATAACGCTCATCACAATTGAACGTTGCTTAGCGTGACAAACTATGGAATATTTAACCAAGATAAACAACTTCTTACAGCTACTAAAAAGTAGTGAGTTGTTTACAAAAAGGACTCAAACACCATTCGGAACGGATACCTTGCCATAATCATGGCCTCTACTCAGAAAGTATCCAATTCCCAATTGATCAAAAAAACCGGTCTTATAAAAAACGGCTGTCATCCAGCCACAAATTTAAGCCGTGAAAGATAATCCAATCTAAGCAACTTAACTTTGCTTACCTAAGCTACAACCAATATACATGGAGTAATAGATGTTCAAGATGATGTTCTTATTTGTGTCAGTTATTCTCAGTTTTTCTGCCTTTGCAGGAGGCACAAAACCAACTCTCTCTAGAGAAAGCATAGGAGATATTGAGGGGATCCTTAAGGATGAAAAAACATGGGCTGCTCATGAGTTCGTTGCAGAGCAGAGTTATCGCATGAAAGTCGATCACCCCCTCAGTTTAGGCGTGTTCAACGTCAAACGCCCCTTACCTATTCAATTGACTTTTCTCAAGAAGGAAGACGCGGGGACAGCAAACTGCCGAGCCTATTTTCTTGATAAGAATTTTTCAGCCAAAGAGGCTAAGTTATTTTTTGAGCAACACGCAGGCTCGAAGCTAAAGTTATTAAATGGTCAGCTAGTTAAACTCACCAGCAGTGGTGGTTCTGCCAGATGGTGCAAATTTACTGACTATAAAGTACTGGCAAGCAAAAACGAGCGAGAACAGGCAAGCCAAAGCAAAGCAACTGAGGATAATGCCTATCAATTTGAGGGCACGATAAAAGTCCTTGTGGCTCGTTTGCACCCTTCAAGCATGATTATGCGTCAGCTAAACGCGGGGGATATCACACAGAAAAGTCTATTTGAACGCTGCGACAAGACGTTGACGATAGCCCCACCTCTTGCTTCACACATGAAAGGGCCTGCGTATATGAATAAAGAAGCAACGGTTCACGTAAAAATAGAAGGTAGGAAATGTGTCGCGACAAGTGTTGTATTTGACGCTAAATAATTGATTGCTGTTGGTGAAATAGCAGCGAAAATAAAATCAATCACTCTGACTTTATTGGGTTTCAGGCAATTGCTTCTTGCCACTCCTATTTATAAACCACCACTGGCAAAAAACTAACTGCTTGCGGTGAATAAGGTGGTTAATCACCGCATTAAATGCAGTGAACAAGCTTGTTGTTGCGGTGAATAAAGACTATTATCACTGCATAATTTGCGGTGATTAATATGTGGATATACCAACACAACAACTGGCCTGACTTTTCGTGGAATGCAGACGTCCTAGCTGTCAAGCTGGCTGATATTCGTCATCAGCAGGGCCGTTTGCTTGGCAGAATGGAAGCGATCGGCTTTGACTTGAGAAGAGAAGCCAGCCTCAGAACATTAACTAATGATGTGGTGAAGTCTTCAGCCATTGAAGGTCATACTCTAAATCCTGAGGAAGTACGTTCCTCCATTGCTCGTCGCTTGGGTATGGATATTGGTGGTTTGATTCCAGCTAGTCCTGATGTTGAAGGTATCGTGGAAATGATGCTGGATGCAACACAATTTTTTTCCAAACCTTTAACAAAAGCACGTTTGTTTGATTGGCATGCAGCACTTTTCCCGACTGGGAGAAGTGGTATGCACCACATCACTGTGGGCGATTGGCGCTTAGTTGAGAATGACCCTATGCAAGTCGTTTCAGGTCCAATCGGAAGGGAAAAGATTCATTTTGAAGCGCCAGCCACTGAAAAAGTGAATGCAGAAATGAGCACGTTTATAAAATGGTTTGAGAGTAAATTTGCTATCGACCCTGTTATCAAAGCCGGCATTGCTCATCTCTGGTTTGTCACTATTCACCCTTTTGAAGATGGAAATGGCCGAATTGCTCGAGCGATTGCCGATATGGCATTGGCAAGAGCAGATAAGATGCCCGAGCGGTTTTATAGTCTGTCTAATCAAATTGAGAGTGAGCGAAAACAGTACTACGCACATCTCGAAAAACAACAACGAGCAACACCGGATATCACAGAATGGCTAAGCTGGTTTTTAGATTGTTTGGGCCAGGCTATTACCAATGCAGATGAAACGCTAAGTAATGTGTTATTCAAAGCCAGATTATGGGATAGAGTTAACCAAAACCCGGTAAATGAACGTCAACGCAACATTATTAACCGTATGTTAGAAGATGATTTTGAGGGACACATGAACACCTCTAAATATGCAAAGTTAGCTAAGTGCTCAAACGACACGGCATTACGCGATATTCAGGATTTAGTTACACGACAACTCTTTATACAAAACCCAGGCGGTGGACGGAGTACGAGTTATAGGCTAACAGGTGTGGCAGATTAATAAGGTTTCCTGTTCAAGAATACTCCCCTTGATTTCCAAATGCTTTAAATTCGGGTTTCCCCATTTTTGTTGTATGCCTTAAAGGTGATTCGAAAGAATTTGGCAAAAAAATTAAGGCGATTGGAAAGCGGATACTTTAAAAGAGGAATCGAGAGGGCAGCGGTTTTATTTTGGTTTAATTATCAAATTGGCTGACGCTTGATTTTCTTAGAGTCTAATTCTGTGGATGCATGGTACTCTGCTAACCAAGACTCTACGTATTCAGTCAACTCAGGCAGTGGTAATTTATTTTTACCTTTTAAAGTACACTCCCAGATTGTTAAAGTCCTCCAACCTAGATCTTGAAGTCTTAGAAGTGTTTTCTTATCCCTCTCAATGTTGGATGATATTTTCTTTTTCCAGAATTCAGAATGTGTTTTTGGCCATTTGAAGTAGTCACAGTCATGCCCATGCCAAAAACAGCCTTTTATTTCGATGATAGCTTTAAATTTTGGAAAAACAATATCTGGTCGACCGGGCAGAGATTTATCGTGAAGTTTATATCGAAGTCCTTTTGCGTGGATTGCTTTCCTTAAGATCAGCTCAGGTTTTGTATTCTTACTCTTAATTTTTGACATATTGAACGATCTTGTTTTGGCGTTATGTACGTCTGACACGATTCAAGCTCCATATGATTATTGGACCTGGTATTATCTTATGAACAATTAGTAGATCGGTAAAAGATGAAAGCAAAAAAAATAAAAGTAATTGATTTGTTTGCTGGGCCAGGTGGTCTGGGCGAAGGTTTTAGTAGTTGTAGTGATAACTCTCCTTTTCAGATTGCAATGTCTGTTGAGCATGAGAAGTATGCCCATCGAACTTTAACACTAAGAGCTTTCTACAGAAAGTTAACGAAAGAAGAGCGAAATAAATTTTATTACCCGTACATAGAAAGTCATGATGAGTCTGAAAAAATGCAAAATTTTCAGATCATGATCGGACAGCTCAAGAAAAAATGGAGTGAGGCTTTGTATGAGACCATGGGAGGGCCTTGCGCGTTGGGTAATCCGGAGAAATGGAAAAAAATCAAGGCAGGCGAACCATTATCAGCTAAAGATGATGAGCCGACAGAGCATGAGTTGCTCATTATGAAGAGAATTGATGAGATTAGAAAAGAGCATAAAGGTCCATTAGTAGTAATAGGTGGTCCACCTTGTCAGGCATATTCCGTGAATGGAAGGAATAGGGTTAAAGCAGAAAAAGACTATTCACCAGAAAGTGATGAACGTTTTTTTCTGTATCAAGAGTATCTCAAGGTTCTGGATAGAGCTGATCCTGATATTTTTGTCATGGAAAATGTTGAAGGTATTCTCACTGCTAAATTAGCAGATGGAAAGTTTATATTTGAAAAAATTAAGCAAGAACTTGTTATGCCTGAGCGCATCCGCAAAGAACAATATGATATCTACTCATTCGTAAAAGAGCCGGATCAAAAAGCAACTACTCAGAATGGTCCAGTGTATATAAAGAACTCCGACTACGTCATAACTGCTAGTAAGTATGGGGTTCCACAAAATAGAAAGCGAGTCATTTTGTTGGGAATCAAACATAAGTATGGCTTGATAGATGATTATCTGGAGTTGGCTGACCCTCCTCCAAAGACTGCAGACCTTTTGACTGGTTTGCCAATATTGAGAAGTGGGATGAGTGATGAGGTAGATGATGCTAATGCTTGGTTACGAAATTGGTATAAGCATAAGAATGAGTTGATTACATTGTTATCTGAGCCAAGAACTGCAGAAGATGTTGCATTTGGAATATGTAGAAGAAAACTCGAAAGTAGCAAGCTATCTAGATATCAGATTTTTCGGATGTCTGGCACTATATTTACCGGTGACTACTTGAAGCTTCGCAGCCACTATCTTAGTGCATACTCTAAAACGTTAAAAATTTTGATGAGTTGTGATGATGGAAATTTTGTAGCGGAAGGTGATGGAAGAGGTAACAATCTTTTTTGTCGTGATTCTGAGAAACAGTCATTATTTACTAATAGGTTCAGACAAAATTATCCCGATTTGTACTCATGGCTAAATAGAGACATCCAAGGTGCGGTAAACCATGTGACAAGAGGACACATGAAAGAAGATCTGAAGCGATATATGTTTTCTGCAGCATGGGCCTCTGCTCACGAACAAATGGTTAGTCCATCACCAAAAAGCAAAGATTTTCCATTGCCACTTTCTCCTGAGCACGGAAACTGGAACACAGGTAATCATGCAGACAGATTCCGAACAGTTAGCTCACAAACTGTTCCTTACACCATAACTAGTCATTTGAGAAAAGATGGTCATGCTCAAATTCATTATGATCTTGCCCAGAATCGTTCTTTGACTGTTCGAGAGGCAGCAAGAATTCAGACTTTTCCCGATGATTATTACTTTGAAGGTAGTCAGGGATGGCAGTATCAACAAGTTGGAAATGCAGTTCCCGCATACTTAGCTAAAAAAATTGCTTTACATGTATTTCAACTTATAAATAAAAAAATTATTCGAAGGAGTTGAGTCAGCTTTCCTCTGTAGATTGGCTTCATATTACTTAATAAGTATGTATGTAAAAGATAAATTTATTACAGATGTAGAAAGAAAACGAAAAAAGCGATAACTTAGAATTTCAAGAACACTATCGCTAACAACAGGGAGCTGGTATGAAATGGCATTTTCCAAGAGTTTCTAAGGATCAGGTTGAAACTGAAATTACACAACGCGATCAGTTTGATAATGATGAGTTACAGCTTTCAGAGACAATTGTTAGAGAAGCAATCCAAAATAGTTTGGATGCAGCATTAAACGAAGATGAGACTGTTAAAGTTACATTTACGTTTTTAGATATGTCTAGTGGACTTCAGCAAGGCTTTATGGAAAAACTTTTATCAGAACAACAAGAACATGCTCGAGCTTCACGTCTCGATCTAACAGCTTTTGATCCCCTAAATCCTTCAGCATTGGTTATAGAGGATTTTGGTACTAAAGGTCTAACTGGCTCTGTTAGAAAAAAAGATAATGATAATTTTACTGACTTTTGGCGCAGACATGGAAAGTCCCACAAATCAGGTAAAAACCGTGGCCGTTGGGGACTAGGTAAACTTGTTTATTCATGCACTAGTCAAGCTCGGGTCTTTTTTGGCCTCACTAAAAGGCAACAGGATGAATCATATCATTTGATGGGCCAAACGGTACTAGACCTCCATACAATTGATAATATTGATTATACGCCCCATGCTTTCTTTTGTGATTTAGAAAAAGAAGATGATCCTCTAGAACAGTTTCCTATCCCTGTTCAGGACGAAGCTTTTGTGGATGAATTTGTAAAATATTTTGGCCTTGAAAGAGGAGGGAACTCAGGTCTCTCAATAGTTATCCCATATCCTAATAATCTCAATAGTGATCGTATGATTGGAATTACTATTCAAAACTACTTTTATCCAATAATTACAAAAAAGCTTGAAGTTAGAATTAATACTACTCATATAAGCTCATCAAATATACGTGAGCTTGCACATAAACATGCGCATGAACACTTTTCTCAGATAGATACACTTTTTGACTTTATTGAAGAGGCCTCATCGCGAGACCCTGCTAAATTATTGAGAATGAAAGAGAGTTGGACAAAAGATGAAAAGTTAGATGAGGGTGACTTTGAACCTGAAGTCCTTGCTGAAATACGAGAACAATTTACTAACGGAGAACTTGTTTCTCTTCATATGCCCATATCTATAATCAAGAAGGATGCCACATCATATTCAACAGGCTTTTCAATCTTTATCAAAAGGCCAACTGATCTTGATAAAGGACTTGATTTGTATGTTAGGGGGGGGCTAACGCTTCCATCTGAAACTAAGTTCAGAGAAAGAAGGGCTTTAGGTGTTCTTGTCGCCGAAGAGGAACCCATATGTGCTTTCTTAGGTGATGCGGAAAATGCCGCACATACACTATGGACAACTAATACAGAAAAGTTGAGGAAAAATTATCAATCATCTCAACGTTCTGTAACAATGATAAAAAAAGCTCTGGTCCAACTATATGATTTGCTTGCTGATGTTACTGAAGAAAAAGATGAAAATGCTCTTAATCAATTCTTTTGGTTTCATGAACCAGAAAAAACAGCCAAGAAAAAACGACCTAGAGTACCCAAGCCGCCTAAGCCAATAATAATAAACAGATCTAAGCCTAAGTTTTCAGTTAATCGTGTGAGTGGTGGGCTAATCCTTAAGCAAGGAGAAGGGCTCACTGATGGCGATCTCCCTAGGAAAGTTTCTCTTAAATTGGCTTATGAAGTATCCAGAGGTAATGCGTTCAAAAAGTGGAGCCCCTACGATTTTGATACTGGTAAAAATAAAGAGATCAATAAATTAGTATCTGGTGGTGTAGATATCGATAGTGCAGGGGGACAGGATATAGTTTTTAATATAACTTCAATACCTTTCTATATTGAAGTAAGCGGTTTTGATACTAATCGTGATCTGAAAATTAGGGTTGTGTAGAAAGGAGGGGGATTCATGTTAAGAACTTTCAATTACACAGGCAGACATAAGATTCTTCAAAATGAAGTGAGCTTTGAAGTTTTGGAGGAAAAAGGACAATCGTCACCATGTTTTAATGTTAATTTCGAAATTAATCAAAGAGACATGCCCAAGGATGCAAAGCTATATGTTGAGGCTTGGTACAAAGAGACTAGGCAAAGATTTGATTTTGGTACTTTGGGTCATATCATTCCACCAACAGATAGGCAATTGAATCAACTAGATCTTACTGGTACTGCAAACTTTCGAGTCTTAGTGGTTGATGAGTCGTCTGAGCATGCTTTGATACTTGCTTCTGGTGAGGGGTTCAGGTTTGATTTCAATGATGAAGAAAAATCAAGCCTTTTAAGTGTCAGAGCTCTACCCCTTGATAATCTCTGCTGGAAACTTGATTTTGATGACCTCGATAAGCCAGAGTTGATTATAAATAATAACATACCAAATGCTCTGGAAAAAATGCGTTCAGATCCGATATTTCAGGCTCTTATATTGCCGTCTGCAATGAGCCAAATACTCAGTAAATATCTGTTTTCCGAAGATGTAGATATTGATAGTGATGGTTTTAATAAATGGCTAGGTTTTAGTCAGAACTTTACTGATTCTTCTCCCATAGAAATGGATATTCAAGAAAGGGAAAAATGGCTCGATGATGTTATTGAGCAGTTTGCCAAAAGGTTTGAGTTCTCAAAACGACTCATAGATGCATACACGGATGAAGAGCAATGAAAATTAGAAAACTGACTGATTATGGATGCAAAGAGTTTAACGAATATATATTCAGACTAAGAGATGGAAGTACAGAGAATTTTCCTGCTTATATGCTTACTCATCCAGACATGAGTGAAGAAATCCCTGACGCTGTAGACATACAAAATCATTATTTCCGGTCAAGGTATGAAATGGGAGAATATCTCGTTGAAATAATGAATAAAATCGATAATCAGAGGTATATAGGTGATCGCGGCTTATGGACTTGGATTGCACTTTTTTGGTTCGAACAATTATGTCCGGTTCGTAGAGATAAGACACGAAAGGCAAGTATGCCTTACAACTATATTCTTAGCTCTGATTACAAACATAGATATAGACACTCTGCGTATATTACATGGCAACTCGTCTCCCGTTATGGAAAAGATGTCAGATACCTCCTATGCAAAGAACTACCTGTACGAGGAGAGTTGATTGAGCAATTGATGGCACGGCAGGACATCCTTTCAATGGAAGGAGTGATGAAGCTTTCTAGTAAACTCTACACAGATTCTTCAACTGGGCATTTCAAGAGAGGAGCTGCATCAAGGACAAGCGGTGGATGTGTTAGCCGATATGTAAGTTTTCTCCAACAACTCGAATTAACGTACGACCTTTATATTCTGGACGATACCCAGTTACTTAAATTGTTACCTAGAGAATTTCAACGCTTTATAGATTAGATAAGTTGATATTTATTGTTGTGTTAAATTTAATACTCACTAAGTCAAGCGTGTTAGAGAGTATCAAGCGTCAGCTAACTTGATTCTATTAAGCAAACCCTAACCTAATTACAATAACACGCTTTGACCTGATTAATTTCGACTCATGACGAGCAACTATAATGTGATACGCCGCCGATATCACTAAGCTCTGTTGGCATAAGCCTATAGTATTTTTCTTCGATGTCTTTTGATTGTTCTGCGTAAGGTTGCGTCATCACATCCTGTAACTCACGAAGGAGTGTGTATTCACCTTCGGCTGCTTGTTTATAAGCAGCAACGAGCTGCCACTCTCGCAAACTATATTTCGGATTAACCTGTTTCATCTGATTAGAAACCGCTTCACGGGAGCGTGAAGCGGTTACATCGTTTTTGTCACTGATACCTAGCAGCGTTTGCCATTTATCAAGCCATGCTGACCAGTGTTGCTCAATATCCTGAGCGTTTGGAGGTGTCGAGTTAATGCCATTTTCAGCAGGATTCAGTTCACCATAAAAGCTTTTTTTCAGTGGCTCAATGTCGTCTGGCAACGCTGAGAGCTCACGAAAGAAAATGGTGTAATCAACGGGTGTCAGTGTCATCAGACTGATGAGCTCGCTGAATAATGCCTCGTTATAATCCTCAAGCCCGAGTTTAGCTGCCCACATCTTTTCCAATTGCGTTTGCATCACGTCAGCAAAACCCTGTTGAACGTCTTCAAGCTCTGATAGGTAATGCTGATCGCCCTTGAGCAAAGGCTGTATGCCTTTACAAAACATGGCGAAGTTACGTGCTGCCGCAGCGGGTTGGTTAAAGAATGAGAAATGACGTCCGCCGCCGATCCATGGCTGATATAGAGGATCAAACGTTTCACAGAAACCAAAAGGGCCGTAGTCCAACGTAAAGCCGCCAACAGCGCAGTTGTCACTGTTGAAATTACCTTGGCAATAACCGACACGTATCCAGTTAGCGATAAGCGAGGTGAGGCGTTCACGAAACGCCTTGGCAAGTGAAATGACTTTGGTTTCGATATTCAGGTTGTTATCGATAACGTCAGCATATTCTCGATCGATGACGTGCAAGACGATCTTTTCCAGCTCATCCATGGCATTTTCATGTGCATGATTCACAACACGACGAGCAAATAGCTCAAGTTGACCCACCCGAATAAAAGAGGGGGCGACGCGTGTAGAGATGGCAACCGGTTCATTGATAACGATGTCCGGTTCATTTGACATTGAACCCTCCGAATACCACGGCCGTCTGACACGTTCCGTTGTGGAGGCATACAAACTTAATGAACGTGATGTGGGTACACCGAGTGCATGCATGTGTTCTTGAGCTATGAATTCTCTAATGCTTGATCGTAAAACGGCCCGACCATCTGCACCACGACAGTAGGGTGTTCGACCACCACCTTTTAACTGCATTTCCCAGCGTTGGCCCTTGGTAACGGCTTCTAATACGGAAATGGCTCGACCATCACCGTAGCCATTACCGGTTTGGAAGGGACATTGTTGAGTGTATTCCGTACCGTAAATAGAGAGGGCGTAACCTGTCGCCCAACCGACTGGACGTATAGGCTCAGGAACATGAGTGAGATCGCCGGAGAACATCTGAAGGAAGTCTTGCGACGTTGCCATGCTGTCAGCAAAACCCAGTTCCTCAAAAAAGGTTTTGCTGTGTGTGACGTATACGGGGTTCTCGATTGGCGTCGGTTTTACCGGTACATAATGACCCGAGAAGACTTGCCTTGGATAGTGATCTTCGCCATTTACCGTCGCGTCAGGATCACGGTTAAGTGAGTCCATGAACGAATAGCTTGTCTGTTGTGCCAGGTCGTCGAGTGTCGAGACTTCTGAAGTCATATTCTCGGAGGAGAGTTTCATTATTGATATTCCTGATGGCTTTGGTATTGCGATAATCCCCACACAAAATGAATGGGGCACTATCCTTATTCAGCGATAATAACCATTCTTGCATTTTTGAAAGGAATTTTGAAAACAGCTTACTCAATGTTTGGGACAGATAACTTACTTGATATGCTTCAATAGAAAACAAATAGTCATTCACGATATCTTCCGAAGGGAAGACCTGATATAAATATTTAAAATTATTTACTTAATTAGGGAGCAGCATAAATGTTTTCACGGAACTGGATATCAGCAAAAATGCCTAATCCTCGGCAGATTTCTTGGATTAGCTTCATTAGCCTTTTGAGCATTATCGGGCTAAATAGTCCTGCGTATGCGGATGATGGATGGATGTTTTCACCCTATCTGCGTGTAGATCTGGGGTATTCCACCACGATTGATGATGATGTCCGCTTTCTTGACCCTAGCGAGTACGATACTTTGGATATGGATCGTGATAGCGGCGAACGCTATCAAATCGGCGTAGGCGCCAAACTAAACGACTTTATACGGGCAGATATTACGGTGTCATACCGCGATAAAATGACAGAGGTCGGGACTTATCTTGATGCGGATGGCATTCCGAACAAAGCCATTAACGAAATTGATGACGGCGCGTTTCAAACTTCGAACTGGTCGACGATGCTTAACATCTATGTCGACCCATTTCGCGCAGCCGGTTTGGATACTGGCGCATTTTCCCCTTATCTGCAGGGCGGCATTGGCTGGGCACGAAACAAAACCGAAGACATGAAGTTTACGAATGCAGGTACCCTATTCGGTGATACCCACAATGATTTTGCCTGGCAAATTGGTGCTGGTGTCCTTTACGATATTACCGAACATTTGAAACTCGATCTGTCTTATCGTTATCTTGATATGGGAGAAGCACGAGCTTCAAACTCTTATACAGCTGGCGGCCCTACCTTCAATGTAGGAGACATAGACTTCGATTTAAAAGCCCACGAAGTATTGCTCGGTCTGCAATATCAATATTGACATTTGGTATTGGGAATAAAACTGGTTAAAAGGGATGCTATCTCAGGAAATACGTCTGTTCAGCTCATTTAAAATCAATAGAGTTGATTGTTGATTAATCAAGTTGAGTCCTATCCATGCTTTGGCTTTTCCCTAACTGAATTTGCTTAAAATCCAAGAAGCGGGACGAATCAGCAAAAAGTGAATAATTTTGTAAGTCCAGGTTATCAATATATAGATCGGGCTAATAAAGCCCAGTAATGGCAGATAAAGCAGAACAAAGCCCAATCGGTGCAGCAGATAACGAATGGTGAATGCATGCCAAGTTGGGTAATTGACTCTGACTGGTGAGGACCAGAGTTTGAGGTATAAGAACCAGGATGTTTTGTAGGAGACCAGGCCAATCGCTAATGAAGCGATTAAAGAAAGATGAACCCATGACGGAATGAGTGGGTGTATACGATCATCCAGTTCTTTTGCACGTGCTTCATTGGGCTGAAGTAGCATGGCCGATTTTGCTAAAACATTCAGTGGCATTGAGGCGAGCTCGAGGCTACTGCTTTGCTTTTCGACGGCTGCTTTAGTTGGTGCGCGATGATCAAAATGCAGTGCGGTGCGTAACTTCCCAGAGGAATCAATACCAACAGGTATTGGAGCCGACGAATTTTTAGCAGCAAAGGCATTGTAAAAATCACCAGTAGTGTATGTATTTAAACTGCCATCATCTTTCTTTTTTTGCCAGTCTTTAGCCAAGGTTTGTAAGGTCTTTTTCGGTTTATCTGAGCCGAGAATGATCAGGCTGATATCTCTATCAGCAGCGACCTTTTCTAAATCCTTCACAGCGATTTTTTCTTTGCCATGCATTAAAAAGCCATTTTCTACCTTGGCTGAAATAACAAAGGTTTGCTGACGCATTGTTTTGAGTGCGTTCAGCAACTGCTTCGTGCCGACTTTATCCACCGGTATTTTTGAACCGTAATTTTGTTTAGGTAGCGTAACCTCAGGATTATCAGCCAGTTGAATCAACCGCATATTTGACGAAGAGATGGGGCGTTGTAATTGCCACATGGCCGTTTTTAATGCACTGATATCGCTAATACTAATGCTGATGTGTTTATCAATGAGTTTGGTTGTTGGGCTGGTGGTGAGTGAATAGGTTTTGCCTTGTCGAGATTTAATCTTGATGGCTACGTCCGAGGGGAGTTTATTAAAGGCATCCAGAGAATAAGGGAGATGACTTTCCGATAGTAATAAGGTGGCTTGCTTGTTTGCATCTGCCGCGGTTTCAGTGAATTGATGAACGGGTACGCTTTTGCCATCGGGTGTTTTTGCTAGCCATTGATTTTGACTAGGGTTAAAACTAATTTCGGCGACGCCGCCTTCTGGATAATGGGCTAACTCATCAGCAAACCGAAAGGACGAGCCATGGGGGCTATCCGGTGCATCTATACTTTTCCCTAATTTTGACAAGCCGGAGATCAAACCTGCTTCAGCTGAAGGCTGAGCCACAGTAAGTAGGGCGGCCAGGAGCAAGAAAAGCCAGTGTGTTTTAGTGAATGATGCAGTCATTGAAGGCGCGTTCCTTATGGCCAGCCAAGGTACGAACAAGCGTATAAGCAATAAGTCATTGCAACAACACTCGGTACTAGCTAAACATTCTGCTGTTACAGCACAAATAAAAAAGCCCCGAGACTTTGCAGTATCGAGGCTTTCGTATTCGTATGGTACCCAGGGCCGGAATCGAACCGGCACGCCGGATTAGGGCGAGGGATTTTAAGTCCCTTGTGTCTACCAATTTCACCACCTGGGCAACAAGCCGCACATTATAACGAAGATTTTCGATTTGTTCACTACCCTTTTTACTATTTTGTTACAGATTTAGGTAATTGGTAGTGGGCTTCGATCATTTCACGAGTCAGAATGCCGTAGATTCGTTCAATCATTGGTGCGTTCTGACGGCTGACGTAAAGCGCTTCTACATGATGTTCATTCAGGGCCCGGTGTGCTTCGAACAAACTGGTATGTAAGGAAATTTTGTGTACATCTCGACGTGTGCCGGGAATTTGCATTAAGTCGATTTCGGTATTTTCACCCATGTCTTTGACGCTGACAGCTCTGGCCAGATCACTGGCAGGCATCATTACCACCGGAATGCGATCGCGGGTAATAATGATCCATTCGGGGCTGTTTTTTAAGGTTTGCATGGCCATTTGGGCGCTGATGGTTTGATTTAACGTGACAAAGTTACGTTGCATGGCCGCGCCCACACTGATCTTACGTAATGCTTGTGAGATGGGGTCATTTTGAAAGTCGAGGCCACGATAGCGAAGAATGCTGACAAATAAGGCATCAAGCTTGAAGTAGTCATGAATAATCAAACTGGAGAATACAATCGCCAGCATCCCCGGCAGGATGATTTCCGGATTACCGGTTAATTCCAGCATCGCCATTAAAGCCGCAAGTGGGGCTTTGAGTGTGGCAGACATCATCGCACACATACCGATAACGGCATAAAAGGTCATGGAAGAGGCATATTCCGGTAAGGCTAAATTACCGATATAACCCAGGATCGCACCAGCACATGCACCCACGACCATGGTGGGGCCGACCATACCTGCGGGGATACCAAAACCCACACAAGCAGAGGACAGGACAAGTTTCAGCACCAGGATAATGACCAGGCTGCCAATCGCGATTTCATTAGCGGAGATACTGCCAATAATGCCGTAGCCCATGCCCATCACTTCAGGCACGGCCATGCCAAACACACCCATTAAAATACCGGCATAGGTTGGACGTAACCAAGCAGGATGTTTACTAAAGGTGCCGGAAAACAATTGTAGGCTTTTTAAAGATAAGGTGGCTAAAAAACCAATAATGATGCCGAGAAAAATAATATAGGGCAGCTCCCATAAGGACTGCATTTCGGAGGCAAGGTTAACAAAAACCGTATCGTCACCAAACGTTAATCGACAGACCACTGCACCGGTTACCGCTGCCAGAATGACCGGAATAAAACTGGCAATGTGGTATTCCATCATGATGACTTCCATCGCGAAGATCACACCAGCGATGGGCGTATTAAAGGATGCAGCTATGGCGGCGGCAGAGCCAGAAGCAACCAGAATACGTACACTGTTGTTTGGGAGCTCTAATCCGCTTGCAAGCAAACTGCCGCTGGCAGCGCCCAGATGCACACCTGGTCCTTCACGACCGACAGAATGGCCGGTAATGATAGCGATACTGGTACCAATAAATTGCCGGACGGCATTTTGCCACGGAAGCCGGCCTTCATAGGAGGAGAGCCGTTCGATAACATGCAAAATACCAGTGTTACGTTGCTCTGCATCCAGTCCGCGAAATAACAGCCCAATCAGTAGACTGCCGATAATGGGAAGTGCCAGTAACCAGTACCAGGGTAATGAGTCGTAACTTTCCACTTCGCCAGAGGGGAACAGGGCCATTTGACCAAAATCAATGGTCAGGCGCAGCAGAATAATGGCGAGACTCGACAGTAATCCGGTAATGACAGCAAGCACATACAGCTTGACGCCCAATCGACCAAAGATGAAGTACTGTCGGAGTTTTTCCAGCATGTGCCCTATATAACTTTGGAAAATCGCTGCCTTGCTTGTTGACTGTATTTATCAAACACCATGCAGATATTACGAATTAACAAGCGGCCGGCGGGTAAGACTTCTATAGAGTCCCATTTATACTGCAACAGGCCGTCTTGGGCAAATTGTTCTAGGTCTTCAATGGCGTCAGCAAAATACTCGTTGAAGTTGAGGTTGTAAGCTTTTTCGATAGCGGGAATATCCAGAGCAAAATCACAGATAAGACGAGTGATGATGTCGCGACGACATTTATCATCGTCATCCAGCTCAACACCACGTAAGACCGGCAACTTGCCCGCCTTAATCGCTTCATCATATTCCGGCAGCGTTTTCACATTTTGTACATAGGCATCACCAACTTTGCCAATGGAGGTCACACCAAAACCAATCAGATCACACTCAGCACGAGTCGAGTAACCCTGAAAGTTGCGATACAGCTGTTTGTTTTGTTGAGCTAGGGTCAGCTCATCGTCTGGTTTGGCAAAGTGATCCATGCCTATATATACATAACCTGCGGCGGTCAGTTTATCGATGGTACGATGCAGAATCTGTAATTTCACCTGTGGTAGTGGAATGTCAGCTGTAGCAATTTGCCGTTGTGTTTTAAATAGATCAGGCATGTGAGCGTAGTTGAACACGGACAAACGATCAGGACTGGCAGCAATCACTTTATCTAACGTTTCGCTGAAGCTTTCTACGGTTTGATGGGGCAGACCGTAGATCAGATCCAGGCTGATACTGCGAAAGCCTTCACGGCGGGCGGCATCTAAAATCGAGAATGTTTGTTCTTCGGTTTGAATACGGTTAACGGCTTTCTGCACCTTAGGGTTGAAGTCCTGCAAACCCAGGCTGATGCGGTTAAAGCCAAGCTCTCTTAATAGTTTTATGGTGGCGTCATCAGCTTCGCGGGGATCGATTTCAATCGAAAACTCACCCTTGTCATCATCCGCTAAGGTGAAGTGCTGACGTGTGTGCGCCATCAGTTCACGCATTTGCTGATGGGTTAAAAATGTAGGCGTGCCACCGCCCCAGTGCAGTTGTTCTACTACTCTATTTGAGTCAAACAGTTCAGCCTGCATACGGATTTCTTCATACAGGTTTTCTAAGTAAGGCTGAGCATGCTGGCGGTTTTTAGTAATGATTTTATTGCAGGCGCAATAGAAACAAACGGTATCGCAGAAAGGCACATGGAAATACAAAGACAGAGGCCCTCCACGCTGATTAGATAAAGCAATATGTTGAGCGTATGTGTCGGCCGTAAAACCATGATGAAATTCGACAGCTGTCGGGTAGGAGGTATAACGCGGGCCAGCTTTGTCGTAACGGCGGATTAATCCTTCATTAAATTCAATCGCATCAGTCATGGTTTTATTCCTAAATAATGTGCGCAAAGTATAACCAGCGAGGATTTAAGCTGTTTTATTATCCGAACAGATCTTGACCTGGATCAAAGCTAGCACTGGCTGCTGACGGATTGCTTGAGAAAAAGAATCGCTTTGCCTATATAAATCATCCATTTTGGTGGTTTGGAAAAGCGGTTATCTACGGTATTATTAGCCTCTTTTTTAGCATCTCCGGCAATCATCTATGAAAGTATTAGTCATCGGTAGCGGTGGGCGCGAACATGCTCTCGCCTGGAAACTGAATCAATCTCCAAAGTGTTCTCAGGTTTTTGTGGCACCGGGTAATCCCGGCACCGCCAGTGAAAGCAATATCAGCAATGTGGATATCAAAGTCGAAGATATCGCCGGGCTGGTGAAATTTGCTCAGGACAACGCGATTGATTTAACCGTGGTGGGGCCGGAAGTGCCGTTAACCATGGGTGTGGTTGATGCCTTTGAAGCTGCCGGTTTACGTTGTTTTGGTCCATCAAAAGCGGCGGCAGAATTAGAAGCCTCAAAAAGCTTCACTAAAGATTTCCTCGCTCGTCATCAAATTCCAACCGCGGCTTATCAAGTATTTACGCAGGTGGATGAAGCCAAAGCTTATATTCAAGAGCAGGGCGCCCCCATTGTTGTTAAAGCCGATGGTCTGGCTGCGGGCAAAGGCGTGATTGTGGCGATGACCGAAGCCGAAGCTATTTCAGCGGTTGAAGATATGCTGTCTGGCAATGCCTTTGGTGATGCCGGTAGCCGTGTGGTCATTGAAGAGTTTATGACAGGTGAAGAAGCCAGTTTCATCGTGATGGTGGATGGCGAACATATTTTGCCATTGGCGACATCACAAGATCACAAAGCTCGCGACAATGGCGATAAAGGCCCTAATACTGGCGGTATGGGCGCTTATTCTCCTGCACCTGTGGTCACCGATGAGGTGTTTACACGCATTATGACCGAAGTGATTGAGCCAACTGTGAAAGGCATGGCGGCTGATGGTCGTCCTTACACTGGCTTTTTGTATGCGGGTCTTATGATTGATGAAGCAGGCGCGCCACGCGTAGTTGAATATAACTGCCGTTTTGGTGACCCAGAAACTCAGCCGATTTTGATGCGTTTACAGTCGGACCTAGTCACATTATGTGAAGCGGCATTAGACAAGCGTTTAAACGAAGTCGAAGCTGAGTGGGATTCGCGTGCGGCCATTGGGGTAGTGATGGCGGCCGGAGGCTATCCAGATAGTTACCGTAAAGGTGATGTGATTACGGGTATTGCAGACGCCGAACAAAATGGCAGTAAAGTCTTCCATGCAGGTACAGCGAGTCAGGGTGATAATGTCGTCACGGCTGGCGGTCGCGTGTTATGTGTCACGGCACTGGGCAATACTGTGGCTGAAGCGCAAAAATCAGCGTATGACGCATTGAGTCATATTAAGTGGGATGATGCGTATTTCCGGACTGATATCGCTTATCGCGCTGTGGCACGTGAGCAGGGCTAAACTCACGGTTTGAGAATGTAAAAAGGGGTTACTGGTTAACCCCTTTTTATTGAGCGAAATTTGGTTTTCACTTAATACGGCTGAATAGAGGTGAGAAGATGGCAGATACGTTGCGGTTACGAGAAGCAGTAAAAACACTGAATGCAGGTGGCGTTATTGGCTACCCGACAGAGGCTGTGTTTGGTGTGGGATGTGATCCCTGGGATGAAGAAGCCTTATTACGTTTATTAGAACTGAAACAGCGCCCCTGGCATAAAGGTCTTATTCTGATTGCTTCTGATTTTAATCAGTTACAAGATTTTATTCAGCCCGTTGAAGCTTCAGTGTTAGCTGAGTTGAATAAAACCTGGCCCGGTCCGGTTACCTGGTTACTGCCCGTTCGTGAAGAAGTCTCGATGTTACTGACAGGTTTGCATGACACCATTGCCGTGCGGGTAACCGCACATCCACAAACGCGCGCTTTATGTGAGGCTTTTGGTGGTGCGATTGTGTCGACCAGTGCCAATATAAACGGATTACGACCAGCGATGAATGTGCATCAGGTGCGTTGGCAGTTACCTGAATTGGATTATGTTTTACCTGGCAGCTTGGGCGGCGCGAGTAAACCCAGCCAAATCAGAGACGCACGAACAGGAGAAATTTTACGATGAGTACACCCGATATTAATGCCGTTCGTGAGTATCTACTTCGCCTACAAGAAAGTATATGCAATGAACTTGAATTAATTGATGGTGAAGCCTCGTTTGAAATTGATGACTGGAAACGTGAAACGGGCGGTGGTGGTCGCACACGAGTTTTAAGCAATGGTGCGGTGTTTGAGCAGGGTGGTGTCAATTTTTCTGAAGTGAGTGGTGATAATTTACCGGCTTCAGCTACGGCCAGCCGTCCAGAGTTAGCGGGTCGAAGCTTTCGAGCAATGGGTGTGTCGCTGGTGATTCATCCTCATAATCCTTATGTGCCCACATCACATGCTAATGTCCGCTTTTTTATCGCAGAAAAAGAAGGCGAAGCCCCTATCTGGTGGTTTGGTGGTGGCTATGATTTAACACCTTATTACGGCAATGAAGAGGATGTGATTCACTGGCATACCACGGCTAAAGCTGCATGTGATCCATTTGGTGATGATGTTTATGCACGCTTTAAATCATGGTGTGATGAGTATTTTTACCTGAAACATCGTGATGAGTGTCGTGGCGTCGGTGGTTTGTTTTTTGATGATTTGAATGAGTGGGGCTTTGAGCGTTGCTTTGCATTTATGCAGTCAGTCGGAGACAGTTATATCAAAGCTTACGCACCGATTGTGCAAAAACGAAAAGATGCCGAATTTGGTGAGCGCGAGCGCGATTTTCAACTCTATCGTCGTGGTCGTTATGTTGAGTTTAATCTGGTGTATGACCGCGGTACATTGTTTGGATTGCAGTCGGGGGGTCGTACTGAATCGATTCTGATGTCACTGCCACCATTGGTGAAATGGCGTTATCACTGGATTCCGGAAGCCGGATCAGCAGAAGCCCGTTTATACACGGACTTTCTGCCACCACGCGACTGGATTTAAGACTCGCCGGATAAGGCGGCGAGCTGATCCGCCTGGTATTCGTTGATCAGTGGTTCAATGACTTGTTCCAGTTCACCTTCCATGATTTCAACCAGTTTGTATAAGGTTAAGTTGATGCGGTGATCAGTGACACGTCCTTGAGGATAATTATAAGTACGAATCCGTTCACTTCGGTCACCTGAACCCACCAGTGACTTCCGCGTTTGAGCTTCTTCGGCAGCTTGTTTTTCTACCTGCGCAGCCATGATGCGTGCTTGTAACACTGACATCGCTTTGGCACGGTTTTTATGCTGTGAACGCTCTTCCTGACATTCGACGACGATACCGGTTGGAATGTGCGTGATACGTACCGCAGAATCCGTGGTGTTAACGTGCTGACCACCGGCACCCTGAGATCGGTAGGTATCGACTTTTAAATCCGCTGGATTGATATCAACTTCATCAATCTCATCTGCTTCTGGGAGAATAGCAACAGTACAAGCCGAGGTGTGAATACGGCCTTGTGATTCGGTTTCCGGAACCCGTTGTACACGGTGAGCACCTGATTCGAACTTCAGGCGAGAATACGCACCTTCACCGACGACGCGACAAATGACTTCTTTATAGCCGCCATGCTCGCCTTCTTGTGCATTAATGACTTCAACTTTCCAGCGACGAGACTCAGCATATTTAGTGTACATACGGAATAAATCACCAGAGAAAATGGCTGCTTCATCACCACCCGTTCCAGCACGAATTTCCAGATAGATATTGCGTTGATCATTCGGATCTTTAGGCAGTAATAATTTTTGCAGGGTGAGTTCGAGTTCTTCGAGCTTCTCTTCTGCCGTATTAATTTCGTCTTTTGCCATTTCGCGCATTTCAGCATCATCTTCATCCAGCATCAGCTTGGCATCTTCCAATGCGTCGATTGTGCGGCGATAAGCATTAAAGTTGCTGACAACAGGCTCTAATTGCGCGTATTCCTGTGACAGTGACCGGAACTTATTTTGATCGGCCATGGTGTCAGGATCAGCGAGCAGACCACTAATTTCTTCATGACGATCAACGAGGGATTCTAGTTTATGTTTGATCGAATCTTTCACTTGGGATCCTTGATATTAAACAGACGTCGCGCTGCATTGAGTAACTGTCCTTCTTCATCAAATCCGGAATGACGGAGTTGGCGACTCGGTTCATGCAGTAAGCGGTTGGTCAGTGTACGAGCGAGTTCAGTCATGGCCTGTTCAGCAGGCATGCCTTGCTCAAGTTGTTTTATTGCTCTTTCTAGTGAATGCTTACTTATCTCTTCAGCATTATCACGTATGGCTCTAATTACAGGGACGGCATCTTGTGTTCTTAGCCATGCCTGAAAATGATCCACTTGTGTGTCGATAATTTCTTCCGCCTGTAAGGCTGCATCACGACGAGATTGTAAATTCTCTTCAATGATTTCTTTTAAATCATCCACACAGTAAAGGTAGATATCATCTAATAATCCCACTTCCGCTTCAATATCCCGTGGTACGGCAATATCGACCATGAAGATGGGTTTACGTTTACGGACTTTTAAGGCTCTTTCTACTGCCCCTTTGCCCAGAATTGGTAGCTGGCTGGCCGTGGAGCTGACGACAATATCGGCTTCTGCTAAGTGAGCAGGTAGTTCACTGAGGCTGATGGCATAACCATCGACTTGTGTGGCGAGATTGTGCGCGCGTTCAATCGTACGGTTTGCGATGATGATGCGCTTGATACCGTTATCATAAAGATGACGTGCGACTAGTTCGATGGTTTCGCCGGCGCCGATTAGTAAAGCGGTAGAGTCAGCCAGTTCACTGAAAATTTGTTTGGCCAGACTGACTGCCGCAAAGGCGACCGAGACCGGGCTATTACCGATAGCCGTATCGGTACGGACTTGTTTAGCGACAGCAAATGCGTGTTGGAATAAGCGACCTAATGATTTCCCCAGGGTGTTGGCATTGAGTGATTGGCTGTAAGCGTCTTTTAACTGACCGAGTATTTGTGGTTCGCCCAGCACCATGGAGTCTAATCCACAGGCGACTCGCATCAGGTGTCTGATCGCATCGGCTTGTTGGTAATGATAAAGGTATGGGGTGATGGCCCCCTCTTCCTGCTGATGATAGTCATGCAACCAAGCGAGGATCTGGTTGTCAGACTCTCCATCGATACAACAATAGATTTCAGTACGATTGCAGGTCGACAGAATAACGACTTCAAGTATGGAATCATCTTCATGTAATTTGGATAAAGCTGCTGGAAGCATGCTCGCATCAAACGCAAAAAGCTCACGGATATGAACCGGAGCAGTATTGTGGTTGATGCCATAGGTGACAAGATGCATATTAAGAAAAAGTCGTTATTAAATGCTGTTAAACTTTACAGCCATTATTACAATCGTCTGTTATTTAGTGAAAACAATTCGCCATTCTATCAAAATCAAACGTTCAGGTCGTTTTAATATGGATTCAACGAAATCATTCATGATGAATGTAGGGCAACGTACTAAATATTTTGCTCTGATCGGACTTACCTCTCTTATGACTGCCTGTGCTGCAACCCCCGCACAGCAAACTCAAGCCACAGTTGATGAGACGCAAAAAGTTGTTAAGGCTGCTCCCGAAGTAAAAGAGGAGAAAAAGCCGGAAGTGACTATGCCAATGTCACCTGAACTGATGTACTACATCCTTACTGCGGAAGTGGCGGGACAGCGTGGTGAAGTGGGTGCGGCGGTTGAGCTTTATGAACGTGCTGCGGATATGGTCAAGTCACCAAAACTGGCGAGCAGAAGTGCACAAGTCGCCACCTTATCCAGAAACGAAGAAAGAATTAGTCATGCATTAGATCGCTGGTTGGAAGTCGATCCTAACAATGCTGATGTTTACATGATGCGCGCGCCATTTCTGATGATGCAGAAAGATTATGACGGTGCAGTTCAGGCCATCAATAAAGCATTGTCACTCGCGCCGGAAAATCAAAAAGTGTATCTAGTCAGAGCGACAGAGAACCTGGCGGAAGTAGCGCCACCGGAAGAAGCGCTTGCCTCGCTGCAGAAGTTAGACCTTTATCAACAAGGCCATCCAGATGCGCATTACGCCTATGCACGTTTAGTTTTCTTCTATCAGCAGTATCCGATTACATTGGCTGAAATTGATCCTTTGTTAAAAGCTGACCCTGATAATGAAAGTTATCTTGTACTGAAAGCTGACACATTACAGCGTTTAGGACAAACCAAAGACGGTATCAAACTGCTGGCCAAACCTGCAGCAAAAGAGGATGCCAGTGATGAACTACGTTTTACCTATGGCAAATTATTAGGTGATGACGGTCAACTGGATAAAGCACGCACTATCTTTGAATCGATTCAGGCAGATAATCCTGAAAACCGTGATGTGTTGTTTGCGCTTGGATTGCTCGCGCTGGAAGAGAAAGATGGCGAAAAAGCAAAGTCATATTTCAGTGATTTACTGCAACTCGGCGATCCGACGAATCAAGCCGCTTATTTCATGGGCATTGCAGAAGAATTAAATGCCAATGTGGATGCTGCGCTGGTCTGGTTTGCCTCTGTACCTGTGCAAAGTAGTCGTTTTGATTTGGCGCAGACACATTACATCAACCTGTTATTAGGGCGTGATGATATTGAAAAAGCACGTGAGCATCTGGCCCAGTTGAGAAAACAGTTACCGAATAAAGAACTGCAATACTATTTATTTGAAGCCAGCTTGCTGCGCGATCAAGATATGAAGCAGGAGGCTTTTGACTTATTAACAAAAGCCATCAAACACTACCCGAAAAATGAAGACGCTTTATACAGTCGGGCCATGATTGCTGAGTCGCTGGATAAGTTAGATGTGTTGGAAGCTGATCTAAAACAAATTCTGGCCAACGATCCCAACAATTCTCAAGCATTAAACGCGTTGGGTTATACCTTAACCGATCGTACGGATCGTCATCAGGAAGCATTAAAGTTGATTCAACGTGCTTTAGAACTGAAGCCTGGTGATCCTTTTTACCTCGATAGTCTGGGCTGGGTCTATTACCGACTAGGCGACTTAGCGAAAGCAGAAAAATATCTGCGAGAAGCCACTGAAGCTAATCCTGACCCTGAGTTTATTGCGCATCTAGGTGAAGTGCTGTGGCAACGTGGTAAAAAAAGAGAAGCTAAAGACATCTGGGATAAAGGTTTATTGCAGGATCCTGATAATAAACTTCTGATTGAAACGATGCGCAGGTTTGGCCAATGAGATTAGTTTGGTTAGCCGGACTGAGTCTATTACTCACTGCCTGCGCGCCATTATGGCAACCTAAAACGACAGAGTCGCCAGAGCAACGATGGCAAATGCAGCAGACAGAAATAGCTTCACTGAAAGACTGGCGTTTTAGAGGCCGTACTGCCATCACTCAGGGGCGTGAAGGCTGGAATGCAGGCATTAGCTGGCAACAACAAGGTGAAGATTTCGATATCAAACTCACCGGTCCTTTCTCTCAAGGTGGGGCGGAGTTAGTTGGGGATGACGAACAAGTCACATTGACGCTGGATGATGGTGAGCAATATTCAGCACAAACGCCCGAGCAGTTATTAGCCAAAACCTTAGGCTGGCTGTTACCTGTCAGTGCATTACGGGACTGGGTGAGAGGTGTGCCATATCAAAAGGTGGCGGTTGATGAGTATGAGCTGGATGAAAACGGACGCTTAAAAACCTTACAGCAAGCCGGTTGGCAGATTGAATATCTGCGTTATGTACCTTTTGATGGTATGGTTGTGCCGGCCAAAATTTTTATCAAACACCCGGATTTGAATATTAGATTAATCATTGCTGATTGGAGTCGACCTGAGTGAAAGCATGGCCAGCGCCGGCAAAATTAAACTTATTTTTGCACATCACCGGACGAAGAGAGGATGGTTACCATAACCTCCAGACCGCTTTTCAGTTTCTGGACTATGGCGATAGTTTGTTTTTTGATATCAACCGTTCTGGGCAAGTAAATCTCAAAACAACTTTTGATGAAGTAGCAGACGAAGATAATCTGATTGTCAAAGCTGCAAAGTTACTCAAGCCTTTTACAGATAGTGAGCAGGGTGTGGATATTTCCATCACCAAACGATTGCCAATGGGTGGTGGATTGGGTGGCGGAAGTTCTAATGCGGCAACCACCTTAGTCGCTCTCAATCAACTTTGGCAGTGTGGTTTATCACAGCAAAAATTAGCGCAAATTGGACTCAATTTAGGGGCCGATGTCCCTATTTTTATCGCGGGACATGCTGCCTGGGCTGAAGGTGTCGGTGAAGACTTAACGCCAATATCCCTGGTAGAACCTTGGTTTGCGGTGATTTTTCCAGATTGTCATGTGTCTACGGCAGAAATATTTTCATCAGTGGAATTGACACGGGACTGCGAACCTATCACAATACCGCGCTTCCTTTCTGGGGAAGGCAGAAACGTCTGCGAAGCGGTAGTCGTCAAACACTATCCAGCAGTTGCAAATGCACTAGAATGGTTGGCACAATACGCGCCTCCAAGAATGACTGGTACAGGAGCATGTGTTTTCGCTGATTTTCAAAGTCAGCAACAAGCACAAGACGTGATAGATAAACTGCCTTCACACTGGCAGGGTTTTGTGGCAAAAGGCTGTAATCAGTCGCCACTCACTGCAAGAACACTGGCAGAAAAATAAGCCAGATGTGACAGCAAGATGATAGAATGAGTTTTGTCAGTTGGGGTATCGCCAAGCGGTAAGGCACTGGGTTTTGATCCCAGCATTCCCAGGTTCGAATCCTGGTACCCCAGCCACTCTTTTGTTTTTTTGATAGAAAACTCGGCGCCTCTACCGTGACACAAAACCGACTTCTCCAGTTACAACAACGAACAGCCGACAGCCGCATGATGGTATTTACTGGTAATGCCAATCGTAAGCTGGCTCAAAGCATCGCCAATTTCCTTAATATTTCCCTTGGTAAAGCCACTGTGGAAAAATTCAGTGATGGCGAAATCATGGTTGAAATCCTTGATAACGTACGTGGTAAAGACGTCTTTATCGTTCAACCTACCTGTATGCCAACCAATGACCATTTGATGGAACTGATGGTGATGACCGACGCTATTCGTCGTGCATCAGCAAAGCGTATTACCTTGGTTGTGCCTTATTTTGGTTATTCTCGACAAGATCGCCGTCCTCGCTCAGCCCGTGTTGCTATCACGGCAAAAGTCGTGGCGAATATGCTGACTGGCGTAGGAGCTGACCGAGTCTTAACTGTCGATTTACACGCCGACCAAATTCAGGGCTTTTTTGATTGTCCTGTTGATAATGTCTACGCTTCACCTGTCTTACTGGGTGATATCTGGAAACACAAATACCAGGACTTAGTCGTGGTTTCACCTGATGTGGGTGGTGTGGTTAGAGCGCGTGCCTTAGCAAAACATCTTGGTGTTGAGTTAGCTATTATCGACAAACGTCGTCCGCGTGCTAATGAAGCCAAAGTCATGAATATTATTGGTGATGTCGATGGACGTGTCTGCGTGTTAATTGATGACATGGTGGATACGGCTGGAACATTATGCGCGGCCTCTGCAGCATTGAAAGAACATGGCGCTACTCGCGTGGTTGCCTATTCCACACATCCTGTTTTATCAGGCCCTGCTATAAAAAATATCAGCAATTCGGTACTCGATGAACTGGTCGTGACCGATACCATTCCGTTGCAACCACATGCACAGGAATGTGAAAAAATTCGCGTGTTAAGCATCGCTGAGATGCTGGCAGAAGCGATGTACAGAATTAGTAACGAGGAGTCTGTTAGCTCCTTGTATATGGATTAGTCAGCTTCGGCTGACTTCTACGTGCCGAACCTGGTCGCGGGGGAGGCTTACGCCGCTTGAATAGCGGCATTTTTGATGGGCAAAAGTCCATTGTTTTTGGAGAAAAAAATGGAAAACTTATTTGAAGTACAAGCTGAAGCGCGTACTGATGAGGGGAAAGGTGCGAGCCGCCGCCTTCGTCATGCGGGTAAAGTACCAGCTGTTGTTTATGGCGCTGAAAAAGAGCCAGTTTCGATCGCTTTAGATCATAACCAATTCATTCGTCATTTAGCTGAAGAAGCATTTTATGCACACATTCTGACGCTGAACATTGGTAAGAAAAAAGAGCAAGTTGTATTAAAAGACCTGCAACGTCACCCTGCCAATGACAACAAAATCATTCACGCTGACTTCCTGCGTGTTGATGCGAAACATGAAATGACAATGACTGTACCTCTTCACTTCATTGGTGAAGAAAAAGCAGCAGGCGTAAAAGCCGGTGGTGTTGTTTCACACGTGATGACTGAGGTTGAAATTGCTTGTTTACCAGCTGATCTGCCTGAGTACATCGAAGTGGATATCAGCAAGCTGGAATTAGATGAAGCGATTCACTTATCAGAAATCGCCCTGCCTAAAGGTGTGAGCTTAACTGCACTGTCACACGGTCAGGAAGAGCACCTTGAAGAAGGTGAACGTTCTGCTTATGACCAAGCAGTCGTTAACATTCATATGCCTCGCGTACATACAGTGGATGATGAAGCTGAAGACGCAGAAGGTGATGAAGAAGCAACTGAAGAGTAATCTTTAGATGGGGAGCTGGATCATCGCCGGTTTAGGTAATCCCGGCTCCCAGTATGAAGGAACCCGACATAATGTCGGGTTCTGGCTATTGGACCAGCTTGCTCGTGATCTCGGTGTGAACTTTACTGTTCAAAACCGATATCACGGGGAGCTGGTTCAATGCTCTCTGGATGGTCATAAAGTGTATTTGCTAAAACCGCTGACATTTATGAATAGAAGCGGTCAGTCTGTCGCGCCATTAGCCAATTTTTTCAAAATTCCATTAGAGAATGTTCTCGTCATACACGATGAATTAGATTTGGCGCCCGGCACCGTTAAATTAAAACGTGATGGTGGCCATGGCGGACACAACGGGCTCAGAGATATTATTGCTCAGACGGGTGGCAAGCAATTCCTGCGCTGTCGTTTGGGGATAGGGCATCCTGGACATAGCAAACTGGTTTCTGATTATGTACTCAGCAAACCTTCTCCGACCGATCGTCAACAGATCGAGCAAGCCATCGATAATGTTTTACGTATTTTGCCAGAGGTGTTATCCGGAAATATGGATAAGGCTATGAACTGGCTACATTCACAATAGGATTTCTCATGGGATTTAAGTGCGGTATCGTCGGTTTACCTAATGTTGGCAAATCAACCTTGTTTAATGCATTGACTGAAGCCGGTATCGATGCGCAGAACTATCCTTTTTGTACCATTGAACCGAATGTTGGCATCGTCCCAGTCCCTGACCCTCGAATGGATAAGCTGGCTGCGATTGTCAGTCCTGAACGGGTTTTGCCAACCACCATGGAATTCGTTGATATTGCTGGCTTAGTTGCTGGTGCTTCAAAAGGTGAAGGTTTAGGTAATAAATTCCTCGCCAATATCCGTGAAACGGATGCGATTGCCCACGTGGTACGTTGTTTTGAAGATGACAATATCGTCCATGTATCTGGCAAAGTCTCACCACTGGATGATATCGAAGTAATTAACACGGAATTAGCCTTGGCTGATTTAGAAAGTGTTGAGAAAGCCATCACTAAAACCACACGTGACGCAAAAAGTGGCGATAAAACGGCGAAAGCAAGATTAGAGTTACTCACACAAATGCGTGAGGAGTTAGATGGTGGTAAACCTGTCCGGGCTATGGGCTTGGATAAAGATCAACTAGCCTTGATTCGTGACTTACACCTGCTGACGATCAAACCGACCATGTATATCGCTAACGTCTCTGAAGATGGGTTTGAAAATAATCCGGCATTGGATGCGGTGAAACAATTGGCAGAACAAGAAAGCGCCAATGTAGTGGTTATCTGTGCGGCGATTGAGTCAGAAATTGCTGGACTGGAAGACGATGAAAAAGTCGAGTTCTTAAGTGAAATCGGACAAGACGAGCCTGGCCTGAATCGTGTCATCCGTGCCGGATATGAATTGCTTGGTTTGCATACATATTTTACTGCGGGTGTAAAAGAAGTTCGTGCCTGGACAGTGAAAGTTGGCGCGACAGCACCAGAAGGCGCTGGCGTTATTCATACTGACTTCCAGAAAGGTTTTATCCGTGCTGAAGTTATTAGTTATGATGACTTTGTGCAATTCAACGGAGAGCAAGGCGCTAAAGATGCAGGTAAATGGCGTCTGGAAGGGAAAGAGTATGTCATCAAAGACGGTGATGTCATGCATTTCCGCTTCAACGTTTAGCGTTCTGAGCTATGATGTCGTGAATTGTTGTTCACTTTTTAAAGGCAAGCCATGAAGACGGCATCACTCTCGTTTCTTTTATCAATGCTGACTGTTGGCTATATGCCCATGGTCATTGCCGATGATAAGTTAAATCAATGCTTGCTCACCCAATTAGCTACTGCTGATGATAGCATGCCGGTTGGCGATATCAGACAGTTTTGTGAATCAAGTATCACTCAACAAGCACTCGAAGAAGCCTCACCTAAACCTGAGCCTGTTGATATCAAAGTGACAGAATCGGGTGTAGAGACAGAAGATAAGTCTGCGATCACTCGCCGTTTGTTTTTGGAAAAGAAAGAAGCCAAAAACCCGTTTGTATTATTACCGCATAAGCCAAATTACATTATTTTAAGCAATAATATGGCGTCGCCGAATGAAGCGCCTTTTGAGACCGCTTATCCGGGTGACAATATTCACTTACAACCCTGGGAAACCAAGTTTCAAATCAGTTTGAAACTACCTGTTGCCTATGACCTATTCAATGGTCGGGCAGATGCCTATGTGGCCTATACCAATCGCTCATTCTGGCAGCAGTTTAATAAAAACAGCTCATCCCCTTTCCGTGAATCAGATCATGAACCAGAAGCTTGGCTATCGTTTAAAACAAATTATGAATTATTCGGTATAAAAAACTCGCTTATTCGGACGGGTGTTGTGCACCAGTCAAACGGTCAGGCAGGTACGCTGTCACGTAGCTGGAATCGGGTCTATACCGACTTTGTGTTTGAGCACAATGACTGGTATTACTCATTCAAACCATGGTGGCGTATTCCGGATAGCAGTAGCGACGATGATAACCCTGATATCGAAGAATATATGGGTAACTTTGAACTTGGCGCTGTATATAAGATGGATAACCACAGCTTTGATATTTTGCTGCGGAATAACCTCAATTTTGATGATAACTATGGTGCCGTTCAATTGGGCTGGAGTTTCCCGCTTACCGACCGCGTAAAGGGTTATGTGCAATGGTTTAATGGCTATGGTGAAAGCCTGATTGACTATGACGCACACTCCAATAGCATTGGTTTTGGTATCCAGCTGAGTGACTGGTTATAAATATGATCTTTTCACTTGAAACTTAAGCATTTATATCGTATTATTTCGCGCTTCATATGGCTATATAGCTCAGCTGGTTAGAGCACATCACTCATAATGATGGGGTCCCTAGTTCGAATCTAGGTATAGCCACCAAAGATTCAAAAAAGCCGGAGTTCTACTCCGGTTTTTTTTCGTCTAAAGTTTTGTTTTCTAGCACTTGCTTTCAGCTCTTCACTTACTGAGTTTCTTGCTTGACTAAAGCAACATAAAAAAAAGAAATTGGCTGCTGGGCCTCTATTGTCTAATAGAGGGGATGAATTCCTTGTGCGACTCAATCCTACAGGTGCTTCTTATCGGAGCTACGTTAGCCATGTATAGCTTTATTAGGGCAGACGAAACAGAATACAAAAATGAAGAACAAGCAGCGAGACAGCTTGAATTTCGGCTGAATATACTTAACTTTAAGACTGGGGCTTTGGTAGCTTATTTAAATTATATAGCCCATTTCTTTCTGAAAGGTTGATAGCAATACAGAAGCAGGAATAAGGCCAGGGCAGCTGCTATATTGTTGAACTGAGTGGGTTGTTTGGCTTCATAAGCAAAGTCATTTTTTTGCAGGGCTTTAGCCAGCGCGGCATTGTTTTCCAGATGATGATAAAGCATATGATTTTGCTGAGCCAGGTCCATTAAATAGTCTTGTTTGAGACTGGACATGTGTTCAGTACCGACCACTTTGGCTGTTCCCCAAGGGCCATTACGAGGGATATATCCTTCTACTTTACTTGGGTCTTCTGGCAAACCAAAGCGAGAGGCATGAGGCACATCTTCAGCGGTATAAAAGCCAATCTGCACACCGTCTTCATCAAATTTCGGGATTTTACTCAAGCCAAGTTCGCCAACACCAATGATGATGCCGGCTTTCCAATCTTCTTTTTGCTTTTCGGTATCCAGGTAACTGAAATCGGGGGCATAGCGTGGATTCACGGGTGGTGCTTCATGACCATCGGTGAAAAACACCAGCTTACTTCCTGCAAGAACGTCATTCATCATCAGCTCACGGGTGTTATATAGGGCTTGTCCGATATTGCTGTCAGCGACCCATGCCATACGCCAGTCAAGTGCATCAATACTGGCCTCAAGTACCGGATAATCATTACAGACTTCGATAGGTGAATAGAGTAGCGCTGGAACACGTTCGGTGAACACAGCCAAGCCTACTTTTGAGCCACATGGCAAACTTCTGGCAGCCTGAAGCATAGCCACTTTGGCTTTTTCTAAGCGACTGATAGCGCCCCCCTGTTTATCGGAATAATCCTGCACATTCATGCTACGCGTAATATCAAGCACAAACACAAAGTCATAGCTTTTCACGGTGAAGGGCAAGGGCGGCAGAACAATAGCGATAAGCAATAATATTGCAGAGGCTATCAATGCATATAAGCGTTTCATAACAACAACCTAAGGCAAACCGAGGGGGAAGCCGGGCATGGCTGACCATAATTCTTCGGAGCTTTCTTGTGCTTCACCTGACTCTTGTAAATCACCAAGAGGTAAATCACGAGAAAGTCGCTGCGCTGCTTCATAGTTGTATTTTGCTGCCCAGAACTCAGGATCATTTTTTAATGCTGATTTATAGAGATCTTTAGCGACATCGGCCAGTGCTGTGGCACGATCAATTCCCATCTTCTCTGCTGTCTCAATCGCCTGCTCTAGATAGAGATTCCCCATATTGTAATAAACCAGTTTCAGCATGGCAGGAGAGCTCATACGTTCGGCTTTACCATAGGCATCAACCGCGTCTTCAAACATGCCTCGCTGTTGCAAATGATGGGCATAAGCAAACTGTAATTCAGGCTCTGTCAGATCAATTTCATTCATCTCTACCAAACGAGGAGACTGTAAAAGTTGTATGGCCTCGTTAATCGCTTTTTGATGCTGTCTTTCCAATATTTGCAGATTCAGTAAGGTGAGAAAAAACAGACTAATCACCAACATAAGATGTTGTATATAACGACGACGCAACATCATGAGCGTTTCTCCAAAAATTTCACCGCAACAAGAAGTAATACAAAAAATAAGGCGAAGCCATAACACCAAGCTTTCAGACTTTGTTTTGGTAGTTTTTCCTGATAAATCAATGGTAAGCTTTCCAGTTCATCCAGCTCTGCAATGGCAGCCTGGAGTGATTCGGCGGTATCGACTTCATATGCGTGATAGGGTACAGATAACGTATTGAAAAACTTATGTAAATGTCGTTCAGGCATGACTCTTGGATTATCATCCCGATGTGATTTTGGCTCGGTGAAAATGCCTTGCCCATTTTCTGTACGTAAAAAGAACCAGTACAAGCTGACACGGTAACGCTCAAACCATTCACGCAAGGTTTTCTGAGCTCGATGATCTAAGGTTGCTGCACCATCAGACACTAGGACAATCACGCGAGAACCGGTATGAGGTTGGTCTTTAAAGTAGCTTAGCCCCATTCCTAAACCTTTAGCGACGTTGGTGAACGCTAAACCAGGTGTTTCAAGACTATTGATTGCGGCCTGAATCGCGCTTTTATGTTCAGTGAGAGGACTAACGTAAAATGGTTGCGTACTGAAACCCGCCACACCGAATAAATCATGCGGTCGACGATTAACAAATTCAGATAGTAATCGCCTGGCAGCCTGAGCTTTTGACTGCTCATTTTCATCAGGTGTTTGACCACCAAAGGTCTCATTCATGCTGGCACTACGATCCAACACAAACACAATATGGGCACCTTGTCCTGTTCGTGTCACCGTTTGCTCCAGGCTGTGTAAACCCGCAAGACCAATAATGACTGACGCTATAGCAAAAGCGGCAGAGAGCTTTATTAAGCGATTAAGCCAAATAGTCAGTGGATTCAGCTTGATCAGCTGTCTGCTGGGAGTCGCATGCCTGTCAAACAAACTGTTAAAGAAAGGTAATAAGCTGAGTGGTAATAAAACCAGCAGCCAAGGCAGATGAAAAGCAAGATTCATGAGTTACTCTGCACGACTTTATCCGCGGCTGCGAGTCTGTCGCATAGACGGATACAATCCATCAAAATAGTGGGTTTAGCTTCTTTATCAAAGAAAAAAACGCTTCTGGATTGCTGAAAAAAATCTTCTATTTGCCCTCGACTTTCATTAAATTGTGGGTGTCGATGAATAAAGTCATCAATTTGTGAGGCAAATAAGGTCTGTTTGGCTCGCGCATTCAACGCATCATGCATAGCTTGCATGCCCTGTTGCACCTGTTCAGACGATGTATTTTTTTGGCGTTTGATGCGTTTGATTTGACGCTTAGCCTTGTGAAATGGTGAAGTACTGAACTTGGGTAATAATCCTGCGAGCGCAGTCCAGATAAGCAAAGCTATCACAGATAAACTGCCATAAATGATGATGGGCGATTGATAGCGAAAAAGTGAATGCGTTCTGGGAGCGATATCGGGCTTCATAAAGCCATGACTGCCATCATCATTACCAACACCACTTGAAACAACTTCTTTTATCGGCGACATAGTGAAATACCATTCGGGTAGTGATATTTCAAATCGCTGATTTGAGTTGTCAGTAAATACTAATTGTTGTTCAGGAATAAGTAGTTTGCGGACATCGAGAGGTGCGTAAAAGGTTTGATAGCGAAGGGTAAGATGATAGAGCTTTTTTGCTCCCTGTTGATCGGAAGTCATATCGACGCTATTCAGATCAAGCCAGTAGGTTAATTCGCCCTCAACGGGAAGAGATGAGGGGGATAAAGAATACGCCGTATCGATAGCGATCAGGTATTGATGTTCAATGATATCGCCAACTACCAAGCCATAGCTTCGTCCTTGATCCATTTTGATAAGTTGGCCTGGTATATGGGGCTTTGCAGAACAGAAAGCAGAAAGCAGAAATAAGCCTAAAAGCAGTGAAATGGTGTTGAAAAACTTCATAAAGGTTCCTACTGCATCGAGAAATATCGACTCATTTGTCTGGCATCATACTGATCAATCAACCAAAATGGATGTTGATTAAATCGACGAAACTGTTGTGTGAGATAGGTTTTACGATCGTCATATTGCTGCTGAATTTTTTGTTTTTGATCTCGGGTGATAAACACCAGAGAACTGGCTCCTGTTTCAAGGTCAGTCAACTCGACAAATCGCCATAATGGAAAGTCGAGAAACTCTTTGGATTGCCATAACACCATAGGCACCACCAAATGGGCTGACAATACAGTCAGCAATGACTGCAATTGTGTTTCCGGCCAGTGAAAATCAGAGACTAAAAATATCAGTGCCGGCTTGCCAGGCAAGATCGGAAAAACTTGTTGAGTGGCTTCAGCCTGATTAGACTCGGGCTGGAGGTTAGTTAATTCTGTGGTCAGAGCATCCGCATCATCCAGCTTAACCAGCTTTTCTTTGAGCAGATAACATGAAAAACGGTCATTAGCGGCTTCGACAGAGGCTTTGGTACTCTCATAGACGTGATGCAATAAGGTCGCTTTCTCGCCATAAAGCATAGAGGATGAGCCATCGATAAGTAATATCACATCGATTTTGCTGCGTTGTCGGTAACTTTTGACATGCAGGGACTCAAACGGATCAGTCAGGCTGGCATTTAAATCCAAACGTGACGTATCTGGTTCATCTAAAAATAATGATTTCTTATAGAAATCCGATCCTGTACCACGCTGCCGGCTTTTATGAGAGCCCAGCATCAAGCCACTGATCAAGCCAGTGGTTTTGTAATCAAAGGTTTGATTCATGGTGATTGAATCGTATTCAATGCCGCTGTGATAAGGGATTCAACAATATCATCACGGTTATAGTCATAGACAGGATTCAAGAACAATCGATGTTTGGCTATCTGCCGGATGATCATATGGAAATCTTCTGGCACAAGCGCATCACGCCCATTCAGCCAGGCATTAACTTTGGCTCCTCGAGCCAGATAACTAATACCGCGTGGTCCCATACCACCACGGATCATATTGTTGGTATCCACATCGGTGATTTGAATGCCATACTCAGCCGGTTCACGTAGAGCGCGGCAGAGATGATAGCCATAGTCCTGCACTTTTTCACTGGTGTGAACATGCTCTTGAATGGCAACCGCAATATCATTCAGCTGCTGAAACGGTACGACTGCTTTATCAGCAGAATCAACCAGTTTATCAGCATCATGAAAACGAGGATTGAACATCAGATCTTTCAGTTGTGTTTCTGACTTTGGCTGCTCGACATGCAGTTCCATCATAAAACGGTCACGTGCCGCTGCAGGCAGCTCAAAGGTTTCATCTTTTTCAATACGATTACGGTCAGCAAACACCTGCAAATGAGGGAAATAGTGTGTTTGGTTAAATGCATGCACGCTGCGTTCAGCCATGATTCTTAATAATAAAGAGTGGACTTGTGGCCGTGCTCGGTTAATCTCATTGAAAAAGAAGATAGAGAGTTCATCGCCATGTTTCAGAACCGGTCCTGAACTAACGCCTGGTTTACCATTTTCGGCAATATAGGTGTAGTAAACGAGATCGTGCGGCATCAGATCGATGGTGCCTTCAATCCGTTCAAAGTTACCACCCAGACATTCGGCTACCGTTTTCAATAAGGTCGTTTTACCGACACCGACATCACCTTCAAGCAGGATATGCCCTCTGGACAGGGTGGCAATGGTCATTAATCTGACAATGTGTTCCTGACCGAGAATCGTGTTATTGATGCTGGTTTCCATCTGACGAATAAGCGCATGCCAATCTGACATCGCTATCGTTGATGTATTTGATAGCTGGTTCATAGTGGTTTCACATGGAAGAAAAAGAAAAGACCGGCCCGAGAATAAGGCCGGTCTGCTTCAGTAACGGATTAATAAACCCATTTACCTGTTTTTTTGAACTGTTCAACACGTTCAGCATTGCGTTTTTCCATTGCTTTTAACGCAGCATCTTGTTTGTTCAGTTCTTTTTCACTGTGTTTAGGATCGTACTTAGAACCTTTGATTTTATCTGGGAATCCAGGCTTAGCTTCCCAGCAATCGCCAGGTGCTTTACATTTAGTACCATCATAAGCCATAACTGCGCTGGCACCTGATAACATCATCAGAGCTGAGCAAGTCACAGCGATTGTTTTTAGTTTCATATTTCTCTCCTTATTGTTGCGACGACATAATGAATTGGTGCGCTGCCACTATGGCGACGCACCACCCATTAATTAATGAGTTTTTTTGAAGTTCTCCATAGCTTCTTTGAAGTCTTCTGGAACCGGAGCAGGTTCAAAATTGGCTTTTTGTTCTTCAGTCAACCAATCTGCTTTTTCTGCTGGCCCCCAATAAACACTCCTTACCCAAGCCATGGTTTGTAATATTTCATCTTTAGTGAGGTTGTTATATTGCGGCCCCATCATGCTACGAGCTCCGCCATAAATGGTTTCAAAAAAGCCTTTATCATTGGCGTTTTTAGGGTAGGTGTAATAATCATCACCTAATGCTGGCCCTAACTTGCCTTCAGCATGATGTCCATGGCAGCCTGAACATGCGGTCATGAATAAGCTTTCACCTGATTTGATGGCTTCTTCATCGGTGTTATAGAGGTTTTCACCGGTATTGAGAAAATGCTCAACAGCTTCTGTCTTTTCACCTTTCTTGCCAAAAGATAAGTCCAGGACATCACCTGTAACTGTATTTCTGAAAACCAATTGAGATTGAGCGACAGGAATCATTGCCACGGAGAGTACCGAGACAGTAAGTAGTGCGATTCCTCGAATCTTCTTTGGCAAAAATGTTTTGTTAGTCATGATTTAAAAAATTTCCTGTAGTAACAAAAAGTATTTTTATTAGAGTTATAAGAGTGGGATGCCTTCATCTTTCAATACGGCTTTGATCTCAGGATCGGCTTTATGCAAGGCTGTATTGATTTCTTTCAACAGTTCTTTATCGTCACTGCGTACGGCGATAGCTTGTTCAAACTGTTGTCTTACACCTTCTCCGTCATGGGTCGGCGCAAATTCTTCAGATACCACCATTTTTAGTGGAACCGAGGCTGATTTCACATAACGGGCGGCTTCGGGAGCCCAGATATGAGCAATGTCGGCTTTACCTGACACCACTTCTGATATCAGTAAATCGGGTGCGTAACGTACATACTGGTTACGGCGTGACTTAAAACCGATTAAGGACATGGTGTAGTTAAAGTTGCCTTCATACTTATCAATTTCACGCAGCATCACTTCGGAAGGGCTGCCCGGAACGATGGCAAATTTAGACATGTCTTTTAATGCTGGGCTTTGCCAGTTTTCAATATCCAAACCTTTGTCTGCTGGATAAATAAAGGCATAGCCAGACTTGTAGTATGGGTCACTGGTCGCGACACGAGGATCACCTTTGTCTACGCCCATGACAACATCACATTGATTTTTAAGCAGCTTTTCTGTCACAAGAAAAATGGCTGCTCTATCGGACCAGACGAACTCTAGTTCCCGATCCATGGTATCCGCTAGAATTTTTGCCAGTTCATTCTCAAAGCCTTCCTGCTGCTTATTTGAGTAGGGCAATTCATCACTGGCTGCACACACTTTAAGAGTGCTGGTATTGGCTTGTGCATTAAAGGCTAAGCCACTGCCTAATATGAGTGCCAAAAATGAAGGTAACATACGACCTGATTTGGCTTTTTTCACGCTTCGTTTCATCATGTTGGTCTCTTTGATGGAGGCCAGCAACCTGTGGGTTGCTGGCCAGGTTTCTAACGAAATAAGTCTTAAGTTATTTGACTAGTAAGCCTTTGCTTACATGCCGTATTCACCTAAGCTCACATCGTCATATGGGCTCTTACCATCAAGTGCGAAGACCATGACACCACCACCCATTTGAGTGTTTTTCGCCAGTTCTTTAAAGGCACCTACTGCACCTAAACCAGCTGATGGGTCATTCAGGTCAAACACAAGACCTACTGCAGGCCAACCACCTACACCATAGTTGATAGCAACGTATTGTGTACCTTCATGGGTGTATGTCATTGGGTGACCAATTGCGCCTGATGGAAGTTTAAATTTCCACAACAACTTACCGTTGTCAGCATCACGCGCTTTGATGAAGCCATCCAGTGTTCCGTAGAATACCAGTCCACCTTCGGTTGCCATTGTGCCGCCCCAAACAGAGAATTTCTCCATTTTTTCCCAAGCGAAGTCACCAGTAATCGCGTTGTAGGCTTTAACTTGGCCTGAACCGATACCGTTTTGACGATCACCTTTAGGACCAGGGTATGTCCATACGTTGGCACCAACGAAGAACTGACCTGCACGGTATGGAAGCATGAATGGTTCCCAATCCATACATAGGTGGTTAATACCTAAGTAGAACAGTTCACGTTTAGGATCATAAGAATCGAAACCTTGGTTATGGAAGCCCATCGCTGAAGGACATACATCACGTGAACGGTGTCCCATACGTGTGCCATATTCAGGGTCGCGAATTGGTAGACCTGTTTCCAGATCAACTTTTTTCACCCAGTTGGCCGTGTCATCCATTTTGTTTGCAGAGACTAAGTCACCTGTTTCACGATCCAGTGTGTAGACGATACCGTTACGATCAGGGTGAGTCAGCAGTTTACGCATTTTGCCATTTTTGTCTTTTTGCTCAGAAAGCATCATGACGTTAACGCCCGCGTAATCCCACTCATCATGAGGTGTTTTTTGATAACCGAATTTAGCTAAACCCGTTTCCAGATCACGACCCCAGATAGTCATGGTCCATTTGTTATCACCTGGACGCATAGTTTCATTCCATGGAGCAGGGTTACCTGAACCATAGTAGAACATGTCTAAATCTGGGTCATAAGCGTACCAACCCCAGTTAGTACCACCACCGATTTTCCATGCGTTATCTTCCCAAGTAGATGTACCCAGGCCTTTTTGTCCATAATGAGGGTTATGTTTGTTGAAGTCTTTATCCAGACCCACGTCTGCGTCAGGACCTGTTGCATACCAACGCCATACCATTTCACCAGTATGAATATCGTAAGCAGTGACATAACCACGAACACCTAATTCCGCACCAGAAGAACCTTGGATAACCAGATCTTTAGCAACGAATGGTGCAGCTGTTTCTGTTTGGCCTACACTGATGTCACCGTTTTCTACTTTCCAGTATTCTTCACCTGTTTCAGCATTTAACGCGACAACGTGACCATCCAGTAAGCTCTTAACGATCATGGCTGGTGCTTTATCGTCACCTGGCCAGTAAGCTAAACCACGGTTTACAACGTCACAACATGCCACAGCACGAGCTGCAGGATCTTGTTTTGGTTTGTGTTCCCATTTGATCACACCTGGTTCATCCAGATCGATAGCAAAGGTGTTATTTGGGAATGGTGTATGAATGAACATTGTGCCATCTACAACAAGCGGCGCACCTTCGTGACCGTTGAGTACACCTGTTGAGAATGACCATGATGGACGTAGTTTTTTAACGTTATCTTTATTAATTTGTTTGGCAGTACTGTAGTGGGTGCCCGAGAAGTCTTTCCCTTGCATTACCCAGTTTTCATTGCTTTTTGACAGTTCTACCAACTTATCATTTGCAACTGACATACCTGACATCAATCCGAGCGCGGATGAGACAGCAAGTGCAGTACCGAGTTTTGACCACCGGCTATGATGCATTTCTCTCATATATCCTCCTATTTGTTTTGAGAGTCAGTCAATGCTGACTTTGTGTATCAGCTGTAAAAAAAGCACGGCTGAGCACAAAGCTCATCTTCTTATCTTTGCTGTGATAGGGGATAGAGAGCGACACCTAAAAGGGTCAGGGAAGTTGTCCTTAATACGTCAGTGAAGCTTTGATGCTATTTTTGAATAATTATATTTAACAATGGTTTATAAGTATTTTGTTGCTTTTTCAGGGAGTCATGTGAAGAAAGTTCATGAACTTTTTCACTAGCCAAATGTTAATTGGGCGGTGTAGCAATCAGCCCCGTTTTTTGTGCTAGAAAAATAATCTCAGCTAAATTATTGGTGCCCAGTTTTCGCATCATATTTGTCTTATAGTTGGATACGGTTTTGGGAGCCAGAGCCAAGTTATCTGCCATTTCATTGATACTTTTGCCCTCAGCGACCATACGAAATACAGCAAATTCCTGGTGCGATAATGAATGCACTTTTTGATCCGCATGAATCAACTTTTCCATGGCGATAGAGCGAGCAATCTCGGTACTTAGATAATGACCACGGTTTGCAATGGTTTTTACTGCCTCAATTAACACAGAAGAAGGACAGGATTTAGTGATATAGCCACGGGCGCCCATATCCATTGCCCGCATAGCTAGAGTAGAGTCATCATGCATTGTGCAGATAAGAATTTTAGCCTGAGGGTCACGTGCGATAATGCGTCTGATACATTCGAGCCCGCCGGCGCCAGGCATACTGATATCGATAATGCAGACATCAGGTTTATGTGTCACGTAAAGACGGTAACCCTCTTCAGAGTTACTGGCCTGATCAATCACATGAAATCCTGATGAATTCAATAAATGCTGGTAACCATCACGCAGAATGGCATGATCATCAATTAGCAAAATAGTAGTTTTAGACATAATAATTACTCAAACAATGGGGTCATAAGGAAGCGTGATAGTTAACGTTGTTCCCTGTGGTTGACGTGTGGATATATAAAACTCTCCACTTAATGCTTCGCAACGTTCTCGAATACTTACAAGCCCAAGCCCGGATTGATTCTCAATGTTTGTATCCATACCATGCCCATCATCTTCCAGTCTTAGCTGAATACACATATGCTCGGGTTCACGAAACTGGTGTAAGTAAATAAACACATTTTCTGCATTGGCATGACGGCTAATATTACTCAACCCCTCTTGCAGAGCTCGATATAACGTTAGAGCAATAGGTTTAGGAAGTTCATCATCACGTACATCTAAAGCGATGTTGTCGGTGCCAGAAAAGGTTTGTCTCCATTCTGATAACAGTTCACGAATAGCGCCTGTAAGACCAATACTATCCAGGCTGGGTGGCTTGAGGTGGCGAAGTTTATTACGTGTAATCGAGCGTAATACCGTGGTGCTGTCCATCACAGATTCGAGAATGGATGTAAGATTTGAGTTGTTTGTCTGGTTCAGAGCGACAGTCAGATTGGCATCCATCGCAGCAAGATGTTGACCAAAGATGTCATGAAGTTCGGAGGCTAAGTGATCACGTTCTGACTCTCTAACCAAAGTGATCCGCTGTACCAGTGATTGTTTTTCATTAAGTAGCTGTCGGATTTTTTTATTATTCTGCGTGAGCTCCGCCTGCATGGCCAAGTTATGTCTCAATGCTTGTGATAATTCAGATATACGTCTTTTACTGAACCAGATGAGCCCGGCACAGAAAACTAGCAACACAAAAATTATCTCATCAAGTTGATATAACTCGCCTAAGGCTGTCCAGTTGATATAACGCTCAGCCAAATCGAAATATGATGCAAGAAGGTACGTAGCCAAAGAGAGTGCTATAAGCCAGACAATGTCATGTCTGATACGTTTGGGTTGCTCATTGTCACTGGTGCGATCAAACTGTCGCTGCAGGCCATCCATATTTCGAGTTCATTAACAATTAAAAACAAAATTATGAAGGACTCAAATAGATTAACCCATAGGCAGATATACGATGGGGAGCAAATCACGCAGACATAGATGAAAAGGTCCTGCTGAAATACGAGGACATGTCTCTAACGGTATTGGCACAATGCTCAGTAGGATGGTCGAGTTTTCTATTCACTTTGAGGAAGAACATGAAACTCTTGCCATTACTCCTGTCATTACTACTTTTTATTCCAGGTATCAGCCATGCTGCTGATGCTACCCTGCAAAAACCTTATGAGGAAATGGCCTTCCTCAAACACTTCACAGGTAAAACCCCAGAATTTATCAAAGCAGAGTTAGGTGAACCTGATTCTATTTCTAAAAGAGAAAACTCCAGTGGCAAGATCGAGTTTTGGATTTATCACGATCTCGTGCAGCAAGCTCACTCAGACAAAATTTATCGTTATACCCAATTCGGTATTGTAAACGGTCATGTTGAGACACTCGGCCATACAAACCGCGATCCGAAATAGCGTTCTAAATTACAAGTCAGCACTTATATTTTAAAGAGGAATTTTTAATGAAATTATGGGCAACCACCTTCATGGCAAGTCAATTATTCGTCAGTAGCCTTGCTTTCGCTCACGGGCCAACACCGCAGAAAATTGATGAAAAAATGGTGATCGATGCACCGGTCGAGACAGTTTGGAAGAAAGTGTCAGACTTTAATGCTATAGCAGACTGGCATCCTATGGTGGAGTCAGTCACATCACCTGAAGAAGGAACACGAGTACTTAAGATAAAAGGCAAAGGTGAAATTACTGATAGCCTGGATGAAAAAGATGATGCTAAACACTATATGAGCTATCGCTTGCTGGAAGAGAATATTGAAGCATTTCCTGTCAGTTTTTATACCGTCAGCATTGAACTTACGGAAGAGGGTAAAGGTACTGAAATGAGCTGGAAGGGGCGTTTCTATCGTGCTGATACGGGTAACTTCCCACCTGAACAGTACAATGATGAATCGGCCGTTAAAGCCATGGAAGCCTTTGCTAAAACTGGTATGGGCAGCTTAAAAGAATCTCTTGAAGGGAAAAAATAAGTGAGGCTGCGTTTAGGTCTCTCATTGAGTTTATTGCTAGTGGCGATGCCACTAGCAGCTCAACATGCTTATATTAGCAGTCAGGCTGCCAATAAAATTACCGTTTTAGATATTGATACACAAAAAATAACAGCCACGGTTGACGTCACTACCGGACCTGTCGGTGTTTCATTAGATAACAAACGGCATGAATTATTTGTCACGCACCCCGAGCAAGGTGTGGTGACAATGATCGATACCAAAAATAACAAGAAATTAGCTGAAATCAATACGGGTGGACAACCTTTTGCTATTGCGGTTGACCCCTCTGATAAGCATCAGGTATTTGTTTCTGACTGGCATCGTAATGCCGTTGTGGTCATTAATCCTGAAACGAAGCTAGTGGTTGATCTGTTATCGGTGGGTAAGAATCCTGCTGGTTTAGCATTAGATAATGCAACTCGGCGTATCTTTGTGGCTAACCGCAATAGTGATACTTTAACGGTCCTTGATGCTGATACGCCGCGTCAATATGCTGAGGTAAAAACTGGAAAAGCGCCTTATGCCGTCGCTGTAAGTCCTGATAGCAAACGTATCTTTGTCACAGCCATTCAGGATAATACCATCACAGTCATTGATGGTGAGAGCTATGAGGTGGTGAAAACGTTGAAGGCAGGCACTGCGCCATATGGCATTGCAGTCACACCGGATAACCAGTGGTTATTTGTGGCAAACCAGGGCACGAATGATGTCTGGGTGTTTGATACTGAAACCTTAGAAATAGTCTCAAAAATTAAAGTAGGCGAAATGCCGGAAACAGTCGCTTCTTCAGATGACAGCCAGTATGCCTATGTGACGAATTGGTTCAGTAATACCTTATCGGTGATTGATATTAAACAACAGCAAGTCGTCCAACATCTGCCCATGCCTGACGGACCAAGAAGTCTTGGCCGTTTTATCGGTAATTAATGACTTTGTTTCTTTGCATTCAAGAGTCGTTGAATGATTTCAAAATGAGATTTTAATTCAGTAATACCAGTGTCGTTGACGCGATGCTGGTTTTCCTGAAACTGGTATTTGAGGCTGTTTGCATTGTGATACAGCTCGGTATAAGCCAGTTTCATGGATTCTATCCAGACTTTATCAAACAGATTCTGTTTCTTAGCTTGTTCCAGCCATAGGCCAAAGTGACATTTTTTATGGTTCATTAGAGGCCAGTGCTCAATTTTGTCTGAGGTAGATTGCAGATTGCTTACAACCCGATTAAGCCAATAGTTTATTTGTAAATCCATTAGCTCAAGTAGGGTTTGTTCAGCGTCGAGTTTTCTCTCGGCCAAATCTATCCAGCGTGCATTCGGCTGATAAGTGCTAATCCATTGGTTACAGTCATCAGCTGACATGGGATAGGCAATGCCATATCCTTGAGCCAAATCGCAGCCCATGGCTAGTAACATCAAGCCATGCTCGGTTGTCTCTACGCCTTCTGCAATGACCTGGTGATGGAAGGCATCTGTCAGGCCGATAACACCATCAATGATGGTGTAGTCGTTGGGGTCATCAATGAGATCACGGACAAAACTCTGATCGATTTTAACGGTGTCGACAGGCAGATGGCGTAGATGTGTTAAAGAGGAATAACCGGTACCAAAATCATCCAAAGAAATTTTGAGACCTAGAGTGTGACGACAGGTCTTAATGATTGATGAGATATTGTTAATGTCTGTTAAAACACTGCTTTCCAATATCTCTAACTGGATCATATATGAAGGCACATTTGGATACCTGGCAAGCACACGATCTAGATGGTCAAAAAAGCCATTCCACTGCAAGTGTCGTGATGAAATATTAATACTCATTTCAAGCGACCAGCCACGTTGAATCCAGTCATCAAGTTGTTTGATAGCGTGTTCAATTACCCAGTTGCCGATATTAATTTCCAATGGGCTACCTTCCGTAGCAGGTAAAAATGCCCCTGGCATGATTAAACCTTGTTCCGGATGTTGCCAGCGAATCAATGCTTCAGCGCCAATAATTTCGCCGGTACGCATATTCACTTTTGGCTGATAGAACAGAACCAGCTGATCGGATATAAGCGCATCTTCGATAGATTTAAATTGATTCTGTTTTTCCGAAATTTGCTCGTCTTGCTGCATATCAAACATATGATGACGTTGACGACCCGAGACCTTGGCCTGATACATGGCTTGATCGGCATGACGCAATAAGGTGTCAGCATCGGCATCATCGAGTGGGTATAACGTTACACCAATACTAGCGCTACAGCTGATGCTGTTGTCATCGATGATATAAGGGAGTTCAATGGCATTTCTTATACGGTTGATGAGCGTTTCACAGTGTTCAGCACTGCTTACATCGTTCAATAATAAGGCGAACTCATCGCCACCAAGACGAGAAGCGGTATCGTCTTGTCTGATACATGATTGGATACGGGCTGAGACCTCAATCAGTAACTGGTCACCTGCTTCATGACCATAAGTATCATTGACCGGTTTGAAACCATCCAAATCCAGAAAAACTACAGCTAATAAACTGTTATTACGGTTGCTATGAGCAATTGCCTGTTTGAACCTATCAGCAAATAAGGTGCGGTTAGGCAATTGAGTTAATACATCATAATGCGCCATCATTTCCAGTGCATGTTGTTGCTCTTTGCTCTGGGTGATGTCTGAAAACATGCCGAGATAATGCAAAGTTTCACCAAAATCATCGACTAATGTTGATATGGTTAATAGTTCGGCATAGATCTGACCATCCTTGCGTTTGTTCCAGATTTCTCCTTGCCAATGACCTTGATGACGAAGCTCTTGCCACATCTCTTCAAAATACAATGCATCATGTTTATCTGAACGCAATATCGAAGGATTCTGATGTAAAACATCTTCCCTGCTGTAGCCAGTGATCTCAGAAAACGCTGGATTAACATCGACTATTAATCCATTAGCGTCGGTGATTAAAATGCCTTCATGGGCCTGGGTGAATACCCGTCCAGACAGTTTGAGTTTTTCTTCAGCGCGTTTACGTTCTGTAATATCGTAGAGAATAATCAATGTATCAGGAACGGCATCACTACTGACTTTTCGTGCATTAGCGATGACAGCCCGGCGTTGACCATCCTTACAAATTAGGTCTGTTTCGATAGATTCGAAGTTGAAAGATACGTATTGCTTGTGTGTGGAAATATCGGCCTGCTGAATAAAGCGTTCACGTGTTTCTTGTTTAGGAAAGGTCCTTAGCAACCAATCATCCAATGTCGGGATATCAGTTTGAGTAAAACCAAATGACTGAATAAAAGCCTGATTGATATAAGTCACCTTACCTTGATTATCAATAATGATTTCTGGCACAGGTGAGGTATTGAGCACATCACTTAACCGACTTTCACTTTCCTGAAGAGCACGGCGAGACTGTCGCAAACGATGAATCCAGTAGCCAAATAATAAAAATAACAGCAGGATACCAGCGCCGAATTGTATTAATGTTTTTAATTGAGGGCCGGGAGTGACTTTGATTCCCAGCCATTGTGATTCAATTTCTTTTTTTTCTTTTTCTGAGAGCTGTCCCAGCACTTTGTTGATGATACTCAATAATTCAGGTTGGTTTTCGACGATACCCATCCGGTAGACGGCACGTGCTTGTGTTTGGCCAGCAAATTGGAGATTTATCAGATCATTGTTTTTAATTTGATAGTTGGCATAGGCTGCATCACCAATATAAGCATCAGCCTCACCACGAGCCACTTTTTCCAATGCCTGTCTGGGCGTGTCGGTAAACAGTAAGGTAATTTCCGGGTAGTCATCACTCAATAAGGCATTACTGAAATTACCTTTTTCAATGGCCACCGTTTTACCTGCCAGGTTTTTCAGTGCGCCGACATAACCATTGATATCTGTGTTAATGATGACGACGGGGTTTTGAATATAAGGATCGGTAAAGTTGAGGTATTGTTCTCGTTCTGGCGTCTCATTTAAGCAGGCTAACATGTCAAGTTCATTCTGCTGAGCCATGGTCATCAACTCATCCCAGCTATGGTTGGAGATGATTTCAAATCTAACGCCGAGCCGTTCTTCAAGCAGGTTGATATATTCAGCTGCAATACCGACATATTCACCATCATCATTCACCCACTCGTAAGGAGCGAAGTTTTTATCTACACCGACTTTAATCACCGGATGTGCCTGCAACCAGGCTTGTTCCGCTTCTGTCAGTGATAACGTTGTACTAGGTTGGTGTATGAAGTGGTTGAGCGCCTTTTCAGAAAGTGCGGGCGTAACACCCAGTTGCGTATAAATATCAGCAATGCGTTTAAGGCGAGGTGTTTCGATGCTTCCGAGGGGGATTAATTCAGGTAAGATCAACTTCTTTGTTTCTCTTGCTTCAAACCGTAGTCGAGATAGACTCTGCTCTGCACCGTATTTTTCTTTGATGATATGAATCATTTCCTCACTGTGCTCAAGCGCATACTGCCAGCCTTTCAGTGATGCTTTGAGCATGCGTTGTGCACGGCCAGGGTAGTTTTTCAGCTCATCATCGCTGGTAAATAAAATATCACCATAGAAATCAAACCCGTAGTTACGCGGATTGATGATGTTGATGGGAAACTTTTTCTGTAAAAACGCATAGGGCTGATCGGTGATATAGCCTGAAATGACATCGACTTCATCATTAAGCAGACTGTCTATACTCATTTGTTGAGGGATAATATTGATATCTTTGAGTTGAATGCCGGCATCATTCAATAAGGTCCTCAAGATGGCATCGTTACCGCTGGTACCATCAAACATGACGCGTTTACCCACCATTTCATATGGGCTGACAATGCCGGACTCGGCTTGGCTCATAAAGACTAAAGCATCATGCTGAAAGATAGCAGCTAATGCTTTTATTGGAGAACCATTCGCATATTGAGACAAAATACCGATACCACCGATGCCATAATCAGCTTTGTCATTGACGACTTCATCAACGACGTTTAACTCAGACTGACGAGGGCGTAGCTCAACGTCCAAACCTTGTTCTTTATAAAAGCCTTTTTCTACGGCAGCAATATAACCAGCAAACTGAAATTGATATTTCCATTTCAGTTGCAAGCTTACTTTTTCTAACGCCAGGTCATCGTCTGTCTGAGCAACTTGGGCATGAATTGTGACTGAAAAGCTCAGTAGCAAACTAAGAATGCATGCACAAAAAAATTGATAGCCTGTCATTGGTAGCAATCTAAATCCGTGGTGAGGTTAGGTGAAGTACATAAAAAAAATGATTGATACATCATGGTTATTTACCTTCCATAGCGCATAACACATAACTGAAGTTTTATTGAATGGTGAATAATAACCCAACTGAGCCAAACAAGCTTAGCGCTATTAGCACTAAACAAGCATGATACTCACCTATCCGTAAAAGGGTGAATCATAGAGTAGATGCGAAAATAGGACATTGAACTGGCTCAGGTTTTGAACACATTTATGGCCAATGATCAGAACCGTTTTGCTCCGGCAAAGTCGAGCTGTTCCCATGCCTGGTATAAGATGATGGCCGTCGCATTAGACAGGTTCAAACTTCGGCTATCAGGAAGCATTGGAATGCGTATTTTCTGACTGTCTTGTACTTGATTCAAAACATTATCAGGTAAGCCGCGCGACTCAGGACCAAATAACAAAATGTCTTCATCGATGTAGCTGACTTGATGGTGATGTTGTGTCGCTTTTGTGGTGCAGGCAAAAATTCGTCTGCTGTCGCTCCATGCTATGAATTCATCAAAGTTCTTATGGACGGTGACATGAGCAAATTCATGATAATCCAGACCGGCACGCCGTAAACGTTTATCATCAATCACAAAACCAAGTGGTTCTATCAGGTGAAGACTGGCGCCAGCGTTGGCGCATAAACGAATAATATTGCCCGTGTTGGGTGGAATCTCGGGCTCGTAGAGAGCAACGTGCAGCACTGTGAATCAGGTTTCGTCTATATACAGTTTCAAATTCTGGCCAGGCTGTAATGTTGAACGATCACTTAAACCATTCCACTCTTTCACATCAGCCACACTGACATTGAACTTGCGTGATATTGCCCAGAGAGAGTCGCCATTTTTGATGGTATAGTTAACTGACTTTCTAATATCTTCAGCAGTTGTAGTGATAACGAGTTTTTGACCTGCATGCAGAATATCTCTGGCGGACTTTTTATTCTGTTTAGTCAGAGATTGCACATCGGTATTGTTTTTCCGTGCGATATCCCACCAAGTGTCACCGGCTTTAACAATGTAAGTCGTTTTTTTGGTTTTAGCTGCTGACAGATTCCGTTGTGCTTTTTTCAACGCTAGCTGGCTGACATCATGCGATGCCACTGGGATAAGTAAGTTTTTGCCTGCCCTAATTTGTGTGCTACCCAGCTTGTTGGCTTGTTTAATCACTTCAACAGTTGTGTCATAGTTGCTGGCAATGACACTGAGTGATTCACCGCGTTTGATTTCATGGCGAGCCCATTGCACACGCTGTGATGCTGGTGTTTTAGCCAGAGCTGCCTTAAATGTGGGGATTTTTTCCAGCGGCAGTACTAACTTATGATCGCCATGTGGGGCGGTTGCCCAGCGATTAAATGCTGGATTGAGTTGATGCATTTGTTTTTCAGTGATACCAGCCAGCTTGGCTGCCATGGCTAGATCGATTTGTGAGCCAACATTAACTTGCCCAAAGAAAGGCTTGTTATCGATTGGGCTAAGTTCTAACTCATAGCGTTCAGGATATTTCACCATATGGCTGACGGCCATTAAGCGAGGTACATAGGCCGAGGTTTCTCTTGGTAGATCCAGTGACCAGAAATCAGTCGGCTTACCTTGTTCCTGATTCTTCTTAATAGCGCGGCCAACGGTACCTTCACCGCAGTTATAGGCTGCGAGAGCAAGCTGCCAGTCACCGAAATCATTATGCAGTTTTTCAAGATAATCGAGGGCGGCCTGTGTTGACTTAACAACATCACGTCTGCCGTCATACCACCAATTTTGTTCCAAGCCATAAACCTGTCCGGTACCGGGGATAAACTGCCATAAACCGGATGCATGACTAGGTGAGTAAGCCATCGGCTTAAAACCGCTTTCCACGACAGGTAACAACGCAACCTCCATAGGCATGTTGCGTTTGTTGACTTCTTCAACAATGTGATAGAGATAAGGTCTGGCTCGCTCTACCACTCGGCCGACATAGTCCTGATGATCAATGAACCAGCGAAGTTGACGCTCGGTATCTGGTTCTAAGGTTTTGTAATCAGAAATCACGAAGCCATCGCGAATGCGATCCCAGACGTCAGTGGGTGCTTGAGGGGGGAGGGTGATGGGGGGATTTTCTGAGGAGAGTGGGTTTTCAGTGTCGTCTAAGGATTCGTTGTAGGCTTGTTCCCAAGGCGTATGTTTCAGTTTTTGTTTTGCCTTAGAATAAGTAACTGACGGAGTCGTTGACGCTTCCGCGCCTTTTTCCGGTGTACTGCTACATGAAGCGACAAGTAGGGTAATCACCGAAACAAGCGCTATTTTTATCATATTTCGAGTAAACATCTGCGCTATTATAAGGAAGGATTTTCGACCTGTCTCCGAATAATTTATATAAGTTGTTATTTACCATGGTTGGACGACAAAATAGGTGGTGGGGTGATTTCGATTTTCCCCAGCAAACTCAATGGGTTATGCGGTGTGCGGATGTGTGTCTGGAAATGCATTCTACTCCACATCAATGGTGGTTGGGCTACGAGTGGCAGCATACGACTGAGCAAATTGAACCGTCGCTAAAAAATGAAACCAGTACATTTGAATCACCACCCAAACATGAACATCGTTTTGTGTTTGCAGAACTCCCCGAAAGGGTCGCGATTAAACCAGCCTTAGCGGATCGCCCTGTTGTTTGTCGGCCTGATGTATCTGTGAGTTTATTGCCGTTCCAAGAGGTCACTTTGTTTGTGTGTCTTCCGCTCTGGTTGAAGATTGCTTCTACTTCTTCTGAGCAGACTTTATTAGATATTCCGACAGTGAAGGTATGTGATTCATGGTTTGGCCCGAATACGCGTGAAGGCGTTTTAAGTTATGCCTCACAGGTCAGTGAGCAATTAGATGTGAAGCCCATTGCCAATAATAAGGCGAGAGCGGCAATAGAAGTACGCATTCAAAATCAGTCGGATCAAATGTTAACACTCGATAAAATCAGTGTGCCTGCTCCCAACTTGAGTCTATATGTGGATAAGCAGGGACAGTTCTGGACACAACGGATTACACTGGTTAGACGAAATCTGGATGATGCGATATTGAGCTTGGATGACGTCATCAGTGGTGGATTACCATTGAGTGCGCTGGAGCTGGTATGTGCAGCCAGAGAAGACATCGGACGCAGTAAAATTACCAAAGCTATTTCAGCTTTATTTGGTTAAGACCTCAGGCGAGCAAGAATGACAGAATGGATTAACAATATCGATGCAGCATGGTTTATAGCTGTATTTGAAGCCCTGATTTATTTTATCGTCGGCCTTATTTTGGCAAAGATGGCCAGCCGGGCTGTGCGTCAGTGGAGTAAAAATCGTTTCGATACGCACCAACAGCTTTTAATGGCTCGCGTGGCCTCATATTTGATTTTGTTGGTATTTATTGTCATGGGGCTGAATGCCATCGGCTTTAATTTGGGGGTACTGATTGGTGCTGCCGGTGTATTGTCAGTCGCTATTGGGTTTGCTTCACAAACATCGGCATCGAATATCATCAGCGGATTATTTTTAGTCGCTGAACGACCTTTTTCTGTCGGTGATCTCATCAAGGTAGGAGAGACTACAGGAGAAGTGCTGTCCATAGATCTGTTGTCAGTAAAACTTCGCACCTTTGACAATTTGTTTGTACGAATACCTAATGAAACACTGATTAAATCTGAAGTCACGACGCTGACGCGTTTTCCTATCAGACGGATTGATTTAAGCATCGCCGTGGCTCTAAAAGAGGATATTAAAGCTGTCAGAAAAGTGCTGGAAAAAGTGGCAGAGGCAAACCCTTTATGTCTTGATGAGCCGAAACCGAAGTTTGTGTTTCTTGGCTTTGGTGATTCTTCGCTGAATATGCAGTTTTCGGTATGGGTGAAACGAGAAAGTTTTATCGAGCTAAAAAACAGTATCCATGAAGAAATTAAAGAAGCGTTTGATGCTGAGTCAATAGAAATTCCTTTCCCACACCGTTCCTTATATACCGGCTCCGTGACCGAACCGTTTCCGATTCGCCTGGTTTCTGATGCTGACTCAAAACCAGAGAACAAAGATTAAGATATAGCGACCCTGTTGGCGGGTGCCTATCTGCGATAAGATGCCTAGAAAAAAACTTCAGATTAAAGGGAAACTCAGTGACAAAGCTTAGTGGACAATTGTCCAAAATGCAGGTCAGTCTGGCTGATGATACGCAAGCTAACTACGCTATGAGGCTTGATGAGCAATTGTTGCCTCTGAACCAGACCATTGGACAGCCGATTTCATTACATTATCAAGGGGAGATTCACTGTCAGGCTTGTAATCGTTTAACGAAAAAAAGCTTCAGTGGTGGTTTTTGTTTTCCCTGTTCACAAAAGCTAGCACAGTGTGATCTGTGTTTTATGAAGCCAGAGCTTTGCCACTACGAACAAGGCACGTGCCGCGAGCCTGAGTGGGGTGAAGCGGTATGTATGCAGGATCATATTGTTTATCTCGCCAATAGTTCGGGGCTAAAAGTGGGCATCACCCGCATTAATCAAATTCCGACGCGTTGGATTGATCAGGGTGCGACTCAAGCTGTGCCGATTTTTCGGGTGAAAAGTCGCTATCAATCGGGCCTGGTTGAGGTGATGTTTAAACAGCATGTCTCTGACCGGACAGATTGGCGGAAAATGTTGAAAGGTGAGGCTGAACCACTTGATCTGGCCGCTGAAAGAGACCGACTCTTAGCCCTGTGTGAAAGTGAGGTGTCTGAGTTACAACAGCAGTTTGGTGAATCTGCCATTCAGGTATTAACGGCCGAGAATGTGCAGACAATTGAATACCCAGTGAACACCTATCCCAATAAAGTCAGTTCGTTTAATTTTGATAAAACAGCACATGTTGAAGGACGACTGGAGGGCATTAAAGGCCAGTATCTGATTTTGGATAAGGGTGTCATCAATCTCCGCAAGTTCAGCGGTTATCAAATCGAAGTGGAGGTATAAATGGTTTATCGCATGATGAGAGAGCTGATGTTTCGTCTGGATGCTGAAAAAGCGCATCACCTAGGATTAGTGGGACTTGATTGCTTGGAAATGAGCGGACTGTCGTGGCTGATGACACGAAAATTGCACATGAAACCCGTGCGAGTGATGGGGCTGACCTTTCCGAATGCAGTTGGACTGGCCGCGGGGCTTGATAAAAATGGTGATCACATTGAAGCCATGTCCGCACTGGGTTTTGGATTTGTTGAAATCGGTACAGTGACACCCAGACCACAGCCAGGCAACCCGAAACCGCGATTATTCCGTATTCCAGAAGCTCAAGGGATTATTAATCGCATGGGCTTTAATAATCTGGGCGTTGACCATCTTATTGAGCAAGTTCAAGCAGCGGATACAAACACCTTAATCGGCATAAATATTGGCAAAAATTTTGATACGCCAGTTGAAAAGGCCGTAGACGATTACCTGATAGGACTGAATAAAGTTTATCCACATGCTGATTATGTCACTATCAATATTTCTTCTCCCAATACTCCGGGTTTACGCACACTTCAGTTTGGCGAGTCCTTGGATACATTATTAGCTGAGTTAAAAAAGGCGCAGTCAGAGCTCGCACAGCAGCATGAAAAATATGTGCCGATGGCAGTGAAAGTTGCGCCGGATTTGACCATAGATGAAGTCTCTCAGTTAGCTGAAGCATTTAATAAACACAAAATCGATGCCGTTATTGCGACCAATACAACGATGGAACGTGATGCTGTGGCCGGACTCGATAATGCGGAAGAAGCAGGTGGTCTAAGTGGCGCACCTGTGTTTGAAAAATCAACAGAGATTGTCAAACTTTTCAGAGAAGCATTGGATGATGACTTGCCTATCATCGCCGCGGGTGGAATCATGTCTGCTGAACAGGCGTTAGCCAAGTTGGATGCAGGTGCATCACTAGTACAAATTTATAGTGGCCTTATTTATCATGGCCCCAAGTTAATTCGTGAAGTAATTCAATCCATATCAAAGAGGAACTAACATGGAAACTGCAACGGGAAGCATAGTCGTATTTTGGCTTATCAATATTCTCTATGCTGCGATCATTGTTTTTGTCGGTCGAATCGTGGTCAAGTGGCTGGTCAAAATGTCACGCAAATTAATGGTAAGAGCAAACCTTGACCCTATTCTGATTAATTTCTTCAGTACGATTGCCAATGCCATTTTATTGTTATTTGTATTGATAGCAGCGCTCGATCAATTGGGTGTGGATACCACCTCGATGATTGCCGTGCTGGGTGCGGCAGGTTTAGCTGTTGGCCTGGCTTTGAAAGATTCATTACAAAACTTTGCTGCCGGCGTGATGCTGATTTTATTCAGACCTTTCAAAATTGGTGATTTTGTTGAAGCGGGTGGAACCGCAGGTGTGATTGAGTCAATTACGATTTTTAACACCATTATGAAAACAGGTGATAACCGTGAAGTTATCGTGCCGAATGGTTTAATTTATGACGACACTATTACCAACTATTCAGCTAAAGATACCCGACGTATCGATATGGTCTTTGGTATTGGTTATGACGATGATCTGCTCAAAGCCAAACAATTACTGACCGATATCGTCACCGGTCATGAGAAAGTGATGGCCGATCCTGCCCCTGTTATTCGGGTATCAGAATTAGGCGATAGCAGTGTGAATTTTGATGTTCGTCCATGGGTGGCCGCTGCTGATTACTGGCCAGTACGTTCGGAATTAATTGAAACCATAAAACTCGCGTTCGATGAAAATGGTATCTCCATTCCTTATCCACAAATGGACATCCATTTTAATAACCTTGATAAAGAACAAGACGATAAAGCTGCTTAAAACTCGTCTTTCCATGCTCGTAATGAGCTAAAGACAGCTTGGCTATCTGGAAGAGGGTGACCGGAAAATTTTTCGGTCGCCTTTTTTATTCTGTCTACATCACAACGAAGAAACGGGTTGGTTGCCAGCTCATCCTGCATTAATGAAGGTACAGTGGCCTGTTTTTTCTGACGCATTGTTTCCGTTTGTTCAAAGCGTTGCTGCAGTTGTTTATTTTCTGGCTCTACTGTTTTAGCAAAACGTAGGTTAGCTAGTGTGTACTCATGAGCGCAATAGATAGTTGTTGAGGAAGGTAAGCTTGCCAATAGATTAAGTGAGGCATGCAATTGTTCTGCGGTACCACCCAATAATCGTCCGCATCCTGCAGCAAACAATGTATCACCACAAAACAGCTTGCCTTCGGCTAAATAGCTGATGTGGCCAGGCGTATGCCCTGGTGTATTGAGCACAGTGAAAATAGGAAAGTCGGGATCAACAGCGATGGGTTCTTTGCCTGATTGCGGATGAGTTACCCCTTCAATGGTTTCATTTAGCGGACCGTAAACTGGAATAGCCACTGCTTTTGTTAACTCAGCAATGCCTGCAGTATGATCGGCATGGTGATGTGTGATGAAGATGGCAATCAGCTCCAGATCAATGGATTTTAATGTGTTTAGAACGGGAGTTGCATCACCAGGATCAACCACAATCGCTTTATTTGTGCCTTGCGCCTGGATTAGCCAGATATAATTGTCATCAAATGCGGGAATTCGGTGCACATTCACCATGATTTCTCCTTAATGGGCTCAGACTATGAATGAGAACAAACAACGACGATTGAATCAATGGTGGCATAGTCCACTGGGTGAGTCGGTCATACAGCAGGAAAAGGCGGTTTTGACTTCACTTAATCACCCATTGGTGGGCTATTTTTATGTGCAATTAGGTGGGCATTATTCTTTATTTCCACCTTCAAACCGTATTATCAAAACCAGTATTGTGGGTCCCTCAGGAGACTTAAATGCCAGTGCTGAGTCGTTGCCGCTTAAGTCACACAGTATAGATAATTTACTGCTTTTGCATGTATTGGAATATGCACATGACCCGCATCAAGTGTTACGAGAAACAGAGCGTGTTCTGGCGGCAGACGGTAAATTAATATTATGCAGCTTCAGCCCTTGGAGTTTATGGGGACTGAGACGCTTATTTTCCTGGCAGGATAATGCGCCGTGGCATGGTCACTTTTTTACTCAAACCCGAATTCGGGATTGGTTAGCATTATTAAATTTTGAGGTGGTCGAACATCATAAGGTGATGTTCAGACCTCCTTTCAGTCGGACCAGCTGGTTAAACAGATGTCGTTTTTTGGAACGATGGGGCAAACGACTATGGCCGTGTTTTGGTGGTGTGACGATAGTCGTGGCTTGCAAGAGAACTATCTCGCTCAACCCGCTTAAACAACGCTGGCGTCAACCGAACTTATTTCCGTCAGCCGGTTTAGTGAACAAACCGATAACAAGAGAAGGAACAGATGGACCACGTTGAGTTATTTACTGATGGTGCCTGTAGTGGCAACCCTGGCCCGGGTGGCTGGGGTGTCATATTACGTGCAAAGGGACAGGAAAAAGAGCTATCCGGTGCTGAAAAAAATACCACCAATAATCAGATGGAAATGATGGCTGTCATCGCAGGTCTTGAAGCCTTAAAGCGTCCATGTCAGGTTACCATCACCACTGATTCACAATATGTCATTAAAGGTATGACGGAATGGTTAGCGGGGTGGAAAGCCAAAAACTGGAAGACAGCAGCAAAGAAACCGGTGAAGAATGTTGAGCTGTGGCAACGCCTCGACAAGGCCGTAGCCCCCCATCAGGTAAAGTGGGAATGGGTCCGAGGCCATCAGGGACATATTGAGAACGAGCGTGCGGATCAATTAGCTGTTGCCGCCAGAGAACACATAGCCGCTAAGAAATAAGAGGACGTCATGACAGAAAATGTTGTTAAACGACAAGTGATTCTGGATACCGAAACCACCGGTATCAGCACCGCTGAAGATCACCGGATTATTGAGATTGGCTGTGTGGAAATGGTGAATCGTCGCCTGACAGGGCAAACATTTCACCAATATATCAATCCACATCGTGAAATTGATGCCGGTGCAATTGAAGTCCACGGCATTACCAATGAATTTTTAGCCGACAAACCCAGTTTTGAAGATGTTGCTGAAGACTTCTTACAATTCATTGATGGTGCTGAACTTATCATTCATAACGCCCCGTTCGATGTTGGCTTTATTGATCACGAACTGAAAAAGCTTAAAGGTGAAAAGCGCAGGGTCAATACTTTATGCAGTGTGTTAGACACCTTAAAAATGGCCAGGGACAAACATCCTGGCCAAAAAAATAATCTCGACGCCTTGTGTAAACGTTATGAGGTGGATAACTCAAACCGTGAGTTACATGGTGCCTTACTGGATGCTGAGATCTTAGCTGACGTTTATTTAGCCATGACCGGTGGGCAGGTTGCCATGCTGCTGGCGGCTGAGGAAGTGGAACCTAAGACATCATCAGAAAATGAAACAGAAGAAACCCTTTCAGCCGTTCCGTCAAGAAAGCTCAGAGTCATCCGTGCCTCTGAAGAGGAGCTTGCTGCGCATGAGGCTATGCTGGAGAAAGTGCAGAAAAGTAGTGGTGGTGAGTGTGTTTGGTTGAGAGATTAAACATCTTATTTAAAGAAAAGGCTTCTTTGAAGGATGAATGAATACTGTAAGCACAGAATTTTATCTTTTTATACTTTATTTAGAGAAAGGCAGTTCGAGCAAGATGATGTTGCATTTTTCTTAATATTAATAAGGGACTACTCGCAAAAAGGAAGTATTATTCGTGAGGTTGCTGACTTCCTTGCACATCCTGAAGAAAAAAATAAAGGTATCCTTTTAAAGCGTGTAGAAAAGATTGTTCCTAAAATGGAGGAATATATCGGGCAGGTTAATAGCAACGACACTATTTCACATACACGACCGCCAATTTTTTCGGGGCTTAGTTTTCATAAAGAAATTATTACAGGTATTCGACGTGCTTTTCAAAAGGTTGGTTTGAAAAATGTTGCCATATCAGAAAGTGACATTGAGTACAGAGAGTTTATATTTTGCCTTATTTTTTTGTTAAGTGGTTTTAAACTGAAGTTCGGTAATGCCTCAATAGAATTAACAGTTTTATATAGTAGAGATCTGATACTAATAGCAAATTGTCCGATACATAAGTATCAAAATAGTTTTGCCCAATTACCCGTATTGTTATTAAAAGATGTTTGGCCTGATGCCAACCCGAATGGATTTGGACATGTTCTGGAGCAACATATTGTAAAAAGGTTTCATAACGGCTTTTTAGCTGCTGTTAACTATGAGTTTGATAAATATGATTTGCTATTGGAAGCTAAAAATTCTACATATGGAACAGTCTGGCCTATGTACACTTAGATTCGTAAACTAGATAAGTATGTCGGGTTAAATCGATACCTAACAACTTTTTTCTTTATAGAATCATACGCTGCCGCTGGGCGTTCATTTTCTTTGTTTGCCCAAAGAAAACGAACCAAACAAAAGGGCCCTGTACGGTTCACCTACATCGGTAACAAATTAATTCAACTACATGGGTTACACCCGAATAGTCCAATAACTTGTATCGCCACCCCTTACTTTGCGTTGGTCAAACCCGCCCAGTCTCACTGGGCCAAAGTAAATATCCCAAACCCCATCCGCCACCTGCTCCATACCAATGTACTCACCAGACAATAAATGAGAGACATATACCTGACCACCTCCCCAATAAACGACACCTGTCCGAGTCACCTTCAACACATCAAAATAATCTGGATAATGGATTGGCTCTAACTTATCAGGATAAGCCCTTTCAGATACCGTGTACTGGGAGCCAGGTGTTTGTTGTTGCAAAGCTTCATGGGGACGCTGTTGATTATACGCCTGACAGAATGCCTCGAACTGTTGCTGCTGCGCAGCCATTGAATGACTGACAGGCTGATGTTTAATATCCTGTTTCAAGGTGCGATGCATCCGCTCATGCTGACCATTTTGCTGAGGCCTGCCGGGCTGAATTCGTTCGGGATGAATGCCCAACTTAATCCACCAAATACTTAATGCCGATAAGCCGCCCGCCGCTTTACTGGCAAACGGCACCCCATTATCGCTGCGAATACGTAGAGGTAGCCCAAACTCCCTGAATACCTGTTCAAAACAACGCCTAGTCGAATCAGTCGCCGTTGTTTTCAAACCGATGCAAGCCAGTAAGAAACGACTATGATGATCCATAACGGTTAAGGGATAACACCATTGCCCATTCCCTAATTTAAACTGACCTTTAAAATCTACACTCCACACCTGATTCGACGCATTCACAGACTTAAATGGCTCTTGGTAAGATGCGACACGTCGGCGTTTTCGTCGTTTATCGACAAGACCTTCCCGGTTGAGCACATTGTAAATCGTGGTTAATGAGGGAGGCTCCAGGTTGGGAAAACGTATTCTCAGACGGGCCTGAATTTTCTTGGGACCTGGCTGGACGCGAGAAGCTGTCCTGATATCAAGGATAGCTTGCTTGATGGCATAGGGTATCGTTTGGGGATGACTAAAAGGCCGTCGGGATTGTTCAGCCATCCCATCGAGTCCTTTAGCCTGATAACGTTGTAACCACTTGTAACCCGTCTTTCGACTGATCTGGTATCGTCGGCACAACTCACTAAAACTACCTCCGGCGCCGCGTAGATAATCTGCAATAAATAAAATTCGTTCTTCCATTGGTTTCACATCTCGCCAAGGCATGAGCACCTCCGTTGTTGATGCTCATGATTTAAACCATGTGTTACCTATGTAGTTGAACTTTTTTGTTACCGATGTTCTTGATTCGTACAGCACCCGATATTGCCTTTTATCCAAGAATTAAACTTGGCTGATGGCGTGGTCGAAAACTCGCTGCGCTCAAACACTCGACCACTCAATCCATCAACCAAGCCCAATTTTTGGCGGCAATAGACGGGAGGGTTGGGAGCTTTTTTAATCCCCGTTTGTGCTGGCGAGGAGTGACATTTATTCAGGTCTGAGGGAGGCTAGTGTTTGAGCGCAGCGAGTTTTAGTCGACCGCCTGAATCAATGTTATGACGAGTGGAGCCGTAGGCCAGCACGGTGGGGTGCCCTAGGGTTGTTAGGGAAATGGGCAAGCATTTCCCTGACTCGCCAGCAAGGCGAAATAGCTTGCAAATAAATCAACGCTCATCGGAAGCCTGAACGGGAATCTAAACAAAATCCAAATTTCGCCTTGAAATCAAATTTTTCACCCCCAGATTGACGGTCTGTGATTAGCAAACCGGAATGATTCAATCATGAGCAACGAAGAAATCGAAAAGCCAGATGTAGAAGCAAATGAGCAAGCTGACACTGAGGCATCAGCAGAAACTGAAAAAACGACTGAACAGTTACTGGAAGAAGCGCAACAACAAGCCGAAGAAAACTGGAATCAAGTGTTATTGGCTCGCGCTGATCTGGAAAACGTTCGTCGTCGTCATGCACGAGACCTGGAAAACGCCCATAAACATGCTTTAGATAAATTTGTGAATGAGCTTTTACCTATTTGTGACAGCCTTGAACTTGGCCTGAATGCCGCCAAGTCAGAATCAGCTACTTTAGAGGCTGTGCGTGATGGCATGAGTATGACGATGAAAATGTTACTCGACAATATTGGCAAACTCGGACTGGAGCAAGTTGATCCTGTTGGACAGCCGTTTGATCCTGAATTACATCAAGCCGTTTCTATGCAGCCGGCAGATGGTATCGAGGCCAATCATGTGATCAGCGTGATGCAAAAAGGATATAGCTTCAATGGTCGTTTACTGCGACCTGCAATGGTTGTGGTCTCTCAATAAAAAATAGATTCGGGGCTTGAAATTTAAATTTTGCCCCCCAATTACATACCCGAAGGCTGCATAAATAGTCAGCAAGAATAAGATTGATGGAGTATAAAAATGGGAAAAATTATTGGTATTGACTTAGGAACAACAAATTCCTGTGTCGCAGTGATGGAAGATGGTAAAGCGCGCGTTATCGAAAACAGCGAAGGCGATCGCACTACGCCATCAATCATCGCTTTCACAAAAGATGAAGAAGTTTTAGTGGGTCAGTCTGCGAAGCGTCAAGCAGTTACCAACCCTAATAACACACTCTACGGCATCAAGCGTTTGATCGGCCGTAAATTCAAAGAAGATGTCGTTCAGCGCGATATCGACATGGTGCCTTACAAAATCGTTGAAGCAGACAATGGTGATGCCTGGGTTTCTGTAAATGACAAAAAAATGGCACCACCTGAAATTTCAGCACGTGTTCTGATGAAAATGAAGAAAACAGCTGAAGAGTTTTTAGGTGAAGAAGTGACTGAAGCTGTTGTCACTGTACCTGCTTACTTTAACGACTCACAACGTCAAGCCACTAAAGATGCGGGTAAAATTGCCGGTTTAGAAGTCAAACGTATTATCAACGAACCTACCGCTGCAGCACTGGCCTATGGTATGGACAAAAAACGCGGTGACTCTACCGTGGTTGTCTATGACTTAGGTGGTGGTACATTCGACGTATCAATCATCGAGATAGCGGATATTGAAGGCGAGCACCAGTTTGAAGTATTAGCGACTAACGGTGATACATTCCTGGGTGGTGAAGACTTTGACCAACGCATCATTGACTATTTAGTCGCAGAGTTCAAAAAAGACCAAGGTGTTGATCTGGCAAAAGATCCACTGGCTCTGCAACGTCTGAAAGATGCGGCTGAAAAAGCGAAGATCGAATTATCTTCAAGCCAGCAAACAGATATCAATCTGCCTTACATCACAGCTGATGCATCAGGTCCTAAACACATGGAAATGCGTTTAACTCGTGCCAAGCTGGAATCACTGGTTGAAGACCTGATTTCACGCAGCATGGAGCCATGTAAAATGGCACTGAAAGATGCCGGCTTATCAACGTCTGAAATCAGCGATGTGATTTTAGTCGGTGGTCAAACCCGTATGCCTAAAGTACAGGAAGCGGTTAAAGACATGTTCGGTAAAGAGCCTCGCCGTGATGTGAATCCTGACGAAGCGGTGGCAGTGGGTGCGGCTATCCAAGCGGCTGTACTTTCTGGTGATGTCAAAGACGTATTATTACTAGACGTTACACCACTGAGCCTGGGTATCGAAACCATGGGTGGCGTGATGACCAAACTGGTTGAGAAAAACACCACGATTCCTACTAAAGCGAATCAAGTGTTCTCAACGGCAGAAGACAATCAACCTGCAGTGACCATTCATGTACTTCAAGGTGAGCGTGAAATGGCATCAGCGAATAAATCACTGGGCCGTTTTGACTTGGCGGATATTCCTCCAGCACCACGTGGTACACCACAAATCGAAGTGACATTTGATATTGATGCTAACGGTATTCTCAACGTATCAGCAGCGGATAAAGCGACAGGCAAAAAACAATCTATCGTGATTAAAGCCTCTAGTGGTTTATCAGATGAAGAAGTTGAGAAAATGGTGAAAGATGCGGAAGCGCATGCGGATGAAGATCGTAAATTCCATGAGCTTGTCACTGTACGTAACCAAGCTGATGCATTGATTCACGGCACAGAAAAATCACTTAAAGATTTAGGTGATAAAGTTGAGGCTGACGAAAAAGAAAAAATCGAATCAGCGATTGCCGCTTTACAAGAAGCCATCAAAGGCGAAGACAAAGACGACATTGAAGCGAAAACAACCGCTTTAAGTGAAGTCGCTGGCAAACTGGCAGAACGTGCTTATGCTGAAAATGCGGAAGCTGGTGCTGCAGATGCCGGTCAAGCTGATGATGCGAAAGCTGGTGATGATGTTGTCGACGCAGAGTTTGAAGAAGTCGACGACGATAAGAAAAAATAATCTTTAACAAGATTATGTTGAGCATGGCAAACAGGCGTCAGGAATCTCCGGCGCCTGTTTTGTCGTTTTAGGTAGTTGGGAAAAAGAATAATGGCCAAAAAAGACTATTATGAAGTTTTAGAATTATCACGCACGGCGACTGAAGCTGAGATTAAAAAAGCCTACCGTCGCATGGCGATGAAATATCATCCGGACAGAAATCCTGATGATGCTGAAGCTGAGTCCAAGTTTAAGGAAGCCAAAGAAGCCTACGAAATTTTATCTGACAGCCAGAAGCGGGCTGCTTATGACCAGTTCGGTCATGAAGGTGTCGACCAATCCATGGGCGGTGGCTTTAGAAGCAGTGGCGGCTTCAGCGATATTTTTGGTGATGTATTCAATGATATCTTTGGCGGTGGAGGTGGCGGCCGGCAACAAGCCTATCGTGGTGCTGATTTAAGATATCGACTTGATTTGTCATTGGAAGATGCTGTGGCGGGAACCACGGCGACTATTCGCATACCAGTCAATGTTGAATGTAACACCTGTGATGGTTCTGGTGCGAAGAAAGGGACACAACCCGTCACGTGTACTACCTGTGGTGGGCATGGTCAGGTTCGAATTCAGCAAGGTTTCTTTACCATGCAGCAAACCTGCCCACATTGTCGTGGTACCGGAAAGATGATCAAAGAGCCTTGTCCGGATTGTCATGGTGAAGGGCTGGTTCAAGAAGAGAAAACCTTACAGGTCAAAGTGCCTGCTGGTGTCGATACCGGCGACCGAATTCGACTCTCAGGTGAAGGTGAAGCGGGCACCCATGGTGCACCTGCTGGAGATCTTTACGTGGAAGTATCGGTAAATCGTCATGACGTGTTTACCCGTGATGGCACGAATTTATTCTGCGATGTACCTTTAAGTTTTGTCACTGCTGCGTTGGGTGGTGAAGTGGAAGTACCCACGCTGGAAGGTAAGGCTAATCTTAAGATCCCAGAGGGCACGCAAACCGGACAACAATTCCGACTTAAAGGTAAAGGTGTTCAGTCAGTTCGTGGCGGCGCAACCGGTGATCTTTTATGCCGGGTTATCATCGAAACACCGGTGAAATTATCAAAGAAACAAAAAGAGTTACTGCAAGAGTTTGAGGGCGATCTGCAAGGCGGTGGTGAAAAGCATAACCCGAAACACAGCTCCTGGTTGGATGCGGTAAAACGTTTTTTTGAATAAGATGATGTGTTGTCATCACTAGGTGAAATGAAAAAGGAATAAATATGGCAACTAAGATTGCGATAAATGGCGCTGCTGGCAGAATGGGACGCTGTTTGATTCAGGCTGTAGAACAGACTGAGGGCTTAGCTCTCAGTGCAGCGATCGATCGTGCCGATTCATCATTAATCGGGGCAGATGCAGGTGAAGTCGCAGGCGTTGGCAAGTTAGGTATTGCGATTAGCTCGGATATTGAGCAGGCCACAAAAGACTCCGACATCATTATTGATTTCACTTTGCCCGAAGTGACCATGGCTTTATTGCCGTTTTGTGTGGCTAATCAATGTCGACCTGTTATCGGCACAACGGGGTTTGATGCAGACCAAAAACAAGCCATCGACGATGCGGCCAAACAAGTTGCCACTATCCTGGCGCCGAATATGAGTGTTGGGGTGAACTTATCATTAAAACTATTAGATATGGCTGCCCGGGTATTGGGGGATGACGTTGATATCGAAATAGTGGAAGCCCACCATCGCCATAAGGTAGATGCACCGTCTGGAACGGCATTGCGTATGGGCGAAGTGGTGGCTGATGCCTTAGGCCGTGATTTGAAAACATGTGCGGTATATGGTCGTGAAGGCCGCACAGGTGAGCGTGACAGAGATACCATCGGTTTTGCGACAGTACGTGCTGGCGATATTGTTGGTGATCACACCGTTATGTTTGCGGCAGAAGGTGAGCGGGTTGAAATCACCCACAAAGCCTCAAGCCGTATGACGTTTGCTTTTGGTGCCATGCGGGCATCAAGCTGGTTAATGCAAAAACAAAATGGTTTGTTTGATATGCAGGATGTCTTGGGCTTGTCATAACATCACTTATTCATGCTGCTGTCACTTGCCCGATGTAGTAGCTGAATTTATTTTCTAATACCCTGCTTGATGCAGGGTATTGTACTTTTCTTTCAACTTGCTTATATAATCGAACCAACTTTTTAATAGGTTGGATTGATGGCACCACATGCTCAGATTCTTATAGTTGACGACGTCCCTGACAATATTCAGGTCGCTATGAGCTTACTGAGGGAAGACAGCTATGAGTTTTCCTTTGCCAATAGTGGTGAAAAAGCACTGTCAATTCTGCAAAACGATGATGCTGCGTTTGATCTGATTCTGCTCGACATCATGATGCCTGGCTTAGATGGCTATGAAACCTGTCAGCGTATAAAAAGCCAAACTCAACTCAAAGACATTCCAATCATTTTTCTCACCGCAAAAGCGGATGTGGATTCTATAGCCAGAGCTTTTAAAGTCGGTGGGGTCGATTATGTGACCAAGCCTTTTCATGCCGCTGAACTCCTTGCTCGTGTTAGAACGCATGTCCAGTTATATCAGACAAAAAAATGGCTTGAGAAGCAAAATATTGATCTGGAAACAAAATCCCGTTTTGCACAGGCGCGCTTATTATCTGAGTTAGAAAATAGCCAAAAAGAACTCATCTGGTTTCTAACTGAATTGATGGAATCCACATCAGATGAAACAGGTAAACACATTCGTCGGGTAGCTGAGATTTCTGCACTCTTGGCCAAACTGCATCCCACATTAAGCGATACTGATGCCGATACTCTTTACCATGCCTCACCCATGCATGATATCGGCAAGATGACAGTCCCTCATGAGATTCTTCACAAGCCAGGAAAATACACGCCAGAAGAATTTGAGGTGATGAAATCGCATACGACAAACGCGTATAAATTATTATCAGGTTCCAAACGAAAATTAATTAAATCAGCCGCGATTATTGCCTATCAGCATCATGAAAAATGGGATGGGAGCGGTTATCCCCGTGGTTTAAAAGGATCTGACATACACATCTATGGGCGAATTGTTGCTCTGGCGGATGTATTTGATGCCTTGACTCATCAACGTTGCTATAAAACAGCCTGGACAGTTGATGATGCGGTTGCTTTCATCCAGGAACAGCGCGGTTTTCACTTTGATCCTGAGTTAGTCGACTTGATGATAAGCCACCTCGATCAGTTTGCTGACATTGTTAAATAGATGCTTATAAGATGAATTATCCTTTAGTAACCACAAGAATGACATTAATCACAACGTTCATTCTGTTACTGAATTCAATCCTCATCTTCTATAGTCCAACTGTCCAATCCGCCGCGGAAACAGTCCGAGCTCAGTACCAATCACCTGTGCTATTAACGAAAGAAGAAATTGCCTGGATAGACACCCATCCTGAAATTATTGTGGGGGCCGGGAGTGAATGGCCACCTTATGATTTTGTGAACGAAAATAATCAATACATCGGTATTGCCAGGGATTATCTCAACATCGTTTCTTCATTAACAGGCTTAAAATTTACCTATGAAACGGAAGGCTCTTGGCGTGATCATCTAAAACAGTTTGTTGATGGAGAGATTGATTTATTACCTGCAGTATTTATGACGCAGGAAAAAATGGCTTATATGACATTCTCCAGTCCGTATCATGAGGCTGTTGAATATTTTTTTATTCGTAATGACATTAAACTCGACAATAAAAACTCGCTGGATGGATTGCGAGTGGCTTTACCAAAAGATGACTCCAGAATTAGTACGATCAAACGCTATTTCCCCAGGCTTAATATCATTGAAACCGGCTCATCAGATGAGGCTATCCACTTAGTCCTGAATGGCGATGCCGAACTGTTATACGACACTTATGCTGTTTTGAGCTACAAACTTGATAACAAAGCTATTTTGAATATCGAACCATTACAGTCGACACGCTATTTAGGGAGTGAGAATCTCTACATGGCTACGCAAAAATCAGAGCCGATGTTGTCATCAATTATTGATAAAGCTTTACTTGCGATATCAGCAGTACAGAAACGTAGTATCGATGATAAATGGTTTAAACGAAATATTACTGATGAGGCCGTATCGAAGAATATTATTTTGTCACCGAGTGAACAATTCTGGTTAAACGAGCATAAAACAATTCGTTTTACCGGTGACCCTAACTGGTTGCCATATGAAGCCTTTGATAAAGATGGAAATTATATCGGTATTGTTGCTGAGTATTTGCAACTGATAGAAAACAAACTGGGCATCACTATTGAGTACGTGCCTACTTCCACTTGGGCAGAGTCAATTGAGCTTATTAAAGCAGGTAAGGTCGATATGATTTCAGAAACCAGTGATTCAACACTGGGTCAGTTTCTGACCTTTACCAGGCCATATTTAAACAGTCCAATAGTCATTGTCATGCGTGATGATAATGTTTATGTCGAAAATATCTCGTCAATAAAAAAGAAAAAAATTGCCGTGATTCATGAATATGGCTATGTAGATAATATTCGTAGTCAGTATCCAGATATCAACTTTATTGAAGTCATGTCGATTCAAGAGGGCTTGACTGCCGTGTCTACTGGAAAAGTAGATGCATTAATAGCCACACTGGCTCAGGCCAGTTATCACATTGCCGAAATGAGTATTAACAACATACGCATAGTAGGGGAAACCGGCTTCAAAACCTCATTGGCATTTGGGTTTAGCGAGGCTTATCAACCGATGGTTAGCCTTTTTAACCGGGCCTTTAATGCTATCTCACTCGCAGATAAGCAACGCATACTTGATGACTGGGGGAAAGATAAATATGCGGCGATTGTCGATTACAGTTTGATGTTGAAAATTGTGATCTTGTTTTTAGTTGTGGTGGCTTGGATTTTATTCTGGAATAGAAAACTAGCCGCTCAAGTCCGCTTACGTGAGGCTGCCGAAGCACAAACAAAAACCTTGATTGATCATATGCCCTTACAGATTGCCGTGACACATTTTGACGGTCAGATCATCACTGCTAACCCTCAGGCATTATTAGACTACAACATGCAGCTGGATGAATTACCTCAGTTTAATATTCTGAGTTTTTATTCGAACCCGAAACAACGTGAAGAAGTACTTAATGAGATAAAAACCCAAGGGTTTGTGGATCAAAAGATCGTCGAATTCAAAAAAATGGACGGTGAAGAACGCTCGATGATGGTATCTATTATGCCCATCAAATACCAAGGGCAGGAGGCGTTATTAGGTATCGCTGTAGATATGACGGATCGGATCGAGATGGAGGCTCAACTCGTCGAGGCGAAGGAAAAAGCGGAAGTGGCTAACCGTACAAAATCTGAGTTTCTTGCCAATATGAGCCATGAAATCCGGACGCCGATGAATGCCATTATTGGCTTTACCGAGTTGCTCTATGAGCAGGTTAAAGACAATAAGTTGAAATCCTATGTAAAAACGATTCAGTCGGCTGGCAATGATTTAATGTTATTAATTAATGACATTTTGGATTTATCCAAAATCGAAGCCGGAAAACTCGACATACAATATGCTGCCACCAACCCGCATGTCTTGTTTGAAGAGTTATCGCATATATTCAGTGTGCCATTACGGAATAAAGGTGTTGAACTGATTCTGGAAGTCGATTCAGACATTCCTCATAGTCTGATGCTGGATGTGGTTCGTCTGCGTCAGGTATTACTCAACTTACTGGGAAATGCGGTTAAATTTACTCAGTCAGGTCGAATAACGATGCGGGCAAGTGTCGAGAGCGCTGTGGGTAGTCATCTAAAATTACGAATTGATATTGAAGATACTGGTTTAGGCATACCTGAGGATCAGTTAGAGCGAATATTTGAAGACTTTCATCAAACGCCTGGTCAGGACAATGCAAAATTTGGCGGAACGGGGCTCGGTTTATCCATTTGTAGTCGTCTGATTAAACTAATGGGTGGAGCTCTCACAGTGAAAAGTGAAGTAGGTAAGGGGTCTACTTTTACGGTGCATCTGAATAACGTTGTCGTCGCATCAATTGCCGCTGATTCAAGCTTGAAGCAGTACTCGGCATCTTCACTGCCTGTGTTTTCACCTGCAACTATTCTTGTGGTGGATGATATTGAAGATAACCGTCGTTTGGTCACGGAAAGCTTTTCCTCTTCTGCGCTAGAGATTGTAGAAGCTGAAAATGGTAAAGAGGCCGTCGCAGCCGTAAAAGCCCAGGGTATTGATTTGATTCTGATGGATCTGCGTATGCCTGTGATGGATGGGTATCAGGCAGCAGAGAAAATTAAAGCGGAATTTAATATCCCAATCATCGCCCTGACAGCATCTGTAATGAAAGATGACTTCGAACGTCTTAAATCAGAGCATTTTGATGACCATATCCGTAAGCCGGTCAAAAAGTCTGAACTTTACAGCAAGCTGGCAGAATTTTTAGAACATGAAGCTTCGATACCTAACGGATCTGAAGAGACTCGTGGCCTGACATTGTCCGATCATGAAATGGCCGTATTACCAGTGATCCTTAGCTTTATGGAGAGCAAAATGCCGATTTGGAAAATGGTCAATGAAAGCAACAATATGAGTGAAATTAAACGTTTTGCTGCTGATCTGAAGCAAATCGCAGAGAAAGAAACATTCACGCCATTAGCTCATTACGCGCAACAGCTTCTAGAAAAAGTGGAAGTCTTTGACATTGAGGGCATGACTGAACTGTTGACAGACTACCCTTCTCTTTATCAGCAACTTAGCCAGTCTGCTTAATATTTCTGTGCTCTGAGTTTCGCCACTTCGGCACCCGAGACATCTCCTGCTCTGAGTCTTATTTCGGTCAGTAACTGCCAGAAACGCTTAAGCAGTACATTATTACCAGATGATAAGGAGACACCTTTAAGCGCGACCTGTTCTGCAAGGTCATAATCTTCCAGACTCATATGGGTCTGAGCGAGTGAGTAATACACTTTAGGATCCCGCGGTGCTATACGTTGAGCTCGCTGCAAGTTGTTTTGTGCACTCCGTAAGTCACCACTTACTCTCGCTTGTTCCGCTTTATCCAGTAACGCCACGACAGCAGGACTTTGTTTTATCGGTGTTTGTACCTGGGGGGATGGTGCTGGCTGAGCAGATCTTGGCTGTTCAGGAGTAACGTCCTCTACTGGCGGGTAGGCAGGTGTTTCCGGCGGCTGTGGCAGTGTCGGTTCGCTGCTTCGATCATCCACGGGTGGTTGAGATGGTTGGTAAGGTGTTGTTGAACATGCCGCAAGCATACTTAACATCAACCCCGTCATGAAAAAGCGTAAAGCAGAATTTGTCATTATTAACCCTTATTGAAACCAATCTTTAATCCAGTCCAGTGACCGAGTCACCGGATTAGATTGCTGTCCTGGCTGAGTGACACATTCAGACATTTCGACAGGCTCTGTTCCCGAGATGAAAGGCAGTTGTCGGGAATGTTCACATTCTTGAGCGGATAAAAGGCCCGTTTGTGTGTCTATCCAGAGCCATTTTATATCGTCTGGCAATGGTGCCTCAAACGAATCCAGAGGCTGACTCCTCATAAAGTTTTTCCAGACACGCAACGCACCGCCTGAACCAGTGAATGGTAAGGGGGAATTATCATCCTGACCAAGCCATACCACGGCGAGTCGGTTATTGCTGAACCCTGCAAACCAGCTATCTCGTTGATCATCGGTTGTGCCCGTCTTACCGGCAGTATTGATATGGCTGGGTAAACTGGAATAAATGCTGGCAGCTGTGCCACTGTGAGTGACTTCTTGCATGGCCGTTTGAATCAGGTAAACATCATCTGCATCGATAGTCTGACGCAGTTGAAATGGGTAGCTGGATAGTGCTTCACCGTGACTGTCTGTAACCGTGCGAATAGCTCGGGCAGGCGTCTGGAAACCATTGGCAGCAATGGTTTGATACATGGTCGCGACTTCAAGTGGTGACAAGCCCTGAGCACCCAATAAAAGCGAGGGATAGGCATCTAGCTTACGTTTAATGCCTAATCGGTTCAACGTATTAATGACCTCATCCAAGCCTGCTTCCATTCCAAGGCGAACGGTGGCTATGTTGTAAGAATGAGCTAAGGCATCAATCAGTAAAACATCCTCATGGGATTGTTTGCTGAAGTTCTTTGGTTTCCATGTTTGACCATTGGGAAGTGTCAGAGTGAAGCTTGAATCATCCACCATACTGGCCAGTGTTTTACCTTGTTCTAAGGCTGTTAAATACACGGCAGGTTTTACCAACGAGCCGATGGGGCGTACAGAGTCCAATGCGCGATTAAAGCCTTTATAGCGTGTATTTTTGTCACCTATGACCGCTAGGACTTCACCCGTTTGTGGGTCTGTCACTACCATACTGCCCTGTAGCGATTTCAATTTAGAGCCATGGTGTTGTTGCAGACTCGTAATGGTGGATTTTAAAGATGACTCAGCATGACTTTGAGTGATCGGATCCAGGCTGGTATAGACCCGTAGCCCTTCTGAGTTCAGATCTTCATCACGATAATCACGACGTAATTGTCGTTTCACTAAGTCCAAAAAGGCAGGATACGCTTCTTTTAATAGTGTGCCTTTCTCGACAACATCAAGGCTGGCATTTCTCGCTTGCTGATATTGTTGCTGTGTAATTTTATCTTGCTCATACAAAACTTTTAGCACCAGATTGCGTCGATTTTTTGCTCGCTCAGGGTGGCGCCTTGGGTCGTAATAAGAAGGCCCCTTCACCAGGCCGGCAAGTAATGCTAACTGATGCAGTTTCAACTCTTGTAGTGGTTGTGCGAAAAAGTAATGTGCACCCAAACCGAAACCATGAATGGCACGTGCGCCATCTTGTCCCAGATAGACTTCATTCAGATAGGCTTCCAAAATGTCATCTTTGTCGTAGTGCAGCTCTAACAATAAAGCCATCGGAATTTCGAGTAGCTTTCTAACCAGACTACGGTCAGAGGTGAGATAGAAGTTCTTAATAAGCTGTTGAGTCAGGGTACTACCGCCCTGAACAAAACTACCAGCCTTAATATTGGCAACCATAGCTCGGGCTATGCCTTTGGGGGAGATGCCATGATGCTGGTAAAAATCTCTGTCTTCGATAGCGATTAAAGCTTCGCTCAACATCGGAGGGGCATCTTTTAACTGAATAAGATCCCGGTCTTCATTATTAAGTGGGTAGATGCCTCCTATCAGAACAGGTTCAAGGCGAACCAATGGCACATCCTGACCTTGATAATCTCTTAGGCGTGTTACACCTTCAGCATTAAAGTCGAGAATGAGTTTTCTTGCCGGCTCCATGCCATCGCTAAAACGAAAGCCACGTGTGGCGATGATGGCCTTCGATGAGGAGAAGGCGGCCTGGCCAGGCTGTGCGGCTTTTGAACGAAATTGATACCCCAAACCTTTTAATTCAATTTTCAGGTCGGAGAGTGAGACAGGAGCCCCGGCATACAACTCTAATGGGCGAGCATATACCTTGGCAGGAACAGCCCAGCGCTTGCCTTCAAACTGACTACGAATCTGAACATCAAGGAAAAGGGTTAATAAGCCAAGTAGAACCAGTAGAGTAAAAGCAATTTTCAGCAAACTTGAGCGGCTGATAAACCCCGTTTGTTTTTTTCTACGTGGTGATGACTTTTTTGAGCGGGTACGCTTTTTAGAAGGCGCTTTTTTTTGAGCCATGAAATTCTCAGCTAGGAAATGAACCTGATTAAAGGTAGTAATTCAATAAATACATTAAAACATGATGTTGGCATGAAGTGATAACAGTTCACCTTAATATGCGATGTTCAGCTTGAGGCGATCAAAGAAACCGCGCAGTGCCAGAAATTATTCTATTTCTGCTGCGATTGGCTGAGAGGAATTTCATCGGTGCCTCATCTAAGTCATTACTTTTTTTACAGATCATCGCAAAGGGCAAGGCTAAAAATCGCTGACAGCTTCATTTCGCATTATGTAAATTGTCTGGTAATATGCAGAACTCCAAAAGAGTTTCATGCGTCGTTTTTCATCTTAAACGACATAAAGTATAACTGTAGTGAGCGTTTATGGCTTTAGAGACACCAGTCTGTGAATTTGGTTTGCCTGCTGTGGATTTTTCTCTGCCAGGAACAGACGGTAAAATCTGGACATTAGAAGACTGTCGTGGTGAAAATGGATTGTTAGTTATGTTCATTTGTAACCATTGTCCTTATGTAAAAGCGGTAATAGATAGATTGGTACGTGATACGAATGAGTTGAAAGCATTAGGTATCAATTCTGTCGCGATTATGTCTAATGATGTGAACGAGTACCCTGAAGACGCGTTCGACAATATGAAACAGCTTGCGATACAGCAAGCGTTCTCATTTCCATATCTGTACGACGAAACACAACAGGTTGCCCAGGCTTATGGTGCAGTCTGCACACCCGATTTTTTTGGTTATAACAGTGATTTGCAACTACAATATCGCGGTCGTTTGGATGCCAGTAGAAAAGAAGCCGCAGCATCTGATGTCAGACGAGATTTGTTTGAAGCAATGAAACAAGTGGCAGAAACAGGCCACGGCCCAGAAAATCAAATACCTAGTATGGGTTGCTCGATCAAATGGCGGGCAGCTTAATTTTTTTTAATAGGAGAATGTAGATAATGGCTACACGTAGACATTTAGCTAATGCAATCCGTGCGCTCAGCATGGATGCAGTACAAAAGGCAAACTCGGGTCACCCCGGTGCGCCTATGGGTATGGCAGATATTGCCGAAGTGTTATGGAATGACCATTTAAAACACAACCCAAATAACCCAAATTGGGCTGATCGTGACCGTTTCATCCTATCTAATGGTCACGGTTCAATGTTGATTTATTCATTGTTGCATTTGTCAGGTTATGACTTGCCAATGGATTCACTCAAAACATTCCGTCAATTACATTCACAATGTGCGGGTCACCCAGAGTATGGTTATGCACCAGGTGTTGAAACAACAACAGGTCCATTAGGTCAAGGTATCACCAACGGTGTTGGTTTTGCGATGGCTGAAAAACTGATGGCTGATCAATTCAACAAGCCAGGTCATGACATCGTTAACCACCACACTTATGTCTTCATGGGCGATGGTTGTTTAATGGAAGGTGTTTCTCATGAAGCATGTGCTCTTGCTGGTACATGGGGTCTGGGTAATCTGATCGCATTCTGGGATGACAACAACATCTCTATCGACGGTCACATTGATGGCTGGTACACAGATGACACTGTTAAACGTTTCGAAGCTTACGGCTGGCACGTTCAATCAGTAGATGGTCACGACTCTGATGCAATCAATGCAGCTATTGAAGCAGCGAAAAAAGTCACTGACAAACCTTCACTGATCTGCTGTAAAACCATCATCGGTTTCGGTTCACCAAACAAATCAGCTAGCCATGATTGCCATGGTGCGGCATTAGGTGAAGAAGAAGTTGCATTAACTCGTAAAGAGTTAGGTTGGGACTACGAACCTTTTGTTATTCCTGAAGACGTTTATGCGGGTTGGGATGCGAAAGCGAAAGGTGATGCTGCGGAAGCTGAATGGAACAAAAAATTCGACGCTTATGCTGCTGAATACCCAGAATTAGCTGCTGAATTTAAACGCCGCATGGCAGGTGAATTACCCGCTGACTGGAAACAATTCACAGATAAAATGATCGCTGATTTCAACGATAAAGCAGAAAGCGTTGCTTCACGTAAAGCATCACAAAACGTTATCACTGCTTTAGCACCTGAATTACCAGAATTTATCGGTGGTTCTGCTGACTTAACAGGTTCTAATCTGACAAGCTGTTCAAGCTTCAAACATGTTTCTGGTAAAGAGTCAGGTAACTGCATTTCATACGGTGTTCGTGAGTTTGGTATGTATGCCATCATGAATGGTATGGCACTGCACGGTGGTTTACTGCCTTACGGTGGTACGTTCCACATGTTCTCTGACTATGCTAAGTCTGCACTGCGTATGGCGGCATTGATGAAACAACGCACAATCGCTATCTTAACTCATGACTCTATTGGTCAGGGTGAAGACGGTCCTACTCACCAACCAATCGAAAACACAGCGGGTCTGCGTTACATTCCTAACATGGATGTATGGCGTCCTTCTGATGAAACTGAAGTGGCTGTTGCTTGGGTTGCTGCGGTTGAACGTAAAGATGGTCCTTCAAGCTTAGTATTAAGCCGTCAAGGTATTCCTGGTCGTAAACACGACACAGCTGACTTTGAAGGTATCCGTAAAGGTGCTTATGTTCTGTCTGAAGCAGAAGGCGGCGCAGCGGATGTCATCATTATCGCGACAGGTTCTGAAGTTGACTTAGCGGTTAAAGCACAAGAAGAACTGAAAGCTGACGGTGTGAAAGCACGCGTTGTTTCTATGCCTTCTACTAACGTGTTTGATCGTCAAGACCAAGCTTACAAAGACAGCGTATTAACACCAGGTGTTAAACGTGTATCTGTTGAAGCGGGTGTGACTGACTTCTGGCGCAAGTATGTTGGCCTGGAAGGTGGTGTTGTTGGTATCGACACATTTGGTGAATCTGCGCCAGGTGGTGTGTTGATGAAACACTTCGGCTTCACCGTTGAAAATGTCGTTAAGACAGTTAAATCAGTACTGTAATTATTACTGGTTTAGAAATGAAGTAAAGAGATTGAACCAGTGGGCATCTGCTCACTGGTTTTTCTCTCTCTAAAGCTCGAAAGTCTAATAAGTGAAATTTCAAACTGAGATTTCAGTTCTTAGACAGACGGATATAGTGATAGGGGACTAAGCATGACGATTAGAGTCGGTATAAACGGTTTTGGCCGTATTGGTCGCATGGCGTTTCGTGCAGCCATCAAAGATTTTACAGATATTGAAGTGGTCGCTATCAATGATTTGTTAGATCCAGAGTATCTGGCCTACATGCTCAAATATGATTCTGTACATGGTCGCTTCCATGGTGAAGTCGAAGTCAGAGACGGCAACCTGGTGGTCAATGGTAAAACTATTCGCATTACTGCCGAACGTAACCCAGCAGACTTAAAATGGGATGAAGTCGGCGCTGATCTAATCATCGAATGTACAGGTTTTTTCCTGACTGAAGAAAGTTGTCAGGCACATATTGAGGCGGGTGCTAAAAAAGTGGTGCAGTCTGCGCCATCAAAAGATCACACACCGATGTTTGTTTTCGGGGTTAATCACAAAGATTATGACGGTCAGTCAATTGTGTCTGCCGCATCCTGTACAACCAATGCCCTAGCGCCTGTTGCCAAAGTATTACACGATAACTTTGGTATTAAGCGCGGCTTGATGACCACCGTCCACGCGGCGACAGCGACTCAAAAAACAGTCGATGGCCCATCAATGAAAGATTGGCGTGGTGGTCGTGGCATTTTAGAAAATATCATCCCATCATCAACTGGTGCTGCGAAAGCGGTCGGTAAAGTTCTACCTGATTTGAATGGCAAATTAACGGGTATGGCTTTCCGTGTGCCCACGTCGGATGTCTCTGTTGTGGATTTGACGGTTGAACTGGAAAAAGACGCAAGCTACGACGATATCTGCACAGCGATGAAAGCAGCCTCAGACGCTGAATTAAAAGATGTACTCGGTTATACAGATGAAAGCGTAGTATCAACAGACTTCCGTGGTCATACTGCGCCTTCTAACTTTGATGCGGGTGCGGGTATCGCACTGGACAAGACCTTCGTAAAAGTGGTTGCATGGTATGACAATGAATATGGTTATACTTGCAATATGATGCGTCTTGTTCAATACGTCGGTCGTTAATTCATTCTTTTTCCAATAAAAAAACGAAGGCTTTCTGAATCCAGAAAGCCTTTTTTTATGGTCAAACTGTTCTAGAACGTTATACTTTGTGATGAAAGTCACAATTTTAATTATTCACGAGGAAAATCATCATGTCTGTAATCAAGATGGCTGATCTGGATTTGGCGGGTAAGCGTGTACTGATTCGCCAGGATCTCAATGTGCCACTGAAAAAAGGTGTGGTTGCTGATGGCACCCGAATTCATGCTTCATTGCCTACTATCGAAATGGCATTAAAAGCAGGTGCAAAAGTCATGATCATGTCACACCTTGGCAGACCCACTGAAGGTGAATACGAACATCAATACTCATTGGCGCCGGTAGCCAATTATTTATCTGCTTTATTAGATCGCCCGGTGCGACTTGAACAAAACTGGTTGGAACCCGAGTTCATTCCTGTTGAAGCGGGTGAAGTCGTACTTTGCGAAAATGTGCGATTTAATAAGGGTGAAAAGGCGAATGATGAAGCTTTATCTCGTCGCATGGCGAAGTTATGTGATGTGTTTGTGATGGACGCGTTTGGCACCGCCCATCGTGCTCAGGCTTCGACTCATGGTGTGGCGAAGTATGCGCCCATTGCTTGTGCTGGTCCACTACTGGCAACAGAATTGGAGGCACTGGCTAAGGCATTAGATAATCCAGCAAGACCACTTGTCGCCATTGTGGGTGGCTCAAAAGTATCAACAAAATTAACCGTTCTAGAATCATTATCAAAAAAAGTGGATCAGCTTATCGTCGGCGGCGGGATCGCCAACACCTTTATTGCTGCCGAAGGTTATCAAGTGGGTAATTCACTTTATGAAGAAGATTTGATTGATACCTGTAAAAAATTACGCGCAGAAGCCCAAAATCGAGGCGGGGATATTCCGGTCCCTGTTGATGTCGTATGTGGAAAGCACTTTGCTGAGAATGCAGAAGCGGAAACCAAAAAAGTGGCTGATATTGTGGCTGATGACATGATTTTTGATATTGGTCCAAAATCTGCCGCTGCTTTAACAGAAATTTTAAAAAATGCCGGTACCATTGTTTGGAACGGTCCTGTGGGTGTATTTGAATTTAATCAGTTTGGTGAAGGTACAAAAGAAGTCGCGATGGCCATCGCTGAGTCTGATGCATTTTCTATTGCTGGTGGTGGTGATACATTAGCGGCAGTGTCTAAATATAAAATTTGTGACGATATTTCTTATATTTCAACCGGTGGCGGTGCATTTCTAGAGTTTCTTGAAGGCAAGAAGTTACCTGCTGTTGATATTCTGGAGCAGCGCGCCGCACAATCATAAAGGAGTTTCATGTGACGGCCATAAGACGAACAAAAATTGTTGCGACTTTAGGGCCGGCCACACAAAGCCCTCAAGTACTGGATGCGATGATCGCAGCCGGAATGAATGTGGTCAGGCTCAACTTTTCTCATGGTGAGTCTGACACACATCTTGCACTTGCTGAGCTTGTCAGAGAACGTGCCCGTTTGCAGAATAAACAAGTCGGTATTCTGGCTGATCTGCAGGGGCCTAAAATTCGTATTTCTCGATTCAAGCAAGGTTCGGTAGTACTGGAGGAGGGAGCACCTTTCATTCTGGATGCCCAGCTTGGCAAAGAGGATGGAAACGAACAACAAGTCGGTATCGACTACAAAGCGCTACCACGAGACGTCAAAGCGAAAGATACCTTGCTGTTAGATGACGGTAGAATCGTGTTACGAGTGGATACGGTCGATGCACATAAAATTCATACAACAGTGAGTTTTGGTGGCGTTCTCTCCAATAACAAGGGTATCAATCGTCTTGGTGGCGGCCTTTCTGCAAAAGCCTTAACAGATAAAGATAAACAAGACATAAAGACTGCTGCCAGTATGCAGGCGGATTACCTTGCCGTGTCTTTCCCTCGCTCAGCTGATGATATTCATCAGGCCAGACAATTGTTACGTGATGCAGGCGGCTATGGTGCCATCGTGGCAAAAATCGAACGTGCCGAAGCCGTTGAGGCGATTGACGAAATTATTGCGGCGACGGATGCGATTATGGTGGCGCGCGGTGATCTGGGGGTGGAGATGGGCGATGCCGCATTACCGCCTATTCAGAAACGTATCATCGGTCTGGCTCGTAAGAAAAACTGCCTGACCATCACTGCCACACAAATGATGGAATCCATGATCACCAATCCGATTCCGACCAGGGCAGAAGTCTTTGATGTGGCTAATGCCGTACTGGATGGCACGGATGCCGTGATGCTATCCGGAGAAACCGCTGTAGGCAAAAACCCGATCAAAACCATAGCAGCGGTTGACCGTGTCTGTCTTCAAGCTGAGCTGGAGCGTGAGATACGGGTATCACGACACCGGATAGACTCACATTTTGAACGCATGGATGAAGCCATCGCGATGGCTGCGATGTATACTGCAAATCATCTTGATGTCAAAGCGATCGCAGCGTTGACAGACTCAGGAGCGACCACATTATGGATGTCCAGAATTAGTTCAGGCATCCCCATCTTTGCCCTGACGCCTCACGAAAAAACGGCACGAAAAGTCACCTTATATCGAGGTGTATATCCGTTGGAATTTGATGTAGAACATCACGACCATGCACGGATGAATAAAGAGATGATTGATGAACTTGTGCGCCGGGGTGTCGTTGCTGAGGGGGATATTGTCATCATAACCAAAGGTGATCTTGAAATTCAGGGCAGCACCAATGCCATGAAAATTGTCAGGGTGGGAGATATGGCTGAACCCAGACAGATAGACTAAGCTCACCTCAAAATAAACTTTTCTTTACAGGAGGCTTTATGGCCCTGATTACGTTGCGACAATTATTAGACTATGCAGCTGAACATGATTTTGCTGTTCCCGCATTTAATGTCAGTAATATGGAGCAAGTACATGCCATCATGCAAGCGGCTGACAAGGTAGACAGTCCGGTGATCATGCAAGCCAGTGCTGGCGCCAGAAAATACGCCGGTGAGCCATTTTTACGTCACTTGGTACTCGCAGCAGTCGAAGCCTATCCTCATATTCCTATCGTTCTGCATCAGGATCATGGTGCCAGCCCGGATATTTGTATTCGCTCGATTCAGTCAGGTTTTACCTCTGTGATGATGGATGGCTCTTTACGTGAGGATATGAAAACGCCTTCAGACTTTGAATACAACAGTCAGGTGACAAAAACGGTGGCCGATATTGCCCACGCTTGTGGTGTGTCTGTTGAGGGTGAATTGGGCTGTCTGGGCTCGCTGGAAACAGGCATGATGGGCGAAGAAGATGGTCATGGTGCTGATTCAGCCTTAGACCACAGTCAATTACTGACGGATCCTGAAGAGGCAGTGGAATTCGTCAAAATCACTCAGGTAGATGCTTTAGCTGTGGCTATTGGCACCAGTCATGGTGCTTATAAATTTACACAACCACCGACAGGCGATGTACTGGCCATTAGCCACTTAAAAACATTGCAACAAAAACTACCTGATACGCATTTTGTGATGCATGGTTCAAGCTCTGTGCCGCAAGATTGGCTCAAAATCATTAATACACACGGTGGTGATATTGGCCAAACTTATGGTGTACCAGTGGAAGAAATTGTTGAAGGTATTCAATACGGCGTGCGTAAGGTGAATATTGACACCGATTTGCGTATGGCATCAACGGGATCCATTCGTCAGTTTCTCACTGATGAACACAATAAAGCTGAATTTGATCCAAGAAAATTCTTTAAAGCAGCTACTCAAGCTATGCAAACAATTTGTGAAGCGCGCTATCAGGCGTTTGGCAGCGCAGGTCATGCTGGCAAAATTGTGCCTGTTTCCTTAGGCAAAATGGTTGAGAGATACGGCTAATGCTTGATAACAGTTTGTTTGTCAGTGATTTGCATTCGCTATGACTGGCATATGATTGAATGCTATTTTCCTCATTAAACAATCAGTTGCGAGCCTTAGGCCAGAATACGGTAAACTACCTGTTTTTGGGTAGGGAATGTCGTTCGTGCATCAAATAATTGCTATTGCCGCAGGTGGTGCAGTGGGTGCCGTACTGAGGTTTGTTGTTTCCAATGGTGTCTATCGTATTTTAGGCCGGGACTTTCCATATGGCACGTTGGCTGTTAATGTGCTCGGTTCTCTACTGATGGGGTTTCTCTTCATTATCTTTATCGAGAGAGAGTTAGGCATGACGGAATGGCGTTCTGCCATTTTAATTGGGTTACTTGGTGCTTTTACAACGTTTTCGACATTTTCAATGGAAACCATGGCTCTGCTTGAAGCCGGTGATGTGACCAAGGCGATGCTGAATATACTTCTAAGCGTTTTACTCTGCCTGATGGCGACATGGGTAGGATTGAGCTTGGGGAGACAGTTATGAGTCGGATAGATGTCACGATGGTGCGAGTGTACCTGGCTGAAGGACGCGATCATGGTGATAGCGTTATAAAGTTATTGGAAAGCTCCGATATTAAAGGTTTTACCGTGTTTCGCGGGATTGCTGGATTGGGTGCTGAACATCAATTGCATAAAGCGTCGTTATTGGATTTATCATCCGAGTTACCCTTAGTGGTCGAGTTTTTTGATTCCCCACAAAAAGTAGAAAAAATTATCACACAGCTAGAAAGTATGGTTAAGCCAGATCATATTGTGAGCTGGACGGCACAATCTGGAAAATAAAAGAATGTTAGATCCTAAGTTATTAAGAAATGAAACTGAACAGGTGGCTGAGCAATTAGCCCGTCGAGGCTTTGATTTAGATGTTGCCCTGTTAGCAAAACTCGAAGAAGAACGAAAACAGGCCCAACTTGAAGCTCAGGAGTTACAAACTGAACGAAACAGTCGTTCTAAAAATATTGGTAAAGCCAAGGCCGCGGGTGAAGATATCTCGCCATTACTTAAAGAGATTGAAGATTTAGGTGATCGCCATAAAGCGGCTGAATCACGATTGAATGAAGTATTGGCGCAGTTAGAACAGATCGCCATGGGAATACCTAATATTCCACAAGCTGATGTGCCTGCCGGTCAAGATGAGAGTGAAAATCAGGAAGTCTTGCGTTGGGGAGAGCCACGACAGTTTGATTTTGAACCAAAAGATCATGTTGATCTGGGTGCAATTTTAGGCATGGACTTTGATACCGCAGCAAAAATCAGTGCTGCCCGTTTTGTGACTTTATCAGGGCCTTTAGCTAAGTTACAACGTGCTTTAACGCAATTTATGCTGGATTTACATAGTGAGCAGCATGGTTACACTGAAACCTATGTGCCTTACTTGGTCAATGCAGACTCTTTAAGAGGAACGGGGCAGTTACCTAAATTTGAAGAAGATCTGTTCAAAGTGAATGATGGTGAATTTTATCTTATTCCCACAGCTGAAGTGCCTGTCACTAATATTGTTCGTGACAGCATTTCTGAAGATGCTTCTCTACCATTGAAATTTGTTGCTCACACACCCTGTTTCAGAAGTGAGGCCGGTTCATACGGTCGTGATGTGCGCGGGTTAATTCGTCAGCATCAGTTTGAAAAAGTCGAACTAGTACAAATTGTTCGCCCAGAGGATTCTGCTGCTGCACATGAAGAATTAACTGCACATGCTGAGAAAGTATTGCAGCTATTAGATTTACCTTATCGCAAGGTGAATCTGTGCACAGGTGACTTAGGGTTTTCTTCAACAAAAACTTATGATCTGGAAGTCTGGTTGCCAAGTCAGCAAACGTACAGAGAGATTTCATCTTGTAGTAATTTTGGTGATTTCCAGGCACGTCGTTTACAAGCCCGCTGGCGCAACCCTGCGACAGGTAAACCTGAGTTGGTTCACACCTTAAATGGTTCAGGTCTGGCCGTTGGTCGAACTCTGCTGGCGTTGATGGAAAATCATCAACAAGCGGATGGTTCTGTCCTCATTCCTGAGGCATTACGTTACTATATGGGCGGTCAGGACAGTATTCGTGTTTGAGTTTAGTCTGGTCCAGAAAATCATTATCTGGGCGATACCTGTGTTATTTGCCATCACGGTTCATGAAGTTGCACATGGCTGGGTAGCACTAAAATTAGGTGACAGAACAGCACAAATGTTGGGAAGGCTCACACTCAACCCATTCAAACATATTGATCCTATCGGTACGGTGCTGGTTCCCGGCTTATTATTGCTGCTCGGTGGCTTTGTGTTTGGCTGGGCAAAACCCGTACCGGTGAGCTATCAGAATCTGCATCAGCCCAAACGCGATATGGCTTGGGTGGCTGCAGCAGGTCCCGCTGCTAATTTTATTATGGCGGTGATATGGGCCATCGTTGCCAAGTTAGGATTAATGTTAATCCATGCTGACATCAGTTTGGGGCAGCCAATGATGTTTATGGGCGTGGCAGGCGTATTAATCAATACAATGTTAATGATGCTTAATTTACTGCCTATTCCACCCCTCGATGGTAGCCGTGTGTTATCGAGTTGGTTACCAGGGCCGGTGGCTTATAAATTCAGCAGAATAGAACCTTATGGTTTCTTTATTTTGTTGGGACTACTTTATTTCGGTATTTTAAGTTTGATTTTATGGCCATTGGTCAGTGCAATGCTCAATTTGCTGGTGATGGTGTTTGGTTTACCAGCGCAAATATTCAGTATTTTATAGTTAGCTAATTAAGGCTTATCAGGAGAACATTTTGGATACGGTTGCAATACAGTCCCGTCGCATTGTTTCAGGCATGCGTCCCACAGGACAACTGCATTTAGGGCACTATCATGGCGTTCTGAAAAACTGGATTAAATTACAGCACGAATTTGACTGCTTTTTCTTTGTTGCAGACTGGCATGCGCTGACAACACATTATGAAGACAGCAGCATTATCGAAAATAGTGTCTGGGAAATGGTGATCGACTGGTTAGCCGCTGGCATTGAGCCATCAACAGCATCGCTTTTTTTACAGTCAAAAGTCCCCGAGCATGCGGAATTACACTTGTTATTGTCGATGATGACGCCACTGTCATGGTTGGAACGTGTTCCGACCTATAAGGATCAACAAGAAAAGTTGAAAGAAAAAGATCTATCAACATATGGTTTCTTAGGCTATCCCTTATTACAAAGTGCTGACATTCTCATTTATCGTGCAGGACAAGTACCTGTCGGTGAAGATCAGGTAGCCCATGTTGAGTTAACACGTGAAGTCGCTCGTCGTTTTAATCATCTTTATGGTCGTGAAAAAGATTTTGAAGAAAAAGCAGAAGCTGCGATCAAAAAAATGGGTAAGAAAAACGCAAAGTTGTACAATAACTTGCGTAAGTCTTATCAAGAACAGGGTGACGCGGACGCACTTGCTACGGCTAGAGAGTTGCTTAAAAATCAGCAAAACCTAGCTCTGGGTGATATGGAACGTTTGTTTGGCTATCTGGAAGGGGCAGGTAAAGTGATCTTGCCAGAACCAAAAGCATTATTAACACCGGCATCCAAAATGCCGGGATTGGATGGACAGAAAATGTCCAAGTCCTATGGTAATACGATTTCGCTGCGCGAGCCTGATGATAGTCTTGCCGAGAAAATTAAACGTATGCCAACGGATACCAATCGTGTCCGTCGAACTGATCCCGGTGAACCTGAGCGCTGTCCTGTATGGCAGCTGCATGAGGTTTACGCTTCAGAAGATCAAAAACAATGGGTACAAGAAGGTTGTCGCAGTGCAAGTATCGGGTGTCTGGACTGTAAAGGTCCACTGATTGATGCTGTGAGTGCCGAACTGAGACCCATCCGTGAACGGGCGTTGGATTTAAGTCAACACCCAGAGGATGTCCGCCGTATTATTGATGATGGTAATGCTGCTGCCCGTGAAGTGGCGCAGGAAACCTTGGCGGAAGTCCGTTCATCAATGGGTTTAAATTATAAATAAAAGGTTGCTGACGCGGTTTTATGGCTGAACGTATTCAAAAAGTATTAGCAAGAGCGGGTTATGGCTCTCGTCGACAGGTTGAAACCTGGATTAAGGAAGGGCGCGTCACTCGAAATGGTGAGCTTGCAAGTTTAGGTGATCAGATTAGTGAAGGTGATCGTTTAAAACTCGATAATAAACCGCTTTCGCCGAAACGCTTGTGGCAAGAGCCTGCTAAGCAGGTCATTCTTTATAACAAGCCTGTTGGTGAAGTATGCACGCGTAAGGACCCTGAAGGTCGCCGTACGATCTTTCAGTCGCTGCCTATTCCGGAGCAGGGTCGTTGGGTGAGTGTTGGGCGACTCGATTTAAATACCAGCGGCCTAATTATTCTGACCACTGATGGTGAGCTGGCGAATCGTTTGATGCATCCTTCCCATGAAATGGATCGTGAGTATGCGGTACGTGTCTTGGGTGAAGTCACATCAGACATGATGCAGGCGCTGCGTGACGGCGTTATGCTTGAGGACGGTGAAGCTAAGTTTGCTGATATTCAGGAGTCTGGTGGCGAAGGTGCCAATAAGTGGTATCACGTGGTTATTCAGGAAGGTCGTAACCGTGAAGTGCGTCGTTTATGGGAAAGCCAAGGGGTACAAGTCAGTCGTCTGATGCGGGTGCGTTATGGACCTATCATTATTCCTAATAACCTGCGTATGGGGCACTGGACTAAGCTTGAAGGCTCAGATTTAGATTATCTCTATGAGCAAGCAGGGATGAAGCCTGTTAGCAAAGCCACCTCTGGACGTAAACAGCCGGCGGCAAAGCAAGAACGAGCTAAAAAAACGCGCCCGAGAAAAGAGTTTAGTACAAATAAAGCTGAACAAAAGCGTGATGCGGAAGAGGCTGCTCCAAAGAGAAGACCACGTATCAGAGGACATTAGTCAGTTTATAGTTACTTACGGTTGTCTGGCGCATACGGTCACATTTTTGCCCGTGTGTTTGGCTTCATAGAGGGCCATATCAGCGCGCTCAAACAAGTGGTAGCCCTCTTCATTCGTCTGGAGCTGGGCTACACCTAAACTCACTGTAAAGCTAAAGCTGTTTTTTCCATCATGTGACAGTATTTGAGAGACAGATTCACGTACTCTCTCTGCCACAATTTCTGCATCATGAATATTGGTTTCAGGCAGCAATAAAACAAACTCTTCGCCACCAAATCTGAATGCCATATCACTGCTACGGAGTGAATGATTAATCATATCAGCGAGTATTTTTAGTGCCTTGTCACCAGATGAGTGGCCAAATTGATCATTGATAGATTTGAAATTATCGATATCGATGACGATAAGTGACAGAGGCGTATCATGGCGTTTTGTTCTTTCTACTTCTCGTTGTAAGTTCTTCTCATAGGCTGCACGATTTCCTAAGTTTGTCAGATCATCTAACAATGCTGCAGCTAACGCTTTTTTATAAAGCAGACAGTTTTTGAGAGGGTGAACCAACAAGCTGAGTAAGTCTTCCAGGAAATGGATGTCAGCATCAGAAAACTTTTTACGCTGAGTGAAGGTGATGTCGCCCAGATAATCACCATTCATTTCAAGCTTGTAGTGGCAACGATGATGAAATTTCTGTGCGGAATCAATCTGCACTTTCATGCTACTGTTTTGATAATGGAAACTGCACTCAGGGAAAACGGCATCAACTTCGCGTTGAAATAATCCAAGCATATCTTCAAGGATAAGACTGGTTTGCAGTATATAAGGCAACTGTTGATGAACTTGTTCTGCTGTCTTAGTCTGCGAGATATCTTGTTTTGGTTTTAAGCCTTCAACAAGGCTTAGTCTTTGTTGATTTGTTGTTGATACGTGTTCCATGGGAGCACATCCTTATTCAAGTTATGACTATAACCTGCTATAAGTGTGCCAACAACTATTAGTGCAATTAAATCAGCATGTTACGTTGTTGATGTCGAAACTTTGACGCTAAGCTAACCGGCGTGTTCCACTTCTGTCATGAGTTTGGATAAGTATAAACCGACAATATCATCCGGTGATTTCAAGCCTTCAGGATTGCGTGCTGGATAAGCCCGTGCAAATAAGCTCGTTCTCACTTCACCAGGATCAATGGTGCTGACGCTGACTTTTCCTTCAGCTTCAAGCTCGTCCTGCAGTTGAGCCGCAAAGGCTTCTATCGCAGCCTTACTGATACCGTAAGCGCCCCAGTAAGCAGTATGCTTGTGAATATCTGTAGTGAAAATAAGCTGGCTATTTTGCTGCTTGAGCAGAGGAAGACAAGCCTGGGTAAGTAAATAGACAGCTGTCAGGTTGATATGCAGGGTTTCAGCCCATGTTTTGGCATCTTGATTGATAACCGGCGCTAACTGTCCCAAGGTAGCGGCGCAGTGCACTAATGCATCTAATCTGCCAAAGTTATCAGAGATAGTTTTGGCTAACTGTTTATAGTCATCCACTGTTGCTCCCTTGAGATCAAGAGGGTAGATGGCTGGAGTGATACCTGTTTGTTCTACAATCTCATCATAAACACTCTCAAGTTGTGGAACCTGTTTGTCCAGTAGGATGACTGTAGCACCTGCGTTTGCGCAGGCTTTTGCTACTGAGGCACCGATGCCTTGAGCGGCACCGGTGATAAGAATAATTTGCTGAGCCAATTGGCCATCCTCAGTATGTAATTGCATTAAGATTTATTCAGCTGGTACGAATTGGCTGAATTGTGCAACATCGTTGTGGAATTGTACTGCCGTAATACCGTCTTTTTTATGCCATTCAAGGTGATCAACCGTCAATGAGTCGATTTTGTGTGTCTGGGTAACATCGGGTTCACCCCATTTTGCAATGGCTTCTTCTTTGGTCATACCAGCAATGGTGTCAGTTTCATCAGTCACTGTACCGGCTGTGTCCGTTGTATCATCACTGCTCATTTCAGCAGATGAAGGGGTAGAGGCATCGTTAGATTCTGTTTGGGCGGTGTTGTCATCGCTGCAAGCAACGATAAATGTACCTAAAAATAACGCAATTAAAAGTAATTTTATCTGTTTCAGCATAGCATTCCCTTATTGTTATAAATATTGAGCCATAAAGTATAGCAAGTGATTAATCGCTTAGCGAACCGTGTTGATTGTCATTATCAATTCGGCGGCTTTCTCACCATTAATCACCGCACCTTCTAGTGTAGCAGGATACAGGTTATGAATAATATCACCGGCTAAATACAATCCATTTACTGAGGATTGTGTATGTGGCCGATCTGAGCTGACATCAACGTAACTGCTGAAGGTAGCTCGTTTTTCACGGATAATATAACCATCAATCAATGCTGAGGTAATGACTAAGTCAGCTTGGCAAAGTTCATCGTGTAAGCGATCGATAAGCTCATCATTCGTTGACTCAAGATGCTTGCCTGGCCCACTGATGACAATTGCAAGTAGACCATTACCCCGATCAAATACCCATTGCCCTAAAGTGCCGCTTAAACCCAATAGTGGACGGGACAGTTTTGTGTCAGGCGTATATTGCAAATAGACGGTAATAATTGGGTAAAAGCTTGGTTGAGGGGATGACCAATATTTACCCATCAGACGTTGTGTCGTGTGAGATCCTGTCGCGACAATAATATTGTCAGCTTTTAGGTGCATATCATCGGCTGTGACAACACCCATCGCTTTATTCTCTTCTATCAGAATGGATTTGATACGTTTTTGTAAAGAAATTTCTCCGCCTTTTTGCTGAATATAGCGTTCAGCATAGGCAGGTAAACTGTCTCCAAGAGGGACTTTGGGAATGAGAAAGTCAGCATATTCACGTTTTTTGAAGGTGTCTAATAAAACGTTAGCAAAAAGATGAGTAGATGCTTCTGAAACAGGTGTGTTCATGGTCGCGAGACATAGTGGTTCCCATAATTGCTTAATGAGTCGCTCGCTTTGTTTTTCTTTTTTTAGCCAGGTTAAGACAGGAATATCGTCTAGTTTCTTTTGCAAACGAGCCTTAAACATAAGCCGAGATAGTTGCACAAAAACAGGAAAGCCATTGAGTTGCCAAGTTTTTATTATGAGTGAGAGTGGCCAGGGGAGATACCGGGTATCAGTCAAGGTTAAATCAGCAAAATAAGGGTGGCGTATTGATACATTTAAAGGAAGGCGTTGAAACAATTCAGATTCTTCGGCACCTATGTCCTGCAATAATTTTAAAGTCTGCTGATAGGCACCAATCAGCAGGTGCTGGCCGTTATCAATGGTTTGCTCATTCCAGGAAACATTGCGCGCGCGCCCTCCCAACTGCTTTGCCGACTCGATTAGATGGACCGACTCACCTCGTTCAAGTAAACGCACAGCAGCAGCAAGTCCACTCCAGCCGCCGCCAACAATTATGGTGGTCATTGTTGATGTTTTTTTTCTGCTCTGGATGTACGCCAGGCTAACCAGAGTTTTTTTAAAGGCGTTAAAGAGACGCGCTGTTTCATCACGCGAAACTGGTCTTTTTCTATTTCATCAAGTGTCGCTTCATAGATAGCAGACATAATGAGTCCGGTGCGCTGAGCGTAACGATCTTCAGGAGGTAACAAGCCTTTTGCTTCTTGATAAACAGTACGGGCACGATCCGTTTCAAAGGCCAGAAGAGCGGTTAGTTCTGGTGTTTGCTTAAGTGCCAGGATGTCATCTGCTTTAACACCAAATTGGTCCATATCCTCTTGAGGTAAATAGATACGGCCACGCTCAGCATCTTCACGAACATCACGAATAATATTGGTTAACTGAAAAGCCAACCCCAGTTTTTCTGCATATTTAAGCGTCTGGCGGTGTTGGTAACCAAAAATCTCTGCAGCAAGCAACCCAACAACACTGGCAACACGATGACAATACAACGCAAGATGTTTAAATGCCTCATATCTGTGTTGGTATAAGTCCATTTCCATGCCATCAATAATTTCAAGGAAATATTCTTGATGCAGCTCGAAATGCTGTAGTGCTTCTTCTAAGGCTTTACCAACTGGATGTGTGGCTGTTTTGTTGAATATATTCTCTACTTCCGTTCGCCACCAAGCTAAGGTTTGTGCCGCGACTTCTGGATCCGCTATTTCATCAACAGCATCATCGACCTCTCGACAAAAAGCGTATAACGCAGTGATGGCCTGGCGTCGTTGTGGCGGTAAGAACATAAAGCTGTAATAAAAGCTTGAGCCACTTTTTGCTGCTTTGTCGCGGCAGTATTGATCCGGCGTCATTTAACTAGGCGTTCCACAATCGTGTCGTTTAGCAAGTGGGACTCAATGATTTCATCAATATCTGCTTCAGTTTCAAAGTGATACCAAGTCCCTTCAGGATAGATAACTAACATGGGCCCCAGCTTGCATCGATTTAGACATCCTGCATTATTCACCCGGACTTTCTTTATTTTTAGTTCTTTCACACGTTGTTTTGCGTAATCACGAAGCGACTGTGAACCATGCTCTCCGCAATTAGCACTGCCATCGTCTCGCTGATGAGTACAGAAGAATAAGTGATATTTATATATTTGAGCCATAGTTAGTAAGGATAGCGAACCTTTCAGCAACTAAAAAGCATTTAAGTGAAATTAAGCCATATCGGATGTTTCTGCGACATGATCAGGGAAGCGGGCACGGTAATGAAGGACTTGTTCGATGATGGTAAGAAAGTGTGTCACTAACTCTGGATCAAAATGTCGACCTTTTTGTTCAATGAGATAATCGACGGCTTTTTCAATTGGCCAGGCTTTCTTGTATGGACGCTCAGACGTCAACGCATCAAAAACATCCGATATGGAACAGATGCGGCCTTCAATAGGAATATCCTTGCCTTTTAAACCCTGTGGGTAACCTGAACCGTCCCATTTTTCATGATGAGTCAGTGCAATATTGCTGGCCAGTTTGAGTAGCGGCACATTCGTATCAGCTAATAGATCAGCCCCAATCCTGACGTGTGTTTTCATCACTTCCCACTCGTCAGCATCTAACTTTCCAGGTTTAAGGAGAATATGGTCAGGAATACCGATTTTTCCAATATCATGCATTGGTGCCGCAGTCAGTATATCGGCGGCAAAACTCTCATCTAAACCTGCTGCAAGCGCTAGCATTTGCGCAAAATGGCTCATACGCAATATGTGATTGCCGGTTTCATTGTCTTTATATTCTGCAGCCCGACCTAAGCGTTTAATAATTTCAAGACGACTTTGTTCTAGCTGTTGTGTCCTGTGTCTGACCTGTTGTTCAAGTGTTTCATTCTGCGTCTTTACCTGTTTGTGTAACAAGCGGACTTCCAGCATGTTTCTGATACGTTGGATCACTTCAGTTTGATCAAAGGGTTTGGTGATGAAATCTTTGGCACCGGAACAGAGCGATTTTTTTCTGATTTCCTGAGTAAGTTCTGCAGTAATAACGAGAACTGGCAGGTAATCGTTCTGAATCGCTGTTTGTAGTGTTTGCATTACCTGAAAACCATCCATATCCGGCATGCGAATATCCAGTAGGATGAGATCGATTTCGTATTCAAAATAACGCTGTTCTACTTCCGCGCCTCGTGTCGTAGAAAAAAGAGAAGTGAAACCAGCCTGATGCAGCATCTTCTCCAGTAATTTAATGTTGACGAGCTGGTCATCAACAATAAGAATTCTGGCATTTAAAATGTCACTGTTTGAGATCATATGCTGCTAATACCTCTAGCTATGCGAGCGGGATGGATTATGGTCTGCTCTTGTTAGCATATCGATGACATTAAATGCATTTAGTAATCGCGCTGTACTGAAAAGTCAGCTAACGATAATAGTGCTTGTTTATATTCACTATCTACAAGCAGGTCGAGTGAATCTTTAGCTTGCTTAACTTCCTGTTCTGCTGCCTTCGCTGTGTAGTCAATGGCGCCGGTTTCTTGAATGATCTGGATGATTTCAGTGATTCTATCCCGTTGCCCATTTTCTATCGCTTCTCGAATAATGGCTGCTTGCTCTGCATTGCCATGCTGCATGGCGTATATCAGTGGTAAAGTGGGTTTGCCTTCTGCAAGATCATCGCCGATATTTTTACCAATAGTCTCGCTGGATTGGCTGTAATCCAGTAAGTCATCCACTAATTGGAAGGCGCTGCCCAAGTGCATGGCGTAATTGGCCATTGCGGTTTCAATATGGGGCTCAGAGCCAGAGATGACTGCACCTAACTGACCAGCAGCCTCGAATAATTTCGCGGTTTTATGATGGATAACCTCAAGATACCGTGCCTCGGTAGTATCTGCATCGTGACAATTTAGTAGCTGTAGTACCTCGCCTTCAGCAATGACATTCGTCGTATGAGAGAGAATTTGCATCAATCGCATTGATTCAATTTCGACCATCATTTCAAACGACCGAGTGTAGAGAAAATCACCGACCAATACACTGGCTTCATTTCCCCACAGAGAGTTCGCTGTCTCCTGGCCGCGACGCATATCAGAATTATCCACGACGTCATCATGTAATAAGGTGGCGGTATGAATGAATTCGATAATGGTGGCAAGATTAATGTGTTGGCTACCTTCATAGCCACATGCCCTGGCGGATAATATAGCGATGGCGGGGCGAAGCCTTTTGCCGCCACTATTGATAATATAAAAGCCAAGTTGGTTAATGAGGGCAACATCTGACTGTAAGCGTTGTTGGATCAACTCGTCTACAGCTTTCATGTCATCTTGAATTAAAGAATAGATGGATTGGATATCCACGGAACCGTAATCTGCCTATAATGTGTAATTTAAACGCGTACTTTCTCATGAGCGAGAATACTGCGCAAATATTTCAATATGAATTTGATCTCCTTGAAGAAAGGAGATACAATTGCCGGTCTTTTGTGGGGTAACCCGCATTAACACTATTATACTTTGGAGACAGCGATGTACGCTATTGTCGCGACTGGCGGTAAACAATACCGAGTTAAAGAGGGCGAAAAGCTCCGCATTGAAAAATTGACTGCTGAAGCCGGTGATACGGTTGAGCTTGATAAAGTTCTGTTAGTTGGCGAAGGTGAAGACATCAAAGTTGGTGCGCCTTACCTGGACGGTGCAAAAGTGACTGCAAAAGTGGCAGCTAACGGCCGTGGCGATAAAGTGAAAATCGTCAAATTCAAACGTCGTAAGCACCATCAAAAACAGATGGGTCACCGTCAAGCATATACTGAAATCGAAATCACAGGCATCTCAGCCTAAGAATCGGAAAAGAGGTTTAAGAAATGGCTCATAAGAAAGCTGGTGGTAGTACTCGTAACGGACGTGATTCAGAGTCTAAACGCCTTGGTGTAAAACGCTACGGTGGTGAATTAGTGTCTGGTGGTAACATTTTAGTACGTCAGCGTGGTACGCGTTACCATGCAGGTCGTAACGTAGGTATCGGTAAAGACCATACTTTATTTGCAACAGCTGAAGGTAAAGTATTATTTGAGACCAAAGGTCCTCAAAACCGTACTTTCGTCAGTGTTGTTGCTGACTAAGAATATTTGTTAGCCCGTATGGGGCAAACAGCACAAAGCCCCGCTGATGCGGGGTTTTTTGTTTCTGGCATATACGTTTTATGACCAGAAAGAACATAAGATTAAGGTCGGGAAGCGACAATGAAATTTGTGGATGAAGCGAAAATTAAAATCAGTGCCGGTGGCGGTGGTAACGGCTGTTTGAGTTTTCGCCGTGAGAAATTCATTCCTTTTGGCGGTCCTGACGGTGGTGATGGCGGCGATGGTGGTGATGTCTACCTATTGGCAGATTCTCAGGTCAACACGCTGATTGATTTTCGTTATCAACGTAACTTTAGAGCGCAGCGTGGTGAGCATGGTCGTGGTCGTCTGTGTAGTGGTGCACGCGGTGAAGACTTGGTTATCAAAGTGCCTATTGGTACTGAAGCTTGGGATGATGATACCGATGAACTCATTGGCGACTTAACTAAGGACGGTGATAAGTTACTCGTCGCAAAAGGTGGTTGGCATGGTCTGGGTAATGCGCGCTATAAATCCAGTATTAACCGAGCCCCACGTCAAACCAGTGATGGTACTCCCGGGGAAGAACGTACATTGCGGCTGGAGATGAAGCTGCTCGCTGATGTCGGACTGTTGGGATTACCCAATGCGGGTAAATCAACCTTTATTAGTCAGGTGTCAGCTGCGCAACCTAAAGTCGCAAACTATCCTTTCACCACACTTTATCCGAATTTAGGTGTGGTTACCTTAAAAGACGTGCGCAGTTTTGTGATTGCCGATATTCCTGGCTTGGTCGAAGGTGCGGCAGAAGGCGCGGGTTTGGGGATTCAGTTTCTGAAACACTTAACGCGCACACGTTTACTTTTACATCTTGTTGATATGGCGCCAGTTGATGTGAAACAGGATCCGGTAGAAAGTGTACAGATTATTAATCGTGAACTGGAAAACTACAGTGAAGCTTTAGGTAGTCAGGACCAGTGGTTGGTTCTGAATAAAATGGACCTAGTCCCAGAAGATATTCGCGAAGATTTATGTCAAGAAGTGCTGGACCGACTGCAATGGAAAGGTAAAGTGTTCTACATTAGTGGTCAGAGTGGTGAAGGGTGTGATGCCCTCGTCAACGATGTCATGAATTATCTGGAAGAGTCTCGTGCCAGTGAAAAAGACAAAAGTGCAGATAGTTCACAGGATGATGTTCAGGAATAAACTTCAGTGACAGAGCCGCATCAGCAATTATTGAACACTAAGCGCTGGGTTATCAAAATTGGCAGTGCTTTATTGACCCGTATTGGTGAAGGTTTGGATACGGATCGTATCCGTTGGTTAAGCGCGGAAATAGCCGAATTGCGTCGCCAAGGTAAAGAAGTCGTGCTAGTCACATCTGGCTCTGTGGCTGCAGGCATGCAGAAGTTGGGCTGGAAAAGACGTCCACATGAAATTCATCGTCTGCAAGCGGCTGCCAGTGTTGGTCAGATGGAGTTGGTCAACGCCTATGCCACAGAATGTGGCAAGCACGGTATCCATACGGCCCAAATCTTACTGACTCACTCTGACTTATCAGATCGTGGTCGCCATCTTAATGCACGAAGTGCACTGCAAACGCTGCTCGAACTCGATATTCTGCCCGTGGTGAATGAGAACGATACCATTGCCACAGAAGAAATCCGCTTCGGAGATAACGATACCTTAGCTGCTATGACGGCCAATCTTGTTGAAGCCGATGTATTAGTTATTTTGACAGATCAAGATGGCTTGTTTGATTCTGACCCCCGCACAAATCCGAATGCTCGCATGATTGCCGCATCAGCTGCCAGCAATGCGGCACTTGATCAAATGGCCGGTGATAGCAAAGGTGAGCTCGGTCGCGGTGGTATGACCACTAAACTATTAGCTGCACGTCGTGCAGCACGTTCAGGTGCTTACACCGTTATCTTATCCGGTAAACATCCTGACAATCTTCGCCATCTGGCCGCGGGAAACGGCGTAGGCACATTACTGTGGCCTGACAATAAACCGATTACAGCGCGCCAACAGTGGTTGGTGGGACACTTAATTGCTAAAGGGCAATTGGTACTCGATGATGGTGCTGTGGCTGTGTTAAGAGAGCAGGGAAGAAGCTTGTTACCGGTTGGCGTAACCCATGTGGAAGGCCAGTTTACCCGCGGTGAACTGGTGATTTGTCGTGATGTGAATGGTAAAGAAATCGCCAGAGGCTTAGCCAATTATAATGCTGACGAAGCGCGTCTGATTAAAGGCAAACCCAGCACTGAAATTGAATCTATTCTGGGCTATGTTGGCGAACCAGAATTAATTCACCGTGATAATCTGGTATTAACCAGCTAATCAATAAAAAAACAAAATTGCAGACATAAAAAAACCGACGTAAAGTCGGTTTTTTTATAAAGTCGAAACTTTAAATTACATTGCGCGAACAGCGTTGTTCAAGCGGCTTTTACCACGAGCAGCAGTATTCTTGTGAATAATGCCTTTACCCGCCATACGATCTAATGCAGGCGCTGCAACTTTGAAAGCAGCAACAGCTTGTTCTTTATCACCAGCTGCGATTGCTTTTCTCAGTGCTTTAATCGTTGTACGCATCGCTGAACGTTGGCTGGCGTTACGCTGACGGTGTACTTCTGCTTGACGCGCGCGTTTTCTTGCTTGTGCCGAATTTGCCAAAGTGCTTCTCCTAAAAATTCATTTATCTGTAGCTAAACCTAGCTATCTGTATTTACAGATGAGCCCGACATTATCCGGATTTTAATCTGATTTGTAAATGGTATTATGTGATTATTTTTCAATAGGATGACCCATGCGCATAATCACAGCCAATGTGAACGGTATTCGAGCCGCCGCCCGTAAAGGTTTTTTTGACTGGTTGCCTAAACAAAACGCAGATGTTGTATGTATTCAGGAAACCAAAGCCCAAGTTCATCAACTCGAAGATGATATTTTCAGGCCGCAAGGATATCACTGTTATTACCATGATGCTGAAAAAAAGGGCTACAGCGGTGTGGCATTGTATTGCAAAGCAGAGCCCGATGAAGTCATTGTTGGTATGGGCAATGAGGAGTTTGATGCAGAAGGTCGTTATATCGAAGCGCGTTTTGGTAATTTGAGCGTCATTTCACTGTATATGCCCTCAGGATCATCAAAAGAAGAGCGTCAATTGGTTAAGTATCGCTGCATGGATTTTTTCGAAATAAAAATGCAGGAAATGAAAGATTCCGGTCGCGATGTCTTAATCTGCGGCGATTGGAATATTGCACATAAAAATGAAGATATTCGTAACTGGAAAGGCAATTTGAAAAATTCAGGCTTCCTGCCTGAAGAACGAGCCTGGCTAGACAAGTTGTTTGATGACATGGGCTTTATTGATGCCTTCCGTGAGTTACCTCAGGAAGAACACCAATATACTTGGTGGTCAAACCGTGGTCAGGCCAGAGCGAACAACGTCGGATGGCGCATTGATTACCATATCTTAACGCCAAGTATGAAAGGCAAAGTTAAAGCAACTGAAATCTATCGAGACGAGTCATTTTCAGATCATGCACCACTTATTATTGATTACGACTACGAGCTGGCAGAATAAAAACGAACTTTATCGCGACATAACTCTCTGACTTATTTATTCATCAGAGAGTTATGTATGTGGTCATTATTCAAGTCCGATCCAGAGAAAAAGTTAAAAAAGCAACTAGCGCAAAAGCGTGAACAGGCATTAACTGCTCAGCGTAACGGTGATATGCGACTGTTTGCCTCGCTGACACAGGAATCTGAGGCAATATTGAAGCAGTTACAACAAGTGCAGTCTGATAAAGCCTGAACTTAGTCTATGTGTACTCTAATACATTGAGGCAAGCACGCAACGAATTACACCATAATCATAAGCTTCATCCAGCGCCTGATAAATCGCTTTGAGGCTCTGCGACTCATCGCCTAAAGATTCAATGGTGAGCACAATTGTGTTGAGTTCGGCATCTTCCAGGTCTAATACGTCTTTCACATCCAGCAAGCCGGCGTTGATGCCTTCAGCCAAATGACTATAAACCGTGCTGAGCTTTAAATCACGCTGTTTAGCAATGTTATCTATGCCATGTCCCTTTTCAAGTAATAACAGCGTGTCATTAATGGTGTCACTCAAGCCGTTATTGAGTAATTCTGATAAGGGATGCTGTTGAATCACCTCTAAAAACGCATGACCATAATGATTGAGTTTCTGCTCGCCCACTCCGGAAATCCGTTGCATTGCCTCCATATCTGCAGGCCGGTAACGACACATTTCCAACAATGTCGCATCATGAAAAATAACATAAGGTGGCACACCATGCTGTTTGGCTATATCAGAACGTAATTGACGCAAGGCTTCCCATAGACGCTCGTCTTGTGGGCGAACAGAGGTTTGTCTTTTACTGGCTTTAGCCGTAGATTTTTTTGGAGGCTGTTTTCTTAATTTTAATGTTTGCTCGCCGCGTAATACGGGCCGACATTTTTCTGTCAGTCGTAATGCGCCATAACGTTGAATATCAATATCGAGATAACCTGTGGCAATTAACTGACGGAAAATACCGCGCCATTGTGTCGCATTCAGTTCAGTGCCGATGCCATAAGTGCTTAACTTATCATGCTGGTTGTGTTTGATACGTTCATCGCCACTACCCAGTAACACATCGATTAAATAATTCACCCCAAAACGCTGCTCAGTGCGGTAAACGCAGGATAGGGCTTTCTGTGCCATTTCTGTCGCATCAAAGCTTTCTGGCGGCGTTTGGCAGTTATCGCATTGGCCGCATTTTTCAGAAGCTTCTTCATCAAAATAGGCCAGTATGGCCTGACGACGGCAAGTGATGAGTTCACATAAACCGAGCATGGCATCTAATTTATGCTGTTCAACCCGCTTGATCATATCGGGCGCATTAGAGTCTTGCATAAACTGCCGCAGGGTAATGACATCCTGCAGGCCATAGGCCATCCAGGCATTGGCCGGTAAACCATCGCGACCCGCGCGGCCGGTTTCTTGATAATAAGCTTCAATATTTTTCGGCAAATTCAGGTGAGCGACAAATCGCACATCGGGTTTATCAATACCCATACCAAAGGCGATGGTGGCGACAATGATCACACCTTCTTCGTGTAAAAAGCGCTGTTGATGTTTAGCCCTGATGTCATTAGATAGGCCGGCATGATAAGGCAGGGCAACCCGACCTTGCTCCTGAAGCCACTCAGCAATGGCTTCTACTTTTTTGCGAGACAGGCAATAAACAATACCGGCATCGTTGACGTGATGTTCCTGAATAAACTGCCAAAGCTGTTGTTTGGCTTGCGTCGCTTCCGTAATCGCATAAAAAATATTAGGCCTGTCAAAACTATTCAGATAAACATTGGCTTGCTGCAGATTGAGCTGTTCAATGATTTCCTGACGCGTACGTTTATCCGCTGTAGCAGTCAGGGCGACACGCGGCACATTGGGAAATCGCTCATGAAGCAAGCGAAGCTGTTGGTATTCAGGGCGAAAGTCATGTCCCCATTGCGACACACAGTGCGCTTCGTCTATCGCAAACAAAGCAATACTGACACGACTCAACAAAGATAGTGTGCGTTCATTTAATAAACGCTCTGGGGCGATATACAGCACATCAATCAGTCCAGCTTCAAGTTCTTGCTCGACTGTACGGGCTTCATTTGCTGAAAGACTGGAGTTCAGAAAAGCGGCTTTTACACCTAATTCGTTTAACGCCACCACCTGATCCTGCATCAGGGCAATTAACGGTGACACCACAATTCCAGTGCCTTTTCTGATAAGTGCCGGAATCTGATAACAAAGCGATTTACCACCGCCGGTTGGCATTAATACCAGAGCATCACCACCATGGATAAGGTGCTCAACGATATCCTCTTGATTATGTCGAAAGGCATCGTAGCCAAAGATGTTCTGTAGCACGTCCAGTGCGGGTTGTCCTTCAGTATGCATAGATAAATCAGTGATTAAAGCAAAGGGGCATTATGGCAAATATGACTTCACTCTGATATCGAATATGAACAGCAAATTCGGTTTATTACAGAAATACAGGCAGAATATAGGATCTTCAACTTTCAGCTCATGCCAAACATGGCAGGTTTTAAGCAAATTTATATCTAGGAATCTAAATGAAAAACATTACCGTGGACAGCAATCCCAGCGAAGCACAATTAAAACAGATGGGCGTCGACCATTGGCCCACTTGGGAAAAAGAAGTCTCTGTCTTCCCTTGGTCATTTGTCACCACTGAAGTGGCATACATTGTGGAGGGTGAATGTGTAATGACGCCCAATGATGGTGGACCTGCAACCACATTTAAAGCCGGGGATTTAGTGGTTTTCCCCAATGGTTATAAAGGCACATGGGAAGTGAAAAAAGCTTTGAAAAAACGCTTTAAACATAGAGATGGCAACTTTGTGAAATGTGCGTTTAGCCGTTATAAAATCCTGAAAAATCGTATTAAATCGGATTTTTAGGAAATACTGCTTGGCATAAAAAAGGAGGGAGGAGCTCAATGTCGTTATTAAGCTCACATTGGGGTTCCCCCTTCAATCCAATTCTAGGGTGCGTGGTTTTTAAAACTGATCATGCAGTTCAAAGTCCAGCTGTGGTTGAACAGTTTCTGTAGAAGGCAAATCAAACCCACTCATACTTAATCCGACCAGTCTTACTGGTTTATGACCCGCCTCTGTTTTCTCCAGCAACAACGGAATAATCTTTTTTAAGTCAGTCAGTTCAATGATGTGCTCGGCGCTGTGTGCCCGGGTGACTTGTTGAAAGTCAGCATATTTCACTTTAACGGTGACGGTACGTGCTTTCAGGTGTTGTTTATCCAAACTCTCAAACACGCGTTCAGCCAAATCGAGCAGTTTGGCGGTTAATTCAGGAATCGAGTGAATATCTTCTGCAAAGGTAGTTTCTTTACCGAGTGATTTACGGATACGTTGGCTACGAACCGGGCGGTCGTCGATAGCTCGGGCGATGTTGTAGTAATACTGACCCGCCTTGCCGAAACGCTCAGTCAGTTCGCTTAATGATTTCTCACGCAGGTCCTTGCCGGTATGAATGCCGAGATTATGCATTTTGGTTTCTGTGGCAGGGCCAACGCCATGAAATTTACCGACAGGAAGATCGGCGACAAAGACTTCGCCTTGCTCAGGTCTGATGACATAGAGCCCGTTGGGTTTATCCATATCTGAGGCAATTTTGGCGAGGAATTTATTGTAGGAAACACCAGCAGAGGCTGTGAGTCTAGTTTCCTGCAAAATCTCACGTTTAATGGCCTGGGCAATCAATGTCGCTGAACCATTAAAGGCCTCGGTATAGGTGACATCCAAATAGGCTTCATCGAGAGATAAAGGCTCAACTTCACTGGCATAGCGCCAGAAAATATCACGGATTTGGCTTGAAACTTCACGATAGGCATCAAAACGCGGCGGCACAAACAGCGCATGGGGGCATAAGCGATAGGCGCGCGAACAGGGCATGGCCGAGTGAATACCATATTTCCTGGCTTCATAACTACAGGCTGCGACCACCCCACGGCTGTTAGGCTGGCCACCAACAATCAATGGTTTGCCTTTGTATTCCGGGTAATCACGCTGTTCCACCGAAGCAAAAAAAGCATCCATATCAACGTGAATTATTTTGCGTTGCTTAGCCATGAGGTATCAAGGATATCAGAAGTCTGTTCTCTTAATTTTCTCATTATCGTTGACTTCATGATGAGCAGCAATGTTTTGTGGCTATCTGCATCTCAAGCAACAAAAGTGGAACCAGATATACTTCAATGTTACTTTAGCTGATTCAACGCGATCTGAGACCGATTTTGATAGCACGACTACGTTCATGGCATGAGAGTTTACAGGCATTTATGCACCCTCGGGTGCTCACAATGCTTGTGTTTGGCATCATGGCGGGCCTGCCGTTATTACTGATTTTTTCTACATTGAGTCTATGGCTTGGCGAAGTCGGTATCGCAAAAAGTGAAATCACTTATTTCAGCTGGGCAGCCCTAGGGTACTCGTTTAAATTCGTCTGGGCACCGCTGGTCGATGTGATGCCCTTACCGATATTAACTCGTCTGCTCGGCCGTCGTCGTGCCTGGTTATTATTGTCCCAATGCATGGTAATGGGCTCCATTATTTTTATGGCAATGGTTGATCCAGCCCAAGATTCTTTGGTCTGGATGGGCGTAGCAGCCGTATGTCTGGGCTTTTCCTCTGCTACTCAGGACATTGTCACCGATGCCTACCGTATTGAATCTGCCAATGCTGAACTGCAAGCGATGATGTCGGCCAGTTACATTGCTGGTTATCGAATTGGCATGTTAGTGGCAGGTGGTGGCGCCTTATTCCTGGCTAGTTATTTTGGCACCGGCATGGACCAATATCATTTTGAAGCTTGGCAGCTGACTTACTGGAGCATGGCCAGTTTATTTTTGTTTGGCATTGTGACCACCTTGATCATTGATGAGCCCAAGCAACAACAGGAATCAGCGTTGATCAATCGTCGCCATCATGTGCGATTTTTTATTACCTTTTTGCTGGCGGTGAGCGCCTTTATCTGTAGCTTTGCACTGACAGCAGATGTAACGGATCAGGCGAAACAAAAGCTGAGTATGTTGCTCAGTAACCCTCAGTTGGTGTCAGTTATTATCGAATTGATCCGGCTGGTATTTGCCGGTTTTGCTGCAGCCTTGGTTGCGATGCTGATGACACAAATAAAATTTATCGATAAACAAAGTGTGACTCACAGTTACGTGGCGCCTATTCAGGACTTCTTTACCCGTTATGGCTGGTCTTTAGCTTGGTTATTATTGGCTTTAGTAGGCTTGTATCGGATTTCAGATATTGTGCTTGGGGTGGTGGCAAATCCACTTTATCAAAGCCTGGGGTTTACCAAAAATGAAATCGCCACTGTGGTGAAAACCTTTGGTGTGTTTATGACCATCTTCGGTGCTTTCTACGGTGGTATATTGGTTTTGCGTTATGGCGTGATGCCGATATTGATGTTGGGCGCGGTGTTATCTGCTATTACCAATCTGTTATTTATGCTGCTGGTGCAAAGCGGGCACGATATAACCATGTTGTATGTGGTGATTACGGCTGATAATTTATCGGGTGGCCTGGCGAATGCCGCCTTTATTGCCTTTTTATCCAGTTTGACCAATATCTCTTTTACCGCTGTACAGTATGCGATTTTTAGCTCGTTGATGACCTTAATCCCCAAAGTGTTGGGCGGTTATTCAGGCTCTATGGTCGAATCCATCGGTTTTGAAAACTTTTTCTTGATGACGGCCCTGATGGGGCTGCCGGTCTTATTGCTGATTATGCTTGCTGGCAAACGCTTTAATCTCACTACTCCCCAATGACCCTAGTGAAATGGCTTTTGTTGATTGTGCTTGTCGTTGTTGCTGTAAAACAATGTCAGCATAAGCAAGAAGTCAGTTTAGGGCCGGGTGTTAAAGTGGCTCAGGCGCCAGTGCAATCACCGCTCAGTCAAGCGATACCGTTTAAGTTTGAAGGGTATCAAATCACACCACTGGCATACTTTTCACTACAAGCGAAAGTGTTGGGCCGTGAAGATTATCGTTTAGACAGAGAAAGTGACTTATCACCTACAGACTTAGCATTGGGCTGGCTTAAAATGTCAGATGAGAACGTATTAGCGAATATTGATATCAGTCAGTCTGGCCGTTGGTATTACTGGCAGGTACAACAGTTTCCGATACCGCGACGTGAGATTGAAACCCAGAGCGCTAATATGCACCTAATTCCAGCTGATAATGAAGTTGGAGGAGCGTTAAAGAGAGTTAGGAAAGGACAAATTATCGCCTTAGAGGGGCAGTTGATACAGGCAAAAGCCACCGATGGCTGGTCATGGAAGAGTTCTATGACCAGAGATGACACCGGTGCTCATGCTTGCGAAGTGGTTTATGTCACATCGTTTAAGATTATTGAGTAAAGGTTATCCCACCAATTTGTAACATGGTTGATATACGCCTTCTCCTTGACCTAGTTTCATTCGTTGTTGCTTAACGAAAATATGGAGGAGATTATCAATCGCACGCATGATGCTGGGATCGCCCTTAAGCAAATAGGGCCCATATTTCGCCACTTCTTTAATACCAAAACTTTTTACATTACCTGCGACAATGCCAGAAAATGCTGAACGAATTTGGCTGGCAAGCAGGTGCTTAGGCAGTGATGGATCTAAATTTAATGCGGCCATATTTTCATGAGTAGGAATAAAGGGCTGCTGCAGCATTGGGTCAATATGTAACTGCCAGTTGTAGTAATACGCTTCTTCCGTTTCTCTACGGTTATCATGGACTTCAGCTATGGCCTGTTTGACTTTGTGGCCGACGGTCTCTGGTTCACCAATCACGATTTCGTATAAGTCACTAATCTCATCACCCAAGCATTGTTTTAGGAATGCATCCAGTGTGTCGAAGTAATCACGGCATGATTCTGGCCCGGCAAAGATTAACGGGATACCGTATTTATTTTCCGGATGAAGCAGAATACTGAGTAAATAGAAGATTTCTTCTACGGTGCCAACCCCGCCGGGAAATACCACGATAACGTGACCTAGACGAACAAAGGCTTCCAGACGTTTTTCAATATCCGGCATGATAACCAGTTCATTGACGATGGCATTGGGTGATTCAGAGGCAATGATGCCCGGTTCGCTAATGCCAATATAACGACCATGAGTGATTTGCTGTTTAGCATGACCGACGGCAGCGCCCTTCATGGGGCCTTTCATGGCGCCAATACCACAGCCGGTAATAATATCCAGCCCTCTCAAACCAAACTCATAACCGACATGTTTGGCATAGTCATATTCTTCGCGGGGAATAGAGTGACCGCCCCAGCACACCACCAGATTAGGCGAGACATTTGGCCTGACCATATTGGCATTACGCAAGATACGGAAGACTTTATCGGTGATTTTCGCCGAGCTATTGGTTTCTTCTGCCAAAATTTTAAAGTCAGTGTAGACAATATCGCGTAATACCGACGATAAATGCTCCTGAATACCGCGAATCAGCGTGCCATCAACAAAGGATTGGGCTGGCGCATTAAAGATTTCCAGCATCACACCACGGGGTTGTGACTTTAGGCGGATATCAAAATCCGCATAGAGTTGCTGAATTTCTTCGGCATCATCTTCATGGCTGTCAGTGTTGAGAATCGCCAGAGCGCATTCTCTGAATAGTTGGTGTAGCTCAGCGCTGGGAGAGCTGAGTTTGATGATTTCTTCCTGTGATAACAGGTTAAGACTTCGAATCGGACGAACAGTGGTATAAGGGATTTTTTTCATTCACACGCCTTCTTTGGTGGTTACTATTTGATGCTCCCACTCTTGTTACTAACAATCAATGGTTTTCAGATAATTTTTGCTTGCAGCTCTACAAATACATGGATGCCAGTCTTATCGATGGCTCTTCCAGGCTGGCTGTCACGCTAAACCCTAAGCTTTCGACCAGTCGTTGCATGGGTTGATTACTGGTGAGAATTTCACCCTCCATCAGGCTAAATCCTTGCTGACGGGCACTGGAAATCAAGGCCTGCATCAGTCGTGTGCCAATACCTTTATGTTGCCATTCATCAGCAACAACCAAAGCAAACTCACAGCTGTTGCCATCCGGGTTCATACTGTAACGGGCGACACCGACTTCAATTTCTTCATTGTTTTCCATGGTCACTGCCATTAAAGCCAATTCGCGGCTGTAATCAAGCTGTGTAAAACGTATCAACATATCTTGCGACAATTCGTTGAGTTCTTGCATAAAGCGGAAGTAGCGAGATTCTGTAGACAGTTTTCGAAAAAAGACCTGTTCAATCAGCGCATCTTCGGGGCGAATAGGACGGATAATAATATCCGTGCCATCGGCTAACTGTTCCTGCCTGGTTAAATGCGTTGGATATGGATGAATGGCCATATGATCATAGCGGTGAATCGTCTTTACATGATGTGCAACGACGATTCTGACATCTAAAGCGAGTACTCCGCGTTCATCGACGACCAGTGGGTTGATGTCCAGTGATTCAATTTCTGGCAATTCACAAACCATTTCAGACACCCGTAACAACACTTGTATTAAAGCGTCACGATTCACGGCAGGCATATCTCGGAACTCGCCGAGCATAGCGGCAATTTTGGTTTGGTTAATCAGCTTGTCTGCCAGGAACGTGTTTAAAGGTGGCAGAGCGATAGCGGTATCTTGCAAGACTTCGACTTTGACACCACCGGCCCCAAATACAATCGTGGTACCAAACACTGGGTCACGGTTAACACCGACCAGACATTCTCTACCGAAGGGATCGGTATACATCGGTTCGATACTGACGCTGAATGTCTTCATATCCGGGAGTTTCTTACGCACCGCTTCCTGTAATTCTTTGTAAACCAGTCTGACGGCGGCCGCATTATTAATATTTAACCGAACACCACCTACATCGGTTTTATGCTGGATATGACGATCATTGATTTTCATCGCCACCGGATAACCAAAACTCTCTGCTGCGACCAACGCTTCATTGGCGCTGTGGCACTGAATGCTCAAACTAACCGGGATATCAAAAGCATGTAACAAGGCTCGGGATTCAGCGGTGGTTAGGGATTGTCGATTTTCAGCCAGTACACTCTCGATAATCAGTCGCGCACCCTCAATATCCGGTTCGCTGTGTGATGATAATGGGCCTGGTACCTGCATTAATAATTGCTGGTTTTCATAAAAGCGCGCGAGGCAGGCAAAGGCTTCCACTGAGGATTCCGGATCAGAAAAACAGGGCACATGATGACGGGCAAATAAACGATCCGCACTGGCAATAAGCTGTTGACCCATCCAGCAAGCCAGAACGGGTTTTGAGCTTGTCTGGTGTGCATCAATAACGGCTTGTGCACAGGCATCAGGATCGGTCATGGCTTGTGGAGACAGCATCACTAATACCCCATCAATGCCTTCATCCTGCAAGCAGGCATTTACGGCTGCTTTATAGCGTTCTGGTGAGGCATCGCCAAGCACATCAATCGGATTACTGCGCGACCAGTGATGAGGTAATACTTTATCCAGGTTGGTAATTGTCGTTTCCGACAGGTTGGCTAACTCAATGCCTAAATCAATCGCTCTGTCGGTGGCCATCACCCCAAGGCCTCCGCCATTGGTGACGATCGCCAAACGCCGGCCATGCACCCGACATTGAGTGGCTAATAACTCAGCGGCGGCAAAAAGCTGCTGAATGGTATCGGCTCTGACCACACCAGCTCGTTGAATTGCGGCATTAAATACATCATCACCACCCATCATTGCACCGGTATGCGTTAAAGCCGCCTGTGAGCCAGCTTGATGGCGGCCTGCTTTGATTACAACCACCGGTTTCATGCGTGAAGCAATCCGTAGCCCGCTCATAAAACGGCGGGCATCGCGAATACCTTCGACATACAGCAGAATACTCTGGGTTTTGTGATCCTGAGCTAGAAAGTCGAGCAGATCACCAAAATCAATATCAGCGGCATTACCCAATGAAATAATGGCAGAAAACCCGACCTCATTGGCGGCCGCCCAGTCTAGAATCGCCGTACATAAAGCGCCTGATTGTGAAATTAAAGCTAGTTGCCCAGGCGCTGCAGTATTTTTACTAAAGGTGGCATTCATGCCAATATTGGGGCGGATAAGGCCAAGACAATTAGGTCCGAGAATTCGGATATTGTATTGCTGGGCTGCCTTAACGACATCGTGTTCGAGCTTGAGACCTTGTCCCTGACCTTCACTGAAACCCGCCGAAATAATGATGGCCGCTTTCACTCCGGCATGACCACATTGATGCATGATGGCTTCTATGGTGCTGGCGGGGGTAGCGATAACAGCCAAGTCCACTGCTTCATTAATGGCTTCCATATTCGGGTAGCAAATATGATCATCAATACGATCATATTTAGGGTTCACGGCATAGACGGGTCCGTTAAAGTCAGTATCAATCAGGTTGTCAAACACCCGTCTGCCAACCGCATCTGTGGTCTGACTGGCGCCAAATACAGCAATTGAGCGAGGTGAAAACAGACGGTCTAAAAAATGTGTGGTCATATCACTGGTCCAGTTTCCTGATACGATTAGCTTACAAAAACTTTATTACGATTGTTTAAGGTGTCGTTATGACTATCGCGTTTATCTCTCATGCTGACTGTGCATTGCACGAAACGACATCATATCACCCGGATACGGCAGAAAGGCTTGCCGCCATTCATGATCGCCTTATTGCCAGCGGCCTGGAAATGATTATGCATTTTTATGACGCGCCGATGGTCTCTGTAGAGCAATTATGCCGTGTCCATGATGCTGATTATGTCAGTGAGATCTTTCAGAAGTTGCAAGACAATGAACGTGTTTGGCTGGATGCTGATACCTTGATGGTATCCGCGTCATTAACAGCGGCACAGCGCGGAGCCGGTGCTGTTGTAAAAGCAGTCGATTTAGTGATGAGCCAAGATGCAAATAGCGCCTTTTGTTGTGTCAGGCCGCCCGGGCATCATGCCGAACATAATAAGGCGATGGGGTTTTGTATCTTTAACAATGTTGCTGTCGGTGTGGCTCATGCAATAGCTCAATATGGTCTGGAGCGAGTAGCTATTATCGACTTTGATGCACACCATGGTAATGGCACAGAAGATATTTTCCGAGGTAATGAACAAGTCCTTTTATGCAGTAGTTTTCAACATCCGTTTTACCCAGATACTGGCGTGCCCGGCAAGCATGACAACATGATTAATATTGGCCTAGCTGCCGGGACCAGCGGTGAACAGTTTCGTCAGTTGGTTGAGCAGCAATGGTTACCGGAGCTGGAAACATTTCAGCCCGAATTGATTTTTATTTCTGCCGGATTTGATGGGCATCGGGAAGACGATATGTCAGATCTGGACTTAGTGGAAGAGGACTTTGCCTGGGTGACCCGTGAAATGAAAAAAATAGCCGATAACTATGCTCAAGGTCGGATAGTGTCAACACTTGAAGGCGGTTATGTCATGTCAGCATTAGGACGCAGTGTGGCCAGTCATATTGATGCTTTGTTATAAAATTTTCTGATCTGAAAACACAAAAAAGCCCTGAAAAACAGGGCTTTTTTTATTGGCTCAGACAAGTCTAGAACGGAATATCATCGTCGTAATAGTCGTCACCACCGCCACCATAATCAGGACCTGCAGAGGATGAGGCCGGTTGTGGTGCGTTATAGCCGCCAGATTGTTGTTGAGGACGTTGGTCAAACGAAGTATCACCACCGCCGGCATTGTAGTTACTGCCACCACCTTGATTACCACCGCCGCCGCCACGGCTATCCAGCATCGTCATTTCGTTACCCACGATTTCTGTGGTGTATTGATCTTGCCCCTGCTGGTTCTGCCATTTGCGGGTCTGAATACGACCTTCAATATAGACTTGTGAGCCTTTGTGCAGGTACTGCTGAGCAATTTCACCCAGCTTATTGCGTAATACTACACGGTGCCATTCAGTGCGCTCCTGACGCTCACCGGTTTGTCTGTCTTTCCAACTTTCTGAAGTGGCAATACGTAAATTACAAATTGAACCACCATTAGGGAAGGCGCGACTCTCAGGCTCTGCGCCGAGTCGTCCGACCAGAATGACCTTGTTTACTGACATGGCTTGTTCCTTGGTTTAATGGGGACTGTCAAATCTATGCCGATGTTGCTGAACATCGGTCAAGTGACCGTCTCGGTGTAAAAAAAACAGTTAAAAGCATTTCTACCGTCAACCACACTATGGTGGGTAGAAAAAGGATTGCTAATGAGCAGGGATAATATCATCTCAATCGCTCATGCCCAATACAAAATAGAATGTTGATGACTAGGGTCGTATTGCGAGCAACTGTACTGAGCACAGAAATTTAAGGCTTAATACTTTCTTCCACTTCCGCTTTACACGCAAGCAATGCTGAAGTGACCTTAGACATATTTCTATTAAAACGAATCGTCGGTAGGGAAACGGCAATAGAATAATGATCGGTCATCTCTGCATTAATTGCCACACCGACAGCACAAATGCCCTCTGCGTGTTCTTCAATATCGACAGCCCAGCCATTTTTGCGAATGAGGTCTAGATCCTGAAAAAGAGTGTCATAAGATATATGACTCGCCTCTGTTTGTTGTATCCACTTATCGTCAATAATCGCTTTAACTTCGTCATTACTTAAAGAAGCAAGAACGGCTTTGCCATGAGCTGAAGTGTATACAGAAAAAGCTTTTCCAAGCGGTGAGGCTACCCGGAGCTCTTGCTGACTGATAATGTGATCAACAGACAGCGAATGCTGACCTCTGAAAATGCACAGTTCAACCGTTTCTCCGGTTTTATTAGCCAATGTATTTAAGTGTGTTCTTACGACACTGATAATCTCAGCATGCGCTACTCGTGTCAGTTGTGATAATGCTGGACCTAGATAAATATGATTATGAGAGTGGATAATAAATGCCTCTCTCTCAAGAGACGATAGTAGCGGCTCAACTGTTGATCGTGGCAGCTCAGTCCGGCGTATTAACTCATCCATACTTAGCCCAGCAGGGTGATGTCTTAAAGCAGTAAGAATAGCTGCAGTGTTAGAAATAACCTGACCCTGATTGTCTCTTGACTTGTCGATCATTATTTCTCAATGTTCCTTAATGCTGGGAAGCAAATGACTCTAGTTCATCCATATTAATTTCATCTGGTGAGTATTTGACATAAGCCACCTGTTCTTCAGGCACCACTACTGCTTCTTTGATACCTGCAATAGCTCTTAACTCCTGAATGAATTGAGCAGAATTCTGCATGGATGTGTCATTCAGATGAATAATCTTACTGCTGTAATGTTTAGGTGCTTGCATTGGGAAAACAAGTAATAACCAGATAACCACCAAGACAACACTGGCAACAAAGATACCCTCGAGTCCAAACGAGCCATATAGTGTTCCACCCATAGCACCGCCAATGAAGGCACCGATGAATTGAGCGCTGGAATACACACCCATCGCCGTGCCTTTGTTTTCCAATGGACTAAGCTTTGACATCATCGATGGCAGACTGGCTTCAAGAATATTGAATGCGGTAAAGAATAACCACAGACAAATCAGTATAGTGGTTAACGAGTGAGCAAAAAACGCCCAACCTAATTCTGCCAAACCAATCACTGCGATAGCACTGATGAAAACAGATTTCATTTTACGTTTTTTCTCAGCGATGATGATGAATGGCACCATGGTGACAAAAGCTAAAAGTAATACCGGTAAGTACGCCATGGCGTGTTGGCTTTTGTCTAAGCCCGCTACATCCTGTAAGACGTGGGGTAATGCGAAAAAGCTGGTGGTGAGTAGCAAATGCAACAGCATAATGCTGAGCACTAATCGCATGATTTGTTTATTGCCAAACACTTTGCCAAATTGCTTTGGCACGGGGCCCAGATCAGTGTGCGTCACCAGTCGTTTGGGAGAGGGAACCCATAGATGCAGAATGCCAATACCAAGTAATGCCAGCAGCGCGGTGGCCCAGAAAATACCTGACAAACCAATCCAGTGTTCAAGAATAGCGCCTGTGGCCAATGCAACAGAAAATGACAGACCAATACTGATACCAATACTTGCCATGGCTTTTGTACGCTGTTCATCTCGGGTGAGATCGGCGGTGAGAGCCATAATGGCAGCAGCGATGGCACCACTTCCTTGTAACAAACGACCGACGATGACCATTTCAATGGATTGTGCGGTCGCCGCAATCACACTACCCGCAGCAAATAATAGTAAGCCAATAGTGATAACGCGCTTACGACCGATTTTGTCGGATAACATCCCAAATGGGATTTGTAAGAGCGCTTGCGTCAATCCGTATGCGCCAATAGCAATGCCGATAAGCATTGGCGTGCTGCCCGTGTATTGATGTGCCGATATCGAAAAAACCGGCAAAATCATGAATAAGCCCAGCATTCTCAAGGCAAATATCAACGAAAGCCCTGAAATACTCCGCTTTTCCAGCGAGGTCAATGAGTTTGTTGTAGTTTGTTTTTGCGTCATGGTAGTCGGACAGAGTATATTGATCCGTTTGATTTTACTACGGAATCCTGATGAAAAATATAAGCGTTCCCGGGATGAAAAATATAAGCATTCGTGGGGCTCGAACCCACAATCTTAAAAATATTGACCTGGACCTGCCGAGAGATGCTCTGATTGTAATTACTGGCCTGTCTGGTTCGGGAAAATCGTCGCTTGCCTTCGACACATTATACGCAGAAGGGCAGCGTCGATATGTGGAATCCTTGTCAGCCTACGCCAGACAGTTCTTATCGATGATGGAAAAGCCGGATGTGGATCATATTGAAGGCTTGTCTCCTGCGATATCGATTGAACAAAAATCAACATCACATAATCCGCGCTCAACAGTCGGAACCATCACCGAAATTTATGACTATTTAAGGTTGTTATTTGCTCGTGCGGGTGAACCACGTTGTCCGACACATCATCAAACATTGGCAGCACAGACGGTGAGTCAAATGGTAGACGCCGTGCTGGATATGCCGGAAGGTAAACGCTTGATGCTGATTGCACCAGTGATTCAGGATCGTAAAGGTGAGCATCGTGATGTCTTGGAAGAATTACGAATCAAAGGTTTTGTTCGTGCGCGCGTGAATGGTCAAGTTATTGAGCTCGATGATCCGCCTGAATTGGAGCTGCGTAAAAAACATACCATTGAAGCAGTGGTGGATCGTTTTAAAGTGCGCCCGGACATTCAGCAACGGTTAGCTGAATCCTTTGAAACGGCATTAGCCATGGCGGATGGTGTGGCGAAAGTCGTGTCGATGGATGATGAATCTGATGAGACTTTATTTTCTGCACGTTTTGCCTGTCCAGAGTGTGGTTATTCGATTTCTGAATTAGAACCACGCATGTTCTCGTTCAATAACCCTGCTGGAGCTTGTCCGACTTGTGACGGGCTTGGGGTGAAGCAGTTTATTGATCCCGCTCGAGTAGTGACTCATCCTGAATTAAGTCTGGCAGCAGGTGCCATTCGGGGGTGGGATCGCCGAAATGCGTATTACTACCAACTAATGTTATCGCTAGCGGAGCATTATAAATTTGATCTGGATACGCCCTTTCAGGACTTGTCCGATGAGATTCGTGAGGTCATTTTATATGGTAGTGGTAAAACGCAGATTGCCTTCAGCTACATGGGCGACCGTGGTAAAAGCGTCAGTCGTAAACATCCGTTTGAAGGCGTGATTCCGAATATGCAGCGTCGTTATCACGAAACAGAATCAAACAGTGTTCGTGAAGATCTGGCTAAATTTCATTCCATCCGTGCTTGTCCGGAGTGTCATGGAGCCAGATTAACGCTGGCTTCGCGTAATGTATTTGTGAATGAAATTACCTTACCTGAAGTCACAGCAATGCCTATCGGTGAAGTGAGTACTTTCTTTGAAACACTCACCTTACCTGGCAAACGTGGCGAAATTGCAGAAAAGATTGTCACCGAAATTTCAGCGCGTCTGAGCTTTCTGGTGAATGTTGGTCTTGATTATCTGAACCTTGCACGCAGCGCGGAAACATTATCGGGTGGAGAAGCGCAGCGTATTCGTTTAGCCAGTCAGATCGGTGCGGGTTTAGTCGGGGTCATGTACATTCTGGATGAACCTTCGATAGGGCTGCATCAACGTGATAATGATCGCCTGCTGGAAACCTTAACCCGACTACGTGATTTAGGTAACACGGTCATTGTGGTTGAGCATGATGAAGATGCGATTCGCATGGCCGATTTTGTGCTGGATATTGGTCCGGGCGCCGGCGTGCATGGTGGTCAAATTGTGGCTCAGGGTACACCTGAAGAAATCATGAAAAGTGAAGAGTCACTGACCGGGCAATACTTGTCGGGCCGTAGAAAAATTGAACTGCCAGCGAAACGACAGCCACCCCATGCAGGCCGTGTTATTGGTTTGAGAGGTGCTTGCGGTAACAATTTAAAGAATGTGGATATTGATGTCCCAATCGGTCTGATGACCTGTGTCACTGGTGTGTCAGGTTCTGGGAAGTCCACGCTAATCAACGAAACTTTATTAAAACTGACCGCGAAAAACTTAAACGGCAATTCAGAAGAACCCGCCCCACATTCTGAAATTATTGGTTTAGAGCAGCTGGATAAAGTGGTGGCGATTAACCAAAGTCCGATTGGGCGTACGCCGCGTTCAAACCCTGCTACCTATACAGGTTTGTTTACACCTATCCGTGAGTTATTTGCGGGTACACCAGAAGCGCGTTCGCGTGGTTATGGTCCGGGGCGTTTCAGTTTTAACGTGAAAGGCGGACGTTGTGAAGCCTGTCAGGGCGATGGTCTGATTAAAGTTGAAATGCATTTCCTGCCTGATATTTATGTGCCGTGTGATGTGTGTAAGGGCCAGCGTTATAACCGGGAAACACTGGATATCCGCTACAAAGGTAAAACGATTACCGAAGTGCTGGATATGACCATCGAAGAGGCGAATGTCTTTTTTGAAAATATTCCGGTCGTGGCGAAAAAGTTACAGACATTGATTGATGTTGGGCTGACCTATATCAAGCTTGGCCAGAATGCGACTACCTTATCGGGTGGTGAGGCGCAGCGGGTCAAATTAGCTAAAGAGTTATCCAAGCGTGATACCGGTAAAACCCTGTATGTCTTAGATGAGCCAACCACGGGGCTGCACTTTTTCGATATCGAACAGTTACTCAAAGTCCTGCACAGCCTGCGAGATCGTGGCAATACCATTGTGGTCATTGAGCATAATCTGGATGTGATTAAAACCGCAGACTGGATCATTGATATGGGCCCTGAAGGTGGTGCACGTGGTGGTGAAGTGCTGGCCGTTGGTACACCAGAGGAGGTGGCCGAACATCCGGCTTCTTACACCGGTAAATATTTAAAGCCTTTATTGAACTCATGAGCCTAGAACAAGAAATAAAACTTCAGGTAACGCAGGCTGACTCGCTTAACTTGCAAGCGCTGGGCTGGCTGACTTCCATGTTGAAACAGGATGTATATCAACAACATTTGTTGAGTACCTATTTTGATACGCCGGACAAAGCCTTAATGACATTTGGCGTAGGGTTGAGGTTACGTCAAATAGGTGAACAATGGCTGCAAACGGTGAAATGCAGTGGGCAAGCTAATGCTGGTCTGCACCAACGTCAAGAATGGGAACACGAATTGGGGGCGCCAGTGTTTGATCTTGAGCGTCTGGCGGAAACCGCCATTGCGCCGCTATTAGAACAAGCCCAGGTCTGGAATGCCATCCAGCCTTTGTTTACCACCGAGTTTGAACGAGATGTCTGGTTGTTGGTGTTAGAGGCTGACACCGTGGTTGAACTGGCTTATGACAGAGGAGAAGTCAGAGCAGGTGGCAAACAAACAGCGATTCATGAAATTGAGCTGGAATTAAAGCACGGCGATATAGAACATTGCCAAAAATTAGCCGACAAGCTTAAGGCCGCTCTGCCACTTAAATACAGCAATATCAGTAAGGCGGGCTTGGGATATAAATTGTCACAAGACACTGATAAGTAAAGAATTGTTTAGAAATGTTAAGTGACAGACAAAGGCCATATTGTCTGTTATAGTCGAACCATTGCTTCTATCAAGTTAATGATGATGCAGGGTGATTTCCCGCTTATTGCTCTGTGTTGCTTGTTTTCCCAAGCGAGAAGGAGAATCGACTATGAAGAAAAAGTGGATCGTTGTCGCCGAGAGCAGTCGGGCTCGGATTTTTTCTGTTGAGAGTCGGACTAGTCCACTTAAGGAAATCGATGACATGGTCAACACTGCCAGTCGCGCTCATAATCAGGACTTAGTATCTGACGAGCCGGGGCGAGGTTTCGATAGTTATGGTTCTGGAGGGCGTCATGCGATGGAGTCCAAAACGGAACCGAAAAAACAGGAAATGCAGATGTTTGCTCATGACTTAAGTGAGCGTTTGGAGACGGCTCGCCGCACAGGTGATGTCAACGACCTTGTGTTGATTTCCCCACCCAGCTTTCTGGGGGCACTCAAGCAGCAAATGGGTGAAGTGACACAAAAATATATCAGTCAGACCATTAATAAAAACTTTATCAATAAAAGCGAGCAAGAAATTCGCCAGTATTTATTTCAGTAATATTCAGTTAAGCCGGTAACAATGCCTTGTTGCCGGCTTTTTTTATCTTGTTGACAGGCCTCGACCAGTTTCAAACTTCCAGGTACGAATCACGGTCAGCATATCGTTATTTTTCAATACATCTTCCGGTATGGCAGCATAAGGCGCACCCAGTCGGACGATCTTGACCGCGGCATCATCCAGTACTTTATGGCCTGATGAACGTGATACGACGATGCCACCCGCTGGCACACTGCCGTCAGGATTAATATCTACAGACAACATCAGGCTACCACTTAGGCCTTTTTGCCTCGCTTCCTGCGGGTAGTTCATATTACCTATTCGCTCGACCTTCATTTCCCACGCTTTCATATAGGCAGCGGCAGCAAACTCTTTGGTAGAGGCTGAAATACGTCGTTTTTTTGGTCTTTCACTCAGTGCTTTAGTGCTTTTATCGAGTTTTTCCTGCAGCTCGCTGATTTCACTTCTGGCTTGCATCATCAAATCACGGGCAGAAATGTCAGGTTTAGTGATCTTTTCAGGTTCTGCTTCAGTTTTAGCTGCGGTTTCTGCTGTCTCGGTTTTTTCTACCTTGCGTTCCGCTTTTTCCTGAGTGAGCTTTTTAACGGGCTTTTCAGGTTGAGGAACGGGTTTTGCCTTGGGCTGTGGTTTAGGTTTTTTGACTTCAGGCTTAGGTTCTACTTCTTTGGGTTTTGGTGGTGTTGGCTCTGGAGCCGGAGGTTGTACCGCAACTGTTTCCGTGTCGGCGACAGTGTCTGTTTTTGGTGCTGGCGGCGGTGCTGATGGAACATCTTTGGTGACCGGGACAGGTTTATCTTTTGTTGGTTCTGGGGTCGGTGTATCAAGCTCACCTCCACCTTCATTATTGGCCTGCGCCAGAAAGTCTGCCTCTTCCGGTTTGATTTTGTCTTGTTGTTTCACCAATGTGATATCAAGATTATTCGCAGGTGCATTGGTGGGTTTTGAAAACACATCAAAGCTCACGCCCAGCACAATCACCAGATGCAGGATGACTGAAAACAGCAAAGTAAAAATAAGTCGATCTGATGATGCGCTGGTAGCCATGATTATGGAGTCGTTGTTGTGCCTATTTCACGTAAAATCGGTTGAGTTGATTTGTCAGTAAAATGAATTTTTTTCTGCATGGATGGGGTCATTTCGACTTGACCATCAGCTCGAACAATCATTACTTCCTTGATCCCCATTGATGCGGCAATCTCTGGCCAGTCTTTGCCAGCCACGATTAATGCGGTCGCTGCGGCATCAGCACGAGCGGCTTGCTGATGAATAACCGTTGCAGAGATATTATCCTGAGCCGGATAACCTGTTCTTGGGTCCAATATATGAGGATAACGTTTACCTTCATAGGTGAAGAATCTTTCGTAGTCACCCGAGGTGAAAACACTTTCATCACCCGAAACGGCTACGGAAGCCAGCATAGCGGCTTCTTTGCGTGGGTGACGGATGCCAATGACCCAAGGGCGATGACCATGCTTACCAATGGCACGTAAATCACCACCGATATTGATGATGGCATTATTCACACCTTGTTTTTTCAGTGCCTCAATGGCGGCATCTACCGCTGTGCCTTTGGCAAAACCACCAAAGCCCAGTTTCACCATAGGATTATCACTGGTGAGAATATTATCTTGAATATGAATATTTTCCATACTGGGGGCGGCTTTTAACCAGGCGTCGATTTTGTCTTGAGCGGGTGGCGGGCGCGATTCAAACCAATCATCACGATGGTAACCCCAGAGCTCAAATAATTTACCAGCGGCCGGGTTGAATAAATGATGACTTTCCTTGGCATAGGTGGCCGCTTCTTCGATAACGGCAGCGACTTGAGGTTTGATTTCAACTGATTCGCCATTCGCGATAGCTTTATTTATTCGAGTTAAGGTGCTGGGTTTCCAGGCATGCCAGGTGTCGTTGATGGCGTTGAATGAGTCTTCCAAAGCATCAACGGTTTTTTCAGCTGTTTCAGCATCTACGCCATAAAGGCTGACATCAATCTCAGTACCAAAGGCATAAAACTTCGCTTGGCGGGCGCTTTCTTGTTGTTCTCCACAAGCGGTGAGTAGGGCTACTAGAATTAATAAAAGAGGAAAGAGTTTCATCATAAAAGTTTATCTATCGCTGTCATTAAGTCGGCACCAATATTGATACCAAATTGTCTATCAAGTTCACGGATACAGGTCGGGCTGGTGACATTTATCTCTGTCAGATAATCACCAATGACGTCCAGTCCGACAAAAATTAAGCCTTTTTCGCGTAGTTTGGGGCCAACCTGCTCGCAGATCCAACGATCCCTGTCAGTCAGTGGCCGACCTTCGGCTCGCCCACCTGCAGCAAGGTTGCCGCGCGTTTCACCTTCAGCTGGGATGCGGGCCAGGGCGTAAGGCACCGGCTCACCATTTATCAACAGAATACGTTTGTCGCCGTCTTTGATTGCCGGCAAATACTTTTGCGCCATGACCGAACGTTTTCCATGTTCTGACAGCGTTTCGACGATAACTGAGAAATTAGGATCGCCCTGATTGATGCGAAATATCGACGCACCACCCATGCCATCAAGCGGTTTAAGAATAATATCGCCATGCGTTTGCTGGAAATCTTTTATCAGATGTTTCTGGCGTGTCACCAGAGTGGGAGGACAGCATTGCGGAAACCAGGCGGTAAAGAGTTTTTCATTGGCATCACGCAGGCTTTGTGGATCATTGATAATAAGCACGCCATTAGCCTGAGCTTGTTCCAGCAAATAAGTGCTGTAGATATATTCCATATCAAATGGCGGATCTTTACGCATCAATATGGCTTCTACATCAGTGATGGGTCGAGTGACTTTTTCACCCAGTTCAAACCAGTGCTGCGGGTCATCAAACACGCGAAGACTGCGCATTTCAGCAAAAACTTTTCCCTCAGATAGAAAAAGGTCTTGCTGTTCCATAAATAAAATCTGCCAGTCTCGCTGCTGCGCGGCTAGCATCATCGCAAGACTACTGTCTTTTTTGGTATTAATCCGATCGATCGGATCCATAACGATGCCAATGGTTCGTTGCATAGTCACTCTCATGATTGCCTGACTCAGGTGGTGAATTGTACCTGAATGGTGACAATGGAGTGGCGAGGAAAATGTGTGCTTAGGCTTTCTCGTATCAGATTTATCTGCTGTCGACCTCTACAGTCAGCTCTGTATTCGCTATAATCCCGTATGTTTTGACTTTGGATTGTGAAATCGAGCTAATGACTAAGACAGCGGTGATGAAGGCGGAAACGCCAAGAACCTTTCAGGAACTGATCCTCAGGCTGCAACAGTACTGGGCTGAGCAGGGCTGTGTGCTTCTCCAACCTTACGATATGGAAGTCGGTGCAGGGACATTCCATCCAGCGACATTTTTGCGCGCGATTGGCCCTGAACCATGGAGTGCTGCTTATGTTCAGCCTTCACGTCGTCCGACCGATGGTCGCTATGGCGAAAACCCAAATCGTCTCCAACACTATTACCAGTTTCAGGTCGTTTTAAAACCGTCACCTATCAACATTCAGGAACTCTATTTAGGCTCTCTGGAAATGCTGGGGCTGGATACTGCTATTCATGATGTGCGTTTTGTCGAAGATAACTGGGAATCACCGACCCTCGGTGCATGGGGGCTTGGTTGGGAAGTATGGTTGAACGGTATGGAAGTCACACAGTTCACCTATTTCCAACAGGTGGGTGGACTCGAATGTCGACCCGTCACCGGTGAAATTACCTACGGTCTGGAACGTATAGCAATGTACCTGCAAGGTGTGAGCAGTGTCTATGACTTAATCTGGGCAGATGGTCCTATGGGTAAAGTCACTTATGGTGACGTGTTCCACCAAAACGAAGTCGAAATGTCGACTTACAACTTCGAACATGCCGATGTGGACAGTTTATTCACCACATTTGATACCTGTGAACGTGAAAGTCAACGCATGATAGAAGCAGGTTTACCGCTACCTGCCTATGAGCTGGTGTTGAAAGCGTCACATACGTTTAACTTACTCGATGCAAGAAAAGCCATTTCCGTGACAGAAAGACAGCGATTTATCCTCCGTGTACGTACCTTAGCCAGAGCCGTTGCTCAGGCCTATTACGACAGACGTGAATCATTAGGTTTTCCAATGGTTCAGTCTGAAAATAAGGAGGCACAGGCATGAGTCAGACACAGGATTTGCTTATTGAGGTAGGCACAGAAGAATTACCGCCGAAGGCTTTGTTGAAATTGAGTCAGGCATTTCACCAAGGGGTTGAACAAGGCCTAAAAAATGCTGAGCTAAGCTTTGATGCAATTCGTGCTTACGCTACACCAAGACGTTTGGCTTTAGTGATTTCGAAGTTACAAACGCAACAAGATGATCTCACTGTAGAACGACGTGGCCCGGCCGTAACCGCCGCATTTGATGAAGATGGTAATCCGACCAAAGCCTTACAAGGCTTCGCTCGTTCTTGTGGCGTGGATGTTGATGATTTGGAAACGATGCAGACAGAAAAAGGCGCATGGTTAATCTTCAGACAACAGCAAAAAGGGGCTGAAACCGCCACTTTATTGCCAGACATCATTCAGCAATCGTTAAATGCTTTACCCATTCCCAAGCGTATGCGCTGGGGCGACTTGCCGGGTGAGTTTGTTCGTCCTGTTCACTGGTTGGTTGTGTTACTGGGGGATGACATTGTTCCTGTCGAATTACTCGGCGTGAGCGCAGACCGTTTTACGGTTGGTCATCGTTTCCACCATCCTCAGCCTATCCGTATCAGCACACCGATGACTTATGCACCACAACTGGAAACAGAAGGCCATGTGATGGTGGATTACGAAGCCAGAAAACAGGCGATTCATGGGCAGGTAAATGAACTGGCAGCCAGCCTCGGTGGTGATGCCGTGATTAATCCTGAGTTACTTGAGGAAGTGACTGGCTTAGTGGAGTGGCCCGTGGCCCTAGCAGGTAACTTTGATCAGCGTTTTCTAGAATTACCTCCTGAAGCGTTGATTTCATCAATGGAAGGTCATCAGAAATATTTCGCGGTACGAGCAAAGAATGGGGATTTACTGCCGCATTTCATCACTATCTGTAATATCGCTAGTCAGGATCCGGCACAAGTGATTGCCGGTAATGAACGTGTGATTCTGCCACGACTGAGTGATGCGGCCTTTTTCTGGGAAACGGATCGCAAGTCACCTTTGGCTGCTCGCCAAGAACAGTTAAAAACCATTGTGTTCCAGAATAAGTTAGGCACGGTTTATGACAAATCTCAGCGTGTTGCAGCCTTAGCCGCCAGCATTGCACAACAGATGGGAAGTGAAGCTAAGTTAGCTGAACGTGCAGCATTATTAGCAAAATGTGATCTTGTTACGGAAATGGTCGGTGAGTTTCCTGAGTTACAGGGCATCATGGGCCGTTATTATGCTCAATTGGATGGTGAGCCTGCTGATGTCGCGGAAGCACTGGATGAGCAATATCGTCCACGGTTTGCCGGTGATGAGCTGCCGCAAACAGCAACTGGTATCGCCGTCAGTTTAGCCGAAAAACTGGATACGATTGTTGGTCTGTTTGGTATTGGCCAGCCGCCTTCTGGTGTTAAAGACCCGTTTGCCTTACGACGTGCGGCATTAGGTGTGCTGCGTATTATTATTGAGCGTCAACTGTCTCTTGATCTGTTCGAGCTTATCTCTGAAGCGGTCAACAACTTTGTTGATATTCTGACTGAAGATGATGTGACAACTCAGGTGATGCAGTATTTTTACGATCGTCTGCGTGGTTATGTTATCGACCAAGGGGCTAAAGCGGATGAGTACGAGTCAGTGCTGGCAGTATCACCAACGCAACCGCTTGATTTCATGCAAAGACTGAATGCTGTAGCCGAGTTTAGAAAATTGGAGCAAGCAGAGTCGCTGGCAGCCGGTAATAAGCGTATTGGTAATATTTTGCGTAAAAATGAGGCTGAGCAAGAAGGCCTGGTTGTTGAGCCTGGCCTGTTAGTTGAACCAGCTGAAAAAGCGCTGGCTGAACAGGTTGTGGCGGCACAACAAGCCTTGATGCCTCTCTATGCTGCATCAGATTATGCGGGCATTTTGAATTATCTTGCCGGCATGCGTGAAACCATCGATGCTTTTTTTGAGCAAGTCATGGTAATGTCTGATGATGAGGCAGTGAGAAACAATCGATTAGCCTTACTCAATCAAACCCGAGCCTTATTTTTAGGGGTTGCCGATATTTCCTGCTTGCAGGAGTAACAGGAGCAATTATGTCGCTGATTATTCTGGACCGAGATGGCGTCATCAATCATGATTCGGATGATTTCATTAAAAATCCGGCAGAGTGGGAGCCGATTGACGGCAGCCTCGAAGCGATTGCTCGATTAAATTATGCGGGATACCGGGTGGTAGTGATTACCAATCAATCTGGTATCGCGCGTGGTTTGTTTGATGTAGAAACCTTAAACCGTATTCACAGCAAAATGCGTCGTATGCTGGCTCAGGTTGGTGGCAAAATTGAGGCGATCATGTTTTGCCCTCATGGTCCGGAAGATGATTGTCAGTGTCGCAAGCCAAAGAATGGCTCTTTCGTGGATCTAGCCCATCGTTTACGTGTGAATCTGGACAATGTACCTGCTGTGGGTGATTCTCTTCGTGATATTCAGGCGGCGATGTTATCTCAGGCCCGGCCTATATTGGTTAGAACAGGTAAAGGTGAGAAGACTCTGGCTGCAGGCATTCCAGACGGTGTAGAGGTTTATGATGATCTGGCGAGTGTCGCTACAGCCCTATTAGAACGCAAATTACAATGATCTATATTCGATCCACTATTTTCTTTATTTTGCATGCGGTGACGGCAGTATTATTTTCCTGTTTAGGCGTTCTGCTATGGCCTTTACCATTTAAATGGCGTTATGCCGTCGTCAGCCAGTGGGCGAAATCCAATATCTGGCTATTAGATAAAATTTGTCAGGTAAAGCTCGAAGTTGAGGGTCGTCAGCATATCGGTGATGAACCTGCCGTAATCATATGTAAACATCAATCTTCATGGGAAACCCTGGCATTACAGGCTGTCTTTCCGCCTCAGGTCTGGGTGTTAAAGCGTGAATTATTCTGGATTCCGTTTTTTGGTTGGGGATTAGCATCTCTAAACCCTATTGCAATAGACCGTAAAGCAGGCCGGAAAGCCCTGAATCAAGTGATAGAGCAAGGCTTAGATCGTTTAACATCGGGTGCCTGGGTGGTGATTTTTCCGGAAGGTACCAGAATAGCAAAAGGCTATATTGGTCGATTTGGAATTGGTGGCGCCAGACTGGCAAAAGAAACCGGATATCCGGTTATTCCTGTCTGTCATGATGCCGGTAAATCATGGCCCAAACATGGTTTTTTGAAATACCCTGGTGTAATAAAAATGACTATAGGTCAGAAGATAGCTACCGATAGCCTATCTGCAGCTGAATTAAATCAGCAGTTGTTCGAGTGGATGGAAATACAACAAACCAAGTTGGAAGGTAAGAAACCGATGCTTCTGGACAAAAAGAAAGAACAATAAGGTAACGACCGTGGCGAGAGCAGAAGGCATTTTACGAGTACTGATTATCGATAGTTCTTTGACCGATGCAGATGCTATCGTCAACGTGCTCCGTAGTGCTGGACATGCGGTCAGAGCAACAAGGGAAGATAAGCCTGCAGCAATTGAAAAGCTGTTATCAGCCCAGAATTGGGAATTAATTTTATGTCGAGAAAATATCGCTGATATTCAGCCGATGGATATTTTGAACCTGATACAGCATCTAGATAAAGACCTGCCCTGCATCATCATTGCTGATGATAAATCACATGAAACGGAATACTTTTCGAGCATCGTAAAAGATGTTGTCTTGTTTGAAGATAAACCACGATTACAGTTTGTGATTAATCGCGAGCTGGATAATCTATTTATCAGACGTTTAGCCCGACGTAATGAGCGAGCACTCAGGGAGAGTGAGAAACGCTCTAAAACACTGCTTGATAGTTCAAGAGATGCTGTTGCTTATATGCATGAAGGGATGCATATCTATGTAAACCAGGCTTACCTGAATTTGTTTGGTTATGAAGAGGCGGAAGATATTGCTGGGCTGCCGATTCTCGATTTATTCAGTGCAGATGACCATCCTAAATTTAAGGCGGTATTCAGACAGTTTACTGAGCAAACGGATGCTCCCCCAGTGACGATGACTGGCAATGGATTAACAGCAGAAGGCATAACCTTCAAGGCAGAAATTCAATTTAGTCACGCTCGTGTTGAAGGGGAAGATTGCACTCAGGTTGTGCTCAGAGACGATACGGTAATCAATCAACAACCTAAGGCTGTTATCCCAGTACTGGATGATCATGACCAACTTACCGGCTTATATAACCGTAGTCGTTTTATTACTGAGTTGGAAAAAACTGTGCACCGTGCTGCTGAGGGTGAGGGCGATGCGCAACTACTCTATTTGGTACTGGATGATTTCTTTTCGATAAAAGAAAAAGTGGGACTGGCTACCAGCGAAGTTATTTTGAAGAGTGTGTCTGATTTATTGCACGATAACTTGGCTGAACAGGAAGTTATCGGCCATTACGGTGATCAGGTCTTTACCATAATCGTACCGAATCATGACGATACGTATGTTGATGAGCGCGCAGAGTCTTTCCGAAGAACCATTGATGACTACGTGTCACATGTTGCAGGTAAAACGATAGATTTACGCTGCAGTGTGGGTATCGCTCGCGTTAATGAAAGTCAGTTGACCGCTGAAGCTGTGTTAGAAAATGCAGATAGAGCGGCGATGAAAGCTCAGCATGCGGGTGGAAACCAGGTCATACGGTTCCGTGCTCAAACAAATCAAACTGGACAGCAGTCCAGCGAAAGCTGGCGTCAGCAGCTACAAAAAGCGTTGCAGGACGATAACTTCACTTTATTTTATCAACCGATTGTCAGTTTGCATGGTGAAGAGCAGGAATTTTACGAAGTATTATTGCGCCTTGAGGTAAATGGCGAACTGATTGCAGCGGATAGCTTTATCCAACATGCTGTTCAGTTAAAAATGATGACAGAGATAGATAAGTGGGTGATTCGTAGTGCTTTAAAAGCATTAACCATTCATCGTCAACGTTATCCTAAAACACGTTTCTTCATCAAATTATCAGAGCAAAGTCTTCATGAAGAAGCGTTTGTAGATTGGTTATCCGCTTCACTTTCAGCACAACAGCTGAATGCACACGCCCTTATTTTTGAAGTCAGTGAGACAATGGCGATTGATAATGTTGAGCAAGTCAGGCACGTGATCGAACGTTTACAAGGCTTGGGCTGTGAATTTGGTTTAGAGCACTTTGGATCGGGTATAGATTTCTCAAATAGTCTGAAAGCATTTAATGTGGATTATCTAAAAATCAACGGTACATTTGTTGAAAATATGGCACATGATGTTGAAAATCAGGCAGCTGTCAAAGCCATCATTGAAATGACAAAAGAAGCGGGCAAGCGTTCTATCGCGGAGTTTGTATCAGATGCGAATAGCTTAGCGCTGTTGTGGCGCTTAGGTGTAGATTATGCCCAAGGTTATTATATCCACGAGCCATCACCTGAAATGAATTACAACTTTGAAGATGACGAGCTGTGAGCTTTAGTAAAAAAAGCCGGGTCAGAAGCCCGGCTTTATTTTTATCTATTTCCGCGTAAAGCGTTAATTCTCTCTTCCAATGGTGGGTGCGTCATAAATAACGCTGAAAGACCACCACCTTTGCCACCAGAAATACCCATAGCATGAAGTTGATCCGGTAACGCTTCGGTGGATGTGCCAGCTAAGCGTTGCAATGCAGCAACCATTTTTGGTGCTCCAACTAAACTGGCAGCACCGGCGTCGGCACGAAACTCACGTTGACGACTAAACCACATCACGATAATGCTAGCCAGAATACCCAGTACCAGTTCTGCGATGATGGAAGTAATCCAGAATGCCGGGCCATGACCTCGTTCTACTTTAAAGACTGTACGATCAACGAGATGTCCAATCACACGTGATAGAACAATGACAAACGTGTTCACTACACCCTGTATTAAAGCCATAGTCACCATATCCCCATTGGCTATATGGCTGACCTCATGGGCGAGAACGGCTTCCACTTCATCTTGAGTCATGGACTGCATCAAACCCGTGCTGACAGCCACTAGTGCATTATTTTTATTGGCACCAGTGGCAAACGCGTTCGGTTGTGGTGAGTTATAAATAGCCACATCAGGCATACCAATATTAGCTTGTTGCGCCAGGCGGGTAACGGTACTTAGCAACCATCGTTCAGTCTCATTTTTAGGTTGTTCAATGACCTGAGCCCCTGTCAGATGTTTTGCCGTCCATTTTGAAATAAGCAGGGAGATGATCGAGCCACTGAAGCCGATTACGGCGGCATAAATAATCAAGGCATTCATATCCAGACCGACGCCTTGTTCGTCTAAAAGGCTATCTATGCCAAGCAGTCGCATTGTAATGCTGAGAACGGCGAGTACAGCGATATTTGTACCAAGAAAAAGTAGTATGCGTTTCATGCATGTGATCCTGTCTTAATAAGTCATCGTTAATATGGGTTGAGACACTGCTATTTTCAAGCAGAAAAAAGACAATTTTTCCTTATCTCAGTTTCCACTTGATGACGTTTATTATCGCAATCCAGATGTGATTGAGCTTCAACAAGTACTGTGCACACAGGCTCGCCAGGCTGAATCTTCTGTCTGGCGTGGGGAATATCCCGAGTCTCAACAGGCCACGTTGCCTTGCTCTTTACGAATAATGCTTTATCTGCAAAAAGGTATGAGAGACTGGTAACGTTCGTCATTTCACTATTTTGCTGTTGGATTTCAGCAGGTAGTTTCCCAATACAAGCCTGAATATGCCAACGCAACATATCCGTATTATTGGCGTAAAGCTCCGCTGAAGCGGAAAGTCTTGGATTCAGCTCAAGGATATAAATATTAGCTAACTCGTCAATCATAAAGTCGAGACTGCCATAACCGCGAAAAGTGATTGCTGTTACAAGCTTTTCTAGTGCCTTAGCAAGAGTTGCTTTAGAAGACTGGCTGATATCAAAGTGATTAATGATTTGCTGTAGCTGAAATGTTTCTGTGTGTATCTGTTCGTTAAACCCAAAGATGAACACAGACTCACCGTCAGCAAGAAAACTGACTGAGCCTGACCGACCATTGATATATTCCTGAAAAATGAGATGGCGATCAACGTAGTTAGATATACTCGGCTGTTGAATATGTGTACCACCGCTGCCCATCAGATCTTTTGTTATCCAACGTTTTTTCTTTTTATCAAAAGCCTGAACCCAATGGGTTTCTGGAAAAGGAATGTCAAGTTGTTGAAGTAGAGGGAAAAAGCGTTGTGGTGATCTTAATTTATCTAATACTTGAAAATCATTACCAAGAATTTGGATATGTGTGGGCAAGCAGTTTAAGAGTTCATAGAAGCGTTCAATGCCAGTAGAAAAAATCAGCAGGCAGCGCTGTTGTTGGGTAATTAGTTCAAAAGATGTGAGTATGGATTCTATGGAAAGCAGTTCTAGGGGAGGGATACGGATACATCGATCAGCAACTTTTTGTGTATCTCTATCTGCAAAACAGTCAACGACCCAGGTTGTGTATCCAAGCTGAGCCGCTGACTGTGCAATAAAGCGAGCTGTTTGACCAAAAATGAGAAGTGGTAACCGCTCTTCATCCATCGTTGTATGAGATTAGACTAATTTACGCGCACCATCGAAGGCATTACGGAAATCAAGATAAACAGGTTTTTCTGACTCTAATGTCTCTCTTAACAGTGCTTGCTGTAATTTGTATTTAACATCACCAATAGCTAATGCACCAATACCAACGGCATCAGGTGAATTAGTGGCATGTGTCAACGGTGCGCCAAAGTCCATCAATTTAACGCCTTCGATACCCAGTGGTGACACGGCATTAACATCGCCAGCCACTTTGAGTTTAGTCGCATCACGTAAAACAGATGCATTCAGTACCTGGACCCCTGCTTTAGCTGCACAGAAAACGATGTCTGCGTCGTACAATAAACGGGCTTTATCAGCATCTGAAGCCGCTGTCGTGCCTCGTAAATCAACGTCATAGCGTTTTTTGGCTTCTGCAGCAAACTCTAGTGCAGTATCAATAGAGAAGTGATCAACAATGGCCGTTTCTGCACCCTGAAGGGCAGCAATAACTGCTGTAGCAATACCCACTGGTCCGGTTCCACCGAAGACAACGGCTTTAGCGCCTTTTAATTCTTGTTTAAATTTATTTTTCAGTTCACGCTCGACACAAGCCACCAACGCTGCAGCTGTAGTGAAAGCACCACTTGGATCAGCAAAAACTGAAATTTCAAAAGGAGGAACCATGGATTTTTTAGCTGATTCCAACATGTCCATCGCCAATCCGATATCACGTCCACCGATGAACATGCCGGTTTTTTTCACACCTGAGGGACCACGTGAAAAAATAGCATCCTGAGTTAGACCTGCAACTTCGTTTAACTCAACATGTGAATATGGAATCAATACATCGTAACCCGCATCTAGTGCCATGTTAATGTCAAAGGGACTGTTGTGCTTCATTGGGTTAAGCATGTGAATAATCGAACGTTTGGACATAATTAATCCTTATAATAATCAAATTACGGCTGGAATATGATAATAGCCACAGTTACATAGAGGATTCAACAACTGCACCATGATTATCTGCAGATGTTTGAATAAAAACAGGTGCCTCATCCTCAGAAAAAGTCGTTTTAGCAAATGTCTCAAGCTGTTTGATCAGCTGCTCTGCCTGAGCATCACTTTCGACGAATATACATCCTGTCGGCCCCCAAGAGCTCTGAGCAATGCCTGTATGCCCCCATTTTTGGGCCTGCAATAGACAGGCTTCGACACGTTTACTGGTGTATCGGCCTCCTTGTGCTTGGGCAAAATGATCGCCAATTAACGCTTGAATATCTGTTACGGCTTTACCAAATTCATCACAGGATTGTTCAATGAGCGCAGGTAATAGCTGCATCAGCGTCATATGACTGATGATGCGAGCATTTTCCTGAGGAAACACGGGCAGTTGTTTAAATGCCTGCAATTCAGCGCTGCCATGAATACCTTGATGATTTGGATCCATTACTAACACGATTTTCCATTTCTCAGGAAAGTTAAGCTGAGCAAGAACAGGTGGGACAGTTTGCTGAGGCTTAAGGCCACCATCAATCACAAATCCGCCATGATCAAAAGTAGCAATACCAATTCCTGAACGTTTGCCACGCCCCAACTCTTTGGCAAGCAATGGCGTATCAATGGATAAACCATGAAACTTCGCAAGTGCGACGCCGAGAGTAAGAGTGAGTTGTGTTCCCGAGCCTAGCCCTGAATGTTCTGGGATAGCTGAATTAACAGAAATAGCGACGCTACGGTTGGCTTGGGGTAAATGTTGCCCGAGCTTTTCATAAAACAGCGTACATATTTGATTTATCTTCAATCGCATATTGTCAGTGACATATGCGCCTTGAATATTGAAGTTTTCAGCGGGAGATATATTAATGATTGTGTGGTGGCTGTTGATAGCAAGTCCGATACTACCGAACTTGCGACCAATGTCAGCATTTAAATCAAGAAATCCAAGATGAAGCCTGGCTGGAGCCTGAACGGTGACAGTTGGCATTGCCGTTAGGCTCTCCGCTTCAGCAGTTTTTTGTTTCACTGTTCGTTATCAATCTTGCAGGCTATATCGTAAATTGTGGTTTCATCTAGAAAGGCATCATTGCTTTCAAAGAGCGAGGCGATAGCACCACGATGAACTTTCATTTTGAAGTTACCAATAGCTATTGCACCGTAGTAACGCATGCCATTTTTCTCGACACCGTTATCCATGACTTCCATGCCTGCAACACCTAGAGGTGGGACAGCGTTAACATCAGCAACTACTTCAATTGATGTGTTATTGGCCAGTGCCATTTCCGGTACAACACAAACACCAGCTGGACCAGCGGCAATCACCACATGCGCATCAGATACGATTTGTTTAACAGCTTCATCACTTCGTGTTTCGCCTGGCATGACATCGACACCGTAGTGCTCTTTCATTTCTTTGACCGTGGCTTTACTTCTCTCCATGCTACGACAAGTCAGCGTCACTTTTTTTGCGCCTTCTCTGAGCATGTACAAAGCCGTGCGCTGGCCTACAGGACCGGAGCCAAGAATGACGACATTTTTATCTTTGACATCGTAATCAGTAAGCACTTTACGAGCGATGGCTGCAGCTGTTGTATTCGAGCCATTTGGATCGAGCATTACCGATACGCTGACAGGACCGAAAAATGCTTTTTTTACAGCTTTACCGACAAGATCACTGGCAGGCACATTTGAGCCACCGATGAAAATAGCGCTATTTTTCAGGTTTTTTCCACCACGGGTAAAAATCATTCCGTGAACATGTGGTGTGACATTGTCACGTGTGGCGCCGCCATGAGCAATGATGTTATCGACACCAGCATCATAAGCCACTGCTTGGTCGAAGGTGCTGGCAACTGGATCTGTATCCAAGTGCAATAACAATTTTTTCATTTGGCTATCTCCCGCCTGTGTTTATTAGTGTCTTAGTGAGGTTGAAATTCTACCTGATGTTGGTCTTGTGTGAAAATAAAGCGTTTTTTTACCGCGCCGTGATGGCAGAAGATTATGAAGAATTCATGTAGTATGTCTATTCAATTCTGTATCAAAATCAGGATAAGTGGAACTAAAGGTTTGAAGGTTGAGTCTTAACTCATCCGAACAAATGAATAATAAAATATAGGAGAGAATGAATGAAGATTGCTGGAGCTGCTGCATTGTTTGCTACTGGTTTGGCTTTATTGCCAACAATGGCAATGTCCAATGATTTTTCTACGGTTACCCGTGTGCATTTCGTCATGGATTGTATGGATGCGAATTCAAAAATGAATGTTTATGAGGGAGTTCATAAATGTTCATGTGTTGTAGATAAGTTAGCGGAAGCTTTTACTGAAAAGGAATTCGAAGATATCAGTACTGGCTTTATGTACAAAAACATGCCTGCAGATAAAGGTGCTGAATTCAGAGATGATAAAGGTGTTCAAAAGGGCTTAAAACTGTTCGAAGAAGTGAATCAAGCTGCTTATAAAGAATGTCGCATCCATAACTAAGATGACTATTATTTAGTTAAAAAAAGGCCGCTCAAGCGGCCTTTTTTGTTTCAAACATTAAAAATCAGATCTCTTTTTCTATTTTAAATTCTTGAGATTTTGTGTCATGTACTTTTGCTTCTAGCTTACCATGCTCTTGAGGAGTGAATGTAAAACGAATGCTTGGATCTTCACTCATCGAAATACCGGCATCCACCGTAATCAGTGCTTGTCCGTTATAGCTGATATTCATTTTATCGATGTAGTGAGCCGGAATATATTTACGTGCTTTTTGATCAAATTGCAGCCCATTGTAGTTAGGGTGGCTAACGATCATCTGAGCCTGAACGGGCTCACCGACGCTCGGTTGACGCATTCGCAACTGCATTTTACCTAACCGAGCTAATGCGGCGGCGGCATCCTTGCCAGCGGGTGCGCTGCAACCACCGGAAGCTTTAACAAAACGTGACACCATGTATAAACTGCCATCGTTCATTTCAGCGACAGCTCGAACATAGGTATATTGATCGACTCGCATGCGTGTGGATAAATCAACATTACCTAGCTCAGGTGAAAGATGGAATTTTGCAGAATAAGGCATTGGATTGTTATCTATAAAGATATAGATGTTCTCAATATAGTTATCCTGCGATTGCGGTTTTAACGATTTTATGGTGATGGGCACAATGGCTGCATCTTCAGCACGCTTTGGTGCTTCCAAGCTTAATATATCTTCCGCCTCATCCTGTATTGTCCTGTCACCGAAGTAAGTTTGTTTCAGCGTTGGCCATACCGGCTCTTCTGGTGTGGCCGCCCAGATGGAGTGACTACTTAGAATGAGTACTAATCCTGCAAAAGTGATCGTTGATAATCGACTAAACATTTCTCTCTCCCCAATAAGAAGTTGTTGTTATTCTATTTTTTTTGAAATGTATTGTATGGGAAAAGTTCCTGGTTTGGCAGCGGCTAATCATTATTAAAAGTTTGTATAAAAAGGATATTTCCTTCGCCGATCAGACTGGGCTTTCCTAATGTGCAAATAAAATCGGCATGTAAGCAATTAAATTAGATTTAGATTAGGAATGTCTGAACCGCGATATCTCGATGTTCAACTGTTACAATACTGCCTTTATTGAACCTACCTAGTTGAGAGTTTCTAACATGACTATACGTACCCGTTTTGCTCCAAGTCCAACAGGTTATTTACACGTTGGTGGGGCGAGAACAGCTCTGTTTTCTTGGCTTTATGCCCGTAAACACGGTGGTCGATTTGTACTTCGCATAGAAGATACGGATCTTGAACGTTCTACGGCTGAATCTGTGCAAGCCATTCTTGATGGGATGTCATGGCTAGGGCTCGATTATGATGAAGGGCCGTTTTATCAAACGCAGCGCTTTGACCGTTATAAAGAAATCATTCAGCAACTCCTGGATCAGGGTGATGCTTATCACTGCTATTGCTCGAAAGATGAGCTGGAAGAGATGCGTGAGCAGCAACGCGCCAACAAAGAAAAGCCTCGTTATGATGGCCGTTGCAGGGAATTAACTGAGCCTAAACCCGGTATTGAACCGGTTATCCGCTTTAAGAATCCCACGACTGGTAGTGTCATCGTCAGAGATATGATTCGTGGCAATGTTGAGTTTAAAAACGCTGAATTAGATGATTTGATTATTGCCCGTCCCGATGGCACACCGACCTATAATCTTACGGTTGTTGTCGATGATATGGATATGCAGATGACTCATGTTATCCGTGGTGATGATCATCTCAATAACTCACCCAGACAGATCAATATCTTCAAAGCACTGGGGGCTGAGCCGCCTAAGTTTGCTCACGTGCCGATGATTCTTGGTGATGATGGGGCCAGACTCTCAAAACGACACGGTGCTGTTGGTGTGATGAGTTATCGTGATCAAGGGTATCTCCCCGAGGCCTTACTAAACTATCTCGTCAGACTGGGATGGTCACACGGCGATCAGGAAATCTTTTCAATACAAGAAATGATTGAGCTTTTTGACATTGAAGATGTCAACAAGGCAGCGTCAAGTTTTAATACAGAGAAATTATTGTGGTTAAATCAGCAATACATCAAAAATAGCACTCCAACTCATATTGCTGATCACCTTGCCTGGCATATGCAGCAGCATGACGTTGATATTTCTGTCGGCCCTAGTCTTGAAAAAATTGCCGTGCTTTATCAGGAAAGAGCAAAAACGCTGGTTGAAATGGCAGAAAGCAGCCTATTCTTTTATAACAAAGTCACCAGTTTTGACGAAAAAGCAGCTAAGAAAAACTTGAATCAGGCTAGTTTGCCTCTGCTTCAAAATATGCAATCACGATTATCAGCTTTATCAGAATGGTTGGCTGAGCCGATTCATACAGAAATAAAAGCCTGTGCAGACATGCATGAAGTCGGTATGGGGAAAGTTGCTCAGCCTATCAGGGTGGCAATCACAGGGAATACTGTGTCTCCTTCCTTGGATGTGACACTGGAATTGCTTGGTCGTGAGCGCACATTGGCTTCAATTGAGTTCGCTATCGACTGGATCAATAATCAGGACTCATGATCAGGCAAAAGGAAAAAAGATAGGAATTTCATTTACTTATGCTTTCGGGAAAAAATTCCCGAAAGTTATAAGTAAATTATCATAAAAAAGATGGGAAATATGCTTGACTAACGTTTTCTTCGAGATTATTGTTGCCCTACGCATGAGGTTCAACACTGAACAACTTTCGTGTCGTATATAACTAGAAAGCAATAAAGAGGAAAACTTTATGAAGCTGAAAACTTTATCAATCGCAATGATGACATTAGCTGTACCAGGTCTGGCTGCTGCTGATGAGCTATTGCAAATGCAACAAAACGAAAACAACTGGGTAATGCCAGCAGGTAACTACAACAACCAACGTTACTCTGAATTAACTCAAATCAACAAAGACAATGTTAAAGATTTAAACATGGCATGGTCTTTCTCAACGGGTGTTTTACGTGGTCACGAAGGTAATGCTTTAGTTATCGACGGCACTATGTACGTTCACACACCATTTCCAAACATCGTTTACGCGTTGGATTTAAACAACGACGGCGCTATCAAATGGAAATATGAGCCAAAACAAAACTACGACGAAACAGTACCTGTTATGTGCTGTGACACAGTTAACCGTGGTTTAAGCTATGCAGACGGAAAAATCTTCCTGAATCAAGCGGATACAACTCTGGTTGCTCTGAATGCAGCTGATGGTAGTGTTGCATGGTCTGACAAACGTGATGATCCAAAACGTGGTGCTACCAGCACAGCAGCGGCTCACGTATTTAAAGATAAAATCATCGTCGGTATCTCAGGTGGTGAGTTTGGTGTACGTGGTTACGTTCAAGCGTATGACTTAGATGGTAACGTGAAATACAAAGCGTACAGCACCGGTCCTGATGATGAAATGTTAGTTGACCCAGAAAAAACCACTTCTATGCTGAAACCAGTGGGCAAAGATTCATCTTTGAAAACTTGGCAAGGTGACCAATGGAAAATTGGTGGTGGTACGACTTGGGGTTGGTATTCATACGATCCTGACTTGAACATGTTCTACTACGG
>PAJP01000024.1 GCA_002706095.1 Methylophaga sp. | reverse complement strand
GATTGAGGCAAAATCAACGCGATGGCTGATAGATCAAGGCCGTTTGTCAAGATATGAAATTTACAGCACTCCCAACCTGCCGGACATTTCAACCGTCAGGAAGTCAGGCGGCGATTTAAACCGTGAAGACTTGGCAGCGGTAATGGATACCAAGACCATCGTTGGTGACGCCATCGGTCACTGGCGAAAATATGCCAACGGCATGATAACTGTCTGCTACTGCGTGAATGTTGCGCACAGCAAGCATACAGCGGCAGCTTTCAATGCGGCGGGCATAGCTGCCGTACACGTTGACGCCGACACCACCACAGCCGAGCTAAAAGATGCATGCGAAGGGCTTGCAGACGGTCGCTACAAAACCCTGTGTAACTGCGAATTGGTAATTGAAGGTTTCGACCTCAGTGCGCAAGTGGGCAGGGACATTACTCTAGAGTGTTGCATACTGCTCAGGCCTACTGAATCATTAGCGCGCTATCTGCAAATGGTGTTCAGGGCACTACGAAAAAAGAACCGCCCCGCCGTTATCCTTGACCATGCTGGATGTGTATGGAAGCACGGACTACCCGACGACGACCGCGAATGGAGCCTAGAAGGCCGCAAAAAAGGCAAGCGCAAAAAAGACGAAGACGAACAGCCAGATTTACAAATTCAACAGTGCATGAATTGTTACCACGTATTCAAAGCGGGGCCGGATTGTTGCCCATCGTGTGGCGAGCCACTACCACGCAAAGCACGCGCAGAAATTGAAGTGGTCGACGGCGAACTAGAAAAAATCGACGTGGCGCAAATTCGCCGGGAGCGCAAACGGGAACAGGGGCAGGCGCGCACGTTGCGGGAGCTGATAGAGTTGGGATTGCGGCGCGGCATGAATAAGCCCTCGCAGTGGGCAGCTATCACGCTGTCAGCCAGGGCAGGACGCAAGCCCACGGCGAAGGATTTTGCCGAGGCTAAGCGTGTGATGCTGGAGATTCAACAGGGTGGTAGTAGTGAAGAGGAGGCGTTTTGATGGACGGTAAAATCCAGCAGGAAATAACACCATCCGACCCCGTGCCCGGAAAATACATGCTACTCCGTCACGGTGGCACCAAAAAACCAGTGGCCTATTGCACCGTGCCCGTGCCGTATGCGTTTAAAACGATGGTCGAGGGTTTTTCAGAGCCTGAGCATTGCCAAGTCAAGGTTGCAGATTGCGACGGCACACGAGAAGCACTGGCGGCGCTGTTTCGTGATGATGCCGGGTGGCGTGCGCCGAATATCAAACAGGAGGAAAAATGACACCAGAAGCCAGAATACAACGTGAAGTCATGCTAGCGCTTTCGCAAGCCGGGTGCCTAGTTTGGCGGCAGAACACTGGGCAGGCATGGCAGGGTAAGCAGCTTCACAAGGCCCGCGACCAGATAACGCTAGGCCAATGCCGTCCGGTACATTTTGGATTGTGCAAGGGCAGCTCAGACGTGCTTGGCATCGCCCCCGGCGGCGCGTTTCTAGCAGTAGAAGTCAAAACAAAAACAGGCCGCATAACACAAGAACAACAAAACTTCATCGTTGCCGTGAACCGTGCAGGCGGGATAGGATTCGTGGCGCGCAGTGCCGATGATGCGCTAACACAACTAGGAGAGCGGCTGCATGACAATCAATGAATATGCGCGTGAGTACGTGTCGCGGTATGGTTTCCAGTTAGTGCCGATAGAGCCGGGCCGCAAATTTCCTACGGCGAACGACTGGGGCAATCAGGTGCTGAGCGACCCGGATGCTGCCGATGCGTTTTATCGTGAGCATCCGAACTGGAATATGGGCCTAGCGTTAGGGCCGTCACGGATGTGCAGCCTGGACATTGATTGTTCGGAGTCGTTTGGCACGGTGCTAGACGAGTTCGGCATTCCACGCAACGCGCTGGATCACTACCCAACGATTCAGGGTAGCGCTAAGGGCCGTCGCGTCATGTTTCGCGTGCCTGATAGCATGGCGCTGCCGTATGCCAAGCTGAATTGGCCGAAACGCGGCGCGGATACGCTGTTTACGGTATTCGAGCTACGGGCTGCATGTGACGGCAAACAACGGCAGGACGTCCTACCCCCCTCTATCCATCCCGAAACACAACAGCCTTACCAGTGGTTAGTCAAGCCTCCAGCGGCAGGTCAAGACTTCCCGACACCGCCGGACTGGCTGCTGGCTATCTGGGAAGCGTGGGATAAATTCAAGCCACAATTCAAAGACGCTTGCCCATGGGCAGTCCGAGAACAAACGCCACCACCGAAAACGCCGCGCGAACCACGCGACAACCACGGCACCAGCGTTATTGACGAGTGCCTGAGTCGTGAGGATTTGCGCGCCACGTTGCAGCGTTTCGGCTACAAGCCCGTTGGTCGCCGCCGGTTTCTGAGTCCGCATAGCAACACTGGTCTACCTGGTGTTGTGATGTTTGACGGTGATCAGTCGTGCTGGATACATCATGCGAGCGACGAGCTGTGCAGCGAAGAAACAGGCCGCCCGGTTAACGCTTTTGATCTGATTTGCCAGTTTGAACACGGCGGCGATGCAAGCAAGGCTGTCAAGGCGCTGGCGGACGAGTACGGCATTAAGCGCGAGCGCGTAAAATCGCCCCAGGCGGCTGCACTGGAAGCACCGCCGCCCGATATGCCACCGGATGACTTGCCGCCCGCTTGCAGCCCGGATGATGCCGACACGCATGCGCCAGATGATTTACCCGCTGCCGAGCCAGCGGCAGCCACCGAACGAACCAGCATGCCGTTTCGTGCGCTGGGATTCGACGGCGCGATGTATTACTACCTGCCGCGTGGGACTGAGCAGGTGTGCGAGATTCGCCGGGGCAGCCATACGTCGCCCGCTGAAATGCTAGCGCTCGCACCCGTCGAATGGTGGGATATGGCGTACCCAAAGGATAAATCCGGCACCGACTGGCAGGCGGCGGCATCGTCGTGTATGCGTGCGTGCGAGGCGCGTGGCGTGTACAGCCTGCGTAACGTGCGTGGTCGCGGTGCGTGGTATGACGGTGGTAACAGCGTGCTGCACCTTGGGGATCGGCTGATTGTCAACGGTGAGGCTAAGCGCATCGCGGATCACGACACGCGATTCATTTACACACGTCAGGGGCCGATGGAGTCCACGATTGACGCACCGCCAGCCGATAATAACGCGGCTAACGAAGTGTTTAAGCTATTCCAGCAACTCAACTGGTCAACGCCGTTTCACGGCTGGGCGATGGCCGGATGGACGGTGCTAGCGCCGATATGCGGGGCGCTCGGGTGGCGTCCGCACGTATGGCTGACGGCGCAGCGTGGCGCGGGAAAATCGTGGGTGCAGGAAAACATCATTCAGCCCCTGCTTGGGCAGTCTGCGCTTATGGTGCAGGGCGGCACCACTGAGGCCGGGATACGTCAGCACCTCAAGCAGGATGCGCGCCCGGTGATTTTCGATGAGGCAGAATCCGAAGATCACAGCGCGCAGAAACGCATGAAATCGGTTATCGAGCTAGCACGACAATCATCGAGCGATGGCAGCGCGGAAATCGTGAAGGGCACCAGCGGTGGCGGTGGCATGGCGTTTCGTATGCGCTCGATGTTCCTGCTGGGGAGTGTGAACGTGTCGCTGAGTCAGGCCGCTGACGAGTCGCGGTTTACGGTCGTGTCGCTAAAACAGCCTGACAAAACTGCCGCCGAAATCGCCCGGTTTAATGAGTTCGTGCTGCATGTGGGTAATACGCTAACGCCTGAGCGCTGCGCTGCGATTCGCGCGCGGTCGTACCATCTGATTCCCGTTATCCGTAAAAACGCCAAAACGCTCGCGCAGGCCGTTGCAGAGACGCTAGGCAGTCAACGTATAGGGGATCAGGTCGGAACGCTGCTGGCGGGGGCTGTGAGCCTGTCTATGGATAGAGAGATCAGTATCGAGGAGGCGCGTGTCTGGACATCGAAGATAAACCTCGATGAAGCCAAAGAATCCGAGGAGGTGTCTGACGAAGGCATGTGCCTGAACGCGATACTGCAAACACAACTCACATTCGACGCCGCCGGGCACCGCTACCAGCGCACGGTATCGGAGATCATCATGGCAGCGGGCGGTAGGAAGGCAATTAGCGGTGACGTCTACGCCGATGACTGCAACGCGGTGCTGTCACGGCATGGCCTGTTTGTAGACGGCGGGCTGCTGGTCATATCGAACACGCACAACGAGCTGAAACGGATGCTTCGTGATACGCCGTGGGCGGCTGGCTGGCGGCGGGTACTGTCGCGGCTACCGGGTGCCGATGTATGCCCAGCGCCGCAACGGTTCGCCGGATCACAGACGCGGGCTATACGTGTGCCGCTGGATTCGTTTTTGTGAAGTGGTGGGAAATGCAAGATTAGCGCCCAAATGGGCGCTTTTTTATGCCTAGCCGTTACGTTTCTGTACCGCTGTAACGGTGCGTACCGGTCAAAAATCCAGTTTTTGTGATAAATATCAATAACTTATACAACCGTTACGTTTGTTACGGTACGCGGCAATAGATAGACCTATAGAGATAGAGACTCATAGGTCAGCATGACAATATCTACCCCTCTCTATTAAATTAAATCTTTTTTAGTTATTTTTGTTATTATTGTCACATAGCTTTGATTTTACTGGATTTTTTAGCGGTACAAGTTTAATTAGGAGCGTAACGTCTGTAACGGGCGTAACGATAGCGGGGCATGGCTAGCCGGGCGCGGTTCAGTAATAGCAAAAACCTACCAACACCAACCACCACATAAAAATTACTCATTAGCCACCACGCCACGGCGGGTTCATACTTTGGGTATCACAACGGAGGAGGTCAGGGCATGAGCACAGGAATCGGACGGCATAAGTTTGTAGGTGGTGACGAATACGCTCGCAGTGCGTACAGCACGCCGAAGGCAATATGCCCTTACTGTGGCTATGACGGCTGCGAAGCAGATTATGTAGATGTTGGTGTTGGTATGGTTCAGTGTGGCCCGTATTACTGCACAGAATGCCACGCTAGCGAAGCCAGCTATTTGGATACAAGAGAGCTTTCAAACCAAGAAAAAGAAACAGGCTGGTATGAGCCGGAGTCCCCGGTAAGCGAAAACGCCAATACGGTAGGCGGGATGCTGGTAGATCATAAAACAGCTAAGGCTATGTACGTTAATGGCCTACTTGACAGTAAGGAGTTAAACCTATGACCACAACCAATATCCAAACAGACACCGCGCGTGCCCTATGCGCCCGCATACAGGCCGCAGCGATAAAATGCGAGGCTTACCATGTGTTTGTTGATTACGCGGCGCATACGAGCGGATTGACCATTCGCGTGCATGACTGCCGCATGGATTACAGCGCGCCACCTTCCACGTGGCCGGAGCCGATGCTTTACGAGACCGTCTACCTGAATGCCGAATGGTGCGATGCCGTCGCAAAACTAACCGAGATTGTTGATCAGCTACAGCGACTGGAGGTGGAAGTATGAACAATTTTGAGCACGCAGAGCGACTTGCCGAGTTAACCGCCATGGGCACACATGAGCTGGCGCTAATGGTGATCAGGTTAGAGCGGGATGTCGACGCGTATCAGTTAAGCGATGAGCTACAGGTTGCGTTGCGGCAGCGGGGAGAGCGTGACGCCTTGCAGCAGCTAAACGCCGCCATTGAGCGCGAGGCGGCGCTGGTGCTTTATGTTGAACGGTTACTGGGATGCCTTGTTATTGACGACGACGGGGCCGATATAAAAAAAGTCTCCGAACTAAAGGAAGTCATTAGTCAATCTCCCACCACTTGCCTCACCCGCCGCGATGCGCTCAAGCAGGCGGAGACGTTGGATGAGTTAGAGGTTGCGCTCAAGCAGTGCGGCTATGGCGACGCTGCTCAAGCAACACGGGTTCGCGCTAACGATAAACGCAAACAAGCCGAGGGCTTATCAAAATGACACCGATGGAGCGAATAGAGGGCGAGTTGAGCGACGCACAGAAGCGCATTGCCGAGCTAGAGTATTTGCTGGCACGCCAGGCTAAAGCCGCCCAGCGCGGTATGGATGCCGCCAAAAAAGCGGCAGGTTCAAATCTGGAACAAGCCAAGCGGTTACATGATGAGTGCAATCCGCAGGCGCTAGAGAGCGAGCGTGCTGCTAATGCACAGATGACTGAGCAAATAGCCAAGCTAGAGGCACACATAGCAGCACTAAGAGATGATCTCGAAATTCACCGTGCCGCTGAGGAGGCGTTGGTTGCGCATGTGGAGCAGTTAAGTTACGTCATCGTTGACGCGAAGCGTTGCGCTGCAGTGTTGGCCTTTCCCTCAAATTACAATGCTTCGGATTATCAAAGCTTCGCAGACGCTGTGATGGGTAATATTGAAACTTTGAGCAAGCAAGAGCCTACAAACGCCCTCACCCGCCGCGACCTGATTAAGCAGGCGGAGGGCTTGCGATTGGCTGCGGATTTTATTGAGCAAAAAGCCACCGACTATGATGCCGAGCACGGCAGCACAGACCCATCGACCGGGCACCGCGAATATCCCGGTGATGGGGCTGATTATTACAACGAAATGATGGAGCTTGCCGATGACCTTCGCCAACGCGCCCAGGAGCTAACCGAATGACCACCAGAACCTTCACCCTGATATACGGCAAAACCCGCGACACGATGACGGATGATCTAACGTTTGAAACGCTCGCACGGGCAAAAGTGGCGTACTACGCCATGACGATGAATAACTATTGCGCGTTGCAGCGGGACGGGTATACGCTGATGAGTAATATTAACGAGGGGCCGGTATCGGCTAATTTGGGAGGCAATAGATGAATAGCGAAAAACGAGCAGCATTACTCGAGTATCTGGCCGGAACCTGCAACAGCCTGGATGATGCCGTTGATGAACTCGGCGTCGATTACGCAGAAGCCTGCGAAGTTTTAGCAGAGGAAGAGCTACAGATTTGCGAGACTTGCGGCTGGTGGAGCGAGACCTCAGAAATGGAGATCATTGATGACGAATACGTTTGCCATGATTGCTTGGCGCAATGATCGACGCTCCTGTTTGGGGGCTGGTGTCAAAACAGGTTGACGGCAAGATGCCGGGGCGGTAATTTATATGCAGCACGGCCCCTCTTGCGTACTGCGTACTGAGGGGTTTTTTGTGCTAGTATGGACGCAATAGAAACCAGAGGAGATGACTATGCCAATTCCGCAAACGGTCGATGAGAGCGGCCATATCACCTATCACCTAAATGCTGAGCAAATTGCCGCATTTGATAAGATTGTTAGTCAGCCCGCTGCTGAGTGTGAGTCGTTTGCCGAGCTGCTAAACAAGACGCCTATTTGGGCGCGCAATGCTGACGAAGATTGGGGCGTTTACGAAGAAGATCGCGGCTTACTCAAGATTGACGAAAACGATGGGTTTTGATTATGGCTAGGCCAACCAAGATGACAGAGGAGTTAAAAGCGGCCTGCCTCGCTTACGTGCAGGATTATGAGATGCACGGGCACGCAGTGCCATCGGTCGCAGGCATGGCGGTTGTGGTAGGTGTGGCACGCGGCACCCTGCATCGATGGGCGTCTGAAAATACTGAGTTTAGTGACATATTAGACGCTGTTAACGAAATGCAAGAGTTTAAAGCCATGAACGGCGGACTTACCAACACGTTTAATGCGCAGATTGTTAAGCTGCTGCTTGGAAAGCATGGGTATCACGATAAGATTGACAGCGACCACACTACTGCTGGCAAACCAATACAATCCACCCAAGACGCCGTGCTTAAGGCGCTGGAAGCAAAGTACCGGGAATGACTAGCAAAGGGAACTATTACAGGGTACAATTAAGCCACTGCACAGGTGGCTTTTTTTATGAAAAAAACATACGAAGTCTATGTAATAACGAACAGCAAGAACGGCAAGAAATATGTCGGAGTGACAACTCGCGGCTACCAAAACAGGTTTGCAAATCACTTATGGCATTCTCGCAAAAATAGCGGCAATTGCTCGGCCCTTTATTCTGCCATCCGCAAGCATGGTGCTAACTGCTTTTCGGTTGAGCTAGTTGAGCAATGTTCAAGCTTCGAGGAAATGAACTCGAGAGAGCGCTATTGGATAAAGTCATTTAATACTATGTCGCCATCTGGATACAATCTGACAGACGGTGGAGACGCTGGCGTATTCGTTGAATCGACAAGGATGAAGATGTCTCAAAGACTGAAAGGGTTGCCCATGTCTGAAAAAAACAAAGAGGGACTGAGGAACGCATGGTCAAACCCTGAGGTTCGTGCTAGTCGAATTGAAAAAATAAAAGAAGCAATGGCAAGGCCGGAGGTAAGAGAGGCTACTGGTGCAAGGCAGCGAGGAGTTAAAAAAACGCCGGAGCACGTCGCGTCTCTTAGAAAGGCAAGGGCTAGGAAGGTAACCTGCGTAGACACAGGTGAGCAGTTTGAAGCAATAGCAGACGCTGTACAGTGGGTTAGGTCGCAAGGCAAATACCCGAAAGCTAACCATTCAAAAATAATCCGGGCAACAAAAAGAGAAGATTACACAGCATACGGATACAGGTGGAAGCTGTCATGTTGAGCGCTGATGATATTGCAGAATGCAGGTCTGACCTTTTGGCATACACTAAGGTTATGTTTAAAGCCAGGAAGGGGGCAAATTTAAAGCATAATTGGCACCAAGATGCTATATGCTCAGCATTGGAGAAGGTTGTTATTGGAAAGACCAAGCGGTTAATAATCAATATACCGCCAAGGTCTGGAAAGACAGAGTTAGCCGTCATTAATTTTATAGCTTGGTGTATGGGGAATTTTCCTGATAGCGAATTTATTCATGCTAGCTATTCAAAAAGGCTGGCAACAAATAACACCTATAATGTTCGTTCAATCATGCAGCACGAAATGCATGCCAATATATTTGGCAGGCCTGCATTTCAAAACGACTCTAATGCGAAAGACGAATTTAGAACTATGGAGGGCGGGGTTGTTTACGCCACTGGTGCGGAAGGGAGCATAACTGGCTTTGGAGCGGGTAAAATGCGCGACCACTTTGGCGGGGCAATCATAATTGACGATCCGCACAAAGCCGGGGAAGGCAATAGTGACACGATGCGCCAAAACGTGCTGGACTGGTTTAGCACAACAATGGAAAGCCGGAAAAACAGCCCGGACACACCTATCATCGTTATCATGCAGCGGCTGCATGAAGAGGATTTATCCGGGTACTTGCTTAACGGCGGTAATGGCGAGCATTGGGAGCACTTGAACATTCCCGCTATCAATGATGCGGATACGTCATTCTGGCCTGAGCAGTTCCCGTTAGAGGACTTGCGCCGCATGGAAAGCTCAGACGCCTATCGCTTCGCAGGGCAATATATGCAGCGCCCGGCACCGATTGGCGGCGGCATATTCAAAGATGCTTGGTGGCAGTATTATCAACGCCTACCGCAAATGGAGTGGCGCGGCATATACGCAGACACGGCTCAAAAGACAAAAGAGCATAACGACTACAGCGTTTTTCAGTGCTGGGGTAAGTCAAAATCCGGCCAAGCGTATCTAATTGATATGATCCGAGGCAAATGGGAAGCCCCTGAGCTGTTAACGCATGCCCGTGCATTCTGGAATAAGCACAATGCAGTTCGTGATGCTGGCTTTTTACGGTCAATGAAGGTTGAGGACAAGGTTTCAGGCACCGGGCTAATACAAACGCTAAAACGCGAAGGCGTGCCAGTGGTGGATATACAGCGAGACCGCGACAAAATTACCAGGGCGATGGATGCGGCCCCGTTGGTGCAGTCCGGAAATGTGTACTTGCCGCAAGATGCCCCGTGGCTGTCTGAGCTTTTGGCAGAAACCAGCTCCTTCCCCAATGCCAAGCACGATGACACGGTTGACCCAATGATGGATGCGCTGTCAGATATGTTAGGCGGCAACGTGAGCGGCCCTGCTGTATTGCTCAAGAAACGTCGTTAGGTAAAACCTATCACCACCACGCCACACCATTAGAAATTACAATTAGCCACCCTGCCATCGGTGGTTTATTGTTTGGGGTGTCAGTAAACAACAGGAGCAAACAACCATGACAAACCTAATCACACGCACCAACGGCGACCCGTTCGCCACCGAAGGCAACGCCAAGTGCGCACGCACGTGGAAGGGGCTGACGCATACGCACGAGGTTATTCAGCATGGCGGCGGGTGGGTGCTGCGTGAGAAGCAGAGTGGTGCGGAGCAGGATGGCTCGGCGGTAACATTACAGCCAGGCGATTACATCGCTACCGAAGGGCTTAGCGAAGATGACTATCACGCCGTGGCAGAAGCGTTTATGGCGGCGGGGGCGGGGAAGGGGGAGTATCCGTCGGATGGACAGTTTTATCCTTATTTTGGATGGCGCGAGAAAATCGATAATCTGTACCATGGATATAACGGTTCAGGATGGGGAGAGCGCCAACTCACCCTATCCCAAATCCTGAGCGCGACGAATGCGGTTGGTGATGAGCCGCAGATGACTAGCAAACAATGGGTGCCGGAGGTGGGGGATCGTGAGGAAGTCGCAGAGGAAGGATATTTGCCAATTCCAAGCCCCAAACAGTGCGCCGAAGATTTGCGCGATGATGGTTTTCACCCGCAAGCGACTTGCGTAGAGCGCATGATGGAAGCTTTGGAATGGATAGCACGCAATGCCTGTCAGTCATCGCGCCTTGAATGTCAGAAGCGCGCTTCTGCTGCATTAGCCACCGAAGAAGACCGCGCGGTTGAGGAGATGGTTAGCCATGTGCAGGCGTCTGATAATTTCCATAGCTTTTCCAAGCGACTGTACCAGCAAGGCTACCGCAAACAACCACAGCCAGCAGACGATGATTGTGTTAAGTGGCCAGAAAATATTGAGTGGGGGCGGCCAGCTGACGATATGACTGACCCGGCGAATTGGCGGGCGGGGGATGTTATTCAATTTATTTCGCATGGAGGATGCTTTACGCATGGTGAGGAGTACATTGTTCGTGATCCGAGAGACCCTGATGATGATGATTTTGATTTAATTGATGACGATGGCGATGTACGTGCTTGGGATTTTGCCCCCGCTGGTGAAAACTTCCGCTTCGTCCGCCGCCCATAACACCACAGCGCGATAAATACCAAGCCGCTCAAAAGGGCGGCATTGAGGAGAAAGAAATGAGCTACTCAAAGCGCGTAAAGCTAGTGTTAGAAAGGCTTTCTAAAATTGCAGGCGACGAAGACGAAGCCGAATCAATTGCTGGCCCGTTAGACATGATGCTTGATGATCTTCACGAGGAAGACTTTTTTGGCACGGAAGGCCAATGCGACCCCAGGGGGGATTTTAGAGAAGAGGTGTGGAGCATTGACCGAGTTCAAGGCGTAGACGACTAAGTCAAGCCTAGGTGCTACAATAAGCCCCAAGACATCACCTCTTCGGGGCTTTTTTATGGCACAGCAAGACAAAGAAACACGGCTAACGATGGCCGTTAATCAGTACATGAGTGAGCGTCGGTTGGCGTCGATGCGGCAAGCGCTAGCTTATGGCGCGGGCTATAACGCCAGCAGCGACACGAAAAGACCGAAGTCCTGGGAGAATTATGGATTTCCCAATACTCTGAACTTCTACGACTTCTTAAATCTCTACCAGCGCAACAGCCTAGCCAAAGCTGGCGTCAATCGCCTGATCCGCAAAACATGGCAGGATAACCCATGGATCATCCAGGGTGACACGACGGACGAAAAGACCACCGAAAAACCGTGGGAACGCGACGTTCGAAAGCTGTTCAAGCGCCTGAACGTCTGGCAGAAATTCCAGGATGCTGACCGCCGCCGGATGGTGGGGGCTTACTCTGGTTTAATCCTGCGAGTGGCTGACAATGCGCGATGGGATGAAGAGTTGCAGCCCGGTGGTGACCTGATTGAGATTATCCCGGCATGGGAAGGGCAATTAACGCCTGGAACATGGGATGAAAACCCCAACAGCCCGCGCTACGGCCAGCCTACAACGTGGAACTACAACGAGGGCAACGTTCAGACCGCAGACACACCACCGCCAGCCCGTAGCGTGACGATTCACCATAGCCGTGTCGTGATTGTAGGCGATTACCGGGAAGGCGTTAGCGAGCTGGAAGCGGCGTATAACGACTTCGTTTCGGTAGTGAAAATTACCGGGGGCAGCGGCGAAGGTTTTCTGAAGAATGCTTCACGGCAGTTAAGCGTTGAGTATAGCGACTCACAGAGCCTGCCAGAGCTTGCCCGGTCGTATGGCGTCGGCATGGATGAGCTGAACGAACGCCTGAACGAGATGATGGCCGACCTAAACTCGGTCATTGACGCAGCAGCGTTCACGACCGGGGGCAAAATTAACCCGCTGGTGGCTAACGTCCCCCAGCCGAAAGAGCATTTCGAGATACAGGTACAATGCATCGCTGCGTCGTTGGAAATACCGACGAAGGTGCTTATCGGCAATCAGCAGGGCGAGCGGGCAAGCACCGAAGACCAGGATGACTTTAATAACCGCTGTCAGGCGCGCCGGGGGGGCGACCTGCAAACGGATATTCGCCGCTTTATCGACCGACTGATGGAATACCGCATCATTCCACCCGTGCCGGGAGATGAATACGAAGTGATGTGGTCTGAGCTGAACGACGCCTCGCTTGCTGATAAACTGGCGATGCTAAAGACCGCTACCGAGGCCGTTAAAAACATGGCAGGCACCGGGGAGATTATCGCGACAGGTGACGAATTGCGGGCTATTATTGGGTGGGAGGCGCTGACAGAGCCTGAGGTGCCTGCGGATGATTTGGGTGATGATAATGGAGAATATGATGAGCGAATGGCAGCCGATTGATACAGCGCCACTTGATGGAACGATGGTAGATTTATGGGTAGTAGCCGTACCCAGGTATAACGCATACTTTGAAAAATATTTCACAGATGGTGATGATCAAAGGCTTACAGACTGCATATTTGAAGATGACCAATGGAAGCACTGGACAGAAATTGGCGACCATGAATACGATCCGCACCATGAGCCAATCGGGGATTGTTTTAAGCCTACCCACTGGATGCCACTTCCGGAGCCACCACAATGACCGAAACACACCAACACTGGTACGAAACCGCCAAATACCAAGAGGTGGCTGCGTTTCAGTGGTATTTGCAGATGAAGTGGCTGGATATGCGGCCTAAGGGGGTAGTATGACCATCTTGCAAACATGGCGCTGGGTAGCCGCAACCGCAACGCTAGACAAGTGGTATCTGGCCGCTCGATTGCCCAGCAATCATAGCCCGTTAGGGTGCCGCGCTGCCGGATTGGTTTGGCATGACCGTTATTTGTGTGGTGATGCTGACCGTGGGCGTAGGTGGGATGGGCGGAATGTTGTTAATTGAGGGGATGGCGGGATGAATCATTACATATGCATGAGATGCTTAAAGCCTGTAACTAAGGCGAAGATGAGTGAGCCGACAGCAAAAGACATAAAGAAAGGTGGCTCATCAAAGCGCTGCCCAGGGTGTGGGCATAGAACATTTATGACTGGCGGTCACAATGCCTAAATACCCCACCCTGCCCCGAAACACAGAGAACCCAGTGGGGCACGCCCGCCTGCAACAACAGACCGTGAGCCGCTTAAAACGCGGCTTGCGCGACGTTCGCCGATGGGTGCTAGAGCGTTTTGAGGAGATACCAAAGCGTGAGATCACGATTAACGCTCAAGTGCCGGGCTATGTGGTCAACGAAACGCGCTACGAATACCTAATTAGCGTGGAGGAGCTGCGACTTATTGTTGAGGAGATTCGCCGTCGCCTGGGCATCGAGGTGCCACCGGATTATATGGCCGCGCAAACGGTGCTAGCGTATGAAGCAGGCACCGGAACCGCCGTGGCACAGTTAGCGGCGCTGACGGATGACTATACGCGGGAGATAACGCAGGTCTTGGCGTCGGAGCCGTGGCAGCGGCGGGTGGCGTTGATTCGTTCGCGGGTGTTCGAGCAGATGGACTCATTCAACGGCGATACGGCTACGGAGCTGGGGCGTGTGCTTAGCCAGGGCGTTGAGGATGGGCTGAATCCGCGTACGGTGGCGAAGGATATACGGGCGCGGTTTAAGGTTAGCGAGAGCAGAGCAGAGCGTATCGCTAGGACTGAGGTGACTTCAGCGCTGCGCAGAGCTGCACGAGACGAGAATCAAGACGCACAAGAGCGCTTAGGCATTCGCACGGCTATGTTGTGGTACAGCGCATTACTGCCGAGCACACGCCAAAGCCACGCTTCCAAACATGGGCGCACATTCAGTGCGCAGGAGGTTGCGGAGTTTTATAGCCAGGGGGGTGAATCGATAAATTGCCGCTGCTCGCAGCAAAGCGTACTCCTAGACGAATCAGGCCAGCCCATCCTTGGCCCGCTAAAAGAACGCATGCAAAAACAGCGCGCCGCGTTTGAGCCTGATAGCTAACCCCTATCATCCACCGCTACACGATAAAAAAATACCATTAGCCCCGGCAGCCGCTGGGGTTTATTGTTGATGTATAACTAGAGAGGAGGGATGTTAGTGAGAGATCATGATGTTTTTTACAAGATGCGCCTCGCGATAGACGAGCAAGGAATCAATGTTATCACCAAGGAGTTAGTTAGCATCCACGAATCTGAATGCTGGCATTGGTGCATTGAGAAAACGAGGGCTGGCTATATTAGGAGCTATCAGCGCGAAGATGAAAGCCTCTTACAGGCTGCTAAGCGAAGCGGCGAAAAGATACACAAGGTCGCCAAGGTTGGTAGCCGAGTAGCATTCAAGACCCTTCCTGACGCCTTTGACCATTTAATGATGCTTAAGCGAAAGCAGATTAATCACATGAGGCGAGAGATCGCGATACTGGAGGATTTTACGAAAAAAGCGGATGGATTGGATATTGAGTCAATCAATCCGGACAGCCATGGTGATCGCGTTATTCCAGATACTCACGAGGTGGTTCACGGCCACTACCGATTCGATTAAACAACCCCGCCCGCCTAGCGCGGGCATGGAGGAGGAAGTGATGACCAGGAAGAGATCTGCTAGATGCGTTGTTTGTTACGAAGCAGCGTGGAAAAAGTATGGAACAAGAACCACCTACTCAGGTGATCCATTGGTGTACAGTTATAAGGGAACATGGGAGCACGTAAGAGTTATCAAGGGGCCTCGCGGCGGTTACAAGGCTGAATGTAAAAACTGCGGGCATATTTGGCGAATATCCTCAAAAACAGCATCTTCTACCGTAGGTATATTATGACCACCTACACCATCCCCAGCTTCACAGGCCGCCACATTCAGGGCGGCGGCAGCGAAACCAAATTCCAGAGCCGCATCCGCAACGACGTGTATGCGACCGAAAAACACTACGCCAAGCGGCCATTGATTGACAGACGTCTAGAAGAAATGGCGCTTGAGCGTGAATTGAAGGAGTGGAGTTATGACTGAAAGAGAGCGTTTTGAGGCGTGGGCGCAGAGCCGAAACATGGGTTTGTGCGTAATGGTGGACGGAAGTTATTACCATACGGCAGCGGATGAGGCTTGGGCCGCATGGCAAGCCCGCTGCCCGGATGGGTACAAATGCGTGCCCGTCGAGCCAACTGAGGAGATGGTAGACGCCGCTAGTGAGGCTTACATGCCGTTTGGTGATATGGCGCTCGCGATCCAGGCGGCAATTGTTTATGCGCCGGAGGAACAGCAATGAACCGCGCCCAAAAACGCGCCCAGGCTGGCGAGATTAAGCGCCGTAAGCGGCTGGTGAGTCAGAAGCAGTACCAACACTATCAGACGAACGCACGGCGCTGGTGTGTAGGTATTAAGGCCACTGGTCGGCATATCGGCGGGGAATTTGAGGGTGAATGGTCGTTTCCGGCGCATATTCCGCAGCGTAAGCAGCAGGACATTGCCACGTACGCCACGCACGCCCCGTTGCGGTGGCGCATCATTGCCAGGCTAGTGCTGCGCTATGATGACGGCAGCATGGAAACACGCGAGGCTGATGCAGAGGTAGGGCAAGCGCAGATCATTAGCGAGCTGCAAGAGGCGCGTGAGGCGTTGATGCGTGACTTGGAGCGCACCGCTAATGGGCGGTATGTGTGGGATAAACTGTATTTGATGGAGTGTTTGGGATGAGTAACATGATAGCAAAAGTTAAATTTATGCCAGGAACATCATTAGTGGATGCAGTGCGAGAGGCTAAAAACAAAGCCATCTTGTGGGATGTAAAAAAGGTTGAGTTCTGCTTTAACGGCAAGTATTTCAGCATAGGCAAATCTGCGGACATAGAGAAATGCGTGAAAGCATATCAGGATGGGGCAGATTTTATTTTCAGCTAACCGCGCTGCAACACCAACCCGCCACCTCGGCGGGTTTTTTTGTGTGCTGAAATATGCACAGCTTGCGCTTACGTCAACGGCCAATCGTTACGTTTTAAAAGTGCGTAACGCCACAAAATAGCCAGCGTAACGCGCAACTTGTTGTTTTAATTAAAAAATTACAGCCGTTACGTTTGTTACGATGTTTTGCGAACGATAGTCACATATACATAAACACTGATAGGCACTTAGATAGACATACCTCTCTATATATATATCTATTTTCTGTAATTATTGTTATATATGTCACAAGCCTTTGAATCCATTGGATTTTTCACCGGTACAAGTTTAATTAGGACTGTAACGCTTGTAACGTCTGTAACGGCACACTGTTTTTCGTCGTAACGCCACCTTGATGAGCCGCCAACCCGTGGGCACGCACGACATGGTTGAGCCACTTTGCACGCACCGATAGCCTTGTGCTATACTGCGAGCAGATTCTAATAGGGCTAATTCATGGCCGACCAAATCCGCGTCAACATCAAGCACCGCGTCAACAACGCCGCCATCAAGCGCGAAAAGCGCAATGGTCGTGAGGTGATTGTGGTGCCTAGCGCTGTGGCGAAGTTCGACACGGTGTTAAACAACATCTTTTACCCACGCGCTGAGCTAGAGGCGAGCTACCAGCAGTTGGAAGGTTTGCCCGCCCCGCTTGGGCATCCGGTGGTGAATAACCAGTTTGTTAGCGCGCGCACGCCTGAGGCCATCAACGGCTTTTGGGCGGGCGCGTGGAACACCAACCCACGCATCGAAGGCGACCGCGTTTTTGCCGATAAGGTTATCGACGTGGAGTTTGCCCAGAATAGCGAGAACGGGCGCAAGCTGCTGGCGGCGATTGACGAAGGCAAGCCGATTAGTACCAGTACCGGATTGCTGATGCAGCGCGAACCAGCACCCGAAGGCGCTGACTATGAGTGGGTAGGCAACAGCTTTGCATTCGATCACGATGCGATTTTAATTTCCGAGACGCCCGCCATTGGCACCGATGCAGGCGTTGGAATGATGGTCAACTCCTCCGGCGAGCAAGTCGAAGTCGTTAACTCTGAGCTAGAGATGGACGACGACTACGTTACCGCGATGGTGTTTGAAATCGTGGATAGCTACGAGCGCAAGGAAAAACAGAAGCGCAACGCTGGATTAGTCGAACGCATCAAAAACGCAGTACGCGCCGTGCTGAACGGCGATAAAACCGAAGAGGCCGCTGGCCTGCAAACCAACTCTCAAACGTCTACCGAGGAACCGCAAATGACGACTGAAGAGCTACAGGCCATGCTCGATAAGCAGGCCGAAACACTGCAAGCGAATCAGGCGCAAGCTATCGCGTCTGCCGTGTCTGACGCAGTCAAACCCATACAAGACAAGCTCGACGCGATCAACGCCGAGTCCGAAGCCGCTGCAAAAGCTGAGAAAGAAACGCTTGAGGCGACTGTGGTAGAAGCCAAGCTAGCGACCGAAGATGAAGCCAAGGCGCTCGACGTAAACGCCCTGCGCATCATGGCGCGTAACTGCAAGGCACCGAAGGGCGCGGATCATCCGCTGAATGGTGGGCGGTTGAGCACGAATGCCGATAAACTTGAATTTGAAGCACCGGAGGCAATCTAATGGCTCGTTATAGCAAAATCTACGCAGGCCCGGTCTCCGAGCTATTGCCGCAGGTAATGGAGCGCCCGTCGGCTGTGGACATCACCCCCGGCTCTATCGTTACGGTTAACGCCAGTGATGAATTTGAGCCACATGGCACCGCTGGTGCGCGCGGAACTTACTTGGTGGCCCAAGAGAACTACATGAAGCTGGAAGGCGCGGACGATGTTATCCCTGCTGGTGATACCGTGGTTGCCGCCCGCCCACTTGATGAACAGTTCTTCAATGTCCGCGTAGCCGCTGGGACTTACGTGCAGGGGTTTACTGAACTAGCATCCGCTGGCGATGGTACGCTAGCCGCAGCCACCACTGGGCAAGAAGTGCTGTTCTATTCAGAAGAATCCGTGACACTCGCAGAGGCAGACTTGCTGCGTGTTCGCAAAGCTACAGGAGCGATTGCGTAATGCTACATTTTGATAAGCAGTTAATCACTAACAGCAAGCTGCACGCGCAAAAGTGGCAGGAGCTTTCGCTCAACCGCCGCTACTTTGCCCAGCGTGAGCAAGAGCTTGTGGGTAACGCCATCACCAAGCCGCAACCATGGTTACAGCTCGATAGCGTGACTGCTCGCGTAATGCGCGACAACGCAGGCCAAGTCATCATGGGTGATTTGATGCCGCTGGCGACCACGGTCAATATCGGCAAGGTCGTTCACGGCTATCGCTTCAACTCTGATGGCGCGAACACTACCCAGCGCTCTATCAGCGGCCAGAAGCCGCAGCCAATGGATAAAGGCAGCTATGACTTCCGTGGCGTGCCGGTTCCTATCTTCACTAACGGCGTAGGTCGAGAGTGGCGCGAGTGGAACGTCCTGCAAAACGATGATTTTGACGCATGGGCCGAAGATGTAGAAAAGGCCACGTATGACATGCGCACCGACATGGCTAACTACTTGCTGGACGGTGATTCTACCATTCAGTTTGATGGCTACCAGGGTTACGGTATCCGCAACTCGCCGTATACGCAATCTGTCGATATGACGGGCATCGACCTGACCACCGCCACCACCGTGCAATGGGAAAACTTCTTGGCGCAAACGCTAGGCGGCGCGGCTGACGATAACCTCGTTACCGAGCCGATGAACCTCTATGTTTCGCCCGAAATTGCGCGCAACCTAGACCTGCCGTACAACCAGGATGAGTACCTCTCTGGTACGCGCTTCCAGCGGCTTGCCACCAACCGCCGAATCAATGAAATCAAGGTTGATTATGCGCTTTCTGGTAACGAGTGGACGGCGTTTGTGCCTAACCGCCGCTACATTCGTCCGGTCGTGGGTATGCCCGTTGGTACGCAGATGATGCCGCGCACCTACCCAATGGACAACTACCAAATGTTGATCATGGGTGCGATGGGCTTTGAGATCGTAGCAGACGCCAATGGCCGTTCGGCTGTGTTCTATGGTGTTGGTTCCTAATCGCTAGGCACTAAAACAGAAACCCCGGCTTAGGCTGGGGTTTTTTATTGCTTGCTAGACAAGTGTGCGCTATGGTTGTATTGCGGCAGCGTCTGCGCAGACGTGGTGGAGTTGAGCGCCCACTAGCCGCACCCATAAACGCTCGCCTAATGCTTAAAGGTGAATTATATGAATAGAATTACGCTAAAAAAACCAACCATTAAAGACTTTTTGGTTCATTGGTACATCTCAGCTTGCGGTATTGCACTGCCGTTCGTTGACGGCGGCCTGTTTAATGTTGCCAATTACTCTATTCTTGTTTATGGATGGCTGTTCAGCGTCTTGTTTTTTGGCGCTTGCTTTATGAAGCACTTGGACACGTTGCCAGACATAACCCCATGGCATCAGGTCGTTACTTCAGTTCCTCGAATCGCTTGTATCATGCTGTTGATTTATTTTGAGTTCTATTGGCACGCTAGCTTGCTGTTGTGCTGCTGGATGTTCGCCGCCGCCATTGTCAATAAGACAAAAACCGCATACAAAGAGCAAGAGAATAGCACCGCCTAGCCCTGCCAGCCCGCCACAGCGCGGGCTTTTTTGTGCTAAAATCAGAGAAACATCTCAGGAGCCAATTATGCTAATCGAAATCACCCGCCGTGGCGTTTATCGCGGAACCGGCGAGATGGTGCCAGTAGGCACACAGGTTGAAGTGCCGGACGATTTTACCGGATGGGCGAATAAATACCGTGTCGTATCTAGTGGCGCTGATAAGACGCTAGAAGTCGCCACGCCTAAGCGCCCGCGCAAGAAACGCCAGCCAAAGCAGGAACAAGAGCCGGAACAGTCTAGGCTAGACACTAAGTCCGAGTTTGATGGTAACGATGCGCGTGGTGGCGATTATGAGTAAAGTAGTTAGGCTGCCGAGCCAAGAGTTTAAAGGCGGCGAGACAAGTTTTGTGTCATGCCCGTGTGGCACGCAAGAAAGCATGGTGCCTGTTGTGATGCACGGTGGCGAGCCGTTTATTGCCGCGCTTATCTGTTCTGAATGCAGCATCGAAGTTCCGGTAGTGAACGGCTATATTAAAATGGGGGATGCGACCTATGATGACGAATAACGAAGGCTACCGCCCATGATAACCACCGACGAAGCCACCGCCTATCTACGCGAGCTGGGTATTACCGTTCCGTCATTCCTGCTAGAAGCCATCACTGAGGAAGCTGGCGGAATCCAAGACTGCTTAGACGCCAACAATGTCAGCGCAAGCCGCCAAGTGGCTATTTATACCTACTTGATTGGGTTGTTGGCCCTGTCAGGTGGCGCGCGCCAAGTTACCTCTCAGTCCGCGCCTTCTGGTGCTAGTCAGTCGTTCAAGTACAGTAACCCAAGCGACGCTTATGACCAGATATATGCAGCGCTGCAAGTTGTGGATACCCACGGATGCGCTGCACCGCTGACGCCTGCTAAGCCGGGCGGGAGTACTGGGTTTATGGTGGTCAAGGGATCGAGGTGCTAGACACCACGGCCTAACGCTGCCATACTCTACCCACTCCTTGTTGTGTGTTGCTCCTCCTATTGACCGCCCTCCTGGCGGTCTTTTTTTGTGCTACACTAAAATCAGATACGGCAGACCGCCATAAGGAGGTTGATCCTATCTGATAATGGGTTGCGCGTCGTGAGACGGTGATCGCAACACTAGACGCCCCGGCACCTACCGGGGCGTTGCCGTTTATAGGTGGTGGCTATCGAGTGGCGTGAGTCGATAGAAAAATACCATTAGCGGGGAGGTGGTGGGGTGGGCTATTGTTTGGGGATACCGGCGAGGAGAATGAACCATGATTTATGCAGTGAATAACACCACAAAAGAACATCGCGTGATTACAGGGGAAGCCGGTGAAGTAGATGATTGGCGCAGAAAGATGCAAGGCTGGAATGTCGTCAAAGCCGATGCCGATGGGTGGATTGAGTGGAGTGGCCATGCTGATAACCCACTGCCAGAACATTCAGCCGTTAGTTATCATGATGGCGGCGCTGCTTGTCGCTCAATTGCACAGTTAGCCCCATGGAGCCATATCATCGCCTACCGCCCCATCATCGACCAGCCCGCCAGCGAGGAAGCCCAACCGTGGGAGCCAGCGGCAGGCGAACCAGCTCGCACCAGTGGCGGTGATTGCATGGTGTTGGCGATAGACCGTAAGCGCAATCGAGCGGCCATCCGCTGGGACGATGGCGAGCTAGGCGTGGTCAAAATCGAAGTTATCAAGCAGCGGACAACACCGCGCGAGCAGTGGCTAGCGGCAGCAGAGCACGCAATCGAAAGCACAACAGGCGAGCCAGCCCAAAGCAGCCACCTAGAGATTATCCACGACGCCCTAGCAAGCGGCGAACTACCGACACCGGAGCAAACAAAATGACCCACAACATCGTAACGCAAAAATCAAAAACCGCTGCCGTGTTGCTGCGCCTCAGCCTGGGCAGCATTGGCGCGCACCGCTGGTATCTGGGCCATCCGTGGATTGCCTTCGGCTGGATTGTGCTTACCGTTGCGTGTTTGGCATCCGGCGCGATGTTGGTGATTGCCGCGCTGTTATGCATTGAAGCGTTGGTGTTGCTGTTTCGGAGAAAGGCGTATTATCGGCGGTTTAAGTGGGTGGAGTTAGCCGCCTAGCCAATAACACACCCCGCCGCCCTATGCTATACTGCCCCATAATCTTTTATGGGGCTTTTTATTGTGTCAAACATAGCGAGCTGGTCATACGCCCACGGCCCCGCGACCGTGTGGCCCGCAGGCGGCACCGATGAATGGGGGCAACCTATCGGCGGCACGCCTTACATTATCCCTCGCGTGGGATACGAGGGCGGCGGCGATGTGGCGCGTGATGACAACGGGACTGAGTTCACGCCCAATCAAACGTTTCGCTTCGAGGCCGCGCTAGATTCGCCACTAGTGCCAGAGCGTGAGTGGTATATCCAATTAGGCGACCACACCGCCCTAACCACCGCGCCGCCCACTGCTGAACGTATCCGCGCCATCCGCTGGTGGCCGATAGATGAACTCGAGCCGGGCGGACTGCCTGACTGGGAATTGATGACATAAGGGCGGTTATGGACGATATGCAAACGCGATTAATGCGGGCAGAGTGGAGAATTGAGGCGTTAGAGGACGGTTATCGGACGCAAACCGACCGCATCACCGACCTGTCTACCCGCATGGATACGCATCATAAAGAAGTGATGGCCGCCATTGGCTCACTAAAAGACGACCGTGCAAAAGCACAGGGCGCTGCTGAGGCCCGACTGCTAGACGCTCAGACACGGCAGAATCGGCTTAAGTGGTTATCGTTTGGGCTTGCCGCTATTGGTACGCTGATTGCCCTTGGCTGGATCGGCGAGGCAAAGGCGATCACTCACACCGACCAAGTTAGCAAGCGAATACAAGCCCAGCATCACGCGAGAGATTGCAATGATTAGGTGGGCGGCTATGGGCGCGGTGATGGCGACGTTGGGGTGGTTAATATACCCTGGCGAGCCTATTATTGTTGGCGGCGCTACCGCTATTTGTCAGAGCGGCGCTTATTCAGTGTCGCAATCTAGGCGCGGCACATGCGCGCACCATGGTGGGGTGAGGGAGTGGGTGAAGTAATGCAATCATAGCGAAATACTGCTAAAATCAAGCCATAAATTAATGGAGGCTATGAAATGGCGACTCTTAACGCGCAGCAAACTGTAGTGACCGGATTAAACCCTACCTATGCAGCCGCAGACGTAGCAGGTGATGAATTTGACGCAGGCAATGGCGTGTTTTTGCATGTCGTCAACGATGACGTCAGCCCACACACCGCGACAGTGGTATCTACGTTTAACGCAGAGCCGGGCATCGCGCCGACTAACGTAGACGTAACCATTCCGGCGGGCGAGTCGCGCATGATTGGCCCGTTTAGCGGCGTGTTTACCGCGAAAGGCACGATGCCCGTCAGTGTCACCTATGACGCTGTTGCCAGCATCACCGTGGCCGTCATCAAGGTTTAAATGAGCAAGCTCACTGGCGTTGACACCGTTCGCAAGAATTTCGCCAAGAAGGTTGGCGAAATTAGCGGCGGCATGACCGAGAAAACCGTCACGCAGGTATTGATTGCGGGCGGTAAGTACGCGGCTGCGTTGACGCCAGTAGCCACTAGCAATCTGATCAACAGCTCATACCGTGACGTTAAAAAAACCGCCAGTGGCTACGAAGGACGCATGGGCTTCGGTGCCAATTATGCCGAGTACGTGCATAACGCTAAAGGCGTGCTGTTAGGCACCAATACGCCGCGTTATCCAAAGTCGGACGGTAATGTCTGGGATCCTGACGCCGAGCCGCAGTTTTTGGTTAAAGGTTTCGAGCGCGATGGCGCTGCTGAGATTCAAGCCATTATCAAGCAAGGTTATCGCGTATGAGCAATTTTCTAGTCAACGTGCGCAACCACCTTGATGCAGGCAACTTGCTTGATGGCTTCCAGGTGCAGTATTACAAATGGAATGATGCGCGGCGCGATGGGCGACCGATGTTTGTGTTGCGGCGACCCGGCCCCGGCGGTGCGTCCGATTATCTGGTTCAGCGCCCGCAAGTGCTGCTCATTTTAATCAGCGCCAGTGAGCGCGATGTTCGCGACGCAGAAAACAGCATGCACGAAATATTGCGCTACCTACGCGGCAACTATAAGTCGCCGGGCATTAAAAATTACGAACCCCTTGGCGGCATTACCGGGCCGACTTACACCGAGGATGGCCGTGGGGTTTTTCAGCTCAACGTTCAGTGCTTAACTGACGATCAGTAAACGGGCATTTTGCCCACAACGCCCATATAGGGCACACGCCCGAAAAGGGCAAAGGAGAAAAGCATGGCTATTACGCTTTCCCCGACCGGAGCCTTTGTAGGGCGTGACACGGTCGTAGAGTTTGCAATCCTACCCCCGCAGACAACCCCGCTAGAGGCTGACTGGAAGCTGCTGGGCTGCACGCGGTCTAAGTCGCTGAGCTTGGCGTGGGATGAAGTGGACACCACGTCATCTTGCAGCACGGGGAATATTCGCGAGTCATTGGTGACGTACAAAAACGAAACGTTTTCGTTTGATGGCGTATCCAGTGTTGACGAAACGAAAAACCAAGAAGAGCTTTACTTGCATGTACGCAACCCGGATGGCGGTCAACCATCCGGCTGGCTGCGTTTCAGCGACCCGTCGAGCTCTACTGAAATGCTGGTCATTGAAGCGCCTGCGTTGTTCACCACGTTCAACAAGGATCGCTCCTATGATGCCGAGGCCACGTTTACGATTGAAGGCCGACTGACTGGCAACGGCACCACCAGCACCGTCATCATTCCGGCGTAACATGGCGAACATCGCGGCGGGTGAGTTTGGCGTTACCGTCGATGGGGTGGAATACACGTTCCGCCCCAGTTTTCGTGCGCTTGCGTCACTGGGCACGCCAGACGAATTAGCCGCGATGCTTGACCGTGTTCAGCGTGCCACCAAGAGCGGGTTTGCGTCAGCGCTAGCCGTCCTGTCTGCGTGCTGTGATGACGATTCTGTGAGCGATGCTATCGGATTTTACCGCGACGTGGGCGGTAAGCTACGTTACGTGCAAAAACGCTTACCATGGGAAGATGTATACGTGCTAGGCGCTCGATGCTTGATCAACGGCATGGTAGGCGACGTAAAAGACGCTAAGCGCATCAAGCCCAGCGATAAGCCACCTAAGCAGTTTAACCCGGCTGAATTTGCAAGCGTTGCCATGGTGCATCTTGGGGTGTCGCGCGATGACGCATGGAATATGACGATGCACGAATTGCAGCGGGCGATGATGGTCAAGCATCCCGATATGGTGCAAGACCTGCCCACAAAAGAAGAATACCGCACGGCAGTCGATACCGTGAAGCGCATCCGCGAAAAAGCGGCACAATTAAGGAGCGGGCCGAATGGCTGAAAATGTCGGTGGTATCTACTACAGCGTGGACGCCGATACGTCGGGACTACTACGGGCTGAGCGTGATGTTGACCGTTCAACCGACCGCATGGAGCGCAGCTTTGACGACTCCACCAAAGCCACGCAGCGCCAAGAGCGCGCATACCGCAATTTAAATCCCGTTACCCGCGCTGTACGGCAAGAGACTGAGCGCTTAAGTCGTCAAAATAACCAGCTTGGGCAAACGGCGGGCATTGCGCGAAACGCTATTCAGGGGTTAATTGGCGCGCTGTCTGTGCGAGAAGTTATCCGCTACGCAGACGCATGGCAGAACGCTGAAAACCAGCTAAGGCAAGTGACTGATAGCACCGAGCAGTTAACAGCGGTGCAAAAAGCGCTTGTCAATGTGGCCCGCGATACGCGCTCTAATTTTGAGTCAACAGCGAACTTGTACGCCCGACTGGCTCGCTCAACTACCGACCTTGGTCTATCGCAAGAAGACCTCATTGGCCTGACGACGACGATTAACCAATCGTTTGCAACATCCGGGGCGACCGCAGAGGAAGCCAGCGCCGCTATTACACAGCTTAGCCAAGGCTTGGCATCCGGCGCGCTGCGTGGCGACGAATTCAACAGCGTGGCCGAGCAAGCGCCCGATATTATGCGCGCCATCGCTGCATCGCTAGATTTAACCATTGGCGAACTACGCGAATTTGCAGCCACAGGCGGTATCACTGCTGAGATAGTAGTCAACGCACTGCAGGGTGCAAGCGATGAGATTGGTGGGAGGTTTGCTAACAGCGTGGCAACGTTCGGCCAGCAGCTAGAAGTGGCCCGAACCAATCTAATCGAGTGGGTTGGCTCAAGCGAGGAAGTGAGGGAAGCCGTACGAACGCTGGGTAGTAGCATTGTCACGCTGTCTGAAAATATGGATGCCATTGTTGCTATCGGTAAGGCGGTAGCTGCACTGTATGGCGGGCGATTGGCTGCGCAGCTACTTATCGGCGCAGGCGCAATGCTCAAGACCGCCACGGCGGCTGCATCTGCCGCCAGAGGTGTAGGCCTGATAACCCTTGCCGTTAAGGCGCTAACCAGCGCCACAGGGCTAGGCCTGCTGATTGGTGCGGGCGGATTGCTGTTTGCTTTCCGTGATGAGTTGGGGCTAACCACCGAAAAAGCAGGATTAACCGAAGATCAAATAGCCGACCTTCGCACCGAGCTGCGCGGCATGTCGGATGATGATTTGTCAGGCAGCCTAGATGATCTAAACGCAGAGCTTGATGAGGCTACGCTGAAAGCATCCGCAGCGCGTGAAGAGCTGGCGAAGTTGCGCAGCGAAAACCGTGGCAGCGGTGTGCTAGGTTTTGAGGGCGGTAGCGTTGGCGCTGAAATAGCGGGCATGCAGGCGCTGTCTGACGCCGAGAATAAGCTACTCGAAATCGAACAGCGCCGTAACACCGCCAACCGCGAAACAATACGCCGGTGGACTGAGCGCAATCAAGCGCAGGATGAGTCAACCGAATCGACCGACGAAAATACCGAATCGACGGAAGAAAACAGCGCGGCAACAAGGCGCGCAGCCGAAGCAGCCGACCAGCGGCAACGTGCCTTGCAGGCGCTAACCGACCAGCTCTACCCGTTAAATGCCGCGCAACGCGAATACAACGAACAATCGGCCATGATTGATGAGGCGGTAGAGGCCGGGTTAATCAACGACAAAGCCGACGCGCAAAACCGACTAGCCGAAGCCTATCGCAACACCGTTCAATCGCTGGGTGGCTTTGATGACGCAATGGCGGCTTATCCGAGTATCTTTGAGCCGCGTGGTGAACAGCAGGATCAAGGCGAGCAGCAAGACCCGTTCGAGAAATGGTTGTCGAGCGCTGAGTCTGCGTTTAGCGACTTCGATGCGCTAAACGCCAATCTTGCGGAGAATTTCACCAGCAGCTTCGGCAACATGTTTGCTGACGTTTTGACGCAACAGACCTCATTCAAAGACGGTTTTCAGTCATTGATGCAAGGCTTAACACGCTCAGTGGTTGCGGGAATCGGCGAAATGATAGCGCAATGGTTGGCGTATAAAGCGGTGACTGCATCACTTGGATTTTTCGGCGGCGGCGGTTTTGGTGGACTACTTGGCGGATTTGCTGGCCTATTCGACAAAGGCGGGCGCATCCCCGGAGGCCAATGGGGCATCGCGGGCGAAAACGGCCCCGAGATTATCAACGGCCCGGCCAACATTACCAGCACTGCTGATACGGCGCGCATCATTGGCCGCAGCGCTAACGACTACAATCCCAGTCGCTCGCAGCGCGCCATGAGCGGGCAGGCCGCAAGCAATGCGCCACAAACGTCGGTTTATGTTAATGTGCATAATGCGCCGCAGGGCACCGAAGTTGTCGAGCGTCAGACCGATGGCCGCCAGTTCATCGACGTGTTTATAGCCGATGTAACGGGTAACGGACGGAGTGCAAAAGCGCTACAATCAACGTTCGGATTACAGCGGCAGGGGCGATAATGACGATACTCGCAACAGTTTATGCCAGCGCGCCGGATAATGAGGTTTTGGTTCCGACGATTGAACTATCAAGCGCCTCATTTGCAACACCTATTCGCATCTGCACAGGTTTTGAGGATCAAACGTTTACGCTAGAGACAAGCGAGACGGTTACATTTGAGGCATCCGGCCTAGATGTGGCGCTACCCAAGCGCGACACTAGCGGGCAGCAAAACCTGACGTTTGCGATTGATAACGTGACGGGCACCGCCCAAGCGGTGCTCGATCATGCAATTGAGGCCAATGAGCAAATCACGCTGACGTATCGGCTCTATTTGGCATCACAGCCAGAAGCGCCCGCAGAGAAGCCGCTAACTATGATCGTGGTGGGCGCGCAAATGAACGCCAGCAGCGTGCAGGTAACATGCTCATTCCGCGACATACTGGGGCGCACCTGGCCGCGTGAACGCTACACTGCGCAATTTGCGCCGGGGTTACGTTACCAATGATTAGCGAATGGCAGCAACGATTCACGTACAAAGACAGCGGGCGCGGCCCAAGCGAGGTGGACTGTTTCGGATTTGCGCGCATCATCCGCCATGAGCAGTTTGACGCGCCCCTGCTGCCGAGTCGTGAGCATGTAGACCCGCGCGATAAACAAGCCGCTGGGGATGCACTGTTGGAAGTGGGCGAGCACTTGACGCCCTGCAAGCCTGAACACGGTGCATTTGCGCTTTGCTATATCGGCACTATCGCGTGGCATTGCGGCGTCGTGTGGTGCGTTGATGGGCGCTTAGGCGTGGTAGAATGCGATTATAAACGCGGCGTCCGCTGGATGCCGCTACGCAAATTTGAGCGCCTATTTACCCGCGTGGAGTATTACGCATGATTCGAGTATACCCGTCGATACTGCCGGGCGAGCCGATAGAGACGCATCGCGTTGACGGCGGAACGCTAGCCGATTGGCTCGCTGACAATGTGCCGGATTTTGACCTGAGTGCTGACAGCCATCCAATCGTGGTCAAGCAGGATGGGCGCACTGTGCCGCCTAGCGCGTGGTCTAATTTATCGCTAACAGGCGCGGACATTGATATTTACATCGCCCCCCAATCCGGTGCAGTCGATGCTATCGGGAGTGCCATTAGCAGCGTTGTCAGCGCGGTCGGCAGTGTCGTTAATGCAGCCGTTGGGCTAATTGGAGAGCTGTTTAGTTTTCTTATCCCAAGCGTTCCCGGCGTTAATCAAGCGCGCGGGCAGAATCAGGGCAGCTCAATTTATGATCCCAATGTCCAGGCCAACCGACCCAAGCTCGGTGGTGTGATTCCAGAGATTGCAGGTCAGCACAAGGTTTTTCCTGATTACCTGAACCAGCCGCGCCGCTACTTTATTGACCAGCGCAACCTTGCGGTAGACGTGTTTACCTGCATCGGCAAAGGCAGCTACCTTATTCCGCAATCTCAAATACGCATAGGCGCTACGCCATTAAGCGCGCTAGGGCAGCAGGTCAACTTGTCAATCTTCGATCCGGGCGATGACGTTACCAGCCACCCGGCGCATCGCTGCTGGTATAACGCCCCCGAGGTGGGCGCAAGCGTGGGTAGCGGGGCAGGCTTACGGCTCAAATCTCCTTCTGACGTGACTATCGTTTGGGACGTATCGAGCGTAGATGTGAACGGCGTCAACGTGACACGAGTTAGCGGCAATGCAGTACCGCCAGACTGGACGGTAGGGCTAGAGCTAAATGTCCGCATTCCTCGGCAGATTGTCGCTAATCCACCGCCAGATCCCATGACGGATGATCATGCCGTTTTCAGTGGCGCGTTTGGCGACCTGGGGCTATCCATCGGCGATGAGGTGATCATTTACGGCGGCGCGCTGGACGGTACGTACACCATCGCCAGCGTTAGCGCTACGGAGATCACGCTCGATTATCCGGACCTGACGCCCGTCACGTCGCCCACGAGCGGAACGTATATCAACACGATTGACCGCGTTGGATCGCGCTACCGGATTGATGCGTTTATTGATGACGGCGGAACGCCTGCGGTTAATATCGGCTTCACTGTCACCAAACTGCTGTCTAACGGGAGCGAGGATGCAGGATGGCTAGGATTCCCATCGCAGCGCAGTAACAGCCCATTTATCCGCGTATCAGACGAAGAGGTCAACGGCGAATGGGCAGGGCCGTTCTTGGGTTGCCCGTCAGGTGAGTCAGTATCGGGCGTGGAGTGGGACATATTCGCGCCGCAAGGGCTGGGCCGCGTAAAAGACGATGGCGCAATTGAGAATGTAAGCCGAGACGTGGAGCTACAGTGGCGGGCCGTAGGTGATGCCACCTGGAATACTGACAAGCGCAACATTCAAGGCAAGACCCGCGACCAATTAGGGTGGACGTTCTTCACCAACTTTGGAACGACGATCACGCCAGAGATTCGCTTACGCCGTACCAGTGTAGAGGGCACGAGCGTTCAAGACTTAGACCGCCTAGAGTGGTTCGGCCTAAAGTCGCAGCTATCGGCAAAATCAACTTATCCAGGCGTCACCACTATGGCTCTGACGGTGGAGGGCAGCGACACCATTGCGGGGCAGTCTGAAAACAAAGTCAGCGCCGTGGTCACGCGAATAATACCTACACTTGGCACCGAGACCGAAGAACCTAGTCGAAGCATTGCCGATTGGTTCCGCTACGTGGCGCGCAATATTGGCTACACCGATAACGATTTAGACCAAGGCGAGTTAGCGCGCTTGGCCGTAATATGGGATTCACGGGGCGATACGTTCGACTTTGTTCATGACGGCGATAGCACCGCATTTGCCGTTATGCAGCGCACACTCAGGGCGGGCGCTGCCGAGCTAACGATTAACCAGGGACTGCTAACGCCAGCCCGTGACGAGCCGCGCACCACGTTTGAACAAATGTACACCACGCAGAACATGCTAGATCCGTTGACGCGCAGCATTGAATCAATCCGGCCCGACGAAGTAGACGGCATCGACGTAGAGTTTTTTAGCGGCGAAACGTGGACAAACGAAACGGTTGAATGCCGATTGCCGGGCGATGCTGGCAACCGCCCCGAGAAAATACGCATTGAGGGTGTTACTAGCCGGACACGGGCATGGCGGCTCGGCATGCGTGAGCGGTTGCGGTTGCGCTATCGCCGCAAAACCTATTCATTCAGCACCGAGCTGGATGCACTGAACTCAAATTACTGGTCGTATTGCGCGCTAGCCGATGACGTGCCCGGTTACACGTCAAGCGGCCTAGTGATTCAGGCGTCTAGCATCGGCGGGCAAACAACCATCCGCACAAGCGAGCCGCTAGACTGGCAAGATGGCGAATCTCATCTTATCGCATGGCGAGACCCGCAAGGTTCGCTAAAAGGGCCGTATACAGCAACACGCGGCGCTGATGACTATACAGTGGTGTATACTGGCGATGCTCCTACGGTCGATTATTCCAAAGAGCTGCCCCATTATATGTTCGGCGTGTCGCAGACGTTTAGCTATCCGGTGTTGATTGCCAGCATTGAGCCACAAGGGTTTAGCGCTGTTAGCGTGCAGGCGGTCAATTATGATGAGCGCGTTTACGATTACGATAACTCGGAGCCACCTGTATGAATTATCCTAGCGAGTTACCAGCGGCGCTACAGCAGGGCCACAGCGTACAAACAGTATCGCCATTGCTGCGCAGTCAGCTAGCCAGCGGGCGCGCCAGGCAGCGGCGTCGGTTTACGTCAGTTCCGCAGACCGTGCAGCTAGAGTGGGTGATGACTAATTCGCAGGCGCAACTCTTTGAAGTGTGGTTTAGGTATGGCGTGATGGATGGTGCAGCGTGGCATGACATGCCCGTCAAGACAGCGCTAGGCTTCCAAACTGAGCGTGTGAGATTTACGGATATTTACTCCGGGCCAACGATGATTAGCCCCCAACTTTTGCAATATAGCGCAGAGGTGGAGATATTTGAGCGTCAGACGCTGCCGCCGGAGTGGCTGGATTTCCCGCAATTCGTGGCTGGCAGCAGCATCATCGATCTAGCCCTAAACCGCGAATGGCCAGCACCATAGGATAGCATAAAGCTATCAGTGTGCTAGAATGCTATTAACATTTTCTATGGTGATGATATGACGACCTATAATACTCAAAACCCCCTCGGCAGCGCTGACCCGCGTGATTTGTATGACAACGCAGAGAACGCAGACCGTCTGATTAACGGCTCTGAAAACAGCTATCCTGATCGGCTGGGCAATAATCGCCTGAGCTGGGCGGGAATGGAGTCGGAGTTTCAAGACGACCAGGCGCGCCGTGAAGGGGATTTTCAGGCGGCTCAATCCGACAAACAGGATCGATTCAACGATTTTATCGCCGCCAGCGGGTATCAGTTTGCAGGTGACTACGCCGCAGGCATTGAGATCACTGAATACAATCAGGTAGTGCGCGACGGCAGTGGCGAGTTTTGGCGGTTATCCGGAACCACTGATCTGCCATACACCACCACTGGCGCAGGATTGCCAGAGAGTGGCGCGTTTGTGACCGTAGGTGATGCTGCGTTGCGGCAGGAGTTGGCGGCTGGCGTGTCTACCGGCCAGGGCGGGCTGCTGGTGCGCGGGGCTGTCATCTACGTTGACACCATCGCTGATTTGCGGGCGCTGCCGAAAAGCGGACTGTCGAGCGGCCAATCTGCTAACGTTCGCGGCTCCTCGTTTACGTTTGACGGTGCCGACTGGCAGCCAAACGGCTATGTCACATTGATGGCGTTTGGTGCTGCTGGGGATGGCGTCACTGACGACACTGGCGCAATCTCAGCGGCGGAGGGTACTGATTGGGCTATTGATGGTAACGGACTTACATACCTTTGTGTTAGTATTCCTGATATTATTAGGTTTAAGAATGCTAACTTCTTAGTAGATTCTATTGAATACCCCACATCGGATTACCTAAATGGCGAAATTAGTAAGATAACATCGACACCTTTTTATACGACGTGGACGGAGAATAAGGCGTTTACGTTCCAAAATCGAATCTTTGTTCCTTTCCAAATGGCACATGGGCACACTTACGACACAACACGCATTGCGTGGGTAACGTCGTTTGATAACGGCAATACGTACAGCGCCCCTGAGATCATACTAGACCAGCATCCCAACCCATCGTTATACGGCTACAATGTATTTGCTGCGGGCGTGAAAGACTCTCGATTTGTAATGTGTGTTGAAGAGCGAAATGTTTCTGATAACTCGGTTAATGCACTGTACCTTTATGACCGAGTTTTGGACTGGTCGGCAAATAAGAGCGGAGGTATTGATTTAGTTAATGGGAGTTCTATTGCCACAATCCATCATCCTAAACATGGGCTGGTTTCAGGGGACACGGTAAGTTTTAGCGGGGTAAAAGGGGACGGTGTTAGTGGACTTTCGGGGGATTTAACTGTAGTTTCCGTTATTGATAATGATACTTTCACAGTCGATAAAGGGACGCCATCAGCAGTTACCGTTACCGATACGGGTAGCGAACTTTGGTTTTTAGCAACTAGCTGGTACTACAACAACTACCGCATTACAAACATGCCGCTGTTCCCTTCCGATGCCACTGGCTTGCCGCTTACGCACGTACATTCGTTTACTGACAATCCGGGAACTCAAGAACTGTTCTTCGGCTTTCACAACGGACAAGGCGGCCCGCGTGAAGTGGGGGTTATTCGCGTCAGTGATTTTTACGGCACTCCTACGTTTGAAAAACGTCGCATTCCTGCCGAGTTCGAGGCCAGTTCTGGGGAGCCGTCAGTCAAAATATATGGCAGCAAGATGTACCTGACTACTCGCAGTCAGAGTACAACAGTTAACGGTAGTGCTTTTCTGCACAGTGATGACTACGGACAGACGTGGACAGGGCACAGGTTCCCGGGGCAAATCCACTACGACCCCATCCCATTTGTTGTGCATGATGGTGAATTGTTCGCGTTCGGGACAGAAAGGCGGCCCGATGAATGGGATACACCAGCAATCAATCACTTCGTACAGGGACGCACGCGCTCATTTATGATGCGCGTCCCCGTTGCTAATGCAGAGGCAGGAGACTGGTCAAACTACACAGTAACCACCCTTGGATACGGTATTTATGCTGGCGAGCAGCCTAGCAGCGGGAGCGGTGTGGGAAGTGCGCTCCTTACCGATGATGCAGTTTATTATTTCTTTGGTAGCGAGGACTACCGAATACAGACTCGCTACTCGTTAAACACGTCGTCCGTTGATGACGAATTTATAGGGCATGGCTACCAGCCCGATATCTTTGCGTTCCGCTTTCCTCTTTCGAAAAGGGCAGGTAAGAATGACATTGTTCTACGCGGAGTTGATACACGAACGCTAGGCCAGTACCGGGAAGGAAACCTATCTAGGGTTCTGGCTCCTGTAAACTATGAGCGCACTCAGGTGATGCAGCGGTTGGCAGTGGGTGATACTTCCAGCGCTGTTGGTGATACCCGATCTTGGGTTGAAGCAAGAGCAGAAGGGGCGTCATATCATAGTTTGCTGTATGTTGAAAATTCGGTTCGCGCTGTCGGCAACTATGCGTCTTTACAGCCTACAACGTCGTCGGGCAGCGATGACAAGTTTGCATCGCTAACAGGGGGCGGCGCTGTTAGTAGCTCTCGTGGCTCAATGCTGCAAGTTTTCGGCGCTAATCATTCCCCTCACGGTAATCGCATTATTGCACTCGGCACAACTTTACGTCCCTCTGCAAACGACGCCATGGATAATGGGCAGCCAGAGGCGGCTTGGCAAGATGGATACTTTGTAAATAGCCCTGTTATTACATCCGACGAGAGACTCAAAACAGAAATCCAGGGATTTAGCGATGCTGAAAAAGCTGTCGCTAAAGACTTGGCAAAGCTGATCGTCAAATGGAAATGGAAGTCAGCGGTAGAGCGTGAAAAAGCAGGCGGTAACGAAGCGCGCTGGCATGTGGGTTGGATTGCGCAAGAGGTGGAGCGAGCGTTTACACGCCAGGGACTAAACGCTCACGAGTACAGCATGTTCTGCTATAACGAGTGGGGGGCACAGGATGCTGTAATTGACCCAGAGAGCGGCGAGGTAATAACACTGGCAGTTGAAGCGGGTGACAAATATCAGCTTAAGCAAGGAGAGGTAGAAGCGTTTGTAATGGCAGTTTTGGCCGACGCACTGCTATAACCACTACGGCGCAAGCCCGCGCCCCGCATTGTGCTAAACTGTCAATACCCTAACTGAGCGCCCTGCGCGGGCGCTCTAAAGGAACCCAAACAAATGAGCGAAAAACTCATGCAGACCAAAACGCTTTTTATCAGCGCGGGGCATAGCGACAGCGACCCCGGCGCGGTGGGTAAAGCGGGGTGTTTATGTGGCTAGATGAAGCAGAGATTTATCGGCATATCACACCTGAGCAATTAGCCAACTGCTTGCCGGATTGCCCTAACCCTACTCAGTGGGCGGTAGCATTCGATGACGCTATCGAGTTTTTCGACGTGCGCCGAGATGACCGGGCCATGTTGTTTGCGCAGGTAGGGCACGAAAGCCAAGACCTCAACACGCTGGAAGAAAACCTATCGTATAGCGCCCGACGATTGATGCAGGTATGGCCGTCACGGTTCCCCAATGATCGCATCGCGTCGCAATACGCGCACAATCCCGAGGCGCTCGCTAATAACGTGTACGGCGGGCGCATGGGTAACGATAAGGACGGCGATGGGTGGTTGTTCCGTGGACGCGGCCCTATTCAGTTAACAGGGCGCTACAATTACACCCGGTTTGCTGACGCGATCAACAGCAGAGAGCCAGTGCTGTATCCTGATTCGCTGTTAGAGCCGGGCATTGGAGCGCTTGCGGCATGCTGGTTTTACGTGACCAACGTTCCCGTTGGCGCTGACATTGTGACCGCTACGCGGCGCATTAACGGCGGCACGAATGGATTAGATGACAGACAGCGGCGCTATGAGCGCTGCATTGAGGTGCTTGGATGAACTGGAGAGATGTCGCAGAAACGGTGGCGAAAGCTGCGCCAGCTTTGGGCGGTGCTCTATACGGTGGCGCTGGTTACGCAGTTGGTAGCGGTATCGCTAAGCTGTTGGGCGTTGAGGACAGTCCGGAGGCAGTTCAAGCCGCGCTACAGCAAGACCCGCAAGCCGCGCTAAAACTGCGTGAGCTAGAAGCTGAAATTGAGCGCGCACGAATTAACGCAGACCTAGATAGGCAGCGCATGGTCAATGAGACGATGCGCGTTGAAGCGCAGCAAGATGGGTGGTTTAAATCCGGCTGGAGGCCGGCACTTGGATGGGTATTTACGCTATCACTCGGCACGCTGGCAGGTTCAATGGCTTTTACTATCGTGAAAGACCCTACTGTTGTAAGTGATGGCGAGTTTACAGGCATGCTGGTGTGGCTGTTCGTGACAATGGGCGCAGCGCTGGGGATTAACGTTAAGAAGCGTAGTGACGACAAGCAGGTAGGTGTGGCTCCAAGCTTTATTGACAGGGTGCTAAAACGATAGAATTATTTTCTATTTGCTGCTACAATATCCACCTAGGGATCTATAGGGGATTAAAATGTGTAAAATAGAAAATTGCTCAAATTCAGTTCATGTTAAAAAGCATAACCTTTGCCGCGCGCATTACCTCCGATGGAAAAAGTATGGCGATCCCCTGCATTTTCCTGAGCCCAGGAGAGGTAAGGATTCTTCAAGATATAAGCACGGAGCGTGGGGGGAAGAGCTTTTTAAAACATGGAGCCACATGATTGATAGGTGTCATAACCCAAAGTGCAAAGCATATAAACACTACGGAAAAAGAGGAATTCATGTTTGCGAATCTTGGCGAAATGACTTTTTTCAATTTAAGAAAGATATGGGCGAAAGGCCAGAAAACACTAGCATTGAAAGAATTGACAATAACAAGGGGTATAATCCACATAATTGCAAATGGGCAACCAGTGTGGAGCAAGGAAGAAATAGGCGATGCGTTAAGCTGACAAAAGAAAAAGCCGATGAAATGCGATCACTACCAAGAAGAGCAAAAAATGGCAGGGGGTCAGGTTACAGCCGTGAAGATATGGCTGAAAAATACGGCGTATCTGTAGCAACAGTAAAAAAAGTTCTTTCTGGTGCATATTGGAAGTAATAAAAAAAGCCCCGATTGGTGGTCGGGGCTGGCTTTGCGTCGGTTAGTAGCTGTGCTTTCAAGGAAGGTTTGACGACAAGTAAATTGTAGGCCACTAGCACTTGGTAAACAAGGGCATGTCGTGCTTAACGCGGTATCGATTCCACCGCATTATTCGTTCTGCTTCGGTCATTTCCTTCATTCTTCTTACCGCCTTAATCGCAGCCTTCTGACTAATGCCTGTCTGCTCCTCTACTTTCTTGTAAGACCTGCATGAAAGATATGAATACCAAATCGTTTCCCAGTCTACGTTAGGGCATTGGAACTTATCGGGTCGACTAAGCCCCATGCGGCGCGCGGCGCGCAATACTGTGCTGTCTGACTTATCGAGCTTTTCAGCTATCTGAATCAGTGTCCACGAGGGGTCTGGATACGTTTCACGTATAAACGCTAAGTCTGTTTCGTCTAGACTTCTCATATCACCACCCCTGCTTAAACGTGCCAACGGGGATCACGCACGCATCATGCAGCGACATATCTTTGTACCGCATGCGTTGTTCAGCAGTTTTAATAGACACGACGCGCCCGGGGTAGTCCTTGATTTGCCGCTTGATAGACCGCGAGCCTGCGGCTATACACTGCTGGCGTTGCTGTTCGAATATCTGTTGTTCGTATTTGCTCATTGCTAATAGCATGATCCGCTCCTTTTTTGAGTATAAAAAAGCCCCGTCTCGTGGGGCGTACGGCGATTGCCCGAAACTACCGCACGTGGCGGTTTGCCTGCGTCCCTGTCGCATAGGGATAGCGAGGCTAGGAGGCGTTTCGTCAATCGCTGCTGGCGTTATTGCTCCCCCACTAGGCCAGCTTTGGGTAAGCCCCGCTATTTACGCCACGGGGCAGGCGTGTTATCGGTGTTTGGCTAGGATGTACTGTTCCCAGCGGGCGCAATAGTCTTTCATTTTACGCACTTCTTTCAGCATGTCATCTTTTTTACCCATGCGTCGGTTATATTTACCGATGGTAAACCGCATAGCGCCATGAAACTCTTCAGCCGTGGCCGTTCGAGCAAACTCGTCTATCCAGTCGTCTCCTTTCGCATCCTGATATCGTGGCTTCTTCATATCCTGCATTAACTGCCAATCCAGCCGTCGCGCATCCTGAGCATGTGGAGCGTTGGGGCAGTCGGTGCAATAATCCTCCTGCCCGCATGGCTGGCCGTCGCTGCATGTTTTGAACTCCTCCGAAAATTCACGCGCCTGTGAGTTAGTCAAACTGCTAGCAGCTTGGTTTAGTTGGCGGTCAACGCGATGCTTTACGCCTGTTATGCCGTGCGGCTCATTCCGGCTCTTAACTGGCTCATTATTGCTCATATATTGATTCACTGGTTTTAGTGTTTTTCGCCAGTCGTGGCCTGCGGGGATTTTTCCATACGATGCAATCATTTGATTTTCATCGTTAGGGCAATACATGTCCCACGTATGCTCATCGCTGTGCGGCTGGGCTTCATGCCAGTACCATTCTCCATCCCCATCCTGCGCCTTCCACCGTGCCCACTCAGGCGCTTCCGCGTCATCTGGTTCGTTGATGAGTTCGGTGCGGCGTTGCTGGTAATCATCCCATTGGATTATCACGCCGCAAAAGGCTTTGATTTTATCGTAGCCCCAGAGCGCTGGCTCAACCTGCATGGCACACTTGGTCAGCGCCTGATCTTTATCATTCTGATTCATTTCAAATACCCCACCTTCTCAGCAATCCAAACACCCAGCGCGGCAATAAACAGCACCGCACCAATGCAAATTAACAGTCCTGCACCAATCGCCAGCCCTTGCCCGAAAATGGTATCGGGCACATGGGCCATGATGGCGTTGGTAATGCTCTGTAGCGGGTTAAAGCTGTTCATCCGATACGCTCCTCGATAACTCCATCCGCCAGTTCATGCAACCGCGCTGCCAGCTCATACCCGGCCGTGCGCAGGTCGTTGCCGAGGTGGTGATAGTCGCGCAGTAGGTTGAGCGCTTCAAGCGGATGCTCGGTTAGCCGCTCTAGCACCTCGCTGATGTCGCCGTCATCGCTCAGCATTTCATCCCATGCGGCTTGGCGCTTCGCTTCTAGCTCAAGGTCGCGGGCGTCGCGGGCGTCTGCGTCGATGTCGTCCAGCATGTAGTCGGGTACGGTTTTCACTTCACCACCTCCAATCCAGTCATCAAATTAGCCATCCGCCGCGCATACATGCGGGCTTGCGTCTTGTCGCGGACAATGCGACCGCCGGGGAGTGCCCAGCCTGATTCGGTGCCGACTACGGTGGCGTTGCCGATTACGATGTCGGGGTTTAACTTCACTGTGTTATTTTCCATTTAAAATACTCCTATCCAGATGCCAAAGCCGTGGATTATGGCGATGGGGAACATAAGCGCGCCAGCGATCAGGAAGCCCCAAGAGCCGTCTTGAAGGCATGTCACGATGTGCGTTAGCCAGGATGCAATGAACGTCATGGCGATGGTGAAAGATAGGATGGCTTGCATGGTTTTTCTCCTGTTGTTTAGCAGCCCCGCGCTGTGCGGGGCGTGTTGGTGTTAGTGTTATGCAACCTTCACTAGCTTGTCGCTCCAATTGATGTAATAAGTGCGGCGCGTCTCTAAAATATCATCTGCGCGATAACCAATGGCACGAACTTTTCCGTTGCCCGTGCATCCACCTATATCCGTATAAATAACCTTGCCACCGCGCTTTACGAACTTGCCGGAAACGTCGCCCTCTTCGTGCCAATCATCAACTCGTTTAGCGTTGTTCATTGCCTTTCTCCTTAATGCTTCGCTTTATGTATGAGATGATATTAGAGGTTTTTAGGCTGAATTTATAATTGTAATTCTCTATACGATTCGGTGATTCGTTAGGTTTTGGCTATCGACCAGAGCTACCGAATCCACCCGCGCCGCGCTCAGTGTCGTCTAGCTCATCGACCTCTACTGAGTCAGTCAGGCAATACGTCACCACAAGCTGCGCAATCCGGTCACCGGGACGGAACTCCACAACGTCTAGGCCGTGGTTAATCAGCGATACATGTAGCTCGCCCCGGTAGTCAGCGTCGATGAACCCTGCCAACCGATCAATGCCGCGATTGGCTGCTAGCCCGCTGCGGGGCCATACCATCGCGCAGGTGCCATGCGGTAACGCCATGGCAATGCCCGTTGGCAATAACATCCGCTGCCCTGGCGGTAGGTCGACGCGCTCAGTGCAGTACAGGTCGAATCCACCACTGCCGTCAGTGGCGCGCGTTGGGATGGTGGCGTTTTTGGTTAGTCGTTTAAACTGAATGGCGCTCATGGTTTTTCCTCAATGAACAGTATCGGTCTTTTCATCATCCTGCATCGGTACGGTATGGCCCAGCTCGTCAAGAAATGCAAGCACTTCTCCTGCATCGCCCTTTAGCTCGGTTGTGTCAGTAACCGCGCGGTCGTCAATGCGCTGCGTTTTTGTGATTTTTACGGTAATCATTTTCGCTTCCTCCGATTAACCCTATCAATCGTAGACTTGGCGGCCTCTTTTTGCCGAGCGCTGGCACCAGTAGGGAACCGTATATCCCACTTTCGGCACCAGTGGCCTAGCGTGTCCTTTTTGATACCCCATTCACGCGCTAAGTCAGCGCAGGTATAGCCCGTTTGTGGTGCTGCTTTGGCTGCCGCTGCCAGTATTTCGCGCAACGGCTGGCCTTCCTGTTCTTCAATTGCCCGCATCCAGCGCGGGCAGTGTTTGGGTAGCGTGTGCGCCTGTTCGTGGTCGTAGCCAGCGGCTAGGCGTTTGTAGTATGTGCTTTGGTGCATGTTAGCCACTCCGGTATGTGCATATCAACGCTGGGCAGGTAGTCGGTTTTTTCCGCCTTACTGCCGAACACTTCGGCCTGCATAAACGCTTTCATGTGCGTCATCATCGCCGAGCTTAGCTCTTCATGCTGTGCGTCTTTGCGTCGGATGTTTTCGACCACCAGGCCTTCAACGTCCGCGCTGACAATGTGGCACTGAACGGCGTGCTTTTGACCAAAGCGCCATTGGCGGCGAATCGCTTGATAGTACGATTCCCAGCTATCGGATAGTCCGACAAACACACAATTGTAAGTTGACTGCCAGTTCATGCCGAATCCTGCGATTTTTGGCTTACTGACCAGGCATTTAATCTTGCCATCCGCGAACGCTAACAGTGACTCGCTTTTGTGCTGGTCTTTATCGCTGCCCTTCACTTCAACCGCGCCATCAATTAGCTTTGTGAGCAATTCGGACTCAGCATTCAGGTTGCACCATACCACGCATGGCGCATCCATCCCATTGACAATATCGGCGGCGCGCTGGCAGCGCTGTTCGACCGTTTCGCGCCGTGCCGTGTTGCGCTCTTGCAATGACTGCGCAGGCTCTACAAACAGTCCGTCGGTCGCCTGCGTTTCAATCGTATGCTGATAATAGTCGACTGGCGGCAGGTCGTACCCATCAGCATCAAAACCCATATCGGCAGGGCTGCGCAGGAATACGCACCACGTCGATAGCCACTTCCAAAACTTCGCTTTGCCGTGATGCTTTAGCCGCCAATCGCCAGTTCCTCCACCCGTGTCGTGGATGAAAAACATGGCCAGCATTTCTGTCTGACTCATGATGCCCAGAAACTCAGACTGCGTACCCAGCTCCATAAAATCGTTAGGGCTTGGAGTCGCGGTGCATGAAAGACGATAAGGCGTTGCGCCAAATGCGTCGGTAATTTGCTGACGCACTTTGCCCATCATGCCCTTGAGAATACTGGATTCGTCTAGCACCACGCCCGCGAAAATTGACGTATCGAAATGATGCAGCTTTTCATAGTTCGTGATGTAGATTCCCGGATCGCCAATGGCGTCGCCATTTTCAACAAACATAGCGACCATGCCAAACTTCACGGCTTCGCGTTCAGTCTGTTTTGCAACGGCTAGCGGCGTCAGTATCAGCACGTAGCCATTGTCTTTGGCTTGCACCTGCTGCGCCCATGCTAGCTGCGTGATGGTCTTGCCTAGCCCGGTATCAAAGAACACGCCAGCACGTCCCTTACGACAAGCCCATGCCGCTACCGATTGCTGGTGATGGAACATATCAGCGGGCCATAGCGCATCGTTAGGCTCAAATCCAACAGGGATAGTTTTCAGTTCTTTTGACTCGATAAAATCCTGATAGCTGCTCATACCGCACCCCCGCCAAATAGGTCGTCTTGACCCTTGCCTGCTTGCTCAAGATTGCGCAGCGCTAGCTTGTAGTAGGACTCTTTCAGTTCGGCACCTATAAACTTGCGACCCATGCGGATGGATACATAGCCTTCGCTGCCAATACCCGCAAACGGACTCCATACGGTATCGCCGGGCATTGACCATAGTTGCAGGCAGCGCTCAATAACACCCAACTGCAACGGGCAAATGTGGCGTTCATCGTCGCTGGCGCGACCTTCGCGGAAATTGAGCGTATCGCCTTGGTCAATATCCATCCATACCGGGCTGGCATATCGCTGCCAAATGTCAATAGGCGTGTTGTGGTCTGCGTGTGGCACGTAAGCGCAGCGGTTATCGTCATATTCAATTTGCTTGAATCCAGCGGGCGGCGCATCGCCAGTGTAGTGCGTCAACGCGCCTTCAATCGGCACTTCGTTTTGTCCGGGCTTGCGCATGATGACCATGGTGTCAGGGATACCTTGGCGGCTCATGCTGCTATCTTTCTTAATGGTCTTGTGAAGCAGTCCCATAGCTTTGGTGCGCTGCATTGCCGTTACAGGGTCTTTCCAAATGACGACTTCGGAATGATAGATAAACCCGGCATCTTGATAAGCGCGGATGATCTCGCCACGGAAGTCGCGGATGCCAATGTAGCCGTCGTTCACTTTGCTGGTGGGCAGGTTCATGCAATGAATAGCTACCAAACGCCCCGGCATCATAACGCGGAACTGCTCGGCAATCAGATATTGATATTGCTGCCAAAACTCGCTGCTGTTTTTGGCGTTGCCCATGTCGCGGTCGGAGTTGGAATATGTGAACAACGTCTCAAAAGGAGGACTAAAACAGGAAAATCCAACGCTATCAGATGGTAAGTGCTGCGCCACTTCTACAGTATCAGCGTGGTACAGAGCGTACTGCTCTGTGATTTTTTGGTCTATTACTTTCATGTGCTTATCCAGTGGTGTCGTGTTGCGTCTCAAATACTGCCACCTCTAGCGCGGGGTGGCTAATTGATTTTGTTTATGGGTTATTGGATTTTGATAGTTAGCATCAAAACGGAATCGAGTCATCCATATCGCTAGCCGAAGACTGCGGCGCTGCCTGCTGCGGCTGACTCTGCGCCGCTGGTTGCGCATTTCCACCGCTTCCGCCTTCCTGCTTACCACCCACCAGATCAACGCTATTGCAACGCAACTGTAAGTACGTTTTTCCTTCATGCTCGCGTGTGGATAGTTCGCCGGATACCGCTACTTGTTGGCCTTTTTTCAGAAACTCAGGCAGCCGGGACTCTGCCTGTTTGCCCCATAGCGCACAGTCGAGCCATAGCGTTTGAGCGCGGTCGCCATAGCCTGACTTCATAGCAACGCTAAAATTGCATACAGTGGTGCCAGATACTTGGTTGATACGGCAATCGCTGCCCAGGTTGCCTGTGGCGCTTAGTACATTCATGCTCAAATTCCTTCATGCTTAGTGGGTTGGTTATCAGTGCCCGCTGCGGGCTGCTGGTTTAGTTGCGGCTCATCGGGATGCCCTTCATCCTCGATGGGCGCGTTTTGCTCAAGTACCTTGATCTGCTCAGGCGTGAGCTGACCGGTCTTCTGGCATTGCGCAATAACCTGCGGCAGCGTCATCTTTCCGGACTGCATAGCGTCGATCATGGCTTGTTTAACGGCGTCGAATTTTTCCTGTGGGTACATCGTGGGCTCTACGCTCAGGTGTTCGACCGGAAACGGAATGCGCTTGCTGCGATTGATCGCGAGCGAGAACATCATGCCCTTCGCCGGAATGTCGCTCATGGCCTTAACCCAAATGCCGCCCACCTCTTTACCTGCGTACATGACACTTGGCTCGTACTCAAGGCGCGCATAGCGCCCAATCCATGCGTCTGTTTCGGTGCCCCACGCGCCGCACAAGATGCGGATCATACCTTTGCTGGGCTTCCATGGCCGCTGATTGTCGCCATCAAAATACACCCATACTGGCTGTTCGCGGCCTTGTTTGTAATCAACGCCTCTGATTTTGATAATCAACGGCGAACCGATGATATCCAGGCTGTTGAGCTGATCGCTCTTCGCTTGCATTGCTTGGCTAATATCGGCCATGGTCGTTCTCCTGTTAGGTTAGCTCTTCGTCTAGCATATCCATCATCACCCAGTCCGGCAGGCTGCAAATGTCGCTGTGCAAGCCGTAGGCGGGCCATTCGTTTTTATGCTCTGCCTCGGCATAGGCTAGCAGCGCCTCGCGGTATTCCTGGTGGCCTTTCATCTTCGCCATGTCATCAAGCGTGTACAGAACGTTGGCGCACGGCGGGTGCTCCTCAATGGCTAGGAACTGGTAGCTATCTAGCTGCGTACCCATGATTAGCTCAAAAATATGGCGATACATAGCCTCTTGCACGTAATAACGGTATGCAAACACGCTGCGACTGAACGCGCGCTGTCGGCAATCCTGCGTTTTCTTAACGTCGATAACGCGCTGCGTGTCGGTGATCCAGTCATAACGGCAGCGTAGCAATACGCCAGTTTCGGGGTCTTCAGCAAACGCCGATAGCTCTGCATGGCCGGGTTCGCTGAGGATGGCGTTCGCGTCTGGATTGTTGCGCACGGATTCTACCATCACGTCAACAGATGCGCCTTCGTTGTCAGTCAGCGTGGCATGGTCTCCATAGATTTTTTTGGCCTGCTGGTATTCATACTTGCGGCGGTCATTTATGCCCTTAATGGTCATGTATTCAGATGCGTAGCGTTCCGGCTCAAGTAATGCCGTGTGAAACGCGGTGCCAATATCCATCGCTCGCGTGGATTTAAAACCGCTACGGTAGGCGTAGTGTGCCGGGCTGCGTGCGACCAGTGACAGGCCGCTGTTGCTGATGCCTGGATATTGGTGGTAGGCGGCGTTCGGCATGTTGCGCACAAAGACGCCCCGGCGTGCTAGCTCTGGCGTTAGGTCTGAGTAGTTGATGATGTGCATTATTTATCCCACTCCAAATCTACAATAGCGTTGTTGATTTCATTTATCTGGTCATTGATATAGTCAAGCAATCCACTAGATTCATCCTGTGTCATTGATAATTCTTGATGCGTTGCTTTGTCCGCAATACAGCGCTCAAGAATGTTAGAAATATCTTCTAGTTCTTCAAGCAGGCTTAGTATGCGTTGCTTCATGCTGCTCTCCTTTGCCATGTGTTTTATCGGTTGACGCCCACAAACTATAGGGGCTACACTTTGCGATGTCAAACACAAAATTGGAGCGCAACAAATGAAGCTAATCGACCAGTTAGTTACCCGTATGCAGGGAAAAAACCTATCTGAAATTGCCCGCCGTGCCCATGTGGCGCGTGACCATGTGACGGATATTGCCGCCGGGCGCGTGCATAACATGAAGGTGGTGACGTATGAAAAGCTGAGTGCTGCGCTGGATGAAATGGAGGCGCGGTAAGAATGAAAAACTTCACCCTTTTTGAGGATCAAAACGAGTTTGTTGATAACCTTCGTCATGCTTTGCGCGAGGGGTTCAGGTCAATACTTGGTGTTGCGTCACCTGCCTTTGGCAAGACTGTTGTGGCGGGATACATAACCTCTGAGGCCAAGAAAAAAACAGGCGGTAGCGTTTGGTTTTTGGTGCATCGAAAAAACCTGCTGCGCCAAACAAGCCAGAGCTTTTGGAAAGCTGGCATTGAGCACGGTTTAATTACCAGCGGCAAGCGCAGAAGCGAGCTACCTGTTCAGGTCGGCACCATTGGCACCGTGCATTCGCGCTACGCTAGCATGAAGGCACCAACGATATTGTTTATTGACGAGGCGCACCTGGGTAAGGGCCGGATGTTTGAGACGGTTATCACATGGGCAATTGAGCAAGGCTCAATAGTCATAGGTTTAACTGGCACCCCTCAGCGCCTAGATGGTAAGCCACTCGATATTTTCCAAAAAATGATTGAGGCAAAATCAACGCGATGGCTGATAGATCAAGGCCGTTTGTCAAGATATGAAATTTACAGCACTCCCAACCTGCCGGACATTTCAACCGTCAG